>NZ_FOCV01000024.1 GCF_900110205.1 Rhizobium tibeticum | reverse complement strand
CGGAGCCGGGTTCATAATGCCGGGTTTCTGGCATTCGAATCCAAGGTCACTTATCCCTTCCATCCACTGGTTGACCAAACCGTATTGGTAACCGGCAGCCATGAGCACGAAGGTGTTCATTATCTGCTGATTCGACAAGTCCATGGTGGCTCATTTCACATCCCCGCATGGATGTTTGATCCTGCGGCAGGTTCGATCGAGATTGTAACCGAGCCGCGCCTTTCGGCAACGAAGCTTATTGAACTGCGCGCTTTCATTGATTCTCTCGTACCCTGTCGCTCGGTGCAAGAAGCCGAAGGGATAAGCCATGAGAAAGCAATTTCGCATGCAATTGGATCTGTTCGTGACAGCCCGGCCGGTAGACCTGAGCGACACCCAGCGCCGGGAAGCCTTAACACTCCTGCAACTACTGTTGACAGAAGCGGCGGCAAAGCTGGCCGGCAAGCGGTGCGCCGACGGCGGAATGGAGGCGGGCAATGAGTAAGATCACTGCCGACCATCTTAGCCTTAGCGCCTTCGTCTACGTCCGTCAGTCGACGGCCTACCAAGTTGCCAATAATCTGGAAAGCCAAAGACGGCAGTACAGCTTAGTCGAGCGTGCTCGACAGTTGGGTTGGGAGACCGTCGAGATCGTGGACGATGACCTTGGACGATCCGGAGGTGGCACGGCCCGTCCGGGATTCGAGAAGCTGTTGGCGGCGATATGTGAAGGTCGGGTGGGAGCAGTCGTATCGCTTGAGGCCTCACGTCTGGCGCGCAATGGCCGTGATTGGCACACCTTGCTGGAATTTTGTGGTCTGGTCGGCACTCTGATCGTCGATGAAGAGGCTATTTACGATCCGCGCTCGCCTAACGATCGTCTCCTTCTTGGCATGAAGGGCACTATGAGCGAGATGGAGTTATCCGTGTTTCGGCAACGATCGGTCGAGGCCATGCGCCAAAAGGCGCGGCGCGGCGACCTTTATCTCACCGTTGCCGTCGGATACGTGAAGACGGATGATGCCCGTGTCGAGAAGGATCCAGATCGGCGCGTTCAGGAGAGCATTCTGCTCGTCTTTCGCAAATTCGCCGAACTGCAGACCGTCCGCCAAGTGCTGATCTGGTTCAGGCAAGAGAATGTCTTGGTCCCGTCTGTCATTCAAGGGCGCGGCAAACGGCCGATCGAGTGGAAAGCTCCGGTTTATCACACCCTTCATCACATACTGACAAACCCGGTCTACGCCGGCTCCTACGCCTACGGCCGGCGTGCGACACGTGTGATGATCAAGGATGGGCGCAAACGGGTCACCCGTGATACGTTGCGGCGTAATTCGAAGGACTGGGAGGTTTTGATCCACGACCATCATGAAGGCTATATTAGCTGGGCCGAGTTTGAAAGGAATCAGCATCTGATCGCCGAGAATGCGAATGGAAAAAGCTACATGGGACGAGGTTCGATAAGACGTGGCGAAGCTTTATTGCCCGGACTATTCCGCTGCGGTCGCTGCGGTCGCCGACTGCATATTCAATACTCTGGGAAAGGCGGCAATACGCAGCGATATGTTTGTCGCGGCACGTTCGGCGACATGGCGGTCGGCAACTGTATCGGCTTCGGTGGCATGCGAGTTGATCGGGCCGTCGCGCAGGAGGTTCTCGAACGGTTGCAACCTCTCGGAATCGAGGCGGCCTTGCGAGCAATGGAGGCGCACACTCAGCGTCATAGCGATAAGCATCAGCAACTCGAGAACTCAATCAAGCAAGCACAATACGAGGCTGCCCGGGCGCGCCGCCAGTATGACGCTGTCGATCCCGACAACCGGTTGGTCGCGGGCGAGTTGGAAAGGCGCTGGAATGAGAAGCTGATCCAATTGCGTGACCTAGAGATCGAGCTTGACACGCTCTCGACCGACCGTGACATGCCCGCACTATCGGCAGATGACCGTGCAAGACTGATGAAGCTGGGTAGCGACCTGGGGCAGGCATGGGACAGCCCCAGTGTGTCCACCGAGACGCGCAAAAAGATCATTCGGTTACTGATCACGGAAATTATCGTCGATATCGTCGACGACACATTGGCGATCATCATTCATTGGCAAGGTGGCGATCATACCCGGATGACAGTGAGGAAGAACAAGATCGGCCAGACCCGCTGGGCAGTTAAAGCTGATGTCGTTGATCTCGTGCGCGCTTTGGCCAGGCAGTTACCTGATTTGTCAATCGCAGCGATCCTGAACCGTTCCGGCAAGCGGACCGGGCATGGCGCCAGCTGGACACGAAGCCACGTCTGCAGTCTTCGCAACATCCATGGTATCTCCGTCTATCGAGAAGGTGAGCGGGCCGAACGCGGTGAGAGAACCCTCGATGAGGTCGCGGACATTCTGAAGGTGAGTCGAGCTACGGCCTATCGGATGGTCAGCAGCGGCGTCCTTCCGGCGCGCCAGCTATGTACCGGGGCGCCTTGGATCGTCCGAATTTCCGACCTCCAGCACGACGCCGTGCGCCGCGAAGCCGATGCCAGGCGATCACGGCGCCCGAGATCTCAGGATCTGGTTCAAAATCCCCTTTTATTATAAGGACATCATCAGATGAGCAGTATGACGCGCCAACGTCGGAACCTGCAAAGAGTGCATTCTTGCGATTGAGAGCAATTGGGCGGATTGACCGCTCGACGGTGTTGGAGTCGATCTCGATCCGACCGTCGTCGATGAACCGGTCAACCCATCCCAGCGGGACAGGGCGTACCGGATTGCCTCGGCAAGCTTTGTCTTCTGGCTGATGAGGCCAAGCTGTTCACGTAGCCAAGGAGCGAGGCTATCGGTGATCGGACGGCTCTTTTCCTGACGAGCGGTGTAGCGCTCTTCCTGCGTGCGGCCACGTATCTCGTCTTCGATCTTGTAGAGTTCGGCGATACGTCTGAGCGCCTCGGTGGCAATGGGTGCCGGACCAGCGGCCGCCAGTTCGTAAAAGCGCCGACGGACATGGCTCCAGCAGAAAGCCAGCGACACGGTGTTCCTGGCAGCCAACGGGCGATAGCCGCGGTAGCCGTCCACCTGGAGAACACCAATAAAGCCTTCGAGATGCGCCATCGGGCGTTCGGCTTTGCGATCCGGCGCATAGACATATGCGACACCGGGCGGATCGGTGCCCTGCCATGGCCTGTCATCGCGAGCATACGCCCAGAGTTGACCCGTCTTGGTCTTGCCGCGCCCCGGATCGAGCACCGGTGCAGTCGTCTCGTCCGCGAAGAGCTTGGATGATTTCTTCAACACATCGAGCAGTCGCTGATGGACCGGACGAAGGTGCCAGGCGGCACGAACGACCCAGTCCGCGAGCGTCGAGCGGTCGAGGTCGATCCCTTGCCGCTTGTAGATTTGCGTCTGCCGATAGAGGGGCAGGTGGTCAGCATACTTGGAGACGAGAACCTGGGCGACGGTTGCCTCGGTGCGAATGCCACCCTCGATCAGCCGGGCGGGAGCCGGAGTCTGGACGACGACATCCTCGCAGCCCGGCAGGCATACTTTGGTCAACGAACAACCAGAACCCGGAACTGGGCGGGAACGATGTCGAGCTTCTCGCTGACATCTTCGCCGATCCGATGCAGATCATGACGGCAGCCTGGGCAGGCAGGTCATCGATATCGACGATCATCTCGATGCGTGGCAGATGGGCAGGAAGCGCCCCCCGGTTCGTTCGCCGTTTGGCAACGCGTGCCTGACGCACGACGGCCAACGCCTCTTCCTTCGCTTCAAGAGCCTCCGCCTCGACCTGTTCGGCTTCTTCCAGCCCAAGGAGAAGCTGATCCTCGGGAAGCGTTTCGGCGCGGCGACCGAAGCCGTGGCGCTGCTGCACCATCGCCTTCAGCGCGTTCAGGTCATCCGGAAGCTCGTCCGCCGTTATCGTCATGGGTCGAGAACAGCATATTTTGCGCTCCAAAACGAGGCGCCGAGTGCGGCTGATTCAATTGGTCGCGGTCGTTATCCGGCCTTTTCCGGAACGCGTGCCTGGCCCGTCGCATGGACTCGCTTCCAGTCCAGCCCCTCGAACAAAGCCGAGAACTGGACGGATGTCAGATGCATTGCGCCGTCCTGCATTCGGGGCCAATGAAACTCGCCATCCTCAAGCCGCTTGGCGACCCAGGCACACGCCGCTGCCATCCCAGAAGATCAGTTTGATGCGGTCGGTTCGCTTGGCCCGGAACACATAGATCGTGCCGGAGAACGGGTCGGCTCCCATCTCGGCCTTCACCAGCGCCGCCAACCCCTCTGCACCTTTGCGGAAGTCGACAGGCTTGGTGGCGATCATGACTTTTACCGCGCCGGATGGGCTAATCACGGTTGAGCCCGCAATGCCTGGATGACGGCGGCGATTGTCGCGGCATCAGTGCCGGATGCAATCCGCAACGTGGCTCCACCAATCTTCAGTTCAATACCAGCACCCGCAGTTGGTTTCCTCGGCGAACGCATCCGTCTCGCTTTCTTTGGGACAGGTTCTCGTCGCACGCCCACAGCCGCTGACACAAACATCGGAACATGATCGGCGACCGCATCCAGTGGCTTGCGGGCAAGCGTCGCCATGTGAACAGCTGACCTGGCGACAATCCATGCTGCCGCGCAACTGCGCTCACCGATCTTTCGCCGGTGTAGCTCTCCGCGATTAACCGGTCCTTCTCTTCATCGCTCCAGTCGCGGCGGCGGAGCCCGTGAAGACCTCAAAACGCTGCACTGGCTCATCAGCCTTGGTGCTATGTGTAAACCCTGTAATCGTCATATGTCGAAGCCCTCGGTGGGCGTGAAACATCACCGATCAACCTGCGATCCGGAAGGTGGGAGCAAACACCGCATAACTAAAGATCGCGAATTCGAACTTGCCCGGCGAGCCTGCATTGATCAATTTTCAACTATCGAATGAAGATTGGTATTGTTGCACTCAGCGGTTTGACTGGCATAACAGCATCGTTTGCGAACAAGAGTTTAATCGTCTTAATTAATGCACAGCGTCAGAAAACGTGGATTCGAGGTCAAAACATGGGAGCCAGATTGAATATCTGACGAACTCGATGTCGCGGGTCTTTGAAGTGAGTAAACTCTGATCCGAGACTGCCCTCTTTGCGAAGTATCACGATAACTTGCGCGGTTCAAAAAATGCACTTGCGACGGCGTGCTTACCCCTTGAAAGTTTTGGGAGCCGTGCGGTCTTGCAGGATCTACCAGTTGCCTGGATCTACAGTGTGATCGATGCTTGCGAACTCATCCGCCCTTACCTGATCGAGCATCACCTCTGTGGTCGTGTTAGCTTCATCAATTACGTGAAAGCTAAGTGGCGGCGGGCCCACTACGAGCTGCTGGTAAAAGAGCAAGGCGGCTTCTTCGACTGTGTCTGCTTGCAGCTTTGACGTGACGGTTACGGTGAACGTATGCATGCCATCGATCTCCGTTCATTTTGGTTAAGTGCCGGGCCCATCAACAGCCTGTGTTAACGATGTCTTAAGGCTCGGAATTGACGTAACAGTAAAACATACGATGTTCCTCGCGGGCAACTGAGGGGTTAACCGTGAACATCCATCGACAGGCTCGGCGCTTCAGCGCCGGGGCGTTAGCGTTCGCCTTGACGGCACGTGTCGGGCATGTCAGTCGGGCCCTGCTACTGCTGGCAATTGTGCCTCCTCGACCGTGCGCGAGATTCGAACCGCGCTCGGTTCGGTCGACGTTGTCAGAACCAATCGCAACCCTTCTCTGTCGGCTCCGACTGGAAGGCACGGTTGCCTCCCGCTATTACCGTCGGGAGGCCACCTCTCGCTATTCGTCCACGGTCTCCCGCATGATGGGGCCTGCTGGAAAATGAGTTCGCCCGCGGCAATTGTCGCTCCGCGTCTCGCTTTATCGATTCTCCCGGCGGCGAACCCGTGTAATGGCATCCCAAGCAGCCCGAGTCGTACATCAGCTTCATCAGTACCGGTGCGCATGAAGTGACGATTTCGACGTTGTTTCGCCCGGCAGGAGTACGTGATGCCCAGCGTCCGGATCTAAATCAACCCAACGTTTTTCCCTGACGTTTGCCGCCGCTGAAGAATTGACCTCGCTGATGCAGCTCTTCCAGAACGCTACCAGCCACCTGAATCGGTGCTCGAAGCGGTGTAAGAATTGGAAACACTTTGTGACTAAGTCACTCCGAATGCTACGTTTTTCTGTCTTGCCGCGGCAGCAGTCCTGACGGATACTAGCGAGCGATGAGAGGTAAGCCATTATGATCAGAATGATTAGTGACCCGGCAGAGTTGGCGGGCGAGGACATCACGGGTAAATATGTTCTGCGGAAGCTGAACTACCACTGGTTCGCTTACGGCAAGGCCGCCATCGTCACCGCGTGTAAGGGGACCATTCTGCACCTCGACCGCGAAGAGACTGTTTATTCGGAGCGCTGGGGCCGCCGCGCCTATACCGGCACCGGCAAACGCTATCCAGGCGGCATCTGTCCTATCTCGGCAGTCGCCTGCGTCTGTGACACACCAGACGATGTCAACGCTGTCATCCAGTTGGATGTCGAAGCGCAGGACGAATTCTATCAGCTGATTGCCAAGGCTGAAGCCAGAGTTCATGCGCTAGCCTCCTCCTCGCAGAATAGCTTCTTTCTAGTAGCTGCCGAATAAGGCGGTTAACGGCACCACGTCGACGAACGGGAGATTGAAGCGCTCAAGATACGTTACAGCAGGACGCAGGAAAGCTCGTATCTCAGCGATGGTCGCTATCGGTGAGATAGGATCATCGGCAAATTCTTTGAGCCCGACGCCAATGTGGGCAGGGTGTTACGTTCTCAAAGGCAGCGGCCCTCGTCGTGCTTATGTTCCGTCTCACGTATGTGGTTGCCGTCATCATTGCATCATCGATCAGCGCGATCATGGTGCTGGTCCTATCATCGATCGTTTAGCGTTTCCAATCTACCATTTTATGCTGGCGCTCGTGTATTGCATCACGGTTGGAGTAGCATGGCTGCGGTATAAGGATGGCGATCGAATCCGGTAATTCCTGTAAAGCTGCCGTTGGCAACGAGAGGTCGGCATGTCTATCGCTTCCTTGCCTGCACCACCCTACTACGTGGTCTGCTTCTCATCGCAACGAACGGACGTCGAAGACGGTTATGGTGAAATCGGCGTTGCGATGGTGGAACTGGCAAAGCAGCAGCCTGGCTTTCTGGGTTTCGAAAGCGCCCGCCGTGCTGATGGTTTCGGCATAATCAACTCTTATTGGAGGGACGAGGAAAGCATCCGAGCATGGAAAGCCGTTGTCGATCACGTTGAGGCGCAACGCCGGGGCCGGGCAGACTGGTACACGCGTTATGAGATCCGCGTGGGACTTGTTCAGAGAGCCTACGGATTTGAAGCGGATGTTGTCAAAGTGCGATGATTTTTTGTCCGCCACAGACCGGTCCAGGCCATACATGACTAAGCCTCATGTTCAAACCTTATTGTTATTATTCTCGCTGAGCGCTTCAAACTCGCGCCGTCTGCTCCGGGGGGAGAATGCAGAGATGATGTTGGAAGACCTTTACCACCTGTTGAGAAGCGGGCACGTCTAGGGCGTCGTCGATACGATGACCCAGCCAATCGAAGTCCGAGAATAGGCCTAGCCGCTGCCATTCTGGAATGAGGCTCTGACAGCGGGGCGCCGCAACGACCGCTGGATGAACTCAACGCATGGGACGGGCGGTTTCACGCGATAGCGAACGCAACTAGCCAGCCTAATCCGGGCCCTGCGTAAAGAAAGAACGACGAGGGTAGCTCCGGCGTTGCGGGAACTTGGAGGCTCCGACAACTCAACAGGGTGTTGTCGGCACATCATGGGTGATGGCTTCTATCTTCGCGTTCGGGGCGTTCTCAATGACGCGCGTGCCTTAGATTGACATCGGGGGAAACCCACCTACTGCAGGCGTCCTTCAATTTCGTTTTCGCCTCTTCGAGGGCGGCGTCGCCATACTGGGCGACGAAGCTCTGTTCATAGTATCCATTCGCCGCCAATTTCTGATGGAAGGCCAATGTCGCTTGGGCGGCGTCGGATTATTGGCCGAGCGACGACTGCAGGTTCCCTGCGATATGCAACCGTGATTTGAATATTAGAAACTGGTGCTTTACCGTTCTCCATGCGCACATAGCCAAACGGAGGCAAGTATGGTGGAGGGGCTCGATGTCTATGCCAGAGCTAAAAGGCAAATCGAGGAGGATATTGAGCAAAGAATCCACGAGCACCAGGAGAAGGTCGCGACTGTCATGCGAGCGGTTGCCGCGACCGGCCTTCGCTCCGCAATGCCTTACACAGCTGTCGCTGTTGGCGACTCCTGGTTCGACTATCCATTGGTCAACGATATCGCGCTTGGACAAACAGACATCATTGCCCAGCTCGAACTGATGCATGATCATGAAAAGCTGATCCTTCGCCTGGCGCATCATGGCGACGCGACCACGGATATGATGTCGGGGCCAAAGCAACAGCGGCTGGTCCGTGCGCTTTCAAACCCGGGGAATTGGTTCAATGGGAAGCCGGACGCCATTTTCTGTTCTGCAGGCGGAAACGACGTTGCCGGGGATCAGTTCGTGAACTTTCTCAAGTTCAATGAAGGGCAACCACCCCAACAAGGATTGAATGTCTCAAAGTTTGACCGGGTTCTCGGTGTTGCGGAGGTAAACTATCTCACTTTGTTTGAGATCCGCGACCGATACGCGCCTGGAGTGCGCGTGTTCGCACATACCTACGACTTCCCAACCCCAGACAATCGCCATCCATTGTGTGCTGGGCCTTGGCTATACCCATCGCTGAAGTCGCGAGGCTGGAGTATTGCTGACGGAAAGATCATCGTTTCAGATGCTCTGAAGAAATTTCGCACAATGCTGAAGCGGTTGGAGAGCGAGGGCAGCAACAGGTTTTCGGTCATCGATACCCAAGGTACATTTACCAATGCTGCTTACGCGCGCGATTGGAGCAATGAACTCCATCCCACAGATACTGGATTTAAAAGGTTGGCCCGGAAATTTGATGCCTTCTGGATACAGCGATTGCAAGAGGATCGCGCCAGCGACGACGAGCCAGGAGTTTAGCACTAAGTCAGTAGGTCTCGCGAAAGACCTGTCTCCATCCAGACGCTCGGTGAGACAGCGTCTCGCACCGGGCGTTTATGCGAAATTGACTTCAGCCGTATCGATCTATCTGCATTTGTTGCAGGAGATCACGAGGGTTCTAATGCCATACGACGCAAAACCAGGGGAAGTAAGTCTTTTCGAAAACGAAAAGATGGGGCGTGAAAGTGCGCCAGACCATCAAGGCTACGTTGTTGCACATCGCGACATCAAAGCGGGTGAGAAGCTCTCAATTGCGTTGTGGGCGGGAAAGCCCAATAGCGCCCGGTCATTCAGCGGCAAGATTGCCGATTTGCCTCGTGCTGGCGATCGCACGGCGCCTACCGATCTGTTCGGAAACCCGCTTAGTGGTGCCGAAAAGACCAGCCGTTGACTGCGGTGCCACCAATACCTCAACATCAAATCAATCCGCTCATCATAGCTCTCGTGCGGTATCTGCGCGATTAGCAATAGACGCTCGCGCCTTGCACGGACAAAGTCTTCCATTTCTGCTTTAGTCAGATCCCGCACCCCCTGCAAAAAAAAGCACTTATTGACACGCAAGCGCGTCCAGTTGAAAACACTCCCGCCTACTGAGGGAGAAACCAATGGCCGACGACATTAATTCCAGCCCTGCTACCGATGTTACACCAGACGCGCAGCCCGAGAAGAAACAGCGTGCCCCACGCCGTACAAAAGCGGCTATCGAGGCGAGTGTAGCTGCATCGAAGGAAGCCACGACAAGCGCACCGCGGGGACACAGAAAGCGCGGTGAGGCAGCTGCTGCTGCAGAGGTAGCACCAGTCACGAAAGGGAATCGGCCCGGCAGGAAGCCGAAGAATTCGGCCGCTCCCAATGTGGCTTCCAAGAAATCGTCGGCAAAGCAGAAAGCAGCAACGGCAGGCGGGAGTTCTACGACGCTTGACGACATTGCGGATCTCCTGCAGCTCGAAGAAGAGAACAAAAGACTTCGCAAGTCTCTTGCAGAAAAGCTTCGTGCGGAAAACGCCGACCTCCGCAAGCGTCTTGGGCTGGACTGAGCGATCCAGCTAGGTCCGCCGCGAAATCAATATCTAATTCGAGACGGCAATTTACGAACTGTCGACTGGGCTCTTGTCGCGAGCCCAGTTCGAAAACCGCGGCAATATCGTCGTGCTGTTGCGTGAGGTTTATCCGCCTATGAAGTCACCATGGAAGTTGATTACCGGGCTCGTATCTCGGAGGCAAACTCCCGACACGGATGAGAATTCCGCCGAACCTGCTGCTGAAGCAAAGGAGTTGGAAGCGCCGCAGACACCAGCGGATCCGCCACCGTCTTCGCTGGCAGAAAGCAGCGAGCTCGATAGCCACAGTCATGATAAGTCTACTACCGCAGTTGAACCGACCCCGCAGGGTTCAGACGATGGCACCCAACTCAGTGATGCAGAAAGCGCCCCGGCCAAGCGTCGCTCGCGTGGTGAGCCTGCCCGTCACTTCGACACGCCAGATGCCGAGACCAAGCTAACTGCCGCAGCTATTGCATCTGCGCAGGAGCCGCGTCTAAAACTCTCGCGGAAGGTACGGACAATTAACAAGCTGCGCGTCAAGTCTTCATCCGAAACGGATCGAGCAGTTCAAACACCACCACTAGAAGACCCTTTCATCGGCGAGGTAACTGGGCTAGATGAGGACATCAAACAACTTCGAAATCAGCTAGCTCAGAAGCTGAAACTACAGAACGATCAGCTGAAAAAGATGCTTGAGCGTTTCGATGTTTCCTGAGCAATTTTGCCCTCAAGGATTGGATTGAAATGAGAACGCAACAACGAAGGTTCGTTGTCGAAGTTAAGTCATCACGTCGGCGATCGACGGTAGCGCCGAAGTCAATTTGGGGAGACACCGATTTTAAGGCGCTTGTGCGTGAGGCAAAGGCCGAGACGGAACACCTATTTGTGTCGCCCAAGAATGACGTAGCAGTACCGAGCGACAGTGCGGAGATAGGCCAGGATAAGCAACCGGAGTTCAGTGTCACTAATGACCACGGCACTGACCAACCCAAACCGCCACAAGTGTTGTCTCTGGATGCGGTGTTCGAGACCCAAAGGAAGGTGGACGACGCTGCTAGTCGCTCTGGGGCTTCCGCCGAAAATGCCGGGCCGACACGTCGAGTTGCCCGAGTGACTAAGCGTCAACGTACTGTAAAGCGTGATCTGCGAGCTCTTAGCACCGCTGACGCTTCCCTCAACGAGGCAAGAGATCTTGTTGAGGAAGTGGATCCTGATGTTTTGGCCGTCCTTGATGCGGAAAATCGACGCCTGAAGGGTATACTGAGGCAGCGCCTCGTTGAGCAGAACAAGAAACTTCGAACGATGCTCGAGCGATTTGACTTACGAGCATCGCAATGATTGACGTTGAGACATCCGATCGAAAGGGTAAAGTTGGCATATGGCGGCGATCGGCGGCGCAGGCGTACAGCTGAAAAGCTTCTTCGCTCGGATGAGCAAGTCAACCGGGAGAGCGAACGACGCCATCGAGGCTAGTTTGACGCCGCGTTAGGTCTAGCTGATCGGTTAAAACTAACGCCTTTTCAACGAGTTCCAACGCTTTTTCAATGTTCACATCCAACATTACGTCACCTTTCTTGGTAGGGTCGGTCCGCAAAGGGCAACGTGACGCTTCAGCGTCGCGTTCGTGACCTTTTCACGGGTCAGGCTTCGGCTTGTAAGCATTCGCCGAGGGCTACGTCCTCGATAGAACCGCCGGAGATCCGACAGCAACTGGTTTCGGCCCGAGGTCGGAGACTGCATCTATTTACTCCGGTAGGACTGTCTGCTAGGTACACGGAATGCGGAGGATGGCTTTGCCGGAATCTTGGATGGAGGGGATGTGAACGTTGGCGTCGTCCGGGTGGGCGACACTGTTCGACGGACGATGTCGCGATCGGGCCCGGCGGTCCACAGATTGCTGCTTCATCCCTAGGCAAAGGCCTTTAATGGCAGTCCACGGTTTCTTGGGATCGACGATCAGCAGCGAGAGATTCTGAGCTACCTTGACGGCGAGGTCGGCATCCACCCGCCGATATTTCTCGCCGCTCACCATGAGCTTCCAGGCGACACGGGCGATCTTGTTGGCAAGCGCCACCGCAACCAGCTTCGGTTTCTTCCGTTGCAGGAGTTCGGTGAGCAACGTGAAGTATGTCTGCTTCGACCCGCTCTAATATGCTGAAGAATAGCAGTTGCGCCAACCACCAATGCGCTCCTCAGCATTTCGTCGCCCGCACGGGTGATCACCCCAAGCCTGACCTTGCCAGCGGTCGAACGGTCTGTTGGTGTGAGACCAATCCAGGCGGCAAAATCTCGACCAGACTTAAACAATCTTGGGATCTGGGGTCTTCATCATCAAAAGCGATGCGCCAACGGCATTGACGCCATGCAATTGGAAAACGCTTTTTGACGCATCCATGCCAATTCGGATAATCTCTTTCACGGACGGTCTCCCTCGATTGAGCTTTCAACGAACTCATCCTGGCACATTGCGTGCCGTTGGGAGCCGTCCACCCCAACTCCGGAATTCTGCTGTCGCCCTCTTGTCTCGACCCGGCGGTAGAGATTGCTGTCTGCAACCTGTGTTGCATGGTAGTATCGCTCGTTTCCCCTGAAAGAACGGATGAGGGAGCACGGCCATGAAAGCTAGGACCCTTCGGCTGCTGATCGGTTTGGCTGCCGGCAGCCTTGTAATGCCCCAGTCAGTCGGCGCGCAGCAGGCGATCTACATCGTTCGGCACACCGATCCGCCATCAACACTGAGCCTCGATGAGATTCGCGACGAAACCCCGCTGTCGGAGTCTGGACAACAACGAGCGAGGATGCTGGCTGAGCGACTGAAGGATGCAGGCATCACCGCCGTCTATGCCACGCAAGCTAGGCGCACGGTCGAGACGGCCGAGCCTCTGGCGAAGGCCCTTGGACTCGAAATTCGTGTTCATTCTTATGAGGACAGTGGCGGTTTGGTCCATCTACTCCGTTCAGAGCACGGCAAGGACAAAGTGCTTGTTGTGGGGCATTGGAGCACCATTCCAGAGATTCTCGCGGCGCTGGGAGATTCCGAGGAAATCAAGATTGAACGAAGCGCGTTTGACAATCTGTTCGTGGTTATCCCGAAAGGGGAACAGGCACCGGTCGTGCTGCATCTTCATTACTGAGAAATGAAGCTAAAAGCATCAAACCCTCAAGCGAGCGATTTCACGGAGGCGTCCCTGACCACACCCGCCGTTCTTCTTGCTCGCAGTTCGCTGATCGTCGGATGTCTATTGTCGGTCCGAAATTGCTGGCCTGGAAACGCCTGCCGAGGGTTAGATTGGCGGGTGGCGGCAAGGCTTGGCGCAATAGTGGCGACAAGGCTTCATCGAAGCGTCTACGCCGCATCCCCATACACATTGCATTGGCGGCCACGTTCGGACTCATCATCGCGGTCACCGCAGCAGCGCTGATCCTCGCCCTGGAAAGCGGCCGTCAGAACACAGTCGGACTCGTCCGCGACCGCAGTGAGCGAATTATGGACACGATTGTGGAACGAACTCGATTGCACCTCGATCCAGCCCGCGACCAGTCTGAATTCCTGGCCAAGCTTTTTCTCGACGGCGATCTCGACCCGCAGGATGAAGCGGCCTCCATGAGTCAGCTTCGGGCGGCACTCGCCGGCATCCCGCAGATAGCCGCGCTCGCCCTCATCCGCACCGATCTGAAGCAGCTACGCGTCGAACGCAATGGCGACGAAGTCGTCTTTCGAAAGATCGACATGCAGACCGTACCCGGCCTGGACGATGCTTTTGAGATGGCGCGACGCGCAGGCCGCCCCGTCTGGGGAGAGCTTGTCTGGAGCGAACGGCTGAAGCAGCCTCTCCTGAATGTTCGTACCCCATTGTGGCATGAGCGTTCTTTTCTCGGGATTTTGTTGACCACGGTCACGGTCGCCGAGCTGTCACGCTTTCTCGCCGACTCGCCCGCCGGATCAGATGCCGGCGCATTTATACTTCTCGGCCGCAATCATGTCCTCGCCCATGCGGCGCTTGCCCACAACCCTCAGCTATTCAAGCGCGACAAGCCCCTTCCCGAAGTTAGCGAGATCGGAGATCGGGTGCTGGCGTCGATCTGGAACACGGACCTCGAAGCGGGCGCGGCACCTTTCGTAGGTAAGTCGAAAAGCCATATCGTCACCGTCGATCGCGCTTCCTATGTCTTCATCTATCGCGACATCATAGGATACAGCGATCAGCCTTGGGTCGTCGGCCGTTATTTACCGCTCGACGAGGTTGGCGGCGAAGTGCGCCGACTCGAGCAAGCGGCCTGGCTGGGGCTCGCGGCTGTGCTAGCTTCGGTCGCCTGTGCCTGGCTGGTCGGCTACGCGATCGGAAAACCGATTATGCGCCTGGCACGCGCAACGTCCGCAATTCGCACGCTCGATCTCACGGCTGCCCGGCCGCTCGCCGGCAGTCATCTTCGTGAACTGGACGAGGGGATCCGAGCCTACAATGCGCTCATAGCGACCTTGCACTGGTTCGAGACCTACGTACCTCGACGCCTGGTCAAGCAGCTTATGGCACAGGGCGAACAGGCGACAGCGCTTGTAGAGCGGGATGTCACTGTTTTGTTTACCGACATCGTCGACTTCACGAGCCTCGCCGAGCGGCTATCGGCGTCCGATGCGGCGGCGTTTCTTAATAAGCATTTCCAGCTCCTTGCCGCCTGCGTGGAGGCGGAAGGCGGCACCATAGACAAGTACATCGGCGACTCGTTGATGGCGTTTTGGGGAGCGCCCGAATTGCAATCGGACCATTCCGCCCGAGCCTGTCGCGCGGCGAGCGCCATTGCGGCGGCGATTGTCGTCGACAATCGGCGTCGACGAGGACTTGGCATGCCGCCCGTGAGAATCCGGATAGGCATACATGCTGGCCCCGCGATGGTGGGAAACATCGGGGCTCCTGGGCGCATAAACTATACGCTGGTCGGGGATGTCGTGAACACTGCGCAACGCCTCCAGGAGGTCGCCAAAGCGTGCATGACCGACGACGACCAAGCGGTCATTCTGGTCAGCGACATCGTGCTGCGATCTGCCGGTTCCGGATGCCCGGCGCGACCTGTCGGCCAGCATGTGTTGCGCGGCCGCCATGAGGCGACGAACGTTTTCAGGCTAGGGCCAGGTGAGTGATCCCTGTGCGTCTCAAATGCGCCAGAGCCCGCCGCCGTACCTTCGGCAACCGGAACTGCATGAACGGCGCCCATCACCCTCGGTTTGCTGCGACGGTGGGAGCCTAAAGACCAGAAATAGAGCACCTATTCGATGACGGGCTGTCACTGCCTTCAAAAGAGAAAATCGTGCTATCGTTAATCTGGACAGAGAGGCACCTATCACGATCGCCCGGAGAGACTTCACTTACGCCGAATGGAGCACCCTCTTGCAGCTTTACAGGCGCGAGCCTGCTGCCCTTGCGACCGATCAGGATCGGAGATTCAGGGAGCTCGGCGTAGCCGAGGAAACGGTCGACGAAACATCCTCAGTGCCACAGGTAAGCAGCTGGTCGAGCACGAACCCCTGTTGGAGCGAAGGAGCCGGCTTCAGCGATGACGCCTAGCACCTGCGTGGTGAATTAGGGCCTTAGGCGAACGAGTGCTTCGGGCGGATACCGTTGAAAGAATCCGTTTTCTGTCACGTCTGATTTTCGGAGAACCGGCATCGAAAATGGACGTGGGGACCTGCCAATTCTGCGATCAAGCACCCTGTGAGCCGGAAGAGGGTTTATTTTGGCTCGGATAAAATGGATGGCGCTGAGATCTGCGCCTGCCGTCGGGAGATGGCAATGACCCAGTCGCGAAACTCCGGGCCATAAGGCTTTTGTAGCGCGGATCGGTCCCAGGCGAGGAAATAGCTCTCGCGCAACGGCAATCTGATATCCACCGGAATGACCAGTGTCTGCGCTTCCAGTTCGTCCGCGATCATCGACATCTGCGCAAGCACGATGCCACGCTTGTTGACGGCAGCGTCAATGGCGCTGCTCGATAAGGTGAACGACAAGCCGGAAGGCGGCCCTTTGAATCCGGTGCCGATCTTGGCGGCGAATTCCGTCCAGCTGGGGTAGGGCGTGAAGTGTCGCTCCCATTCGACATGCAGCAACGGGCAGGACAGCAACTCGGCGGGCGAAAGGCTGCGGCCGTCGATCAGCGCGGGCGAGCAGGCGGGTACGACCCAATCGCGAAACAACTCGGTATAGTGGTCATGCTGCAAGACATCGGATCCGTAGCTGACGCGGAAATCGACCTCGTCGAAGCCCATTCTCGGCTCCTTGTCGCGGCCGGTGACCCTTACATGTGCATCGGGATGCAGCGCTTGCCAGTCAAAGATGCGCCTGCCGATCCATTTGTTGACGACGGATGACAGTGCGCTGAGGACGAGCGCATTCTCGTTGCGTGCGCGCTCCAACACCTGCTCGGCGAGCGCAAACTGCTCAAAGCCCTTCGATATCTCGCGGTGGTAGAGCCGTCCCCATTGCGTCAATTCGACGGTTCGGCCACTGCGTTCCAAAAGGGTTACGCCAAGAAAGCTTTCGATTTTGCGGATCTGCTGGCTGATCGCGCCGGGAGACACGTTCAGCTCCGCTGCCGCAGCCGTCACGCTGCCGCAGCGTCCTACGGCTTCGAACGCCTGTAGGCCTTTGAGAGGAATCCCCCGGAATATCTGCTCGTCGCTCACCGCGTCGCCCTTTATGGTTGCCGGCGTGACGCCCGCTTCTCGGCCGGATGAAAGACGCCCGCAAACTGGAAGCGGTCGCCAGGATGCGTGATCTCGACATAGGTCACCATGCGGTCATTCTGCCAAGTCTGTCGAATGAGACTGAGGCAGGGCTCACCACGCTCGATTTGCAGAATGCGTGCGGTCGTAGCGTCGGCCGAGACTGCCCGTATCACATGCTTGGCCTTGGACCAGGGCACTTGCAACAGAAGCCACTTCGCCGGTGGCACGGCCACGAAGCTCTCGTTTCTCGCAAGCGGCACCGTATCCAGCAGAATGATCCGCCGCTCGATTGCCGTGGGCTTCCCGTCGACAATATGCAGACACTGAATCCTTAAAATTTCGGCACCCGTCGTGCCATGGAGCTGGGCGGCCTCAACTGGGCCCAGGGTTTCGACCTTTCGCGTCAGGATCTCATACCGATGCTCATAGCCCGCCAAAGTTGCCTCGGTGCCGATATCCTGGATATCCATGACGGTGCGGTCGATCTGCGGCGAGGCGACAAATGACCCCGTTTTCCGCTTTCGTACGACAAGACCCCGCTCGACGAGTGCGGTCAACGCCTTGCTGACAGTCATGCGCGAACAGCCGTAGTCGTTGACCAGATCGTGCTCTTTCGGAATGCGATCGCCCGGGCGCCAGTCGCCGCTCAGGATCTTGGTCTCGATATCCTTGAATATCCTGAGATAAATTGGCTCCAATACGCCACCTCATCACCCTGCAGGCGAAACGATGCAAACGCGAAACTCGCGCCTCCAAGCAGCCGTTCGGCATAAAAATTGCGTTCGCTGACTTTGACGTTGACACCTTAGGCTAGCCTATATCTATTTGTATAGTCAAAAGCGGACCAAAGAGTCAGCACACGGGACTGAAATCGGGAACTCGAACCCGCTCTGGCGGGTGTGGAAACTGGAGAGATGACAATCATGATCGCACGTTCATTGCTTAAGGGCCTCGTCGGCGCTACGCTTCTTTTGGGGGCGACACTGTCTGCGCATGCCGCAGATACGCTCGCCGCCGTCAAGGCCGCCGGCACCCTCAAGGTCGGCACGGAAACCGCCTTTGCGCCCTTTGATTTTATCGATGCCGGCGAGCATGCTGGTCTGAACGTTGATCTTTTTGCCGAAATCGGCAAGGAGCTCGGTGTTAAGATCGAGTGGGTGGCGCTTCCTTGGGACGGCGTCTTCCCGGCACTCGAAGCCGGCAAGTTCGACGTCGTCGCCGGCCCCGCCACCATTACCAAGAAGCGCATGGAGCGTTACCGTTTCACGCCCCCGATTGCTGAAGCGACGATCGCGATCCTCAAGAAGGCGGGCGACACGACCATCAGCAAGCCGGACGATATCGCCGGCAAAACGATCGGCGTCGGCAAGGCCACCTCGCAGCTCGACCAGCTGAAGGAATTCTCGGCAACGCTGCCTTCGAAGGTGGATGTCCGCGAATACCCGGCCTTCACTGAATCTTACGCCGACCTCGCTGCCGGCCGCATTGCCGGTGTTGCCAACTCGCTGCCGAACATCGCTTTCGTTGCCAAGCAGCGCGAGGGGACCTTTGAAGTCGTGTTGCCGCCGTTCGGCAAGAAGTCCTATTTCGGCTTCATTGGACTGAAAGACACCGATCATGCGCCTCTGATGGATGCGATCGATGCGGCGCTTCTGAAAATCAAGGCTGACGGCCGCATGGCCGAGTTGCAGAAGAAGTGGTTCGGCGCGACCTTCGAGACGCCTGATGCCGTCAAGGACCCCGCATTCTAAAATCAACCTGATCGTCGATTGCGCCCCGGCCTAGGGACGCAATCGAAGACGCCATCGGGTCTCCATGACAGCCAGGCGGGCAAAAACGGGACATGTCGATCAAACTCTTTGAATTGCTACTTTACGCATCGATCTACACGGTGGCGCTCAGCGTCGTCTCGATCTTGATCGGTTTTGCGATCGCGATCCTTCTTTCGGGCATGCTGCTGTCGAAGAAGGGGCTCTTCGTTGTTCCCGCACAAATTTTCATCAGTTTCTTCCGCGGTGTGCCTCTGCTTGTGCAGTTGCTTTTGATTTACAACATGTTGCCGGCGATTGGGTTGAACGTGCCGAGCATCGTTGCTGCGATCGTTGGCCTTTCGCTTTGCACGGCGGCTTACCAGGCAGAGAACATGCGCGGCGGGTTTGCAAGCGTCCCGACCGGTCTCGTGGAATCGGCCGAGATGGTGGGCCTGACGCCGGGCCAGATCTTCCGTCGCATCAAGGCGCCGATCGCGCTGAGGCTGACTTTCCCGGCACTGGTCAATGAGGCCATCCTCATCCTCAAGGCGTCGTCGCTGGTTTCCGTCGTTGGCGTCATCGAATTGACCCGCATGGCGCAAGACCTCGCAGGCAGCACCTTCCTGCCGCTGCAGATATTTGCCGCTGCAGGCCTCATCTATCTCGTCATCAACTGGATCGTGGCGCTTGCCGGCGATTTCATCGAGCGCTCTCTTCCCGGAGTGCCGCGATGACTTTCGATATCAACGTCATACTTGACCAGCTGCCGGCGATCATAAGTGGCGCCGGTGTCACGGTTCTGATCTGGATCGTCGGAACGATTGTCGCCGCCATCCTCGGATTTTTCGTCGCTGTCGGCCGGCGGTTCGGCGGCGTCCTGCTCGACAAGGCGCTTGGTCTAATCGTCGCCGTGCTGCGCGGCACGCCGTTCCTCATCCAGATATTCTTGGTCTACTACGGCGGTCCGTTCATCGGCCTGTCACTCGATCCGCTGCCCGCCGGCCTGATTGGCATCTCGATCTATGGTGCGGCCTACTACAGCGAGATCTTTCGGTCCGGCTTCATGGCCGTTCCAAAGGGTCATATCGAGGCAGGTGAGTGCGTGGGCCTGACGCAGGGACAGATCATCAGGCGCATCCTGTTGCCCGAGATGACCATGCTGGTGCTGCCGCCATCGCTCAACATGGCGGTTCTCCTGATGAAGGAGACCGCCGTCCTTTCGATCATCACCGTTCCGGAATTGACGGCAACACTGAGCGCCATTGGCGCCCAGCAATATGCCTTCGTCGAAGCCCTCTCCGTGCTGGCGCTCTTCTATTGGGTGCTTGTGGAAATCACGGGGCGGCTTGGCCATCTCGTAGAAACGAAACTCACCAGATTCAGGTTTTTTAACGCATGAGCCTCCCCGCGATCGCAGTCAAAAATCTCGTCAAGAAGTTTGGGGACACGACGGTGCTCCAAAATATCGACCTCGAGATACCGCAGGGGCAGGTCTCCTGCCTGATCGGCCCGTCAGGCTCGGGCAAGAGCACGCTTCTTCGTTGCATGGCGTTTCTTGAGGAAGCAACCTCCGGAACGATCACGGTCAACGGCGAGGTCTTGGGTTTTACCGAAAATGCACAAGGCGTTCGCGAGCGCATTGCGCCTGCCGCCAACCGAGCGATCCGCGCGCAGATCGGTATGGTGTTTCAGCAGTTCAACCTTTGGCCGCACATGACGGCGCTCGGAAATGTCAGCGAGGCGCTGAAGACCGTTCACAAGATGAGCCGCAAGGATGCCGAAGAACGGGCGATGGCTCAGCTCGTGAAAGTCGGCCTGGAAGGCCGGGCAGGGCACTATCCATCGCAACTTTCCGGCGGGCAGCAACAGCGCGTGGCGATCGCGCGTGCGCTTGCCCTCAAGCCAAAGATCATGCTCTTTGACGAACCGACCTCCTCTCTCGATCCGGAGCTGACGGGCGAGGTGTTGAACGTCATGCGCGATCTCGCGGCCGAAGGCATGACAATGGTCGTCGTGTCGCACGAAATCGGCTTTGCGGCCACAGTCGGGCAGCAGATCGCATTCCTTGACCACGGGAAGATCGTCTTCACCGGCCCTCCGAAAGAGGTGTTTAGAAAGCCGAGAAATGCGCGGCTCGAACAGTTCCTCGACACCTATCTCGATCGCGGAGCATCGATGCTGCTCTGAGGAGCGGCCAGAAAACGCCCGGATGCACGGCGATGTTGTCGGGCGAACACTCCAAGCGTTTGGAAAGACCGGGCGAGAATCTGCCGCAAGCCTTTACGGACCGGTGTCCGCAACGCTGCTTGCCGGGCCACGACCGGCTGCCGGGCAAATCGGATTTCAAGCTAACGGCTCTACCACCTGTTCGGCGGCACGTACCCCGCTTTGCCAGGCGCCGTGCGCGGTTGAGAAGTCCGAAGGGTGCGTTGCCTCCCCCGCGAAGAACAATCTATCGTCGATGGGTCGGGCCAGGATCTTGCGGGCGCCGGCGTGTCCTGGCAGCGCATGGCTGTAGGAACCACGTATCCAGTCGGTGTGGCACCACGACGAGGCCGTCAGCGGTCGCAGATGGCGGCAGATGTCGCTACCCAATAGGGATGACAATTCATCCATGGCAAAGACGAACGCATCCAAAAGCCCGGTGCGCGCAATGGTGACCGCGCCAGTTCCTCCGAAGAACGCCTCAATCACGGGTCGGCCGAGCGGTCGAATATAATAACTGCCGGTATCGCTGTTGCGGGGATTTCCGAGGAGGTGCGTTTCGGGCTCAAGCCCGTGGTTACCATATAGTTCGAAGAATAGCTTGTCAGCGAGGCCAAGCGGTAAGTTGCTTGCGGCATGCAGGTGATCGTCGGCATCCACGTCGAACGTTATCGCGCCGCTTGCTAGCACAGCGGTCGATACGGTGACCACAGCCGTGCGAGCGGCGATCGGGCCGCGGTCGGTATCCAGCCGGACGCCTCGATCAGTCAGCGCGATGCGGCGCACAGGAGACGACAGCCGCAGCGTCACGTCCGGAACGCTCGCCGCGATTAGATGGCCATAGCCTTCGCGCACCCGCCAGTTGCTGTCGGTCGCCGCATCGTCATAAGCCAGGAAGTCGGCGATCGAGAGGCGCTCGAGGGGGGCGCCGTTCATGTATCCGCTCAGCGACTGGCAGTAAGTATTCCATTTGCCGTCTGGCTCGAGCGCGTCAGCTGCACGGTCGCTTATCGGCGGATCGCTTCGCATGCGACTTTCAAGCGCATTCCATGCAGTCGCTGCGGCCGCCTGATCTTCCGGCGTGAAGCCGAGATCATGCCATTGCTTTTGCCATGCTGTGGGTCCGCGTACGATCGTGAACCCAGCTGCACGACCGAGGGCAATGAGCGGATTGCGCTCGGCCGAATGCAGCCAGCCACAACCCATATCCAGCGGGATTCCACCCAGTTCGATCGCCCAGGCGCGGCCTCCGACGCGGCCGCTGGCTTCCAGCATAATCACCGAGCGGCCGGCCGCCGCCAGTGCGCGTGCCGCAGCAATCCCAGCGGCGCCAGCGCCGACAATCGCAACCTCGTAATCCACAGTCGCCGCTCCGTCGTGAGGGCTCCACCGCTATCGCGGCATAGGTTTTATAGGGGAACCGTTACGGCTTCAACGCTGACGAAAGGCTGCTACTATGAGATGATGACTTTCTTTGAGACCCTCGTTGCGTTGCTTGCAGTCGCCATCTTGCTTTTGCAGGTAACGCGACGCATGCAACTGCCATATCCCGGCATCCTTGCCGCCGCAGGCGTTGCCGTGGCGATGTTGCCGGGCGCGCCAAGCATCCCGATCGATCCGCCGACCGCACTTGCGTTGTTCATCGCGCCCGTCCTGATCGACTCGGCCTACGATTTCCCGGTAGGTGCGGCGCGACGCATGCTGCTGCCACTGTTCTTCTACGCCGTGCTGGCTGTATTGGTCACGACGGGTGTCGTCGTCTCGATCAGTGCGCTGACTGTCGGGCTACCCATCGCGGTGGCGATTACGTTGGGCGCAATCGTTGCGCCGCCCGATGCTGCCGCGGCCACTGCGGTCCTGTCGAATTTGCCGGTCTCCCGTCGCGTGGATGCCCTGCTTAAGGGCGAAAGCCTGTTTAACGACGCAACCGCACTGCTACTCTTCAGTGCCGCGCTGACCGTCCAGGCACGCGGCGGGGTCGATGCAGGGACCGTGCTGCAACTGGTGTCTGCTGCGCCCGGCGGGATTCTGTTCGGCATCGCCTTCGGGTTTCTCGTCTCGCGGCTGCGGCCGGTCACCGAAAACACCGTCGGCGGCACACTGTTTCAGTTCGTCTACGCGTTTGCGACATGGCTGATCGCGGAGCGTCTGCATCTATCGGCCGTTCTGGCGACGGTGGCGAGCGCGATGACGATCGCCACGCTTGCCTCGGTCGAGGATTCCCCACGCATGCGGGTGCATTCGTTCGCGGTCTGGACGACAGTCGTCTTCTTGCTGAACGTGGTGGCGTTCCTGCTGATGGGATTGCAGGCTCGTCGTATCGTCGAAGCGATGTCCACCGCCGAGTTGGAGCGGGCGATTGGATTTGCCGCGATCGTCGTTGCCGGCGTCATCGCAACACGCGTGGCGATGGCGTTTCTGTTCCACACTATTGTGGTTTATCGCCATCGGCGCGGCCATGATCTTGCACCCTTCGCGCCGGGCGAAACCTTGCTTGTAGGATGGGCAGGCATGCGCGGGCTCGTCACGCTTGCCACGGCGTTCGCGTTGCCTGCGAACTTTCCCGAACGAGATCTCGTTGTCTTGACGGCTTTTGCGGTCGTGCTTGCGACATTGGTTATCCAGGGTGCCACACTGGCGCCCATGATCGGATTCTTCAAACTTGAGAGACGGGGCGAGGCGCGTCAGGAGCTTGAAGCGGCGCGAAGATCGCTGGCCGAGGCCGCGCTCAAGCGACTGGATAAGGAGGAGGGTGTGGAGGCAGAAGCCATACGGCTGGCTTATCAGCAGCTTTGTGAGAGCGGTGATCAGATCCAGACTTTGCCACTCGATCGCCGCGGCGGCCTGTCATTGGCCGCGGTGCTGGCGCAACGCCAACGCCTTGAAGAGCTGCGCGATGCCGACCGGGTCGGCCCTGGCCAATATCTCGAACTGCAGGAGGATTTGGACTGGAAACAACTTGCGGCCGGGTCTGATGAAGATCGGCGTATCACCGAAACCTAGAATCAGCGCGACAGGAAGGGTCATTCGACGGAGTGTTCATGCGAGGTTGGAAAATTTCCGTCTTAGGCATGACCGACATGAGCGGCCTGAATGAATAGATCAATGGGAGTGAGCCGGGAGCATTGCGGCCCGGCGCAAACAGTGTAGACGAGCTATCCGCAGCAAAAGTGCTGAATGCATTCGGGCCGAACACCAGCATCTGCTGAGCCGCCAGCATCGCACTCTTCGGCTACGGCATTGGCCCATTGCGATTGGATGTCACAAAAAACGTTTCAAAGCATTCAGCAGTTCGTCCGGTGCTTCCTCTTGCGGACTATGCCCGCAATCAATGGCATGGCCGCGCACGTCCATGGCTTTGTCGGCCCAGGTTTGCAGCACGTCGTAAAGCGCACCGACGGTTCCCTTTGCGCCCCACAATATCAAGAGTGGCACCTGGATGCGCTTGTCTTTGTCAATCGCATCATGAACGAGATCGATGCTCGCCGCCGCGCGATAGTCCTCGCAGATTGCATGACGCGTGGCTGGGTTGGCAAAACAGCGTCGATATTCCTGAAGGACAAGCGGATCGACCGCGCCGGGGTTGTTTATCTGTCTTTCGATATGCTGATCGAGAAAGAAGTCCGGATCACCCGCGATAAGGCGCTCGGGCAGGGGGTATGGCTGAATGAGAAAGAACCACCAGAAATACCGGCGTGCAAATTCCATGTCGGTTCGTGCGTACATGGTTGCCGTCGGAGCGATGTCTAGAAGGACAAGTCTATCGACCGCGTCTGGGTGATCAAGCGCCATTCGATGGGCGACACGCGCGCCGCGGTCGTGCGCAATAATTGAGAATTGTCCAAACCCCAACGCTTTCATGACTTGTATCTGGTCCAAGGCCATCGCTCGCTTGGAATAATTGATGTGGCCGGGCCCTCCGTCGGGTTTCGAACTATCGCCGTAGCCGCGCAGATCAGCGGCGATGACGGTGAATTTTTCGGCAAGGACGGGTGCCACTTTATGCCATGTCAGATGCGTCTGCGGGTGACCGTGTAAAAGGAGCAGCGGCGGCCCATTTCCCCCGATCGCCGTTCTGATCGAGCAGTCCTGGAGTGGAATGTCATACCATCTGAAACCCGGTAGAATGTCGGGGTGACCTCGTACCTGTTCCATGAATATTTACCTTGGCCAATGTTCGGGCTGAAGCTAGCAGGTTTAAAAGCGATGGACCGTGCGTGATCGTTATGAAATCTAGCTGGGTGAGTCCGCAACGCAACGTTCAAGGGCTGAGATATTCGAAACTTTATTCTGCGAACTGAATGGGCCCGGTGCGCTGTCAGCTTCAGAACTCAAGCTCGCAGCGGTTCCCGGCAAGCACTCGGACCTGCAGTTAAAATTTCAGCCGCATCTCGCGAGCAATCTCGAAACCGAGAGAACGATAGAGCGCCTCGCCTGCCTCCGAAGAGTGGAGCACTATCCCTGTGCAACCTATGTCCCGCAAATGGTCCAATATCATGAACATCAGTTTCTTCGAAACGCCCTGTCGCCGATAGGCTGGGTCGATGAAGAGGCTCCAGACGTATCCCTGGAGCAAGTGTTCCGATTTCAACGCCGCGGGATAGGGTATCTGGTGAAGCTGACATGAGGCCGATCCCGCAGCGATTTCGCCGTCAAAAGCGATGAAGCTCGCCAGTGCACGATCCCGACGCCCTTCCTCGAGGAACTGGCGTATGACGGCTTCGGCATCCGCTCGAAAATGGTCGGCAGGTGTCCCATAGCTCTCCCAAATCGCGAGATAATGTCGAACCAGGACATCGTCGTCCTCAGGCGTGGCTTTCCGGTACTGCATACCCCTACAACGCTTGAGATTTCAAAAGGATGCATTGGCGATCGCGTCGCCACAGGCCCGTCGGCGACGCGCCGCGACGTCAGATACGTCGCCCCGAAGGCGTCCCAGGCTCCAGTTGGGTGTCGACTTCGTCGACCAAAATGGCCGCCGGCAAGCCAAAGGTCAGTGCCGATCCATAGCGCTATTCGGCCGCGTCCTGACCGGGAACTCCATCGAGCGCAAACCTGACGGCATCGAAAGACAGCGTTCTCAATCGATCGCGGGTGCTTTGCTTCCTATTTGGATTGCCGTGGTGGTCATGATATTGCCGAAGTCGGAACCGATCTTCCTTGGGGAGGAGGCGGGGGCTGATGAACGCTGACGAAAATCGCTATGTCGAGATCACAACACGACTTCGCTCGGTTAAGTCATTCTGCGATTTCCTTTCTGGCGGTGGAGTTGTCCGCATCGCCCAGTCCGATAGCGGACCGTATCAGGATGTGACTGCTGCTCTTCTTCAGCGGCATCGCCAGGAGGCGGAGGCACTAGAGCGAACGCGGAGGTCCCTTTTCCCCGATCGCGCTGACGAGGACGTCCGCCCGAGCCTTTACAGCCGGCACTAACGGTGGACTGCCACGAATGGTGGCGAGGCACAAGGCCGCAGTCAATTTTGCGCGGCAGCATGAGAGTGCGATAGCACTTGGGCTCCGATGCTTGGTGATTTCCCATATAGGGTTCGTTCGGTACATGCACCGATGGGGAGGTCGCCGGATGAATCCGCGGACGATCGCGCTTGGCGTAAGGGCGTCTTGCCTTAGATCAGGTGGCGCTTTGCAACTTTGCTGACTTCGAGGGTGAGATCAGCCAGGCGGTCAGCGGCAAGACGGTTGATTTGCCAGTACAATGGAGTGTCGAGAGGCGTTTCCGGTATCAGCTCCACCAGACGTCCGGCGAGAAGATGCCCACGCGTCAGCTCGATTGGGTTCATGCCCCAACCCATGCCAGAGAGACTGGCTTCGATGAAGCTGTTGGTCGACGGAAGCCAATGGCTCGGGAAATTCACTGAGTGCCCCAGCGTGCGGCGTAACCAGTCACTTTGAAGCTTGTCCTTCTGATTGAAGGTAAGCGCCGGGGCGTTGGCGATAGCCTTGGGAGTTACCCCTTCAGGAAAATAGCGAGATACGAATTCTGGGCTCGCCGTTGCATGGTATCGAAGAGAGCCAAGAAAAAAGCGTCTGCACCCCGAGATCGGCTTTTCCGCACTCGTCACGGCGGCAACGACCCGGCCGCGCTGCAGCCATTCCGCAGTATAGTCTTGGTCATCAACTGAAATACTGACCAAGTAGCTGGAGGATTTCGAGTAGTTCGAGATGGCCTCCAGGAACCATGTTCCGAGGCTATCGGCGTTGGTAGCAATCTGGAGCGTTACTCTGTGCTCGGGATCAGCAGGATCGACCAGCGACGGCAGATGCTCAAACAGTTCGGTTTCGAGCATGCCCACATTGTCCATATGCCGACAAAGCCATTCGCCCTTCTCGGTTGCCATGCACGGATTGCCGCGGACGATCAGGGCCACGCCCAGACGCTCCTCCAGCTGTTTAACCCGCTGCGAAACGGCTGACGGCGTGACGTTGAGAAGGGCAGCCGCTTTTTCGAAGCTTCCCGATTGGACGACGGCCAGGACGACGCGGAGAGCAGAATAGTCGAGCATAACTTAGGACCACTTAATTCGCTTTAGCAGATTTAAGTAGCCTAAATTTCTCCCTGCGCATACCGAGTCCGGAGTTTGTGCAAGGCGGTCATCAGAAATTGGATATCTCGGTCTACTTCACTGGCATGATGATGGGCCTCAGCCTCATCGTCGCCATCGGCGCGCAGAATGCGTTTGTCCTTCGCCAAGGTCTTCGAGGTGAGTATGTATTTGCCGTTTGCCTCGCCTGCGCCCTGTCAGACGCCGTACTCATCGTGCTTGGGGTGACCAGCCTTAAACAAATCGTGGAGCTATTGCCTTGGCTCAATCCTGTCATGCGGTATGGCGGAGCAGCCTTCCTCGTCTGGTATGGAGCCAAGAGTCTTTGGTCCGCATTCTTGTCTTCGGGAACGTTGACCGTTGGAGCAGGAAGTCCTTCAAGCTTCAAGAAGACTTTGGCCACATGTCTGGCTCTCACCTGGCTCAATCCGCACGTCTATCTCGACACCGTCGTCCTGCTTGGCACGATCTCGACGCGATTTGCCGGTTATCAGATGTCCTTTGCAGCAGGTGCCACCACGGGGTCATTCCTCTTTTTCTTTTTGCTGGGTTATGGCGCAACACAACTGCGGCCGATCTTTTCCCGACCCTCGTCCTGGCGCATATTGGAAATGGTTATCGCATTCGTCATGTGGCTGATCGCGTTCAACCTTCTGGGCGGCTTCTAAAAATCGAAAGGTCGACAGATTGTCAGCAGACTTCCATCAGCTTCTCATCGTTTTTACAGCCTACGTGATCGCCGCGGGTAGTCCAGGCCCGAGCAACATGCGGATCATGGGCGTCGCCATGAACCAGGGCAGGCGTGCGGCGCTCGTTCTCGCAGCGGGAGTTGTCAGCGGGTCGATCTTCTGGGGGATCATGGCTGCAACCGGCGTTTCGGCAGTTCTGAGCAGATACGCGCAGGCGCTGATTGTGCTCAAGATACTTGGAGGTCTCTATCTCCTCTATCTTGCCCTCAAGGCTGGCAGAGCCGCGCTCACGCCCGAGCACCGAGTTTCTCAGCAGACAGGGAACCAACCTGCGTCCGTCGCAACCCTCTATAAACACGGTCTGCTGATGCACCTCACCAATCCTAAGGCGATACTTGCTTGGATTGCTCTGATGACACTCGGTCTTGGCTCGGAAGCTTCTCCCCATACCGTTGTTACGATCCTCGCAGGCTGCGCAGTGCTTAGCGTGACCATCTTTTGCGGTTACGCACTCGTCTTCTCAACGGCTCCGATGGTTGGATTGTATCGCCGTGCCCGACGCTGGATCGAAGGAACGCTGACCCTATTCTTTGGCTTTGCAGGGCTGAAGCTCTTGTTATCCCGCACCTGAACATAGGATTTTCCTCGTGCCGCTCTTCCACGGTCTATCAGCTTTTCCCATTACCCCCGCTGACGCTTCCGGATCGGTAGACACGGCCGCACTTGCGCGTCTGCTGAACCGAATCCAGATGGCCGGCGCAGACGCCATCGGGCTGTTGGGTAGCACAGGAGGCTACGCGTTTTTGTCGCAGACAGAACGGCAACGCGCGGTGAGTACAGCAATGTCCACGGTCGGTGGAAAGATACCGGTCATCGTGGGAGTTGGAGCCCTTCGGACTGACGAGGCTCAAGCCTTGGCGCGCGACGCCAGGATGGCAGGCGCCGATGGTCTGCTCCTTGCGCCGATGTCGTACACGCCACTATTCGAAGACGAGGTCTACGAGCATTTTGCCGCCGTCGCGGATGCCGGAGAACTGCCGTTATGCATCTATAATAACCCCAGCACGACGAAGTTCACATTCAGCAGACCACTGATCGCGCGCCTAGCAAAGGTGGCGAATATCCAGGCCGTGAAGATGCCGCTGCCGGCTGACGGCGATTTCGGAGCCGAGCTGACAGCTGTGCGTGGCGAGACGCCCGCGAACTTCGCTATCGGCTATAGCGGTGACTGGGGCGCGGGATCGGCAATCCTTGCAGGTGCTGACGCCTGGTATAGCGTCGTTGGAGGTCTTCTGCCCGCAGAGGCGCTTGCCCTAACGCGAGCCGCTCACGCTGGCGACATCGCCGAAGTGGAACGGCTTGACCGATTATTCCAGCCCTTGTTCAGCCTCTTCAAGGAGTTCGGCAGCTTTCGGGTCATGTACGCTATTGCGGCTGCCTTGGACCTCTGCAGATATGATCCACCGCGTCCGACTATGCCATTGCCAGAAGCTGCTGTGTCCAGGGTGCAACGGGCCCTCGACCATCTCTCCGTGCGGTCCTAAGCCTGCCTGCCAGAGGAAGATGCGCCTCGAGGCGACTACCGCGCATTCCCGGAGGCCCCGAAGACGCTCGCGGGATACGCGCGTCATCGGGATGTTGGAGGCGTGCAGTCCTTGGACTCGGTGAGCCGTCTCTGCTAATTTTGCCGAGCCACGCGGAGGAGGAGACCTTCGTATATTTGGTTTCGAGCCGACCACGGTTCTAAAAAACTTGCATGGCCCAATTACGCAGGAGGAAGTCTCATGCGCAGGTTCGCTATTGCTTGCATATGCGCCGGGTTGATCGCGCTACCTGCGGTCGCCGCGGACAAGCCGCACAACGCCAAGGTCACCACCGTCTTCGACCACAAGCTGCCGAACGTGCCTGGAAAGAGCATGCGCGGTGTTTTGGTTGAATACGGCCCCGGCGGATCCAACCCTTCGCATACGCATGCGAAGAGCGCCTTCATCTATGCAACTGTGATCGAAGGGCGTATCAAAAGCCAGATCAACGATGGCCCGATCAAAGTCTACAATACCGGTGACAACTGGATTGAGGTGCCTGGCGATCATCACCGCGTGAGTGCCAATGCCAGCGAGACTGCACCAGCGAAAATCCTCGCAGTCTTCGTGGTGGATACAGACGAAACGACACTGACGATCCCCGATAAATGATCGAGGCCCTCGGCTCGACGCTTCGAAAGCCAATTCGCAGCTGCATCTTTTGCGATCGTCTGCGCTAGGTGTGCGATGCGCGCAAGGATAGTTCGACCGGCGCGGTGCCGCAGCAACTGCCGGGATGTTATCGACGCGACGAATGCTGCCGCTTTGAAAGACCTCAAAAGGAGAGGAGTAGGACTCATGAGGATTGTTATCATTGGTGGCTCCGGCCTGATCGGGACCAAGGTCGCGGAGCGGTTGAGAAGCCAAGGACACGACGTCCTGCAGGCCTCGCCCTCCACGGGCATCAATTCCGTCACAGGCGAGGGGCTCGCCGAAGCGCTTGCGGGAGCTGAGGTCGTCGTTGACGTGTCGAATTCCCCTTCATTTGAAACCAACGCAGTTCTTGCGTTTTTCGAACGCTCGACAACGAATCTGCTCGAAGCCGAACGGGACGCAGGCGTTCGCCATCACGTGGCGCTTTCAATCGTTGGTATAGAGCGTTCGCCCGACAACGGGTATTTTCGGGCGAAGCTTGTTCAGGAGGGCCTTATCAAAAACGGAGGCATTCCATACACGATCGTTCGTTCAACGCAGTTCCTGGAGTTCCTTGGCGGCATTGCCGACTCTTCGGTTGTCGATGGCACTATTCGCGTGTCGCCCGGCGCGTTCCAACCCATAGCGGCGGATGACGTCGCGAATTTCGTTGCCGAAGCAGCGAGTGCCCGCCCTTTGAAGGGTTCCTTTGACATTGCCGGGCCGCAGAAGAAACCGATGAGTGATATCTTGTCCCACTATCTCGCCGCGGTCGGAGATGCTCGTAAAGTGGTTGCCGATCCGACAGCCAAGTATTTCGGTGGGGTCGTTGATGACGAATCATTGGTGCCGCTCGGGCCCGCCAAATTGGGCCAATTGGACTTCGACACGTGGTTCGCAAAGCGGGGCTAGCCGTTTGCCTGATCAGCCTCCGTCTGGGACGCCACGGGGGCACTCTCGTCAGGCAAGGTCCAGGCGGTTTCAGGGGCTACCACAGCGAAGGTGAGGGATTGAGGGTGGGCCTGGCTCAGGTCTGCATTCAGACTCATCGGGCAGTGGGCACGCCGTATCCCTTTTAGGCACGTCTGAAAAGCTTCTCAGCTTTCAATCGCCCGCATGTACCTGCCCATCGACTGTACAACGGCACGCATGCCATCCTTTTTAATCGTTCGGCCTGCGAAGGCGCCGTAGATTGCCTCAAACGGATAGGGCCGGACTGCTTCTACAATTCCCTCCACCGTTCTGGCGTTGAGCGGAATAAGATTTGGATAGCTGCGCATGAAGCTTACGTATTTGCGGTCGAGGGTGATCTGCATTGTGTCGCCCACAAAAAGAGCGCCCCGCCCGCCCTCGAGCCAAGGACAGTGAAGCACCGAGCTACCAGCAAAATGACCACCGCATCGGACGATGCTCGCCTGACCAAGCGGCATCGTGTCACCCTTCCAGGAATGCAGCGCTGGATCGGATCTCTGCACCCACTCGCCGTCATCGGCGTGGACGTAGATCGGCACGCCGTCAAAGACCGTGCTCCACTCGACCATCGAGGCGTAGAAATGAGGATGCGAAATAACAATCGCCGCCAGTCCGCCTGCTGCCTTAATCCGTGCCACGCTTTGCTCATTAACAAGGCTCAGGCAATCCCAGAGAATGTTGCCTGCTGGTCCATTGATGAAAAAGGCGCGCTGGCCGATTGCAAACGACGGTGAGATTTCGAGGCTGTGTATGCCCTCGGCTTCGTTCTTCCAGATAATTTCATGTGTTCGACCGATGGACCTCATATCTGTCCATTGCTGGCCTGTCTCAGGCACGAACTGTCGCTCGTCTTCGCAGATCGGACAGGTTTGCGGTGGTTCTTGACGCTCGCCAAACTGGCTGCCGCAAGCGGTACATATAAAGCAGATCATCTTCATATTCCTGAGAACCCAATTTCGGTGATGTCGTCAGAGAGATGGAGGGATGAAGATACTGTCGGTGGCGAAATTCACTCGTCTAACGATTACGGAAGGGTAGTGGTGGCAGGAGGCCGCCTCAGCCCATGTCGATATAGTCCGGGTAGCGCTCGGCAATGTCATTGATCATCGAAAGCGTGCCTGACAGATGGATCTTCATCGCTTTTTCTGCGCCGACGGGGTCGCTGGCGGCTATGCCTTCGATGATTGCGTCATGCGCATCGACGACCCGTTGGGTGCCGACATTGAGAAGATTGAGCCGCCGAAGCCGATCGATATGGCCGCTGTGGCGGCGGATGATCGGCCAGATATGCTCAAGCCCGGCTTCTTCATAAATGATGAAATGGAAAGCTCGGTCGAGGACTAGGAAATCCGCATATTCGTTGGATGCGACCAGCGCCTTCAGCTTGGCATTGGCCGAACGCAGGCGATCGGCGATATGGGGCGCGGTTGCGCGCTCGGCGAGACTGAAGACAGCCTCCTGCTCGACGGCGCGCCGCATGAAATGCGTCTGGCGGGCAAGATTGATATCGATCTTGGAGACCAGCGTCGCATATTGCGGATAGACCGTGACGAGGCCTTCCTCCTCCAGTCGCATCAGAGCGTCGCGCACCGGCGTCTGGCTGAGACCGAACTGCTTTTGCAGTTCGACGCGCGACAGGGCCGTGCCGGGAGCGAGTTCCAGGGCCAGAATGCGCTCACGGAGATATTCAACGATCTGCGGCGCAATCTGCCTCGTGCGATCAAGCCCGCTGCGATGCTTGGCCGTCGGCAAATCCAAGGTCAAAGAACGATCCTTTGTTTTCATCGATCTCGCGTTAATGCATTAATGTGTTAGTTTAGGTCGCCATACGCTGCATGTCCATATCGAGAGCATCGCAGAACAAGGAAAAGCTGGTGCCGGAGCAGTTTCTCCCCGCGGAACCTGTAGCAGAAACACGGCCGTCGAGCCATGCCGACTAGATCCCTGAAGAGACAACCCCACATCCTGATGAGGTCCAACGGCTTGTTGCGGAAAAGCCAGTGCACTTCGTCAAAATACGCAATGGCGCGGCCGGACGCGGCAACCGATGCCTATCTTAACGTCGGTTCTTGCTGCCGTCGGAAGGGACTTGGGTTGCAAGGGGCAAGGGTGAAATGCCGCGATCAGATCGGTAAGCGGCAACTTACGAGCAATATGTCGGGGTCGTCTACATCGGCCTGCTGCGGCATCGCAATCTGCCCTTAACAAGCCTGGACCCGCAGCCAAAGGGAGAGGAACTCGACTGCCCGTTCCTGGAGTTCGAGAAGGTGCACGCTGCCGCGCCAAAACGTTGTCGTTGCCGAGCATCGCTAAGTTGACAGTCCTGCAGTCGTCGACTAATACATTAGTGCTCTAGTGCGTAGAGCGCGATGGGGGATCGTTGCGGACCGCAAATCAGCGGTCTGTCGCACAAAGGAATTTTGGTTTTTTGTTGAAGAGGAGAGACAATGACCATTCGTTATTCCACCGGCGCAGCAACGCTGCTTTGCGCAGTTCTGCTTTCCGGTGTGGCGTATGCAGTTGAGGGCGAGGTCAAGATCGTGCTGCCGGAGCAGCCGGCAAACCTCGATCCCTGCCGTTCGATTCGCTCAGACATCGGTCGCATCATCAATTCTAACATCACGGAGACGCTGATCGTCATCGAGCCTGAAAAGGGAACGGTCGCACCCTGGCTCGCCGAGAAGTGGGAACAGGTCAACGATCTGACGTGGCGTGTCCACCTGAAGAGCGGCGTCAAGTTCCAGGACGGTGCCGAATTCAATGCCGACGCCGTCGTCAAGTCCATCAACCGTCTCATGAATCCGAAACTCACGTGCGACAGCCGCTCGAAGTTCGGCGACGTCAAGCTGACGCCCAAGGCCGTCGATGCGCAGACCGTCGAGATCGTCTCCGACAGCCCGGTTCCAATCATGCCGACATTGCTTGGCACGGTGCAGATCGTCTCGCCGAACATGCCCTTTGACAAGGAAAGCAACAAGCCAGTCGGGACCGGTCCCTATGTCGTTGAAAGCGCATCGACCGAGGAGATCGTGCTGAAACGCGATGACGGCTATTGGGGCGCCAAGCCGGACGTGACGCGCGCCACCTATGTGTGGCGCAACGAGTCGGCAATCCGCGCCGCGATGATCGAATCGGCCGAGGCGGACCTCACCCCGTCGATCGCAGTACAGGACGCCACCAATCCGCAGACCGATTTCGCATACCTCAATTCCGAAACGACGCGCATGCGCATCGATGCGCAGATTCCGCCGCTGGACGACGTGCGCATCCGCAAGGCACTCAACATGGCCATCGACTGGGATGGTATGGGCGAGGCGCTGTTCGGCAAGGACGTACTGCGTGCCTCGCAGATGGTCGTACCGGGCGTGCGCGGCCACAATCCCGACATCAACGCCTGGACCTACAATCCCGATGAGGCGAAGAAGCTGGTCGAAGAGGCGAAGGCGGCCGGCGCTCCCGTCGACAAGGAGATCGTGCTCATTGGCCGAAACGGCTTCTTCCCGAACTCCTCGGAAAGCCTCGAAGCGATGCGCTCGATGTGGCAAGAGATCGGCCTCAATGTCTCGATCCGCCAACTTGAGGCCGCCGACTGGGTCCGTTACCTCGACAAGCCGTTCCCGCAAGGCCGCGGCCCGACACTGTTCCAGCAGCAGCATGACAACAATACGGGCGATGCCGGCTTCACGGCACCCGTCATGTATCTGAGCGACGGCCAGTATTCGACGGTCGCCGACAAGGATCTTGACGCCAGACTCAAGAAGGCGATGGCCGCGACCGGCGATGATCGTGAAAAGCTCTTCCAGAGCGTATTCGGCAAGGTCCACGACGAGATCGTCGCCGACGTACCGATGTATCATATGATCGGTTATGTCCGTGTCGGGCCGCGCCTCGACTGGAAACCCGATCTTAAAACGAACAGCGAGATCGCGCTTAGGGAAATCCACTTCAAGAACTGACCTCGACAGGGCGTGGCGGGTTTCGCCGCGCCCCTATCATTTCATTCCAGAGGAAGGAAACGCGGTGTTCGGCTTCATTCTCAGACGCTCGGCCCAGAGCCTCATTGCAGTGATCGGCCTGCTGATCCTCGTGTTCTTCCTTTCGAGGCTAACGGGGGATCCGGCCTATCTCTATCTGCCGCTCGACTCCTCGGAGGCCCAGCGCCAGGCCTTTTCGGAGACGCACGGCTTCAACGACCCGCTGATCGTCCAATTCGGCCGATATCTGCTGGAACTCACAAGGCTCGATTTCGGCGAGGCGATGAGCCGCAATCAGCCGGCTGTGGAAGTGGCGCTCGAAGCCTTTCCCCAGACGCTGAAGCTGGCGGTTATCGCGATCGGCCTTTCCCTCTGTCTTGCGATCGTCGTCGGCTCGCTGGCGGCGGCGCGACCGAGCAGTCTCTTCGATACGCTGGCCAGCACCGCCTCACTGGCTGGCGCCAGCGCTCCCGATTTCTGGATCGCAATCGTCGCGATCCTTATCTTCGCCGTCGGCCTCGGCTGGCTGCCGACATCAGGCACGGGAACACCGCTTCATTGGATCATGCCGATCTTCGTGCTGACGCTCCGTCCTTTCGGCCTGCTGGTGCAGGTGGTGCGCGGCACGATGATCAGCGCGCTAAGCTCCGCCTACGTCAAAACGGCAAGGGCCAAGGGCGTCAAGCGTTCGCAGATCATCTTCAAGCATGCGCTGCGCAACTCGCTGCTGCCGGTCATCACTGTTGCGGGTGACTTGGCCGCAAGCCTCGTCAACGGCGCCGTCGTCGTCGAATCCATCTTCGGCTGGCCGGGTATCGGCAAGCTGATGATTGACGCGATCGTGCGTCGCGATTTCGCGCTCATTCAGGCGACGGTGCTGGTCACCGCCGTGGCGATCTTCGTCCTTAATATCGCGATCGACCTGATCTACGCCCGCTTCGATCCTCGCATAAGGTTTCAAACGAGATGAGTATGTCGGCCATGACAACGACCGTCGAGAAGCGGCACGATATCGGACGGTTCCACATCCTTCGTCTGATTTCACGCGACCGCCTGGCGCTTGCCGCGGTGATCTTCCTTGTCGTCGTGATCTTCTGCGCCGTGCTCGGACCGTGGTTGATGGGCGACCTCATCGACAAGCCGAATTTCCGCGCTCGCAATATGGCGCCCTTCAGCTTCTCGCAAGGCTGGGCCTATGTGCTCGGCGCCGATACCCTCGGTCGTAGCCTGCTCGCGCGCCTCGTCGTCGGTGCGCAAAACACTCTTGGCATCGCCTTCTGCGCGGTCCTCTGCTCAATCGTCATTGGCGGCCTGCTCGGGCTGGTCGCCGGCTATTCCCGCGGCATCGCCAGCGCGATCATCCTGCGCGGCGCCGATATCGTCATGAGCTTCCCGTCGCTGCTGCTTGCGTTGATCGTGCTCTTCAGCCTCGGGCCATCGATCACCAACCTCGTTATCGTTCTCGCCATCACCCGCGTACCGATCTATCTGAGGACGACGCGCGCAGAGGTGCTGGAGGTGCGCGAGCGCATGTTCGTCAGTGCCGCCATGGCGCTCGGTGCCAGCCACAGCCGCATTCTCTTCCGGCATATCGCGCCGATCGTCGTACCGACGCTCGTCACCATCGGCGCCATCGACTTCGCGACGGTGGTTTTGGCGGAATCCGCGTTAAGTTTCCTTGGCCTCGGCATCCAGGCACCGCAGTTCACCTGGGGTGCCATGGTCGCAACCGGGCGCGGCTATCTCTCGACCGCTTGGTGGATCGCCTTCTGGCCCGGCCTTGCGATCCTGTTAACCACGCTTTCGCTCAATATCCTTTCGAGCTGGTGGCGAACATATGCCGATCCGCAGCAGCGCTGGCGAATCGAGCTCGCCCGCTCGAAGAAGAGACTTCAGGAGAAACGCACATGACCGGCACGCATCTGCTTGAGGTCAAGGACCTGACCGTCGACTTCCTGTCGTTTGGCGGCGCCTTCCGCGCGACGAACGGCGTCAGCTTCCACGTCGATGCCGGCGAGACGCTGGTCATTCTCGGCGAATCGGGCTCCGGCAAGTCGGTAAGCGCCAGCGCCATCATGGGGCTCATCGATACTCCGCCGGGCGATATCTGCGCCGGTTCCGTCACGTATCGCGGTCGCGATCTTGAAGGGATGAGCGAGGAAGCGCGCCGCGATCTCAATGGAAGGAAGATCGCGATGATCTTCCAAGATCCGCTGTCATACCTCAACCCCGTCTACACGATCGGCTGGCAGCTCGCCGAGGTCTTCAGCGCCCACGGCGTCGCGACGGGCGCGCAGGCGCGCGAAAGGGCGATCGACATCCTGCGCCGCGTCGGCATTCCCGAACCGGAAAAGCGGATCGACCAGTACCCGCACCAGTTTTCCGGGGGGCAGCGCCAGCGCATCATGATCGGCATGGCGATCGCGCTGAGGCCAGAGATCCTGATCGCCGACGAGCCGACGACGGCGCTCGACGTCAGCGTGCAGGCACAGATCCTCGACCTCCTGAAGAAACTGCAGGCCGAAGATGGCCTGGCGATCATCATGATCACCCACGATCTCGAAGTCGCCGCCAGCATGGCGGACCGGGTAATCGTCATGAATTCTGGCCGCATCGTCGAGGAGGGGGAGGCGCGCGCCGTCTTCGAAAACCCCAAGCACAGCTATACCAGGACGTTGATCAACGCCCTGCCGCATGGCGATCAGGACGCGCCGCGGCGGCAGGCCGGCAAGCCGGTCGGCAAACCCATTCTCGAAGTCAAAAGCCTCGACAAGTTCTACACGCTCTCGTCAGGCATATTCTCGGCGCCCGTGCAGCTTCACGCCGTCAAGAATCTGAGCTTCGACGTCGCGCCCGGCGAGACGATCGGCATCGTCGGTGAAAGTGGCTCCGGCAAATCGACGGTGGCGCGCGTCCTGCTGCGGCTGAACGATGCCTCGAATGGGGAGGCGCTGTTTCATGGCCGCGACATTCTGAAGATGGATGGCAATGCGTTGCTCTCCTTCCGCCGCAAGGTGCAGATGGTGTTCCAGGATCCCTATAGCTCGATGAATCCCCGCATGACCGTGTTCGAGATCGTTTCGGAACCCTGGCGGATCCATAAGGATATCCTCGACAAGGCGCGATGGCGCGACCGCGTGGTCGAACTGCTGGGGCTCGTCGGGCTAAAGCCAGAGCATGCGGCGCGTTATCCGCACCAGTTCTCAGGGGGCCAGCGGCAGCGCATCGCTATTGCGCGCGCTCTTGCCTGCGAGCCGGAGCTCGTTGTCTGCGATGAGGCTGTCTCGGCGCTCGACGTATCGGTCCAGCTGCAGGTCATCAATCTTCTCGCCGACCTGCGCGATCGGCTTGGGCTTGCCTATATCTTCATCACCCACGACCTGCCGATCGTGCGCCATTTCGCCGATCGCATCATCGTCATGAAGAACGGTGAGATTGTCGAGCATGCGATGACGGAGGAGATCTTCCGCAATCCGCAGCACGACTATACGCGACAGCTCATCAACGCGACACCGAAACCGAAGTGGCAAAATGCCGTCGACGCGGCATGAGGCGACAGCCTTGCCGGGGCACGTGCCCTATTCATGTCCGTCTGTCACGTCCAGCCAAACATTGCCCAGGCACAGTCAACAAACGTTGATTTTCCCTCCAATCATTTTTCCCAGAATCCATCAAGACCCCGAAATCCGGGCAAAAAATACCCGGCGCGAAGGCCGGGTAGAAACTCGCGATGACACTTATCAAAGACTAGCTCGGAAGGTCGATCCGCCGGTAGAACGTAGCGCCGCGGTCATTCAGGCGGCGGTGCGGTGGTAAATTCATCGTTGACCCGACGCGATGCTCGACTGCAGCCATGGTGGCATTCGCTTATATGAGGGGGGTCAACACAGAACTGTCGTCAGGATTCAGCAAAACGCCCCAGCATCCCGGCGACGTCGCCGGCCGCCACCGCGTGCTTAGACATCTTCTCGCCACCCCCCGGCGACAGCGACGTGATGAGCCATTTATATTGACTGAATTCCAACGAGACGAAGATTGCGCCAAGATCAGTCCGGATAGCGGCCGGCCCTTCGGATCGGTGAGCTGCAACGGGCATGCTTGCCTCCAAGGTAGGGTGTTTGTGGTTAGCAACCTCACCCTGCCACAGTGCCGGCCGCTATCCACCTCCTCATAGGATCTACATAAGACCGCAAATTTCTAAGTCTCTATGCGAGATACGCTGATCAAGGGCACCTCTGAGCTCGCTGTTGCAAGTTCGACCGCCCGCCTAAGAACTGCCTTCCGCGCTGGTAGCGGATCTCTCTCGAGGCGGCTTTCCGCAGTTTCGGTAATTCGGTATCGTCCGCACGCTGTGCAGCTAATCTCCCTTTGATCACCCACCTTTGGTAATGCTTCGCCGCAATTTCCCAGACAGATGGGACACTTCCCGATCACCCAGCTCATCTTTCTTTCCCCGAATGATGAACAGCTAATAGACAATGCTTTGGAGTAGAAATTCAATTCCACCATAGGGGGATGGGAAGCGCGGCAGTCGTTTTTGAGGGTGTAGCCCAGTGCGGCCGTTAACATTCCTTAAACTATGCTGTTGCGCCGTAGGGCACAGAAATTTCTCGGCCAATAGCTCGGGCGCTGGCGCGTTTGTTCCCATTCACCCAAATTACCGAACTTTCCGGCTCTGCGATCCAACTACGGACAACGGAGGAAAGTCGCTGACAAAAGGAAACGCCACGAGCCTGTCCGTTTCGCTCAACGACCCAAGTTCGCTCGCGAAGAAATATGCCTAGGGTACCACAGCGGGCACTTATGGGCTTGAGCTAGTCCGTGCCCTCGACTAGGCCTCCTCAATGCGTGGGGCTTCTCGCGACGTAAAAGCGGAGGGCAGGGCGATCTTCAAGGACAGCAAAAAGGTCAGCGGATATGCGTTCACGCTGCTGGCGGTGTTCATCTTCGCGGTCCAGGACGGTTTCTCCAAATACCTCGGCGAGCGATACTCGCCCATTTTCATCACGATGATCCGTTATTGGGTTTTCGCGGCGTTCGTAATTCTGCTCTCATCCCGGCGACCCGGCGGGCTTCGAGGAGTGGCGACGACGAAGCATCCAGCCCTGCAGATCATGCGCGGCGTCTTGCTGGTCGCCGAGATCGCGATTTTCGTCTACGGACTGGCTCACACGGGACTTGCGATCACCCAGGCCATCTTCCAGGCGTCGCCCCTCATCGTCACGGTGCTGTCGATACCGTTTCTCGGCGAGCACGTCGGTTGGAGGAGGTGGTTAGCGGTACTGGCGGGACTACTCGGCGTGCTTCTGATCATCAATCCGACGGGCAGCCAATTCAGCGCGTATCTCCTGCTGCCGCTGACATGTGCTTTTATGTTCGCCACCTACAGCATCGCTACCAGGGCTGTTAGTCGCCAAGATCAGGCCTTTACCAGCTTGTTCTATACGGCTGTCGGAGGGGCGATCGCGATCTCCCTGATAGGTCCCTTCTATTGGACGCCAATTGCCCAGGCGGACTGGCCGTTCGTAGCTGCGCTGGGACTATGTGGCGCGGTTAGCCATTATTCCTTGATCCGCGCCTACGACTCGCTTCAGGCATCGGATGTTCAGCCCTTGACCTACTTGCAGCTCGTAGTCGGTGCGGTCATCGCGGTGGCATTCTTCGGCGAAACGCTGAGTTGGAACATGTTGCTCGGCGCAACAATCGTGGTAGGTGCAGGACTATTCACGATGTGGCGCGAACCTCGCGCGCACTCCAAGAACGAGCCAGCGAGCCGATCCGGGATCATGCCCTGACCTAAAGCTTCGCCGCCGCTGCAGTATGTTGCGTGGCCTCGAAATTTTCGGTGAACCCGCCGATTTCCGAACGGGCGCATCGAAAACGCAGCACAGGCGATCAGCTCAGGCGTCACCTGCGTTGATTGTCTCATTGCTTGCCGTCAGACTCGCAGCACTTTTCGCAGCTTCCCACCCTGACATGAGAATTCGATCCGGTTTCAGTACGCCACTAGGGTTCGATCCTCTGGCTCGATCTTTGCCATGGGATCGCTGCCCGGTTGCGTTTCCGAAAAGTTGTGTTATGTCGAACCAGCAGTGATCGGGAGGGGTCGATGCCGGCCGAAATGCTTTCCGAAATCCGGCAAGCCCGGCGGGCTCTTTCGCGCCTTTCGCCGGACGATCGTCGCCGCCTCGTCTCCAAGATCATTGAGGCGCTCGACGCCGCTCGTGACGAAGCCGCCGACGGCAATTCGAGCATTAATCTCGACGGCCTCGATCGCGTCATCGCCAGCACAGCCATGGCGATCGTCGATATCGGCGCTCTCGATGATATCGAGTTTGCGACGCTTGTCTCTGAATTCGAAATCTTGCTGGTGAAGCTCTCGGAGAGCTTCCACGCAAATGCGCGTCCTCCCACGCGTGACGTGCACTAGGCCCTTCGGCTTCGGACCCGGAGCTCGTAGAACTGAAAGTCTCAGTTCCGCGTTTAGCTTTTGATAATCGATGACAGTAACGAGGCAGACGACGGCGCACCCGGCGCCGAAGCGCCATTCCCTACGACCCGCCGACCGTCGAGCAGTTTCAGGTACGCTTTCCGCGTGTGGCACTGTCGTGGTAGTTGTGAACGCGGTTGCCCGTTTCTGGCCCGGAGCTACTCGGAACCGCGGTGTGCCGCTTTTGAGATGACTGTCGGCGAGTTAGGAAGCCAATTTTAACCCAGCGTGGAAGGAAGTTCACCTTTTCTGACTATGCAGAACTCGTCGGAAAGCTGACCTAGTGACGCTGTCAGACAGCCAGCGTTACAGAGAGCTTTCCGAGCGTCTCCAGATGGATAGCGACCTCGTGAAGCGCTCAATCCACGGTCGATATACGCTCGGGGAGAGACGGTCTGGGTCGTGAAGCCGGCCAAGGGAAGGAAAGGTCGAGCGGATCGAGGCAACAATACGACGGGACAGATCTCGGCCTATCCCGCAACGGAAGTGATGATAATCCTGCGCCGTCGGGCACGCACAAGGTGAGCCTCTCAGGGGGTGCATTAGGTCGCCAGTTGCAGGTTGGCCGCTAGGACGACCAACCCGATGTACCTCGCATGTTCATACGTCTCGCTCGCGAAACGTTGCCCGGATTCAGGCGGCCCGCGCGTTGACGGTCGCTTTGGCGATCGCGGTAAGCCGTTCGTCTGTCGTTTCCTCTTCGTCAAGAGTCTCCGCGAGGAGGTCAGCTACGTCATCTAAACCGAGCGTCTCGGCCCAGGTGACCATCGTTCCGTAGCGGCTGATCTCGTAATGTTCCACAGCCTGCGCAGCGGCGAGCAGGCCCGGATCGAGGGCTGCCGTACCCTTGAACGCCTCCATGACTTCCTTGCCTTCCTCGATGATGCCGAGGATGGCATTACAGGTCTTCGGCTGCGCAGGCTTGCCCATCAGTTCGAAGGCCCGTTCGAGGCGCGTTACGTGATCTTCGGTCTGGCCGCGATGTGTTTCGAATGCCTCCTTGAGATCAGGTGATTGTGCGGCTTCCGCCATCTTGGGCAGGGCGGCCAGTATCTGCTTTTCTGCGAAGTAGATGTCCATGAGGGTCTCATAAAGGAGATCACTGAGGTTTTTAGGTTCTGCCATGTTCGTGTTCCTCGTGTTGAGATTATGGGTTTCGGTCGCGTGTATATTCTTCAAGGATTGGGCCTGGCTTCGTGCCAGCTACACCGCCGAACCATGCTGCAATCAGGCCGAGAACGAGTGCGAGGAATCCGAGCAGAGCGCCGCTGGAAACGACGTCCGTCGTGGTCTGTGCCGCCTCCAAAGCCTGTTGCTTTGCCTGATCGATGGATGCCCTGTAGTTGGCTTCGTATTCATCGACCTTCGCACGGGCCTGGTCGACAGGGATATTCTGAGCTTTCGCTAGAGCGTCGGCGGCCCGTGCCTTGGCGTCCTCGACTTTGCTCTGGTCGCCCGTTGCTACGGCTTTCATCGCCGTCACTGCCGCCGTTTGCAGGGCTTGCGGGTCGGAGCCACCGCTGGCCCCGCGGATTTGCCGTTCGATATCGGCCATCGGATCGGTTGCCGCGGCAATCGAAGGCGCCGCGGTGGTCGCTGCGGTTGCTGCAGTCTTGCCGACGCCGCCGACCACGCTCGAAAGGCCGCTGAACGCGCCGCCGACGAGTGCGCCAACCGAGGTCGTCAGGAGGTAGAGAATGACCAGCGTGGTGACGGCCCAGGAAGTGATGCCGTGGAAACCGCCTGTGGACCTGCTGGGACGGCCCGACAGCCGGCTTGCAGCATATGCGCCGATAAACGAGGCGACGATGCCGGAAACGACGAACCAGAGGCCGCCGATGATGGAGAAACTAGCGGCTGCAGGATTGTCCGATGTGGCGGGATCGAGGACCGCAGCGCCAATTCCGACGCCGAGAAGATTGAGCAGGAACTGTGCGGCGAGGGCGATAACAACGCCGGCAAACACCGCACCCCATGATATCTTGTTGAGAGTGGCCGTAATGCGGGGGTCCACCGGGTTGACCGCATACGGAGTATCGCCCGGCAGGCGGGAGATGGATGGTTGGGACATTGTACAAGCCTCCAGAGCTTTCGGGGTTCTGTGAATGCGTCCCAACTCCCGCTTCATCCGAATGTTCCAAGGAGTATTTTCGCTTTGCTAGCGGTCAACTTGAGCGACACCGATGCTGAGCAGGATGCAAAGGACGTGTCGAATGGCCCGAAACCTCGTGGCCTGATCGCGAAGGATTCAACGGTGACGCTGGGGATGTCCGCAAAGTTTGCTGCGACTAGGGCGACCGACGTTGTGCCCTGACCGCAATCGAATCCGGAGAAAGACAGTGAGAGGCCTGCTGCCGTCTAGGCGATCGACTCCGCCACATGGTGTCCAACTCGGAGGAGGTCGAGGGCCCTCAATTACGCGGATATGCGTTCGATGTAGGCGGTCGCGAAATCTCTGATCTTTGTCATCAATCTGGAAATTTGAAATCACTCGAACGCTTCAGCTTCAAAGCTCCCTCATTCTAGCTCGTGAAAGGCGCCCCAGCGTGATGTGCCCGCTTGGAGGAACGCCACAAAGACCCCGCAGAATTGACCGGGGGTGTCTTCGTTGAGCCTGCCCTGGGAGTCCTTGTCTTTCTCGGTGCTCGATGCCGGAGGTCGAAGTGCCGGAGCCGCTACCGGACATGCTGCCAGATCCGCTACCGTAACCTGACGCGCCGCCGGACTGGCCAGAACCATTAGTTCCACCAGATCTATATTGGCCAAGGGAGAGGGACGAGCCGGATATCCGGATCGACTATCATCTTCGGGCAAACAGTCTGCATGACGTCATGACCAGGCTCTTCCCTTGGGCGACCTACTCCTACGCCGAGCCGATCAAGGAATATTCCGAAGACGTTGCCGTGCACGTTCTCAAGGTCGAACTTCGACCCGAAGCAGAGGCCTATCTCGAGGCCGAAGACTTCCTGGTGGCGGGTTACCCCGATGAAGAGGAGCCGTGCGCTTTGGAAGGAAGAAGAGGCGTTCTGGCGGGGCTGAGGGCTTTCTCGCGGGCATCGTGATCGAGAGGAGCGGGAGCGCGGACGATATTCCTGCCGCCCTATAGCCCCGATCTCACCCCCATCGAGCAGTTGTTCTCCAAGATCAAGCACGCCATGAGAACGGCTGTGGCCCGATCCGAACACGCCGCCCACGAAGCGCTGGCCGAAACGATCAATGCAATCGGGCCATCCGAATGCGCAAACTACATCCAGAACGCAGTATATATGCCAACCTAAATGCAAAACGCTCTAAAGGGAGGCCACAAAAACCTTTACGATAAGCAGGAGACTTCCCGCTTGTATGGTGCATGACCCCAAGCGTGTCATTCCGGACAGTAATTTGCGTGGACGATTCACATCATGCAGGTGGAGAGAGTTCAGTCGAAGAAGCCCACATCCTCTTCCCTGAGATATCTCCTGGCAGCTTCGGCGTCGATATCGAGGCCCAGCCCCGGCGCTTCCAGGAGGTCCACCATGCTTTCCTTCACGATCTGCGGCGGCAAGCCGATTACCAAATCCTCCCACCAGGGGTCGGAGGCACTCGGATATTCGAACGCGATGTAATTTGCAGGCAAGGTGGCGCAGACATTGATCAACGCGCCGAGGCCCAGCAGGCCGTTAGCAGTGCCGTGCGGTGCCATCAGGATCGAGTGCATGTAGGCGTGCTCGGCGACCCATTTGAGCTCGGCAATGCCGCCAACATCGGCTGGATCGGGGCCGATGACGCGCACCGCCTGCGTCTCGATCAGTTCCTTGAAATTGTGCCGCAGGTAGATCTGCTCACCAGTGTGGATTGGCGTCGAGGTGGAGGTTGTCAGTTCCCGATAGGCCTGCGGATTGACCCACGGCACGTAGTCGCCAGTCAGCATGTCCTCGAGCCACATCAAATTGTACTTCTCAACCGCGCGAGCGAACTTAATCGCATCGGGCAGCATCCAGCCCGGGCCGCAGTCGAGCGCCAGGCTGACTTTGTCGCCCAGCACTTCCTTCATCGCGATCACGCAGTCGAGCATGTGATTGAAACCGCGCTCGCTGATCACGCCCTGATCCATGGCACCGTGATAGCCGGCCTTCTTCTGCGTCACGCCATAGTGGAAGCCCTCGATGGTGTCCTTCATGTTGGAGTGGAACGAGATTCCTTGCTTGACCATGAAGAAGTTCTGCGGCTGCTCCATCATCCATTTGACGTCAGCGGCGTAATCCTCCGGCCGGTCGCCCGTGCGTTTCTGGCGAATCGAGCCGTTGTAGACGCGCACCTTGTCCCGCACCTTGCCGCCGAGCAGCTTATAGGCGGGCATGCCCGCGGCCTTGCCAGCAATATCCCACAGCGCATGCTCAATAGCGCTCACCGCCGCGCCGTACGGCTTGAAAGAGCCGCGTTGGCGGATCTTCAGCATTACTCTCTCGACGTCGGTCGGATCCTCGCCGACCAGCGCCTCGCGGAAATGCAGCACCCAGGGCTTGAGGTAGGACTTGGTGAATTCGACTTCGCCCAAGCCATAGAGGCCCTCGTCCGTTACGATGCGGACGATCGGGTGTTTGCCGATAACGGCGCAGCGGAGATCGGTGATCTTCATCTTCGTTCCTTTCCGCCTCAGCTCCAGGTGCGATCCCAGGAATACTCATCGTCCCAGTGATCCGTAGGCTGCCAAATGCCGGTGACACCCGGCTGCAGATGCTGCGAGATCACCTCGTCGACGACGTCGTCAATCCCTAGGCCCGGCTTGTCCGGAACAGTGATGAAGCCGTCCTTCACCAGCGGCTTGGGAAGGCCGGTGACGATATCGTCCCACCAGTCGACATCGGCGGAATGGTATTCGAGCGCCATGAAATTTTCGGTCGCCGTCGCGACATGTGCGGCGGCCATTGCGGCGATTGGACTTTCTGCCATGTGGATGGCCATGGCGACACCATGGTCCTGCGCCATGTCGCCGATCTTCTTGGTCTCGAGCATGCCCCCACTGGTGAGCAGGTCCGGGTGGATAACGGAGACGCCGCCGCTGTTGAGCAGAGGCTCGAAGCCCTCCTTGAGGTATATATCCTCGCCAGTGCAGATCGGCACCGTGGTGGCGTCCTGCAGTTGTCGGTATTGCTCGGTGTACTGCCATGGGATCACGTCCTCGAGCCAGGCTGGCACGTATTTTTCAATTCGCCTGGCAAGGCGAATGCCGTTCTGCACTGAGATGTGGCCGATGTGATCGATGGCGAGCGGAACATCCATGCCGATGACCTCACGAACCTCGGCAATGTATTGCTCAAGGAAATCGAGGCCCTTGTCGGAAAAGTGGAGGCCGGTAAAAGGGTGCGGGACGTTATGCAAATCGTACACAGCGTTGCGGACGCGCCGCTCTTCAATGGTCTTCACCGCGCCGCGACCGGGGTGGTCGCGGTACCCTTCAAGTGAGCCGGCAGGAGACACGACCGCACCGGGCACATCCGCGATCTGCATCAGCCCCAGATCCATCTTGAGGAAGGTGAAGCCGAGCTCCATGCGCTGCTTGAGGCGCTTGCCGGTCTCGGTGCCGCTCGGCACGGTGGCGTCGGTGTCGCAGTAGATGCGCACCTTCTCCCGAAACCGGCCGCCGAGCATCTGGTAGATGGGGACGCCATAGGCCTTGCCGGCAAGATCCCACAGCGCGATTTCGACCGCCGATACGCCGCCGCCTTGCCGGCCGTGCCCGCCGAACTGCTTGATCCGGCGAAACAGGCGGTCGATGTTGCAAGGGTTCTCGCCAAGCAACCGGCTTTTCAGCATCAGCGCGTAGGTGGCGCTGGCGCCGTCGCGCACCTCGCCAAGCCCGACGATGCCTTGGTTGGTGTAAATCTTGAGTAGCGCTGAGGTGAACGGCGCGCCGACAATTTCGGCTACCCGCATGTCGGTGATGCGAAGGTCGGACGGCTTGGAATGCGTGTTCACTCGATTGAGCGCCTCGTCGGCTCCATCTGCCCCTGGCATGATTTATCCTCGTTTTGGTCGACCGGGCTCGTCGCCGCGCACGCTGGGGCGGCGTCGAGCGTTGCTAGTCCAGCTCTATCTCGTGGTTTTGAAGGTAGTCGCGGTTCATTTCAACGCCGAGACCAGGCTTGGATGTAAGCTTGAGGCTGCCATTCGAAACATCGAGTGGTCTGTCGATGAGGTGATCGTATTTGCCCAGGTTCCACTCCGACGTTTCGAGTTTGTAGAAGTTAGGAACGGTCATCATCACCTGCGCTCCCGCAACCACGTTGATCGGCCCTGCGGCGTCATGCGGCGAGACCGGGATGTAGTAGGCTTCGCATAGGGCAGAAATCTTCTTGAGTTCGGTAATGCCGCCAGTCCAGGTGACGTCCGGCATGATGTAGTCGGCAAGCTTATTTTCGAGCACCGGCACGAAATCCCACTTCGTGTGTCCGCGCTCGCCCCACGAGATAGCGGCGCTGACCTTCTCACGGACCTGTCTGAGAGCGTTGAGGCTCTCCGGTGGACAGGGCTCCTCGAACCAGTCGATCTGACCAGCTTCCTCGAGGCTCCGACAAAGGCGAATGGCGGTGGGAACGTCGAAGCGGCCATGCGCATCGATGAGGATGTCGACATCAGAGCCCGCCGTTTCGCGGATCAGAGCCGTGAGTTCGGCGGCTTCGCGCTCATCCTTGCGGGTCATGCTGCCATCTAGGTAGCCGTCCCGCTGTTCGCGAGGCTGTCCATCGGCGATGCGGCCTTGGTGGGGGAAAGGATCGAACTTGAACGCAGTGTGGCCGGACTCGACGATGTCTCGAATTTCGCGGACCACAGCCTCCTTGCTGGTAAATTTGGCTTGGTTGGGGTGGGTGTAGAGCGCGATTTCATCGCGTACCGGTCCACCCAAGAGCTCGTAAATCGGCTTAGCAAGGACTTTGCCTCGGATGTCCCAGAGGGCTATGTCGATGGCGCTCACGCATTCGACTGCGGCGCCGCGACTGCCCATATAGGTGAAGCTGCGGAATATCTTGTGCCACAGATACTCAATACGCGCCGGGTCCTCTCCCGTCACAGCGGCACCGATCTGCCGCAGGATCGTGCAGAGGGTGCGATTGGCGAGCCTTGTCGTGGTGGTGATCTCTCCCCAGCCGCTCACCCCCTCGTCGGTCGTCACTTCGACGAACAGATACTCTCCCCAATAAGACGCATCGGACTTGATCAGCCACGGCCGAATGCTGGTGATTTTCATCTCAACTGCCTTTATCTGAAGTGGTTGGGATAACGATATTCCAGGCCGTGTATTCTATCCTGCCCGAGCAGCGTTACGCGCACGCATGTGTTCGAGGATGTGTCGGCCGGAGCCCTCGACATGGCGTGCAATGAGTTCGCCTGCCTCGTTCGCATTTCCCGCTTTTACATGCGCGATGAGCTCGCGATGCTCGCTAAGGATCGCGGCACGCCGGGCGAGCGTGAAGTTGAAACGCCGGCTCACGGCTCGCAGCACCTCGCGATGCTTCCACCAAAGCTCGGCGGCATGGCGATTGTAGTGCCTTTGGTACATTACGGTGTGAAAGGCGGTGTCCAGCTCGCTGTGCCTGAACGTGTCGGCGAAGTCGTTCACCTCAATCAGGTCTTGGATGCGTTCGAGTTCAGCAATGTCCTCGGCGGTGGCCATATTCACGAACCATCGCGTCAGGGCCGGCTCGATCAAGACTCCTATCTCGTAGATGTCCCGAACAAAATCCTGGTCTATGGGCCGGACGCGCGCTCCGCGGTTGGGAACAAGGGTGACAAAGCCCTCCCCGCGCAACAGTTGCAGAGCCTCGCGCACGGGGTTGGTCGAGGTGCCGTGGCGCCGGGCGAGATCGGTGACCACAAGCCGTTCGTTGGCAGCGAGGCGCCCTTCGATGATGTCTTCCCTGATCAGTTGATAAAGCGAGGCGCCCTCGCTGGAGGCCCCGATAGCGTCGATCCCTTCGGGTGGCTCTGCTTTAAAATCGCTTGTATCGGCCAAGACTGTCTCCAATCAATACACACATGGCTCAGATATCACGTGAGGCCTCTGCAAACAATGTACGATTTCTCTGGTTGACAGGCAATCAACGATCTGAAAACGTATGATTAGCTCGAAGGGATACATTGGCTGAAAAACGTCCTGCGGCCGACGAGCAAAGACCGCTCGCCTTGAGGCAGAGCGGCATGGGAGAGAACCTGGAGGATACCTATGACGAGGATTTCACTCGGAGGTGCCGTCCTGCGCGGCACTGTCTCCACTGCTTTGATGGTATCGTTGATGTCCGCGTCTGCGCTGGGTGCGCCGGTCGACGTGAGCAAGTGGTCGCCGCAATATGTGCGCTCCATTGCCGGCACCCAGGATTTTGACACGGCGGGCGATTGCGCCAAGGTCACCCCGCTCGACTACAAGGGGCGACTGACTTTCTGGTATCAGGGCGTCTTCGAGGGAGACCCCGACCTCCTGCGAGAGTACTATAAGGAGTTCTTCGAGACCTTCCGCAAAACCTATCCAAACATCCAGCTTGAGGAACAAGCCCTCACCTATAACGACCTGCTGGATAAGTTCCGGACCGCGCTCCTTGGCAATGCAGCGCCCATGGCGGTCCGCCTGCAAATCCTGGGGGGCACCGAGTTCGCGTCAAAGGGCTATTTGGAGCCGCTCAAACCCGAGGATGTAGGGTATTCGACCGAGGATTTCTGGCCCGGCGCAATGAAGGCCGTGACCTGGGAGGGGGTGACCTACGGCATTCCAACCAACAACGAGACGATGGCGTTCATCTGGAACGCCGACATCTTCAAGCGTGCAGGCCTCGATCCGGAGAAGGCTCCGGCAACCTGGGACGACGTCGTCAAGTATTCCAAGCAGATCCACGACAAGCTCGGCATTGCCGGTTACGGCCTCGTGGCTCGCAAGAATGCCGGCAATACGCCGTACCGCTTCATGCCGCAGCTGTGGGCCTATGGCGGCGGCGTCTTCGACGAGGCTACCGCCAACCCGACCTATAAGAAGGTCGAGCTCAATAGCCCGCAGAGCAAGGCGGCATTGCAAGCCTCCTACGATATGTATGTTCGCGACAAGTCGGTTCCGGTTTCGGCGCTCACCAACCAGCAAGCCGACAACCAGCCCCTCTTCCTCGCTGGCCAGCTCGGCATGATGATCTCGCACCCGTCCGACTACAACGTCATGCTCGACCTGCAGAAAAAGGCGACGGATACCGACAAGGACAAGGCGCAGACCGTCATCGACAACATGCGCTACGGCCTGATTCCGACTGGCCCCGACGGCAAGCGTGCCGTCGTGTTTGGCGGCTCCAATATTCACATCCTGAAGCCCGAATATGTCGAGGCCGGCAAGGTAGACGAGCCGGCTGCAAAGGCTATCATCTGCATGTGGACGAGCCCCGAATGGTCACTGAAGATGGCCTATGCCGGCTCGAACCCCGGAAACCTTAACGGCTTCAAGACCAAATGGATGAAGGAACGTCTGGATAACATCAAGTTCCTTGATGTCACGACCTCGATGCTGCCCTACGGCATCCCGTTCCCGGCGCTGCCACAGTCCCCCGAGATCATGAACATTATCGTCCCGGACATGCTGCAGAATGCCCTGACCGGAGCCATGACCGTCGACCAAGCAGCGGACGACGCGGCCAAGAAGGTAAAAGACCTGACGGATGGCGGACTCTAGTCCAAGCCTGACGATCTGACCGGCTGCACCTCGATTGCAGCCGGTTTGTTCCGAAGAATAAGGGCACGGCACAGTGACGATCTTGACTGGGAAGGCCGAGACTCGCCGAAGACTGCAACCCGGTAGGTCCGGCGTGCTGCGAAAGATTTGGGAGCACCGCGCTGACTACGCGTACGTGCTTCCTGCGATCGCCGTGATGCTCATCGTCATAGCCTACCCTATCTACTACACGATCGAGCTGTCGTTCTTTAATACGCCACCTGGCCTGCAGCTCCGGGACAAGATTTTCATCGGCCTCGACAACTACATCGCCATCCTCACAAGTCCGGTGTTCTGGAAGGTCACCTCGAACACTCTTATCTGGACACTGGGATCGACTTTCATCGCATTTGTTCTGGGGTTTGCCAGCGCGCTGGCGCTCCATCGTGAATTTGTCGGCCGTGGCATCCTGCGCGCCGTCCTGATCATTCCCTGGGTCATCAGCGCGGTCGCCGCGTCCTATATCTGGAAGTGGATCTACCATTCGGACTTTGGGATCGTTGGCGCGGTGCTGGTCGGTCTCGGATTGGCCGACCGGCCGCCGAATTTCATCGACAGCGTCAGCACAGTGCTGCCCTCGCTGATCGTCGTCAATATCTGGCGAGAGTTTCCGTTTGCCATGATCATGATGATGGCTGGCCTGCAGACGGTCCCCGACCAGTTGCTGCGCGCCGCAAAAGTCGACGGAGCCAATGCATGGCAGCGGTTCTGGCACGTCACCTTTCCGCACTTGAGAAACGTCTCGACGGTGACGATCCTTCTGCTGGCAGTGGCCAACTTCAATTCTTTCATCATCCCCTGGATCATGACCGGCGGCGGGCCGTCGAACGCATCGCATATCTGGATCACCCACATTTATGAACTCGCCTTCGGCCGGCAGCGCTGGGGGGTGGCATCGGCCTATTCGGTGCTGCTGTTCCTGATCCTGATGTCGCTCGGCTACTTCTACGTCCGTGCGCTGAGCGGCAACGAGCAGAAGGACGGGAGCGCATGAGCACGATTGCCGAGACTGCTCGTCGAGGCCAGGCGCGTCGCCGTATGCGCATCGATGGATGGCGGTGGGGCGGACGCATCTTCCTTGTGTTCATGCTGCTCTACACCGCATTACCGATGATCTGGATGCTGATCACCTCGATCAAGTCCGGCTTCGCGGCCATGCAATTCCCGCCGCAATGGTGGCCGGACCAACCGACCCTTGCCAGCTACCAGAAGCTGCTCGATCCGCAAAACAGCGTCGGTCAGGACTTCCTGCGCTTCTTCTGGAACAGCCTTTTCGTCTCCACCGCCACGACCATCCTTTCGGTGATCGTGGCAGTTCCTGCGGCCTACGCGTTTTCGCGCTTCACCTTCCCGGGCCGGAACTTTCTGTTCTTCGCCGTCTTGCTTCGCAACATGTTCCCGGCAGTGATCTTTCTCGTGCCGCTCTTCATCCTGATGCGCGCGATCGGCCTGGTGAACACGCATGGGTCGCTCATCCTCACCTACCTCACATTCGGCCTGCCGCTGGCAATCTGGCTCCTCAAGGGCTTCTACGACAACATCCCGGTGCAACTCGAGCAGGCAGCGCGCATCGACGGGGCAACGCGGTTCCAGGCCTTTGTCCTGATCGTGATGCCGCTCTCGGCGCCAGGAATCATCGCCACGGCGATCTATTCCTTCATTGGCGCGTGGAACGAGTACATCTACGCCTACACCTTCCTCTCCAAGAACGAGCAGTTGACACTGCCGGTCGGCATCCAGCGCTTCTTCTCGGAAAATACAACGGACTTTCCGGGCCTGATGGCGGCCAGCTTCATGATGAGCGTGCCCGTCGTGGTCCTGTTCCTCATCCTGCAACGATACTTCGTACGCGCCCTTACGGAAGGCGCAGTCAAGCACTAGGGGAGTTGCCGGTGGCCCACGTGGTCCTCAAAGATCTGGTCAAGACCTATGGCAGCTTCAAAGCTGTCAACAACGTTTCGCTGACGGTCAACGACGGCGAATTCGTTGCGCTCGTCGGCCCTTCAGGCTGCGGCAAGACAACCACACTCAATCTTGTGGCGGGGCTCATCCCCATCACATCTGGCGACATCGTCATCGGCGACAGGGTGGTCAACGACCTCGACCCCAAGGACCGGGACATCGCAATGGTGTTCCAGAACTACGCGCTCTATCCGCAGAAATCGGTCTACAAAAATCTCGCGTTCCCGCTGCAGATGCGCAAACTGCCAAGGGACGAGATCGACAAAAAGGTCAAGGAAGCAGCGCGAGTGCTCGACATGACGCAGCTGCTCGAGCGCAAGCCACGCGAACTTTCGGGCGGGCAACAGCAGCGCGTGGCGCTGGGCCGCGCCCTCGTTCGCGATCCGGCGGTATTCCTGATGGATGAACCACTCTCCAACCTCGACGCAAAGCTGCGCGTGCAGATGCGGTCGGAGATCAAGCGTTTCCACCAGGACCTCAAGGCGACGATCATCTACGTGACGCACGACCAGCTCGAAGCGGTAACCATGGCCGACAGGATGGCGGTGATGAACGGCGGCTACCTGCAGCAATACGATTCACCGGCGCAGGTCTTTGCCCATCCGGTGAACATGTTCGTCGCCAGCTTCGTCGGCAGCCCGGCGATGAGCCTTGTTCCGCTGGAGGCGTCAACGGCAAGCGGCAACACTGTGTTGACCAGCGCGGATGGTTGGTGCCTCGAGCTCTCGCCACACAACGCCCAGAAGGTCGCGAGGGCGACAACCAAGAAAGTCGTGCTCGGCGCACGTCACTCGACGATCAAGCTGCATAAGAGTGCGATGCCAGGAAGCGTCCCTGCCAAGGCCTACACGGTGGAGCCGACCGGAGACGTCACTTTCGTACAGGCGTTCCTGTCCGGCGCCATCGTCAATGTCAGCGTCCCGCCGACCATTGCCGTCGCGCCCGACGAACAGATTTGGCTCGAGTTCGATCAGGAGCGGATGCATCTGTTCGACGGCGAAACAGAAATGGCCCTCAAGGCCAACTGAGACCAAGCGGATGCGTGGGAAACGAGGGCGTGGATGACTGCGAAGCTTAAAATCACGGCGATCAAGCCCTATCCAGTATGGGTAGGAACGCGCAACCAGATGCTGGTCAAGGTCGAGACCGACAACGGCATCTTCGGCTGGGGCGAGAGCGGCTTGAGCGGTCGCGAGAAGGCCGTAGTCGGCGCGATCGAGCACTATCGCGAGTTTCTCATCGGCCGCGACCCGATGCAGATTGGTCGGATCTGGCAAGAAGTTTATCGCAGCCAATACTTCGAAGGCGGGCGCGTTCTGCAGGCGGCGATTTCCGCCATCGACATTGCCCTTCACGACATCAAGGGCAAGGCGCTGGGGGTGCCGGCCTACGAACTGCTGGGCGGCAAGCAGCGCGACCGCATTCCTACCTTCGCCTCGACCGGTGACGAGGCCGAGGGCGATGGCGCCATCGAACGAGCCCGCGAACTACGCGCACAAGGGTGGCAGGCGATCCGCTTCTTCCCCATCGGGCAAAACAGCAAGGACATTTTCGAGCCGCGCGAGTCGATCGGCGCTACCGCAACTATGCTAAACAAGGCGCGCGAGGTGCTGGGCGACGACGTCGTCCTCGGCGTCGACTATCACCATCGGCTGTCGGTGGCAGAAGCGGCGAGCTTCAGCAACAAACTCGGCCGTGGCGCGCTTGATTTCCTCGAGGAGCCGATACGAGACGAGACACCGGAGGCCTACGAATCCCTGCGCACGATGACCGACATCCCGTTCGCCATCGGCGAGGAATTTGCCAGCAAGTGGCAGTTCCTGCCCTACATCGAGCGCGGCATCCATCAGTTCAACCGGCTCGATGTTTGCAATGTTGGCGGGCTCACTGAAGCGATGAAGGTCGCTGGCTGGAGCGAGGCGCACTATGTGGACCTGATGCCGCACAATCCCCTTGGCCCAGTCTGCACGGCCGCGACCATCCATCTCGCCGCAGCGGTGCCGAATTTCGCTTGGCTCGAGACCAGGGCGCCCGAAACAAGGCTGGGCTTCGACAATTCCGACTTCTTCCCCGTGCAACCACGGCTCGACGGCCCCGACTATCCGGTCAGCGATCTGCCGGGGCTCGGCGTCGAGGTCAACGAAGAGGCGGTCAAGGCGGAGAGCTTTCGTTTCTGGGAGGCGCCTCACCTGAAGCGCCGCGACGGTTCTGTCACGAACTGGTAGTTTCATCCACCGGAGTCTAAAATGACGCATACTCCCGACATTACGCGACCGCCCAAAGACCTGATCGACGCACTGAAGGAAATCGGCGCCGCGACGGTTGCCGGCACGCTTGGCCACATGGGCTTCCGCAATCCGCACATGGTCGGTCCCGTGCCGCAGAACCGCGGGAAGTCGATCGTCGGGCCGGCGCTGACGCTCCAGTTCATGCCGCAGCGGCCGGACCTCTTCACCGAGGGAGAATATGCCGATCCGGAGACGCAGTTGCACCGGCACGTGCTCTATCACGCGCAAGAGGGCGATGTAGTCGTGGTCGACGCGCGAGGCGACATGAGCTCGGGCGTCTTCGGCGATATGATGTCGACGTATTTCAAAGGCAGAGGCGGCGCTGGCATCGTAATCGACGGGTGCATGCGCGATCGGCCCAATGTCGAGAAGCTAGATCTCCCCCTATGGCTGCGCGGCTGGACGCCCAACTACCATGTGCAAACCAGCATCTATCCCAATGCCGTCAACGTTCCGATTGCCTGCGGCGGTGTCACGGTAATCCCCGGCGACATCATCGTCGCCGACGACGACGGGGTGGTGGTGCTTCCAGTCGCAATGGCCTCGAAGGTAATCGAAGAGTCGCAAAAGCATCACGATTGGGAGGAGTTCTCGCGAGTGAAGCTTATGGAGGGCGGGTCGTTGCAGCGCTATTATCCGCTGCATGACGATGCCCGCGGAGAATACGAAGAGTGGCGCAAAACAAACCGCTTGGAGAACCGAAGTTAGCCTATTGATTACCCTCGGCGGGCCGCGAACCTCCTGAGGTATCGCCGACGTCTACGCAAAAAATAGGGAGTCGAATTTCGCCGTGGGGTATCCGCTTCTCGATCCGGCAGCCGGGATCCAGCCGCCGAGGTCCGCCGAATATCACTTTCTGGCGCAGGAGCTGCCGCGAGCGGAAATAATTTCCGCCTCCACGCAATGATCCCAGGTGCAGGTCTCGAGCCTCGCTCCACGGAGACTTGCAGATTCAGGCGCTTAGGCAACTACGATTTCCGCTTTGCGCCCCACATCGGCCGTCGAGCGATGCTATTGTTGTTCCGAAAACCTGCCACTCGTTGAGGGGGGTGCTGCAAGAGGATGGCATACAGCGGCCCCAGTGGTGCCTCCACAGACCCTTTGCGTCAGACATTGCAAGACGCTACGGTTGAATAGTCTCAGCACCTGATCGCAATAACGGCACTGACATGGCGTCGATCCGATGTCTTCCGTGGGGGAACTCATACCATCGTCAAGCGGAACCACCGGAGGCTCGCGCACCGCTAGTCCGAGCTACTTAGCGGCCACATTTTCCTGCGAAGCGTTGCTGGGTTCGAGGAAAAAGCGCACCATCTCATTTGTTGCGTCTGGCCCGTCCTGGTCTGTGTACGATCCGCCGGCATCACCGCCGGACCAGGCATGGCCCGCGCCCTCAACCAACCAATATTCCAGCGCCGGCAGCCGCTGCGCGTTTGTAACAATTTTCCTCGTATAGGCGCGCTTACCGGCGGAGCGGCCGGTGTGGGTTTGAGTTGTGGAGTTGGGCTCTGGCGGAATGGCGGCCGCGACTATCCGCTCAGCATTAGAAGGATTGACCGTGCGGTCCGCGCCTCCATGAAACACGATCGTGCGAACCTCGGGTTTGGAGCGGTAACGGGGTTTCGGTTGAGATATGAGACATGCGTCGCCTCGCATGACGGAGAAAGCCGACATGACGTCGCTTGCCGAAGCATAGGCTAGTCCGGAATGAATGCCTACAGCGCCGTAGAGATCAGGATACGTCTCTCTCATAACCGCGGCCATCGCGCCGCCTGCCGACAGGCCCGCAACAAAAACCCGGTTTCGATCGAGGTCGAATTCCGCCATGATCTCCGCGGTAATTCCTGCGATAATTGAGGGTTCCCCAGCATCGCGCTTCTGATCAGCAGTCCTGAACCAGTTCCAGCAGCATGAGGTGTTGTCCGATGCTGTCTGGTGGGGATAGGCAACGAGGAGGCCATGCACCTCAGCAACGGCGTTCATGCCAGTCCCTGTGGCAAAGTCGTCGGGGTTTTGTTTGCAGCCGTGGAGCATGACGACCAGTCCACGTGGCCGGTCCAGCGCGGATGCCGGTACGTAGAGTTTGTAGCTTCGGATGCCGGCCGCGCAGGTATAGGATCGCGTCAGAAATTGCGCTCCAGGTGGCACGGCAGGAGAGGGGCCATGTTTTGCCAGTCCGGGCAGGTCTATGCCCGGCATTGAGGCGAATGCGCCAGAGGCCGCCCGTCCTTCGCGCAAGATGCGCAGTGTCTCGCCGAGGGGCTTTCGGAATCGATCGGATCCAAGACCGTCATGCCGCTCCATGGCTCCGGTCGCTTGCTGTGTGTCCGGCTCGATAATTTCGGCGTTGGGATCTATCTGAAAAGGTTTCGAATGATGCACCCGCGGAGTGTCCGCGATGTCGGGTTCTGTTGAGGCACGAGCGCCGGAGGCGGGACGGCCAGCAAGTGCATCCTGGATCACGCGGGTTGCCTCGGTAATATTCGAGGTTCGCGTCAAGGACGTCGCCCGCCTCACGGCAATGAAGAAATCATCGTTCATGGAATGTCCTCGTTGGTGGGCTACAGGCCTAGCGAATACGTTCGGCCAATGCCGATTTCAGTTCCGCACTCGCCTGAAGCGCGCCGAGCACGGTGATAGATTCGATTGTTGCCAAGGCGAGGTCAGGTGTGACATCCGGGGCAATGCGGGCCAGTCCAAGTACCTTGATCTCGAGCTTTTCTCCTGCGGCCTTCACGGCTTCCAGATCGGACTTGCTGTAGTCGAGTAGGCCGAGTTCCAGCGTTTGCCTGATGACTGACTGTTTGACCGCCTCACCCTCGCTGGCGAGCTGATTTCTGATCGCTGTTCGTATGAAATCGCTGCGATTGGAATAGAAGCCTTCCTGCACGAGAAGGTCGATACGACCTAGATCGACATAGCCGAGATTAATCGTGATTTTTTCCGACTCGCTGTTTTTGTCGCGAAGCTTGTAAACGTTGTCAGTCATGCATTTACCATCCACATGGATGTTAATTGGATGGTATAGGATGTTTTACAAGGGCTGCCTCAACATAAACCTCGAAAATGACCAGGCGTTTGCAGAGGCATAGGGATTCCGAGGGCGTCACAGGTGCTATCGTCACTCCACCAACCAGGAATGCTTGGATAGAGATGGCTCGATCGTCATTCTGATTCTTCAAGGGGCTGATCGATCGGCGCCTCCCCGTTGTCTCGATAATCGTATCCCTTTGAGGCGGCGGTCCGACTCTTCGGTCCCTTTCACCGGCAGGAGAGGACCTTCGGCGTCATCGTGATTTCCACAATCTCACCGCTCTCTCGGTTATTTTCGAAATTACGTCACGGGCGATGTTACCGAGCATGGATAAACGAAACTCGACGATATCGGGGAATCCATCGCACTCGTCGTGGATGACGAACCACTGATACGGGTGGATACCGCCGACATCATTTCCGATGCCGGATATCATGTCGTAGAGGCCGCCATGGCCGACGAAGGTTTTACGTTTCTCGAAAAATACAGCTCGCTGCAGCTACTCTTCACGGACGTGCAGACAGGCGGCGATCTTGACGGCTTTGAACTGGCCAGGAAGGTCGCCGAGCGGTGGCCTCACATAGAAGTGGTCGTCGCATCCGGAGCGAGAACGCCAAAAGAGGGCGAGCTCCCGAGAAATGCGGCCTTCATACAGAAACCGTTTTCCGCAGAGACCATTCTTGAAGCATTGCGGGACCACTTTCCTAACGGACCGAGCGAACCTTAAGGTATCAGCTTGCTCAGTATCCGGGCGCAGAGCTTTAGGTCCGTTAAAGCTGCGCTGGCACCCCGGTCGCGAATGACCCATAACGGATATTGACCTGCGACAGGGCGGCATACACTTTCTGCGCTGAAGCTGGGAGCAATGTCCATGAATGTTATCCTCGCCGCGTGCGTCTTCCTCTCGCGAATGGGCATCGTACTTCGTCCTGTCTTGTGATCGGACGCGGATCGCGGGTTCCTGCTTCGGCCACCCACCTAACACATCGGCCAGGCAGATGTGCCCAGAGTTATCACAGGGATGTGCGGTTAAATTCTCAAAGCGTAGCCCTATAGGAAAGCTGGGCTGGAGCGAACAGCAAGCAGTGGCGACCATGGACAACGCAATTCTCATCTTGAAGGGCGCAAGCGTCCAGAAATATGCCTCTGCACGGCGTATTCGGAAGCTTAGCGCCCCTCAGATAAACTCATGCCTTGGGAACTTCGGGAAGCGTTCGAAGTTAGTGAGGGCGCAATCCCCTGCAGCTCTACAAAGCCCTCTATTCACCTCTAGCGGAAGACTTTCGATGAAAAGCCAGGGCCCGACCAGTCAGTACGAATGGACTCCCGCCGAACTACGCAACGCGATCAAGGCGGCAGGCGTAGCGCTTTGGACCTGGAATGTTGACGATGACACCTTCATCATGGATGCCAAGGCATATGAGCTTTGGAACGTGTCGAGCGACAGGGCGCTCACCTTCGAGGACCTGTCGGCGAAAATCCATCCAGCCGACCGGGATAGGGTCAGGGCCGCATTCGTGGCGACGAGAGCCGTCAACGGGCCCTATGAGATCGACTTCCGAATCCTGACGGACGCCTCCAACGTCCGATGGGTCTCCGCTCGGGGCGAAGGCAGCGCCGGAGACGTGGTCGCGCGAAGGACAATGGGCATCTTCCTTGACGTAACCGGGCGCAAGCAGGCGGAGGAAGGTCATGAGCTTCTCGCTGGTGAGATGAGCCACCGCGTCAAGAACCTTCTCGCGCTTGCTTCGGGGCTGACTGCAATAACCGCACGCGCTGCCGGGACAAAGGAAGAAATGGTGCAGCAACTGACCCAGCGTCTGACCGCGCTCGGTCGTGCCCATGATCTCGTTCGGCCACTTCCGGGCGGGCAGGGCAGCGCGGCCCTTCTTGGAGATCTGTTCGCCGTGCTGCTTGCGCCGTACGACGCGACCGGCGCCTTTGCTGGTCGCATCCGTGTTGCGGTTCCACGTATGGGTGTGGGAGAAAAGTCGGCGACAAGTTTGGCTTTGGTGATTCACGAGTTGGCGACGAACTCACTTAAGTACGGCGCGCTCTCGGACGTGGCCGGCACGCTGGACGTCTCCGGGACGACCTTAGAAGGCGAAGTGGAAATCGTCTGGACGGAACAGGGTGGACCCGAGGTCCAACCACCTCAGGTGTCGGAAGGCTATGGCAGCAAGCTGCTACACCGGACCGTCACCGGTCATCTGGGGGGTGCCATCGCCTACGACTGGACAAAAAGCGGCGTCCTTGTGACGCTGCGGATAAAGGATGAATGCCTTTCGGTCTAATGGGAAGACGCAGCGGTCGACTTTCCCGAGTTTCTGCACGCCGGCGTGCCGCTGGGCGAGGTCTACCGCTTGATCAATGGCTTCTTCCTCGCTTGCAACCGCGCGGGCATCGAACGCCTTCAAGGTCGAAGGCCTGCAGAAAGATGGATGTGAACGTTCCGGGCATCGCATGTCTCCGACCGGGCCGGCTTTACTGGTCCCTGTCCCAGGCCAAAAATGGCCGATAGTGTCGCTCGACGATGCGCAACGTCCTGTCTGGCTGGATGACATAAATCTCCTCGACCGTGCGTCCTGTCTGATCCGTGAACGTATGCGGGAACGAAGAGCCGATCGGAGATCTCGTGAGCTTCGTTCGAGGCTGGCCGCCGTAGGTGATGCTGCCGGGAATGGGTGCGTAACCCTCTGACGTATAGGAGCTCGAAACGACTGTGCAGCTTGCGACAAGCGCCGCCATCACACCTGCTGCTGTTATTGTCCGGATCATCCCTTCGCCTCCATGCTCATCGGTGAGAGCCCGCGCGAAGCAGCACGAGGCTGCGTCTCACCATATCGTAATCTAAGGCTTCGAGCCTCTTCTAGCCAGCGCCGGGATCGGCGGTGGTCAACACGACCGTCCAGCCTTTCTCCGCTTCCGGGAGAACGAACGGGACGGGTTCCGTTGTGCGGGTTGAAGAGGATGAGGACGTCGTCCCAGGCTTCCTCGTCGTCGTGGTCGCGAGAAATCGGCAGGCCGATCGTGGTGCTGCCGGCGTCGGCCCATTGCTCTTCGGTCGGCTCGCCGCCGCCCGGATTATACCAGGTGATCGTCATGCCATCGCGCCAGTTTTCGCGCCTGAGGATCGAGTGCTCCTGGCGGAGGGTGATCAGTCGCTTGGTGAAGGTGCGAAGCTCTTCCGCGCTTTCCGGAAGGTCGTCCCAATCCACCCAGCTCAGCTCGCTGTCCTGGCAGTAGCCGTTGTTGTTGCCCATCTGGCTGCGGCCGAATTCGTCGCCGGCAAGCAGCATCGGGGTGCCGTGTGAGAGGAACAGCGTCGCGAGGAAGTCGCGCTTCTGTCTATCCCTGACGGCGACGATGGCTTCGTCATCACCCCCTTGCCGAGGTCGAGGGCTTCCACCCCTCTGATGACTGCGTATTGATGCAGAAGACGGTCGAGGAACGCCGCAGTGTAGATTCCACGCATGCCGCCGCCATCAACGCAAAGCACTCGGTACGGCTGCGCATTGGGAGCCAGGCTGGCATTGATCATTATCTCTTCCGCAAAATTTGGTGGTAGCAGGAAAGCTGAGTCCAACTATTCCGTTTGTTTCACCATTTTTCTGTAAGGCATTTCCAGGCGTCGAAACGCCTGGAAACCTACGGGTTTGTCCAGTTAATCTTGCCTAGGGCATTGTTTCGTTGGACGCGACACCGTCGATCATCACCTTGCTACTCATGGCGCTGCAGGGGGCCGGTGGATGTCATCATCGGCAGCCTCGTCCTCGCTGTCATCCTCGTCCTGTTGCACAGGGAAGGTCGGCCGCCCTGGGAATGAAAATGCCGCGCAGCTGACGCGGCCTCTGTCGTCGGACACCGTGTCTAACCTGCGCTGAAATGCGTGACCAACGCCTCGACCAGCCGGTCGCCCATCTGCTGGCGCGTCTCCTGGGTGCCGCTACCCATATGCGGCGACAGCACGACCCGCGGATCGTTCCGCAGCGCATCGGGCACGACCGGCTCCTTCTCGAAGACGTCGAGCGCCGCGCCAGCGATGCCGCCTGTCGCTAATGCAGCGATGAGGGCCGACTCATTGACGATCGTGCCGCGCGAGATGTTGACGAGGAAGCCGTGCGGCCCAAGCTTTTCAAGCACGGACGGGCCGATCAGGCCGGTGGTTTCGGGGCTTGCTGGACAGGTGACGATCAAGAGATCGGCCCATTCGGCAAGGTCGTCGATGCTGCCGAAATAGAGATGGTCGACAGGCTTCCTGCGCGGCCCGAAATAGGCAACGGGCGCGCCCATGACCTCCATCCTCGCCGCGATCGCCGAGCCGATATGCCCGAGGCCGACGATGCCGGTGTTTAGCGAGCGCAGGGAGCGGCCGAGCGGGAAGCTGTGCTGGCCCCAGTGTCCGTCGCGCACGAAATCGTGGCCGCGCATCAGCCCGCGCGTCGCCGATATGCTCAGCGCGACGGCGAGGTCCGCCACGTCTTGCGCCAGGATCTTCGAAGTGTTGTGGATGGAAACGCCGCGGCTCGCCGCCGCCTCAATGTCGATGCCGTCGAGACCGGCGCTGTAGCTGGAGATGATCTCCAGTGCCGGCAGCTTCTCCAGCATGCCGGCGTCGATATGCGCATGGCGGACGGCCATGCCCCTGATGGCGGCGCCGTGTTCGGCCAGAACCCCGGCGGCTTCCGCCTCGCCTTTCGGCAGGCCGATGACGGTGAAGGCTTCCTTCAACTCGCGATCCGTTTTCTCGGGCAGCTCGGCTGCCTGAAGGATGGTGATGTGCTTGAACATGGAGACCGCCTATCGTCCGTTGGCCTGTCGCCACCTGGCGAAATCGGCCTTCGTCTCTTCGTGGGTCGCCGGATAGAGGCCGATGATCGACCGACCCTTCCGCACTTCTTCGGTGACGAAATCCTCGAAGGCGGTCATCTCGACTGCCTCGTCGGCGATGTCCTCGGCGAGATGGGCAGGAACGATGATGACGCCCTCGCGGTCGCCGACCACGACGTCTCCCGGCCAGACCGCGACATCGCCGCAGCCGATCGGCACGTTGATGTCCAGCGCCTGGTGCAGCGTGAGGTTGGTCGGCGCGGAAGGACGGTTGTGATAGGCCGGGATGTCGAGGTCACCAATCTCGGGACTGTCGCGGAAGCCGCCATCGGTAACGACACCTGCAACACCGCGTATCATCAGCCGCGACACGAGGATCGAACCAGCCGAAGCGGCGCGGGGATCCTTGCGGCTGTCCATGACCATGACAAAGCCGGGCGGGCACTGTTCGACGGCGGCGCGCTGCGGATGTGCGGGATTCTGGAACACAGTGAGCTGGTTGAGGTCCTCGCGCGCCGGGATGTAGCGGAGTGTGAACGCCTGGCCGACCATGTTCTTCGCCTTCGGCAGGACGGGATGGACATCCTGGATGAACTGGTTGCGTAACCCGCGCTTGAAGAGGGCGGTACAGAGCGTGGCGCAGCTCACGCCCTCGTATTTCTTGCGCGTCGCGTCCGAGAGAACGTAGTTCGTCATGGTTCCTCCAATCCTGAAAATAGCGGCAGTCAAAAAATATCGGGCTCGCCGGCGGCTGCACCGAAATCCTTCTCGAGGAAATCGAAATCGCAGCCGTCATTCGCCTGTTTGATGTGCTTTGAGAACATCCAGCCATAGCCGCGTTCATATTTGTCGGCCGGCACTATCCATTCGGCGCGCCGCTTTGCCAGCGTCTCCTCGTCCACCAGCATGTCGATGGAGCGGTTCGGAACGTCGACGCGGATGATATCGCCGGTGCGCACCAGCGCAAGCGGCCCGCCTATATGGGATTCGGGCGCCACGTGCAGGATGCAGGCACCATAGCTCGTGCCGCTCATGCGGGCGTCGGAAATGCGCAGCATGTCGCGATAGCCCTGCTTCAGGATCTTCTTCGGGATCGGCAGCATTCCCCATTCCGGCATGCCGGGACCACCCTTCGGTCCGGCATTGCGAAGGATCAGGACGTGATTTGCGGTCACCTCGAGATCATCGTCGTCGATCGCCGCCTTCATCTCGGGATAACTGTCGAAGACGAGTGCAGGGCCTTCGTGGACACGCAGCCGTTCTTCGCAGGCGGATGGCTTCATCACACAGCCGTCGGGTGCGAGATTGCCCTTGAGGACGGCAAGCGAACCCTCGTGGTAGATTGGGTCCGACAGCGGTCGGATGACATCCGCGTTGTAGACCACCGCACCCTCGAGAGTTTCGCCGAGCGGAAAGCCGCTTACCGTCATTGCATCGAGATGCAGGCGTTCCTTCATTTCCGCCATCAGAGCCCTCAGCCCCCCGGCATAGTAGAAATCCTCCATCAGATATTGCTTGCCGGAGGGTCGGATATTGGCGATGACCGGCGTCGTACGGCCGGCCTTGTCCAGGTCATCAAGGGTCAAGGGCACGCCGGCGCGGCGCGCCATCGCGATCAGGTGCACCACTGCATTGGTGGAACAGCCCGTCGCCATCGCGATCGTCGTGGCATTCTCAACCGATTTCTCAGTGATGATCTTGTCCGGCGTCAGATCCTCGAAGACCATCTCGACGATGCGCCGACCGACGCGCGCACTCATGCGGATATGGTTGGCATCGGCTGCGGGGATCGAGCTTGCGCCCGGTAGCGTCAAGCCGAGGGATTCGGCGATCGCCGTCATGGTGCTAGCGGTGCCGAAGGTCATGCAGTGACCGTAGGAGCGTGCAATCCCCTCCTCGACGCCGGTCCATTGATCTTCAGTGATGTTGCCGGCGCGGCGTTCATCCCAATATTTCCATGCGTCCGAGCCGGAGCCGAGATATTCGCCCTTATAATTGCCGCGCAACATTGGCCCGGCCGGCAGGAAGATCATCGGAAAACCGGCGCTGATCGCGCCCATGACCAGGGCAGGCGTGGTCTTATCACAGCCGCCCATCAGCACGGCGCCATCGATGGGATGACCGCGAAGAAGCTCTTCCGTCTCCATGGCGAGAAAGTTGCGATAGAGCATCGTCGTGGGCTTCAGCGCACTCTCAGATAGAGACTGCACCGGCAGCTCCACCGGAAAGCCGCCTGCCTGCAATACGCCGCGTTTCACGTCCTCAACGCGGTGCTTGAAGTGCGCATGGCAGGGATTGAGATCCGACCACGTATTCAGGATGGCAATGATCGGTTTCCTGCCCCAATCCTTCGCGTCATACCCCATCTGCATCAGGCGGGAGCGATGGCCGGAGGAGCGTAGATCATCTGGTGCGAACCATCGAGCGCTACGGAGCTGATCTGCATTTTTGGGCATGGACACATTCCGACTTGGGTTTCGTCGCGACCGTATTAGCACCGGCAAGGTTCGATTTCAATACACTAATGCATTAGTGTTTCTATGGCGCGGCCTGAGACGCGCAGAGGAGCCTGCAGGTTGCGTTCACGCTGAATCCCGGAACGCCGGGCCCGACCGCTTGAGAAGCCTTCTTTCTACCTGGGGTGACCTCGCTGTAGGCAAGGTTATCCTCGCAAGCCCGGATTGGTGCGGAACAAAGTCAGCCTCCCTTCGGTTCCTTCGGCATGAAAAACACCGGTACCACCCGCATCGGCCTATCAGGCTGGACCTATGCGCCCTGGCGCGGCGTCTTCTATCCGACAGGACTGCCGCAAAAGCAGGAATTGGCCTATGCCTCGCGCCACTTCTCCTCGATAGAGATCAACGGAACCTTCTATGGTTTGCAGACACCCGAGGCCTTCGCACACTGGCGTGAGGAGGTTCCTGACGATTTCGTCTTCTCGGTTAAAGGCTCACGCTACATCACACACATGCTGCGGCTGAGGCAGAGCGAAACGCCGCTTGCCAATTTCTTCGCCTCCGGTCTGTTGCGACTGGGGCCGAAGCTCGGACCGATCCTCTGGCAGTTTCCGCCGAACCTCAAATTTGATGTGGATCTTTTTGCGTCCTTCCTCGCGATTCTTCCAAAAGACACGGAAAAAGCTGCAGACTTCGCCAAGCACCACGACACCAGGCTCGACGGGCGGGCCTGGCTGAAAAGCGAGGCCAAGCAGCCCTTGCGCCACGCGCTGGAGATCCGCCACGACAGTTTCCGCGATAAGGCCTTTATCGAGCTCCTCAGGGAGCATGGTGTCGCCCTCGTTTGCGCGGATACCGTCGAATGGCCGCGGCTGATGGATGTAACCGCCGACTTCGTCTATTGCCGCCTGCACGGCTCCAAGGAGCTTTACGTCAGCGGTTATGACGACGAGGCACTGGATATCTGGGCGAAGCGCATTGATGCATGGGCGCATGGGAAGGAGCCCGCCAATGCCGAGTGCGTAACGCTGCCGCCGCCGCGATCTAAAAACGGTCGCGACGTCTATGTCTATTTCGACAATGACGTGAAGGTTCGCGCACCGGTCGATGCGCATGCGCTTGCCGAGCGCCTTGGCGCCGCCGTCGAAGCAGACGAGTTCGAGCTGCCGAAACGGTCTCGCACGAAAAGGCGCGTGGTCGAGTCGGCACGGCGACATTGGCCGTTGACGAGCAGCCGTCATTAGCACAGCAACGGGTCCGACTGTAGCCCGGCAACAAAGCATGGGCCTGTTGTGCCGGTGTCCTGAATCCTTTCAAGACCTCTGAAACCCGAAGATCTCGATGCGCGCAAATCCAATTTAGTGAACGCGCGCTATCGCTTGAAATGCTTCAACGCGTCGACGTCTTCGCGACCAAAAATTCACCTCTGATAGCAGGAGAGGCTCGAAAAAATCGGAACAAGTTCCGGTGACCTTCCGTTAGACCCAAAACATTGCGGCAAGGCATTACCCCATGGACACGCGCTCCCAGTTCGATTCCCGACGCTCCCTCTTGCGGCCGCCACCGCAGATTTATTACGTGCATCCCTTGATGCTGAAGGGGTTCGATGCCTGGAGAGAGGTCTTCGCGCATGTCAAGGATCTTGGTCTCGACACGGTACTCACTGCCCCCGTTTTCGAACGCGGCCATAATGCCAGTGTCTTTGTCATCAGGAATTTCGACCGGCTTGACGCTGAACTGGGACTGGGTCAATCCGTCGAGGATGGGCTCAAGGCATTGGTCCAGGCGGCTCGAGAAAAAGACATCAAGCTGATGCTCGACCTCGTCGTCGACCGGGTAGCCCTCGATGACAGTGCTGCGGGGTCAATTCCTGCCGATCCGCGAATGGCACCGCATGAAAGCAGCAGCCGGCGCATCGATTTCATCAGCGAAGCCAAGCACGTCGAGGATTGGCGCAACCGCATGATTTGGCTTGCCGGCCTCGGCATCGCAGGCTTCCGCTGCTTGGGGATCGGGCGCATGGCGCCGGAAACATGGTACGACCTTATCGTCTCGACCCGGAAATCGGCTCCGCAAACGACCTTTCTTGCCTGGACGCCAGGGAGCGCCTTCGAAGACCGCAACGCACTTGAAGGAACCGGATTCGACGGCAGCTTCTCCTCGCTTGCATGGTGGAACCTTGAGGACCGCTGGATCATGGACGAATACCAGATCCAGCGGCAGATCGGATATCAGATTACCTTCCCGGAAGCGCCGTTCGCAAAGCGCATCGCCAACGGCACCGACAGTTGCGAGGTTCTGCAGCGCAAGGCTGTCCGAGCGCTGAAACTGGCTTCCACATTTGCCAGTGGCCTGATGATCCCCATGGGCTTCGAATACGGTGTGGCAACGCCCCTCGATCCGATGCATGGCGACGCAACAGGCTTGCCCGGACTTCGTGAGGTCGGCTCCTTCGACCTCTCAGGAGACATTCGCTCTGTGAGCGCGAGAACCAATAAGACCGCAGCCGGCTTCGCCCGGCAGCCGCTCAGGTTGGTTTTCGCCAGTCAGACGCCGACGGTCGCCTTGATGCAGACCGAGCAGGAGGACATCCGCACATCGCAGAAGGCACGCGTCGTCGTCCTCAATCGCGACCTGCGGCGGGTGGCGCATGCGCCATTTAACGCGGTCCGCGAGGCGGCCTCCGCTTTTCTGCCGCTAGAGGCTCTCGATGCGGACGACGAAACCTTTACCGCTCAGCTTAAATTGAGGCCGGGTGAACTGCGTCTCTTCGAAGGAACATCATCAGTTCCGATCGTTGGTGCGGTCCCGGTACCTCGTGTCGAGGACGCCGCAGCCTCTGCAAGGCTGGCTGTTGAGAACATCACGCCGGCGGTCGATCAGGGGCGTTTCGTCGTCAAACGCATCGTCGGAGAGACGGTGAAAGTCGAGGCAGATATTTTCGGCGATGGCCATGATCCCCTGTCGGCGGCCCTGCTTTGGCGACCGGCCGACGAGGTCAACTGGAACGAGGTCCCCATGCAGTTGATCGAAAACGATCGCTGGCGGGCGGAATTCACGCCGAAGCGCATGGGGCGGCATGAGTTTTTGGTCGAAGGCTGGCGCAATCCATTCGCCATCTTCCGCTACGAGTTCAGCAAGAAGCACGAGGCGCGGCTCGATCTGCGCCTGGAAATCCAGGAGGGCATCAACCACGTTCTCGATGCGCTCGACTATTCGTCCGGTCCGATCAAAAACCGGCTGCGGACAGTCTTCGACAGGCTGACCGAGGTGCAGGATCCCCAGCGGATCGAAATCCTGCTCGCCGCCGAGACCGCCGAACTAATGACTAAGGCGGATCGCCGTCCGTATCGGGTTCGCTCGCAGGCCATCCCGCTCGATGCGGAACGCGCCGCCGCTGCGTTTGCGAGCTGGTACCAGATTTTTCCACGCTCCCAGAGCGGCGATCCGAATCGGCACGGCACGTTTGACGATGTCATCAAACGCCTGCCAGCCATCCGCGCGATGGGCTTTGACGTGCTCTACTTCACGCCCATCCATCCGATCGGCAAGACGAACCGCAAAGGCAAGAACAACAGCCTCCAGGCCGCGCCAGCAGATCCCGGCAGCCCCTATGGGATCGGCTCGGAAGCCGGCGGCCACGACGCGATCCATCCCGAGCTCGGCACGTTCGACGATTTCCGTCGGTTGATCGACGCGGCTGGCGACCACGGTCTCGAAATCGCGCTCGACCTGGCAATCCAGTGCTCGCCAGACCATCCCTGGTTGAGCCAACATCCAGGCTGGTTCGACTGGCGGCCGGATGGCACGATTCGCTATGCGGAAAATCCGCCGAAGAAATACGAGGACATCGTCAACGTCGATTTCTACGCCCATGACGCGATCCCCGCACTATGGATCGAATTGCGCGACATCGTACAAAAATGGGTCGACAACGGTGTCAAGCTCTTCCGCGTCGACAATCCGCACACCAAACCTTTTCCGTTCTGGGAATGGCTAATCGCCGATATCCGCTTGCGGCATCCGGAGGTCGTCTTCCTATCGGAGGCCTTCACGAAGCCGAAGGTCATGTATCGGCTCGCCAAGATAGGCTTTTCACAGTCATACACCTATTTTACATGGCGCAACGCCAAGTGGGAGCTCGAGCAGTACATGCGCGAGATCACCACGCAAGAACCGAAGGAATTCTTCCGGCCCCATTTTTTTGTCAACACGCACGACATCAACCCTGATTTCCTGCAGAACGCGCCGCGCCCCGCTTATCTGGTCCGTGCTGCGCTCGCCGCGACGCTGTCGGGACTTTGGGGCGTCTATAATGGTTTTGAGCTTTGCGAAGGCCGGCCCGACGCCAAGCGCAAGGAATATGCCGACTCGGAAAAGTACGAGATTCGCGCCTGGGACTACGACCGGCCGGGTAACATCAAATCCGAGATTGCCATGCTCAACCGGATCCGAAAGGAGAACCCGGCTCTGCATTCGCATCTCGGCCTTCAGCTTCTCACAGCCTGGAACGACAACATCATGTTCTATGAGAAGGCAAGCACGAGCCGTGAGAACGCTCTGCTGATTGCCGTCAACCTCGATCCATACAAGGCACAGGAAGCGGATGTGGAAATTCCACTCTGGTCATGGAACCTGCCGGACGACGGCGCGCTTGACCTCGAGGACTTGATCACCGGCTGGAGATTCACATGGACCGGCAAGATCCAGCGCATTCGGCTCGATCCGCATGCAGGCCCGCCGTTCGCAATCTGGCGCGTGAGATAAGGGAGGAAAACGAAATGGACACGATGACCGTAAGCCATGGCCCAGTCACTCAGACAGACACGCCGGAGCCAGATCCCCTGTGGTACAAAGACGCGGTCATCTACCAACTTCATATCAAATCGTTCTTCGATGCCAATGGCGATGGTATTGGCGACTTCACGGGCTTGCGCCAAAAGCTCGATCACATTGAAGCGCTGGGTGCCAATACGATCTGGCTGCTGCCGTTTTTCCCTTCGCCACGTCGTGACGACGGATATGATATCGCCGACTACACCAATATCAGCTCGGACTACGGCACGACGGAAGAATTCAAAGCCTTCGTCGAAGCGGCACACAAACGCGGTCTTCGCGTGATCATCGAGCTCGTCATCAATCACACGTCCGACCAGCACCCATGGTTCCAGCGAGCCCGCTTGGCACCTCCTGGCTCTCCGGAGCGGGAGTTCTATGTCTGGTCGGATACGGATCAGAAATTCCCGGAAACGCGCATCATCTTTCTCGACACTGAGAAGTCCAACTGGACTTGGGACGCGGTGGCTGGCGCGTACTATTGGCACCGGTTCTACTCCCACCAGCCCGACCTCAATTTCGATAATCCGCTGGTCTTGGAGGAACTTTTGGGCGTGATGCGGTTCTGGCTTGAAACCGGCATCGATGGCTTCCGGCTCGATGCCATCCCTTATCTCGTCGAGAGAGAAGGCACGATCAACGAGAATCTTCCGGAGACGCATGCGATCCTGAAGAAGATCCGGTCCGCTCTCGATGCGACACATCCAGGCAAGATGCTGCTTGCCGAAGCCAATCAGTGGCCGGAGGATACGCGCGAATACTTCGGGGACGGCGACGAGTGCCATATGGCATTCCACTTCCCGCTGATGCCGCGCATGTATATGGCGATCGCCAAGGAAGATCGCTTCCCTATCACCGACATCATGCGGCAGACGCCGGAAATCCCGGAGAATTGCCAGTGGGCAATCTTTCTTCGCAATCATGACGAGCTGACGCTCGAAATGGTGACTGATGAAGAGCGCGACTATCTCTGGAACATCTATGCCGCCGACCGCCGCGCCCGCATTAATCTCGGCATCCGGCGCCGTCTTTCACCGCTCATGGAGCGCGACCGCCGCCGCGTCGAATTGATGAACGCCCTGTTGCTCTCCATGCCAGGTACACCAGTGATCTATTATGGCGACGAGATCGGAATGGGCGACAATATCTATCTTGGCGACCGCGATGGTGTGCGCACGCCGATGCAGTGGTCTCCGGACCGCAACGGCGGTTTCTCCAGAGCCGACCCGGCACGGCTCGTGCTGCCGCCGATCATGGATCCTCTTTACGGCTACGAGGCCGTGAACGTCGAGGCGCAAGCAGCCGACGCGCACTCGTTGTTCAACTGGACGCGACACATGCTCGCCTTGCGCAACAGGCACATGGCCTTCGGACGCGGCACCTTGAGGTTCCTGGCGCCTGGAAACCGCAAGATCCTGGCATACTTGCGTGAATACGATAACGAGACGATCCTTTGTGTCGGCAACCTTTCCCGGCTGCCGCAGGCGGTCGAACTCGATCTCGCGCAGTTCGACGGCCGTGTGCCGATTGAGCTGACGGGCATGTCTCCTTTCCCGCCAATTGGTCAGCTCACCTACCTGCTCACGCTTCCGCCATACGGGTTCTTCTGGTTCAAGCTCGCTCAGGACGCAGATGGCCCTACCTGGCGCACCGAGCCTCCGGAGCAGTTGCAGGACATGGTGACCATGGTGGTGCGACGCAATCTGCAGGAATTGGTGGACGAGCCACCGCTTTCGCGGACCCTCTCGAACGAGGTGCTGCCGGGCTATCTCGCCAAGCGGCGCTGGTTCGGCGGAAAGGGCGAGTCGTTAAGGCGTGCCTGCCTTGTTGCAGCGACGCCACTTCCTTTCGCCGGCAATCTTCTCTTGGGAGAACTGGAGGTAGAACTCGACGGACACATCGACACGTATCTCCTGCCGCTCGCGGTTTCGTGGGACGACAGCCAGCCGACTGCGCTTGCGCAGCAACTTGCCTTTGCCCGCCTCCGTCAAAGCCGCCGCGTGGGGTTTTTAACCGACGGTTTTGCGATGGAGGGTCTCGCACGCGGCGTCGTCCGCGGGCTCTGCGAACATGCAGTCATCTCCGGCCGCACCGGCAGACTGGAATTCCTCGGGACCGAGCAGCTGGACTGCATCCACGTCACCGACGACATGCCGGTGCGGTGGATCTCAGCCGAGCAATCCAACAGTTCCCTGATCATCGGTGACATGGCGATGGTAAAGCTCATCCGCCATATCTTCCCAGGCACCCATCCCGAGGTGGAAATGACCCGTCACCTCACCAAAGTTGGGTACAAAAATACGGCGCAGCTGCTCGGCGAAGTCGCGCGCATTGCCCCGGATGGCAGCAGGTACACGTTCATCATCGTGCAAGCGGCCATTCGCAATCAAGGCGATGGCTGGGACTGGATGCTCAGCAATCTTCGCCGCTCGATCGATGAGATACTGGTTACCGGCGTTGACGAGGAAACGATGGACGAGCATTTCAAGCCGCTCGTCGACTTTGTTGCCGCAGCCGGCAAACGCCTCGGCGAATTGCATGCGGCGCTGGCGCAGCCAACCGATGATGAGGCTTTCAAACCGGTCAGGATGTCCAACGCGGATGCCGAAGCACTGGGAAACGCCGTCAAGGAACAAATCAAGGCCAGCCTCGCCATTCTCGAGGAAACCCGTGACAGCCTGGCTCCGGCTGTCGCTCAACAGGTCGGCCCGCTCATCGAAGAACGCGAGGACCTGTTGAAAGCAGCCAGCCATCTTGCCAAGGCTGCAGCTGGTACCCTCATGATCCGCAATCACGGCGACTTTCATCTTGGCCAGATCCTGGTCTCGGAGGGTGATGCCTACATCATCGACTTTGAGGGCGAGCCCACCCGAGATCTGGCCCAACGTTGCGCCAAGACCAATCCGCTGCGAGACGTCGCAGGGCTCCTGAGATCGCTCAGCTACATGGCGGCGTCGGCAGATCTTGACATGGACGTCGTGAGCCAGGTGGACAGCGAGAGGAATGCGGCGCTCGTGGCACGCTTTATCGAAATGGCCGAAGCAGCATTCCTCCAAGCCTATTTCGATGCAATCGACAACGCACGAGACCTCAGAATTCCGGCACATTCGCGCGGTCGCATCGTCGATCTGTTCCTGTTGGAGAAGGCGGCCTATGAGATCGCCTATGAGGCCCATAACCGTCCCAATTGGCTAGCCCTACCGGTTGCCGGTTTGTCGGCCATCGCATCCAGGCTGTTGGAGAACGTCGCATGAGACACGAGCGCGCAGACCTGATGATTGGCACCGTCCAAGAGGCTCTTCAGGATCTCGTCGAGGGCCGCCACGGCGACCCCTTTTCAATTCTTGGACCTCATCAGTACGGCGATCTTACCGTCATAAGAGCCCTGTTGCCGGCTGCGATTTCCGTGGATGTGGTGGAGGTTGGCACCAATCGCGTGCTGACGCGGCTGGAAACGATACATGCGGGCGGGCTCTTTGCTGGGGCGATCGCCAGCCCGACCAGGTACCTCCTTCGCATCAACTGGCCCGATGCCATGCAGGAGACCGAGGATCCCTACGCGCTCGGCCTGCTGCTCGGCGACCTTGACCTGCATCTGATCGCTCAGGGGACCCACTATGATCTCGGCCGCACACTCGGTGCCATTCCAATGGAAATTGATGGCGTCCATGGCGTGCGTTTTGCCGTATGGGCACCGAATGCCCAGCGCGTGTCCGTTATCGGCGACTTCAATTCATGGGATGGAAGACGCCATCCGATGCGGCTGAGGCCCCAGGCAGGCGTGTGGGAGCTTTTCATCCCCCGCCTCACGCATGGCGAGCGCTATAAGTTCGAACTGATAGACGCTCATGGCAATCTCCTGCCGCAAAAGGCAGACCCGGTTGCCCGTGCCAGTGAAGCCGCACCCTCGACGGCCTCGATCGTCGCCTCCTCGAAACCTTTCCGCTGGAGCGACGAGGATTGGATGCGCGCGCGCCGTACGGACCGAGCTCTCGACGGTGCTATCTCGATCTACGAGGTGCACCTTGGGTCCTGGCTCAGGATCACCGAGGAGGAAAACCGGGCGCTCGATTGGGTTGAACTTAGCCAACGGCTGGTTCCTTATGCCCGAGACCTCGGCTTCACGCATATCGAACTGCTGCCGATCATGGAACATCCATTCGGCGGCTCCTGGGGCTATCAGCCGCTTGGCCTCTTCGCGCCGACCGGTCGACATGGCACGCCAGACGATTTCGCCTATTTCGTGGACCGCTGCCATGCCGCAGGCATCGGAATCATTCTCGATTGGGTGCCAGCCCATTTCCCCACCGATATCTGGGGGCTCGCCCGCTTCGACGGGACCGCACTTTATGAACACGAAGACTTGCGGGAGGGGTTTCACAAGGACTGGAACACTTTGATCTACAATCTCGGCCGCAACGAGGTGAAAGGTTTCCTGATTGCCAGCGCACTCGAATGGGTGGAGCACTACCACGTGGATGGGCTGCGCGTCGACGCGGTCGCCTCAATGCTCTACCGCGACTACAGCCGCAACGAGGGCGAGTGGATACCCAACGAGTACGGCGGCCGCGAGAACTTCGAGGCAGTCGAATTCTTGAAACACCTGAACGGCATCATCCATCACCGCTGCCCCCACGCCTTCACGGTCGCGGAAGAGTCGACCGCCTGGCCCGGCGTCTCGAAGAGACTGGAGGAGGGTGGCCTCGGTTTCGATTTCAAGTGGAACATGGGGTGGATGCACGACACGCTGCATTACATGCAGGACGATCCGGTCTATCGCAAATATCACCACTCGGCGATGACCTTCGGCATGATCTACGCCTATTCCGAACGCTTCATCCTGCCACTCTCCCATGACGAGGTGGTGCACGGCAAAGGCTCGCTCTTCGGCAAGATGCCGGGCGACCACTGGCAGAAGCTCGCCAACCTACGCGCCTACTACGGCTTCATGTGGGGGCATCCGGGCAAGAAGCTGCTGTTCATGGGCGGCGAAATCGCCCAAGAGAGCGAATGGAGCCATGACGGCTCCGTACATTGGGATCTGCTCGACCGGCCGGATCATGCGGGCGTGCAGCGCCTGATCCGCGACCTGAACAGTCTCTACACGCGAGAGCCCGCATTGCAGTTCGGCGACCTGGATTCCACGGGCTTCGAATGGGTGGTTGCGGATGATGTGGAAAATTCGGTCTATGGTATGCTTCGCAGTGCGCACGACCGCTCCTCGCATGTCCTGATCATGTCCAATCTCACGCCGGTGCCAAGGAAGGATTACCGCGTTGGGGTGCCGGCGGGAGGCCGCTGGGAGGTGATGCTCAACACTGATGCCGCTGTCTATGGAGGAGCCGATTTCGGCCAGATCGAAGCATGGGCTGAACCCCAGCAGACGCATGCCAAGGAGTTCTCGATCCCGCTCACGCTCCCGCCGCTTGCGACGGTTTTCCTGCGATGGAAGGTTTAGGCGTCATTCGTCGCCCGACAGCTAGCGGTGATTTCGAGATCCTTTACGGCGCTCTCGATCCAATGGCCCGAAATTGACGGTTCTGGGAGCGCCGCCGCGTTTCTTATGATTGCAAAGACGTAAGTTGTCCCCGCAAGTTGGTTTCGTCCCTTGTGCCAAGGGGCGGTCATCAAAGGCGGATGTCTCGCTGTGAGCGGATCTCGGTCACGGGCTTGGTCGTGTCGACCAGGGATTCCGGGCCGACCGGCCGTGTTACGAGTTCCGGGTGACTGATGATGTCAGCCGTCGAAAGCGCATCGAAATTGAGCTCGGTCTTCCTGGCGAGCTCCGGCAGCGACACCTGGTAGATGCGGAACGGATCGAGATCCAATCTTTCAAGATCGTCCAGAAGTTTCTCCTGAGAAAGGACGAATGCGGCGCAACGCAAACTGTCGTCCTTGCCGCGGTAGGCGATCATCTTCCAGAAAGAGCGCGGGATCAGTGCGTTACGATACTCGATGTCCTCGCTTCCGAAAACTGGACCCCCGAATACCGACAGCTTGAAGTCCTTGAGGTCGGCCTGATCGAAAACGAGGTTCTCCAGTTCACCCCAAAGCCCTTTTCGAGAGGACTGATTGAAGCGTTCGTGCTGGGGAGCAATGTTGGTGAAGTAGAATGAATCGCGGTTGGCTTGATCTGCCTCCGGTACCGGTCCCCAGCAGACATCCGCCCGCCGGGCGATATGGCCCCGGTCGACGCGGTTATCGACGTAGAGATCGTCGCCTAACTGATACTTGGCCTCGATCCTGGGGTCGACGGAAAATCCGCGTCGCGGAAGTGCCACCAACCGGGATCCGTCGATGTTCCAGGCGACATAGCGCGCCATGCGGCGTTTTGCGCTGAGGCAGACCGAAAAATGCGTGTATGGGATCGTCTGAGCGCGCTCGAAATTGACGGCATCACGCTTCTGGGCCGTAGACAGGTCGGGCTCGGGAACGGCTGTTCCAAGGAAGCTCGCATCGTAACCACTACGGGGAACAACGACTTCCATCCCGGCGCTCGCATCAGTTGCCGCGCCCTTCGGCTCGAGGACGAAGTCGAGCTTCTTCTGAACGGAGCCTGGATAGCAGGCGAGGGCGTGCTCGTCGCTCGTCCTGTCGGTTTCACCGGCGAAGTGAAGGCCCGCAAATATGTCGGTCGCCTTGCCCCTGTCGAAGATGAGCCAAGCGGACCCGGAATCCCCGCCTTTGCTTATTTCTCCGTCTGCGGGAAGGTTCTGGGGATCGGGACCGATTTCGAAGCAGCCGATCGCCTGCTCCCCAGCCGGAATCCCATAGTCGATCTTCGCCATGACGTCGACGCGGCGCACGATGCCTCTCGTGATCGCCGTCGTACGTCCCGATTTGATCACTTTGTCGCCAAGTGCAACGCGCGCCATTCGGGTCGGTACGACGTCGAGCTCATAGACCGAGCGGTCGTAGCCACGTTGGCTGATCCTTGCAAGCGCGCAGTCACCGGCCGCGCCGAGATGGCTGCGCAGAAGGCTGCCTGCGACATTGAGCGCAACGTTGTTGTCGTCGTAGGGGCCCGGCTGCACGATCGTGTCGCCAACCTTTCCGGCGTTGCCATTGAGGACGTGCCAGTTGGAGAGGACACAAGGCGCACCTGTCGTGCGGTCGAAGACGATCAGGCCGAGCGTGCCGGCGGTCTCGGAGGGATGAGCGATGCTGACGCCCGGCCGGATCGGGTCGATCCTCTTTCGGCGCAGATCAACCTGTTCCTCCGCAACGATTTCGAAGGAAGGGCGATAGTCGCGCTGCAGGACATCGGTCGGGACCATCTCGCCCTCGACCTCGATTGCTTCCGGAATGCGGCGGCTCCCAAGTGCCTCGATTGCGGAGTCACCCTTCGTGCCCACCGTGAACTGCAGGCAGATTGGACCGTCTCCATTCTTCAGTCCGATGCCCACGGATGTGACGTTCGGGTCCTGCAGATAATCGGCGCCTTTGGCACGAATATGCCGGCGCAATGCCTCTTCGGAAATTCCACCGGTGGATTGCCGTGTTCCGCGCGTCGCCTTGCGTGCCATGATTTGTCTCCCAGTGGGTGTTTCAGTTGATATGGCGTTCCGCCAAGATCACTCCTAATCGCGCAGAACGTCGTAGAAGTTGCGTACGACCTTGCAGGAACCGAGTTTTCGCACGATCGCTTCCATCTCGCGGATGTCTTCGTCGTCCTGTTCGTGCCCGGCATGACCGTGCCCGCGTCCGCCCATCGCTTCGCGACGGACTGAAGCAGTGAGGGCTTCTGGTGCGCCGTGCGTCCAGCCGTCTTCGAGCTTGCCGGTCCAGGTTCCTATCCAGGCAATTTCGCTCACTCTATTGGCCGTGGCCCAACGGTCGATGCAGGAATTTACCCATCCATGCAGGTACCAGAAGATCGGATTGACGTGGCTCGAATAGGTGTCGCCTAAATAGTCGTAACTGGCCGCGTCCCATTTGGGATCGATGTCGCGTGTGTCCTCGAAGTTGGGCGAAGGCATGTAGCCGATCGGCACGCTGGCCCAGCGCATATGCAGATTGTTATGAATGGTCATTTCGAGCAGATTACCCAACGCTCCGAGCGACAGCTGCGCGAGGTTGGCGGGGTTCGTATAAAATGACTCCCATGTCGCGATCGTGTCGCGAAAGTAAGCGTCTGATTTGACGCGCTGAAGCCTTGCAGTCATAGCCGCGTTCGTCGCAGCGCTCTCCGAGGGGTCGTTATAGGTCCAGGCCGGAGGAAGCGCAAAGTCGGGGTGTTCACCCGGCTTTGGGATGGAGCGCCAGGATGTGAGCGGCTGCTCTCCCAACTGCTCGAGGAGTTCACCGACTTCCTTGATCATCTGCCGATGCATATAGAGGAAGTCCTCCCCAGAATGATTGTCCAGGATGAGCTTTCTCTCGGCATCTAGAGGCACCCGGTCATTGGGTGGGGCCCAACCCTTGTCCCTGATGAAGGCTTTGACCTCATCGGTAAGCTGAGGATTGTTCCAGGCACCGCGCACGGCATGCCATAGAAAATGGCGCAGGCGGTGACGTCTCGAGGCAAGCATCTCGATGATCTGTGAAGGCAAAACCCGAATTGCCATTAGGCCCCCGGACAAGACATAGGTTGGTCTGCACGAGAATATTATACTGGTGTGACGGCCAGCCGCTGGGTCGAGGCCGCTAATTCGCACGTCGTCGAGCCTGCTCTTGCGAGATTTTGAAAGGCGTCGAGCTCGACGATATTCTCGGATTGATCGCGTGAGTTTTCGGCAAAATACAACCGAAAGTCAAGTCTCTCGTTTAAAACGCTGCCAACCCTTGCAGGATATCATCGCCGGGGCGGTGACTGCCTCACCCCGTCCGCAGAGATCATTAATGCTCGGTGTGATCGGTCCTGATCGCGTTCGTGCATTTCGGAAGGTCGCCAATCAGCATTCCAAACGGCGCAGACAGGATCGGGACCGTTCAATGTCCAGCTGTTTTGCCGGCTCGCGCAATACCGCCCGCTGACCAACTACTTGCGTCGTTGCCTCGACGCTAAGACGTCACATCGCAGCAAACCGCTTCTTTGACGTTTAGGTCTTTAGTCGTTGATCGGGCTCGCGCGGGATGGTGTCTCGATCGCCGTATTCGCCTCTTGTTGAAGGCGCATCGCCCTCAGCCGAGCGGTCTTCTCATTCCTGGCTGTCACGACCGGGTCGATTTTCGAGCTCTCTTGCGTGCGGGAGAGAAATTGTGTCTGCGTCAATCCGAATGCCGCTTCCGCGCGTTCGCGGCTTTTGCTCATGGGTTCATTCATAGATGGCTTCCTAGTTTTATGGGGTTCATTTTCATGGCTGTTTTGGTACTGGCAACAGGCTTAACTACACTTCGCTCAGGCAAGGTCGACCGACATTCACGTTAGAGGCTGTGTCCGTGACGCAGCGATGAAGTGCGTGCTTCTGGCAGAGCTGCTATTTTGAAATCCGCCCACTTCAGGACGATCGATCTTTTCGGTGTTCGGGCTCTGTTGGGAAAAGATCCCGCTATCGTGAATCGCGTGCTGTGCGAGATCGCCGGGGGTTAGCGCGGTTGATCATTGGCACTTGCATCCTTCGCCTGGGCCGCTTCAAGTTCCTGTGGCGACACTCGCAGGCGCTGCCTGGTGCCAACGCGTGTTGCAATCGCGGGTATCTCAAGTTGGGTGTTGGTTCTCCTGAAGGCGGAGAACGATAGGCCTTCGATCGCTTCCTCATCAATAACCAGCCGATACGTTCCCGCTTCGAGGGGAACCATTAACGAACTGAGAACGAAGGGATGGGCGAAAGTTATTTCAGTTTCTGTCGTACGTTCCATATGGGTGACTCTCGCAAGGGGCTTTTATGCTGTCCGGCAGCGATGGCACCAACCGAGGCTGATGCGTGTAGGCCAATCTCAAAATAGCTACTCCTACCAGAGGACGCCCTTGAACGTGACATAAACAATGAACGCCACACTGATTGCCGGTGTCGATTTGATCAGAAGGTCCACATAGCGAAACCGCGCGGCGGCTCGCATCAGATTATTCTTCGGGTAGATACTGGTGGAGGCGGAAGACATCTTGTCCTCCTTTGTTGGGGCTGGAACGCTGTTGACGTCCGCACCCGGCAGCGCCCGTTTCAGATGCTGCCGATGCCACAGATATGGGGAGTCTGCCTGTGAATTGCAACGTGCTAAATATTGCGACTTCATCGCCCCGAGCCGATGAGCCTATTCCGTTTTTGAATTCGCTGGCGGACGCCCGGTTGAGCGCTTCAATTGGCTTCACGTTGAAGAAGAGTTTGAAGAGCTTTGATCGCCGAACGGCCTATGATGTAAGCACCGCATGAGTGAGTCATTTAAACGCGAGGCCGAATTGTCACCGAAAGCCGCCCATGAGACGCACCAACTCGGTATAGTTGCGCGAACGCTCGACGAACGCCTGGATGCAACTGGACCGCATTGTTCGGTCCGTCCCACTGAAGGGCACTGGCGCATCTATTTGAATGACGCGCCCATGGAGGGAACGTTTGAGACATCTCGAAAGGCGTTGGCGGCCGCCCGTCACTACAAGGCGGATATGCAACACAGAATTGCCGACGAATTCTTCAAGACGACAGGGCTCTCTGCCGATCAGTGGTCGCTGAATGCCCATGCGCTGGTCAACAGGGTCGATCCGGCAGAATTTGTTGTCTTCTATCGTCGGAGCTATATGGCGCACATCGGCTGCCATGCACTACCTTCACGCAAGACGATCCAGGAAGCGATCAAGCTCATCAATACGACGTTCCACCTTCCCGGTCCCATGCTTTTCGCTCTGGAGCAGGTCTATGGCGAGCAAGGCAAGCGCTTCGGTCCGGGAGCCGTCAACTGGTCGCTGTTCAACATCTTGCAAGAGAAGGGCTTTATCAGCTTCGACGAACGCGAGGAAGACAGGCACGTCCATTTGACGGCGGCCGGTCGAGCCGCCCTCACTCGTGATCCTCGAGGACTTTCACTCGAGCTCCGGGAAATCATCTTCGCGGGGGCGTTGTCCGAAGAGCGCCAGTTGCGGTCTGTGTGGAACAACCTCATCGGATCCGGCATCTCAGGACAAGTGAATGCGCAAGGACTTCGCGCAGCCTTTGCCAATGGCTACGAACTTCGTGTGGAAGATGGCTCTGATGAAGGCAAGGACATCATTCTTCGCGCTAGCGGTACGGAGCCGGACGGGACGCCGATCACCGATCTCATGGTTGCGTCCTTTCCAAGTCAGTGGGAACCATTCAAGGTCGCCTCGAAAGGTTTGGCAGAGGCGATCGTGCGGCAGCAGTCGATGCTGAAACGGCCGCCTTCCGCACCGGGAACAGCAGGCTGATCTTCTTTGTGCTGTAGACTGCCTGCGGGCAGGCCAGTCAGCTCCTTCGGTGCGTTGCGCAGCAGCCCAAGCATCCTGGGTCCGCGCTCCCCACCTCGTCTTGATTAAGCGCGTGTATTCGTGATAGCTTAAATACTCTTTCGCGCCGATGAGGGCCGTCCTTACGCGCCGGGGCATGCGATGAGGTTTGTCAGCACAGCCTGTCTGGGATTTTTTTTCGGCATCTCGTTTGCGTGGGCCGGGACGCTCCATGACGCGGCCAAAGATGGAGATATTGAGCGCGCAAAGCAAGCGATAGACCAGCGTGCAGACATTGGCGAACCAAATGAAGCCGGCGAGCCGCCGTTGATCATCGCCGCTCTTAGTGGCCACAAAGATGTCGTCGTGCTTCTGGTCGAAAAAGGCGGCGACGTAAATATTCGAAATAAAGGCGGATTAACCGCGTTGCATGCCGCAGCCTACGGTGGCCATCTCGATATTGTCGAGGTCCTAGTGTCGAAGGGTGCGCGGGTCAATGACGAAAAGAACTTCTACCACATGTCGCCGCTGCACGCCGCGGCCGAAGAAGGTCACGCAGATGTCGTCGCCTTCTTACTGGCAAGCAAGGCCGACATCGAAGCGAAGGAACGCAACGGCTATACGCCGCTGACGCAAGCCGGGTGGCGCTCCCACTGGGATGTGGCCGGGTTGTTGTTGAAGGCGGGCGCCGTGTGTCAGCAAGCCGATCTGGTGGGCGACTGGCTTTACGCCGAATGCACCAAACGGAAATAGGGCTGCCTGCTGCCACACAAGAAAGGAAAGATCATGTCATATCGACGGAACGCAGGGTTTGCCTCCATTATCGCCGGCGTCGCAATCGCATTCGCCATTGCTCCTCAAGTGATGGCCGAAGATACTGTGAATACGGGATATTTCGGAGACGTCGCAATCAAGGGTTATGATCCGGTGGCGTACTTTACCGATAACAAGGCCATAGAGGGATCGCCCGCCTACGCGCATCAGTGGTTGGGCGCAGAGTGGCATTTCGCAAGTGCCAAGAATCGCGATCTCTTTATCGCCGATCCGGGCAAGTATGCCCCTCAGTATGGCGGCTATTGCGCAGACGGCGTCTCGTTCGGCACGGTTACGACCAACATCGATCCCCAGGCGTGGCGGATAATCGACGGGAAGCTCTATCTTAGCTACGATCCTGGCGCTGCCGATGGTTTCGAGAAAAAGCCGACCAAGGTTGTCGATTCCCAGAAGCACTGGTCGGAGGTTCAAAGCACGCTGATCTCCGATAAAATGAAAAAGGATTGGCAACACATGCCGGCCGAATGAGAATCACGGCGCGGGTGAGAAGAATTTCAGCGCCTGCGGGGTGACGTGGACATACTGCGAGCCAGCATGTCCTGCGTCCCGGTTTCTGTAGATGCTTCCGCAGACCATGCGATCCAGAAAGTATCCGCTAAATCTCTCGCAAAGCCTGTTTCCCTGCACCTCTACGGTTCCGGTAATGTTCGTATTGGCGCTCCGATATGCCGTATTACCCGCCTTGTCGAAGAACTGGACAAAAGCCGTTCCGTTCTTGTGCTTTCCGAGCCAGGTCTTATCGCTGATGAGGGCACGCAGCCCGTCGCCGTCGACCTGATCTGCCTGCTCGCCCACGAATCCGAAGGGCCACTCTGGAAGACCTGCCGATCGCAGACCTGCGAGGTGATGCGTCAGGTCATCCGTGCGCCAATAGTCGTAAAGATAACTGTAGTACGTCAGATTGCTTTCGGGGAACTGCGCCAGAAGCCTTGCCTTCGCCTGACCAGTGCGAACTCGATCTCCCTCAAAGCTATAGGCCGCCGTAAGGTATTCCTGTCCCGCCTCCGCGTTAGGCAGGGCGTTACTCGCGGCCTCTATCAGCGGGATTGCGCGACTATTGTCCCGCGCGGTGTAGAACACAATGCCTGCCAGCAACCGAAAGCTCGCAGATGGTGACGGATCGAGTCGCAACGCCCTTTCTATTTCCGCGACGGCCTCATCGTGGTTTCCCGTATGGGCAAGAATCAACGCCAGGTTACCTGCGGCCTCCGCGCTATTTGGTTGCGCCTCGACGGCCCGATCCGCGGACTCGCGCGCTTCCGCTTGCCTTCCGTCGACAAATTGAAGAAGCGCAAGAACGGTGTGAGCGCGCGCATTGTCGGGGTCCAGCTTGAGCGCTTGCCCAGCCGCGTCATAAGCGATTTTGCGTGCAACCGCTGCCGACCATAGAAAATTGTAGTCGTTCCGCCAGACGTCGACTGCCACGCGCGCGATCCCCGCATGCGCATCAGCAAAATTGGGATCGAGACCGATCGCCTTCTGGTAGTACGACAGCGTTCGACGATAGGTGTCCACGTCGCCGTAAATTAATCCTTCGTGTTCTGCTCTCATATAATAGTCATAGGCTTCAAGATTATCGCTAGGGATCCGCTCGATCTGACTGCGCTCCCCCTCGCTGAGTTGCACCTCAAGCGCGGATATGATCTTGCCGGTCACGTCGTCCTGAACCGCGAACAGATCGGCAAACTGACGGTCATAGCGCTCGGCCCACATGGAAAGCCCGGTCAGCGCGTCGATGAGTTTGACATTGATGCGCAACCTCGATCCGGCCCGCTGCAGCGTGCCTTCGAGCACATAGTGCACCCCCAATTCAGCCGCCACGTCTTGTATTTTGGCTGCGCCGCTTTTCATGGCGAATACCGAGTGTCTGGCAATGACAAAGAGACCTGATACCTTGGACAGTTCGGTAATCAGGTCGTCCGTCAAGCCTTCTGCTAGGTGATCTTGCTCCGAATCGCCGCTGACATTTATAAACGGCAAGACTGCCACTGACGGTTTTTCGGGAAGGGGATAGGCGAAGCGTTCGACGACTTTCGGCGCCTTGTCGAAATCCCATAGCTGCCACCGATAGACCGCAGCGCCGGAGACGATCAGTAAGACGACAGCTATGGCGGCGAGGCCGCGCGGCGAAAGTCTTAACCGACGGGATTGTGAGCGAACAACACTCGGATCGCACACAACCCGATATACGCGTATAGGTTCCGCGATGCTTCGGACCTTCTGTTTCCCGAGCGAGGCATAACCGACGTTCACTTTCGATTTTACCTGATCATATGTCGTGCCGGAAATTGCAATGCCGCCCGGCTCTGCCAGCGTCTGCATACGATCGGCGATATTGACCCCATCCCCGTGAATGTCTTCGCCTTCGACAATAACGTCACCAAGATTGACACCGATACGAAACTCAAGCCGGCTCGCTACGTCAACGGAGGCATTCCGCAATGCCTTCTCGCGCTGTATTTCCGTAGCGCACTGCAGCGCGTTGACTACACTATGAAATTCGACGAGAAGCCCGTCACCCATCGTCTTGACCAAACGGCCGTGATGCTCAGCGATCTTGGGGAGAATGACCTCGTTCAGATCCGCTTGAAAGTAATGGCGAGTTGCCTCTTCGTCGATCTGGCTTAGACGGCTGTATCCAGCGACGTCAGCGATCAGAATTGCAGCAAGACGACGCTCCATATCGCTCCTCGCGGCACCGCGATGATTAACCGATACCATACAGCAGGTTAAGGGGGGAAGCCATGACGCTTCACGATATCCCTCCTTTGGCGGTGCTCGTGACCGTACAATTTCTAGGCATTCATCCGCTAGGTGCGCGGGCTACGCCGTTGTAGTTGGGGCGACGGGACCAATGTTCGACTGGCCACGTTGACGCCGCAGTCGTAGTTTCTAGATTTCTCTGGACGGAGGCATCTATGACCAAACAGCAGGATTCTGAATTCAGATTGATGTCGGAAGCAGTCCAGGCCTGGTACCGCTTCTACGAAGCGCCACCTGACGATAGAGCCTCCCGCGTCCTCCGCACCGCGGCGATCGACTTGTACAACGAAGGATACAAGACAGCGGAAGACATCGCGTTCGTTCTCATCGGAACATATGTCGGCATCTGTTCGACGAAGATAAACGCCCCGACTTCGGCATCGGTACACTAGCAGTTCCGCCGGTAGGCTATCTGCACCCTCGACAGCTAGCTCGCCGCATTGAAGACGAGGTGGCGGCGTACAGGGCATTCCGACGGGCGCTCCTAAGCCTGGGGAGATAAGGGCCATCCCTTCGGAGAGGGCTGTGACTCTTCAGCCAGGCGAGGAGCGAAGCACCCGCCGATATGTCCATCCGCCAAGCTTCACTCCCGAAGACGTCGCCAAAGGTATCTCCGCCATGTCCCCATCGGCTCGAAGATAACTGGAGCCCGACGGAAAACATCCGAACTCCGGAGCACGATGCGCAACATGATGACTGCCCGCGTCACCGGAGGACGCAATGACAACGCCTCAGGTCGAACGTAGGACCACAGCCGTCTTGGGTTACACGGCACTATCGCGCCAGCAAAAAAGACTGTGACGCCTCCCCATGAGCCCGACGTATGTGGCAGCAACGTTCTCAAGAGATGCGGATGCGGCGTGTCACCTGGCCATTGCTTTCCCAGTATGTGTGCTTTTTGGCGATCAAGGGATCGTCCATTGCCGGTTGAATCTGCCCAGTGGTACTGATCGCGCGTGAGGTCACAGTGTGTTCTCCAGGAGAGGGATTTGCCCAATCCAAGGACCAAATTTTCCAAGCGTGTTCGGCTTCCTCACTGTGATCAATGATCGCTGGTTTCCATGGCGTTTGATCGATTTGTACTTCGACCCGGTCAATCGGTGCCCCCCAGGCCGCGCCGATAATGCGGTAACCTGAATCTGTCCGGGTGACTTTGGCGGGTGCGGACTTTATCAGGGCTCGGCCGACGGAAGTCTCAGCCCAGACTGTCTCCCCGTTGTGCTCTTCCTCCCGGATGGTGACATAGTCGCGGGCCATCAGCAGGCTCATAAAACGGGTGTCGCGAACCTCGATGGCCTTCAGCCACTTGACGTTGGCGATGCCGTACCAGCCCGGAGCAATCAGCCGCAGCGGGAAACCATTGGGCGTCGGCAGGGTCGCGCCGTTCATTTCATAGCAGAGTAGATTGCCGGGGCTCATTGCATCGGCGAGCGACATGCTACGAGCGAAGTTCTGTTGCATCTTGATGTCGCGTATTTCGACGTCGCCTCTGTCGGTACCGAAGAAGACAACCTCGATGCCATTATCAAGGACGCCGGCTTCCTGCAGAATCGGCGCAAGCGGCGTGCCTGCCCAGCGGGCATTGCCGATGCCGCCCGTGAAAAATGGGAAACCGTGGTTGCCCGAGCATTCCACTGTAAAAACGACCTCCTGTCGCGGTCGCGCCTTGATGTCAGCAAGCGTCAATTTTAACGGCTTCTTGACCAGGCCACCGATATCGAGGGACCACGTTTTCTCGTCAATCGTCGGTCGATCGAAATGCGCGATGCTGAAGAACTTGTCATTTGGAGTTATGAAGGTATCCAAATCTTCCCAGACGAGCTGCGTCTGGATAACGGCCGGATTAGGATTTTCCGTCGGCTGATCGAGCCACGGAATAACCTTCTCGCCCGTCTGCGTCGGAAAAGCGCTGACCCTCGAAGCGTAAAGACCCGCGATTGCGGCGAGAACCGCACTTCCTTGAACGATAAATTCCCTGCGTTGAAGATCAGGCATGTTCTTCCCTCCCGGATGCCATCCGGAACGGGCTGCAATGCGCCTTAGGCCGTAGCCTAAAGAACGGATATGCGCACGATGTTTACCCCACCCGGAAATGCCCCCGAACGAAGTCAAGCGTCAGCTTCGCATATCAAACATGCAGCGCCGGACGACTTTTACTTTGCCTCAGATCGTTAATATGCGCGACTGCGAAACAATAGTCCATAGTTGTGAACCGAGTATTCTGACGGCAACTCTGGATAATCGGCCGCTCTGGGCTGATATTGTTGATTTAGGCGGCGGTTGCTGGCTTGGGTCGTCGTGGTTCACTCTCGTTACTGCCTCGAGAGGAGAGCGCAACCATGGCAGACACGTTCAATCCGCGACTAAATCAACAATATCGGCCAAATGCTGCCGCTGCGCTGAGGCGTTGCTGTGCTACCTAGCTCCCAACCATCTGTGGACCAATCGGCACCCGATACGGGCTGACGCGACATACGTTGGCGAATCTGGCCTGATCCAAACCTCGTTGATTCTGCGTCCTCTCCGGCCTGAGGCCCGACTGTTTCGATTTGGGAAAGGAATTCCCGCTCCCTCGATATACTATAAGAGGCGTCCACCTGTGCGAACGGGATAAGCCATCAACAGAACTCCCTGTAACCCGAAGCTCCTCCGGAGGATCTGGTTCATTCTCCAAGACCTCAAGCGCCGCGCCGGCTTGCTTGCCTCCTTCGGATATCGCCTTGGTCCGATAAAAGTCGACTGCGGAAGACGGACCAGTCCTGCTTGCTTCGCCGTGCGTTTGGCGCATCTTTCGAAGGCGCTGGATGTCGGTTTCTGATGCCGTCACGCAACCGGGTAGCGCATCGCGAAACATGATGGGCTGCTGGTCGCGCGGAACGCGATGTCGGCCACGTGACATCGGGTGCTTGGGCGAGCCGTCCCTGTTCTTGCCGAGGCAGATCAGGCTGACGGCGTGAAGACGGGCACGCGCAATGAACCATTCGTCGCGGCCGAGGTGGTCGCCGCCGTTGCCCCACGCGACGAGGAACGGCGTACCCTGATGGCAGGCAAAGGTGAATGCGGCCTCAATGAATTCGCGGTTCTTCGGCCCGACGCACGCGGTCTGCGCCATCATCTCACTCGGGTGCGACGCGCGGAAGGCATTGAGGTTGACGACGCTCAGACCGCCATAGCCCCAGAGCTTTGCGAAATAAATCAGTTCGCGCAGCGTCGGATCGTCGGTCTCGTCGTCGGCGGTGGACGGATTGAGCATGCAGACGACCAGGAGGCGCTTTCGAGCATCCCAGATGCGGCGCAGCTCGTAGCGGTAGCACCTGCAGTCGGAGATGACGGCGCTCTTCTGTACGGAAGATCCAACAAGATTGGTCTGCATCAGCATATCCCCATCGTAATCAAGATATAGAACTCGTCGAGCCCCGTCGTAGGTTCGCCGTGCCGACGATTGTATCGCGCCGTGTACCAGTGGCTGCAGGTCAACGGAGAGTGAGCATGCCGACGCGCGGACGAAAGGTGCCGAATCTAGGGGCGCGGCCCACCTGGCATGCACGACGCTGGGTCATATCGCCGGAACCTAGGAAGTCGGCATTTCCCTCCTTGCGCCTACATCTGAAATGGCCGCGATTCACGAGTTGGCGAAGGCCGGCAGCCGGATCATGTCGCCAGACGGTCTCGCGCCGGTATGGGACAAGACTGCCTGATAGGAAGAGGGCGGCGACTTCCCTCCGCAGCATAGCTTTCTTCGAGCTGCGTCGGGAAGACCGCGTCCGGGATTGGCGTGTATTCCATGAAGACGACGGCAGAGTTCGAGCCGACAGCGATGTCGCAAACGAGCCTCTTGTGGTTATCGAAGTCGCAGGCAATCCAAACGCCGATGATTGTCGACTATCTGCGTCAGCTTGCCCAGGCGGCAGGCGCTGCCAATCCGGAACAGCTTGCCGAGGAACTAGCGCTCTTGAAGAAGGGGCCATCGTCACTGCGCAGGTTCGCAACATGCCAACGCTGCACTGCGCGCAAAGGATATGGCGCGTATACTCATCGACGAGGCTTGTGGCTTGGACGCCGGTACCGGTGGCAGGCAACCGGCATGAGACCGCTAGGTAGCACTATCGTGAAAATACGATGTCTAGGGTCTCCTCTGGCGATCGGAGCCATCAATACAAGTGGCTTTATGGCAACATCGAAATTGCTGTTGATCGAGAACGCTCGTTAGTTCCCATGCCCTATCTCGCGGTCCCGAACGAACGAAAGATCTCGCAGAAAGCACGGGGATGCACGGCGCCGCCGTCAGCCCCGCGGCAGCCTCCCCAAAGGGAACCTATTGCCGGCGCGGTTCCCGCAGTAGGAACACTTCAATCTCTGGGCGATATTGGCAACGGGCATGCGTTTTCCCAACAGCCGGCCAAATTCCCACCGATCGATTGGCGCGCTATTCAGGCATGAGGGGGCAGACGGCCGCAAGGACAAACATTTCCGGCAGCGATGCGAGTGTCTCGTGTTCCAGATTGACGGCATGGTTGGCAGCTGACGTCAGATCGATGCTCCGACGGAGGCGCATGTCTATCTCCGTTCGAGCATAGGTTTCCAGCCGCGCGTCATGCCACGGCTCATGGCACTTTCAGTCAAGACAAGCTGCTGACGCAGATGGCGGATGTCCTCGAGCAGGGTAGCGATCGTCGCATTAACGTCATCGTCGTGCCACGCCAGCGCGGCCTGTACTTCAAAATTGACGTCTTCCTTTGTCATTGCAAATCCAGACTTAGTTGCTGGCCCTTCAGTGCGGGCAAGGGGCGGCCGATCTCGATCTTTCCGAAAACGCGCTTGCGGCGTTCGGCGTCGCGTTCCCGCTCCGCTCGGCTGGCCGCGACCGCTGCTAAAGCATTCGCAATGACTTGCTCGGTGTGAGTCATGAGAACCTCCATCGTTTGTTCCTATTTTGTTCTCATTAATGGGAAAGTCAAGACCCCCGGCCAGCCGCTCCACCGTGAGACGCACGCCGTTCACGGTGCTGGATTCTACGAAGACTCCTAATACGGATGTTGCGGCGCCTGCCGACGCCGCAATGGTCGAATTCAGCGAGGCATGATTCCCGGCTGATCGGCAGGAAATTTGGTAACCTCGGCAGGGCTGACATTCAGGTGTTGCGCGCGTGAGCCAGGACGACAGGCCAACCTCCTGATATTCCGCGACCTTGAAGACTGCGACGAGCTGCAGATCCGTCCTTCCGGTGTTCTCGATAATATGGCCCTGGCTTCGCTTCACGTATCCGATGTCGCCTGGCCGGAAGTCTGCGGTCTGGCTGCGCGGGCCGGCATCGAACACCGTCATGCGGCCTTCGCCCTTGATCCAGTACTGCCATTCGTCGGCATTCGGATGCCAATGCATTTCGCGCACAGCTCCAGGCTTGATGGTCTCGATCGCGGCGGCAATGGTCTTGGAAACCTTGAAGCTACTGCTGTCGGCAAGCTGGATCGTGCCGGATGCGTTCTGCTTCAGTGGTGCGGATGCCGTCAGCTTGTAGGTAAAGGGATAGGGAGGCAGGCCGGCCCCGGCGACGGCCTCCTGATCGGCCGACAGCGGACCGGGCTCCTTGCCCTGGAAGATCCAGAGATCCTGCAACGGGATGTTTTTGAAGGTATCCTGCGGGACGCCGAAATTCTTGGCCAGCAGCTCCGACGAGGTATGGGCCAGCCAGTCGGTCAAAAGCAGCGTGCCATATTCGGACTGATCGCCTTCGTCGAAGACGATGACAAATTCGCAACCATCAGGTCCGAGCCCCTGCAGCGAATGCGGAAATCCCGCTGGAAAATACCAGAGATCGCCAGCTTCGACATCCTGCACATAGGCGCGTCCCAGGGTATCGAGAACCGTGACGCGGCACCGCCCGTTCGTCATGATCGCCCACTCGGCTGCGCGATGCCAGTGCATCTCGCGAATGCCACCAGGACCGAGGCGCATGTTGACGCCGGAGACGGCGTCCGAGATCGCAAAGTCCGCCTTGGTGACCTGACGCGCCCAGCCACCATTCTGGATGCGCTTGGCAGCATTGTTGAACGATCCCCAGAATAGCTGCATGTCACCCACATCAGTTGCCGGCGGGCTTTGGAACGACGGGAACTGCTCGTTGATGGCGGGGTTTTTCGGGCCGGGATCCGAGAGGCCGGCCGGATTGGCATTGATAGCGCCCTCGGCTGGCTGATCGGGATTGCCAAAGCTGGCTGCGTGGGCAGCACCTGCCGCGAGCGCCGTGCCTCCCATTGCTCCGAGGGCAAGGACTGTGCGTCTTGATAGCGGTTCCATGGCTGTGACTCCTTTGAGTTGGACGGGAATGGGCTATTCTGCCCGAGCCTGTGTGCCAGAAATTTCAGTTTGTTTTCGGCCGACGAACTCACTCAGCTTCTCGAGGTAGAGGTAGACGACGGGGGTGGTGTAGAGCGTCATGACCTGGCTGATCAGCAGGCCGCCGACCATCGCGTAGCCGAGCGGCTGGCGAAGCTCCGAGCCGGTGCCGTGGCCGATCATCAGCGGTACACCGGCAAGAAGGGCCGCACACGTCGTCATGATGATCGGGCGGAAGCGCAGGAGACAGGCCTGCCGGATCGCATCCTCCGCCGACAGTCCCTCTTCGCGCTGGGCGGCAATGGCGAAGTCGACGATCATGATGCCGTTCTTCTTCACGATGCCGATCAGGAGAATGACGCCGATCAGGGCGATGACGGTAAAATCAAAGCCGAACAGCCAAAGCATCGCCAGCGCGCCGAGACCGGCCGAGGGAAGGGTGGACAATATGGTCAGCGGATGGACATAGCTCTCGTATAATACGCCGAGGATCAGATAGATCACGGCTATTGCGGCAAGCACCAGCAGGGGCTCGCTCGCCAGTGAGCTCTGATAGGCCTGGGCATTGCCCTGGAAGCTGCCGATCAGGGTTGCCGGCGTGCCCATATCCGTTTCGGCCTGGCCGATGGCCGCCACCGCCTGGCTGAGCGCCACGCCTTTGGCGAGATTGAAGGAAAGCGTGACGGAGGCAAACTGGCTCTGGTGATTGACGGCCAGAATCGCGGTCGGCTCGGTCGTCTGCTTGACCAGCTGATTGAGCGGTACCTGTTCGCCAGTCAGCGGCGACTTGATGTAGAGGCCGTTGGTCGCCAGCGGCGAATTCTGGAACTCCGGAGCAAGTTCAAGCACGACATGGTAGCTGTTCAGGTCCGTGAAATACTGCGTGACCTGGCGCTGACCGAAAGCGTCGTAGAGCGTGTTGTCGATCGTCTGCGGCGCGATGCCGAAGCGCGATGCCTGGTCGCGGTCGATCGTGAGCGTCACGGTCGCTCCGCCATTCTGCTGGTCTGTCGCAACGTCGGTGAGCTCAGGCAACGTCTTGAACCTGGCAAGCAGCCTGTTTGCCCAGTCGTCCAGCTCCTGCGCGTCGCCATCCTGCAGCGTGTACTGGAACTGCGTGGCTGCGCTCCGTCCGCCAACATTAATGTCCTGGGACGGCTGCAGGAAGAGCCGAGCGCCCTGCATCTGCGCCAGCTTCGGCCGCAGCCTGTTGATGATCTCGCTGGCCGAGGCGTCGCGTTCGTCTCTGGGCTTCAGCGTGACAAACATGCGGCCGGTGTTGACTGTCTGGCCCGAGCCACCACCGACCCCCATGGCGATAGACGCCACGCCGGGATCGCTGGCGACGATATTGCCGGCTTCGACCTGAAGGCGCGCCATTTCGGCAAACGAGATGTCCTGCGAGGCCTCGAGGAGGCCCGTGATCAGACCGGTATCCTGGATCGGGAAAAAGCCCTTCGGAATGTTGATGAAGAGGAGCCCGGTGACCGCCAGCGAGCCTAGGAAGGCAATCATCGTCAGGCGGTGGTGGCGCAGCGCCACGTCCAGCGTGCGGCGATAACCGGCAAGAAGGAGGTCGAATGCATGCTCGAATGCACCATAGAGTTTTCCATGGCCGGACGCCGCCTCAGGCTTCAGGAACCGGGCGGCCATCATCGGCGTGATGGTCAGGGAAACGAGCGCGGAGATACCGATCGTCATCGACACGGTGATGGCGAACTCGCGGAACAGCTTGCCGACGATTCCACCCATTAGGAGCAGCGGAATGAAGACAGCGACCAGCGAGATACTGATCGAAATGATGGTGAAGCCGATTTCGCGCGCACCATCGATTGCCGCCTGCTTGGGCGTCTTGCCCATCTCCATATGGCGATGAATGTTTTCGACCATAACGATCGCATCGTCGACGACGAAGCCGACGGCAATGCTCAGCCCCATCAGAGACAGGTTATCGAGGCTGAAGCCGGCGACATACATCAAAGCAAGGGTTGCCAGCAGCGCCAGCGGCACTGTGACGCTGGGAATGACCGTTGCCCACAGATTGCGCAGGAAGATGAAGATGACCATCACGACGAGCGCGATCGTGATGGTCAGCGTGGTTTCAACGTCGAATACTGAGGCACGGATCGTCACCGTCCGGTCAGAGAGGATGGACAGGTGAATGGCCGCAGGCGCGATCGCCTGAAGCTGCGGCAACGTCGCCTTGATCTGATCGACTGTGTCTATGACATTGGCGCCCGGCAGCTTGAAGATCGGCAGCAGGATCGCGGGTTTGCCATTCGCCCAGGCGGCGAGCTGGGTGTTCTCCGGTCCGTCGATTGCCTGACCAATATCGCTGATGCGCACCGGCGCGCCGTCCCGATAGGCGATGATCGCGTCGTTCCATGGTACAGCGTTCAGCAACTGGTCGTTATCGTAGATCGTGTAGGTGCGCTGGGCTCCCTGCACGCTGCCTTTCGGTGCGTTCGTTGTGAGGCCGGTAACGGCGGTCCTGATGTCTTCGAGCGACAACCCCATATTTGCGATCTTTTGCGGGTCAATCTGAAGGCGCACGGCGGGCTTCTGCTGGCCGAGGATCAGGACTTGCGAAACGCCGCTGAGCTGGCTTATGTGCTGGGCCAGAACGCTCTCGGCATAATCGTCGACCTGGGTGAGCGGCAGCGTATCCGATGTCAGTGCCAGTACCATGACGGGCGGGTCGGCCGGATTGACCTTGCGATAGGTCGGCGGCGACGGCAGTCCCGTGGGCAGCTGCCCGCCGGCGGCGTTGATCGCCGTCTGGACGTCCTGGGCGGCGCTGTCGACATTGCGCGACAGATCGAACTGGAGGGTAATGGAGCTGTTGCCGAGCGTGCTCGTCGACGTCATCTGTGTGACGCCTGGAATCTGGCCGAACTGTCGCTCCAGAGGCTGGGTGACGGACGAGGCCATCGTCTCCGGATCGGCGCCCGGAAACTGCGTGGATACCTGGATCGTCGGGAAGTCAACCTGCGGCAAAGGTGCAACAGGCAGGAGAGGATAGGCGACGACGCCGATCGCAAAGAGCGCGGCCATCAGCAGAGAGGTGGCGATCGGTCTTTGAATGAACCAAGAGGAGATGGACATCGTCCTACTCCTTCTGCGTCGCGCTGGATGAAGACTGCTGCACGGAGACATGCGTGCCCGCATCGAGCCGATACTGACCGGCAGTTACAACCTGCTCGTTGCCGGTCACCCGGGCGTAACCTTGCGAAAGGCAGCGTTGCCGTTGCCGTCGACAACGTACACGAAGAAGCCATCCGCGCCGCGCTGCAGTGCCGACGACGGGATTGTGATCGCCTGATGAAGTGTCTTCTGCTTGACTCGCAGCAACACGAACTGTCCTGGCCACAGCGCATCGTCCCCGTTCTCAAAAGTGGACTTAATGCGGATGGTGCCGCTGTTTTGGTCGATCACGTTGTCGATCAGGGAAAGCATGCCGGTCGCGAGCGTCCTGGATCGATCCATCGACAGCGCGATGACCTCCACTGGACCCGACTTCATAGCATCCCGCACGGCGCTCAGATCATCTTCCCGAAGCGTCGACATCACCGAGATCGGTTGCGTCTGCGTGATCGTCACGATCGGGGTGGTGTCTGTGGTGTGAACCTGATTTCCCATGTCGACCCGACGGATACCGGTGCGTCCATCAATCGGCGACCTGATCTCGGTATAGGATAGCGAGATATCCGCAGCCTCTTTGGCCGCCTGGTCTTCGGCAAGCTGGGCCGTGACGCTTGCGACCTGGCTTTGCTGTTGCTCCACGGCCTCCTGCGTCACGATCTGCTGCTGGGAGAGCTTTTCGTCCTTGGCAAGCAGATACTGCGCATTGGCAAGATCAGCCTGGTCCTCTTTGATCTTAGCAGCAGCCTGATCGGCGGCCGCCTGATAGGGACGAGGATCAATGATGGCGAGAAGGTCACCCTTTTTGACCTCCTGTCCTTCCGTGAACTGGACGCTCTCAAGCTCGCCATCGACACGGGGCGTGATGTTGACCGTATAGTTTGCCTGTACGGTGCCGAGACCATCAAGGTAGACTGGCACCTCTTGCACTGACGGCAGGGCGACCTGCACTGGTACTGCCGGGCCGACTGCCGTGGGCGCCGCGGCAGTCGGCCCGGCAACCCAGAACGACGCTGCCGATACGCCCGCAACCACGAGGACCACGGTGGCGGCGGCCAAGGCGGGTCGCCGATGCTTTCGAGATTCGGCAGTCGTGCGGATCGTCGTCATTTCCGGGCTCCGGACGAGGAAGATTGAACGTCGGCGTGAAGAGTGCGTCAGCGAGGCCGATCGCGGTTGGTGGCGCGCCGCTCGGCGTCATTGCGAATGCGAACGGGCAGATACTGAGGTTGCATCCAGAGACCGCCGACAGCGCACGCCGCATCGATAGTGCTCTTAAGTCGGATCGAAACTGAATTGCCGATACCGTCCAATATCTGGACGAGGACGTTTGGCTTCCTTGGGAACCTGGACATCGTGTCCTCCTGTCGTGAACGTGACGAACAGAGGCTACGACCGGAAGAGCGTGCGCACATCTATACGCAGGTCTAGTCGGATCTCGCGAAAGGTATGTGCTGGCCGGCCAGCACCGAGATATCGCGCCATCTCCCGAACGCTCGGCCGGCCTAATTGACTCGGGAAGGGGCGCACTTCTGTGCGAGGGTAGCTGATTGCAGACCGCTAAATCAGACGAAGGCGGCAGGCGGCTCTAAGATACAGGTGCCCGTCCGCCATCGCCCAGCACTTCGGCCTTCCTGACAAGCTCGGCCACCGAGCGAACTTCCATTTTCCGCATTACATTGCCGCGGTGCAGTTTCACCGTGACCTCGCTGATGCCGAGCTCATAGGCGATCTGCTTGTTCATCAGCCCCCTGACCACCGCCTCCATGACTTCGCGCTCACGCGGTGTCAGGCTTCCCGCTAGCGAGGCCACGGCTTGGCTCTGCGCATTCTGGCGTCGGCGCACTGCATCGCGCTCGATCGCCGTCGCCACCGCGTCGAGAATCTCCTGATCCTTGAAGGGCTT
>NZ_FOCV01000072.1 GCF_900110205.1 Rhizobium tibeticum | reverse complement strand
CTATTCTGTCAGCCTGCACCGCCAATTCCGCCTCAAGTGGACCGGCGTCCCAAATGCCATCCGAGATGAAATGATGCAGGCGGTCATAGCGATCAGGTGCCAGGCGCTCCGCCATCGGCTCGATACTCTTGCGATCTCCCGGCCCGATCAGGCCAGAAACATAGATCGGGCACATCTGCCGACGCTTCTTGTGGCCAAGCTTCTCAACAAACGGCTTCAGCCATTCCGTCAGTGCAACATCCTGCTCTGTCATCCTTCGCACCCCTGTTGAAGTGCCAAGGATCGCCGATCATCGTTAACCGAGGATTAATCTGCCAAAGTAGTGCTAGGAGTGACGTTTGCTGATGTTGTTCGGCGGGTTTTGGCTGTTTTGGGCCGCTGATTCCATCTGCCTATTCATTCTGCCTTCGGGTGCAAATCGATGCTCAGATTTTGAAAGCGCATCAAATTCTTGAAAGCCCGAACGATAATCAGGCGCTACGGTTTGGACGCTTCCTGAATTTCGTAATAGGGAAGCCCCGCTTGGTAACGGGCGCACGCTCGCCGTCGTCTCTGCATTAGAACCGGAGACGGCGGCTTGTGTCTGATAGAGGAAACCTTTGGTCGCGAGCTTCGACGAGGAAGGGGCGTCAGGCGCTGCAGTTCATACTCAAGAAGAAGGACGGCCTGGTCGTTATCAATGACAACCTGAACTGCTGACAATGAAGCGGTTCGGCCGGTTCGGGATGTGGCTGATGGGCTTGATAATCGCCGTCACCAGTGCGGTAGGGCAAGATGTTTTTCATGTAGGGCAGCGCGCCGAAATAGGGCCAAGGAAACGCCTATTGTGATTTGAAGGGAAGCCCTCGGCGAGGTCTGCTGCAACTGCTCTAAAGCTTCCCTTCTTGTCCTGGCTCCCCAGCGGGCCAGAACAGTTATAGATTACGCCGATCTGCCGGGCTCGCTAGTTGGACCAAAGCCCCAAGAGCAAGAAACGAGGGAGGTTCAGCAGCGGGGCGTACGCCCAGGGGATTGCTGTCACGAACCTTACCCCTCAACCCGTCCTGCCCTGAACGACAGGACGCCAGCGAGACTCAGGCTATCTTTGAGGGGTGTTTACCTGAAGTCGTCAGAGTGCCAAAGATGGGCATCGTCGGCACAACAGTATTATACGCTTATGGCAGCGGATTGGGGAGAGCGCCGTCACGACAGATCGATGGAAGCGCCAAAATAGGATTGCACCTCCTCCTCAAGCTGAATGCAGATTTGCTCGGATTCCTCCAGGAGCATCTTGTTGCCACCCTCTGCACGCAACTTGTCGCGGAACCTGACGGCGTCACCGTAGTTCTCGATATCTTCGATCCACCAATGGGCGCTATGGGCATAGGGTCGGAGATGTGGGCAGCGCACTAGAAGCACCGCCAATCCATAGCGAAAGCTGTTGAAGCGTGGATCTTCCATGTTTCAAAGCCGTCACGGATAAGGCTCTGCGAACAGGAGAGAACGCAGAGCCTCGTACAGTTGAGGTGATGTCGGAGGGTATCGACATCCTCGGTTAAACGCCACTATCCGGGATTGGTTCCCGACCCAATTGCGCGAGCAATCCCGTGAAGGTCCGCATCAAGGGCGACATTGCCCACAACCATGCCTGCGGCTGCTCGAAGTGCTGGAAGCCTGACGGTGCCGTGTTCTCGGTCGTCGCCGTCGCACCGACGGACAATGTCGAAGTGCTCGAAAACGGCGACAAACTCGCCGTCGTGGACTCCGCCGCACTCATTCAGCGAAATGCCTGCAAGGAATCCGGCGTACACATGTATGGCCCCGTCGACCGCGACCATCCGTTCAAGGGCCTCGCTTTCGTCCATCCCGGAGCGTTTTCAAGAAACGGGCTGGACGAAGCCGGGCTTTGCGGCCTTTGTTTCCTCGATCATCGAGAGCGGCTACGACCCAGCAAAGATGTATGGCGTACGGGCGCGCCTGCGCGAACTCGACCTTGAGCCATATGACTGCCTCAATCCGGGGCTGATGGACTACATCGCCACCTGGACAGCGAGGAAGAGTGGAGTTCTTGCCCAATGAAAGAAGAGGCGCCGGCAGAGATGCCGGCATGCCTTTGATTGAAATCACAAGGCCGCTGAAGGCCCGGAAGAGCAAAACAGGAAGAAGCCGGCATCAATTATGATGGCGGGGTTGGTTGATCAGTGATCGTAGGTTTTTCCGCAGTCTCGGCCAGCCAAGTCTGAAAGAGACGCGAGGCCTCCGTCTGACGCCGGCGTTTTGGAACGACGGCGAAGTAGGCGTTCCTCGTTTTTACCGTGGATTCGGTCAACCTAATCAGCCGCCCTGAACGAGCAGGTCGTCAACGAGGCGTCGCCATCCGAGCGTTATTCCCTGTCCGTTGAGCGCTGCATATATAGCCTCCGTATAGAAACTACACCGCAGTCCCGACTTTCTCTTCGGCAGTTCCACGGCGAACGCTGCCAGCCATTCGCTCCACCCCGTCCAAGTGGGGTCATCCGCCGTGTACGATATCAATGGATAGGCGAGAAGATCGTGCGGTGTCTCAATATTTCCCGCGCTTTGCGCAAAATTCGAGCTGCATACCGGAAAAATCTCGTCTTCGAAAAGGACGCTGGCCTGCCCATCAGCCCACATTCCGCTTCCGAAACGGATAGCAATGGCGATGTCACCCGACTCTATGTTGGGACCGTTATCCGGAGTCAGGATTCTGAGATTGATACCCGGGTCGCGGCTCGCGCCTTCTCAACGAAGGGCCGACGGTCGTTCGAAGCTGGTCTGTCCCTATCACCAATGGACGTACGAACTGTCCGGCGAACTTAGCTATGCGCCTCACATGGGCAAGGATTTCGACAAGAGCTGCAAGAGCCTGAAGGCCGTCAACTTCAAATCGATCGGTGGGCTTATCTACGTCTGTCTTTCAGACAATCCGCCGGAAGATATCGTTGATCTCGAGCAGGTGATGCTTGAGCGTCTCGCGCCCTACGATCTTCGGAACGCTAAGATAGCCCATCAGGTCGATGTGATCGAAAAAGGCAACTGGAAGCTGACGATCGAAAATAATCGAGAACGCTACCATTGCTCGGCGAACCATCCCGAGCTTTGCGTTTCGTTCGCGGCGGCAGGAGCTTTTGCGCCGATTGAATCACGCGCCGAACGGCACCGCCAAGCTTGTCCAGATGCGTCAGCACCTGCTTGCTTCCGAAGACCGGTCCGAAGGGTACCACGCGCTGGACGCCGACTTTACACATCTGTTCGGTTCCTGGTTCAATCGCGGCTTCCTGACGCTGCGCCCGATCGACTGGTCGACGCCGGCTTACATCCTTGAAAAGATCATCAAATACGAGGCCGTGCACGAGATCGCCGGCTGGGAGGAACTGCGGCGTCGTCTGGCCCCGGCCGACCGTCGATGTCTCGCGTTCTTCCACCCGCGCCTTGCCGACGAGCCGCTTGTGTTTGTCGAGGTGGCGCTCACACGATCCGTACCGAGGGCGATCGGAGATGTACTCGTCGAGGGGAGGGAGCAGATCAATGCCGACGAGGCGACGACGGCTGTCTTCTATTCGATCTCCAACTGCCAGGATGGCTTGCGTGGAATCTCGTTCGGCAACTTCCTGATCAAGCAGGTCGTGGAAGACCTGCGCAGAGACCTGCCCGGCCTGAAGAATTTCGTCACGCTTTCGCCCGTTCCAGGCTTTGCCCGTTGGCTTGCCAAGGCACGTGCCTCGGCCACCGACCGGTTCCTTGCGGAAGCGGCCCGTGCAACCTTGATGTTGCTGGACGATCCGAACTGGCCTGACAACGAGAATACGGCGACCGAAGTGGAGCGCGTGTTGCTGCCTCTTGCAGCGCGCTATTTCCTGACCGAACGGACGCCGGAAGGCCGCCCCGTCGATCCTGTCGCCCAAACGGCGCTTTTGGCGACCGCTCGGCCAAGGCGATGCAGCAGGCACACGGTCTGATGGTCAACTACCTCTACAAGCTCGACGACATCGTGGCCAACCACGAGGCTCTGGCGCAGCGCGGCGAAGTGATTGCCTCGCCGGGCGTCAAAAGCTTGCTCAACCAGAACGACGAAAGCCGCCGTGGCGGCAATGGCCAACAAGGCTCCCGACCATTCGCACAAATAATGAACTCAACGCTTGGAGGAGGGCGAAAGTGAGCAACCATTTTTTCGACGCCATGCGGGCCGCCGCGCCCGGTGACGCACCGTTCATCCGCATCGATAGCACTCGCACATGGACCTAGAATGACGCCTTCGCCCTTTCCGGCCGCGTTGCCAGCGCGATGGATACGCTCGGCATTCGCCCCGGCGACCGAGTGGCGGTGCAAGTCGAGAAAAGTGCCGAGGCCTTGATCCTCTATCTCGCCTGTCTTCGAAGCGGCGCGGTCTACCTGCCGCTCAATACTGCCTATACGCTGGCTGAGCTCGATTACTTTATCGGCGATGCGGAGCCGCGTTTGGTGGTTGTTGCGTCAGCTGCTCGAGGGGGTGTGGAGAAAATCGCGAAGTCCCACGGCGCGATCGTCGAAACGCTCGACGCTGATGGCACAGGCTCGTTGCTGGATCTCGCACGCGATGAGCCGGCCGACTTTGTCGATGCCTCGCGGTCCGCCGATGATCTCGCGGCGATCCTCTACACGTCGGGAACGACCGGACGCTCCAAGGGGGCGATGCTCACGCATGGGAACCTGCTCTCGAACGCCCTGACCTTGCGAGACTATTGGCGCGTCACCGCCGACGATCGACTGATCCATGCCTTGCCGATCTTTCACACACATGGGCTGTTCGTCGCCACGAACGTCACACTGCTCGCGGGCGCCTCGATGTTCCTTCTGTCAAAGTTCGACCCGGATGTGGTCGTGTTCCTGATGCCGCAGGCAACGATGCTGATGGGCATGCCGACCTTCTACGTACGCCTCCTGCAAAGCCCGCGCCTCGATAGAGAGGCTGTAGCCAACATCCGCCTGTTCATTTCCGGTTCGGCGCCGCTGCTTGCTGAAACACATACCGAGTTTCAACAACGCACCGGCCAAGCGATCCTCGAGCGCTACGGCATGACCGAGACCAATATGAACACGTCGAACCCCTATGAGGGGAAACGGATTGCCGGAACTGTCGGCTTCCCGTTGCCGGGCGTGACGGTGCGCGTAACCGATCCCGCGACCGGGCTCGCGCTGCCGCCTGAAGAAACGGGAATGATCGAGATCAAAGGACCGAACGTCTTCAAGGGCTATTGGCGCATGCCGGAAAAGACGGCGGCCGAATTCACCGCCGACGGTTTCTTCATCAGCGGCGATCTCGGCAAGATCGACCGGGACGGTTATGTCCACATCGTCGGTCGCGGCAAGGATCTCGTGATTTCGGGTGGGTACAACATCTATCCGAAAGAGGTCGAGGGCGAGATCGACCAGATCGAGGGTGTGGTTGAGAGCGCTGTGATCGGTGTGCCGCATCCCGATTTCGGAGAAGGCGTAACGGCCGTCGTCGTGCGCAAGCCCGGCGCCGTCCTGGATGAAAAGACCATCGTCAGCGTCCTCCAGGACCGTCTTGCACGCTACAAGCAACCCAAGCGCATCCTCTTCGCCGAGGACTTGCCGCGCAACACGATGGGTAAGGTTCAGAAAAACATCCTGCGGCAGCAATACGCCGATCTTTACACCAGGACGTAAGGCGACCGCGCCCTCTGGGAGGAGGGTGCGTCGACAGCCTGCATCAATCTTGAAAACAACAACTACGGCGCTGGAGGCGTCGGAGGGAGGGGAGTCATGGGCATTGAATTACTGGCCATTGGCCTGCTGGTCGCTATGTTCATCATTGCGACGATCCAGCCAATCAACATGGGTGCGCTCGCGTTTGCCGGCGCGTTCGTGCTCGGCTCCATGATCATCGGGATGAAAACCAGCGATATTTTTGCCGGCTTTCCGAGTGATCTATTCCTGACGCTCGTCGCCGTCACATACCTCTTCGCCATAGCGCAGATCAACGGCACAATCGACTGGCTCGTCGAATGGGCCGTCCGCCTGGTGCGCGGGCGGATCGCCTTGATCCCCTGGGTAATGTTCCTCGTTGCCGCCGTCATTACCGGTTTCGGTGCTCTTGGGCCTGCTGCAGTCGCCATTCTCGCACCAGTCGCGCTGAGTTTTGCCATGCAGTACCGCATTCACCCCGTCATGATGGGCCTGATGGTGATCCACGGCGCGCAGGCAGGCGGATTTTCACCGATCAGCATCTATGGCGGAATCACCAACCAGATCGTTGCGAAGGCCGGTCTACCTTTCGCACCGACCTCGCTGTTTCTCGCCAGCTTCTTCTTCAACCTGGCGATCGCGGTGCTGGTCTTCTTCGTTTTCGGCGGCGCGAGGGTGATCAAGCAAGAACCGGCATCATTCGGCCCTTTGCCAGAGTTGCATCCCGAGGGCGTATCGGCGTCGATCAGAGGTCACGGCGGCACGCCTGCAAAACCGATCAGGGAGCATACCTACGGTACGGCGGCTGATACCGCTACCACATTGCGCCTGAACAATGAGAGAATTACCACCCTGATCGGCTTGACTGCACTCGGCGTCGGCGCCCTGGTTTTCAAGTTCAACGTCGGCCTCGTCGCCATGACCGTCGCTGTCGCCCTCGCGCTGCTATCACCGAAGACTCAGAAGGCAGCAATCGACAAGGTCAGTTGGTCGACCGTGCTGCTGATTGCCGGCATCATCACCTATGTCGGCGTCATGGAGAAGGCCGGTACGGTCGACTACGTGGTGAACGGCATCTCCAGTCTCGGCATGCCGCTGCTCGTGGCGCTCCTGCTTTGCTTTACGGGGGCTATCGTCTCGGCCTTTGCATCCTCGACCGCTCTGCTTGGCGCGATCATCCCCCTGCCGTTCCATTCCTCCAGCAAGGGCACGTCAGCGCCATCGGCGTGGTGGCGGCGATCGCGATATCGACGACGATCGTCGATACCAGCCCGTTTCCCACCAATGGCGCCCTTGTCGTCGCAAATGCACCGGATGACAGGCGAGAGCAGGTGCTGCGACAGCTGCTGATCTACAGCGCGCTGATCGCCATTATCGGCCCAATCGTTGCCTGGGCGGTATTCGTTGTGCCTGGACTGGTGTGAAACCGAGCGAGCATCCCGAAAGCATGCCGAACGCTCTTCGGCACGCTTGCACCGGTTGAGAACGACTGGGGTGTTTTGAGGGACTTCGGATTTTTACACGCGCTGGTTACGCCGTCTTAACTTCGCGTTCGCGGTAGAGAAGGGCCTAGGCACCCACTTGAACTTGGACTGAGTGCACTTCGTTTCTTGCGGCCGATGGCGGCTGTCCTTCGCCAAGCTCGTTGGCGCAGCGACATAGCAGGACATGCTGGCCGGATGGTGGGACCCACGGCAACTCGAAGCGCTGCCAACTTCTATCCTCGCGCGGACCTACAATAGCACTCTGCCAGGAGCCTCCTCCATCTACGCTGATTTCGACGCTCGATATCTGACGATCTCCCCAAGCCCAGCCCCATATTCTCGTCGGCACGTCAGCCAAAAGCAGTTCATTTGGAGACGGCGACACGATAACGGACTCCGGGGCGACGCTCCAGACTGGCTTCACCCCTGATGGCGTCGGGTCGTTATAGAAACGCGTCGTATAGGCGCCGCTTGCCCGCCGGTTCGCGGCCGTGATCGAACCAACCCATTTTACGGAGTTCGTTCCATACCAACCCGGCACAACCAGTCGAACCGGACCTCCGCGCTCCGCAGTGAGCGGCTGACCGGTGATTTCAAGTGCGAGAAGAACTTCTTCTGCAAGTGCTTTCTCGATAGGTAGGTCCTTTTGATAAGGTTCTTCGACTTCTGCGTACTCGCCCCACTCGAGGCCGGAAGTCCATACGTAGGACGCATCGGCACTGATCTGCGCGCGTTCCAGAACAAGCGACAGCGGCACGCCTTTCCAAACCACATTTCCCATCCTGCGCCTGGCGACTGTCGGGGCAAGAGGGCTGCCAGCGCATTCATGAAATGACATATACTCGCGCTGCGGCATGGCCTGAAGATCCGCGAGACGCAACCTCATTGGGTTGCCCACCAGGCCATCGACATCGAGATACCAATGGTCTGGATCGATCTCGACGAACCCCATATGCGTGACCAGAAAAAGATCGTCCTCCGGGGTGATCCAGGATTTCAGGGCATGAACGCCGTCAGCCGGACCTTGGAAGGAGAAACCCTTCTTGGTCATGTGCATACCCGTCCGCGTCATCGACTTACTCCGGCAAACCCATCGCCTCGGGGGCCGTTAGAGCCTCCTCAGCGCGGCCTTCTAAAAATCTGATCTGCTTTCGGCGTCTCCGGTTGACAGTGACGTCAAAAATATCGAAACGGTTGTAACCAGCAACGACGTCGTGAAACCGCTTGGGCTCAACACAGTCGTCGAGATCGATATCGGCATAGCCGATACCTTCATCGATCATTTCATCACCAATTGGCGCTCCAGTCGGTCCAAGGAAAAAGCTGCTGGCGTGCGGACTGGCATCTATGATCGCTGCGATGGCAGGATCATCCAAAGCAGTGGATCTGTGTGCGCTATCATCAAGGCGACCTGCGACAACAATTGCGAAGCACTTGGCCTCGAAGCAATGCGCCGAGGCACGGATGCGGTTGGCCGCCCGGTTGTCATAGTTGTCGCTCTCTGTGGGAACGCGAGTGGGCCAGATCGGCGGATAACTGCTTATATGAACCTGCTCGGCTTGCGCCATCAGACTGTAGCGCGCGAGTGGATTTGTGTTTTCCCCGCAGATGAGACCGCCAATACGACCAATTCTTGTATTTGCGATAACCAGACCTGCGCCGTCGCCGGGATCCCAAACCAGTTTCTCGAAGAAAGTTGCGACCAGCTTTCGATGGTGGATCAGGATCTCACCCGTATCTGAAATCAGGACATTACTATCCACAGGCCTGCGACACTTGCCGGGTTGCGCTCGGAGAAACCGATTGAAACGAAAACACCGTTGTCGGACGCAGCTTTCCGCACACGCTCGATTTCAGGTCCGTCGATGTATACGGAAGCATTCAAGAAGCGTTTGAAATGTTCGTGCGATTGAATGGGTGGGTAAAGTGCTGCCCAGACGGGGAACCCCGGAAGAAAGCTTTCCGAAAATACCACGAGCGATGCGCCATTTCGCGCAGCCTCTGCGATTACCGAACAAGCTTTCTCCGCGCTCGCTACCGGATCGAGATAAACGGGGGCAATATGAGCAGCGGCGGCCTTGAAGTTCATATTTACCATCGACATTCCTCTACTCATGAAGTTTTGGCAATTAGCCATTTCGACAAGGTCGCCAGAGACCGGGTTACGAGTGCCGTTTTGCCGTTAGACCGATTTCAATGCGTGCACCAAGGGGCAAGCTGGCGCAGCCGATTGTGGTGCGGGCAGGGTAGGGCGATGAAAACCGTGTGGCGTAAATCTCGTTCATCTGAGCGAAGTCGTCCATGTCGGTGAGATAGACGTTGACGGATACGACATCATCCGGCTCGAGGCCTGCAGCCTCCAGGACCTGAAACAGATTATCGAAACACTGGCGGGTCTGATCGGCGACATTGCCGTCGACAAGTTTGCCGTTGCTCGGATCAAGCGGAGTCTGGCCGGAGCAGAACAGTAAGTCGCCGGCCCATGTCGCGTGCGAATACGGTCCTACTGCCGCAGCGTTCGAAGCATTCACAGTTCGTCTTGACATGGTTCCTCCATAGGCAGGTTCAAGCGGAGCCAACCTACTGGCGATCAGCATGTCCGCGGGTATTTTACTTCATTGTACGCTGCACGTTCAGCTTTACAGCCGTTCGAAACTAACAGAACGAATTTGCGCGCCAATCCGAATAGGATGGACTACGCTGTGCAAAAATAGACGGGGATACTATGGCGACTGCAATCGACCATCTTGATTGGGACGATCTCAAACTTTTCCTCATCGTCGTCCGGTGCAAGAGCGTGACCGGAGCAGCCCGGGAACTGAAAGTCAGCCACTCCACCGTATCTCGTCGGCTTGCTCGTCTGGAATACACGGTTGGCGGCGCACTCGTCGAACGGACCAAGGACGGACTTTTGCTGACAGCGGCCGGGCTGGTTACAATGCGGCGAGCGGAGGAAATCGAGAACGGCGTGAATGCGCTTCGAAGCGACGTGAGCAATCGTGACGAAATTCGCGGCACAGTCAGATTAGCCACTATGGAGGGCATCGCAACGCTTTATCTCTCAGAGCGCCTCGTTGAACTCAGTAGCCGATACCCTGATCTTGACCTTGAGCTTGTAACATCACAGCAGACGGTTCGGGTCGCTCGCCGGGAAGCCGATCTGTTCCTAAGCTTCTTCAAGCCCCACGGAACTTCTCTCGACAGTCAGCTGATCGGACGGTTCAAGACCGGCTTGTTTGCTTCGCAGGCCTACCTGAAGCGCAATGGCGTCCCCTCTGACGCGGCGGATCTTAGCAACCACCGATTCGTCGGCTAGGAGCTGGTCCAGCTCGAAAGCGTTCTATGGCTGGAGGAACTGGTACCCGCCCCAAAAATCGCGTTCAGCTCAAACAGCATGATGTCGCAGATGTTCGCAGCGTCTGCGGGCGCAGGAATAGTAGCCCTTCCCGAATTCGCACGCAGTCTGAACCTCGGTCTCGTTCCAGTGCTCGACGAGTTGAGCGGCGAACGTGAGATCTGGATGTCGGCACATCAGGACTTGGCTTATCTCCCGAGAGTGAGAGCCGTAAAGCAGTTCCTGAAAAAGCTGGTTCGTCGAGACGAACAACGACTTCTGAGAAACGCACCCTGGTCTTCGTGAAGTTTCGCAAATGGACTGCTCGCAGCGCTACGGCCGACCTGGCAGGCGTCCATACAACGATGCCCATTTCTGCACAGCAGGTTGCGAAAGTATCGCCTTCCGCGACAATGCCAATTGTCTCAACAAGATTGTTGGTTCGATCAAAGGAAGGAATCCCTCATGTCGGAAATCAGCCGCGACGCTCGCAAGACTTTGGACCTCTTTCGTCTGCGCGCTGATACACCCGGCACAAAAAACAGAAATCATCTCAACAACGCTGGGGCGGCGCTGATGCCGAGCACGGTGATCGATGCAGTGACGGGATATTTGAGCCGAGAGGGCGAAATCGGAGGTTATGAGGCGGCAGCGGAGGCTTACTCGCTGTTGGAGGGAACCTACGACAGCTTGGCTACTTTCGTAAACTGCGACCGCGACGAGATTGCGATAGCTGAAAACGCGACGATCGCCTGGCAGCGCGCCTTTTACTCCCTCTCGTTTGGACCTGGAGATCGAATCCTGACGGCAAGTGCTGAGTTTGCAGCCAACTATGTCGCCTTTCTGCAGGTCGCCAAGCGCACAGGCGTGTCGATCGAAGTCATTCCGAATGACGCTTCTGGCGTCCTCGATCCGGACGCGCTGGCGAAAATGATCGATGATCGCGTTCGGCTGATAGCGGTGACCTGGATTCCCACGAACGGCGGGCTTATGAATCCGGCGGCAGCGATCGGTCGTATAGCGCGCGAAAATGGCATTCTCTATCTGCTCGACGCTTGCCAAGCCGCAGGGCAAATCTCGATCGATGTTGATGCGCTCGGCTGCGACATCCTCACCGCAACTGGCAGAAAGTTTCTCCGTGCTCCACGAGGAACTGGTTTCATGTACATGCGTAAATCGGTCCTGGAGAAGATCGAGCCCGCGATGATCGACCTCTATGGCGCACCCTGGACCGGTCCCGACCGATACGAATTGCGGCCTGATGCCAGACGTTTTGAAACTTGGGAGAAGAACTATTCGGTTCGTCTCGGCCTGCGGGCGGCAGTGGATTATGCGCTCGACATTGGGCTCGAAAACATCGAAGCGCGTTGCTATCACCTTTCGTCAAAGCTTCGCGAAGGCCTGAGGGGGATGCGTGCCGTATCCGTACATGATCTCGGGGCGCCGCTTGCTTCCATCATCTCATTCACCGTTAACGGTTGGGACTCACCGGCCGTCATGGCTTATCTGAGTGGCAAGGGAATTAACGTCTCAGTTTCCCCTCCCTCCAGTACACCCGTTGACGCCTACATGCGACAACTCCCGCCTGTGGTGCGAGCGTCACCACATTACTATAATACCGAGGAAGAGATCGATGCGTTCCTGGATGCGATTGCTGGTATTGCCTCGTAGCTGATCTGCACGGCTGATGAATGAAGCAGCTCGTTTCAAACGGCGAGGCAGCTTATGTAATCTCACAGCAAGCCGTGACAGCTTGCTAAGCAGGATGGCAAGCCATGACGGTTCCCAACCGGCACGGCATCAATCGACAGCCGCTGCCAGTGGCGGAGGGTTAATGATGAGTTGCGAGGGTTAGCTATGGTGATTGGAACGCCTCGAGATCAATCGGTGCCTGCCCACGCGGACGAGTTCGTTGGCCGTGAGCAACTCCGCGCGAGTTCCGCCGAGTTCAGGAAGGAAGTCATTCACATCACCGGCGGCGTCTTTGCGGCCGTCGGATACTCCGCAAGCAATGTCATCCTAATTCGAGGTGACACGGGGTCTATCATTGTCGACACCTCCGCCAACGCGGTCGATGCGAGGGCGATCATGGATGCCTTCGGGGATCGCTTTTTGCGCCCTGTCAGAGCAATCATCTACACGCACAATCACCCAGACCACACCGGCGGTGCGACGGTGTTTTCCGGCAATGACGACCCTGAAATCTACAGTCACCAGACGCTGGTGGAATCCGGCCTCGAGTTCGGCAGGGGCCAGCGCGACGGCGGCGACGCGTTTGGCACGAAGCTGCCCGACGAGCTGTTCATCAATGCCGGCACCCAGCTCGAATACGGTCGTATGACGCCGCACACTCGGGAAGGGTACCTGCCGCCGACGCGCACTTTCGCGGGCGATAGCCAAACAACCGAGGTGGCGGGCGTCCGGATGCAGCTCATCCACACTCCCGGCGAGTCTCCGGAGAACACGGCTATCTGGCTGGCCGAAAAGGGTGTTCTTATTCCTGGCGACGACTTCTTAAAATCTTACCCGAACCTCTCTCCGATCCGCGGCCTTAAACTGAGGCCGCCCGAGAAGTGGATCGCCAGCCTCGAAAAGATGCTCACCTTGGACGCCACCTATATGGTGCAGGGGCATATGCGTCCAATTCTTGGGAAGGACGAGGTGCGAAAGGCTCTCACAGACTACCGCGACGGGATCAAGACCGTCCTCGACCAGACCCTTGCAGGCATCAAGTACGGCAAGACGCCGGACGAACTTGTCCAGGAGGTGAAGCTACCTGCCGGCCTTGCAAACAGCCCGTACCTCCAGGAATATTATGGCAGCGTCGCTTGGGCGGTACGGGGTATTTATGCCGATTATGTCGGATGGTTCGATGGCAATGCGACCAATCTCTTCCCGCTGCCACCGACCGAGCGCGCCCGCAAGATGGTTAACCTAGCCGGTGGACTGGCGAAGACGCTCGATCGAGCCAAGGAAGCGATCGAAGAAGGAGTTTCAATGGGCCGCCGAACTTGTCGATCATGTTCTGGCTCTCGACCCTGAAAACGTGACGGCGAAGGAACTCAAGGCCCGGGCGCTGACCGAACTTGGCGAACGCCAGATCAATGCCACGGCCCGGAACTACTACTTGACCTCGGCGC
>NZ_FOCV01000096.1 GCF_900110205.1 Rhizobium tibeticum | reverse complement strand
CCTTCGAAGCGGTGGCCGCCGATCGGCAGCTCACCGGAGATGATTGGTCGTTCTCCATCGGCTTCGGACTGGAGAGCGTGCGCGACCGATCCGATAACAGTCTCGGCTGCGGTCGCCTGCATTTCGCCAGCTGGCGCAACGCCGTGTCCGAGGCGCTCGATAAAAAGCTTGCCGTCCGGATTGAGCATAATCTCGACGACCGTCGGATCTTCAAGGGCAATGCATAGGTGTTCGCCGAGTGCGTCCTGGAGTTTGCGGACAAGGCGAGAGTGCGACTGAAGCATGGGGAAGCTCGTCTCCTCGTTTGAGTGCAGGAGAAGACAGACCCCGGTGGCCGCGCGAAGTCCATGTGCAATTTTGCACCTCGCGAGTCGCCGCTGATTCCGTCAGTTTCGGCTCGAATCGAGAGCCGCGCGGATTTGCTGTCAGTGATATGTGCGCTTGACTCACAAGAAATGTAGACGGTCGAACACCCTCAAATTTGACCTAACATAAGGAATTGTCTGGCTTATCGAGCGATTCACGGGAAATGCGCAGAGTCGACTTAAGACTTTGTTAACTTTAAATTCCTTGTCGAGTGTGCGGAATCGGATGATAGTTGCGCAAATGATGGCTATGTGGCCATTTTTTCGAAAGTGTGACCACCAAGGAAATAGTTCGCAAAATGAGCCAGCTGCTGTTTAACCGTTTTGATCTTGAGATCGCCGAGCAGGGGTCAAAGATCTCCAGCGCTTTGCACATGCTGCGCAGCCAACAGTATCCGCCGGATGCTCGAAAGGGCTTGCGAAAGTTCCAGATTGGTGAAGTCGCAGATTTCATGGGCGTCACGCAAAGCCATCTTCGCCAGATCCATTCCGAAGGCAAAGGACCAGAGATCGAATCGGTGAGTGGTCGCCGCTACTATACGGCAGATCAAATGCTCGAACTGAGAGAGTATCTCGAGACCAACAAAAAATCAGACAAGCGATATTATCTTCCCAAGCGCCGGCAGGGCGAACCTCTGCAGGTCGTATCCGTCGTGAACTTTAAGGGTGGTAGCGGAAAGACAACGACGGCGGCCCACCTTGCCCAGTATCTCGCGCTAACCGGCCATCGAGTTCTTGCTGTCGACCTTGACCCACAAGCATCGCTAACATCCTTGTTTGGTATCCAGCCTGAGCTTGACGAAACTTCGTCGCTCTACGAAGCGTTGCGCTTCGATGATGAGCGCAAGCCGATCGCTGATGTCATCCAATCGACCAACATCCCTGGCCTCGATGTCGTACCCGCAAACCTGATTTTGCAGGAATACGAATACGACGTTCCACTCGCCATTTCTTCAAGGAAAGGAGATGAGGGGCGTCTCTTTCATATGCGGATCGTCAACGCCCTTAAGGACGTTGATGACCGATATGATGTGGTGGTCATCGATTGCCCACCTCAGCTCGGCTATCTGACGATCACTGCGCTGATGGCCTCAACCGGTATCCTGATCACTATCCACCCCCAGATGCTGGACGTCATGTCGATGAGCCAGTTCCTGATGATGCTCGGCGGTATAATGACGCCGGTTGCCGAAGCAGGCGCCGTGATCCGCGTGGAATGGTTTCGCTACTTGGTGACGCGGTTCGAGCCCACGGACATACCGCAGGCACAGATGGTCGGCTTCATGCAGTCGATGTTTGCTCAGCACATGCTTCGAAACCACGTGTTGAAGTCGACAGCAATCTCGGACGCCTCGATCAAAAAGCAGACCCTGTATGAGGTCGAGCGCGGCGATTTCGTCCGGTCGACATATGATCGCGCTATCGAAAGCCTAAATTCTGCAAACGGCGAGATCATGGAATTGATCCACAGTGCATGGGGGCGGAAATGACTACCTTGTCAGCCGTTTTTTTCTTTCGTTTTGTAAAGGGTAACAACGCCTTATCGAGGTCGACGCTGGATTGGGAGGCGAGCAATGTCGCGTGAAAACCCCTTCGCAAAGTTGGACCTTTCATCTCTCTCATCTAGCAAGGCTCCAACAAAGCCGGGCTATGCCATGACCGGTGCTGCGAAGACGGTTGTTCGGTCGATCGAAGATCTCGCGGAGAACACTAAAAAGCTGATGGAAGGCGAAGTGATCGTGGAGTTAGATCCGCAGTCGCTCGACGCTTCGTCGATCTCAGATCGTCTCTCGGATGACGGCGAGGAATACCAGGAGCTGAAGGAGGCGATCCAAGCATCTGGACAATCTACGCCGATCCTCGTGCGACCAAATTCTGATGGACAGCGCTACACCGTCGTTTTCGGCCACCGGCGGCTGAAAGTGGCCCGCGAACTCGGCATTCCGGTCAAGGCTGTTGTCAAAAAGCTCGACGATATCGCCTCGGCCATTGCCCAGGGACAGGAAAACTCGGCTCGCTCTAATCTGTCGTTCATCGAGCGTGCATACTTCGCGCAGAACTTGCTTGCCACCGGAATGACCAAGGATGTGGTGCGATCATCGCTCGCCATCGACGAAGCGATGCTGTCGAAAATGCTCGGCGTCGTTGAGGTTGTCCCTCCTCCGGTCATCAAAGCTCTTGGTGCCTCGAAGAAGATAGGCCGCGACAAGTGGCTGAGCCTCAGGCAGCTGGTTCTGGCCCCTGCCCTACTCCGCGCTTCGACAGATCGCGTCGGCACTGCTGAGTTTCTCGAACTTTCCGAGGACAGTCGGTTTGACGATCTCCACGATTACCTCAAGCGATATAAAGCCAAGTCGGATGCCAAGAAACCAAAGGCGTCGGCATCTGAGAAAGAGTGGGTATCGCGTGATAGCTCACTGAATTTTTCGATGAACGCCAAATCCAAGAAGGTTGCTATCGAGCTTTCGAATACAGAAGCCAAGCCATTTAGTGATTGGCTATCGAGCCGCATGGACCAGCTGTATGACGAATACAAACGGTCTAAACCTGACAGCAACGGAGATTAAACCGCAAAAGAAAAAGGCCCCCAAACGGTACCCCGTGGAAGCCTCTCTCGTTATCCTTAGCAAGATCGAGAATCGCATTTCCCGGAATCACAGTCAAGAGTCTATGGCACCGATTTGGTGAGCGGATTTCTTTTGCCTGACGAAAGGTGAGAGAAAAATGCAAACGGGACATGTGTCGACGCCCTTCGGGCGGCGATCGATGACGCTCGCTTTGGTAAAAGGGCAGCTTTCTATCGCAGAATCGAAAGCCGAGAAGCGTGCCGACAAATGGAAGGTCTTCCGTGATATCAGCGAGGCAAGGGAGCGCTTGGGCCTTCAGGACCGAGCCCTCGCTGTGCTCGATGCATTGCTGACGTTTTATCCGGATAACGAACTCAATACCGAGTGCGGCCTGGTCGTCTTTCCGTCGAACGCGCAGCTGTCGCTTCGCGCTCACGGTATGGCGGCGACGACGTTGCGTAGGCATTTGGCCGCGCTCGTCGAGATGGGCCTTATTCAGAGACGCGATAGTCCCAATGGGAAGCGCTACGCTCATCGAGATCGGGATGGTGAGATCGAGCAGGCATACGGTTTCGACTTGGCGCCATTGGCCGTTCGGTCGGCCGAATTCGCTCAGCTAGCCCAGGATGTAGTTGCTGAACGGATCCGTTTCCGGAGAGCCAAAGAAGCGCTGACCATCTGCCGGCGGGATGTCCGTAAGCTCATTACTGCCGCTATTGAGGAAGGCGCCAGCGGAGACTGGGAAGCCGTCGAAGATACGTATGTCGGGATTCTGGGGCGGCTTCCGCGCTATGCGACCCGCCAGCAGGTCGAGTCTACGCTCGACGAAATGGAGCTTCTTCGCGAAGAGGTGCTTAACCAGCTGGAAATCCAGTTGAAAGCCGAAAATACGGATGGCAATGCCATCCAAAATGGCCGCCACATACAGAATTCAAAACCCGAATCCATCTATGAACTTGAACCTCGCTCTAGAAACGAGCAGGGCGAAAAGTTTGAGCCAGAACCGGAAACAAAGGGCAGGGGCCAAGCTGGTGGGCAGAGCAATAGCGAGCGGATAAAGGCGTTCCCCCTGGGAATGGTGCTTCGCGCCTGCCCCCAGATCAACGATTACGGGCCTGGCGGCAAGATTGAACATTGGCGCGAGTTGATGGGCGCCGCTGTGGTCGTTCGTTCAATGCTCGGGGTCAGCCCATCTGCGTACGAGGAGGCGTGTGGAGCGATGGGGCCTGAGAATGCTGCGGTTGCCATGGCCTGCATCTTGGAAAGATCCAATATGATCAACTCGGCTGGTGGATACCTGCGCGACCTGACAAAGCGTTCGGAGCGTGGTGAGTTTTCGCTCGGCCCAATGTTGATGGCGCTATTGAAGGGCAACGATCGGCAGGACCTTCGCGTGAGTTAGCCGATGACAACTTCGCGAGGCGAGTCTGGCGCAATGAGCTAGATATTGTCAGCCGTTTTTTGGGGAGCTTTTGTGTGTTAAAACAAGCGATTAGAGAGTTTGAAGCGCCATCGAAGTTTCTTGCTTCACTGGCTTTGCCTTCAACGCGGATCGGAGAGAAGCGGAGAATAATGGGGTTTTGCGCTTGCACTGCTTATCGGATGGTCGCAAAGCCATGTTGAGAGCGCCACTATGGTCTCGAAACGATGTCGGCAAATTTTAATCGGAGATCAAAGGTCCAATCATGACTCGCCAGCTTTCCCTCTCTCGCGACCGGATTTCTGTGCTTCTGCTCGAAGGCATCAGCCAGAGCGCCGTGGACTGCTTTGCTGCATCTGGACACACCAATCTTGTTCATCTGCCGAAAGCGCTCGATGATAAGGACCTGAAAAGCCATATCGCCGATGCACATATCATCGGCATTCGTTCGCGAACGCAGCTCACTGAGGAGATTTTCGAATCTGCCAAGAAGCTGATTGCCGTCGGCTGTTTCTCCGTCGGCACGAACCAAGTTGATCTGGATGCGGCGCGCCGCCGCGGGATACCTGTCTTCAATGCGCCTTATTCGAACACCCGCTCGGTGGCGGAACTTGTGATCGGCGAGATCATCATGCTGACGCGGCAGATCTTTCCGCGATCGGCATCCGCACATCAGGGCGGATGGGAAAAGTCCGCTGTTGGCAGCCGCGAAGTGCGCGGGAAAACGCTCGGCATCGTCGGCTACGGCAATATCGGCTCACAGCTGAGCGCACTTGCGGAAAACATGGGCATGGTGGTGCGCTATTTTGATCTGTCCGACCGGCTGCGCCGGGGCAATTCGGAATCGATGGCGTCGCTAGGTGAGCTTCTGGAAATTTCGGATTATGTGACGATGCACGTTCCGGAGACGGCGTCGACCCACAACATGATCACAGAGACCGAACTGCGGCGCATGAAGAAGGGCGCTATATTCATCAACAATTCCCGTGGGACCGTGGTTGATCTAGACTCGCTCGCGAGGGTGCTGAAGGAAGGCCATCTGGCCGGTGCCGCTGTCGACGTGTTCCCGAAGGAGCCGGCATCGAACAAGGATCGTTTCGAAACGCCACTGCAGGGCTTGAGCAACGTCATTTTGACCCCACATATCGGCGGCTCCACCGAAGAGGCCCAGGAGCGCATTGGTGGCGAAGTCTCCAGAAAGCTGGTCGAATATTCCGATATCGGCTCGACGATGGGCGCCGTCAATTTCCCTCAGGTTCAGCTGCCCGAGCGCCCGAACGGCACACGTTTCATCCACGTCCACGAAAACCGCCCCGGCACGCTCATCAAGCTCAACGAGATCTTCTCCTCACGCGGGTTCAATATCGTCGCTGAGTTCCTGCAGACACACGGCGACACGGGCTATGTGGTGATCGAGGTCGATGGCGTGTCCGAGACGGCCGATGAAATCCTGCAGGCGCTGCGCGCGATACCGGGCACGATCAGAACGCGATTGCTCTACTGACGGATCGTGCGGTGGAGCAACAGGCTTGATTAATATCTCATGTGACAGGGGCGCGTGCGTGAGTTTGTTTCGAACGGGTGAGGGGGCGGGCGGTGACCTCGCCATCTACGCAATCGCCGACGGTGTTGTGAAAGCAGTCGTTCTACCTTCCGAGTGAGATTCCGCTTGATGATGCCGGCATTGGCTGCCCCCGTCATGTAGCCTGACCGCAGGCCGGGATTGGCAAGGCGGAGCGTATCGATCTACGCTCCGCCTTTCGTTCAGGCCTTTGCCTTGTTGGTCGCGCGGCGTGCCTTTACGCCCGATGCCAGCGTATCAAGTGTCTCGACGGTCGTCGGCCAGTCGATGCAGCCGTCGGTGACGCTCTGGCCGTAGACGAGCTGCTTTCCGGGAATCAGGTCCTGCCGGCCGCCGACAATGTTGCTCTCGACCATCGAGCCGATGATCGCATGGTTGCCGTCGGCGAGCTGCTGCGCGACGTCCTGCAGCACGGCGGGCTGGTTTTCCGGATTCTTGCGGCTGTTGGCGTGGCTGGCATCGATCATGATGCGCGGGTCGAGCTTGGCTTCGATGGAGGCAGCCATTGCTGCCGCAACGCTCTCGCGATCATAGTTCGGCTGCTTGCCGCCGCGCAGGATGATGTGGCCATCCTCGTTGCCACTCGTCGATGCGATCGCTGCGCGTCCGTCCTTCGTGAC
>NZ_FOCV01000039.1 GCF_900110205.1 Rhizobium tibeticum | reverse complement strand
CGGCCATTAAAGCGCGTTGGGTCTGCGAGCAGGCTCATCAGCAGATGAAGGAAGAACTCGGCCTCGATCACTTCGAAGGCCGATCATGGCAAGGCCTCCATCGACACGCACTGATGACGATGATCGCTTATGCCTTCCTGCAGCATCAGCGCCTATCCAAGGCAAAGCGGGAAAAAAAGGAACAGGCCCGGCCCGCCTAAACCAACGCTGCCAGCTATCCGGCGCGCCGTCATAGCCGCGCTCTCAAACCACCATCCACCACAACGATGTCCACACTGCCGTATCAGGTTCCAAATGACCCCAAAATCAATTCTGCCAAAGTAGTGCTAGGCTCAGGACTCATTGATTAGAGCCAGAAGATGACGGCTGCTGCGATGCAGATGGCTGAGAAGAATGTGTGTGCGCATCGGTCGTAGCGTGTGGCGATGCGGCGCCAGTCCTTGAGCTTGGCGAAAAGGTTCTCGATCCTGTGGCGCTGGCGATAGAGTGCCTTGTCGTAGGGATAGGGGATTTTGCGGCTACGGCTCGACGGGATGCAGGGCTCGATGCCTTTTGCGACGAGCGCCTGGCGGAACGCGGCGCTGTCGTAGCCTCGATCGGCGATGAGGGCCTTGGCCGGCGGCAGCGCGTCGAGCACGAGGCTTGCGCCCTTGTGATCGCTCATCTGGCCTTCCGAGAGCAGCATGAGGATGGGGCGGCCTTCGCCGTCGCAGACGGTGTGGAGCTTGGAGTTCAGTCCGCCCTTGGTGCGCCCGATACGACGGGGAAGAGCCCCTTTTTGAGCAGGCTCGCCGCCGTGCGATGCGCCTTCAAATGCGTCGCGTCGATCATGTCCGCTCCGGCTTCGGCCCTTCGCCGGCGAGCCCGGCGAAGATGCGGTCGAAGACGCCGAGCCGGCTCCAGCGGATGAAGCGGTTGTACAGCGTCTTGTGCGGGCCATAGGCCCTGGGCGCGTCCTTCCACTGCAGGCCGTTGCGGATCACGTAAACGATCCCGCTCACCACCCGCCGGTCATCGACGCGCGGCACGCCATGCGACAACGGAAAATACGCCTCGATCCGCGCCATCTGGCGCTCGCTTAGCAGAAACTCATCCATCACGGCATCCTCCCAGACACCGTGAATCACATCTCAAACCAAATTAATAGGGCCTGAGCCTAGACGCCGAACTTTTCTCCGACCGATGAGCCGACTGACCTCGCAGCGAGCGTAAATGCTCATCTCACGAAGGTCGGTTATTCCTCGGATGAGGGACACTTCGCGTTTGTGTTCGTCAGAAAGGAAGGTATCGAAATAGAACGGATCAAGCGATCACACGAACTCGACTTCTTTGGCAATCGCGAGCTGCCAGCGGAGATTTCCAATCCGCTCCCTCACAGCTTTTCCTAAGCGGATTGCGTGAGTGGGCCGTTCGCTGTAGTCACGAAGATAAAGTTTCGCGTCCAGAAATTTCCACTGAATGCGACCGGGCGACCCTTCATTCAGCCCGCTGTTCCGCCGTGCCATCCGCCCCCCGAGCCGGGACAGCAAATCAGCAGCGCCCCGTCAGGAGCATCAACCCTATCGGTAACATTTTGCTTGAGGCAATGCGGGGGTCAATTCCTCGCTTCGCTTGACAGGGAGAGATTGAGCGCACTGTTGATCAGTCCGACATGACTGAACGCTTGAGGGAAGTTTCCAACCATCCGCTCGGCATGAGGATCGTACTCCTCCGCCAGGAGGCCGACGTCGTTGCAAAGTGACAGCAACCTTTCGAAGAGACGCCGAGCGTCGTCCCTTCGGCCGATCAAGACAAGCGCGTCGACCAGCCAAAAGCTGCATGCAAGGAATGCACCTTCCCCAGGTGGCAGTCCGTCGTCCACTTCACGGGTCTCGTACCGGAGCAAGAGGCCGTCGCGCAGGAGCTTGTGTTGGATGGCCTCGACGGTGGCGATGTAGCGCGGGTCCTCGGGAGGAAGGAATCCAACCATGCCAATTTGCAGCAGGCTGGCGTCGAGAGCCTTGGAGCCGTAGGCCTGAACGAAGCAGCCAAGCTCGGCGTCGAATGCCTTTCGGCAGACCTCTTCGTGAATTTGATCGGCCACGGCTTGCCAATGCAAGGTAGCCTCTGGATTGCCTTCGTCTCGCGCAGTCGTCGCCGCACGGTCGAAAGCGACCCATGCCATGACCTTCGAATATGTGAAATGCTGGCGGTGACCGCGCACCTCCCAAATCCCTTCGTCCGGTTCTGTCCATATCTTCTCTAGGAAGGGAAGAATGGCGGCCGCGAGCTCGCGCCCGCGGCGGTGAGCCGGCAGTCCTCCCTTGCGCGCTCGCAGCATGGCGTCGGCGACTTCGCCATAGACGTCGAGCTGAACCTGTTCCGAGGCTGCGTTGCCGATCCGGACCGGGCGAGATCCTTCGTAACCCGGAAGCCAAGGGACCTCCCACTCGAGCAGGTTCCGCTCGCCCGCTACACCGTACATGATCTGCATCTGTGCAGGGGCGCCCGCGACAGCTCGCAAAAGCCAGTCGCGCCATGCGCCGGCTTCCTCGTAGTAGCCGAGCTTCATGAGCGCGAGAAGCGTCAGCGTGGCGCCACGAAGCCAGCAATATCTGTAGTCCCAGTTCCGCGGTCCGCCGAGTTGTTCGGGGAGTGAGGTCGTCGCAGCGGCAACAATGCCGCCTGTGGGCATGTACGTCAGTGCCTTCAGCGTAATCAGAGATCGTTTGACCTGCGCCGTCCATCCGCCAACCTGCGGGCAGTTCTTCGCGAATGATCTCCAATAGGATTCGGTGTCCTCTAAGGCAGTATCGATGGACTTCGCGGCCGGCCGAGCCAAGTGCGACGGGTTCCATGTCAGCGTAAATGACTGCTGTTCCCCAGCGGAGACGGAAAACGTGCCCACGGTTCGCATCTCGTCCCCGTGCAGAGGAACGGACGACGTCAGGGTCAGCCTGTCGGGTCCGGCAATCGCTGTGATGGTGCCGTCCTCGCCGCTGGTTACCCATGGCACGGTTCGGCCGTAGCCGAAGCGAAGGACGAATTCCAGGTCGAACGTCAAGGTGCCGCTCTTGCCCTCGACGAGACGCATCAGATCGCTTGTACTGTCGCGCAAGGGCATGAAGTCGCAAACCACCGCGGTACCGGTTTCGGTCTTGAACTCCGTCTCGAGAACGAGCGTGTCCTCCCTGTAATGGCGTTTTACCACATTGGTTCTCGCTCGCAGGTCTGATCGACCAGTGACCATGGCCTTCGTTGCCAAGGAGGGCGGCGAAGCAGGCAGGAGAGTCGAAGCGCGGAAAGCAAAGCCAGTCGATCGATCCATCCTTCGACACAAGCGCGGCGGTCTCGCGGATGACCAGAGGATGGTTACAATGCGTCGACCGTTTCTCATTGAAGCGGTCATTTGACTTCGACTCAGACCGCGTCCAGAGCACAAAAGTCCGCCTTGGCTCTGTCCCGACTTCTAAAACTGCCCGTAGAAGGCCGAGTGAGCAGCATAGGAAATGCTCCAAGCTCTCGTCGAGCGACCGCTTTGGGCGGCTGATAGCGGAAGGCGGCCTTGGCCGGATTGCGCGACAAAAGGGGGACGGCGCCGCCGTCGCAGAACTTCTGGAGCTTCGCACCCTGAGCTAATTTACTCCGTGAACATAGCGAGTGGTGCCGTGGCGTGTTAGGTGTTGGACTTGGATCAAGCCCAGCATTCACCTGAACACCTAGCAAAGGACAGATGCCATGGGAGACCAGATACGCCCGCTGCAACCAGGGGAATACGCACCCGCATTCGCGCTTCCCTCGGCAAATCAAGAAGGAACGGTTTCTCTCGCCAGCCTCCACGGTCACCCGTTTCTGATCGCCTTCTTCCGCGGGTTGCACTGTCCGTTCTGCCGGCGTCAAGTGGGACAGCTCGGCGGCTTACAGCCTGCCCTGCACGCGGCGGGGGTGGAAACCGTTGCCGTGATCAACACGCCGGTGGAGCGCGCCCGCATGTATTTTGGGCACCGGCCGACGCCGGCCTTGCTCCTATGTGACCAGGATTGCTCCACGCACCGGGCCTTCGGCGTACCGCGCGCCGAGTTCCTGCCCGAGGACAGCCGCGAGCAGCCTGCATGGCCCTATCGGGCAAGCATGGCGCAATTCGAAGCAGCTCGCATTAACCCTACGGGCGAATTGCCGGAAGCGCTACATCCAATGGCGGCCAATCCCGTACTCAACGCCCAGGACGGCTTCGAGCTTAATGAAGCCGATCGTGCGATCCTCGCTAGCCACCCCACACAACTTGTCGGGCACTTCCTCATCGACGCCGACGGCATCGTTCGCTGGGTGCAAATTGAAGCGCGCGACGGGCCGAACAGCCTCTCCATCTTTCCAAACGCGGCGGAGATGCTCGCCGCTGCCGGCAGCCTGCGACACTGAAGGCGTCGCATCTTGCGTTTTTGAAACATGACCTAGCCAGCATGCTGCCCGACATTCGTCAGGCGTGTTTGCACGTGATCAGCCGGGGATGACTATGATGGCTGATGGCATGGATTACAGGGCAAACAACCGATGAAGCGCTCCAGGATGGGAACGACTAAGCGGGTGGGATCGACAATCGTCTGTCCTGTCTCCCGGTCGAGGAGCTCGCCATATGCGGTCAGGTCTCGCCCGCTCCTTGGCCAATTCGGCTGCCTCCTGCGGAGACATGGCTTATTCCAGGCCGATTTCGGCAGGATCAGGAATGGTCTGTGCCAAAATCTCCTGGATGTTCTTCCGCCGCGGCGGCGACATCTCCGGCGCCGCGGCGAGTGACGCAGCAATCACTGCTCTTAAGCGAGTGCCGGTCGGCAACAGCTTTTCTTCGATATGCACCTGTCGATCGCCGGGCGGTGCACCTTCGGACGCAGCGAGCGCCGATGTCGTTTTCCGGCCTGCGCTGGCTGTCGGCTTTGCCCGAATGCTGCGCGCCACCTTCGTGGGTGCTGTCTTGGCATTCGACGCCGTCGCTGCCTCTATGTTCGAGATCGGTGCCTGAGGGTAGCTCTTCTCGGAAATAAGATCTGACGCTTCATCATATCCAACGGTGGTGGCGGGGACCGGAAGCATCGCTGCGAACTCCGCTGCCGGAACTTCGACCGGATTTTCCTCCGCATATTTTGCCGCACTTCTGAACGGTTCGCTGACGTGATAGAGAAGCTTTGTCCGGAAGATCGGACGCTCACCCTCGACCAACAGGATGAGGTGATCCTCCGGCATCTGCCGAACCTCCTGCGGCATCATCAGGTCTCGTTCGCGAATTTGCTCGACCTTGGTGCGACGCGGCAGGCCCATCAGTTCCAGTGTCCGGGATTCCGATTGGTAGCGAATGGTTCGCTTGCCAAGCGCGCGTGAAGCGTATTCCGCGGTCCCCTGATCGTTGGCGCCAAGAATGAGTTGAAGACCACAATTGCCGAGAAGCGAATGCCGCGCAGTTTCCCCGTAGATCTCATCGAGGTTTCTAAGATCCTGAATGATGAAGGCCATCTTGATGTTGTAGCCGGCCACATAGGGCAGCTTGTTCATGATCTCGTCCATCTTCTTCAGCTGGCGGAATCCGTCGAGCAGGAAATAGACGGGAAGGGCACTCGAGTTATGCTCGCGCGTCAGCAAGTCCATCGTCTGCTGCACGAAGAGCGTCAGCAGCGGCCTCAGGATCGTCATGTAGGTGATATTCGGCGCCAGATATATCGTGACCGGCCGGCGCTGCAGTGACGCCAGATCGATATCGGTCACGGTGGTGGCAGCGACGACGCGTTCGTTGCGGAAAGGCGCCAGAGCTTTCTGAATATCGAGAAGGGCAGAGCGCGCTGCTCTTTCGTTCAGGGTGATATAGGCGTTGAAGCTCTCGGTCGTGAATCGGGAGAGATAGGGCTCGTTCTCCTTGATCAGCTTCATCAGGACCTGCAGATCGATGCCCGAGTTGAGGAAGCTATTGACCTCGCCGAGATTGCGGCGGTTCTTGTAATGCGGGCTTTCCAGCACGTAGCTGATGACGCCGGCGATTACCTGCTGGGCAATACCCTGCCAGATGGCGTTTTCCGAACCCATCGTTTCGGGAATGAGGATACTTGCCATGTTCTGCAGGTCGAGCGTGCGGCTACCACGATCGGTCCGCACAAAATCCAGCGGGTTCCAGCGGTGCGTCTTCGCCGATCCCGGCGAGAACTGGTAGACGCGATTGCCGATGCTCGCCCGGTAGCCGGCAGTGTGCTCGAATATTTCGCCTTTCAAATCCGTGACGATCATCGAGCCCTTGTGCACCAGAGCATTTGGAATGACATAACCGACACCCTTGCCGGAGCGTGTTGGACCGATTACCAGATGATGGCGGTCATCCTTGCGGCGAAGAATTTTGCGTCCGACGCGGCCGAAGACATGTCCATCCTTCCGAAACCAGCCCCCACGTCGCAGCGACGCCATGTCCTGAAAAGCGGCATCTCCCAGCGGGTTTGCGGGACGACGCAGTCCGAATGCGGCCGCAGCAGCTGCGACGAAAATCGCTGGACCCAAAGATCCGATTGCCACCAGTCGCAACGGCCGGCTGTTCGAGTAGGCGACGAATTGCTGGATTGGCGCCAAGGGATTGGTGGTCGTCATCAAATGCAGAATTCGACCATCCTTCCAGACAAGCAGCAGGATCAGGCTGTAACTCATCATCCAGACGGCTGCGGCGATCAGCACGCAGAACAGCAGATAGATCGAAAGATAAGATCGGCTCATGGCGCGCGCCGGGCATAGTAGATCTCCGATACGCCGCGCCGGCCGCCGTCACGGCGCAGCTGGATCACCACCGGTATCACCATGCGGATGTAGGACATCAGATCCGGCTTCGAATAGCCCGACGACAGCCCCGCCTGCATCATCATCATGGCGAGCTGCTCATGGGCCCCCATGGGCGTATCGGCGTGCACGGTCGACATGCTGCCGGGATGACCTGTGTTGATGGCGCGCAGGAACGCGAAGGCCTCGGCCCCGCGGATCTCCCCGACGAATAGCCGATCCGGCCGCATGCGCAACGATGCCTCGAGCAGCGATTGGATTGTCACATGCGCCGTCCCCTGATCGCCACGCGATGCGACCAGATGGACGCTGTTGCGATGAGGCGGGAAGAGTTCACGTGTGTCTTCGAGCGTCAGGATGCGTTCGTGCACGTCGATGCTCTTGAGGCAGGCGTTGAGAAAGGTCGTCTTGCCGGTGGACGTGCCGCCGCTGATCAGGATCGACACGCGTTCACGGACGGCCGTCTCGATAAAGTCGTGGATGCGGTCCGCCTTCAGGAGCGCGACAAGCCTCTGCTCGGTCCCGCTCAATCCGCCGACGGTGACGGAAACCTTATCGAGCGCGCCGCTATCGCGAAACTGCGCCAGCGTGAAATCGCTGATCACCTGCTTGCGGATCGAGATGGCGCCGCCATCAGGAGCAGCCGGCGGAAGAATGATCTGGATACGCTCGCCGCTCGGTAGCGCGGCACTGAGCAGTGGATTGATGCGGCTGATGAACTGATTGCTCGTGGCGGCCACCCGCTCGCCGATATGTTCGATCTCGGTCCCCGTCAGGGCCGGGATTTCTTGAAACTCCATATGCGGTGAACCGAGACGCTCGATGAACACCTCGCCCGGCCGATTGATGGAAATCTCGACGACTTTCGGATCGGCCAGAAACTCCGCCAGCGGTGATAGCGCCCGCTTCAGGAAATAATGCGGATCATTGCCTGACGCCGCGACCCGTGCCAAGGCCTCGCTCATGCTTGATCTCCTTCATAGCTTCCTCGACCGGATCCGGATACATGGCGGAGAAGTCGAGATCCTGGCGGACATAGACGAAGATGCGCTCACCCTGGTGGACGCTGATCGTCGGCGGAATTTTGAGGTTCTCTCCGAGCGCCTGATTGGCCATGTCGGAGAAAGTCTGAGCGATGGTCTTGCGAGCCAGGTCGGCGGCGCGTTGGGAATCAGATTCGCCATTGCTACTGTTACTAGTGCTATATTGCCCACTGCCGTAGCCGGTGAGATAGGATGAGCCAGCACCGACAATGGAGAGCAGGATGGCCGAGCCGAAACGCTCGCGCCATTTGTTGTCGACGATACCGGTGAGGCCGGACCGGCCGAGGCTGTCGGTGCCGATGCTGTTCAGCCGAACGGAAACGCCGTCGTCGCGCAGGAGCCGTGTCCAAATGACGAAGATGCGCTTCTGCCCACGGATCATATCGGACTGGTATTCGCCAATCAGCCGCGTTCCCGTCGGAATGAGGATCCGACGGCCATCGAAGGAATAGACGTCCTGGGAAGTGATGGCGCGGATCTGACCGGGGAGGTCGCTGTTGATGGCAGTTTCAAGAATCCCGGGGATCAGCGTGCCCTCGGGGATCATGGCATCCAGCCGCCCGATCTGACGCGCCTTGGCCGAGCGATCGCCAATTGCCGAGGCCGTCGCCAGGAACTTGCTGTTGCGATCCTCACCCGCCACAGTCGGTGCACCCTCCGCAGCGGCACCGGTCAGCGAGCCGTCTCCGCTGTCGGCCTTGGCGGAGTCTGTAACAATCTGCTTCGAGAGAAATCGCTTCGGGAATTCCTCGGCGGCTGTTGCTTCTGTTCAGCGGTTTCGACGGCGACGGGCGGAGGCGGAACATTAAATTCCGTGATATCCGAATGGTCTTCTTTCTCTTCTTTCGGCGGCTCGGGAAGCTGGATGATATTCTCGGCCGGTTTCTGCTCGGGATTGCGATCCTCACGGAGAAAAGACGGCGGCCGGAAGGTGGTCGTGGAAAATTCTTCGTCACCCTGAAGGACATCCAATGGATGCTTTTGCGGTGCGAAGACGATCACATAAGCGAGTGCTGCCCCCCCGAGCAACAGCGCAGCACCGCCGATGAGCTGTTTGCGCCGAGCACCCTGATCGCGCACTTCAGTCTCGTCCGCAGCCAACATCGCCTCGAGTTCGGGCGATCGTTTCATCCGTTGCCGCTCCTTCTTCGCATTGTCGCCTTGTCATCGGGCGCTGGCCCCATGATAGCTGGATCCGGGGCGCCGAAATCGGGCTTTCTGAGATTGAAGATGCAGGTCCACTGGTTCCCGTCGCGCAGCGTGTATTGTGTCGCGGTTCCGTCGACGACGATGTAGTCGCCCTCGCGCCGGAAATTGCGCAGGGTCTCGGTGAAGTCCGCGTTGACGGCAAAGATCGCCGGTACTCTGGCGCCGAATTTGAAGAAGGTCTTTTTACCATCATCGAAGACCATCAGTGGCTTCAGCCGGCCATCGCCGGAAAAGGAATAGTCGATGTTGACGTTGGCCTTCTCGATGCCTGAGATGTTCGGGTAGCCGGCGCGGGCTTCCGCCTCTTGTCGAAGTGAGGCATTGAGGGCCTTGTCGGGATAGATGAAGCGAATGCCGAAGACCTGTTTGTTGTCCTCCGGCGCATAGTCGTTAAGCTCGAGATAGTAGATGCGCTTCGTCGTCACGACATTCATGTTGGTCGCGACGTTCTTCGCCTTCGGCTTGACGAAGAGGATGTTGCCCTTGTCGGTCGGTACCACGTCCCAACTGTCCGTATCGCCGACGGCGATCGTTTCGAACTTCTCGTCTTCGTCGAAGATGATCATCGTCGAGACGCCGTAGGTCGCGAAGACACGTACGACGTTGTTCGCCTGATAGACGACGCTGGTGACGCGAGGGTCGAGACGGCCCGCCAATGGCGTCTCGGCGCCTGCGGCGCTGTCGGCGCTGTTAAGAGCTATGACGGCAATGGCAAAGAGAAGCGGTTTGATCACTGGCCGCTCCCCGTCACCGTTTCCTGGTCGCGGCGATAGTCATAGGCCTGGAAGCCCAGAGGGTTCTCGAAGCGCCACTCGTTGGTCGCCGGCGTGTCGGTGTAGCGATAGCGAACCACCGCGATCCAGTGGTTGGTAACGGAATCGGTGTCGGAGAGCTCCGTCGTCGAAAAACGAACGATGCCGGTGGAGTTGTTCGGGAAGGTGACAGAAGCGATCTCGGTGTTGATGCGCTTGTTCTTGCCGTAAACCTTGGCCGGGTTCTTAGGATTGGTGGCGCTGTAGAGGTCCTGCAGGTCACGCGCCGCATTGCCGGTCGACAGCAGTGCCGCTATGCCAAAATTCTGTTCGATGGCATAGGGATCGTACCCCTCGCGAGCGCGAATGTATCGGACGATATTCGCCTGGGTGACCGCCTGCTGTTCCGTGATGTTCGTCGGTCGCGTGAGACCGGTCTTCACCTCGATATAGCCGGTGCTCTTGTCGACTTCGACGATGTAGGGCTCGAAGCTTTTGAGCGGCACGAGCATGGCGAGGGCGAGCAAGCTCAACAGCGTAATGCCACCGAACGTCGTTGTGACGAACCACGCAAGCGTGCGCGAGCGCTTCGCCTTTTTGACGATCTCCTGCTCCCAGATATCGCCGCTCTGATAATAGGTCCGTAGATTGAGGTCGTTGGAATCAGCCATGACAAATGTCTTTCGGAAACGGTTCCAGTCAGGTTGGCGTGCTGTTCTGGGTGATGCGTGATTGCATGGCGGAGCGCGTGCCGGAGGCATCGTCGTCACCGCCATTTCGGGCGCGCTCGCTCAGGCCCCGCCCGGCCTGGTAGGCGGCACGCCCAACGCTGAGAGCGGCCTTACCGGCCGTAAGCGGTACCCTTACGCCGGCAAAGCGGGCAATGTTGGTCGCCGCGTTGCCGATGCCTGCAGCGATCCCGCCGGCGATGCCGTGGGCCAGCGACTGGATGTAGAGCATCACGAAGCCGCCCGCGATGCAGAGCAACAGGAAGCCGGCGATATCGGCGAGTGTGAGGGTTCTAGAACCACTGGCTGCGTCGATCTTCGATAGTTCAGGATTCATGGCAGCGATCAGGAATGCGGCAATGACGTAGATGAACAGCGGGATCAGGGCGTAGGTGAGCAGCTGATTGAACCAGCCAACGCCATAACCGCGCGTTCTCTCGAACAGCATGCAGCTGATGAAGATAGGAGAGGTTGCGATCAGCACCCAAAGCATCACCTTTGCCAGGATGAGAATGGCAAGGGCGATCGCAATGAAGACGCCGGCGCCGACCATGATAATGACGCCGATCATACTTGGCAGGACGGTGAAGTAGCCGGACTGTTCGGCAAGGGCCGAGGCCGCCTCGTTGGCGGTGCGCCAGATCATCGACATGCCATTGGTCGGCTCGGTAATTCCGGTGCCGGATGCTGCCAGGATCGCGCGGCCGACATCCTCGGGCGTGTCGTTGATCCAGCGGTAGAACAGGTTGTTGAAGTTGCCCCACGAGCTGACCAGGGTAAGGATGATCATCATACGCACGATGCGTGCGACGATTTCGCCGACGCCGAGGCGGGCTGTGCCCATGACAAGCTGCAGCCCGTACCAGGCGACATAAACGACGAACAACGTCTGCAGCAGCGGCATGATCTCGTTGCCGACGATCGTATAGGCTTTCTCCGAGAAGCTGGTCCCGGAATTCTCGATGCGCTCGAGCAGATCACCGAGAAAGTCCTGCATTGGCGCGTTCCTGTTGCTGATCCTGGTCCATCACGCCGATCGCCGCAAAGGCTGCGGCCGGATCGTTCACTCGTTGCATCGGCCCGCACTCATGCTTCGGATCGGCCGCAAAGGAGGTGAGATTGGCCGGACGCTTGCAGGGCGCCGTCTTTTCCTTGACGGTGCCGCAGCCGACCACGATTGCCACGACCAGAAGAGTGGCCGCGAAGCTTCCACACTTTGACATGTCAGTTCCCGAACGCGAGGGCCTTCTTGGTGTTTGAGATGTCGGTGAGACGCCGCTGGTTCTCAGCTTGCAGAGATGTGACGGCGCCATTCATGACGCCGATCATTTCGTTGAGCGTCAGGCCGGATTGAACCTGCAGCTGCGTGTTCTGATCGATCGAGCCCTTGATGTCTTGCGCTGTGCCGATCTGGGCCCCTGCCTGCTCGAAAGCGCTGCGTCGGCTCTTGATCGCCTGCTGTGACCCGTTGACGAGTGCCGATACCCCCAGAACCGTGTTCACCAGCTGTTCGTAGGACTTGTCGCCGGGTAAAGTGCTGTCTTCTTTGCCGGACAGCGATTTGACCAGTTGCAAACCGTTGATGAACACCGTGGCGCCCTTGGCAATGTCGCCGCCCATGCTGCCGAAGTTCAAAACGCCTTCTTTCAGGATGCTGTCGAAGGATGGGATCGCCGAGACGCTGAAGCCGCTGCCGATGGCAAGGTCTTTCAAGGGGGCCGCCGTGCTGCCGCGATCGCCGGTGACCGCTTTCAACGTGTCCTCGACGGTCGTCAGGATATTCTTGTTCGTGTCCAGGATCTGCCTAGTCGTTTCCGCGGTCTTTCTGGCGACCTCATAGTTGGTCCTGTCGATTACTGGCACGTCAGCCAACACGGCGGTTGGCAAGATGAGCAGCGCAGTGCCGCTTAGAACGATGGCTCTCATATCGATTCTCCTATCATTGCGGCTGCAGCATCAGCTCGACCTGATCCTCGTTTTCCCGTTTCTCGATGCAGGCCTTGTGCGCATCGCTCCAGACGAGGTTCTGGCTCGGATCGCAGAGACCGGCGACGTCCCGTGGCTTCTCATCGACCTCCTCATCGGCGGTGCTTCGCGACGAGCTGGAAAGATTGGCCGAGGACACAGCGTTGCGTGCGTTGACAAGATCGGCCATCGCCGTGCCGAGCTTGATGACATTGTTCATCATCTCGAGATTGGCGTTGCGCACTGTGGAATTATGGTCCCAGCTATCCTGGATGGTGCCGGTCTGAAGTTGACCGAGCTGCTGATACCAGCTCGAAACATTGGCAAGGCTGTCGCCCGTCGCCGCCGTGGTTCCCATCGCGTTCAATGTCGAGGAACGCATACCGGTATAGGCAATCTCGCCACCCCCGAAATTGAGAGGTATTCCGGATTTGTCGGAGCCGCCAAAAGCTGGCAGCCAATCCTGCGTGATGCTGCGGACGTAGCCCTGCGTCTCCTTGAACGGCGGAATGCCGCCATACTTGTTCACATTGCCAGGCCCGGCGTTGTAGGCAGCGAGCGCCAGCGAGACATTGTTATCGTAGCGGAGCAACTGCTGCCTATAGTACCGCGCGCCACCGTGCAGGTTTTCCTCGATATTGTTCTCGTTGACGCCGAGCTGGGCCGCTGTCCCCGGCATGAGCTGCGCCAGGCCCGTGGCGCCGGCACTGGATTTGGCACATGGATTGAAGCGGCTCTCCTGGTAGACCAGCGCGAGCAACTGGTTCTCATCGAGGCGTTCCTCGCGGGCGACGCGCCGTACGAGGCCGGATATTTCAGGATTGGCGTTCGCCGCACCAACCGGATCATTGCTGCGGCCCGGCCGGTAGACCGAGCATGTCACCGAGGTATGGATCGTGTGGCGATCGTGATCGGTATCCTCGATGTCATCAGTCGTCTTGTCGCGCTCCTGGCGCTCGCGGAGATTGGTATCATCGATCACCGGAACGTTGGCTATCGCGACGCCTGCATCAAAGCCGATCAGCAACAGGGTCAGGACCGAGACGGGCAGGGGGCCTCGGCTCATGTGCCATCCTCCCAGCCACAAAAGGCGGGGAGCCATGCGCGGGCATCATCGCCGTGGATCTCGCGAAGCCTCGCGCATTCCCCGATCGTTTCCTTCCGTCCCGACAGAACCTTGATCAGATCAGGCATCGAGCTGAGATCGAGCCTGGCAATCACGCTGTCATGGCCGTGCTTGATCAGGAAGGCCCGCTTCTCCGGCGGAGTATTACGGATGAAGTTGAACTCCTTCACCGTCAGTCCGAACCGGCCGATATAGCTTTCCTCATCCGCCCGGGGATTGGGGAAATGGATATTGGTCGCCGATTGTTCGATAAGGGTATGCGCCGCTGGCGAGCGGACGATGTCGGCGGCCGATTGCGTTCCGAACCCGACGATGCCGTTCAGCTTTCGGATCGTCTTCGCCTTGTCGATGATGAAGTCGCTGAAGGTTTGATCCCTCAATAACCGCCAGCCTTCATCCATGAAGATCATCACGGGCGCGCCATCGAATAACTCATCGAGGCGGTGGTAGATGTACATCAGCGCTGGCGTGCGCACCTCGTCATTGTCGAGGATGCTGGTCATGTCGAAGCCGAAGGCGCGTCGACCGGAAAAGGACAGAACATCATGGCGGGCGTTGAACAGCCAAGCCTTCTCGCCATCTATCCATGGCCTTAGACGCGAATGCAGGTCGTTGGGATCAGCGCGCGATCGGCCGGTCAGTAGACCGGAGAGGTTTGCAAGATTGCGCTCTGCGGCCGGCTCCCGCATCAGCCGCACGATGGCGCGCTCGAGCACGTCCTCTTCTTGTTGATCGAAGTCGCCACCATCGCCACGCCGCAGCATCGTTTTGAGGAGGCGCAGGAGGAATTCGCGGTTCTCGCCGATGTTCTCAAGCTGCAGGGGATTAAAACCTGTCTGCGTTCCCGGGGTGAGCACCTCATAGGTGCCGTTGATCGCCCGGATGAAAATTTCAGCACCCCGGTCTTTGTCAAAGAACACAGCCTTCGGCGTCGGTCGCACACGGAACGCCTGGGCGAGCAGGAAGGTCAGCGCCACGGTCTTGCCTGAACCCGTCGGGCCGGTCACCAGGAAATGGCCGATATCGCGCTGATGGAAGTTGAACCGGTAGGGCGTCTGGCTGGTCGTTTCCAGGATGGTGATGGGACTTCCCCAGTGCAGGCCCTCGCTCTGGCCGGACGCGAAATTATGCATCGACGAGAGGCCGGAGAAATTGGCGCTCGACAACATCGCTTTTCGGGCGATGTAGGCATGGTTGCCTGGAAGCTGGGCCCAGAAGCCCGCCTCGGCGTTCAGATCTTCGCGCAGCCAGTTGATGTTCATGTCGGTCAAGCAGGCGCCGAGGTCGGACACCGCCTTGTTGATGCCATCGAGGTCTCGCGAAAGGCAAAGCAGGGAGAGATGATGGAAACCGAACACCGCTTCCTGATTCAGCAGGCTGTTCAGCGCGAAATCGATATCGTTTTCGACATCGCTGCCGGCCTCATCGGAGGCGCCGATCTGCCGCTTCAGGCGGGTGATGCGCTCTTGGGCGACCGGCTTGTCGGCGATCGTAAAGGACTGGGTGAGGATGAACTCGTGGTTCACCTAAAGGAGCCCATCGAGCATGCCGGGACCGGTGAAGGGGGGATATTCCTTGATGGAGAGCATCGCGCCATAGCGGTTATCGTCAGGCGTCGCGCCCTGAGCCTGTAATGTTCGCCTCGAAAAGTGCAGTCGTGAGGTGCCGACGTAGTTGGCGATGCCCATCCTGGGCAGGCGCATCTTCCGCGGGATGCCACAGGTCAAAATGGTGTTCAGGAACTCCAGCGGCTCCGAATAGGGCTCGCCGGCGCGGTAGACGACGCCGAGTGCCCGGGCGCCGTACTTGCGAAGATCGCGCACAATGTTTTCCGTCAGCTCCTCGAGCTCGCCGACCGCTTCGCGCAGTTGCTGGTTACGCAAATCGCTGCCCGCTGTACGATCCAGGAGGCGCCGCAGCTTGTCGCCGATCGCAAGCGGGCCACGCATGCCCGAGCGAACAATGGTGAGATAGAGTTCGTTCGCAAACAGTCGCTTTTGGGTAAGTGCTGCCATGTAGCGGCGGTTAAGAGCAGCACAGAATGGGTCCTCGTACGCGCCCTCCTGAGCGGCATCAATCTGGCGGCGGATCACCGTCGACCAGATTGAAAAGCGGCTCGATCCGAGCGCCCTGATCATCGTGTTCTGGACTGCCGAGCGCATGTTGAGCTCGGCCTGATCCTCTGTCTGGAAGAAGAGGCCGTCGAGTTTGATGACACTCATCAGCGCGCCATCGGCGAGGTTGACGACCGTATCCGCCACATGCCTGAGATAGGGGATGTGTTTCGATATCGGTCGTTCGCGGCCGCCGATGACGCCGAAACCGAGCTCTTCGCGCACGACCTTCAGCATCGTTCAAGGCCCATAGGAATTGCCGCCCCAGAAGACCTTGTTCGGCGTTCGCGGCGTCAATCGTGTTGAGACTTGAAGGACGTCCAGAATACGAGCGTCCCAGGTGCAAAGGGTGAAAAGAGCCAGATAGGCGATCGGGGCGGTCAGCAACGCCCACAGACTGTTGGTGGCAAGCCAGGCGATGATCATGAGACCCATGACGATGATGGCCGCCATGTACGGCACCCCCCACAAGGTCGGCGAGCGCGTCAGACCAATGATCAACGGGGTGAGGATCGGCTTTGTGACGTTGGGCTCGGCCATGACTTACTGCCCGACAACGGATATCAGTGCATCGACGATGCCCGGCCCCCCAAAGACGAGACCGATGCCGAGTGCAACGCCGCCAACGAGGAACCAGCTGAGGCGACCGGCAAAGGCGAGGAAGCCCATCGAAATTACCGCGATGATCGCGCACAACCTTCCAAAGGGTCCGGTGATGAAGTCGACGATCGCCTGCATCACGGCCTGAAGCGGTGCGAAGGCCTGGCTCGTTTGCTGCGCCATCGCCAAATCGGCGGTGAAAAACTGGGCTGTCGCAACGAGCGAGCAGATTGTCACGATGCGGAGCACCCGGGATTGTCGGAAAGTATCAGGGATCGTCATGTCCTTCTCCTCATGCCACTAGAATTGCATCACGCCGCCAACGAACTTGGCCGTCGTGGTTGCACCGATGACGCTATTGCTTTGAGTTAATGATCGTTCGCCGTCGCCCGACGACTGCAGCGTGGCGCCCTTCACGCGGAGCGGTTGGAGCCCAAGCTGATAGTTCAGGATGGCCGCGACATAGGCGACAGTCTCGGGGTAGGGCGGCACACCGTGATGGTCGTAGATCGGCTGTTCACCGGCATTGTAGGCGGCTGCCGCAAGCAGCGGGTTGCCGAACTGGTCAATGAGCGAGCGGAGATAGCGGACACCACCGTCGATGTTCGAGACGGGATCGCAGACATCGCGCACGCCGTAGCGCTGCGCCGTCGCCGGCATGAGCTGCATTGTGCCGCGCGCACCCTTTGGGCTGTTGCGGACCTGGTCGAATCTGCTTTCGGCCCAGGCGATCGCGGTTGCGAGGCCGCGGTCAACGCCGTGCCGATCTGCCGAGGCGGCGACCAAATCACGGATCGCCGCCGGGCCAAGCGGTGACGCCCCGCAACGGCTAGTCGACAACTGACCATTACTCAGATCGTTATGCTCATCGTCAACGGTTTTGTCTGTTTGCGTGTTATCTCGGCGCCTGAGAGCGACAGCGATGTTCGAGTCAGCTATACTCTTGTAGTAATACGAAAGATCGAGGTTTGCGCTGCCGAAAATTCCGTCTCCCCCGATCGAAAACTCTTGTTTTTCGTCCGCCTGCAGATGTGAGGAAACTTGGTCCGGCGCAGTTCCAAGGTTCCGTTTTTCGTTTGAAAAACGGCTGAAATCAAATAATTTCAGTTCGTTCGCCTTGACGCCAGTCACGATATTGGCAGTCAGTGCCATCGTCGCTGCGGAAAAAAGTATGCCCTTCATTGCGCGCCCTTCATCCAGAACTACGCTCGACAAAAGCGGTTGTCGTTTCCTAAGAAACCCACTAGGCTAATCAAAAAGCATGACTCAATACGTTATGTGTTACATCGAAAATGCTGATTGTGGAAGCCCAAAAAGAAACTTTTGCGCGAGAGCTTCAGTGATGACGATTTTAGTAAAGTTCCGGCGGTGGGCTTACAACCTGGCTGTGGTCGCAGCGGCGGCAATGCCATCATCGCCGGCTTTAGCCACGGGGATGGTCGACGAGGCCTATGTGAAATCGCTTGCAGCGCCTGGGAAGACGGTCCTGGTCATCGAGTACTACGACGGCAATCGGAAGGTCGTCGCCCGACAGGGTTTTGCCTCGGCCAGCGGTTTTAGAGCCGCGTCACCGACCGACATCCGCGTTGACGATAGGGTCACGCTGCATCTCTATGGCGTCGAACCGTGCGCCGGCGAAATGGTAAACCGCCAAGAGAATTTCGCCGGTCGCTGTGAGGAATTCGCGCGGACCGAGCTCGAGATCCTGCTGAAGAACCCCAAGGTGCTGTTCTGCCGTGCCTTTGTCACGGAGCAGCATGCGCCGAGCCAGGATGTCACCTGTTTTGGCTACTACAATATTCCGGGGGCGCTCGACACTGTCGCAAACCTTGAGGAACAGCTCGTTTCGCTCGGCGCACTGAGGCTCGCGAAAAAGCCGGACGGATCGCTGATGCGGCCCGATCTTGCCGAGGCGGAAAAGATCGGCCGTGGCGGCTTCGGGATGTGGGCCGATCCGAGGGTGCAAGGGCAATGAGGGGCCGGCTCATGTTCCTGGCTGGTATCGTTTGGCTCGCCTTCACGCAGGCTGCCCATGCCACGCCGGTGGAGTATTTCGAACTGCGAGAAGGAGCCGTGCTCGAAAGCGGTGATACCTGGTCCCTCCACGGGCAGCGATACCGCCTCTACGGCGTTCAATCCTGCCTCCGCGGCACGGTTTTCACCAACAACGTCGGTGTGAAGCAGGACTGCGGCGGCGCGTCACTCGCCGTCCTTGTCGCCTTTATCAGGGATACGCATCCGTCCTGTGCTCCAATCGCCAAGGCATCCTCGATCACCTACGTCGTGTGCTTTGCGACGATCGCGGGCGAGCGACTGGATCTTGGGACCATGCTGATTGCCGAGGGCTACGCATTTGCTGCACTCGATGCCCGTGGACTTCCCATCAACACCGTCTATTCAGTCGCAGAACAGCAGGCGAGGAACCGCAAGGTCGGCCTCTGGCAATTTCCGGACATAGCGCATCCGGCCATCCTGCTCGGTCGCGCCGCGAAGAGCGATCAGGAGAGGTCAAAATGAGGCGTTCTGTCGCTGTCGCCGCGCTTCTACTGATCTCGGTCACATATCCGGGCAAGAGCGCTGATCTCGTGGAGAGTTCCAGGGCAAACGAAGCCTTCAGCGCCACGCGAGACGTTCCGCCGATAACGGGAAGAGCGTCGGTCATCAGCGGAGACACACTTTGGTTCCCGCAGCTCGGAGTAAGGGTGCGGCTCGATAGCATCGATGCCTGCCCGCTGCCACAGTGGGCCTTTGATCCGACAGCTTCGGGGAGGATGCCCCTACCGGCGCCGATACCATGCGGCGCTCTGGCGAAGGCCTGGCTGAAGCGAATGGTCGGCAACTCCGTCGTCATTTGCGCCCCTTCGCGTTATCGCGCAGCCGGCGAACAGACAGCCAGATGCGAGGCGCGCGGCCGGGATCTTGCTCTTGAAATGCTTCGCGTCGGATGGGCGCGCACGCTCGTGCCGACGGATCCCGAGTACAGCGCCGCACAGCGATATGCCCGCTCAGCCCGATACGGGCTCTGGGGCACCTATGTGCTCGACATGGTGGAATGGCGGCGAAACGCCATCGACCAAACCACCAGACGTCGCCCAATCGCCGATTGGAATATTCTAGCCGAGCGTAAGCGCGAGCTTACACCGCCGTTTGCGGATTGGCGCAACAGACAGCGCAGGACGGACCGATGACGAGGAGACATCGATGAGGCAGATCCTGATAATTCTTCTTGCACTTTCCATGTTCGGCCTCCGACACCACCACGGCCAAGCGAGCGATTGGGGCTGTGAGGTGTTGCTGTGTGCGGCCTCGAATAGCCCCTCCTGGCATGGCGTTGAATCCTGCCATCCGCCGATGGAGCGATTGATCGCAGCGATGAAACGCCCCGGCTTCTCCTGGCCGACGTGCCCCGAAGGCGGGGCCGGAAAGCCCGGCTATGAGCGGTATGCCGATTGCCCGACAGGTTGGCAGCCAGCCATAGGCGATCAAACGGATAGTCATGGGCGCTCTAAGGAGCTGTCGCGCTGCAGCCGGACCATCAGGATTTGCAGCGGGCGCACGCCATGGCGTTTCGATAGCGATCGCCAAAAAACCGAGCGTGATGGCGTTACCCGGGAGTATTCAGGGCGAAATGGCTGCGAATATCGCGAGTATGTCGACCGGCAGCTGCGGGCGCAGCCGTATTATCTCGATATCAACAGCGCGCAGGATGGCACTACGGAACGGCACTATTTTGACCTGAGGCATTGAGACGCTGCAAAACATCATTCAGCTAAAAGAAGCGCTCGACCGACTTGAGAATTGTGTCGAGACATTCGGCATCAAAGCTCGCGCCGGTGGCGGCGACAAAACTCGCCAAGTATATGAGCTTCTCGCGGGCCTCAGGTTCATTCCTTGGTGACCAGGCAATGATGTCAATCCTCAGCCGTCGCTCTTCGGTGCTGAGCTCGCCTATGTCCGTGCGTGTATGGTCTCGCCGCAATGCCTCGCATGGGTTACGGCCAAGCAAGACGACGAGGGAGCGATGACGCGAAATCAGAGTGGCGAGTTGCGGTCGAAGATCGTCTGCCATTTCTTGACCTGTGCTCCTATTTCTGTTGCCGGCGTCCACGGTAGCCAGATGCAGTGAGGGTGATGTAAGAGGGAGGTAGGACAATGATAGGCTGCCTTTAATGACGACAAAATTTGACAAGTACGTCGAGGACAAACGGCTCGTTGAGACGACCGATCCGGAGATCGATAAAGCTATCTATCGTGGTCCCGGCTTCGAAGGGCCCGAACTTGGCGAGCTCGATCGCCGCATTTCCGAAGCGCTCCGGCAGGCGCGCGACGCGACCGGGTTGACCAGGGCTGAGGTGGCGCCGTTTCTCGGCCTGCACGAGCAAGTCTACGGCCGCTACGAGCGCAACGAGACGAAGATGCACGTCACCCGGCTCATCCATCTGAGCGAAGTTCTGGATTTTTCACCAATTGACTTCATCATGGCAGCCGCTCCATATCGGTTTGGAAAGACACCCTCCGAGGCGGACAAGCGCCGAAAGCTCATCAAAGTGATCGAGTCGCTTCCCGCTGACGCGGTGGAGTCACTTTTGGCGCTCGTAGAAGCCATGACCAAACTGCGCCCGCGCGAAGAATAGAGCATCGCCGGCGTGCGTTGCAGAAGATATGGGAACAGTGAATTCGCTTCTTAGTGGTTATACCATCCCATCCCATGACGGATCGCGATCGATGGCTTTCTCAAATTAGTCATTGGCCTCAAAACTAGCCAAAAGCGCGATGAATTTCGGCCTCATCTTTTTCGGAACAGACAAGAAGGCATCGACAAGGCGCTGACCCTCCTCGGTCGCGACAAATTCCTCGCGCAGGAGCGCTTTCTGGCTCAGTCCTGCATTATCTGTGCTGGATGGTGTGGGCAGGCTCTCGAAGAAATATGTAATCGGAACGCCGAGTATCTGCGCGACCTGATAGAGAATCGAGGAACTGACCCGATTGGCGCCGCGCTCGTACTTCTGGATCTGCTGAAACGAGACGCCGACGGCAACGCCGAGGGCAGTTTGGGAGATCCGAAGTTGCTGGCGCCGCTTCTTGATCCGCCTTCCGACTTCTGTATCAACGATATGCCCGTCGCTAGTTTTGTCCTTCGAATCCGCACCGAACCGGTTGGTCTTGACCGAAATAATATGCTGCATAAAAGCGCTCCCGCTGGCCAGATCATCTGGCAACCAGAAGCCGGGGAGTTCGAAATGCCGTTGATTACCAGCCCCCGTGGACCTTAGCGCGAACGCCTCTTGCATACTCCACGGGCTCCCCGACCGATCATGGTCGCGAAGTAGTCGCCTAAAGCGCACAACAATCAAAATGGGGTTTCGACGCCCCAAGACGGATGTCCGTCTAAGTTGTATCATATCAAGCCATTTCACGTTTGCAAAGAACTTTAAGACGATGTCTTAACATGGGAGTGGTTTGAACCGCTTAATCCGGCCGGTGCCGCCGGGTTTCCAACACGACCATTCGCAAAAGATACCGGACGAAATAGAGGTCATTGTTCGGTGGGTAACGGCGGCAAATCTCCTCGACAGCTTTGAGCAGAGCCGACGTTTCGTCATGCACCGTCGTAAGAACAAAGCGATGGGCGTCGGCTGCACCCATTAGCGATTTGCTGCGACGGGCCATAGTCGGCCTCCCTTTTATGCCGCGGCTGGGGACCGTTCCGCGATCGATTCACGCGCGCCGCTCCATGAAAGCAGCGTGCCGCACACCCCGTACGTTCTCCGGTGTTGGTGAAGAAGGTTAAGCGAGATTTCGGCCGACGCCAGCGTTACAGGTCTATCGCGCTCGAGCGGCAGGCTTGCCAGGGCGCGCACCAAATAGCCTCTGCGCCTCATCATTTCGACAAGCGGCGTATAGGTCACAAATAGGATTTGTCGTGCGCCGAGATGAAGCAGACATTCGAGCACGCCGGTCATCAATAGGTCGGACGCGTTCACTCCAGCGATTGGCGGTGCATTGAGGGCCGTGGCGCATCTTGTCCATTCGTATACTTGCGGCCCCTTAGGAAGGTTGATGCGAAGCGCGTCAGCCACTTCGCCGGCGAAGTGTGGAGCGATTGTCGGGACGAGTCTTGAGTATCCAATGACTTCGCCGTGAAGCGCTAGGACGGCATGCACCACCGAAGGCGTATCGAAGCGGTCGCGTTCGCGGCGATCTTTGCGGCGCAGCTCCTCCCACCCTAACTGTTCGACAAACCGCAGATGCCGGAATGCCCAAACGCGCTCCGTGAGCTCGGGATCCTCGTGCTCGAATAGTATTCGCAACATATGACTACCTCCGTGTGCATGCCAAAAGGATGCAACCGGGGATCAGCGAAATCTATTCGTAAAATGTCGTAATTTTAGCGTTGCCAACCCTGGCGGAACGCTTCGGCAATGAGTTGAGCCCTGTTCACGGCTGAGAGCTTCTTCTGAAGGTTCCGGATATGAGCCTGCACTGTACGCTGCGATCGCCCGGTGAACTCGCCAATCTCCCGGTCAGTTTTTCCTGCCGCACACAGGCTCAGGAATTCGCTTTCGCGTTTTGTGATGAAGATCTCCGGCAGAATACGATGGGAGGGCGCTGTCCATCCGAGCAAACGCGCGTGGGCAGTGGAAGCAACAATCGAAAGAAGCTGGACTTCTAGCGGTTCCATAGGTTCGCGCGTCCCGGCGACAGAAAAGAGTCCATTAACACCGACTCGCGAATACAGAGGAATTGTGAGCCCGTCGACCAGGCCAAATTCTCCGGCCTCACTCATAATTTTCCTAGCTTTAGAACTCAGTACACGGTTGTCCAGCGCCTTAGACCACAAAGCCGGCTGGCCGGTCTGCCGCACGTAGTGGGCAACAGGATCGGCGTGGATATAGTTGAGTGCAAGATAACGTTCGAACCAGCCGCGGGGCCATCGCTCCCATATGAAGTAGGAGTCAAGACGCTCGTGAGGCAAGGGCAGAAATGCCATGGCAAAATGGTTCATTCCCAGATGACAAGTCACTCGTTCGACGGCTCCGGCGAGCTCGGCTTTGTCTCGTGCTTTTTCGCCGGCGGCCAGAAACTCAAAAAGGATGTTCATCAGGAACTGTTCCACGAAAGCAATCCTTCCCTGAAAGAGCGCTACCCAGCGCGATCGGCGGCGCGGGACCGACGGCAGGGCGACCATTGATAAGGCTCATTGGTTGTAAAGACAATAGCTACTACCCAGATTTGTATGCGGAGGCAGCGGCGGAATAAAGTGAGGCTCGCAATGACGCTTGCGCTAATGGTTGCAGGGCATGACCGCCCGGCACAGGTCTAGGCGATGATCTCGTCAAGCATTGCTGTCATGGGCTTATCGGCAATCGCCCTTTGGCACTCCATCCTTCCGCAGGGCCGGTGCCCCGTGGTGTCGCCGGTCTGGCAGAGCAGAAACCGAGCCGGCACGTTCATGGAAGGGATGCGGTACGTTAGTCCGCCCAAAGCGGAAGTTGCGTTAACCCGAAGATTTGCTTGCCTACAGCGTCAGGCGAGAACTTAAGCGCAGTCCTATGGCGGCGGGATGAGAAGCACGCTTAACCAATTGTTTTGCATCCTCCCCGAAAGAAACCATCCCCTCAATGGCTTCCTTGTCGGACACTGCAATATATCCCAGTCCAGACATCCGCACACGTCTCGTAGTTGGCAGGCCGGATCGCTCCAGCCCTCATTTGCTTTAAATTTCCCTCAGAGTGTCGCAACCACGGCCTTGGCGAGGTCATCGAGCCGGTCTTCCTTGAGGCCCGCGACGTTGAAGCGGGAATCGCCGACCATGTAGATGCCGAACTCGTCTCGCAGGCGGTCGACCTGCGCTTCGGTCAGGCCGAGACGCGAGAACATGCCGCGGTGGTCGGCGATGAAGTCGAAGCGCGAGGAGTTGGACTGGCGACGGAGCGCCTCGGCAAAGCCCTTGCGCAGGTTGAGCATGCGAAGCCGCATGGCTTCGAGTTCGGACTTCCAGTCGGCGCGCAGTGCATCGTCTTCGAGGATGATGCGGACGGCGGCGGCGGCATGGTCCGGCGGCATGGAATACAGCACGCGGGTAGTGGCGAGCGCCTGGCTGCCGGCGATCTTTGCGGCTTCTGCGTCCTTGCCCACCAGGATGACGGCGCCGACGCGGTCGCGGTAGACTGAAAAGTTTTTCGAGCAGGATGTGGCGACAGCCATTTCCGCCACCTTGCTCGCGAGCAGGCGAACGGCGGCGGCGTCTTCCTCCAGACCATCGCCGAAGCCCTGATAGGCAAGATCGACGAAGGGGAAGAGGTCGCGTTCGACGAGAAGATCCACGACCGGAGCCCACTGCTGGATCGTCAGATTGGCGCCGGTCGGGTTGTGGCAGCAGCCATGCAGCAGAATGATGTCGCCGGCCTTCGCCTGCTTCAATCCCTCTAGCATCGCATCGGCCTTCACCGTGCCGCTTGCGGGATCGAAATAGGGATAGGTCGCGGTTTTGAAGCCTGCAGCCTTCAGGATCGGCACATGGTTCGCCCAGGTCGGATCGGAGAGCCAGATGGTGGCGTCAGGCCGGGCCTTTGCGAGTAAGTCGGCGATCGTGCGCAGCGCGCCCGAGCCGCCCGCTGTCTGGCAGGCGAACATGCGCGAGAGATCGGCCTTCTCGCCAAAGACCAGCTGCAGCATAGCCTTGTTGAAACCTTCATCGCCCGCCATGCCGACATAGGTCTTCGTCGTCTGGCTTTCATAAAGGCGCTTCTCGGCCTCGCGCACGGCCCGCATGATGACGGTCGCACCCTGCGAATTTTTGTAGACGCCGACGCCGAGATCCATTTTCGTCGGCCGCGCATCGTTCTTGAACAGAACCGAGAGGTTGAGGATCTTGTCGGGCGGGGCGGGGTCAAGGGTTTCGAACATGGCTTTTCCTTTGGATTGAGATCAAGTGCCGATATGCTTTTCGCCGTGCGCCTCGGCGCGTTTCGCCTGCCGTTCACGCTCGCGGAAGCGGTTGCGATCGTCTCGCTGCGAACTTCATTAGCATTGCGGACTAGTAGCGTCTTCGCAAGAGTCGCAAAACCGTCGCGGCGCGTGTCAAAAGTCTTCCGATGCGGATTATAGAAAGATGAGCCGCCTTCCAGGATTTTGCCAGCTCCGTGTGAGTAGCTAGTAGTTTGTCGTGCGCAGATGGATGATTGTGCGACCATCGCGCACCAAAAACTATTCGGGCTGGAAGGACCAAGGAACGACGGGCAACTCCTCACGAGACGCGTCAACGGTCCATCATGATACAAAACGAGCCTCCGCCGCAGTACATAGCTGATCCAAGGTTAGCCTTATTGCAACATTTTGCTGCACGTATCGAGCGCAGCCAAGTTGCCCCTTGTCCACGGCCATGGTGCGCCTAGATCAACACAAGAAAGGGTTGCATTCACTTTAGGCTGGGCCTCGCATGATGCCTTGCGGTTGATAATTTCCGGAATTGCCAATGATCTGGAACCACCGCATCACCCGTATTCTGGTCGGCATATCGCTGTTCGCGCTTGCGATCATTCTTATGCTGCCCGGCCTGACTGGCTTTACAAGCCTCGACGGTACAGTCAACGCGCGATTTGCGATCGTGAACGCTCCTATCGACGGCGAGGTCGCAGAAACGCCCCCCAAAGTTGGTGCGCGCGTGTTGCCAGGAGAGCCGCTCGCCTTCATACACAACGCCCGCGTGAACCGCGCAATACTGACTTCGCTGCAGGCCGACCACATGACTGCTGTCGAACATGCTACGGCGCTAAAGCGGGAACGCGATGAGCTTGTACGGCTTCGTGATCAGTTGGCTGCACGCATGGAAGTCTTTACGCGCACAACCATTGCCGACTTGGAGCGGCAAGTTGAGATTCTGAACAAACGGGTCAAGGTTTCCGAGGCGCAGGACAATGTCGCGCAAGTCGACTTTGACCTCCGGCTGGCGCTTGAGGCGAAGGGTATCCTGTCCACCAAGATGGTCGACGCCGCCCGAGCCGCCTGGAAAGCGGCGGGGGGCGAACTCGAAATCAGTGGCTTGACAGTAGCGCAGCTCGAACAAAAGCTGGAAGCCGTTCGCCAGGGTGTTTTCGTTCTAGGTGACGGCCAGAACGACGTGCCCTATTCCCGCCAGCGACAGGATGAGGTGATTGTTCGTATCAACGATCTCAACACGCGCATCGCCGAAAACGAAACTCGGGCCGCACAGGTGCAAAAGCAGCTGATTGAGGAGGAAAACCGCGTCCGCAGTCTCACTTCGGCATCAGTTCCATCGCCTTTCGATGGCGTCGTGTGGAGTAGCAACATCGTCAACGGCTCGAACGTCATCCTCAATACCGAACTGATGCGCATACTCGATTGCAGCGATCTGTTCGTCGATATCCTTGTTCCGGAAGTCGATTACCAAGAGATTTATCCTGGCCTTGCTGCAGAGGTGCGCTTGTTAGGCGCAGGTGACGTCTTCAAAGGCGTAGTCCTATCGGTAAGAGGCAGCTCCGCGGTCGCCGAGAAGGACACACTGGCAGCCAATCAGCCCGAAACAACCAAACGCAACGATCGAATACGTGTGGGCCTGGCTCCCTCCGCTCTCAATACGGATTTTTCGAACTTTTGCCAGGTGGGGCGTTCTGTTCAGGTGCGCCTGCCCAAACCTAACATCGGCATATGGCAGTGGGTGGAAGGCCTGTGGTTCAGTCTCTTATAGCACTGGCGCCGACGTTTTTGGTTTTGGGGTTCTTTTTGCTTGGACCTTTCAACTGGTCGCGTAACCAGAGCTGGACGCGCGCAATCACATGCGCTGTCGTTGGCGCCATCGCATTGCGCTATCTGCTCTGGCGGTTATTCGAGACGGTACTCCCTTATCCCAACGATGGCCTCAACTTCTACTGGGTCTGGTTTCTGTTCATCGTAGAAATTCTCGCATTCTTTGAAGTCGTCCTCTTCCTGGTCTTGATGAGTCGATATGTGGACCGGAGCGCAGAAGCGGACGGGCTCGCGCGAGACTTCTTTAGAGGCGACGAGGATGAATTGCCCACGGTGGATGTGTTCATTCCAACCTATAACGAGCCGCTCGACGTCCTGGAACGGACGATCATTGGGGCGCTTGCGCTCGATTATCCGCAAGACAAGCTGAAAGTCTACGTGCTCGACGATCAGCGTCGTGATTGGCTCAAGGCGTACTGCAAGGAGAGGGGAGCAATCCATGTCACACGGCCTGACAACAGCCATGCCAAAGCCGGCAACATGAACAACGGTCTGAAGGTCAGCTCCGGCGACTTCATCGCGATATTCGATGCTGACTTCGTGCCCTATCGTCACTTCCTGCGCCGCACGCTGCCCTTCTTTTCCGAATCGACCATCGGCATCGTCCAAACGCCGCAGCATTTCTTCAATACCGATCCGGTGCAGTCAAATCTCGGTCTGGAAAATATCTGGCCGGACGAGCAGCGTTTGTTCTTTGATGAAATTGCACCGAGCCGAGATATCTGGGATGTCAGTTTCTGCTGTGGGTCATGCTCGATCGCGCGACGCAAGGCGATCGATGAGATTGGGGGTTTTCCGACGGAATCCATCACAGAGGATCTGTTGACCACCCTTTCCCTGCTCAACAAGGGTTACAAGACCCGCTACCTAAATGAGCGCCTGTCGATGGGATTGGCCGCTGAGAATTTGACTGGCTATTTCGTACAGCGCGAGCGCTGGTGCCAGGGCGGAATTCAAACACTCTATCTTCACAACGGCCCGCTGCGCGGCCCTGGTCTGTCACTTTTTCAACGCATCATGTTCCTTCCGCTGTCGTGGTTGGTGCAGTATCTGGTGCGCTTTACGATATTGATCATCCCGATCGTATATCTCTGGTTCGGCTTGCTGCCGCTCTACTTCACCAACGCTGCGGACTATATTTCCAATCAGGTGCCGTTGCTGACGGCCTATTTTCTTTTGATGCTCTGGATAACACCGACGCGGTATTTGCCCGTCGTATCGAGCGCAGTCGGAGCTTTTGCGACGTTTCGGATGTTGCCAACCGTCATTTCCAGTGTGGTGCGTCCTTTCGGCAAACCGTTCAGGGTGACCCCGAAGGGCAGCGGCAACGAGGCGATTGGATATGATGGATACAGCCTTGCCTGGATAGCGGTGTTGATATTGGCGACGGCCATCGGTCTTGTCATCAATATTGTGCCTGAGACCTCCCATGTCGAGGCGCAGTTCTCACCGATTGCGGCTTGCTGGGCGGGCATCAACATTGTCGTTCTCGCTATCGCGTCCTTGATCTGCTTCGAGAAACCGCGACGGCTCTTCGATGCGTTCAAACTTGATGAAGCGGTTCACGTCGACGGCGTTCCCGGCCGCGTGGTCAGTCTGGCGCTCGACAAGGCGGTCGTTGCCGTGCCGCCGGAGACGCGCTTTGCGTCCGCCGATGTCACGCTGTCGCTCGAGGGTTTTTCGCCTTTGAAAACGGAATTAAGGATGGTCACCCAAAGACGAAGGAGCATTGCTCGCCTGGGCGACAAGGAGGCCTTCTACCTGCACCTCCATTTCGATCTTAGCGGTTCTGCCCGCGATAAGATGATCGTCAAGCTTTATACCGGGCGTTACTCCCAGGACGTTCGTGACATTGACAAAGTCGCGGTCTCGATCAACCTTCTGCTTCGGACTTTCGGTCGAACCCGGACGCTTTGAGCGAGGTGTCTCCCGGCCCGGCACTTACACAAAATTAGCGGGATCGGACAGCGGAAATGGCTGCTTAGCCGCATCAAACCTTTGCTGCCGGGAAGGCGAGGAATGACCGTGCCGATACGGCCGGCGCGCGGCGACGTAGCCAGTCATCCGGATGGTCGTTCGGCTGAATCAAACGCACATCTGCGGCACGGTCAAGCCGGCTTCCCATCATGCGTCGGCACAGTCCTGGGATCTTGACGCAGGCCTGCGTTCGTTCGGCCCTAACTGTTAAACGTGTCATCATTGGCCTGGCTATCAACGCCAAACGGGAGCTAGCGCACGCCCGATCCTAGTCTTGCCCCAGCCCCTGTGGCTAGCGGCCAATCCCAAACCTAAGTTTGGATTACAGGCGTTTGAGGGTGGTTGTAGGGTTGCTGGAGCCGCCACCAAGGAGCGCTCGAAAACGACACCTTCAGAAACATAGGTTCGAGCGCCGGATCCATGACGGTATGTGACATCAGCGTCCTACCGGGTGGAGAGTGACAGGCTGGTCTTCACGCAAAACAGGAGCGCGTCATGTCGCAGGCAGAAACAAAACCCCGTATGAATCCGCAGCAGCCAAATAGCGGCTTGGAAAACACCTTTCATCTCGGCAAGCCAGGAACTGGCGAGTTGGTTCCATCGCGCTACGCGCTGCGGATCGGCGAAATCGATGTCCTGGTGGTCAGCGACGGGGTGCTGCCGCTGCCAACCAAGATGTTGGGACACAATGCCGACGCCGCGGACCGGGCCGCCTGGCTGGACGACATGTTCCTGCCGCCGGACGCTTATGATTGGGCGCTGAACGTGGTCGTGGTGCGCAGCGGCGAGCAGACCATACTCATCGACGCTGGGCTAGGGTTGGACCCGGACCTGAACTTGCCGCGGGCCGGGCAGTTGATCAAGCGGCTTGAGGCCGCCGGCATCGATCTTGCGTCCGTGACCGACGTGGTGCTTACCCACTTGCACATGGACCACATCGGCGGGCTGCTCATCGACGGGGTGAAGGATAGCCTGCGTCCGGACCTGCGCATCCACGTGGCGGCCGCCGAAATCAAGTTCTGGGAGGCTCCCGATTTTTCTCACGTCTCCATGCCGCCGGGGTTCCCGGACGCGCTTCGGGCGGCCGCCAAGCAGTTCTCGAAGGAGTACCGTGGTCAGCTACGGCTATTCGATGAGGAATACGAGGTGGCACCGGGGGTAGTCGTCCATCGCACCGGCGGCCACACCCCAGGCCACAGCGTGGTCCGCCTGGTGTCCGGCGGCGAACGACTGACCTTCGCCGGCGACGCCGTGTTCGCGGTCGGGTTCGAACACCCCGACTGGTACAACGGCTTCGAACATGACCCCGAGGAGGCAGCCCGCGTCCGGGTGCGTCTCTTGCGGGAGTTGGCGGCGAACGGGGAACTGCTGGTGGCCACTCATCTGCCGTTCCCCTCCGTCGGCCATGTGGCGGTCACCGGCGACCACTTTCGTTCGGTGCCGGTCTTCTGGGACTACTGACCGCTTATTGGGTTAGGGCCGAACTAGACGACTGCATGCGTTTGAACAGCTAGTCGATCGCTGCCTCACCGCCTGTATCCTCGCCGACGTAGACCTCGGTTTTCAGTACCGCTAGGAGGTCGGATCATCTCGCGCCCGCGCCGCGCCGGCTTGTACTCGGGCAGCGCGGGTGCATCTGTTCGAGATCAGCCAGCCTTTAGACGACGGCCCTTTTCATCAGCCTGGTTCGGCCTCCGAGGATTATCCACTCTGAGTGGATAATCTTTAAAGCGATAGGGGAATTATCAACGGCTGCGATATAGGGCACTTAGGACCTGAGAGATTGCTCGCGAGGGATGATCGCAGGAGATTGCAATGGTTGAACTACCCCGTAAGGAAGAATTCGAGTCCACGAATCCGGGCATAAACGGAGACGATCCCGCCGAACAGGTCGCGTCCGCGCCTGTTGCCGCTCCCCGCCGGAAATCTGCCGTCAAGAAGGGTGCGCTTGCCTTAGTCCTGTTAGCCGGAGGGGCGTATGGCGTCCACTTCGGCCACCACTACTGGACCGTCGGCCGATTTATCGAGTCCACTGATAACGCCTATGTAAAGGCAGACTACACGACGGTTGCTCCGAAGGTGGCCGGCTACGTCAAGGAGGTGCTCGTTAATGACAACGACGCCGTAACGGCAGGGCAGGTTCTTGCGCGAATCGACGATCGTGACTTCCAGGCGGCACTGAATCAGGCGCGGGCCGACGTGAAGGCGTCGGAGGCTGCGATCACGAATATCGACGCGCAGATCGAACTGCAGAGATCGGTCATCGGTCAGGCTCAGGCGTCGGTCGATGCATCGAATGCTTCGCTTGTCTTTGCAAAGTCCGAGGCCCAGAGGAATACGCGCCTGATCAGTACCGGGGCGGGGACGCAGTCGCGCGCGGAACAGAGCCACTCTCTGATGGATCAGGCGACAGCCGCAGTCCAACGCGACCAGGCTGCGTTGATTGCCGCGCGCGACAGGGTGCCGGTTCTAAAGAGCCAGCGCGACCAGGCGGTCGCTCAACGGGAACGAGCCGCCGCGGCCGCACAACAGGCCGAACTGAACCTCTCTTACACGAATATCGTCGCAGCGGTCGACGGAACAGTCGGCGCACGCTCGATCCGCGTTGGACAGTATGTCACCGCTGGCACGCAGTTGATGGCGGTGGTGCCCCTGCATTCGGTCTATGTCGTTGCCAACTTCAAGGAAACGCAACTCACCTACGTTCGGGCGGGGCAGCCGGTGGACATCAAGGTGGATAGCTTTCCAGGCCTCGAAGTGAAAGGGCACGTGGACAGCGTCTCGCCGGCGAGCGGCCTCGAGTTCTCCCTGCTTCCCCCGGACAATGCGACGGGTAACTTCACAAAGATCGTCCAGCGAATCCCGGTGAAGATCGTGATCGATGACGAAGCCCGCGCGGCTCAGCTCCGGTCCGGTATGTCCGTAGAGCCGGAAATCAACACAAGGCTCGCGCGGCTCTCGGAAGCGAAGTAGGCGCTGGCGGGTAACCGTCTCCCTTTTCCGATCACAGAAATACCGTGGTGAAGATTCCGCAACTGCGGAAGGAGCAATGTTATGGCTACACTTAAGCTCGTAGCGAACAACAAAGAGCCGCCGCAGGCTGCATCGTCTCAATCCGCGGCATCCGGGATGAGCCCTCTCCGGATGTGGTGCGCGGTCGTCGGATCGACCTTGGGCGCATTCATGGCCGTCCTCAATATCCAGATCGTCAACGCGTCGCTCGCAGACATTCAGGGCGCGATCGGGGCGGGCAAGGATGACGGCGGCTGGATCTCGACTTCATATCTCATTGCGGAAATCGTGGTCATACCCCTCAGTGGCTGGCTCGCCCAGGTCTTCTCCCTCCGGAAGTACCTTCTGACCAACGCCATTTTGTTTCTGGTCTTTTCGGTCGCTTGCGCGTTTGCCGCAAATCTCGAGCAGATGATCGTGCTCCGTGCCATCCAGGGCTTTGCTGGTGGCGTCCTGATCCCCATGGCCTTCACGATCATCATCACGCTGCTGCCGAAACCCAAGCAACCGATCGGACTGGCGCTCTTTGCGCTTTCGGCCACGTTCGCTCCCGCCATCGGGCCGACCATTGGCGGATACCTGACAGAGAATTACGGCTGGGAATTCATCTTTTACGTGAACCTCGTCCCCGGCCTGCTGATGGTCGCTCTGCTCTGGGCATCGCTCGATGAAGCTCCGATGAACCTGGGCTTGCTTGCCAAGGGGGACTGGCCCGGAATCGCCACTTTGGCGATCGGCCTTGCCGCCCTTCAAACGGTGCTGGAGGAGGGCAACAAGGAAGATTGGTTCGGATCCGAGTTCATCGTCAAGCTCTCGATCGTCGCCGCAGTCTCTCTGACGCTTTTCCTGATCATCGAGTTCAAGACCGCTAACCCGCTTCTGAATCTGAGGCTCCTCGCGCGCCGTAACTTCGGGTTCGGTATCTTGGCGAACACTATGCTCGGCATCGCGCTCTATGGGTCTGCGTTCGTGCTGCCGATCTATCTGGCGAGAATCCAGGGCTACAATTCCGAACAGATCGGCATGGTGCTTGCCTGGACCGGTATCCCGCAGCTTATTCTCATTCCGCTCGTTCCCAAGCTGATGAAGCTGATCGATGTCCGGTTGTTGATCGCCGTGGGCTTCGCGCTGTTTGCTGCCTCGAATTTCATGAACGTGCACATGACTGGCGACTATGCCGCCGACCAGCTTTTCTGGCCGAATGTCATCCGTGCCATCGGGCAAGCCCTTGTCTTCGCGCCGCTCTCGGTCGTCGCAACGGCAGGCATCGAACAGGAGAATGCAGGCTCCGCATCGGCGCTGTTCAACATGATGCGCAACCTCGGTGGCGCGGTTGGAATCGCCTCGCTTCAGACCTTCATATCGAAGCGTGAGCAGTTCCATTCGAACATCCTCACGAACTCGATCAGCATCTTCGAAGAAGCCACACGAAATCGCGTCGCCAAACTGACAAATTACTTCATGAATCACGGTGTCAGCGACCAGGCTACTGCTACCCATAAAGCCATTGTCGCTATCGCGTCCAGCGTGCGTAAGCAGGCCAACATCATGGCTTTCAGCGATGCGTTCTTTCTGCTTGGCGCGGGTCTCGTCGTTGCTTTGTTCGCAACGCTTCTCCTCAAAAAGCCAAGCGGCCAGATGTCTGGCGGCGGCGCACACTGAACAGCAATTCTCAAGGAGATCACCATGAACACGATCACACGAGAACCGATTTCCCGGACACACCGCGGGAGCGTCGGGCCCAACGTCGATCCTGGCTCCATCCTTGCCGTCCTGGAATGGCTCGCCGGCGACGAGTGCCATTCGATCGACGAAGCCGGCTTGGTTGCGGGTCTGGGTCTCAGGCTACGGCAGATCGGCCTCCCGATCGACAGACTTACGCTCCATCTGACGACCCTTCATCCCGAGATCCTTGGCCGAACGGTCGCATGGGCTCCATCCGAACCCGTCGAGATCCATGACAGGGATCACGGGATCAAGGTCGAGTTCGCCTCAAGCCCACTGGTCAAGGTGATGGAGTCACGTGAGCCGATGATCGTTGATGCGGGCGACCGACAGTCTCCATGGCAGCATATCGACGTGTTCGCGGGACGAAATTTGGTCCAGCTCATGATTGCGCCGCTCTGCAACGTCGACGGACCGGTGAGTGCGGCGGGATTTGGGACGAAGCGGCCAGGCGGCTTCACGCTGTCCGAAATCCGTGTCATCGAGCGGATCCTGCCTTCGTTGCGCAATACCTGCGAAATGCGGGTCATGCGTCACGCCGAGCTGTCCCTGCTCGATACGTACATCGGGCCGATGACGGCTCAACGAATCCTCGCCGGCAAAATCCGTCAGGGCGAGATCGAGACGATGCAAGCAGCACTTCTGCTTCGCGACATGAAGGGATTCACCGAACTCTCCAATCGTCTGCCTGACGAAAAGGTGCTGGAACTGCTCAACGCCTACTTCGATGCGGTGATCCCTGCGATCACGGGCAACGGTGGGGAAGTGCTGAAGTTCATGGGGGATGCGGCACTCGCATTCTTCCCGACATCCGACGCTGTGGTTGCGTGTCGACGCGCGTTGGCAGCAACCGCTGAGATCTTCGCCAATCTTGCCGGATTCGAACCGAACGGTGCCCGCGTCGATGCAACAGTGGGATTGCACTATGGCAAGGTGAGCTATGGGAACATCGGCTCCGGACGGAGGCTGGATTTCACGGTCATCGGTTCGGACGTCAATCTGCTCAGCAGGATACAGACTGCCTGCGGGGGGCTCGGAAAGTCGATTCTCATGTCCGACACGTTCCGTCGTAGCTCCGGGGCCGACAACATTGTCTCCACCAAATTTCACCGTCTGAAGGGTTTTGCGGATCCGATCGAGCTGTTCACGATTGCCGAATAGAAAAGGCCTCCCTCCAACCGGTCTCGACTGCCAGCACGGAGGCCGACTGTCCGGCCTGCCGCTCGCTCAACGGGTGCCGGATCGGCAACCCATACCGTATGCGGATCAGCCGGACGTCTGTTTTGTCCGGAGACGTTCGGCATAGTTGGCGTCCAGGTGGCCGACGCTGACCGGAAGGAGTCTTTCAAGACCCTCTCGAAGCTCGGTTTCGTCCAGTGAGCGCTGCGTGCATGACTTCCCAATGTGGCAACCGCAACAATCTTTTGGCTTCAAATGGGTTTTGGGACGTGCCGACAATCCGTTTTCTGGGTCAGACCCCGTCAACGTAAACCAACGTTGGGCTAGCAAGGGAGATCGCTTCGGGAGCTAAGTACCCGTTGCACTCCCGACGCGAAAACCATGCCTCGTCCTATGGATAGACGCTTGGGGACCTCATCCTCCGGGAGGTCGGGATAAAGCTGCGACTTTTGCGAGTTGCATCATCGGCTTCGCCACAGGAGAAAGAAATGAACAAAGCCATACCGATCGTGATCGTGTTGGCCGCCTTGGGAGCTGCCGCCTTCAAGTACGACGTGCCCGCGGCCCTAGGGATTGCGCGTAACGCTGACGAGGAACTGGTCCTCTACGGCAACGTCGACATCCGCCAGGTCTCGCTTGCGTTTCGCGTAAATGGTCGCATCGAGGAAGCTATGGTCGATGAAGGCGACGTCATAAAGCGCGGCGACCTTCTGGCGCGCCTCGACAGGGATACGTACGATCATGCCGTGAGCTCGGGGGAAGCGAACGTGGCCGCCCTGCGCGCGACGCACGAGAAACTGGTCGCTGGCCCACGTCGAACCGAGATCGCGCAGGCACAGGCCACTCATGACGCAAGCGTGGCGGACCTCGAAAAGGCAAGTTTGGCCTACGACCGGGCGCGGCGACTACGGCCGCAGGGGACGATTTCCGAGGCCGGGCTGGACGAGGCGACTGCAGCGAGAGCGATGGCTGCAGCGCGTTCGGATATGACGAAGCAGGCGCTTGCTTTCCTGCAAGAGGGTAGTCGCGTCGAAGATATCGCCACTGCCGCCGCGCAGGTGAAGGCAGCTGAGGCCGCACTTCTCACCGCCAGAACTTCTCTGTCGGACACCGAGCTGCGCGCACCCAATGACGGCGTCATCCTGTCGCGCATCAAGGAGCCAGGCGCGATCGTATCGTCATCCGATCCGGTGTACGTTCTGTCGCTGACAGCGCCCGTCTGGGTGCGTAGTTACATCGGCGAAGTCGATCTCGGTCGGATCTATCCGGGGATGAAGGTCAAAATCGCGTCCGATACCGATCCCGATAAGACCTACGATGGAACGATCGGCTTCATTTCTCCAGTCGCGGAATTCACGCCGAAGTCCGTGGAGACACCCGAGCTACGTACCGATCTCGTCTATCGACTGCGCGTCGTCATCGACGCGCCCGGCCAGGATCTTCGCCAGGGCATGCCTGTGACGCTTCGCTTTCCGGAAATCAAGGCGGCGACGAAATGAACGTCGTAGCCGACACCGCCCTTGCTGCCGACTTCGTCCGTCTCGACGGTGTGACCAAGCGCTTCGGGCAGGGAAAGCCGGCGCTGGACCAGGTGTCTGGCTCCATTCGTGGCGGTGAGATCACAGGGCTGGTGGGGCCGGACGGCGCTGGAAAGACGACCCTGATCCGCTTGATGACCGGCCTGATGGTGCCGGACATCGGAGGAGTCGAAGTTCTGGGCTTCGGCACGCGCGAACGCTCGGCCGAGATCCAGGCGGCCATCGGCTACATGCCGCAGCGCTTCGGCCTGTATGAGGACCTCTCGGTCCAGGAAAACCTCGAGCTCTATGCCGACTTGCGCGGTCTTCCGAAGCAGGACAGGGCGACCATTTTCGACGAACTGCTCACATTTACCGACCTGAAGCGTTTTTCCACACGCCTATCCGGAAAGCTTTCCGGAGGAATGAAGCAGAAACTCGGTCTTGCTTGCGCTCTCTTGAAAAAGCCTCGCTTGTTGCTTCTCGACGAGCCTGGCGTCGGCGTCGATCCGATCTCCCGGCGCGACCTCTGGAAGATGGTCGAAGACCTGATCAAGGAGGGCGTGGGCGTCGTCTGGTCGACCGCCTATCTCGATGAAGCGGAAGCCTGTGATCGCGTTCTACTGCTGAACGACGGAAAGCTGCTGTTTTCGGGCAAACCGCAGCAAATGACTGATCGGGTTAAGGGTCGCGTGTTCAGGGTGAGCGGAGTCTCCGGGCGAAGGCGCACGATGCTGGCAAAGCTGCTCGACGAGGACGGCATTGTCGATGGCGGGATCCAGGGCGAGGCGATAAGGCTGGTAACGACCCCGGGTCGTGAAGCACGATTTGCGGCCAGTGGCGACGCCAAAGTGGGCCCTGCCGAGCCCCGCTTCGAAGACGCCTTTGTGGACATGCTGGGTGGAGGGCCGGGCGGACGCTCCAGGCTCGCGGAGGCTCAAGCTTCCCTGGTCGCCAGGCGAGAGGGACCGGTCATCGAAGCCAAAGGACTGGTCAAGCGCTTCGGCGACTTCACCGCAGCCGACAACATCACCTTCGAGATTCCGAGCGGTGAGATATTCGGGCTGCTTGGACCGAACGGTGCCGGCAAATCGACCACCTTCAAGATGCTCTGCGGTCTGTTGAAGCCGACGGGCGGCGAGGGACGTGTGGCGGGCTTCGATCTGCGCCGTGATGCAGCCCAGGCGCGCAACCGTCTGGGATACATGGCGCAGAAGTTCTCTCTGTACGGCGATCTGAGCGTTCGGCAGAACCTTCAGTTCTTCGCGGGGGTTTACGGTCTCACAGGTAGCAAGAAGCGCGAGCGTATCGAGTTGATGACGTCGATTTTCGACTTCGGGCCGCGCCTCTCGATGTCGGCAAAAGACCTTCCGCTCGGTCTGAAGCAGCGGCTGGCGCTTGCATGTGCGGTGATGCACGAACCGCAGGCCCTCTTTCTCGACGAGCCCACCTCGGGTGTCGATCCTATTACCCGGCGCGAGTTCTGGACCCATATCAACGGTCTGGTCGAAAAAGGCGTGACGGTCCTCGTCACGACGCATTTCATGGACGAAGCCGAATACTGCGACCGCATCTCCCTGATCTATCGCGGCCGATCGATCGCTCTCGGCTCCCCGGATGAGCTCAAGGCCAGCGTCGTCACGGAGGAAAACCCCGATCCGACGATGGAAGACGCCTTCATCGCACTCGTGCAAGGCTCGGAAACGAGGGATGCCAAATGACCGGGCACCGCAACCCACCGCAATCCGGCCGCGCCCTTCGATTTGTCGCGCTCGTTCGAAAGGAAAGCCTTCAGGTCATCCGAGATCCGAGCAGCATTCTGATCGCCTTCGTGCTGCCGCTGATCCTGCTTTTCCTGTTCGGCTACGGCATCTCCCTGGACACGAAGGAGACGCGCGTCGGGGTCGTCATTGAGGATGTGACGCCCGTCACCAGCGATCTTGCAGCGAGCTTCCAGGCTTCGCGCTATTTTTCGGTGACGACGGGACGCGACCGCCGCGAATTCGAGGAAGATCTGGTCCTCGCGCGGGTTCGAGGCATCATCGTCATCCCGGCTGATTTTACGGACAAATACACGGCCGGAACCCATCCTCAGATCCAGGTGATCGTCGACGGGTCCGATCCGAACACGGCGAATTTCGTGCAGAACTACGTCCAGGGGGCTGTGGCGACGTGGCGGCAGCTTCGACAGTCGGAGACTGCGGCTGATGGACCGCCAATCAAGGTCGAACAGCGCTTCTGGTTCAATCCTGAATTGACGAGCCGCTCCTTTCTCGTTCCCGGCTCCATCGCGATCATCATGACGCTTGTCGGGACCTTGCTGACGTCGCTGGTCGTCGCCCGCGAGTGGGAGCGCGGCACGATGGAGGCGATCATGGCGACCCCTGTTACGGCAATCGAACTCCTCGCTGGCAAGATCCTTCCATATTTCGTGCTCGCGCTCGCATCGATGACGCTCTGTGTCCTTCTCGCGGTGTTCGTTTTCGGCGTCCCGTTTCGCGGCTCCATAGGTGCGCTCTACCTGCTGTCTGCAGTCTTCCTCGTTCCGGCGCTGGGGCAGGGGCTGCTGATCTCGGCAGTGACGAAGAACCAATTCCTGGCCTCGCAGATGGCGCTGATAACGGCGTTCCTGCCGTCCTTCCTGCTGTCCGGGTTTCTGTTCGAGATCAATTCGATGCCAGACGTCATCCAGTGGATCACCTTCGTGGTGCCGACCCGCTATCTGATCCCTTGTCTTCAGACCGTCTTTCTGGCTGGCGACATATGGCCGATGTTCTTTGGCTCCATCGGAGCAATGTTCCTGATCGGCTCTGTCTTTTTCATCCTCGCTGCCCGCAGCACACGGAAAAGGATTGCCTGAGATGTGGTGGTCGAGATTGATAGCCCTTGTGGTGAAGGAGTTGCTGGCGGTGCTTCGTGACCCGAAGGGCCGCGCCATTCTAATCGGACCGCCAATCGTGCAGCTCGTAGTGTTCTCCTATGCAGCGACACTGGAGGTTCGCAACGTCGACGTGATGCTGCTCAATCGAGACGCAGGACATTGGAGCGAGGAGCTTGTCGCACGCATCCAGGGGTCGCCACGTTTCAGGCAGGTCATACTCACGGACAGTCCGCAGGCGGTACGCGAGGCGATCGACCGCCAGAGGGTGACGGCCGCCATAACCGTCGGCCCGGATTTCTCTCGTGCTGTCGAAGCCGGTGAGGCCGCGGACCTGCAGGTCTTGTTGGACGGACGTCGCTCGAACGCTGCCCAGATCGTTTCCGGCTACATCAACCAGATCGTGCTCGGCCTAGCAGCCGAGACACCGGCGGGCCAGCGGAAGGTGGCGACAGTGATAGAAACCGTACCGCGCTATTGGTTCAATCCAAACCTGATCTATCAGTGGTTCATGGTACCCAATCTCATTGCGAACATCGCGCTTCTGATAGGACTGATTGTGACCGCGCTGTCCATTGCGCGCGAGCGGGAGCTCGGCACTTTCGACCAGTTGATGGTCTCTCCGCTCCGCACGCATGAGATCGTGATCGGCAAGCTCACCCCGCCGATGCTGATCGGGCTCTTTCACATGACCGTCTACATTCTCGCGGCTGTCTTCATCTTCGCGGTTCCGTTGCGCGGTTCGCTCATCCTGCTTTACGCAAGTTCGCTGTTCTATCTCGCCTCGATCGCCGGGATCGGTCTTTTCATCTCCGCGCTGTCGATGACCCAGCAACAGGCGATCCTCGGCGCATTTCTCTTTCTTGTACCCGCGACGCTTCTATCGGGCTTCGCGACACCCATCGAAAACATGCCGGATTGGTTACAACCGATCACCGTCGTCAATCCGCTGCGGTACTTTCTTGTCATCGTGAAGGGCATATTCCTGAAGGACATTCCGTTGTCTGAAGTGGTGCGGCAGACCTTGCCCCTCCTGGCAATTGCCATCGTGACGCTGGGTGCGGCGTCTTGGCTGTTCCGACGCCGCCTCGAGTGATCGTGTCCCGAAAGCCATCGCTGCCAGGCTGGTCAACGGCTTGGTCTGCCTGCGATCGTGTGGTACTGAACGGTACCGCGCTTCCTTTTGCAGAGAGTTCTTTTGAAAACGCTTGCCCATAATGCACTGTCACCAAAAGAGGAAAGCAGGCGAGAGGAGATCATCGCCGCCTCCGCCTCGGTCTTTTTCGAGAAAGGGTTCTCCCGGACATCGATGGACGATGTAATAGCGATCATCGGCGGCTCCAAAAGGACCCTTTACAGGTATTTCCCGAGCAAAGACGAACTGTTTTTTGCGGTGGTGACAGGTGTCGCCGACCGCACGATGGAAGGGCTTAAGGTCAAGCACAATCGCGACCTTCGTCAAACCTTGATGACTTTTGGAGAAGGCTATCTGCGCACCGTCATTTCGCCGGACGGCTTGTCGTTGTTCCGCGCCGTCAGCTCTGAAGCGCCACATTTACCGAAACTCGGGGAACGATTTCTACAAGACGCTACGAACCGCGTTTCGCAACTCTTGGCGGACTATTTTGAAGAACAGAACCAGCGCCAGCCTGCGGAGCCGATCGGTAACCCCAAACTGGCTGCAGGGCAGTTTCTGGCTCTCGTCCGGGGGCAGATCCACATCGCTGCCCTGCTAGGGGGCCCAATTCCGAGTGAGGGGGATCTCGTCATTATGGTGAGCCAGGCAGTCGAGACATTTCTTCACGGCGCGGTCAGCAGGAAATCTCCGATTGAGACGTCCTAGCGATAACTTCTGAAGAGTTTGCGGACCATTTGACAGGTACGGTATAGTACCGTACCGATTCAACCAAGCAGTCAGACGTCGAAGCGCAGTCGCGCGACGGTCGGATCTGGCTTGCGCCGATAACCGATTGAGCGGCATCGCCTTCTACGTGGGTGGCCGCCCGTCCAGATCGTGAGGTATCATGGATCACGCGCCATCTCGGAACTCCAAGTCGGCAACACTCCCAGTCGATCCGCTTCAGGCGTCGGTAGCCGATATGACGAGCGAGCGCGTCATCGTTTACGATGCGGATCGCAGGATCCTCCATTGGAATTTAGCCTCGCAAGCTACCTATGGATGGGCGCAAACTGAAGTTATCGGCAGGCGGCTGGCTGAGTTCGTCGGCGAAGACGGCGTCGATTGGTCTGCGGTCGTCGCAAAGAGCCTATGGCAGGGCAGGGCTCGTAGAAAGACGGCGGCCGGCGAATTCGTTGAGCTGCGGCTGGGCGTCCAGGTACATCGCGATCAGGCAGGGGCGATCCTCAGCATCGTCGAAAGCGGTCGTCTCGCCGCCACTCCCGAAGCCACCAGTGCGCCTTGCCTGCAGATCGACCCTCAGGTCTATCGGGAGCTGAAGGGCAGCGAAGCGCGCTATCGTAATCTGATCAACAACGTGCCGCTCCCACTCTGGCAGAGAGATGCGCGGATGATGACCGAGGTCTTTGAAGGACTGAAAGCGTCGGGAGTTGGCGATATCGTTGGTCATTGCAAAGAAACGCCGGGGTGCGTGGAGCTGGCCAAGGAGTCGGTCCTCGTGACGGGCGTCAACGACAGTGCGATCAGGCTGCTTAATGCTTCCGGGAAAGGAGAACTGCTGGGGCCTGTTCGATATCTGTTTTCCGCTAGCCCGGAAACCGCCACGCGCATCATCGCGGCCCGTTTCAACGAGCGCTGCAATTATATCGAGGAGATGAAACTCCGCGCTTTCGATGGCCGGCTCCTCGATGTCCTGCTCTTCGTGACGTTCCCTCAAACACCTGACAACCCCGACCTCGCGCTGATAATGATGGTCGATGTCACGGCACAGCGCAGAGCCGAGCAGCAGCTCCGCAAAGTTGAATCGGATTTCGCGCATGCAGCCCGTGTTTCGGCGCTTGGTGAACTGGTCACGACGATTGCGCACGAGGTGCGGCAACCCCTGTCGGTGATCGTCACCGATGCGGACACCGGAACGCGTTGGCTGGATCGCGACGAGCCGAACATTGCCAAGGTGAAGGCGATCATGGCAAGAATCATGGAGAACTCGCATCGAGCCAACCAGGTGATTAGCCGGATCCAGGACATGACCGTCAAGCGGGATCCCGTGCGACAGCCAGTCGAGGTCAATGCCGTTGTCGAAGAGGCTTTGGCTATCGTGGCGGCTGAAAGTCAGGTCCAAGCCATTGCCGTTTCATCACGGCTCGATGATCGGCTTCCTATTGTCTTGGGTGACCGCATCCAGCTCCAGCAGGTGGTCGTAAACCTGCTGCTTAACAGTATACAAGCCATCTCCGTCTCCGCCCCAGAAATGCGAGAGATCTTCGTCGAAACGTCGATCGGCGAACGAGAAACCATGACCCTGTCTGTACGCGATACCGGTGGAGGCATTCCTTCCGGGCATCTTGATCGGATCTTCAATGGTTTCTTCTCGACGAAAACGGACAGCATGGGAATTGGCCTGGCGATATGTCGATCCATAGTCGATGACCATGGCGGCACGATCAGCGTGGCCAATGAAGTCAAAGGCGCGAATTTTCGGGTCACGCTTCCCATTTCGGTTCCTGACGAAACACCCAACGAATGATTCGGATACTCAGGCTGTGGACCGTCACTGGACCAAGCGGTCTGAAGTCGGAGAAATCGTATGCGAGATTGGTACGATCTCCGGCTGTTTGTCGCCGTCCTCTGTTCAAGAGTTTTCGCTGCTCCCGAACGGGAACTTGGCACGTCGCGCTCTACGCTCTGCCGTCGGATCTCGGCATTGGAAGAAAGATTGGGTGTCCGGCTGATTGACCGTTCGACCCGCCGTTTCTCGGTAACCGACATCGGCTTGCAATACTTTGAGCGATGCCGAGCCATGGCGATCGAAGCACGCGCGGCACAAGAGGTAATTGATCGCACCAAAGCCAAACGGTTATGTGCGTCAAGTTCAGCAAATTGAGCGGTCATGCGGCTTGGCGCATAGCGAGCTTTTTGTGCTCCCGTAGATCGTCCATGTTGATGTAA
>NZ_FOCV01000161.1 GCF_900110205.1 Rhizobium tibeticum | reverse complement strand
GATCTGGGCGGAGCTTCTCGGGGTCGAGCGGGTCGGCCGCCACGACAACTTCTTCGAACTCGGCGGCCACTCGCTCCTGGCGGTGCAGTTGCTCGGTCGAACGCTCGCCATTGGGCTGAAGTTTAGCGCCGCCGATCTCTTCCAAGCCCCCATATTGAAGGAACTCGCATCAAAGATTCATTTTCAGCGACGGCCCAGCGTTCCGGAAGTGATTTCCGTTCAGGCAACCGGATCACAACCACCGCTCTTCTTTGTTCCCACAGGTTCGGGCGATTGTTCCTATGTCCTCAGTTTGATGGAGGAAATGGACGTAGACTGTCCCATCTACGCTCTGCCATGGCCGCCTTTCAAAGAAGTTTGTCCACCAACTCTAGAAGGAATAGCCGCGGAGGTGATCCTGGCGATTAGAGAGAGCCAGCCACGGGGTCCATACCGCTTTGCTGGATACTCATCAGGTGCAATCTTGGCTTACGCAATTGCCCAGCACTTGCTGAGTCTCGACGAAACTGTATCATTTATCGCTCTCATCGATGTTGCGTTACCCGCAAATCCATCAAGCATATCGCCCACCCAAATGGTACGAGAAGTGCTGCTGAATTCTTTTGAATCCTTAGATGATGAGCGCTTCGAAGTATTGGAACTCTTTGCTGGACAAAGTTCAATTGCCCAGCTGCTTGAAAAAGCACAGCAAATTGGGGCGATGCCTCTCGATCGTGATCTCCACAACGACGTTATGATGTATGAAAAGACTGTGCAGTTCCAAAGGGCGCTGGACTTGTATAAAGTTCCATCCCTGCCGGTTGAGATCCACCAGTTCTATGCCAACGGGCCTCTCCTCAGCCGTCGGGCGCGACCTCGAAGAAATTCAATGAGTCCTGAGGCAAGTTCGCCCATGCGGGGTTGGGACAGGGTTTTAAGTGAGGCGGCCATTCATACCATACCGGTGCCAGGCGACCACATGACGATGATGGATGTTCCAGAAAACCGTCGAGTTCTGGCTCGACAGTTATCGACGGCCTTAAACCGCTCATTGACAACAAAAGCTTCGAATCGATTCCGGTAAATGCCAGACAGTACGGCATCGTAAACTTAACGGATGAAGGCCAGCGAAAGACGCCATCCGCAG
>NZ_FOCV01000060.1 GCF_900110205.1 Rhizobium tibeticum | reverse complement strand
TGAGCGGCTACTTCTGCGTGACGGCTCACGAGATTGCGTGCGAGCGTCGCGCCAAGCTGCGCAAACTCGCCCGGTTCTCGCATCTGCGTCAGTCGGTCATCGATCGCATCATACACGGCTGGTCGCCACAACAGATCGCCGGCCGGCTGCGGCTCGAGCGTCATCCGATCTCGGTCAGCCATGAGACAATCTATAAGTTTGCCTATTCGTCGGATGGTCATGCCATCAAGCTGTGGCGACATCTGCCGGAACGCCGCGCCAGACGCCGGCCAAGGCACGCCAGACGTCGTCATGGCCGGCGCTTCACCCCGGATGTCAACATTCTCTACCGGCCCGACATCGTCGCCGAGCGCAAACAGTTCGGGCACTGGGAATGTGACCTCATCCAGTTCCGCAAGAAGTTCGGTAAGGCCAATGTGACGTCGCTGGTCGAACGGGTCGGCCGCTTTGCTGTCTTCCTGCGCAACAACGACCGGCAGTCAAGGCCGGTGATGGACGGGCTGATCCAGGTGCTGCAGTCGCTACCCCACCTCGCCCGTCGCTCGATCACCTTCGACCGCGGCACGGAATTTACCGACTGGCCCTACCTGCAGGCTAGCCTTGGAACCCAGACATGGTTCTGCGATCCGCAATCTCCCTGGCAGAAAGGCACCGTCGAAAACACCAATGGCCGGGCTCGGAAATGGCTTTCGAGAGAGGTCGATCCATTGTCTATCAACGACCGCGATCTTATCGATGTCTGCAATCGCTTGAACGCTACGCCACGAAAATGCCTGGGCTATCGAACGCCCGCAGAAGTCTTCCGCCAAAAACTCCTCGCCCAAATCAGGCGCACCGGATAGCTTCTCATAGCCCGCAAGTCGCGGTTCGCCATGAACTCACACCTTTTGCGCGTGTCGCGCTTCAATGCAGATCGCCGGCAACCCCTCGCTCGTCAGCGCGTGATAGAACCACGTCGACAACGGCCCCGTCTCGAATACAACGCGCCTGGCGTACGGGGCATGCTTGCGGATCATCTGCGCCAAAAGCTTGGGATCCGAAGGACATTTCCCCCGCCAGATCCGCTTCCCGTCTTCGCGGATCGAAATTGCGGTATCTTTCAATGAAACATCAAGCCCAATATACTGGTTCATGGTTGCCTCCATCCGATGTTTGGGCCCGGTTCCAATCGAGAGCCCGTTTTCCATCATATCGGGGGCAACCACCCTCGCCAGCCCAAAAGCCACAGACGATCGCGCCGCGATTACTCCATGTTCGAGGATCGCGGACCGCCTTGCTCGCTGCTGGTGTTCGTCGACGATGCGACCGGGAGGTTGATGCAATTACGCTTCGTGCGTTCCGAAAGTGCCTTCACCTACTTCGAGGCGCTGGAGCTCTATCTCAAGCGTCACGGCGCACCGATTGCCTTTTATTCGGACAAGCATTCGGTGTTCCGGGTAGCGAAGAAGGATGCCAAGGGCGGTCAGGGCATGACCCAGTTCGGGCGTGCGCTTTGCGAGCTAAACATTGAGATTCTCTGTGCAAATTCGAGCCAGGCCAAGGGCCGGGTCGAGCGGATGAACCGGACGCTGCAGGACCGCTTGGTCAAGGAACTGCGGCTTTCTGGCATTGATACCATGGAGGCTGGCAATGCGTTCTTGCCGGACTTCGTGGAGGACTACAATGCGCGATTTGCAATCGTCCCTGCCCGTTCGGAAGACCTGCATCGGCCGCTGAATCTGGCGCCGGATCGGTTGACGGAGATCCTCTGTAAGCGTGAGCAGCGCTATGTTGGATCGCAGCTGACGTTCTCGTTCGAGCGCAAGCGGATCATGCTGGCGGAGACCGAGGTGACGCGTGGTCTGGTCGGACGCTATGTCGAGACCTATGCCTATGCGGATGGTCGGCTGGACGTGCGTTGGAAGGGCTTTTCCCTGCCCTATCAGGTGTTCGACGAGGACCAGCGGGTGACACATGCAGCGATCACCGAGAACAAGCGGTTGGGTGATGTTTTGGCCTATATCAAGGAGCGCCAGGACCAGCAGGCAAAGCCGGTCGTGAAGAGTAACAGCGACAAGAATGGCTATGTCAAACGCGCTCGTGGGCCGGGTCGACGAAAGGATTTCATGAGCGATCCTGTGGTGATTGCGCGGCGCGAAAAGGCACTGTCGAGGCAGCAAGCTGCCGAGTGACATGTCGATCGGATCGTCTCAAAGCTAAAGCCGAAGGGGTGTGTATCACCCGCCCCGATCTGATCTTGCAACCGGTATCAGCCGGTCAGATCGGGGCTGGTCGTCGTGCCGTGTCGAAGCACAAAGTGACATTTTAACTTTGCCCCGGATCGGACATTCCAACTTCCCCGACACAATGGATGGATGCACGGCAGTTTACAAATGCGACATATAGGCCAGTTAGAGATGCGACGGTCACGCCTCTCGACGCACTGGTCAAAGCCAACGTTGGGAACAAGGATGACGACCTGGCTGGTCGAGACCATGTGCGGTCGGAGTCGTCATGTCCTGTTTGATCACCATGTCGCAGAAAGAATTGCATCGCCTCGAAGTCATCCAGAAGATTCGTGACGAACGCCTGAGCGTCGTCCAGGCTGCCGAGCTGCTCGGACCACCCAAAGACGTAACACTCTTGGGAAGTTGATTCCCGCACGAGATGGCAGTCGGTCAGGACACGATCGACCGTTGACACTCCGACATGGGCGGCCTCGGTCGGATCGGCGATGGTAGGAATATCTTGTCGACCTATCGCGTGACAACCACGCTTACGACATTTATCCGTCACCTTTCGGCTCCGCGACAAAGGCTTGTTTCGACCGTGCTTTCATTCGTCGGTCTAAATAGCTGGATCAACAAGAAAATTAGTTCTTGTTTCACTCACGCAGCGACTTGGCACGAGTCTTGCAATCATACTTGTGAAGCGCGATAGCTGCCTGCGGCACTCATGTTGCGAACAACCGCGATGGTTCAGACACGCGAAGGAACGCATAATGGCAAGTCTGCGTCAGATCGCATTCTGTAGGAAGGGAGTATCGGCAAGTTCACCACCTCACAAAATACGATCGCCGCCTTGTTGCCCTCGGGCACAAGATCCTCATCCTCGGCTGCGATCCCTGACTCCACTCGGCTCATCCTAAACGCGCAAGGCGCAGGACACGGTACTGCGCCTTGCAACCAAAGGCTCGTGGAAAACCTGAACTCGAGGACGTGCTTAAGAACGGCTGCAGAGGCATCAGGGGCGTGTAGTCGGGTGGACAGAAACATGATGTGCCCTTTCACTCAACTCCACTTTCAAAGGAACATCAGTCATGACTGAAGCTCGAAATGACGTGGTGCTTCCAAGACAACTATGGCCGATCTTGATATGCATCTTGGATTTTCAGCGTGTTGCCCGCGAGAACCTCAACATCATGATGGAGTTCGAGGCCGATCGCATGACGAATCTCCTTCTGGAGGAATCCGATATTGCGCCAGAGCGCGATGTAGTGCTGGAAGAGCGCCGCATGCACGTTGAGACCAATCCGTCGGTTCAGCTCTTGGAAGCGATGGAAGCGTCGCTCTTCGTGCATCATCCTTACGGCATTCCGACCATCGGTTGGGGAGCACGAGATCGAGACGCTCAATCGCGATAACGCGTTCGACTACTATCGTCGCTTTTACACGCCCGAGAACGGCATTCTGATCGTTGCAGGCGACGTGAACAAGGATGACGTGCGCCGCTTGGCTGATGCCACCTACGGCCGCATCGCGCCGCAGGGCAGGCGCCCGGTGCGTGCGACTCGCCTCCAATGCCCGCTGCCGGACCGGTGAACGTATTCTGGTTCTTGGTACCAGTGAACATGTTTGGGAGCCGTTCCAGCTTGCAGAACATCTCGAGAAAGCTGGGGCAGACGTCCGTTTCTCGGCGGTCACCCGCTCTCCGCTCGCGGTCGGGCACTCCATCGAACGAGCCCTGGCCTTCTCCGACAACTACGGCCTTGGCATCGCCAACGCTTTCCTGAGAAGCGGTGCATACCTTCGCCATCTGCGAACTATCCGCAAGGCTTATTCCGAAACGCTGCGGTGTCTGATCTCAAACCTCCAGGCGAAGTTCGGCCAGCTGGAGATCTGGGGCGCTCACAATGGCATGCATGTCATGTGGCTCAGGTTAGAAGAGCATGGCGTACACGTCCATACACTGGCGTCGGGGGGTGCCTACGCGCAGAACAGTCCGTACAATGAACGTGTAATTCTTCCTGGCTACGCCGCTCTAAGTGAGCTTGAAATTGCCAAGGCGGTAGACATCATGGCCGCGGCAATACCGTTGGATGAAAAGGCGCTGCCTGACCGCAATATTGCCGCCAAGGCTTAGGCTGGTTAGGGAAAAATGCCGCATTTCGGTCGCGCCGCCGGTAGTTTGTGGCGCGGTATCTTCCTGGAAACGGCCAGCGCCGAAGGCAGCCGTCGTTGACGACTTTCCCACGTTCGGAAACGCGAGATCTGCGACACAACGCAAGGATGTGCGTCCGCCCGCAGAGTCAAGTTTTGCGGTCGATAAAGCGGGGAATGCAACGGCGAAGCGTCGCCAGCTTCGCCAGTATCCAATCATGCTAAAGGCACGAGAACACCAATTTTTGCAAAACGAATACCTTATCCCATGCGTTCCGAGGCATAGCTACCGGGGCTCGGTGGAAATACGATTGTCCGATTACCGTTTATAAAGGTGCGCCGATGGATATGGGCATGGATAGCACGGGCAAGTACCTGCGCTTCGACATCGCGGCCGAGCGAAACGTAGTCCTCCGGCGACTGCGCATGGGTGACGCGCACTGTGTCCTGCTCGATGATCGGACCTTCGTCGAGATCGGCAGTAACGTAATGTGCCGTTGCGCCGATCAGCTTGACGCCGCGCGTGTAGGCCTGCTTGTAAGGGTTAGCGCCCTTGAAGCTGGGCAGAAAGGAGTGGTGGATATTGATGATCTTGCCGGACATTTCTGTGCACATCCGGTCCGATAAGATCTGCATGTAGCGTGCAAGAACGATCAGCTCGGTGCCGGTCGCTTGGACCAGATCCATGATTTTTGCTTCGGCCTCCGGTTTGTTCTCCTTGGTCACGGGAATATGGTGGAATGGGATATCGTGATTGACGACGAGCTTCTGGTATTCGAAATGGTTTGAAACAACGCCGACGATGTCGATCGGGAGCGCGCCGATCTTCCAGCGATAGAGCAGGTCGTTAAGGCAATGGCCGAAACGAGAGACCATCAGCAGCACTTTCATCCGCGATGAGCCGTCATGGATTTCGGCGTCCATATCGAACGATGCTGAAACCGGCTTAAGCCCCTCAGCAAGCTCGGCCAACCCCTTACCTTTCTCAGAGAGGAAACTGACGCGCATAAAGAACCGGCCCGTATCCAGATCGTCAAATTGCGAGCTGTCGACGATATTGCAACCGGCTTCCGCCAGGTAACCTGAAAGTGCGGCCACGATGCCGCGCGTTGATTTGCAGGTTACGGTCAGGGTGAATTTCGTCATCGAAGGTTCTCTCTTGGCGCACAATAAAAACCCCTGCGGCGGAGCGCAGGGAAAAGGCCACCGAAGTGGCGGGGGAAAGCGTCAGACGTCGAGCGTCGTATCATGTTCCCAAGCCGTAAATTGCGAGCAGTAAATATTCCACTCGCCGTGCTTTAGTTTCAGGTATGCGGACGAGAACTCCAGGCCAAGCGCCTGCTGCAGTTCTGAATCCTTCTCGTATTCGCGCAACGCGTCGAGCAGGTTGAGCGGCAATTTTGGAGCGTTGGTGATCTTGTGCCCGTCGCGATACATATCGATATCGTGGTGCTGTCCTGGATCTGCGGACGTGCGGATACCGGAAAGACCGGCAGCGATGATGATTGCTTGCAGTAGATAGGGATTAACTGCTCCGTCAGGGAGACGCAGTTCAAAACGGCCCGGGCCAGGCACGCGCACCATGTGGGTGCGATTATTGCCGGTCCAGGTCACGGTGTTTGGTGCCCAGGTCGCGCCTGATATCGTGCGGGGGGCGTTGATGCGCTTGTAGGAGTTGACGGTCGGATTGGTCACAGCCGCGAGCGCCGACGCATGCCTCATAATGCCGCCCAGGAAGGTCCTGCCCTGAGCCGAGAGACCGAATGGCATTGCCTTATCGGCAAATGCGTTGACCATGCCATCGGTGTCCCAGACCGAGATATGCGCGTGGCAACCATTGCCGGTCAGGCCCTTGAAGGGTTTTGGCATGAAGGTGGCGCGAAGGCCGTGCTTCTCAGCGATCGACTTGACCATGAACTTGAAGAAGGAATGCTTGTCGGCCGTCTGCAGCGCGTCGTCATATTCCCAATTCATCTCGAACTGGCCGTTCGCGTCCTCATGGTCGTTCTGGTAAGGCTTCCAGCCCAGCTCGAGCATCGCATCGCAGATCTCGGCGATCACGTCGTACCGGCGCATAACTGCCTGCTGATCGTAGCAGGGTTTCTCCGCCGTATCGAATTCATCAAAGATCTGCGAACCGTCCGGCGAAATCAGGAAAAATTCCGGTTCAACGCCGGTTTTCACCCGCAGCCCTTTTTCAGCAGCTTCCGCCACCAGCTTCTTCAGAAGTACGCGCGGTGCTTGCTCGACGGGCCTATCTTCCATGACGCAATCGGCAGCAACCCAGGCAACATCCTTTTTCCAGGGAAGCTGGATGACCGACGAAGCGTCCGGCATGGCGAATAGGTCGGGATGCGCGGGTGTAAGATCGAGCCATGTGGCGAAGCCGGCAAAGCCTGCGCCATCCTTCTGCATGTCGGCAATCGCCTGTGCCGGAACCAGCTTGGCACGCTGACCGCCGAACAGGTCGGTGTAGCTGATCATGAAATATTTGATGCCTCTGTCGGCAGCGTATGTTGAGAGATCCAGTGTCACCGTATTCCCCTTTTAAATATTTGACACTCAACTAAAAAACGGGCCGCATCCTCCCAAATGCCGCCCGTTTGTCTTGTTGGTTAGAAACTGCCTTTGCCCGGATACCAGCTGGTTCCCGCCAGCGGAATCTGCGCCATGGCAGCAGCTTCCATGGTCAGGGCACAAAGGTCTTCCGGCTCCAGATTGTGCAGGTGGTTTTTGCCGCAAGCACGTGCAATCGTCTGCGCCTCAAGCGTCATCACCTTGAGATATTTCGCGAGACGACGGCCAGCAGCAACCGGATCGAGGCGCGCTGCCAGCTCAGGGTCCTGCGTTGTAATGCCCGCTGGGTCTTTTCCCTCGTGCCAGTCGTCGTAAGCGCCAGCCGTTGTGCCCAGTTTCTGGTATTCGTCTTCCCATTTCGGATCGTTGTCGCCGAGGGCCACCAGTGCCGCGGTGCCGATGGCTACTGCATCCGCACCCAGCGCAAGCGCCTTCGCCACATCGGCACCCGACCGAATGCCACCGGAGATGATCAATTGCACCTTGCGATGCATTCCCAGATCCTGCAGGGCCTGAACTGCTGGCCGAATGCAAGCAAGAGTCGGCATGCCAACATTTTCGATGAACACGTCCTGCGTTGCGGCAGTGCCGCCCTGCATGCCGTCGAGCACGACCACATCAGCCCCGGCCTTCACGGCAAGCGCGGTGTCATAATAGGGCCGCGCACCGCCCACCTTGACGTAGATCGGCTTTTCCCAATCGGTGATTTCACGCATTTCGAGGATCTTGATTTCTAGGTCGTCCGGGCCTGTCCAGTCCGGATGGCGGCAGGCGGAGCGCTGGTCGATGCCCTTGGGCAGGTTGCGCATGTTGGCGACGCGGTCGGAAATCTTCTGGCCGAGCAGCATGCCGCCGCCGCCCGGTTTGGCACCTTGGCCCACGACGATTTCGATTGCGTCAGCGCGACGCAGGTCCTTGGGGTTCATGCCGTAACGCGACGGCAGATACTGGTAGACCAGTGTTTGACTATGGCCGCGCTCCTCGTCCGTCATACCACCATCGCCAGTGGTCGTCGAGGTGCCTGCAATCGTCGCACCGCGACCGAGCGCTTCCTTTGCATTGCCAGAAAGTGCACCGAAAGACATGCCTGCGATAGTAATCGGCGTTTTTAGCGTGATCGGCTTCTTGGCATAACGTGTACCGAGAACCACGGTCGTATCGCATTTCTCGCGATAACCTTCGAGCGGATAGCGTGAGATCGACGCACCAAGGAACAACAGGTCATCGAAATGCGGGACCTTGCGTTTGGTACCAGCACCTCTGATGTCGTAGATGCCGGTTGCTGCGGCGCGGCGGATTTCGGCCAGTGTCGCATCGTCGAAGGTCGCGGATTTGCGCGGCGGGGTATAGGGGTTGTGATAGCTCATGGAAATATCCCTCGCCTTAATACGCGTCGGCGTTGTCGATGTTGAAATTATAGAGCTTACGGGCCGAACCGTAGCGTTTGAATTCTTCCGGCTTGACATCCGAGACACCGGCTTTTGCCAGAAGTTCGGTCAGCTTTTCGATATGCTCCGGCCGCAGTTCCTTTTCGATGCAATCCGTGCCGAGGCTCTTCACTGAACCGCGCACGAAGAGCTGGGCTTCGTAGAGGCTGTCGCCCAGCGCATCACCGGCATCTCCGACCACGATGAGGTGGCCGGACTGGCCCATGAAGGCCGACATGTGGCCGATATTGCCGTGAACAACGATATCGATCCCCTTCATCGAAATGCCGCAACGCGAAGCCGCGTTGCCCTTGATCACGAGAAGACCGCCGTTACCTGTGGCACCAGCGTACTGACTGGCATCGCCCTCGATGACGACGGTCCCTGACATCATATTTTCGGCTACGCCTGGACCGGCCGAGCCACGTACAGTGACGGTACCGCCGTCATTCATACCCGCGCAATAATAGCCAACAGAGCCCTTCACCTCGACGGTGACCGGGCTATCAATACCGACGGCGACCGAGTGGCTGCCGCGCGGATTGATGACTTCAAATTTCGTGTCGTTGGCGCCCTTAGCGAGAGCATGCAGGGCGCTGTTCAGTTCACGCAGCGGCGTGTTGGAAAGGTCAAAGGTGGGCATTGTCTCAAGCAGCCTTCTCGTGATCCCAGAAATAAACGGTTGCGGGTTCCGGCTCCCAGACGCGAGCGGTCTCGATGCCAGGAAGATTGACCAGCGCGCGGTATTCCGAGCCGAAAGCCACATATTGGTCGGTCTCGGCCATCACGGCGGGCTTGCATGCGATGGGGTCACGCACGACTCCGAAGCCGAACTTGGTACCGACGACGAACGTGAAGAAGCCGTCAAGATCGTCCAGCGCGCCTGTCAGCGCTTCTCCGAGATCTTTGCCCTTCGCCATTTCAGACGTCAGATAAGCAGCAGCCACTTCCGAGTCATTCTGCGTCTCGAAGGTCATGCCTTCGCGCACCAGTTCGCGGCGAATGTTGTTGTGGTTCGACAAGGAACCATTATGGACCAGGCACTGATCGGAGCCCGTCGAGAACGGATGTGCCCCGAGCGTCGTTACAGCAGATTCGGTTGCCATACGGGTATGACCGATACCGTGGGATCCACTCATTGAACGCACGCCAAAGCGGGCCACTACTTCCTTCGGCAGGCCGGTTTCCTTGTAAATTTCGACGCTGTCGCCAGAACCCATAATGCGGACGTTCGGACGGATCTTAGCAAGCACTGCGCGGACTTCGGAGCGCTTGGCCGCATCGAGTTCAACGACCGCGTGGGTGCTCTTGAGCGCGACGGTCGCCAAAATGCCAGCCGACGCCAGTTCCTTGTCGAGGTCAGCGAAATCCACCTGCGGAATAGCCGACTGCAAAGTCACCTTCGCCTTGCCGACGGAAGCCGATCCGTAGATCGCGATACCGGCAGAATCCGGGCCACGATCGGTCATGATGATCAGCATATCTGAGAGCAGTTCCCCAAGTTGGGGTTCAAGGCTCTTGTCTTTCAGGAACAGTCCAACGATGCCGCACATCCGCGCATATCTCCATTCTGGGGGTGAATGGAGAGCTATCATACGAAATCGCGTCAATCAACTCCTAGGAATATATTTTTCTCCTAAGGCAACATTTATCCGTTGGGCTTGTGTCGCTGTGGATAGCTTATGATCGACAGATATCTGGCGGGAAGCTTCACAAGTTCTTCCGGCCCATGCGGCGCATCTGCGTCGAAGAACAGGCTGTCTCCCTCTTGCATCCGGTAGAGGCTTTCGGAGTGGCGATAGACAACCTCGCCCTCCAGCATGAAGAGGAACTCCATGCCCTCGTGCTGGAACGTGGGGAAAACGTCTGACTCTGCCGTTAGGGTAATCAAATAGGGTTCAACCATGACGCCGCTTGTGTTGTTTTCAACATGTCCTAACAGGCTATACTGGTGCCCGGCGCGCGTGCCTCTCCGCTCCATGTTTACGCCCTGCCCAGCCTTTACAAATGTGGCGCTACGTGGCTCCTCAAACCGGCGGAAAAACGAGGTCAACGGGACGCCAAGCGCTTTCGACAGGGCCTGCAAAGTAGTCAATGAGGGCGAGATATTGCCGTTCTCAATCTTCGAAAGCATGCCCACCGACATGCCCGTGGCTACCGAAAGATCCGAAACAGTCAGACCCAACTGTTTGCGATAGGCGCGCACCTCGTGACCGATCGCTAATTCGAGATTATTAACGTGCGGCTCTCGCACAGCATGCGGGTCCTGCGAAAGAGCCGCGTTCTCTATTTTGTCTTTTGCCACGTTTAGTCTCACTCAAATTATCCTATGAAGAATAATATTTTAATCGTGAGGAAACTTCAAACGAAAATTGCCGGGCGATTTGCCAGTTAGAGATTTGAGAGCCCGCGAAAAATGGCTGGCGCTGGAGAAACCTGTGGCGAACGCGATTTCGGAAATCGACAACGGGCTTTGTTCAAGGAGCCTTTGGGCGTGCCGCAGGCGGATTGAGCGATAGGTTTCGAGGAAACTGATGCCGGTTTCCGAGGTGAACAGCCGATCCAGATGGCGGGTACTGATACCTACAAGCTGCGCCAGCGCTGTTCTTGATAGCGGCTGCTCTATCGTATCCTCCATCTTTTCCAGAACTGTAAGAAGCGCCGGATGATGAGTGCTGAATCGCTCTGCTGCTGATCCTCTCTGAGACGCCGTTGGCTCGCTGACCACCGTATGAAGATACCAGTCACTAACTCGTCGCGCGAAATGTGAGCCCATTCGCTCCGAAATAGTCGCATGCATCATGTCGAGGGGTGCGACCCCGCCGCCACAAGTGATACGATCTCCATCTATCACGTAGCGCGCATGTCGTGGAGAAAGGTTGGGAAACGCCTCCTTCAGCAACGTGGCATGTTCCCAATGGATGGTGAAATCGCGATTTTCGATCAGACCAGCTGCCGCAAGCACATATGCGCCGCTGGAGATGCCTCCAATACGGACACCCTGCCGTGACAGCTTGCGTAAAGCGCCATAGAGCCCGTCACTATCTACCCAGTCACTCGCAACGCCACCGGCGCAAACGAAAACGGTATGAAAGTCCTGACCTTCCTCTGCCAGGCTCCTGCATTCGACCATCAAGCCTGATGAACTGCGAACCTGATGCCCCCCGGAGGACAACGTCACGACGTCGTAGAGCTGCAGGCCAGATATCAAGTTTGCGGCGCGCAATGGTTCTATTGCCGAAGCGTACGACATCAGCGCAAAGTTCGGCGTGAGCACAAAGCCCATCCGCTGCGTCATTTTTTGATCCGAGTGGGCCATGGCTCGAACTTATCTAATTCCGTCTCGTTTGTGCAATCGATTTCTACCATCGGCTCTATGGTGGCTACAGTAAATCAACGGACGAGATCGCTATGCGCTATTCGGCTCTTTCCTTGCTCCTCAATGGTTTCCGCGGCAACAAGGATTGGGCACCCGCCTGGCGGCACCCGGAGCCCAAATCGCACTACGACGTCATCATCGTGGGCGGTGGTGGCCACGGCCTTGCGGCGGCTTATTACCTCGCCAAGGAATTCGGCATCAAGAATGTTGCGGTTCTGGAGAAGAACTATATCGGCTCCGGCAATGTTGGCCGCAATACCACGATCATCCGTTCCAACTATCTGCTTGAAGGCAACAATCCGTTCTACGAGTTGGCCCTGAAACTATGGGAAGGGCTGGAACAGGATTTCAATTTTAACGCCATGATCTCTCAGCGCGGCATCCTCAATCTCTTCCACTCGGATGCGCAGCGCGATGCTTATACGCGGCGTGGTAATGCCATGCGCCTCCACGGCGTCGATGCCGACCTGCTGGATCGTGAAGCCGTCCGCAAGATGCTTCCGTTCCTCGATTACGACAATGCCCGCTTCCCAATTCAAGGCGGACTGGCGCAGCGACGTGGAGGTACGGTTCGCCATGATGCTGTCGCCTGGGGCTACGCCCGCGGTGCCGATATGCGTGGTGTTGATATCATTCAAAACTGTGAAGTCACGGGCATTCGCCGCGAGAACGGCAAAGTGACAGGCGTTGAAACCGCCAAAGGTTTTATCGGATGCACCAAGCTTGGGCTTGCCGCTGCGGGCAATTCATCACGCGTAGCGGAAATGGCCGGGCTCAAGCTCCCTATGGAAAGCCATGTGCTCCAAGCCTTCGTTTCGGAAGGACTGAAGCCCTTCATTGACGGCGTCGTCACCTTCGGTGCTGGGCATTTCTATGTTTCACAGTCGGACAAGGGCGGCCTTGTTTTCGGTGGAGATCTCGACGGCTACAATTCCTACGCACAGCGCGGCAACCTCGCGACCGTTGAACATGTGGTTGAGGCAGGGAAGGCGATGATACCCGGGCTATCCCGCGTCAGGTTGCTACGCTCGTGGGGCGGTATCATGGACATGTCCATGGACGGTTCACCGATTATCGACCGGACGCCTGTGGAAAATCTCTACCTCAATGCAGGCTGGTGTTATGGCGGCTTCAAGGCCACGCCCGCTTCCGGCCTATGCTTCGCGCATCTTCTCGCTAAGGACGCCCCGCACGACACGACTCGCCAGATGCGGCTCGACCGCTTTGAGCGCGGCTACCTGATCGACGAGAAGGGCCAGGGTAGCCAACCCAATCTTCATTGAACTCTGCAAAAGGAACAGCTGGCTATGGCAAGTCTCGTCCCCTGCCCGCACTGCGGCAGAAGACCCAAGGAAGAATTCACCGTCAAAGGGGCCGCAATCGCCCGTCCGACATCGGGTGCTGGCACGGAAGCTTGGATGGATTACGTCTACCTGCGTGACAATCCGCGCGGGAGATACGAGGAATACTGGCATCACACCTCGGGCTGCCGCCGATGGCTTGTGGTGACCCGCGATACCGCCACGCATGAGATCGAAGCAAGCCGTGACGTCGCGCTTGCCGGAAAGACGGACGCTCATCCATGACCTCATATCGTCTGCCAACCGGTGGCCTGATCAATCGGGAATCGCCGCTCTCCTTCACATTTGATGGCAAGCGTATGATCGGGACGAAGGGTGATAGCCTTGCCTCCGCATTGCTCGCTAACGGCCAGCTACTCGTCGGCCGCAGTTTCAAATATCACCGGCCACGAGGTCTACTGACTGCAGGGTCCGCTGAGCCGAACGCCCTCATGACTATCGGCCAGGGTGGTCGCACAGAGTCAAATACACGTGCGACGATGCAGGAACTTTATCAAGGACTGGAAGCGAAGAGCCAGAACCGCTGGCCTTCGCTGGATTTCGATATTGGCTCGCTCAATAGCCTGCTTTCGCCATTCCTCGGCGCTGGATTTTACTACAAGACGTTCATGTGGCCAGCGGCCTTCTGGGAGAAGGTCTATGAACCATTCATCCGCAAGGCCGCAGGCCTCGGCAAAGCCAGTTACGAGGCCGATCCCGACAGCTACGAGAAGCGCTGGGCTCATTGCGATCTTCTGGTGATCGGTTGCGGCCCAACTGGTCTTGCTGCTGCTCTGACAGCAGGGCGGTCTGGCCTGCGCGTCATCGTAGCCGACGAGCACTCGGCTATGGGTGGATCACTTCTATCCGAGACCGCAACGATAGGTGCCGCATCCGCACCGGACTTCGTGGGTCAGACTCTGGCCGAACTCGAAACTCTTACCAACGTCACTGTCTTGCCGCGCACGACGGTATTCGGCTGGTACGACGGCAATGTCTTCGGCGCTTCGGAACGGGTGCAGAAACACGTAAGCTTGCCCGATCCGGCTCTACCGGTCGAACGGCTTTGGCGAATTATCGCCAAGAAAGCACTCCTGGCGAGTGGCGCGGAAGAGCGCCCCCTGGTTTTCGGCGGCAACGATTTACCGGGAGTGATGCTGGCGTCCGCCATGCGCACATATCTGAACCGGTACGGCGTCGCACCGGGCAAAAGGCTGGCGATCTTCACCACCAACGACAGTGGATATGCTCTGGCACGAGATCTCGAAGCCAATGGGATTGATCTGGTTGCCATAATCGACAGCCGCCCTGATGTGGCACCTCCTTACTCGGGCAAAACTCGAGTTATCAAGGGGGGCTTCGTCTCCGATGCCAAGGGCGGAAAGGCTCTATCCTCTATCGAAATCTGGAAGGGCGGCGGCATGGAGAATCTCGCTGTCGACGCACTCGGCGTAGCAGGCGGGTTCAGTCCGATCATCAGCATCGCCTGCCACCGTGGCGGTAAGCCGATTTGGTCAGAAGAACAGGCAGCATTCCTCGCGCCGGACAATTTGATCGGGCTCGAACTGGCTGGAACCGTATGCGGCACAGACGGCATTTCGGCCTGTTTCGCCGAAGGAGCGGCAACTGCGGTAAAGCTCGCCAAGGATCTGGGGATTGTCGCAACGCCCGTGGAATTCGGCATCGTCGACGGTGACGTTGCGTCACCTCCGGTCAATCCCGTTTGGAACATCCCCGGTATCAAGGGCAAGGCCTTTGTTGACTACCAGAATGATGTCCATAGGAAAGATCTCGGCCTTGCTGTGCAAGAAGGGTATGGCCATGTGGAACTTGCCAAGCGCTATACCACCACAGGCATGGCAACTGATCAGGGCAAGCTCTCCAACGTCAATGCAATCGGTATTCTGGCCGAAGTTCGCGGCGTCTCTCCAGCAGAAATCGGGACTACGACCTTCCGGCCCTTATATACCCCGGTCTCCTTCGGCGCATTGACTGGTGCCTATCACGGCAGCCATTTCCAACCGGTGCGCAAATCTCCCCTGCACGACTGGGCCGCCAAGAACGGTGCGAAATTTGTCGAGACTGGCCTCTGGTATCGCTCTTCCTGGTTCCCGCGTGACGGTGAGACGACATGGCGTGAAAGCGTCGACCGCGAGGCGCGAAACGTGCGCATCAACGCCGGGCTCTGCGATGTCTCGATGCTCGGCAAGATCGAAGTTTGTGGCAAGGACGCAGCAGAATTTCTGAACCGCGTCTATTCCAACGCTTTCCTGAAGCTCCCTGTCGGAAAAGCCCGTTACGGTCTCATGCTACGAGAGGACGGAATGATCTATGACGACGGCACCACTAGCCGCCTATCGGAAAACCAATTCTTTATGACCACCACCACAGCCTACGCCGCCGGGGTAATGAACCATCTGGAATTCTGCGCCCAAGCGCTATGGCCGGATCTCGACGTTCGACTTGCGTCCTCCACAGACCAATGGGCGCAAATGGCGATCGTCGGCCCAAAAGCGAGGACAATCCTCCAAGCAATCGTCGATGACGACATTTCCAACGAGGCATTCCCCTTCCTCGGCGCAAGGGAAGTGTCCTTGTTCGACGGACGACTGTACGGGCGGCTGTTTCGAATTTCATTCTCCGGCGAGCTAGCGTTTGAACTTGCGGTTCCGGCTGGCTATGGCGAGAGCGTCGCCGATGCGCTGATGGAAGCGGGCCGTGATCACGGCATCCAGCCTTACGGCGTCGAGGCGCTCGGTGTGCTGCGCGTCGAAAAAGGCCATGTTACCCACAATGAGATCAACGGCACCGTTGTGCCCGGCGATCTTGGATTTAGCAAGATGGTGTCCGCAACCAAGCCGGATTTCATCGGCAAGGCCATGGTCGGTCGCGAGGGGCTCTCCGATCCGGATCGCGCGCAGTTGGTCGGCGTCATGCCGCTAGACCCGAAAACGTCGTTCAGCAGCGGCTCGCATATCCTCGCCAAGGATGCCGCCGCGACGCTTGAAAACGATCAGGGATATGTCACCTCGACCGTGTTCTCACCGCATGTCGGCTCCACTATCGGCCTTGCGCTCGTCAAGCGCGGAGCGGAGCGTCATGGCGAGGAAGTGCAGATCTGGAACGGCCTCAGGGACGAATTTACCCCTGGCCGCCTCTGCAATCCGGTTTTCGTCGATCCAGCAAACGAGAAGCTCCATGTCTGATTTCCGTATCGTCTTGCGTCCGGCGCTTGCCTACAAGCACTCCGTAACGTCCAACCGGATTACTCTTGAAGCCCTGCCCGAAGGTCATGTCATTCATGTCCTGGGTCTGCCGGGCGACGATGACCTTGCCGATCTGCTCCAATCGCTTTCAAACGGTGGGCCGCATGCGGTGCGGAGTATTAGCCCCGGGCAATGGTTTATCGTCGGCAATGAAGCAAAATCCCATGCGGAGCAGGCTGAGTTATTCGCGACCCTTCAACCGCGCGCAATAGGTGTCGATCAAAGCCAGGGCAGAGTGCGAATACTCGCCAAAGGACCGATGGTTGAACGGGTCCTCTCCAAGGGTACAGCAGTTGACTTGGCACTTGCCGAGTTCCCTGTCGGCCGGTCTACCACCACTCTGATCGGGCACATTGCGGCTCATATCACCCGCGTCGGCAACGATGCCTTTGAAATCATGGTGCTACGCGGTTTTGCGGAGAGCCTGTGGGATGATCTGGCCCGCATGTGCGCCGAATACGTATGAACGGAATGTCATGACAGTGATCATCGACGGCAAGATGATATCGGCCTCGGTAATTGATAACGTGAAACAAGCGGCAGCCCAGTTTCGGGCCGATTCCAGCAAAACCGTGGGTATCGCGGTTGTAATAGTCGGGGACGATCCAGCGAGCCAAACATATGTGGCTGCCAAAAGCCGAATGGCCAACGAGTGCGGCTTCGTTTCGTTCGAGCACGCTCTCCCGTCTGAGACAGGCCAGCAGGAGTTATTGGAACTGGTTGCAAAGTTGAACGGGGACCCCTCAATCGACGGCATCCTTGTCCAACTGCCACTTCCAAAGCATCTAGAGCACGTCCACTTTACTCGGGGTCATATCCGCACGATTTGAAGTAGTTGGCGCATTCTTGCGGCTCGAATAGCGTGACGATCTGGCCGACGGTATTCCATAAGCCCTCAACTGTTCGCTCGGCTTTGGCGCGCAAAACAGCCTTGAGCTTTGCAAAAGCCTTCTCGATGGGGTTGAAGTCTGGACTGTAGGGTGGGAGATAGAGCAAACGACATCCCGCACCTTCGATTGCGTGACGCACGCCCTCCGCCTTGTGTGCGGGCAGATTGTCCATGATGACGATATCGCCCGGTGCCAAGGTTGGAATGAGAACCTGTTGCACATAGGCCTGGAATGCTGCCCCGTTCATCGCACCATCCAAGACCATGGGCGCGGTCATGCCGGATAGCCTGAGCGCTCCGGTAAAGGTCGTCGTCTTCCAGTGCCCGTGGGGGATTGGTGAACGGCATCGATCTCCGCAAGGGGCTCGTCCGCGAAGCCGTGACATCTTCGTGCTCAGGCCTGGGTGAGTAGGCCGGAGGGATTTCACCTGCCGGCCTCTCGCAGAACGGTGCGTGAACCTCTCGATTCACACCGCTCCCATCAGGTAAACGTATTCGTTCCAAATACTTGCCAGTGCACGAACAGCCTCGGATTTTCCCGCGCCAGTTTTCTCAGAAAGAGGTTGGCTCGGGTCTTATGAGACTGAAAGCGCTTGAACTTTCGCATGATCCAAGCCCTGAGCTTCTGATTGACGTAGTCAACCAGCGTGGACAGTGCCGAACGACTGAACCGGCCGTAGTATGCTATCCACCCGCGAAGGAGGGGATTGAGCTGTTTGGCTAATTCAGTCAGCGTCCCCGACG
>NZ_FOCV01000150.1 GCF_900110205.1 Rhizobium tibeticum | reverse complement strand
GGAATGCGTGATTGGGCGCACCGGTTTTGATTAGCGCTCGTTGGTATAAGTGAGCAAGGTAGCGTGACCATTATGACTGCTCACAATTCCAAGATAGAAGTGCTGTCCGGCTCGGAGCGCCGCCACCAGTTGACGGCCGAAAAGCTTGCAATCTACAGAGACATTGAAATCAGACGCAACGGGAGCATGTTGCTTCGGCGTTATGGCATCCAAACGAACCAATTGTTCACCTGGCGCATGCTTGCAGCTCAGGAAATACTGACCGCAACAGCATCGCAGGAGAGTTATCCGAATCCGACTATCGAGCATCTTCAGAACCAGGTCGAGGAACTACAGCGCCCGCTCGGCAAGAAGACGATCGAAGGCGAAATTCTCAATGGCCCAAAAAAGCTTTGTTAAGTTCGATGTCACTCGAACCAATAACGCGGAGGGTCTCCAAGCAACGTCCTCGCAAGCTCGTAGGCGGTGAGATGCCGCTATTCGGTTATTGCGGTGTTCGCGATATTATGCGCCCAAATGCCCGAAGTGACGGCCGTTCCTGGGGAAACGTCAAACGCGTCTATCGATGCCGTCGCAACGGCCAGATAGTGAATTGGCCAAGCAGATACTTCAACTGAATGCTCCTAACGGCCTGCGGGGGGAGAACCGTGGATAGTCGGCAAACCGTCAATTGAAGACCTAACAGGCTGTTGAAAAAGAGGCCTGGCGTGGAGGCTGTGGTCGTGATTCACTGACTTTGTCGAGATTCGGAGTTGATGGATGCGCGGCGGCGATGTGAGGACGGGGCAACTCTTCAGCTATGTCGATCTGGAGGATCATGTTCGTCGTGATCATCCGCTGCGGGCCATCCGGCAGATCGTGAACGACGCGCTCGTTTTGCTGGAACGGGAGTTTGCAGCGCTTTATTCACCGATCGGGCGGCCATCGATCGCGCCTGAGAAGCTTCTGCGCGCCATGCTTTTGCAAGCCTTCTATTCGATCCGTTCCGAGCGGCTTTTGATGGAGCGGCTGGAATACGACCTTCTGTTCCGCTGGTTCGTCGACATTGGCATTGACGATCCAGCCTGGGACCATTCGGTGTTTTCGAAGAACCGCGACCGGTTGCTCGAAGGCGACATCGCCGCGAAGTTCCTGGGTGCGATCCTGGCGCAGCCCAAGGTAAAGCGGCTGCTGTCAACGGACCACTTCTCTGTCGATGGCACGCTGATCGAAGCCTGGGCATCGATGAAGAGCTTCAAGCCGAAGAACGGCTCGGGCGAACTACCATCGGATGGCGGCGGTCGGAATGTGGAAGCAGACTTCCATGGCGAAAGGCGTTCCAACGAGACGCATGCTTCAACGACCGACCCAGATGCAAGACTTTATAAGAAGGGTAAAGGCAAGAAGGCCAAGCTGTGCTTCATGGGCCACGG
>NZ_FOCV01000010.1 GCF_900110205.1 Rhizobium tibeticum | reverse complement strand
AGGCGAAGAAGAAGCCGCTCGACAAGAAGAGCCCGGCCGATTTCGGTGTCTCCACCGCACCGCGCCTCAAGGTGCTGAAGACCGAGGATCCGTCCGGCCGCAAGGCCGGCGTCAAGGTCAAGTCGGTCGCCGAGCTCGTCGAAAAGCTTAAAGTCGAAGCTGGCGTCCTCTAGGGTTCGAGAAAGGAAGATATATCCATGGCCATTCTTCTTCTGGCTGATCACGACGGCAACCACCTTTCCGACCAGACCGCCAAGACACTGACGGCGGCATCAAAGATCGGCGGCGACATCGCCATCCTCGTCGCCGGCGCCGGCGCCAAGGCGGCGGCCGAGCAGGCTGCCAAGCTCTCCGGCGTTGCCAAGGTACTGGTGGCCGAGGATGCAAGCCTCGCCAACAATCTCGCCGAGCCCTTGGCTGCCCTGATCGTCCAGCTTTCCGGCAGCTACGACACGATCATCGCCGCCGCCACCTCGACCGGCAAGAACGTCATGCCGCGCGTGGCAGCCCTCCTCGACGTCGCGCAGGTCTCCGAGATCATCGAGGTGGTCTCGGCCGATACCTTCAAGCGGCCGATCTATGCCGGCAACGCCATCCAGACGGTACAGGCGACCGACGCCAGACGCGTCATCACCGTGCGGACCGCCTCGTTTGCTGCAGCGGCCGAAGGCGGTTCCGCCCCGGTCGAAACCATTGCGGCGGCCGCCAACCCGGGTCTGTCGACCTTCGTCAAGGATGCGCTGTCGGCCTCCGATCGTCCGGAACTGACCTTGGCGAAGGTCATCATCTCCGGCGGCCGCGCGCTCGGCTCGGCCGAAAAGTTCAGGGAGGTCATCCTGCCGGTCGCCGACAAGCTCGGTGCCGCCGTCGGCGCCTCGCGCGCTGCCGTCGATGCCGGCTATGCGCCGAACGACTGGCAGGTCGGCCAGACCGGCAAGGTCGTGGCGCCTGATCTCTACATCGCCTGCGGCATCTCGGGCGCTATCCAGCACCTCGCCGGCATGAAGGATTCGAAGGTCATCGTCGCCATCAACAAGGACGAAGAGGCGCCGATCTTCCAGGTTGCCGACTATGGTCTCGTCGCCGATCTGTTCGAGGCCCTGCCGGAACTGCAGAAGGCGCTTTGATGACCGATACGCGTGAACTGCCCGAACGCGAGAGCATGGAATTCGACGTGGTGATCGTCGGTGGCGGTTCTGCGGGGCTTTCGGCTGCGATCCGTCTGAAGCAGGTCAATGCGGAGCTGTCGGTCGTCGTGCTCGAAAGGGGGCCGAAGTCGGCGCGCATATCCTCTCACCGGCGACATGGGCATCGAGAAGAACGGCGAGCCCGGCCCGAACTACACCCGCGGCATGGCGCTGCTCGGCAAGTATACCCTGATCGGCGAGGGCGTGCGCGGCTCGCTCGCCAAGCAGCTGATTGCCAAATTCGATCTATCCAAAGACCGTGAGCCGCAGAAGTTCGGCATCGGCATCAAGGAACTCTGGCAGGTCAAGCCCGAGCACCACAGGCAGGGCCTCGTGCAGCACTCCTTCGGCTGGCCGCTCGGCATGAAGACCGGCGGCGGCTCCTTCCTCTATCACCTGGAGGACAACCTCGTTGCCGTCGGCTTCGTCGTCCACCTGAACTACAAGAACCCCATCTCTATCCATTCGAGGAATTCCAGCGCTTCAAGACGCATCCGGCGATCCGCGGAACCTTCGAGGGCGGCAAGCGGCTGTTCTATGGGGCGCGTGCGATCACCGAGGGCGGCTATCAGTCGGTGCCGAAGCTGACCTCGTCGCCACGGAGCATGGGAGTGAATCCTTGAGGTGTCGAAATGACTGCGGGGTGCGTTGCTCAGCGATCGACGACCAGGTCGCTGAGCGGCTTGGAGCAACACGGGAGGAACATGCCGGCATCGATCTCGCGCTGCCTTATGCCGCCGTTATGGTTCATCTCAACCGAGCCTGAAACGAGCTTCGATTTGCAGGTCCCACAGACGCCATTCGAACAGGACGACGGAAGCCGCGCGCCCGACTTCTTCGCCGCGGACAGCACGGTCTGCTCGCTCGATACATCAATCTTGCGGCTTTGTTTGGTGAACTCGACCTGAAACACCTTGCTCGTGGCCACTTCCTCCACCAGGAGACCGGGTTCCTCGATGACGACGGCGTCGAAGCTCTCTTCGATGTAGTTGCCTGCAGGCACGCCGAGGTCCGCCGCGATGGAACGTGCGGCTGCCATGAAGGGAGCCGGTCCGCAGCACATCACCACTCGGTCCGCGATGTCCGGCACGGCCAGTTTCATAAACTCCGGCGTGATGCGCCCCGTGAGTCCGGGCCAGGCCGGCTCGCCATTTACGCTTTCAGGAAGGAAATGGAGACGCAGCTCTTTCATCCGCGAGGCCAGACAGGACAACTCGGTGCGGAAAATCAGGTCGAGCGGCGTCCTCGAAGCATGCATGAAGACCACGTCGGCCGGTTCGCAGCTATCCGACAGTCCACGAACGATCGACATCACGGGCGTTATGCCAGAGCCACCCGAAAGCAGCAGCAACTTGGTGCCTGCGCGTCTCGGCCGAACGAAGTGACCAAGAGGACCCTGAGCCTTCACGGTCGTGCCGTCGGTCATGTTGTCGTGAAGCCAGTTCGAGACCTTGCCACCGGGAACCCGCTTGACCGTGACGGTGAAGGCGTTTGAGCGATGGGGAGACGACGAGATGCTATAGCATCGCGCCTCGCGGCCGTCCCCTGCCGGAAAGTCGAACAGAAAGTACTGGCCAGCATCGAAGTCGAAGCGCTTGCCTTCTGGCGATGCGAACGTGAAGCTTTTCACGTCGTGCGTTTCCTGATGGACGTCAATGCATACAAGGTTTTCGTCGTGCTCGGGGTCCCAGACCTGTTGGCCAACCATACCGCCATGTGCGAAATCAATACCCATGAGCGCGCATCCGATCGATGTACCAATTCGCAAATTTGTCCAGGTTTGTTTCCGAGAACGGCGAGTAGGGACCAGGCTGATAAGCCGGATCGAGCGCGCCGGCATGCGAACGCGCGACAAGGTCCGCGTCCTGGTCGGTCGTTGCGATCCAGACGTCGGTTAGCTTGTCGAGGTCGTAGTCCTTGCCCTCGACGGCGTCCTTGTGGACGAGCCACTTCGTCCTGACGAGGGTCTTACCGGCAGAAAGCGGGATGACGGTCGCCACAACCGCATGGTCACCCATGAAGTGGTTCCAGCTATTGTGACCCCAAAGGTGGGTATCGCCGAGATCTTTACGGGTCATACTGCCGAGCAGCTTGGACGACGCCGCCGTGGCGTCACGGGTCTGGGATTCGCCCGCACCGGCGATGATCAGGCGCTGGGTCCGGAAGTTGGTCGCGCACTCGGCCATCTGTTCCACTGCAGCGGATGGGAAGCCGTCGGCCTCCCAGGCCTTCGTCCTTTCTTCATAGAGCCGGAAATGCTCCTCGGCCTGCTCGCGATCCTCGGGGCCAAGGGTCTCCGGGTCAAAGCCGAAGTCGAGATCGACGAACGACACACAAAGCTCAGGATGATTGGCGGAGCAGTGGTAGCACTCGCGATTGTTCTCCATCGTGAGCTTCCAGTTGCCATCCTCGATGACGTCGGTCTGATGGGCGATCTTCGCATTTCGGATGTCGTAGGGGGCAAGACGCTCGATCATGGTCTGCGCGAGGCATGCGATATCCTCCGGCGGATCGTCGGAGAGGCAGACATAGATCAGGCCGCCGATCGACTTGAAGTTTACAGGCTTTAGGCTGTGGCAGTTCTTGTCCAAGTCCTTCCCCATGTGCGGCGCGTAGCTGAGTTCGCCGGTCAGTTCGTATGTCCAGGTGTGGTATGGGCAGACCAGCTTTGAGACGATGCTCTTTCCGGGATCGAGCAGACGGGAGCCGCGATGGCGACAGACGTTGTGAAGCACGCGGATCTCGCCGTCGTCGTCACGCAGCACAATCAGGCTCGTTTTGCCGATGTCGATCACGGTCGCATCGCCAGGTTCCGGAACATCGCAGTCCAGGCCCACGCAGATCCAGTGCTTGTGGAAGAATACATCGATGTCGGCGTCGAAGACGTCGTCTCGAGTATAGAGGCCCGCCGGCAGGGAGTGACCATCGGCACGAGCTTCAAGGAGAGCTGAGATGGAGGAAGGGAGCCTGTTTAGCATGATGACCTCTTATGCTTCCGACGACTCTAGTTTGCCCTTGCATGGAGGCGGCTTCAACGGCATTAATTTTCCACTTCGCATGACTTGAAGTAATGGGGCGCGAATGGATTACCGGAGGCGAATTCCATCACTGACGGCACTCATGACGCTGGAAGCCGTCATCCGTCGGAAGAGTTTCACTTTGGCCGCGGCCGAGCTAGGCGTCACTCAGGCCGCGGTCAGTCGTCAGATTGCGGGTCTGGAGGCGGAGCTCGGGCGGCCGATGTTCGTCCGCAAACACCGCGCGATCGAACCAACTGCAGCCTGCCTTTCCTTGGGGACGTCCCTCGCGCAGAGTTTTGCGAACATCGCTGATACGATCGAGGTCATCCGCTCGTCTGAGAAGGACGTCGTCACGATTGGCGCAACGGTCGCGTTTTCATCCTTCTGGCTTCTTCCACGTCTAGCGCATTTCCGACGGGAAAACGCTGGAATACAGATTCGTGTCGTCTCGCAGGACACTCGCATCGATTTGAACGCGGGAGACATCGATATAGCGATCCGCTATGGGATGCCGCCTTTCAGCGACGGGACGGTCATCGCTTCACAGAACGACGCCATCGTTCCTGTTTGCTCGCCGGAGTATATGCGCGCGCGGCGCTCGCCGGAGCTCTCCGAGTTGGATGAGTTTATCGAAACGGATGCACAGGATCGTTCCTGGCTGTCTTGGGTGAGGTGGGTCGAGAAGACCGGACGTTCGTTGAGCGTCAAACCCTCGCTGCGTTTCAACCACTACACGGAAACGATCGCAGCCGCTCGGGCGGGCCAGGGCGTGGCTTTGGGCTGGCGTCTTCTTATCCAAACGTTTCTCGATGATGGGACGCTTATAGAGGTCGGTGAATCAGAGCTTGCTGCAGACGATCATTACAACGTGCTTCTTCCTCTCAGAATGCGTCCAACCATCGCGGCGGACCATGCCGCTAAATGGCTGACCGCTGCCCTTCATCGTTGAAGTCGGGACGCTATGCGCCTTGATCCGACCAAGGGTCAGAGCAAGACGCCGGAAAAGGATAGGGAACCTCCCGCGCCGGTTATGGTTCCTGAAACCGTGGCAGGTCGCGACGTCAACACTCAAAGCATCAGAAGGTGCCGTAAGACGGATAGGCTCCAGAGGATGACCACCGTCAAAGACAGCGCGAGCAACATCACGATCACTGTCTTCTTGGGATGTTTCATCGCGGTGAAGGTGGCCCCCTCTTCATGCTGTTGGTATGGCCGACGCTAAGATTGGAGGGAAGCCTGGCGGAGGTGTGAGGGTCCGATTCACACGTGCCAGGCTTCCGTCGCGTCCTCGGGGGTAGAGGATACGATCTGATCATAGATCAACCCGCCAGTGGGGCTAGTTGGACTAAGGTCCCAACGCTCGACATCCGGCGTTAAGATCAGGCTGTGAAGAGCGGCCCAAGAGCCCTTAAAGCCTGCACTTCAACTTCCCACGGTGCTTAAGGCCGTGTTCGTTGAGGATGTCGACGGCATTGTCGGCCTCGTCACCTTCAAGATCATCGAGGAGCAGGCCGTCTAGATTGAACGGCAGTCCTTAAAGATGTCCACGACACCATAACAGCCGGGAAAGTCGGTGCTCTCCGGGACGTGAAAGCGAAGATGGGTGCGTACGGTCGTCATGACTGCGCAGTTTGCTGCAGAGTCGTCTTCTCGGAGCGAAATCCTCGAGGGAAGCACGGATTTGGTCGATCTTTCCGTTCGCATCGCCTACGCCGAGAATCTCCTTGGCCTCATCGAGAACGGCCGGGCTGACATGACCAGTCTTTGTTGCGGATGCCAGTGCTTCCTCCACGAGCATCGGGTCGTCGGGCGAGGGCTCCGTACCATTGTCGAGTTAATACTGGGCATAGGCCATCGCATACGCAGCGATAGCGGTCATGCGTGGGTCAGACGTATGCATGTACGCCGTGTAGTTCCGCCTCAGGGAGTTCAAGCCAGCAAGCTGTGCCGAGATGTTCTTTTCCTTGGTGGCGGGAGCGACCCTGGCAGTCTTCGCGGACTGAGACTTGCTGCCTGCCTCGCTGGATTTGCCGTTCACGCCCCCTTCGACTTGGAGCTGCCATGGGTTGAACTGCCGCTTTGGTTGCTGCTGTTACCGCTGCCATGGTTGCCGCTGTTTCCATTGCCGCCGCCGTTACCGCCACCATTGCCGCCGCCGTTGCCCCCATCGCTTCCGCCGCTTTTCGCCAGCGCCGCAGTATCGAAGCCGGCGATCGTCGCCGGGCTTGCGGCAAGAGCCACCGACAGTGCGGCCATGGACGCTAATGTTGCTAGACGCATCGTTTCCTCCAAAGATCAGAACATCGATTCAATCGGCAAACGGCGCGCTCGTGGCACCCGCTTGAGCTGATATCGAATGTTAGCCTGCAATCGTAGAGTGGGCATCGGGCCGAGGTCCGATCTCAGTCAGACTATGGTCCTAAAGATGCTATCGTCGGTGCAGGCCCGGACACGCCCCCTCCGGACACTTTGTCTAACAGCAATCCGCGCGCTCCAGTTTGCAGGCAAGAAGCCATCGGCTTTCAATGATCGGCACATGAATTCCATATGATGATCGTACCGTTCGATCTGTTGGCCCTTTGAGCGAAGAGCAAAAGCCGTGTCAGTTTCCATAAGAGGACAATTCCACCCATGATCGGGCAGGTCCATGATGGCCGCTCAGGAAGCTGTGTTGCGGGGGTCCGGCCGCACGACCAGTTTTCCGACGAAGTTCTTCGCCATGAAGTCGCGTTGAGCGCGGTGGAACTCCGAGAGAGGTAGGTTGCCGCGACCAAGGGTCGGATTTTCTTGGCTTCGATATAGCTGACAAGCCGCCGGAAATCGGCGCGGCTGCCCTGGCTCGACCCATGCAGCTCCAGTTGCTTCAGGTACATCGTACGAAGGTCGAGCTGGACGACCGGCCCTGCGATAGCGCCGGCCGTAGGAGGTCATTGAAGATCGATCCTCCGACCAGGTCGGCGACGACATCGATCGGCCGACCAAGGGAGGCTTCGTGAACATCAGCAACGAGGTCTCCGCCACGCGTAACGACCGCCTCTGCGCCGATGTCGATCAACCGCCTACCGCCGCAGCGGAACTGTCGGCACCAAATACTTGAAACTCTGGACCCAAAGGACTTCCGAATCGTGTTTTCGATGGCATGGGCTCAGAGGTGCGCGCGCCTACACCATGATCAACCTTCGGGAAGATCCATCCCAGCGAATTGAGACTTTCCTCAAAAAACGGGATTTCGCGAAGAGGGTCACTTCGGCGCCGGATGGTCGACTAGCGGGGGCCCAGCCAGCCTATGGCGAACGGCCCGGGTGCAGGAGCGTGGTATCGGGTCGACGTCGTGACTAGCGCTGTGATGCAATTGGATCTCGAAGCAGAACGCTGACCGAGATGCGGATACCTACTGCCCGAGCGCTGCGCTCTCGGCGTCGTAGTCCCGCTGGAGAAAATCTGTCTGAATACCCCAACCTGGCTTCGAACCCGGTTCTATGAACGACACGCCTTTCGCCGCGTAGTGACGCATCAGCTTTTCGACGCTCACGATACCCGCGGTACCGTTCTCTGCCTTGAAGATGGACTTCGCGCTTATTCCGGAATCAGCAGCGACCTCGGCCTGTGTCTGGCCAAGGAGTAAGCGTGCAGCGACGAGAAGACGAGGCGGCGGTCTCATGTAGGATTGAGTGTCATCAAATCCTTCGGTGCGCAAATAATAGTTGACACATACCAATCCATGGCACAAAAACACGGCGAATTCGTCAAAAAATACCAGCGATGCGCATATACGGCCGCGGCGCTGTTGCCCCGGACGAATCAATGTCAACGAGGGAGAGCTTGACCATGTTCCAATGGATAGACAGCCAGGCGACGGAGCGCCTACTGGAAGATATTCGCCGGGCGAACGCGGGCGAGTTCGAGATGAGCGATATCGCCAATGCACCACTGCTGGATGGCTATAGGGCCGTTCTAGGACGCGCCTACGCGCTGTCGGGGATCGTGAGTGGCCATCCACGTCTTGAGGACGGCAAGAAGATCGTCACCAGCCAGCTTTTCTATCTGGATCCGGATCGCGGCATCGCGCGGACAATGAACAACTGGTATCGCCTGTCGAAGCGCGATCAGGGCAAGGGGAACTAGAATGCAGTTCGTCAATGCGAAGACCCGAAACCAAAAGCTTTCAAAAGATGCAGGCGTTTTCCTAGCTGGTTGTGGCTTGGTTCATGCCACGAGAACGATCGGCCGACTGAGGTATGGCGTCAATGGCTTCCTGATCTTCGTTGTTCCTCCAGGGTATCGCACTGAGGAATACGAGGCAGCCGCATTCGCAATCATGGGCGCCGCTCGTGATGACTGGGTCGATAAGGCGATCAAGGTTCGTCTTGCAAGCCCTCCAAGGAAGAAAGGCACCGTCCATCGGGCAATATCGATCTTTGACCTCAAGGGTCTCGATATACTTATCGCACGAGATATCGCCGAGGTTCCAAAAGACGTGCGCTTCGCAGCCACCGCCGTGTTGTTCGTCGAGCCGCCGACAGCACAGCACCCCAACGCCGCCCGGCGCTTGTCAGGTAATAGGCCGTTCTCGGACGACGTTGCAGCCATGTTGGTCAAGCGCCCTCAGAACGTCGTGCTGGCAGCGGTTCTGAAGCCAACTTTTACCGAAATACACGAGATCGACGATTTCGACAGGCTTGAAACGGATGGGCCCAATCTGTTCGAGCTTCCCGGTTACGATGAGGTTAAGCCTTGGGCGAGGGATCTGGTGGAGAATGTATCGCGCTGGTGTCAACGGACGCTGGAATGGAAGCTCGCTCGCACCGGAGTGCTGGTTTCGGGACTGCCCGGCACGGGCAAGACTTTATTCGCTTCCGCACTTGCCACCGCTCTCGGGATGAGGCTTGTTTCCACAACGGTCGGCGCGTGGCAAGCGACAGGCACGCTGGATGACATGTTGCCGGCGATGCGCAAGACCTTCGAGAGCGTAAATGATGGAAAGGGCGCCGTTCTTTTCATCGATGAAATCGACGCGATTGGCACGAGGCTGACCCGCCCTTCCGGACATCACGGCGATCACTATTGGCAAGTGGTCGTCACTGATTTCCTAACCCTCCTGTCGGCCCTCGGGGAAGGCGTCATAGTGGTGGCTGCCACGAACTATCCTGACTGGATCGATCCCGCGATCCTACGTGCTGGAAGGATTGACGACCATTTCACCCTCTCGCTGCCAAACAAGCTGACGCGTGCTGAAATCCTCAGCCATCATGCTGGTGGGGTCCTGCCGCTTGAATCCTTGGTTGATATTGCTGAGGATCTCGATGGCAAGGCCGGTGCGGATCTCGAACGCTTGGTTCGGGACGCTCTAAGGGCAGCAAGAAATGAAGATAGGGAACTTGAGCTGCGTGACCTGGAAGCGCAGCTTCCGGAAAAGCTGCGCTATACACCGGAGCAATGCCTGAGGCTCGCGGTCCATGAGTCTGGACATGCGTTGGCAGCACTAGCGCTCGGGCATGCGACCAGCGCGACAATCGAGATCAAGGACAGTTTCGATCCGAGCTTGGACAGATTCCTCGGTGGGACAACCACGTACGATCTGGTCCCGGATTATCTCCCAACCGCCACGACTCTGCGCAACCGAATAGCGGTGAGTCTTTCCGGGATGGCTGCAGAGGTTGCGGTGTTTGGAGACCCGTCCATCGGCTCTGGCGGCACGATTGGCAGCGACGTCGAACGAGCAACGGCTATCGCTCGGCGGATGGTTGGATCTTTTGGTTTGGGCAAAACGCCAGTCTTCATGGGCACCGTCAAAGAACTCGCCGATAAGCCTCTGCCCGAACGGCTGGAAGTGGAGGTCTCGCAAATAATCGGTGAGGAGTACGAGCGCATGCTTTCAATGATGACGGAGGAACGCGAGCGAGTCCTTGCGCTGGCGGCCGATGTCGTGACCCATCGTATCGTGAAGCTTGAGCGCGGTGGATTGGCGGCGGCGGCCTAAAGGCATCTGCTCCCACCGCGTTGGCAGTTACTCTCGACGGGACCGCGACGTCTGTGGTGACAACTTGGCACTGCGCCGTGAATCCTTGACGAGTTAGCATTGCAAGCATGTCGGAGGACGATATGACAGACGAAGGCAAGAAGGATGTAAGCAAAGCTGGCAACATTGGCCCGATTAATAAATCGGAGCACGGCAGCGAACGGCTCGGTGAAGCGGTGTCGAAACCAGGACTCAAGTCCACCCAGGTCGGACGCAAAATCGTAGGTCAAGGTAAACGCAGAGAAGCCCTCAAGAAATGGGTTAAAGACCAGGATTAGCTAAATCGTTTCGGCTAGCTCACGCAAAGCGACCCTTGCGCCCCGGGTAGATCCGGGCGAGCTTTGTCATAAGGACTCACTGGAGGGCCGGATGCTCGACAGGATTTATCTTGTTGACGAGGAATGGGGCATCGTCATGCCGCTCGAGGCTGGGCGGTACCACGTCATTCGCAATCAGGCTGCGCGCCAGGCAGATCGATGAGTTGAAGCAGGCACAGGCGAACACCTACAGCGCCCGTGATCTCCTCCTCGATATGCGCGAGCGGCAAGATCGCCTCGAGCGGGAGATTTACGGGACGGCCCGCACGCAGCAATAAAAATGCCCCGCAGAGAGCGCGGGGCAAGTACCAGGGCGCCTCGGGGTGGGTCTCCCAAGGCGATCATTTAACACCAAATCAACCCAGAGGTTCCGTTCGGGCACATATTTTTTCGAATCACCTAGACGAAACGAATCGCCTCGCCAATTGTTGATTCTGCATTGTCAAGGAGTTTCGAGAATGTACCCAGACCTTCCCGTTTTCATCAAGCCGCTGGAGGTCGAGATCGATGGCATCGATCAGTACCGACATGCCGAGACAGCCCAGGATCTCGCGGCTATGCTCCTCGGCGGCAAATGGCCAAAATCCGCGGGCGGCAAGTTCCACACGGCGCTCTGGCGATCGATGGAGGCCATTGAATGGTATGTCGACGCTGACACTGCTCGAGCTGCGTTCGTCGAAGCCGCTCACGAGGTTGGAATGCACGTCCTTCCCGACGACATGGCCGAGATTAAGAAGGCCAGCTAATGGCCAGGGCTCCACGTTCCCAGCCCCTACAGGCTGACGCGCAGCCGCTGCGTTCGCGAGCACGAAAGCCGCGTGATCCTCTTCCCAACCGAAACTCCCCCTTGATCCTGCCGGCTCGCATCGAGCCTTGTCTGGCGCTTCTCAAGCCGCGTCCGCCGATCGGTCCCGATTGGATTTATGAGGTCAAATGGGACGGGTACAGGATCGCCGTCCATCTGAACAATGGCAACGTCCGGATCCTAACCCGTGGCGGGCATGACTGGACGCATCGTTTTCCCGCGATCGAGGCGGACGCCAAGCGCCTCGGTGTCGGTTCCGCCATCCTTGATGGTGAGGCCGTTGTTGTCGACGAGTTCGGCCGTTCGGACTTCGGTCAGCTCCAGCAGTCGCTTGGTGGACGAGGCGGCAAGCTGAATTCCGGCGCCTCGATCATGTTCGCTTTCGATCTTCTGTATTTCGACGGTCACGACATCCGCAGTCTCGAACTTACGGCCCGCCGATACTTCCTGCGGTCGCTCTTGAAAAATGAGCAGGGCGCCATTCGCCTTTCCGAAGACATTGAAGGCGATGGTCGCGACATCTTCGCCGCTGCCTGCGAGCATGGCCTCGAAGGCATTGTCGCCAAATACAAGGATAGCCCCTATCGATCGGGCAGGTTGGGCGAATGGGTGAAGGTCAAATGCACCCAGAGCGACGGGTTCGCGATCTTGGGTATGAGCGGTCAACCGCTGCATTCGGCGGCATCGGGCGCCTCTTGCTGGCCGCGCGGAAGGGCAACAAGCTAGTCTACGTCGGTGGGGTAGGGACAACCGGCTTCAACGAAGGTTCCGCTCTCGAACTCCGGAACCGGATGGATAAGATCGTCACCAGCAAGCCCACCGTTGAAACCGGTAGGAAACGAGATGCCGTCTATGTTCGGCCTAAGCTGATTGCTGCGATCGAGTATCGTGCTTGGACGCATGACGGGAAGCTGCGGCATGCCTCGTACAAGGGCTTGCGCGAAGTGCAGGACAATGCTGCAGTACACGAGATACTCTAAGCATGCTTCCCACGAGTCCACGAGTGCAATCCCACATACTGAAGACACTCGCCGCAACTAAGCGGTGGATCGCGATGCGGTTAATCGCCGGCGCCATCATCCTCTGCATGGTGGGATGGGTCGTTGTCTTGTTGATTTGTCTTTGCCTTGTGCCGTTCTGGATCAGACGGCCGGCTAATCGCACCAGTCGTTCTGGTGTCCAGGCCACCACTTCCGCGCAAAAGAGCATGTAATCGAAAGGGAAGCCCGAGGATGGATTTGTGACTAGGCTTCCCTTCTTGTCCTGCATGTCCTGTCAGAACAGCTACAGACTACGCCAGTTTGCCGGGATCACCAGTCGGACAAAAGTCCTAAAAAATCGAGGGGCGGTTCAGCAACTGCGCATGCGCAGCGAAGCTGTCGAGAGCCTTACCCTCGAGCATCCTGCCCTGGTGGGCAGAACACCAGTGAATCGCCGACTTCAACGGTGCCTTTCTGTGGCATATCATCGGCGTCGCGATCGAGGCTGTTGGCCTTAGCACCAACGCTGCGATCGAGGCGACCGGGACGGTCGAAGATGCCGAGGCACGCCGCTGCAGCGGCGGCCTGGCCGTCGACAGAACGACACACAGAACCCAGGGGTTCGAGGCGGCGCCGTGTGTAATCCTGGCCGCAGCGTGTTCTAAGCTAGCGCAAAAACACCTCCTTGGCTCGGGCATCGATCTTCTTGCAGGCATCCTCGAATGGATCGAACATCGGCAGCAAAGGAGAAGCGCCGAGCAGAAGAAGAGCTTTTAGATGCTGCCAGCCGCCTTCCTCGCCAAGGACTGTCGCATAGGATGTCATTTCCTCGCGCGCCTCACCGGCATATAGCCGTTCGTATTCCGCAAAGTTCGAGAAATTTTCGCGATTGCTGTCCGAGGGATGGAAGGTCTCCGCCGAAGCGCCCTGAGCAAGGATCACTTCGTGGGTCGCGAGCAGGACGGCGTAATACTCAATCGTCATATCGTCGTGGGGTGCGATCGGTGCGATCGTCGTGCCATTCACGAGATCCTTCACGCGGATCAGAACACCGTTCAGGAATAGTGCATGGCCAGGCGACAGGTATAGATCCGAATGTGGCGTATGCTCATCCAGCGCATGGCGCGCCACTCGGATCGGCACGACGCTGTCATGCCAGTGCGCGCCGCCCTTCTTGAGCACTTGGCGACCAATCCATTTGATCGCGCGGGTGTCTCCGCCCGGAAGTGTGACCCGATCGCCAATCCGAAGATCCTCGACATACTTTTCACCGCAATCGGTGAGGATCGACGTGCCTTGCAGGAAGCATTGCGCACCACCGCCACCTCCGGCTCCGCCGGAATTGCCGCGCCCGCTGCCGGGGCCGCCCCCGTTGCGCCATCCCAAATGCAGGCCCGCCGCGCGTGCTGGCGACGATGAAGCCGCCAGGGCAATGGCCGCCACGCTCGCGAAACGAGCACCGGCAGCGGCGGCCACCCCCAGAAAACGCCGGCGTGCAGTATTACGGGGCAGATTGGGATCTCTCAAGTAAGTCATCCTGACACTCCTTTTAAAAAGGGACGGGAGCCCGAATAAATCGCGGGATTAAGATCCCGAACACAAGACAGTCGTATTCACCCAGACAGGACGCGGTTAATTCTAGACTGTCCTTGGCGCGATGCCAGATGAACCTAAGTTGGCGCTGACGTTCGTCTTTTGACGTAATTTAACGGCAAATCCATCACAATTTGGGGGGATACTAATGAACGTACTCGTTACGGCTCAGCACATTCGCACGGGCGCTCTCAAGCCTCAATAAGCCAACTTGAATCCGTCACCTCAGCGAGGTTGCTGGAGGGTTTTACCTGATGTCGTTCCATGAGTGCCAATTGGCATGCCGAGTATTGTACGCTCAGGGTAGCGGGTTGGGGGAGAGCGCCGTCACGACGGATCGTGGCCGGCAAAGAAATGGGACCGCACCTCCTCCTCAAGCTGAATGCAGAGTCGTTCGTATTCCTCCAGGAGCACCTTGTCGCCACCCTCTGCACGCAGCTTGTCGCGGAACCTGACGGCGTCACCGTAGTTCTCGATATCTTCGGGCCACGAATGGGCCATGTGGGCATACGGGCGGAGATCGGGGCAGCGGATTAGCAGGATCGCCAGTCCATAGCGAAAGCTGTCCAAGCGAGGGTCCTCCATATTCCAAGCCGACACGAATGAGGCCCTGCGCGGGGGACGCAGAGCCTCGGCATCTGGGCTTTGATGTCGGAGGGTATCGACATCAGATGTAGAATGCTGTGATCGGGGATTGGTTCCAGCTCTCAACCTGAGGAACGATGGGCTGATTTATTGGTGACGCAGCTATCGAAAGGGAAGCCTCTCGCCGAAATGCGCATAGGGCGATGGCTTCCCTTCTTGCCCTGCCCGCCAGAGGCAGAACAACCAAAGACTACGCCGAATTGTCGAGATCACCAGATGGACCAAAGTCCGAGAACCGGAGAACTTTCAACTGATTGCCGGGAAGAAGTTCGATGACCTTCTGGTGCGTCAGATTGATCAGTACATCTAAGATCTCGGTTTCCGTGAATCCCTGGGCGACCAATGGCTGTCCTACGTCGTATAGATCGAGGACGGCCCTTGCCCTGGGGAGGAGCGCCATCAAGGCGGCTCGAGTTTCCTGATACCTCTTCATTTCACCCGCTCCAAAAGAGCCCCGCAGTCGCGGTTGCGGGGGCAGAGTCGAGAGTTGGGCTTGAGGGGTTTCAATTCTCAAGCCAGCCCTTAACGGTCCACACTGCAATTTGTTCCCGCTCCATATCGGGGCTGCCATGCGGCGAGAATCGCCAGGCGTTCGCACGCGACCGCGAAAGCCTCGTGATCCCTTGCAGCCCGCACTACTTAAACCGAGGCCACCGATCGGCCCTGATTAGATCTACCAGATCAAATGGGACGGGTACCGCCCACCGCCGGCCACGAACGAAATGCTTGCGGCTGATCGTGCAGATCGCTATTTTCCGCCGTTCATCTGAACCCTGGTTGCCGCCGAATTCGTCGTCGACGAGCTGGTCGTTGCCACTTCCACCGTTGATGGTGTCGTCGCCCCCCGTTCCCAGCGAAATTCAAAATGAAAGGCAGAGGTCTACCGGCGGTATAAGCCTGGTCTCGATGGTCCGGGTGGTCGCTTTCGTTCGTCGCGAGAAGCATCGGAACCTATAGCTCCGGAGCGGGTTGGAATAAGCGAAACAGCTTGAGAGAAGCGCTATCATGAATACGAACGACCGCTCGCAACGACAGCCAGTAACGGAAACGGCGACCGACGCCCGGCAGGGCAGGTACGGCGCACCAGTCTTCCTCGTTCTCGCCAGCAGCCTGGTGTTGGCAATGATCGCCTGGGGCGCGGCGGAGTTCTGGGGCGAGAGTATCGACAAGGATTCGCAAACGACGGCGTCGACCACCCCTGATCCGATCAATGCACAGCCGCATGGCGCAGGGACCTTCGACAACAATCCGGCAGGAGGAGGAGGTCGACCGGCCACCCCCACCGACCGGGATCCGACCGCCGAAGGAAACGGCGGCGGTCCCACCATGATAACGACGCCGAGTGGAACTGAGAAGGTGCGGTAGCGCGTCGGAGAGCAGGGCCAAGTTGGTGCGCAAAACACATTGTAGCTATGTCCGGCGCTATCTCGGCACCGCTCAAACGAGGTTTCGAAACGGCAACAGTCGAGCGGACCGGCCTTGCAGGAGCTCAAGGATGGCCGAGGCCGACGCGCGATCGACGGTCGGGAAAAACCCCCGCGGAAGATCTCCGACGCTATAGGAAATCGTCAGTCTCATTGAGTGGATTGAAGGTCCACGAATCTCGGTTACAACACAATCGCCGCCTATACATCGCCATCGGCATTGCGTAGAGCGCCGAATGGATTCGCCGCTCGCAATTGCCGTGATCGCTTGACACTTTTGACCACGGATGTACTGGCAGGACGAATAGGCGATGATGAGGAAGGTCGGTGCGATTTCGCCCCGGCCTTTTTTGTTTGCCTCCCGATGCATCTTCGACGTCATGCCCTATGAGATCGCTGTTGGAGCAGACCCCCGGGCATAACAGATCAGTTGTTGTTATCAGCGCAAGTGTCTTCGGTGTTTTCGGTACCGCTGTTGCCGCCGGCGGTCTGTAGCGATCCCTTGCCGTTGACGCTCTTGCAGTTTTGCTTGTTGAGCGTACGCGCGGTGCTGTTGGTTACGGTCTTGTCGACCTTCTTCATTTTCATGGTGCCAGTTCCGGCGCCATTGTCTGTGTGGTTCTTGTCCATCGTAGAACCGGCAGGCGCCGGGTTCGACTGGGCGAATGCTGATCCGGCGAGGCCGATAGCGAGCAGCGAGGCTGTCAAGATTCTAAAGCGCATGTTCTCCTCCTTAGACGTTGCGTCATTGCAAGTAGAGGTAACCATGCAGCGGGGCCGTTGTTCCGACGCAACCACTCAGAATATCTGACAGTTCACCCAGACCTTGCCGGGTAGATCTCGATGGCGGATCGACGCTTGTGATTGAGCTTCAACAACCTCATCGCATACGGAGATCTTCCGAAGTCATCACGTTGTCACACTTGGTGCCCCGATGCAGTGGTGAGGAGCGAAATCGACGGTGCCGGATGATGCCCGAGCGGAACTTTCGACTCGTTCCTCGGTTAGTACGCGACAAAGGAAGAAGTGGTCATGGGTATCAATTCACCGAAGGACGGTGCTCCAGGCACCACGGATCAGTCGCCACGCTGGGAAGGTCCCCCAGGAAAACATGCCTAAGGGCTACATGCCGGCGAAGGACGATCCGGGATGCCCATGGCGAAAGCAACAGCGACCCAGAGGTCAAAAAGGTTTCCGACGCCTTTAAGACGAAAGGAGAGACGAAGGGGGAGGCTTAAACGGCGTCCCGGACGAATGAACCAAGGCCAAGCACAAGCACACTGACGTTACTGTATCAGAGGAATACTTGTGTCCGAATACTGCGCATTTCGTTTCCCTAGGCATCCTCATTCATCTGCGGTTGATCAATTATTACGGCAGTTGGGGATCGTTTGCGGGTCTTATCCCCGGCTCTTTCCCTGAGACTCTCCCACGTTCGTATCACGCTCGTCGTAATTGACGTCCCAGTCCTTAGCGCCTTTATGCTTGCCGGGCCTTTACTTGTTGCTGGTGGCGTCGTCCGAATGGTGATACGCGAGGCTTGGCGCTCCTCACCCCATCGTTGGTTCCGCCAGCTGATTGCTTTCGGACTGCCCTTGGGCTGCTCGATCTGCGTTTTCGATCGTTGGTCATTTTTTGCCATGTTGGCGCTCCTCAATAGTTGGTGCGACGCGCTCAATTGCTTCGTCGCTCTGGGTTTCGGCGATCGCTCGGTGCAGCCCCTTTTGAGTCTCTCGAGCCAGATTGCTGCGACGGCGTGTGGCGGTGGGGCCATCCGCAGAGCGAGCGTCATCTGTCTCCGCTGGAATGGCGAGCGCTACCCGGCGTCCCGAAACTGACGTACCAGGGGGAGCGGCGAACTTTCATCGCCGCGGCGCGTTTTTCTCTGATCTGACATCGCGTGGTTCGTCATGGCACGTTCATCGATCATTGCAATTGGCGCGTCGGCAGGCGGCGTGAGAGCGCTGTGTGCGCTCGCTTCCGAACTGCCGGGAACGATTGGAGTGCCTGTTCTGGTCGTCCTGCACGTCGGCTCGCAGCAGAGCGTACTGCCCGCGCTCCTCAATGCGGCCGGGCCGCTTCCGGCAAAGCACGCCGAAGACGGTGAGCCGATCCTTACGGATCACATCTATGTCGCGCCCCCGGATCGCCACATGGTCATTGCGGACGGCCGGTTGCGCCTCTCACGTGGTCCGAGGGAGAACTGCGCGCGCCCGGCTATCGACCCGCTTTTTCGGAGCGTCGCCGAAAGCTTTGGTCCGGCTGCTGTGGGTGTTATCCTGACGGGCAACCAGAACGATGGCACACTCGGTCTCTTCGAGATCGCGCGGCGCGGCGGCATCGCGATCGCTCAGCACCCCGATGATGCGGCCTATCCGGACATGCCGAGAAGCGCTGCAGCGCATGTGGCACTCGATTATACCGAGCCGCTTGCGGTCATCCCAAAACTGCTCGTTGACTTGGCCAGCGGAAAGGATGGAAAGGAGAAGGTCATGCCGATCACGCCTTTGCAATCGGAGGTCGGACAGAATTCCGAGATGATTGAGAGAGCGCCGTTCGAACGACCGGTGGCGATTACCTGCCCGGAATGTGGCGGTGCCCTGCATAGCTCCGAAGTCGGCACGATAACGAAATTCGACTGTCATATTGGTCACAGCTACACCGCCGAAACCATGGCCGGCGCACAATTCGACAAGATGGAGCGAATGATGCGCGCAGCGGTGAGATTTCTGAACGAACGGGCTGAATTCTGCCTTCAGATGGCGGAACAAACCTATTCCGTCGAGCCCGAGCTCTGCGCCTCCTGGCAGGCGGCCAGCCGGCAGGCACTCGATCGTGCTTACAAATTGCGGGATCTGGTGGAGCAGAATTGGATCACGCCGGAAAGGACGGGAGCAAGGGCGAAAGGCAAGGCGGATTCGGTCAACCGCTGACCCGCACGCATGCCACCGCGATAGCTCGTTCCAGGTCCGGGGGATCGTACGGCTTCTGCAAAGCGAGTTCATTGCGGAACTCGTCTGCGAGGCCCTCGGTGCCGTACCCTGTGGCGAATATGTCGGCGTAGAAGCGTTGCCACGGGAAAGGATTTTTCGCCGCCCAGGTTGATGTCGAGAATTGCGAAGTCAATGTCCATTTGATCAATGAACTTCATTGCCTCATCGACCCCAGAAACCCAAGCGACGACGTGGTGTCCCATCTTCAATAGAAGGTCTTCAAGGAGCGTCGCGATGAGAAATTCATCCTCGACGATCAGAACGCGCCTCGCTTCGCCGGCCATCCTGTCCTCCTGGCTCGTGCCCAGAGGGCAGAGGTGCGATGATCGTGCACTCAAGGCCGGAGGACTGGTAGTCAACGCGCACTTCGCCGCCGAGTTCCAATGCCAGGGCGCGCTCGATCAGGCGTGAGCCGAAGCCCTTGGTCTTCGGCTTGGCTACCGGCGGTCCGCCGCTTTCTTGCCAATGCAAGACGAGCCGTCGGGCTGTATCTGCACCGTCGATTTTCCAGGCGATCACGACCTGGCCGTTTTCGTTGGACAGTGCGCCATACTTCGCGGCATTGGTGCTGAGTTCGTGCAGGGCCATGGAAATCGCCAGAGCAGCGCTCGGGGAGAGCCGGACGCCGGGGCCCTCGATCTGGAAGCGAGTTTTTCCGCCGTCATGCGGATTGACCGTATCGGAGACAATTTCGGCCAGATTCGCGCTCCCCCAGCTTTCACGCGTGAGCACGTCATGCACCTTCGCCAGGTTGACCAGCCGCGCACCGAATGCCTGTCGCGCCTCGTCGAGTGTCGATGCTTTGCCAAGCGTCTGTGTAGCGATGGACTGGATAACCGCCATCATATTCTTGACGCGGTGATTGAGTTCGTCCATGAGCGTTTTCCGGTGCTCATCAGCCCGCCGGCGCTCGGTCATGTCCCGCGCGATCGTAGACGCGCCGACGGCTTTGCCTGCGGCGTTGTTCAGCGGGGATATGGTCAAGGAAACCCAGACCAGACTTCCGTCCTTGCGCTGGCGGAGTGTTTCGTAATGCTGGATGTGCTCGCCGCGACCAACCCGATCGAGGATGTCAACCTCCTCGTCTCGGCGATCCGGAGGCACCAAGGTCATGATGGACTTACCGATGATCTCCTCGGACCCGTAACCGAGCAACCGTTCTGCTCCTTCGTTCCAACTTATGATGGTGCCGTCGAGGCTTTTGCTGATGATGGCGTCGTCGGAGGATTCGACGATCGCGGCGATGCGTTCCGCGAGTGCTTCGGCCTGCTTTCGCTCGGTGATGTCTACGAGCATGTTGACTGCCCCCGTCACCGTGCCCGAGGCATCGCGCAGCGGGGTCGGATAGGAAAGGAAAGGCACCCGGACGCCGTCTGACCGTTCGGCTACGGCCTCCGTACCCTGAATCGACCTCTTCTCTTTCAGCGCGACCGCCATCGGACATTCATCATGCGACAAAGGAGTGCCGTCTGTTCGATACATGCGCCAGGAGCCGCACCATTTATCCGTGCCCAGTTCCGGGTGGCGGCCCCATAACTCGGCAGCAGCGGGGTTATAGAAGGTGATCCGGCCTTCCGCATCCGTGGTATAGACTGCGCCGGGCAGCGCCGCGATAAGGTCCTTCAGGCGCTGCTCGCTGGCACGGACCGCATTCTCGCTCTCCCGGCGCTCGGTGATGTCTTCGATGGCGAGCAGGATCAGCTCGTCGCGGCCGCTCCCCTGAACAAGCTTGCGGGCATTAAGCAGCATGCAGCGCCGGCCGATGTTCCGAAATTCGTGCTCGACCTCGACCTCGTAGTCAGCGACTTCCTGGCTTTTCGACAGCACCAAGTCGAGAAGCGTCCGCAGAGCGGGAATCTCCCACTGCCCATTGCCGAGGTCGTAAAGCGGGCTGCGCTCGGTTTCCTTGGCCGCAACCTTGAACAGATGATAGAAGGCCGGATTGGCAGACTGGACGCGCAGGTCGGCGTCGAGGACGAGCAAGGGCTGCTGCACCGTGCTGACAATGGCCTCGGCATAGGTCCTCGCAGCGTTGACCGCCTGGGTGGCGGCTCGTCGGTCGGTGATATCGGTGAAGGTGACAACCACACCTGCTATGTGGTTGTCGCGCGTACGGTAGGGCAGCATGCGCCGCAGGTACCAGCGGCCGGCATCGCTTGGCACCTCGGCCTCGATTGTGGTAAGTTTCCGCAACACATTCTCTGCATCCGACAGCAGGTTCTCATCGGAGAATTTCCGCGCGAAGTGGGCGATCGGCCGGCCGATGTCCGTCGTCACAAGATCGAAAAGTCCCTTGGTCGCTGGTGCGAACCAGTTAATAGCAAGCTTGTTGTCCAGAAACAGCGTCGCCGTCTCAGACCCAGCCAGCAGGTTGTTCAGGTCATTGGTGGTTCGTTCGAGTTCCGCGATCTTGTGCTGAAGTTGGCTGTTGACGGTGTTCAGTTCCTCATTAAAGGACTGCAACTCCTCCTTGGAGGTTTCCAGTTCCTCGTTGGTGGATTGAAGCTCCTCATTCATCGAGGTTGCTTCCTCGTTCGACGCCTTCAACTCTTCGTTGGCGGTCTCGAGATGCTCGATGGTGTTGCGCAGCTCACCGCGCATCGAAACCAGCTCCTCCTGAAGCGCCTGCTCGCCTGAGGTCGTTTCGCCCGTATACTCCCGAACAGCCTGGCCAGTCGGCTCGCCAGCCGGCGTCCCAGGCGCGAAGCTCACAAGAGTGAGTTTGCCGCTTTGCCGCGAGGCCGGCAGCGGCATCACCGTTATCGCGACGCTTTGCGAGGCGCCGCTCTGATGCACGCGACCATGGACGGTGATGCTTTTGTCGCTTTTCGAGGCTTCGCGTAACGCTCCGCGAAGGTTGAGCGCCAGTCCGTCGCGCGCCATGGCCACTAGTTCCCTAGTCGGCTCGCCTGGCGGCTGCTCAAGGTAGTCGCGCGTCGTTCCATGGAAATAGACGACGCGGCCCTTCTCGTCGATGAGCACCGAGGCAGGGGCATAGCGCTCCAGCAGTGCGCGCCGCGCGATATCGGCAATCGGTGCAGAGTCTGCATCTGATGGCACCGGCAACGCCTCACCCGGTGCCCGCGGGCCGGCGGCCGATCCGCGAGCCGGCCGATAATCAATAAGGTCGTGCCGGGTTGGCCCGGTCCGGCGATATATCCGCCATTTCTTCGATACGGTTTGAAAGAGATCGTCGTGCCGACCGATCGTCTCGGCGTTGCCGAGAAACAGATGCCCATCCGGACACAGGGCGAAGTGGGATTGGACGATGACGCGCTGCTGGGCCTCCGGCTCGAGATAGATCAGGAAATTGCGGCACGAGACGATGTCCAGCCGCGAGAACGGCGGATCGCGCAGCAGATTGTGCGCCGCGAATACCACCATGTCCCGGAGCTCTTTGCTGACCTGGAATGAGCCGTCGAGCTTTTCGAAAAAACGTCGCGCGCGTTCGGGCGCAAACCCCGACAGGGCGGCGGCGGGATAGAGGCCATCCCGTGCCTTACGCAGATTGTCGTCCTGGGCATCTGTGGCGAACACCTTGAGGTCGAAGCGTTTTCCGATGGCCTCGGCATGCTCCGTCACCAGCATGGCCACGGAATAAGCCTCCTCGCCAGTGGCGCAGGCGGCAACCCAGACCCGAAGCGATCCGCCGTTCTCACGTTCTGCAACGAGAGGTGCGATCACCTGCTCCCCAAGCGCCTTCCATGCTTCGGGGTCCCGGAAGAAGCCGGTTACGCTGATCATCAGATCGGCGACCAGTGTGGCGACTTCTTGCGGATTGGTCCGCAGGTCGTCGAGGTAGTTCGCGAGCGTCTCGATATTCCTGAGCCCCATACGACGATGGATGCGGCGCCGCAGCGTGTTGCGCTTATAACTGCAGAAATCGTGTCCATCGCGGGCCCGCACGACTTCGAGAACTTGTTCGATGGTGACTTCGCCCTTCGGGGAGGCGGCCTCGACCTCGGTGGGGGCGGAGACATAGCCATGGTGGACATAAGCGATCAGGGTCTCGGGCATCTTGTCAGGGGCAAGCACGTGGTCGGCAAGACCCGCGGCAATCGCGCTCCTCGGCATGCCGTCGAACTTTGCCGTCTCCGGTGCTTGCACCAGGCTCATGCCGCCCTCGGCCCGGATCTCCTTTAAGCCCTCGGTGCCATTGCTGCCTGTTCCGGAAAGCACGATTGCGACCGAACGCTCGCGCTGTTCCATCGCGATCGAGGCAAACAATACATCGACCGGATGCCGCTGGCCACGAGGTTCCGACGGTTTCGACACTTTCAAGCCGCCATCCGCAAGCTTGAGGTCGGTATCGGGGGCGATGACATACACGTGGTTGGGGACAAGCACCATTCCGTCCTCGACCTGCGCCACTGGCATCTCGGTGTGGCCGCTCAGGATGCGGGCCATCTCGCTTTCGCGCTTTGGATCGAGATGCAGCACCACAACGAAGGCACAGCCGCTGTCGGTCGGCATGGCATCGAAGAAGCTGCTCAGCGCTTCGATGCCGCCCGCCGAGGCTCCGATGCCGACAACAGGAATGGCAGTAGCAGCAATTGGATCGGCATCAACCGTCCCGTCGACGTGCTTTCGTCGCGCCATCGCGGCGTGCTCCGCATGGTCATGTGTTATTATTGGTTTCTTCGCCATTGGCACGCCTGTTCGATGCTGCACGACCGCGATCATACATCGATTACAGCCAGCTTGTTTGCGAAACATCAACACTGTCTATCGCAATCAAACGACTGTACCGGAAACTGGGCTAGTTGATGTCAATGTGCCACAAGGGGGTCCCTGGGCCGGTGCCTTTTGTGACTAGAACACGCAAATGTGTTGTCGGTTCCTGTGAACTGCGCTTAAAGAGTCTCGGCCCCGCCGGGCGGGATACCTCTGCTGATGCAGACTGCCGCTGCATGCAGCCGCTGTCGGTCGACATGGCATCGAAGAAGCTGCCCAGTGCTTCGATGCCGCCTACCGAGGCTCCGATCCCGACGACAGGAATGGCTGTGGCGGTAACAGGATCGGCGTCAACCATGTCGTCGACGCGCTTTCGTCGCACAAATGCAATCGCAATCAAACCGCTAATCCCAGGTACGAAAATCCGGATGCTGGATCGCATCATGCACTGGTCGGGAACCGCAGTGAACTCTGTGGTTAGCGCTCGGCTCAGGCCCGGCCCAACGCCACCCCCTAAGGCCGCTTCAGGGTGTACAGGGAGAAAGCAACCGGACCTTAATGATAGCATGGGATAGGCGTTGAACTCGCTGCCATTTGCCGCGTCACAAATTGAATGCCGCAATGCCGACGGTGAAAGCCACGGCCGAAACCGCCAACGTGAGCGCTGCTCAGATCTATCGCTTACGGCCGGCCGGCTCGACATCAGACGCGCGCCAAGACGGATGACCTGATCGACGATAAAGTGGCGGCGGCGCCGCCGTCACCGCCGGCAGGCCACTCTCGAGACACGCAGCGATAAACGCCTCGCGCGCTACTTCTGCCGATGCCAGACCGTTCACCCCTCGTCTGCAGGCCAGAACCGCCCGGTCGTAGCGGTCGCCGCGTTTCCGCGGCCATTCATTTTCCAGGTAATCAAGCGCGTCAAAGACGCTTGCAAATGTTCGATCCATCCCAGCGCTTATGGTGACTTTTAGCGGATTGCTCCAAGGAATATCGCGTTTGCTCAATGGGTCTCCTCCTCTCAGAGCGCTATCGACAGACGGTTGGCAACCCCAACCGCAATCGCGCGCTTGGACATTGGGAGGCCAAACGGCCTCCCATATTTCAAGGTGTGGACGCGGTTACGATCGGCCGCCTCGATCACCGCCGCCGGAGGACTCTCCGCCCTTTTTACCGGCGTCGGCTGCCCGCTCTGGGTCATTCTTGAAGTTGCCGCCGGAGGCTTCACCGCCCTTCGAGGCGATTTCGCGCTGCTTGTCATCGTCCATGGATGCAAAGCCGCGCTTTGAGGTGTCCCCGGATTTCTTGTCGCGGCCACCTTGCTGACCACGGTTGCCTTGGTCACGGCTTCCCGATTGCTGGTTAGGCATTTTACGATCTCCTGTTTGGACTGTTCCGTCGTTCGCGACGACGCCCCATCCAACTTTGATCATTAAAGGTGGTTCCGAGAAAAACGCCCGTCTGAGATAACCGTATGAAAGCGTACAAAACGAAATATCTTTGCTCGTTAAAAGCCCAATCGACTGGCCGTTCTGCCCCTGTTCGGTTCCGGACAATGAACGTTAGCTAGCGGCCGCACCCAATCACCATCGTGCCTCTACGGAACCTTCGGTGACGCGCGCCGTTGTTCGGAATCATGAACGGAAGGCCGCGATGAACAAGCATTTACCCCGCAAATCATTTCCTGAAGGTAGCGTTCTAAAAGTGATGTCGCGCCCTCGACATCTCCCTCAACTGCCGAGGCTGTGCGTTCGCCCTTTCGCAGAGCCTCATTCGTACCTGCCCATGGCTATGTCGTCCGCTGCATCGCGATGATCCTGTTGGAGCTTCTTTCAAGTGAGCACACTTCGCTCAAAGGCTTTCCGCAGGATTGGCGAACTTTTGTTGCGACTCACGGGAACCGTTTCGTCTGATCGAGGTTGAGACACCGGAGATCATCTCAGATCTCATTATGGAGGAGTTCAACATGCCATCTACCAGCGGAACACATTCGGGAAAAACCGGGTCAAAGTCTGGGGCTAGCAAAAGCGCTTCTGCTAAAAGCTCGAGCTCAACAGGCAAGCAGGGCGGTTCGCATGAGCAGCATGTCAAGGCTGGCGAACAGAGCCACAAGAATTCGAAATAGTCGCTGCAGGCGGGAGCCTCTCTTGGGGCTCCCGCTCATCGTGCAGAACTCATGGGGCGATCCGAAGTCAATCAACGCGGATATTCGTCCAACGCTCACATGCGATGGCTGGAAGCGACTGGTTGCCTCCTACCCGACTGTCACATCCCCGACTGTCACACGAGCTTGAGCAGTAGTTGCTTCAACTCCAACTCGTCGACACGGCGCAGTCTCCGAGGGAGTAACCCAGATGCTGTCTCGCTCGGCCATTTCGGGGAAGCGCTTTCTTCTTCTCCGGACCTCAACTAGGAATACGCCAACAAGCGGCTTTACCTTCCGGCCATCGCGAAGGAGCTTTCCGTAGATGAATTCGCCAAAGGGCTTTCTCTTCGCCCTTCCGATCACTCCAGCCTCTTCCCATGCTTCGCGTTTCGCCACCTTGCGTGATTTCAGGCCCGATACTGCCAGCCCTTCGGTATCATCGACCGTTTCGTTTCCCGTGTGGTAATTAGAAGAACTTCCAGCCCTGCGGATGTGCTTCGCACGCAAAGCGCGCCGTACTGCCGGATCAGGCTTTTCGAGCGTTCAGAGTCACGTGGTGGCTTCCTTTTTGTTTCATGCAGGAATGCGCTCGTGGTTCCCGTCACCGGCAAACTTGCAGTTGGTTCCCATGAGGTACCTGTGCTTGCGTCGAGTTTGTCAGCATCGCTTGGCGTCCAGAATGTAGTTTACCGACTGCTGCGCCTCGACGACGTCCTTGTCAGCATGCGAGACAACGCTATCGCGGGCAAGGTCGGCGGCCGACGCCATGCTTCTCCGATTTTCGCATCTTGCTGAGTAGGGCGGGCGAACTCGCCGGTGTGTTCCTGACTCGTCGTGTCAGGTGGAGAACTCGCCGCACTATCTAGGCGAACCATGTGATAGCCATTCCAAGAACAGACGCGGCCATTGCGGCAGTCGACCCCCATCTAAGCAACCGCAGCCAACCGGTGATTTTGAACTCACCCAGGATGCCTTCATTTGCAGTCATCATCATCGTCACCGTCATGATCGGCACCGCTACCACCCCGTTGATTACCGCGCTCCAGTAGAGCGCCTCGATGGGATCGATTGGTGTGAACCCCATTCCCAGGATAAAAGCCAGGATCAACGTTGAGTAGAATGCCTTTGCATGGTTCGGCCTCCTGGAGAGCCCGACCGCCATTTGAAAGCCTCGCCGATGGCATAGGCCGCGGCACGAGCGAGGACTGGTACCGCGATGAGACCCGTTCCCAATATGCCAGTAGAAAACACAATGAATGCGAAATCGCCAGCGATTGGACGTAAGGCGTCCGCTGCCTGCGCCGAAGATTCGATATTCGTAATGCCTGCCCTGTCACGCGTCGCGGCCGTCGTCACGATGATGGCCATCACCGGTGCCGGCATCGGGATAGGTCTCGAAACCGTAACATTGGTGGCATCTACTACTTCGGAAAATCGAAGGGAACTCGTGCATCCATAGCGGCTGCGAGAAAGGCGAATTGGGCTTCTTCTTCAGTAACGGCGCCGGTTGCAGCCCCTCCACATGCTTCCATCGCCAAGATGAAGGGCAGCCCGCTATTGACGGGCCAATCGGAGAATAAGAGGTCGAGTGCGTCCTCTGCCGAAGCGATAATGTAGACCGCCTGGTTGCGTTCGACCAATACGACCAGCCATCCTATTGCTGACACAGATATAGTTCCGTCATGCTAGACATTAGGCCGCGACTAGACCGTACGACGGCCCTGCCGCCGAAACCGTCGGAATGGGACGGAGTTCCCGTTTGCTTCTTAAATGAGTACAAAGACCAGTCCACGCATGTCGCCGTTCGTCATGCTATGCAAGGATTCGTTGGGCTCCCGAGGGCGTGGCTTCAGCGGCTTGCGCTCGCTGCCGCGGCGCTGTCCTAAAACGCGCCCGCCGCATCTCTAGTCCGAGCGATCTCGAAGTTGAATCTCCAACCGACGGGACCGGATATGACAGTCTCCTTCCAGCGCGTTGAGCGCATGGTCACTCCAGGCCCCGGCTGCCTAACGCTTCGGCCAGAACCCTTGGGAATCTCGACGTCCAACGCGGTCCTGTCACAGATCCAGCGAGCCGGTCTCTGCTCGATTAAACCGCCGTATCAAGAATACTGCTTCCGGCCCCGGGTCGCCCCCGCCTTCGCAGGTAGTAGCGAGCGGTTTCGCCAGTGGTTCCATACCATGCAAGTGCGATTGGACGGCGCGTGCCCGAACGGAACAGGTCGGTCTTCGTGATGAAGAAATCGCGACCGAACTCACTGCCTCTTGAGAACTTTAGGAGCACCCAAATTCAGGAGGTCGCAATGAAAAGCATTGCTGTAGCCTTAATAGGCCTGGTCTGGAAAGGCTAGACGTAGCGATCCTCCCACGCTTGCTGACTGCACGGAAAAGGAACGAACTGATGGACCACCAAAACAGAAAGATATGGATCGCCAAGCGAGCCTACGCGCTTTGGGAAGAGAGCGGCTGTGAACGGTCGCGCCATCGAGCACTGGGCCCAAGCCGTTCGGGAACGCGACGAATTGGAACGCACGCAGGCTTCGATAGACGGGCGAGAGGTTCTGGTGCGGTTCAGACCGAAGGCACCGGCGGGAACCTCCCCCCGAAATATCGAGCCCCGGGGCTGTCGCTGCAAGGCGCTAAAAAAATACGTCGAAGCTCCGGGTTGGCGCTCGATTTCCATGGATTGATCGCACAAGGCAGTTCCGCGGGCGCGACTACGGTTGGCACTCCCCCGGGCGGTAACTCAGGTGACCCGCGGACGTGTCAGGCTAACAACCGACGCAGCCTGACTCCCAAGGGGGCGACTTTGGCAATTGCATCGCTGGAACAAGATCTTATGGGAACCGTTCATTGGTAAGTTGCGGGAGGTCTTAGATGCCTAGATACTATTTCCAGATAATTGACTCGCGAACTGCAGAGCCCCTCGAAGTAAGCTGCGAGTTTGTCGACGTCGATACAGCGAAGGCAGAAGCGCGGCAAGCTCTCGCCGAGAGCGCTGCAGACGGCCTACCGGAAGCTCCGCTCAATATGATGTCAGTTGAACTATTCGATGAGAATCGCAGACCCATCACGGAAATCCGGTTGATCCTGGAGGAGATCCGCAAGAACTGATCGTGAGGTCCTGGCTGTGCGAGCACGGCGGCGTAGAAAGTCACGAATGTCGTCGCGTCTCCGCTAGGAAACAGAGCTAGCACAACAAAGGTCGTTTTCCCGCCCACAGCAATTCACTTCGAATGGGCAACCGATGTCCGCTCGGATCGGCAAATTTAGGACTGGTCTGGCACAAAATGGCGTTTCAACCGAAGCGCCTACGCAATCGTCATCCACCCGTGACCGGGATCTGAACACCATGCGACTGAAGGCGCTTCGTCGAGAAGGAAGCTGCCGATCTTGCGGCTCCGGAGGTTGAGCCGATAGAAGAAGTTCTCTCGAAAAGAAGTCGTGAGCGGTACTAGCTCGCCTTCTTTCCCTTCATCTCCGCCTGCAACGACTTCTTCAGGGCGTCCATGATGTTCACGACATTGTTCGGCGCGGGCGCCTCCTTACCCTTTGCCGATTTCTTCGCAGGCTTCAACGCCTTCTTCTTCTGAGCGATGATCTTCAGCAGGCTCTTCTGGATGGGATCGCTCGCCATATCCGGCGACCATTTCTCCGTCTTCTGCCTGATTAATTGCTGCACCAACGGGACGAGTTCGGGATCCGCCTTTTCGTCGACGTCCTCGAAGTAGGATTCCTCCGGACGAACCTCATCTCCGAACCGTAACGTCCAGAGGACGATGCCTTCCCCTCGCGGCTCCAGGACAACGGCACGCTCTCGTCGCCCGATAACCAGCGTCGAGACTCCGACAACCTTGTCGGAGGCCATCGCATCCCGAATGACGGCGAAGGCTTCCTCTCCGACCGGGTCGTCCGGCATGAGATAATGCGGCTTCTCCAGGTAAACCCACTCGATGGAGTCCGCTGGAACGAACTTGTGGATGTCGATCGTCTTGACGGTGTCGAGTGCGACGGCGTCAAGATCGTCCTCCGTCAGGATGACGTAGTCGTTCTCACCGCGGGAATAGCCCTTCGCCTCGTTATCGTCCTTGACCGGCTTGCCGGTGACGGAATCGACATACTGGGATAGGACGCGATTGCCTGTCGCACGGTTGAGGGTGTGGAAACGGACCTTCTCGCTCTCGCTCGTGGCCGGCGTCATGGCGACGGGGCAGGTGACCAGTGAGAGCTTCAGGTAGCCTTTCCAATAGGGACGGAGTGCCATGGCCTATCTCCTCAACTTGCTTTGCGGTGGGGAGCGGCGGCCGTCCTATCCTTCGATGACGACGCCCGTCGGGCCTTCTCGCGGGTGCTTCCTGGATTCGCAGTGGCGGCCGTGCGCATCGGCTTGTCCGCGGCCTTGAGCATGCCTGCGCTTTCACGAAGAGCTGCGAGCAGGTCATTGGGCTTGGAGACCTTGATCTCCTTCCGTTTCGGCAACGCCTTGCCCTCGATCTTCGCCTTCACGAGTTCGGCAAGCGCAGCCTCATAACGATCGTCGAATGTGGCCGGGTCGAACTCACCCTTCTTAGTGGCGATGATGTGCTTGGCGAGATCGAGCATCTCGCCCGTGATCTTCATCTTCGGCATCTCTTCGAAGGCCTTCGCGGATGAGCGGACCTCATAGTCGTAATTCAAGGTGGTCGCGATCAGACCTTTGCCGTGAGGGCGAATGAGAACGCTGCGGACGCGACGGAAAAGGACGGTCCGAGCGATGGCGACGACGTTCGATTTCTTCATGCCGTCGCGAAGGGCTGCGAAGGCGTCGCCGCCCATCTTGTCCGGCGCCAGGTAGTAGGGCTTGTCGAAGTAGATATCGTCCACATCGGGGCAGGGGATGAATGCTTCGATCTCAAGGGTCTTGTTGCTCTCCGGAATCGTCGCGGCGACCTCTTCCGGGTCGATGATGATATACTGACCGTTCTCGACCTCGAATCCCTTGGTTTGTTCTTCGCGTGGTACCGGTTTTTCGGTTTCGCTGTCGATGAAGATACGGTTCACCCGGTTGCCCGTCGCCTTGTTGATGGTGTTGAAGGTGATCCGATCCGAGGTGCTGGCGGCGGTGTACAAGGCGACGCCGCACGCGACCTCGCCGAATTTGATGAACCCCTTCCACTGGGCGCGATGTGCCGCCATGACGCTGTACTCCCGAATCCATGAGTCGCGACTCAATCGTTCGGGAGGTGATTCGTTCCGCCTCGACGCGAATCATTCTCAATGACTTTCTACCCACTGTGATATCAGCTCATGAACTCGCTGCCTTGCGTGCCAGATCACGTTCACGAGGCTGAGGCAAACACCGCTGCATATACATCAGGACGATGACACGGAACCATTTCGACATCGGCTGGTCCGAAACCGGAAAGCCTTTCTGTGCTGGTTCCACGGGGCGACGGAAATGCGTCTGAAGTTCGAGAAGCCCTCCGCGGGAACCAACTGCAGAAGCGAGAGTTTGAGGGGACAGGAGGCATGACATGGCAAAGAACAAAGTCCCGAAGAAAATAGCTGGCTACAAGGTGCCAAGAGCGATCCGGAAATCCACCGTGATCAAAACGCTTCTGGCTAGCGAGATCGGCAGAGGCATACTGGCGAACGCGTTGACTGCCGCCGCGGGCGCGGCTGCGACGGTGCTCGTTGCTGAACGCGGAGAGATTGCGGACGCCACAGGCAAGGGCGCCCGCAAGGGGAAACGCGCCCTGAACATCGCAGGCGCCGCGATGGGTGAAGCCGCCCACGCCGCGATGGACGTCGTGAGGAGCGCCGCCCATGACGCCCTGCCGAAGAAATTGCGGAAAGACGTCGAGGACCGCCCTCGACGGGGCGCGGTTCATTAGAGGCCGCGCCCTCTCTCGGAGAAGAACCGACCGCGAGCTATCTCGAGCGCTACGCCGTCGATCGGCTGGCGCGCAACGGCATGGAAAGAGCCGCGGTCGCGGGGTTGGCCAGGATCACGGCGCGCCTGATAAAGAAGCACCCCCTAGTTGCCGCCGAGCTGTTCCTTTCCGGCGCCGGCCGCGCTGGCGAGGTCGCATGGCAGGAGCTCGCGAAACAATTCAAAGGCCGGAGCCGCCGATTCAAAGGCCGGAGCCGCCGAAAGAAAAAAGTCTCGCACCCAGTTCCGCTCATTCCTTTGCAGCGAGAACCTTGAGCGACGCGCTCTATTCACCGATTGGGCGGCCATCGATCGCGCCTGACCGCGACCCTAGGAATCATCAGCGGGGCTGATCGTCGAGGGTGGGCGGATGTCTGTCACCGAGTTGGATTTGCGATCGCCGTCGAACTGTTCGGAGGCGGTTCGCTTCGGTGACCTCGGCAGCTTCTTCTGCAGCGGCCTCAGTGGCTCTTCAGCCCGCCTCCAAATGATCTTCATGAAAGCCGTCAGGACGGCCCTCCGCTTCCCAGATCATATATGCACGCTCGCGCTTCCGCTGTTCGTTGTCGTCCATGGTGAGCCTCCTTGCTGGCGAATGAAAACTCCGCTTGTTCGCCGAGGTTCCTCACGCGCTGCAAACTCCCGTTCCAGCAAAACGAGCGCGTCGTTCGCGATCTGCCGGATTGCCCGCAGCGGATGATCACGACGAACACGATCCTCCAGATCGACATAACAGTAGAGTTGATGGAGTGGATGCCCCCTCCCGACGGCATCGCAATGTGCCAGAGTGATGTTCGCCAGAACGTCACTTAGAGGAGAGAGCATCCATGAAGGAAGTTAGCATTGTCGGCCTGGACCTTGCAAAGCGGGTGTTTCAGGTTCATGCCGCCGGAAGCGATGGAAGTGTGGTCTTGCGCGCAGGAAACTGTCTCGCGGCCAAGTCGTCACCTTCTTTACGGAACTGCCCAAATGCACGGTCGCGATAGAGGCCTGTGCCACAGCGCATTACTGGGCGCGTGAGATCGGCAAACTTGGCCACGATGTTCGCTTGATCCCGCCGGCTTACGTTAAGCCCTTTGTCAAACGGCAGAAGAATGATGCGGCCGACGCAGAAGCGATCGTTGAAGCGGCGACCCGGCCGTCGATGCGGTTTGTCGTTCCGAAGACTGAACCCCAGCAGGCCTGCTCCATGCTCTTCCGCACGCGGGACCTCTTTGTCCGTCAGCGAACACAGCTTATCAATGCCCTTAGAGCACATCTGGCCGAGCATGGTGTCATTGCACCTCAAGGCATCGCGAATCTGGCCTTGCTGGCGGAGATTATTGAAGACCACGACACGGGCCTTGAGCTTATCGTTGTAGAGACCGCTCGACTGTATCTGGACCAGATAGACGCGCTCTCCTCTCGGATCGCATCGCTGGAAAAGGCGCTCAGATCGGCAGCGAAGCGTTCGCAGAGCACCGCCCGCCTCATGTCCATGCCCGGCATGGGACCGATTACCGCAATGGCAGTCGAGGCTTTTGCGCCCACCATGGTGACCTTCCGAAGGGGGCGAGATTTTGCGGCCTGGCTCGGCTTGGTGCCAAAACAGCATTCGAGCGGAGGGAAGCAGGTTCTCGGCCGAACATCGAAGATGGGACAACGCGACATCCGCCGGCTTCTTATCATCGGCGCGATGACGTCATTCGATGGGCATGCCGGAAAGCCCCACCCGAGAACTCGTGGCTGGCACGGATGCTGGCGCGCAAACCTCGCATGCTCGTCGCGATCGCGCTCGCCAACAAAATGGCTCGATCCATCTGGGCAATGATGACCAAGAACGAAGATTACAAGGATTCCGTTCTGCCTACAGCGTAGCAAGTGCTGAGCTAGGGTCAGGACGGATCGTCGGCGTGTGAGGAGGTCAGCGAACGGTAAGGACGAAAATCGGTGAGAGTGGGTCTGGTAATGCATCCGGGTCAATGAGCTACGAGCTCGTAGAGTTGATTTTGCACCACGTCCGCGTAGCTCCATACCGGCCAGCGGTCGTACTCGAGCCGCACAACAGGCCTGATACATGACCGCACCCGATCACACGTTCAAAATCGTTCGAAGAACTGCTTGCATGAACGGTGCGTTTTCGCTCCGGCCTTTTTTGTCGACTGCTCGACCGACCTTGGAACTTGCTTTGAACACAATGGCGGATCAGGCTGCCTCGTCGAGTTTGCCAGTCGAGCTTCGCTTCGCGCCCATTGGCGTCAGGCAGACCTTTTCTCTCAAAATCGATCACATCTGCCGGGCCCACGTCCGGCAGCGATCACTCGTGCAACGAAAAGGAACCTAGAATGAGCAAAACCGATGCCGCTGCGATTCAGCGCAGGTCCGAACGCCAGGTCGCAAATACGAGCGGCGGGGGGCACCTAGGGGGAACCAACTTTGGGCAAGCTCCCGATGCCAAGACCGCAGGGGGTGCCGGCGGCAAATCCCGCCCCAGCGGCGGCCGGAAGTAGTTTTCGGTTAGAAAAGCAACCGCCGCCAGAAGCGGCGGGCACAACCGAAATCCAGTCTATCTGGAGATCGGTGGAAGGCTCCGGCGCGTTTGAGCGGATCAGTGCGTGGCGAGCCCTGCGGCTGGCTGGTCGATGATGGTTATTTTGCTCTCGATTAGTACATCTCGGGCCGGATAAACGCAGGTGGCGGCGGGGCGCTGTTCGATCACCAATTCATGGCCCACCACAAAAGCACGCTGGCCACGACCAGCACTGTCAGCACGTAGGTAAGTCGCGATGTCATGACATCTCCACGGGTTGATCGGTCGAGAATGCAACCTTTGATGGAGGGAGTCAAGCGCTGGAGGTCCCGAAGCAGCGTCGGGTTGCGTGAGGCGCAAGCCAGCTGTTTGTGAAGTGATCGCCTAAGCACTTTCGGTCATACAGCGCTCCAAATCAACTCAATGTCTGGCGATGTACCTACCTGGTGTTGGTGTTTGCAGGTGCCGGGACCGCGCGAACGGGTGTCGCAATATAGATAACGTACCGCTCGGCGGCGTCCGCCAGTGCCAGGGCTGCCTCACCCTCGCGCCACCCTGCGGCTACGGCGCTTATCATTATGGCCCGCGCAACAGCATCAAAAGCATGAGAGCATTCCTCCTGCCGGCGCGTGTCATCAACTTGGTACCTTGGTGTGGGGACAGTTTTCATGAGGGGCCCGTGAAGTGAACTAGCAAACGCCCCGCGACATCGACGGGGCTTTTCATCTGTCGAGCCAATCTATGAGGGCGACACCCGCAGACCTTGGATGGAAGCGCGGGTCCGCGAGAAGCTTTCTAAAGGTTCTTTTGACAATGAAGTGCCAAAATGCCGATCCAATTCCTGCGACAGCGCGCGAGAGGAAGCGCCCCCTTCTTGGAAGCGTCTGATGAGTAGTTTGGCTGCGACGTTGTAACGTTTGGGATCGGCGAGACTGCTGGCAGCATCGTACCCGGCGGTGTCCAAGATGATTTGTAGCATTGCAACATCCGCTGATGTAACGATTGATAGGGGGTGGGAAGACATCCTGTCCTCCTTCAATTGGGGCGAGGGTATAGTGGCCCCCAACCAGTAGCGCCCTGAAGTTAAACTACTGAAGGTTGGACGATGTACCCTAATTGTGGGGAAGGCAAGCCTTAGTTTAGCTTCGTCTTAAAATGGCCCGTCGGATCGTGGTGGCCCGACCGGACGATCGCGGGCACGGCGTGGTGCGCGCGCGGCCGGGACTTGCGTCAAAATCCATCCATCTGCCATTGGTTCCCACCGCCAAGGGGCGGGCGCTCGTTCTTGCCGACCCAAGCCCTGGGGAGGGCAAGGTCCAAGCAGTGGCAGCTGTCGCGATCGCGAAAGGAAAAGCTCCAGCGATCGCGATCGAAGCTCGAGCCCGAAGCAAAGCACGCCGCGACGGGCCGGACGCGGTCAATGCCGCAGCCCCGTGCCCAATGATTTAGGCATCGCACTGCCTCACTTTGCAGGCACGACGAGCGTCGCACCTTTCTTGACGATGTAGGTCGCCAGTTCAGACGCCTTGCCACCGCCAACATTTTTCGCTGAGTGCGCGACGCCCGACGGAATAAACAGGGATTGGCCAGCCGTGAGGGTCACAGGCGGCCTGCCTTCGAGCTGGTATTCAAGCGTTCCCTTAAGAACATAGGCGAGTTCTTCGCCGGGATGGGAGTGCTTGGGCGCAAGAACGCCTGGCGCGAAATCGACGCGCACCTGGACAGCCTCGTGGCCGGCCACATCGATGTCGTTCTTCAGCAGGTCAGTGCGGTGCAGCGGCTGTTCTGCCCGTGCGGACGAGAATGCCATTGTGTTTGCCAGCAACAACATGGCGAGCGTCATGATCCTGGTGGTCTTCATCTCTCGTCCTTTCATCGAGGGGTTTGATGCCGGGCCTTTCAAGGCCGCAACCGCATTTTTTCGCATGGTTGAATGCCGGATGTGTCCGCCGGGATAGCTTCTTGTAACGCATTGTGTCTGCCGCAATGACGGCCAACATCGTGCTGGCGCATGCATGCCGGCCACAACGACCTGAACCGAGTGCGACGCTCGTCGACAAAGAAGCACGGCCCGGTGGTGCGAAAGTCCCTCGGGTTTAGAGCGTCCTTGCCGATCGTGTGCGCTGTGGATAGCGGTGAAACTTGAACCGACGGTTTTATGCCCTGGCGGGTGGTTGTGGCTGCTGACTTCGCAAGATTTCGCAGATTGCACAAACCTTCGAGCCGCGACATCAACGACGCGGCGCTCGTCCGAAATTACGGCCTTGCGGCGCCGGTCGGTTTTCCTTCGTGTATCGCGAGTGGTTTCATACATGGCTCGCGAAGAACACACAGCGATTGGACCGTCGTCGACAAGCGCTTCGCTCCGGAACACTGCGCAGCCACACCGTCGCCACGGATGCTTAACTTGGCAGCGGCTTGCCAGCCTGCTCGTTTACGATGTACTCGGCATACCAACTTGGCCAGTTCGCGTCGCGCTCGCCGAGCCGTAGCTCATGCTCTCCGTGGGCCGCCTCGGCACGGCGAAGTGCGCTCTCAAGCTCGGTCAGGGAGGTGAATGTCGTATCGTCGTCGGCCACGCGTCCAGGCAGGCGCGCTGTCACCTCTTGGAGCAACCAACCGTTGCCATCCGGATCACTGAACGAGGCATAGGAGCGATAGCTGCTGCGTTCAGGATCCCGTCCGCGAACCCTTCGCCTGCCAAACAGATAGGGTTCATCAGGGCCGGCATAGGCGTCGCCGGCGTGGTGGAACGCCTCGCTGACCTCCACGCCGCGAGCGAGCAGATCGCGACGCGCAGCTTCGATGTCCGAAACAATAAGGTATAGCCCTTGTGCCGAGCCGGGGGCCGCCGCCGTCACGTGCCTGCCGAAGATGACCGAGGCGCCGGAGCCTGGGGGCGTGAACTGGATGACGCGGTAGTCGTCACTGCCAGCGAAGTCGGCATCGAGCCTCCAACCCAGGTTGCCGTAAAATTGTTTGGCACGATCGACGTCCGACACCGGGATGACGATGACTTCGAGCTTCATCTCGAGGGGCCGCTCGTTGTTGGTCTTGATTGCAGTGGTCATCACAATTCTCCTTCGACTTGCGCTTGGATGAGGTCGTGGAGGGCAGGGGACGCATCTGGCCCGCCGTTGACGCAATAAACTTCGCTCCCAGTGCTATGGTCTATAGCAGCCATGTGCTCGATGCCGTGGATCACCTCAAGCAAGCCTAAACGACAAAGAAAACAACATGCTCGACGCAAAGACTGCACTCATCACGGGGAAACTTCGGTCATTGACATGCGACGAGAATGCACTTGCACGAAAATGGCGCACGGGTGGTCGTACCTGCGGCTCGTAAGCGGGACGCTTCCGGTGGCGCGCCGCCACACATCGTGTAGCGGGGCGATGTTATCATAAATCTCGGGTCACCGTGCCCACAGATCATCGGATCGGGGATTGGTATTTTCGCATACCGAAGGCGATAGGCGCGCAAAGGGGGAACGCACTGGCAGTTTGGACGACAGGGCTGCGGTTCGAGGACGTCAAAGCCAGGAAGCGGATATTTTTCAGAGATCGCCCGTGCGGGTTTAACCTGATCGCAGCGCCTAAGCGATCATTGCAGCCGTGCAATCGATCGCAGGTAATCTGCGCTTGCCGTGGGAAAACCGAAGAACTCCAAATAGGCCGGTATTTGCTCGAACAACATGTCTGTACCGACCTGGAATGCGCATCCACGCGCGCGCGCTGCCGCCAGAAACGGCGTGATTTCTTCCTTCATGACGACCTCGCCTACAAAGGTGGAAGGTGAGAGGCGCGAAACGTCGAGGGGCAATGGATCGTTCTTACGCATTCCGAGGGGAGTCGCGTTGACGACGATGTCGAACCCAGCAGGATCTGTTGAACCGATGCTCACCTCGGTCATTGGATAGTATGTCTTCAGCCGGCCGCTCAGCCCTGCAGAGGTGGCCGCGTTGTCATCGTGGAGCACAATCCGGCGCGCGCCGGCACCTGCCATTGAAGCGGCGATCGCAGAGCCGACACCGCCTGCACCGACGATCAGCACTTGGGCGCCCTCCACCCGTTTCCCTTTGCGCAATAGGCCGCGGACAAAGCCTTCACCATCGAACATATCGCCGATCAGCCTGCCGGCCGGCCCGAGCCTGACGGCGTTGCATGAGCCAGCGACCTTGGCGTTCGTCGATACGTCATCGAGCAGTCGCATCGTCGTCACCTTGTGTGGCATGGTGACGAGAGCGCCATGAATGTTCGAAAGCCTGAAGACGAGCTTGAGGAACGAGGGATAGTCCTCAGGCTTGCAACCCATCGGTACGACGACGGCATCGATGTCACTTTTTTCGAAATAAGGATTGTAGATCAGCGGAGCTTTGAATGACTCCGTCGGATAGCCGAGGTGAGCGATAAGCCTTGTGGTGCCAGTAATCATATCAATGACCTTGTCGCCTATCGGTTTTACCCGGATGGATCGTCTTGCCTGAACGCGCCGACGCCTTGATCGCTTCGACGACGCGCAGCGTGGCAAGACCTTCCGTGCCGCTGACAAGAGGCTCAGCTTGGCGACGGATCACGTCGCAGAAATGGTGAAGTTGAGCCCTCAGTGGGTCGGTCGGTGTGAATGCTACGCGTTCTGAAATAAGCGCTTCCAGCCAATTGGGCTTCGACGCATTGGTCCAAAGCGCAAGTTGGGGGATGGCCAGCGAACCGCCGGTCCCACCGATCTGGTAGCAGAATTGATCCAGTCGCGGAAACGCCGGGTTCTCTCCCGCCGTCATTTCCCAGCTCCAGGGGGAGGCGACCGCGTCGGATGCGTTCAAGGTTCCAAGGATGCCATTTGCGAACCGAAGCAGGATAACGGTGGTGTCCTCGACAGGGTGCTTGCGGGTCGAATTCGACTCCATCGCATGGACGGCCTCCACCTCGCCGAAAAGATGGCGGAAGAGATCGACGTCGTGGATCAGGTTGATGAAGGTCGGTCCGGCGCCTGCCTGTCGGCGCCAGGCGACATCGAAGTAGTCGTCGGGTTTGGCAACCCAGAATGTCCCCTGGACAGTCAAAAGCTTGCCCAGCCGACCGCTGTCTAGGATGCGCTTTGTCTCCTGTATGATGGGATTATAGCGGCGATGGTGGCCGACCAGAATGGGAACGTTCGCCTGCAAGCCGGCATCGACGAGGTCGGCGCCAGCTTCGGCATTGTCCGCGATCGGCTTCTCGACCAAGACCGGAATGCCAGCCGCGATGGCCTCGAGGGCGTTAGCGACATGAAGCTGGTTCGGGGTGGCAACAATCACCCCATCCGGGCGCTCGCTTGCGGCAGCCTCGGCAAGGGTCGGGAACCATCGCGCGCCCGTGCTTTTCGCAAAGTCGCGCCCGGCATCTGACGGGTCTACGACGGCGCAAAGTGTGGCGCGCGGCTCGGTCAAAACGCCTTCGATGTGGCGCCTGCCTATGAGGCCCGCGCCCATCACCGCGATCTTCAAGGGGGGCGTCTGCGATTGTGCTGACATCGGATTCCCCAAAGCTCTAGTTGCGCAGGATTTCGCCCAGAAATTTGCGTGTGCGCTCGTGGCGCGGGTTGGTGAAGAATTGAGCCGGGGGCGCCTCCTCGACGATCGCGCCGCTCGCCATGAAGACGACCCGGTCGGCAACCTGGCGGGCAAAGCCCATCTCGTGCGTGACGCAGATCATCGTCATGCCCTCTTCGGCGAGACTGATCATCGTATCAAGCACTTCCTTGACCATCTCGGGATCGAGCGCGGAGGTTGGCTCATCGAAGAGCATGATCTTCGGCCGCATGCAAAGCGCCCGCGCAATCGCGACACGCTGCTGCTGACCGCCGGAGAGCTGCACCGGATATTTGTCGGCCTGCTCAAGGATCTTGACCCGACCAAGCAATAAGCGTGCGCGCTCCTCGGCCTGCGCCCTTCCAACGCCAAGCGCGCGCATCGGCGCCAGCATGCAGTTCTGCAGTACGGTCAGATGCGGAAAGAGATTGAACTGCTGGAACACCATGCCGACGTCGCGACGGATCGCGTCGATCGACTTCGCCTGGTTTCCAAGCAGAATGCCACCAACGCGGATCTCCCCCTTCTGGTAGGTTTCGAGATGGTTGATACAGCGGATGAGCGTTGATTTTCCGCTGCCTGAAGGTCCACACAGAACGATCCGCTCGCCCTTGCGCACCGACATGTTGATATCGTGCAGGGCCTGAAAGGCGCCGTACCATTTCTCCACCTGGTTCATGGTGATCACGGTCTCTGCGGTCGGCGCGGAAGCATTGGTCATGGTCTCAATTCCATTGATCTCTTGTGAATTCGCTCGCGCATCATCAGCGAGCGGACGCGGCAAACCGCCGTTCGAGACGCGCCCCGATGATCGTCAGCGGGCAACACATCAAGAAATACAGCGCGCCCACGATGCCGAAGACCGTAAGTGGCTGGAAGATCTAGTTGGATATGATGTTGCCGGCCCGCGTAAGCTCCGTGAAGCCAACGATCGAGGCAAGCGAGGTGCCCTTGATGAGTTGCACGAGGAATCCGATCGTTGCCGGCAGTGAGATGCGCAGTGCCTGCGGCAGGATGATATCCTTCATGCGCGAGACGTATTTGAGGCTGAGCGCTCTTGCCGCCTCCGTTTGACCGCGCGGTACGGCATCGATTGAGCCTCGCCAGATCTCTCCCAGATAGGCGCTGGCATGCAGCGTCAATCCGACGGCGACAGCCACCCAGGCATCGAGCTTCAGGCCGATGAGAGCCAGACCATAATAGACGACGAAGAGCTGCATCAGCAGCGGAGTGCCCTGGAAGACCGCGATATAGCCGGCCATGATGCGTTCGAGGATCGGGATCTCGGAGCTGCGCGCCAGCGCCACGCCAAGCCCGGCAATCCCTCCGCAGATGAAGCCGACGACCGAGAGAAACACGGTCCATTTCAAACCGATCAGGAGGAAAATGAATTCTTCGCTGCCCATCGCTTGGACCCTACTTGATCGGATAGGTGAAATAACGTGCCGAAAACAGCGCAAAGAGGCGCATCATCAGCCAGGAAATGACGAGGTAGAAGATCGTCACCGTGAAGTAGACCTCGAAGCTTCGAAAGCTCTCGGATTCGATGCGTTGCGACACCGACGTCAGTTCGTAGGCCGAAATCGCCGAAGCGATGCTGGTCGACAGCGTCAAAAGCACGAACTGGCTCGTTAGCGACGGATAGATCGCCCTGAGAGCCGGCTTGAGGATGATCAGCCGGAACACCTGCGCCTTGTGCAGCCCAAGCGCAAGACCCGCCTCCATCTGACCTCTGGAGATCGACTGGACGCCGCCTCGAATGATCTCGATGGCGTAGGCGCCGCCGTTGATCCCAAGAGCGATGATTGCCGTCGGTGTCGGGTCAAGTCGAATGCCGGCCAAGGGCAGGGCAAAGTACAGAAAGAAGATCTGAACCAGGAACGGGGTGTTGCGAATGAGCTCGACAAAGCCGATCACCAGCCAGCGTAGCGGTTTGAAATGCGAGTCCCTGAGGGCGACACCGCCTATGCCGATGACGATTGCAAGCAGCATGCCGCAGATCGCCAGCAGGAAGGTGCCGAGACAGCCGAGAAGCAGGCTTGGCAGCCCGTCGATGACCGGGGTGAAATCCAGTTGATAGTTCATGGCCGCCTCTCTGATCCACCGTCTTCGATCATCAGCTTCGTCCGACCATGTCTGCCATGGCTTCGATCGCCAGTTCGTAACCGAGCGCGCCAAAGCCGATCATGATTGCGGTCGCAACGCGCGAGATCAGCGAATTGTGGTAGATGCTCTCGCGCGCATGCACATTGGAAATATGCAGCTCGATTTTCGGAGGATCGAATGTTTTCAGCGCATCAAGCAGTGCGATCGACGTGAAGGTATAGCCGGCGGGATTGATGATGATACCGCATGCGTCCTTGCGCGCCTGATGCACGCTTTCGACCAGTTCCCCCTCGAAATTGGTCTGGCGAAAGTCAATGTCGAACCCGAGGCCCTTCGCCTTGGCGAGGCATTTTTCCTTAATGTCGGCGAGCGTTGTGGTGCCGTAGATTGTCGGCTCCCGCTGGCCAAGAAGGTTGAGGTTCGGTCCGTTCAGCACAAATATCGTCTTGTTCATGATCGCGCTCCACAAAACGCGCAAGGCCCTGGGCCACTCAGCATGGCGGTATCGCTGGTGGGCACCACAATGCCCGCCGTGTTTTGCCTTTGCTCGAAGCAGCGCGTGGCTTAGTTGGCGCTGAACGGAATGCCGTCGAGGCTCGCAGGGAACTCCGGAACCGGCACCTTCATCCACTTGTCGTAGATCTTCTTGAGCTCGCCATTGTCCTTGATCTTGTCGATGAAGGAATTGATAGAGGCGTTGATTTCCTTCTCGCCAAGACGCGTGCAGGCGCCATTGTAGAGCTTCTGGAATTCGAGCTTGTTTTCGAATTCGCCCGGACGCGCCTTTTCGACCCGGTCCATGTAGAAGATGTTGCCGCCGAGAGCCTGGACCTGTCCGGACACCAGCGCCTGGACGCTTGGGGCATCACCGTCGAAGCGGCGGATCGTTGCGCTCTGTGGCGCATTCTTGGTGACCTGCGTATCCTGTGCGGCACCTTTCGCGACGCCGATCGTGAGGTTTGCCATATCGTCGTTGGCCTTGATCGACATCGACTTCGGGGCAATCAGGACGATCGCGTTGGCAACATAGGGCTTGCTGAACTGAACAGCCTTGGCTCGATCCGGCAGCATGGCCATCGTCGCGAAGAGAACGTCGACGCGGCCCGTGGTCAGTGCGGGAATGCGGTTGTTGACTTCAAGCGGCACGAATTCGACGGATACGCCCAATTCCTTGGCGTAGAGCGTGGCGATGTCGGCATCGAGGCCGTCCTGCTTGCCGCCGCTGGTCACGAAGCCCCATGGCGGGTTATCGCCCTGGATGCCGACGATGAGCTTTCCTCTGGCCTTGATCTCTTCGGGTGTGATGGCGGCCGCCGGCTTCGTAAGCCCGATAGCAGCTACGAGCGTGGCCGCAGCCACCATTGCATGGCGCCGTGTCAGCATCGACTTGAACATTGTTTCCTCCTCCTTTTGGCGGTCGCTTGGACCCAACAGTCATCCTCTCCCGACTGCATGGGAAAATATTTGCCAGAGGATCCGCGATAAATCAACAGAGTTTTTAAAAATCATATGAGGCTTTGTGTTTGACCAATTGAATTGCAATATTCACGACATTTGCCATAATGCCATGAGGAAGAGTTGGCAGTTCTCAGGCATATCAGCCGTGGCCGGCTCGCGTGGAAAGGGTCCTTGAAACATGAAGACCTCGATTGCGACGGTAACGCTGAGCGGTGAACTGCCAGAGAAACTCGAAGCCATTGCACAAGCAGGCTTCGATGGCGTCGAGATTTTCGAGAACGACTTCCTGGCCTTTGACGGAAGCCCTGGAGATGTCGGCAAGATGGCGAGAGATCTCGGACTGGAGATAACGCTCTTCCAGCCCTTCCGAGATTTCGAGGGCATGCCGGATGCGCTTCGAAGCCGCACATTCGACCGGGCCGAACGCAAGTTCGACGTCATCCAGGAACTCGGGACCGGGATGGTTCTTGTCTGCTCGAACGTCTCGCAGGCGGCTCTTGGCGGCATCGATCGCGCCGCCGCCGACTTTCATGAGCTTGGCGAGCGAGCTGCCAAACGCGGCCTCAAGGTCGGTTATGAAGCACTTGCCTGGGGTCGTTATGTCAACGATCACCGCGATGCCTGGGAGATCGTACGCCGCGCCGATCATCCAAATGTCGGGCTGATCCTCGATAGCTTCCATTCGCTGTCGCGAAAGATCGACATCAACTCGATCCGTTCGATTCCAAAGGAGAAGATCTTCATCGTGCAATTGGCCGATGCGCCGATGATCGACATGGACCTGCTCTATTGGAGCCGCCATTTTCGCAACATGCCGGGTGAGGGCGATCTACCGGTCACTGCTTTTGCTGAGGCCGTGGCGTCGACGGGCTATGACAGCTATTTTTCGCTCGAAATCTTCAATGACCAGTTCCGCGGCGGCTCCACGCGGGCAATTGCGGCCGACGGCCACCGGTCGCTGATCTATCTGGCCGATCAGGTTCGCCGGAGTGTGAAGACGCCGATCGGTGTTCCCATGCCCGAGCGCGCTGCCGTCAAAGGCGTCGGCTTCGTCGAGTTCGCAACGGACGAGGACGAAGCCGGCGAACTGATCGCTCTGCTTGACACTCTCGGCTTTTGCAAGGCAGCCGTTCATCGCTCGAAAAAGGTCACCCTATTTGAACAGGGCAATATCCGCATTCTCGTCAACGTCGATACCGCAGGCTTTGCAGGTGCAGCCTACGCAGTCCACGGTACATCTGCCTACGCGCTTGCCCTCGTCGTCGATGATGCTGCCGAAGCCTACGCGCGTGCGCTGGCGCTCGATGCCGAACCTTTTCGCCAGCCAGTTGCCGATGACGAGCTGGAATTCCCCGCCATTCGCGGTGTGGGTGGCGGCCTGATCTATCTCATCGACGACAAAAGCCCGCTCGGCCGGTTTTCGGAGATCGACTTCGAGGCCGTTTCTGCAACAAGGAGCGATGCTGAGGATGCCGGGCTGCTGCGGGTCGATCACATCGCGCAAACGGTGGCCTATGAGGAAATGCTGACCTGGCTGCTCTTCTACACATCGATCTTCAAGACCGGAAAGACACCGATGGTGGATATCATCGATCCGAGCGGGGTGGTGCGCAGCCAGGTCATCGAAAATGAGCCCGGTACGCTACGCATCACCATGAATGGCGCCGAAAATCGCCGTACGCTCGCCGGTCACTTCATCGCCGAACAGTTCGGTTCGGGGATCCAGCATCTGGCATTTTCGACCGATGACATATTCGCCACCGCGCGTCGGCTTCGCAAGAGAGGATTCAAGCCGCTCCATATCTCGCCAAACTACTACGACGATGTCGAAGCCCGCTTCGGCTTGCAACCTGATCTGACCGAACGACTGAAAGCGGAAAACATCCTCTATGATCGTGACGAGCATGGTGAATATCTGCAGCTCTACAGCGGCACATATGGCGAGGGCTTCTTCTTCGAGATTGTCGAGCGCCGCGGCTATCGCGGCTATGGAGCCCCAAACGCCATTTTCCGCATTGCCGCGCTGAAGAAGCTGATGCGGCCGGAGGGTATTCCGAAGGACGCCGGTTGATCAGGCACGGGTCAGGAGATACGCCCGCTTTTCAGCACGTGTTCCACCCCGCTTTGGACATGCCGTCGGATCACAGCCCGAGCCCCCTCGATATCGCGCTTCAAGGCGAGCTCGAAGAGAAGCTTGTGGTCATCGACGACCGCCTTGCCGCGGAAACTCTGTGCCAGCATGTGGTAGCGCAGAAATCTTTCGAACACCGATGAAAGTGTAGCCATCAGGGTCGCTGAACCACAGGCCGATACGATCGCCTGGTGAAACTCCCAGTCGTAGCGCACCCAATCGACGGTCCGCGAGGCATCGCCGGCGAGCAGCTTTTTTTCCGCAGCCGCCAGCTTGTGATGGGCTGCCACAATGCGTCCTTCCCATTCGAGATTTCCGGCCGCAAAGGACAGGCCGATCGCATGGGTTTCAAGGACGGTGCGAAGATCGGCGAGTTCCTCGAGTTCCTTGCGCGACGCGGGGCTCACCTCGAAGCCGCGCTGGCCTTCCGCCAACACGAGGTTCTCCGTGGTCAGACGGCTTAATATTTCGCGCAGCGACGACACGCTGATCGAATAGCGTTCCTTGGCTTGCTCAAGTTTGATCTTCGCACCAGGCGCCAAGGCGCCAGAAATAATGTCCCGACGGATCTGCCGGAAGACGACGTCGCTAACGGTCTCGGAGGGTTCACCAGCAATTTTTAGCATAAGATCCTCTGCTTTGCTCAAGCGTCAAGACGTGTAACGAACGCTGTCATGGTTTTGCTGGAGAGGCCAACAGCAGCCCTTTTCCAAGCGCATGTTCGACGCCTCCTTGTATGTGACGCTGAAGAATTTTCTTTGCCGTCTTGCTGTCGCGCTGTAGAGCCACTTCCAGAAGCTGCCGATGTTCCTGTTCGGCAACACCGCCGCGATAGGACAGCGCAACCATCTGATATCGCAGATATTTGTCGAAGACCGCCGAGTGTGTCTCCATAAGCAGACGCGATCCGCAGGCGGAAATCAGGGCCTGGTGAAACTCCCAGTCATAGCGCTTCCAGTCTTCCGCCTTGCTGCTGTCGCCCGAAGCCATCACCGCTTCCATGCGCGCTAGCTTGTAGTGTGCCGACACCAGCCTCGCTTCCCATTCGACATCGCCCTGTTCGAACGACTGCTCAAGCGCATGCTCTTCGAGAAGCAGGCGCAGAGCCGCGATCTCTTTGAGGTCTGCAACAGACACTCGCGCGACTTCAAAGCCCCTTTGGCCTTCTGCCACGACGAGCCCTTCCGACGTCAGGCGGTTCAAAATCTCCCTCAGCGTGCTGACGCTCGTCTCGTAGGTACCCTTCAAATTCTCCAGTTTGAGCTTCTGACCCGGCGCAAGCCGACCGAATATGATGTCTGATCGTATTTGTCGGTAGCCGCTTTCCGCGACAGTTTCATCCGCAATTTCCTGCCGCATCATCTCTCTCCGAGATTTTTCATTTCGTCATATATAAACGGACAGCTAGGTCAAATTCAATAAGCAGCGCAGATGGTCGGCTGGATCGTGGGGGAGTGGGGTTGCTCGCGTGGTCATCAGACCAAGCTCCGTCCTCAAGCTTGCGCCCAGCGGGAAAGGATGACCCAGGTTCGCTGCATGATCTGATCGCTGCGGGGGCTATGCTTTGCGGTGTTGTGATCTCAAAGGGAACGACGCGCGGCATCATGTAGCGTCGCCACGATTTTCCGATGCGGTGATTATCGTCGCAATCAATTCGCCGACGTCCGATCGAGAGGATGACAGAGCGCCGCTGTAGTAAGGCCCTCACTCCCCTCCTCGTCTGCGGGCCACACCTGCCTGCCATGACAATCACAAACCCCGTGCAGCAAGGTTCGCGTAAAGCCCGAAGGGTCATTCCAGTACATCAATCGACGATGCGTGCGCCTTGGCTATGGCGTCTTGAAGGTCGTCGATCGGCGTCGCGTTCACCATCTTGTTGCCCTCGAGCTCTTTGGGCACCTTCCAGCCAGGATCGATGCCTTCCATATTCGGCAGCTCGTGGGCAATCCCCTTGTGGCAATCGATGCAAGTAGCCTGAGCCGACAGAAGATATCGGGTGTGGATTTCCGCCGCGCGCTGCGTCTGCTTCTGCAAGTCCATCGCCACCGAGGAGTGGCAGTTACGACACTCCAGACTATCGTTGGCCTTCATCCTGGCCCATTCATGCTGGGCGAGTTCCAGTCGTTTCTCCAGGAATTTCGGCCGGGTGTTTATCGTGCCGAAGATCTTTCCCCAGACTTCTTTTGAAGCCTGCATCTTACGAGCGATCTTGTCGGTCCATTGGTGCGGCACGTGGCAGTCGGGACAGGTAGCGCGCACTCCCGAGCGGTTCGAGAAATGGATCGTGCGCGAAAGCTCCTGGTATACATTGTCATGCATCTCGTGGCAGGACGTGCAGAACGTTTCGCTATTGGTGAGCTCAAGCGCCGTGTTGAATGCGCCCCAGAACATCACGCCGCCAATGAAGCCTCCGAGTGTCAGGACGCCTAGCCCGATTGTCGCCGCCGGTGTTGTGAGGATCGACCAGGCCCACAAAATCGCGTTCTTGATCCAGGCCATTATCGTCATCACTCGCTCCCGGCCGGCTTGAATCCCAACTCGCTCATGTCCCGGAAGGTGTTGTTCACCAGCGGCCGGACGTCCGCCTGCGGCACGTGGCAGGCGGTGCAGAAGTAGCGCCGCGGCGAAACGTCGGCGATCATCTGGCCGTCGCGCGTCATGTAGTGCGTCACGCTGATCATCGGGGCGCCGGAGTCCTGGATGAACTCGCGCTTATGGCAGGACATGCACCGGTTGGCGTTCACCGACAGCTCGTAGCCTTCGATCGAATGGGGGATCACCGGCGGCTGGTCGGGATAGGCCCGCATACGGCGCTGGTCGTCGACGATCCATTTCGGCAGCGGGCCGGCGGGGCCCGTCGCCATCGAGGGTGTCCGTCCAACCAGCTGAGGCGCCGTCGAGACTATCACCTGGGCAATCGCGGTGGTCGCGACGAACAGCAGAAGACCTGCCGCGACCGCCATCCATTCGGGCCGCCTCAAACGAAGACGGGAACAATCTTGACCGCGCATTTTTTGTAATCCGTCTGTTTGGAGATGGGATCGGTGGCGTCGAGGGTAACCTTGTTGATCAGCTGGCTGGCATCGAACCAGGGGACGAAAATGACGCCGGGCGGCATGCGGTTGCGACCACGGGTTTCGACGCGCGAACGGATCTCGCCGCGCCGCGAGACGATGCGGACCTCAGCGCCCTGATTGATGCGCCGCTTGCGCGCGTCCCCGGCATTCATGAAGACACGCGCGCCGGGGAATGCCTTGAAGAGCTCGGGCACCCGCATCGTCATCGACCCAGAATGCCAGTGCTCCAGAACGCGGCCCGTCACCAGCCAGAAGTCGTACTCCTCGTCCGGGGACTCGGCGGGAGGCTCGTAGGGTACTGCGAGAATGACCGCCTTGCCGTCCGGCTGGCCATAGAAGTTCACGCCTTCCCCCGGTTTCACGAAGGGATCGAAGCCCTCGCGATAGCGCCAGAGCGTCTCCTTGCCGTTGACGACTGGCCAACGCAGCCCCCGGACCTCGTGGTAGGTGTCGAAGGGTGCGAGATCGTGACCGTGGCCGCGCCCGAACGTGGCATACTCCTCAAACAGGCCCTTCTGGATATAGAAGCCGAAGGCCGTGGCTTCGTTGTTGTCGTAGTCCGGATTGACATCGCTGAGCGGGAAGCGGTCGACCTGGCCATTGCGAAAGATCACGTCATACAAAGTCTTGCCGCGATATTCGGGATTGGAATCGAGAATGTCGGCAGGCCAGACCTCGTCGGTCGCAAAGCGCTTGGAGAACTCGGCGATCTGCCAAAGGTCCGACCGGGCCTCGCCTGGCGCCTGGACAAGCTGGCGCCAGAGCTGGGTGCGACGTTCCGCGTTACCGTATCCGCCCTCCTTCTCCACCCACATGGCGGCCGGCAGGATCAGGTCGGCACTCATTGCCGTAATTGTCGGATAGGCATCGGAAACAACGATGAAGTTGTCCGGGTTGCGATAGCCCTGCCAGGTCTCGTTGCTTGTATTGGGAGCAGCCTGGATGTTGTTGTTGACCTGCACCCAGTAGAAATTCAGCTTGCCGTCCTTCAGCATGCGGTCCTGCTGGACGGCGTGATAGCCCGGCTTGTCGGGGATGATGCCATTTGGGATGCGCCAGATTTCCTCCGCACGCTCGCGATTCGGGATTGGTCACCACCATGTCGGCCGGAAGCCGGTGGGCGAAAGTGCCGACCTCGCGCGCCGTCCCGCAGGCGGAGGGCTGCCCTGTCAGCGAGAACGGACTGTTGCCGGGCTCCGATATCTTTCCGGTCAGAAGGTGAATGTTGTAGACCATCTGATTGGCCCAGACGCCGCGCACATGCTGGTTGAAGCCCATCGTCCAGAGCGACATGACCTTGCGGTCGGGATCGGCGTAGAGCTCCGCCAGTTGCTTGAGGAATCCGGGATCGACGCCGGACAATTCGGCCGTCTTTTCAAGCGTATATTCGGAGACGAATGCCTTGAAAGTCTCGAAATCCGTCGGCTCCATCTTCGTCGGATCGGCAGAATTGGCAGCGTTCATTTCCATCGGATCGTCCGGCCGCCGGCCGTAGCCGATGTCGGTGACGCCGATGGCGAACCGCGTGTGCCGCTGCACGAAGTCCTGATTCACCCGGCCGGTCTGGATGATGTGGTTGGCGATATAGTTGAGGATCGCCAGATCCGTTCCCGGCTTGAAGATGATCGGAATGTCCGCAAGATCCATGCTGCGGTGGGTGAACGTGGAAAGTACCGCGACGCGAACATGTGGATGGCCGAGCCTGCGGTCGGCGACGCGCGTCCACAGGATCGGGTGCATCTCGGCCATGTTCGAGCCCCACAGCACGAAGGCGTCTGCATGCTCGAAATCGTCATAGACGCCCATAGGCTCGTCCATGCCGAAGGTGCGCATAAAGGCGTAGGCCGCGGATGCCATGCAGTGCCGGGCGTTGGGATCCAGATTGTTGGAACGGAAGCCAGCCCGCATGAGCTTCGTGGCCGCATACCCTTCGAAGATCGTCCATTGCCCGGAGCCGAACATGCCGATGGCCGTCGGACCCTTGTCCTTCAGCACTTTCTTGCACTGTTCGGCCATCACGTCGAAGGCCTCGTCCCAGGTCACCGGTTCGAACTCGCCATCCTTAGCGTAAACACCATTGCGCTTGCGCAGGAGCGGCCTCGTCAGCCGATCCTCGCCATACATGATCTTCGAGAGGAAATAACCCTTGATGCAGTTCAGGCCGCGATTGACCTCGGCCTGCATGTCGCCGTGCGTGGCAACGACCTGTCCTTCCTTGACGCCGACCATGACGCCGCATCCGGTCCCGCAGAAGCGGCATGGTGCCTTCGACCACTTGATCTGAAGCGCCTCGACGCCGCCCGGCACCGGCTGGGCGGCAGCGGGAAGTGCAATACCCGCCGTTGCGGCGGCAATTCCGGCGGCGTGCGCCTTCAGGATGTCACGTCGCGTCAGTGTTCCCGTCATCGCCCATCTCCTCTGTCTCGACATGCTCGAAAACCATGTTCGCAGCGATCACGCCCTCCAGGAGTGATATGCGCGACAGCCACTCGCCGAGCATGCCCGTACTCGTTCCCTCGATCACGACGACGATCTTGCCGCCGGCATGACCATGAACTTCGACATTCTCCATATCGGCGAGTGCCGAAAGGACAGCCTCAGTACCGAAGGGCAGGGTCGCAACAACCGCACTCGATACGTGATAGCGTGTTCTGTTCTCAGGCATCGGTTTCTTCCATGCTCCGGGGCTCGATCGCGATCGCGCCGACCGGACAGATGCCAATGCATCCGCCGCAACCGCTGCAGACATCGAAGTCGAGTTCAGGGACGAACGGGCCACCAATGCGCGGGCGGAAGCGGATGGCCTGTAGTGGACACGCTTCCCCGCATGACTGGCACGCGATATTCCGCTTCGCCAGACACTCAGCGCCAATGACGGCGACGTGCGGAAATTGCTCGAGGTGTGCTGACGAAAATACCGGCTCCGGGCATGCCTGCCTGCACTCGTCACAGAAGGTGCATTCGCCCAGAGTGAAATCGACGAACGGCAGTCCATCGGTGAGACGGATTATGCCGGTGGGACATCGCTCTTCGCACAGCCCGCATCCGGAGCATGCCTCGATGAGCTTTTCAATAGACGTTCCAGGCGGGCAGACCCTGACATGAACCGCCGCTCGACTGCCTGAGAAGAACTGCCGTCTCGAGATTGGTTGCGGAACCATGGGGATCTCAGTGCGCTGCTGGCGGCCCTGGCGGGCCGTAGACGACTTGGAACATCCAAACCAGGAACCCGTATCCTCCGACGACGCCTATCGCCACCAGCGGCCAGATTCCGAACGCCAATATCAGAAAAAGAAGAAGCTCAAGCCGCCGCCGCGAGCGCCGGACATCGTTGCTTGGCACTTTCTGCTCAAGTTCACCCATGCGCGGCCTCCTCGCAACCGACGATACCATAGGTTGCTTGTCATGGGTAGCGTGGCTTGTATTCTGGCGCAGCCTGACCGCACCATTTTGATTTCGGTTCGCTATTCAGGTGCCGCAAAGGGGAAGGCGGCCGGTCAGTGAGCCTCTATAACGGCAGTGAGCTAAGCGGGAAATCCGGACGATCGCGAGAGCGTGCCTTGCCCGCGAGAGCGGCGCAAACACCAACGAACGTGCGATGCCCGTTTCCAAAGAACGCAGGCCGTACTCTGGAAAATCTCGGCCATCTTTAGCGAGATTTCCATGACGCGAGCGGGGTGATCCTGTTCGCGAGCAAAGGCGGTAGAAGCGATTGCTCAGCCTATTCCATCAGCAGGCGGGTAAGACTTTGCTCGTCCCGCACGCCGTCTTGGTAAAAGTGCAGGATGGCGGACGCCAGCTGCTCTCGCTCTCCATTGGACATGGGCCGCTGCCCTGTCAGCCTATGAAACACGCGCTCGCACAGCGCTACGTCATCGTCCTGCAACGGTGCCTTGGTCGCCGCAATCAAATTCCGGATCATGTTTTGTCTGCCCTCAAGCTCTATAAAAATTATTAGGGCAACACTACTGACCGTCAAGCGCGTGGTCGTCGACAAAAGAGCCAACGGGGCTCTGGTGTTGGCGTATCACCGCTCACAGGGCGATCCGTTCCGTGTAGGTTCATGAAGGTTCACTCACCTGGGGAGGAGCCCCGCTTATGGATTGGTTGTTGTTCTTGATGTTTCTCAACGTACGATCAGCATTCGTGTGATGATGCTGGCGGCAGCCCGCAAAAAAGATTCGGATGCTAAACAAAGTTAGCCTTGAATACAGCGATGAAGCCGCCGATGGCGACCACTGCGGCCAAGGCCATCGCCATGATAAGCACGCCCTTAGCGACCGCCCCGTTCTTGTTTGGATGATTGTAATCGACCACGGCCGCTGCCTCTCATATCGTTATGCGCCCTCCCGTCCTCAACCGCGAGGTCTCTCTCGGGATCGATCGCGCGTATGCGCCACTGACTTTTCATACCACCTTTTCGGTAGGTGTTAGCGCTATTCTCCTAAGTTAAATGCAATGCAACTTATTGTAATATCGACTGGCGTCATTGTTTTCAGAGGAAGCCGGAATGTTATCTACTGAAGATCCCAAGCTGCCACGCAATACCGCACGCAGGCATTTTCTGGGTGTGGCCGCCGCTGCCGGTGCTCGTTTCGCAAGCGTTGCGGCCATCGCCATGGCAGTTTCCTCTTCCCCTGCGCACGCGATGGGCAGGCGTTGGGGGCGAGGTGGTTCTGGTGGAAGCGGGCATGGCAACTCTGGCGGCGGCGGGAACGGCGGCGGTGGTGCGCATTGCTTCCTGCGTGGGACATCGATCCTGACAGATTGCGGTGAAAAACGTGTCGAGGATCTTCGGATCGGCGATCGCGTTGCGCTTCCGGACGGGGGGAACCGGTCGATCAGGTGGGTCGGTCGCCAAATGTTTAAGAAGAGTGGCGCGCGCTGGCATGACGGTGTCGTGCCGATCCGAGTCTCGCGCCATGCACTGGATGAGCATACGCCACATTCCGATCTCTACCTATCGCCTGGCCATGCGCTGTTCCTGAACGGCGTTCTGATCCGCGTGAAGGATCTCGTGAACGGCACGACGATCGCGCCAGTCGTTCCTGTCAACGACATGACGATCGAGTACTATGCCGTCCTGCTCGATACGCATGAAGTCATCCTTGCTGAAGGCGCTGCGGCCGAGACTTTCCATCCCTCGGACGGCAATCACGAAAACTTTTCCAATTTTGCGGAATACATACGTCTTCACGCGGGGGAGGAGCGCACCCCGATGAAATCCTATGCCCCGGTTGTCGGCGAGGAAGGTGGCTGGACGCATTTGCGGGCCCTTCTACTGCTCGGCGCTTCGCCCTTGGTGCCGATGCGTGATCCGTTCGACGATGCCTGCAAGAAAATCGACGCTCGGGCAAAAGAGCTATTAATCTGAGAGCCGACCAAGCTTCCTCGTCTTTGCGAGGTCAAAAAACCGGGATGCGGACGTTCGGGTTCTGGGATGCCGGCCGGCGACCTGGCTGAAGATGAAGGGACGACACCTGCACCCATCGGGTCATGGTCACCCGATGGAAGCAGTGTCTGTCGTTCGACCTCTGGCGGCGAAACGTCAACCTCTTGGCGTCGCTTTTCTTTCATCCCATGAGACCTCGTGTTCGAGCCGTCGGTCGACTGATCATCGACCTTGCGCGATACGTCATGAGCTGTCGGTGAGCACATTTGATCGGCGAGCAGACGCTGCCTCACCTCAAAGGCGCGCGGCCGCGCCATTGCCATGGGTCACCCTTCGGGCCGGATAGCGAGACGAGCAGAGGCATTCTTCACGGCGCCTAATGAGATATGGAACACGCGCCCCTCCTGAAGGGTGCTGAGCGCTTCAATATGACGCCGTTGCGCTGCGCTAGTGAGACCTGTTGTCTGGCAATGTGTCGGCGGGCACGACAATACCGGCATAGTGAACGGGAACGTCGTCGCGATCGCGAAAGCACCGGCCGAACGCACATACCGGGATATAAGTGCCATCCTGACTAAGGACGCGATAGTTCTGCACCGTGGGATGCTGGGCAACGATAGCGTCGTTGATTTGCTTGGCCAAGGCCGGCGCATCCTGAGGATGGATGCGCTCCATGTAGCTCTGTAGCGGCAGACCATGCTCCGTTTCGTCAGGTTCCAGACCAAACAAGGAGGCAAGAGCGCTGTCCGCATAGACGAGATTGCTCTTGAGGTCCCATGTAAACAATCCAGCATCAGGCATCGGCTCGCCTGATATCTGTGTGGAAAACAGTTGATCGCCTCCGGGTATCATAGCCGCTCCTCAAAGACCGCTTTGCAGAGAAGATGGCGCAGCCCCCATTCTTCCGCAAGTTGGCACTTCAGAGTAATCGGCCACTCCCCAGAAGTTTAGCTAGCATTCCTCAGCGTCGCGGTCGATTGATCATAGATTTCACTAAGGGTCGCAAGGATTTTTCGGACACCGTAGTGGGTCGTCGAATAGTAGATCGTCTGCGCGTCACGCCGCGTTGTTACGACTTTTCCTTCACGCAGTCTTGCCAGATGCTGTGAAAGTGCCGACTGGGAAAGGCCAACTCTTTTCGCTAACTCGCCGACGTTCAGCTCATTATCCAGGAGCAGGCCGGCAATTAGGAGCCTCTTTTCGTTTGCCAGAAGCGCAAGCAGCCTTGCCTCATCATCGAAGTTTGTATCATTGGGCATTTCAAGAATTCACCTAACTTTTAAAACCGATGCTTACTAACACGTAAGATGGTGAAATTGATATCGCACATTGATCGAAATTGATTGATCGACTTTCGGTGAATACGCGCGCCCCGTGTAACTCAGCTGCGCAGACGTGCGAAACGGTCAAGTTTGAGCTCGCAGCCGTCATTTGACGCTTTCTGCAAATCGATCCTGAACTCGTCTCCACAGTTTCAAAGTCGTGTAGGGGCCATTCCTACGATGAAAGCGTTCGCAGAAGTTCCAGGATTTCGCTTCAGCAACGATGAACGCTATGATCACCACTGCGGGCCCTTGCTGACGCACATGCAAGGGCCCCGACGAGGCGCCAATGCGATCAATCTTACGCTTGTCTCGTGCGTAAGCGTTCGGCGTAACCGGCGTCCAAATGCCCCACGCCAACGGGCAGCATCCTTTCGAGGCCCTCGCGCAGTTCGTCCTTATTGAGCCACCCTTTGCCAGTCGCATCGAGCTTTGCCCAGTGGCCCTCACTGGTTACACTGTCGAATGGCCTGCCGTCCAATTGTGCTAGGCGCGATTGGCCGTCCATATATTCGCTTTTCGTGACCTTTCCGTCCTTGTCGGTGTCTGCCCACTCGACTTGCTGCTTGGTCAGCCTTGCGTAGAAGTCGTCAATGAGCTGAGCGTCAGTTCGAAGTGGCGGAGCCTTCGGCGGCGCCGAAAACGCGGTTCCAACCTTCTCATCCGCCACGGAGGAGCCCTTGCGGGCTCTCGGGACAAAGAGACTATAAATTGAATTGTCCGATCCTACTTTCATGAAAGTCAATATCCCTTTTTAGGTCAGCGTTATGCAATTACAGGCTGAAGAGCAGGCCTTGCTTCAAACTTGCAGCATGCGCCCATTGAGGCGCTGTGTTGCAACTGTAACAATATAGCGGGAACACCGGGACCACAGTGGCAAGCGATGGACTGCGGACCTTCCGGTGGGACGATTTCAATCGTGCGAGGCGATCTCTAGCAGAGGCAGTTTAGTCGACGAACGCGACGATCACCCCGGGCTTGACCATCGCCGCCAATTCCTCAACGTCCCAGTTGGTCAGGCGAACGCATCCATGTGATCCAGTCTTGTCGATGAGGGAGGGTTCCGGCGTGCCGTGAATCCCATAAGTCGGCTCTGTCAGATCGATCCACACCGTTCCGACGGGCCCATTGGGACCGCTTGGCAGTCTGAGAACCTTTGTGTTCTTGCCCTGCTGAAAGTTGACCTTCGGGTTGTAGCTGTAGGGGGGCATGCGGGCGACACCTTTGACCTTGTGAGTACCTGAAGGCGACGGCGTTTCTTCGCTGCCGATCGTGGCGGGGTAAACAGAAATCAGCGAACCGTCCTTATCGAACGCAAGAACTTGCCCAGTATGTCTTCGCACTTCGATCCGTTTAACCGCGCCTTGTTTCGGGTCGCCTGGCATCGCCACAATGACTGTTGCTCCGACGGCAAATGTCGAGCCAGCATTCAGTGCCTTCAAAAGGTCGATATCCATGTGGAACCGCTCCGATAGCCGCTCCGCAACGCTTATGTAGCCGAGGTACCTCATCTTAGCCTGCTTGGCGTAGTCTTTTGGAATGTGGTCGACGAGCGCTTTCGCGTCGTCCCGGGAGATCACGTAGGGCTGTACGACCGGTCTGTGGTCTGTAAGGAAGCGGATGACTTCAGGGTTCAGCTTTCCATCTGTCGCGATGCCCCGCATGGCTTCCAGCCCAGCGATCGCCTTGCTGACGTTCTCACCATAGTGCCCGTCTATCACCCCGGGAGATGACCCCACGCGATCCAGAAGGACCTGAAGACGAACGATAGCGGGATCTGGTCGAGGCGCGGCATCGGCTGGTCGGTCCGCCGGAATGGCCTCGATCGCGGCATTGTTGATGGATTCCGCACTTAGTTCCTGCGCGCTCACGGTGCCGAGCAGGCATAGGGTAAGCGACGCTGCGAGAAAGATCATGTTTTTCATGAGCATAAAATCTGCGGCGGCCGAACTTGTTCCACCGATGGAAGCCAGGAATTCCAAACGAGGCGTCTCTACCGTACGCTATCGTACACATGTTATTCATTGACGTCTAATATAGCGAAGTTACGATGCGGCCTGTTTGGTAAATCGACGAGGTAGGCAATGCTTGTTAGACGTATCCGAGACACCGATATGGCGATGCTCTCACGCTCCGTCCAAACCTGGTACAAACACTACCGGGCCACACCTAATGAGAGAGCATCTGAAATGCTTTGCAGTGCGGCAATCAGTCTTTTCAATCAAGGGCATAACACTCAGGAAGAGTTGACCACTTTGTTGATCACCAGGTACCCGGGGCCGACCGCAGTGCTGATCAACGCACCGACTTCACGATCCACTCAATAGGCTGCTCCTGCCTCCTCGAGGCTGGCAACGCGACATCAGTGCTGACGATTGGATCGGTCCGGCGTCAAGCTGCTGATAGGTCGGCCCAGCTTGGGGAGCGCCGGGCCGACCTATTGAGGATACGATTAGGTTGGGCTGCCCCGACCTTCCGAGAAGGCGAGGGAACACCACCTTGCAATCACAATGTCGCCAGGACGGCGTTCGGCAATTGGGAGCCGTAAATACGGCGAATCTTGACCTTGTTTTCGAGCGACTCGATGACCGAGGATGAGAAGTCCACACCGCTGAGTTTCTCGAGGTTCTGAAGCCCTCCGGGCGTGAATACGTTGATCTCCAAAATCCTGTCGCCAACGATATCAAGACCCACCAGAAACATGCCGTCAGCCACGAGCTTCGGCCTGACGATCTCGGCGACCTCAAGAATTTTGGGCGTGACCTTCACTGTTGCGGCCGTTCCCGCAGCACTGATATTCGAGCGAATGTCGCCTTTCGCGGGAACCCTGCGAAATGCCGCATAGGAGCCGTCCTTCTCCAATGGCCGTCCATTCATGACAAACAGCCGAACGTCACCTTCGACCGCGTCCGGTAGATATCCCTGAGCGATGAGGTATCCTTCATCGCTGACCGCTTCAAAGATCTGATTGAGGTTGGATTCCTTGCTGGATTTGATCTTGAAGACGTGTCTCCCACCCGATCCCTGCAGGGGTTTGAGAATGACACCTCGCTTTTGGCTGTCGATGAAAGCTCTGATCTCGTCCAGGCTCTTGGAAATGAGGGTGGACGGTCGAATGACCTCGGGGAAGTCCTGAAAATAGAGCTTGTTCTGCGCCTTCGCCAAGGCGTCTGGATCATTGACCGTCAGCACGCCGCGTTCGACTGCAAGCCGGCCGAACATCGCTCCGACATGGGCTGCCCAGGGGCGTTCATCGGCATCCAGCGAAGGGTCGTTGCGCAGGAACAGCACGTCAACCTCTCTTACATCGATCGTTTTGAGACTGGCCTTCTCATTCAGGTCAGCGATGAACGCATCGGCACTCTTCGGCTTGCCTGCGCCCGGCGTGGTGATGCGGACGGCAAGGCTGTCGTCGGGCCTAAGCACAAAATCGCCCGGGGTCACGTAGCAAACCTCATGGCCACGAGCGAGGGCCGCAATCGCAAGGGATGTCGTCGTGTAATAGGAGGTCTCGCTTTCGATGGCGTTCACGAAAAACGCAATTCGCATCTAGATTTCCTTTGGTTGAACCAAGTCGATGGGGCGCATTCCCTGTCTCGCTCTGTCGAGCCGTTCTCGGCCCTCGGCGGTTGCCAGGAACAGCGGGTGGACGGAAGGCGGCTTCAGCAAGCCGCGTGATGCAAGCTCCTCCATGATGGTGAAGTGAAAAGATGCGATCTTCCCCATCCAGAACGGCTCAAGTGCGCCGCCGCGCTTGAGGTGATCCAGCAGTTGCAGCAGGCCTCTGAGGTAAATCGCATCCTTGGCCAGGCCTCCACCGCGGTAGACCCTAAGAGCAAGGTTGAATGCCCCGGCGTGCGTAAACTCGTAATCCATGACGAGACGATGGAACGTTTCAGCAAAACTTGCGCCCGAGAGCATGTCGGCACATGCGACAACGCGAGCAGCGATCAGTTTGAGCCGTTCAGCGGTCAATCCGCCCGCAAGGTATTCGGCGAAAACTGCCAGACCTTCCTGCATTCCTTCATAGCCGGACAGCCCGGAACGGAAAAGCCGCAACCCTTGCGATGAGCCGTTGAAGTAGGTGAGAAGATGAACGCCGATTTCATGCGCAAGAAGCGGCTCCACGCGTCGCTGGTCCATCGCCGTTGTCTTCGATATCAGCAGGCGATGATCGGCCACCATCAGGCCAGAGGGAAGATCGTCGCGAAGCTCGATGTCCGCCTTGAAGGCTGGCCAAGCGCGTCGATAGGTTGCGACCATCGCCTCAGCACGTCGCTTGATATAGTAGACATCGGCATGGGGGGCGTTTGAATCCGGCCGATCATGACCCACCGGGCCCTCACCGACCAGCTTCTCAAGGATGGTCTTGGCCTCGCCAAGAAGTGATGGCTCGACGGAGCCGTAAAGGGCCCTGCCGAACTCCATGAAACTTGCGTTCTGGCGCGCAGCGATCAGCGAAAGCTGCAAGTCAACCTCGCGCTGCTTTTCTCGATAGAGATCATACAGGACCGGGTCTTCCATGTGGTCAAACGAGACCGAGAAAAGTCGTTGCTTGGCATTCTCGATCTGGATCGTCAAAGGGCGGTAGAGAAAGGTGGGCGCGCCTTTTAACCCGTTCGACTTGAACTCCTGAAACGCTTGCTGTGCATTGATCGGTGTGACGGCGAGGAGAACATCAAATGCCGATGCAATTTCATCTACGCCTCGGTCAACGCGGCCGACAGCATCGATGAAGGCACGTCTGCCCAAGGATCGATAGGAAATTGTCTTAACAAGCTTGGTCGCCGCCATGAAGGCACCGCACGCCCGCAGTCCGGCGTCAAACAGCGTCGAAATCAGCTGATCGCGAAGCTCCGGGTATATTTCTCCTGACTCCGGTGTTCTGTAAATTGGCGCAAACTCGACAGAAACCACTTCGCAACCGGATAAGGTGGCAAGTTGACCGTCGATCATTGAGGGCGGCGTACTGCGCTCCTGCACGCGCGGCGTGCGGAACCGGGCTTCACTTTCCATGATCGCCTTCGACAAGGCTGCGCCCGCCGCTGCCGCGTGCTCAGATGACCAAACCGAAACCTCAAATGGCGGCAGATAGGGTGCGTCGTCGGTCAGGAATCTGTCGCGCTCAAGCTCACCACTTCGAACAATCAGGAAGCAACCAAATCGCTTAGCGGCGACAGCGGTGACGGCTTCGACGATTGGCACCACCTGCTGGGGATCGGTGGCGAGGAGATAGGAAGCGTTGGCCTGGACCATGGCTCTTGCCACATCTTCCGATTTTCCCGTATCGATGTGCACAAAAAGAAAGGGAAGTTGTCGATCAATATGAAGGCGGCCACCTTCAGGTAGCCCCTTTCGGATCGGCCTGTCGTCGCGCAGGCATTGTTTGACATCGCGCAGCCAAGTGTCTTGCACCAGTGAGGTCTGCCGCGTCATGGATGGCGCCCCAGACTTCGCTCCAGAAGCGGGACGGCTGCGGATATGGCCTCCCGCAATTCACGCAGCACGGCCTTGTCCGGTTGCCCCGTCCACTCGTCCATGAAGATCTTCTTGAACTCGATGGCGATCGCACAGCCTGTTTCTGGAAAGTGTTCGTGAACGAACCGTGTTTGCTCTCCCTTGCCTTGGAAGGCGATGTTCTCACGCACATCCAACGGTTTACTGCCAGCCTTGAAGGATCGGAAGTGGTCCATTAACGGATCAACGACGTGTGCCCATCGGCCTCGATCCATGGAGAAGGTACCGATGTTGACGTCTGGTGCCTGATCGGGATCGGTCAACGTGTCCGGATCTGCGCGACGATGGTTGTAGCTATGAACGTCGAGGAGGACAAATTCCCCGTGGTTTCGCTCGACACCTTCTAGGAAGCAGCGAAGCATTGCGTAGTAGTCGTCGTGGATCATCAGAGACTTGGCGTGTTCTGATTGCGGAAGATCGTCCTTCCAGAGCTTTAGCCCCCACGCCTGCTCCGCGCGAAGGTAGACGGCTTCGTCGCGCCTTCGATTGAGATCGATCTCAAACCGAGAGCGGTGAAAGACAATCTGGTTTGGCAGGTCACCGATAAGAAAAGCTGTGAACGGGTCTTCCTCGCGCAGACGCTCAGCTTCGCTCAAAGCGGAAAGCGAACGCACACCTGGTCGAACATGGCGACCATCATGGATCGCCGTTCCAATAATGGGAGATTGGCTTCTCTTGGCACTCCACAGGGGACCGGAATCAGAGCCCTTGCCGTTTGGAGCCTCGGTGTCGTTCGTCAGTGATCGCGCCTTTCTGGATTTGGCCTTTGCCTAGAGTTGCCGGGGCTGCTGCTCGGCCTGCAAGGCACGAAGACGCTCCTCGCATGCCTGACGTTTCTTCCCCCTGGTGGGGAGGCGACCGCAATCGGCGTAGGCGCTCGAGCGACAACCGGCCGATGGTCATTGCAGGTTTCTCCGCACATGGTGATCTCCCTGTCGCGACGACGTGCGCCTCCTCCATGAGAAACTAGATCGGCACTCCACTCCATCAAGACATAGGTCGATCATGGAGCCCTCCATCAAAACGCCATCTTCAGGCAGGATGGCTGACCGCTGTAATTTAGCAACGCCTTAAGTAAAAATCGGCATTGTGATGGCAAACTCGCGCGATGGTTGGTGGCGGGCTAGGAAATACGCTTTTAGTTTTGCGTCTGAGGAGTTCGAAGGGTGGCTGGAGGAGTGGGCTCGCGGAGATTCCCACTCTCCGAAATCGGTACGTCGAGTCGCTGCGTGAACACGATATCGCCTGGCGACATGGGTCTTAGCCGAGTGAGCGCTTCGAGCGGTTCGGCGGAGGAGGGAATGATGAGTGATCGCGTAATAGGCTACCTGGTTGCGGCTGAAGTGTGCTCGCTGTTTTGGATAGGTGTCGGGCTGGTTGCTTTCGGGAGCCTTCCATTCTAGATCGGCGTGGCCGGTGCGTGGCCGGTGCGTGGCCGGTGCGTGGCAGGATGGCCAGGAAGCCTACCCTCCAATTCAAACCGCCTCGGAAAGCCCAATCGTGTCGGATCGTTTCGCTGTATATCGCGGCGTTGAGCCGGATTTCATCTTTGTTGCCATAGGTGTGCCGCTGCGAGCCGCATTTGCGCTCGAGGATCAGTCGCTCGGCTAGGCCTCGGGAGTAATTCCCCTGCAGCGCCGACGCGATAGCAAAATCGAGGGCGAATAGAGCCCGGCCTTCCTGATCAAAAAAGCGTGCCTAACGAATGCGGCCGAGACGGCTCGCATTGCGAAGTGCACTTCCGAGACCAAATCCATTTCCTCATCTCTCATCGATCGTTGACCGACAGGATCCGGTAGGCGTGAGCGCCGCTGGCCGGCCGTCACCCTGCCCGAAGTGGTGCGGTCCGTCCGATTCCGTACCGTTGAAAGCGTAAGACGCTACGCCGAATTCGCGAGGGGCCGTTGATCGGCAACCTATAGATATTGCCTGCCTGCGCTCTAGTTTAGCCGTGATTTAAGGGAGGGATATCGTGAGCAGTTCCAGCGCCATAGGCAGGACGCAAGCAGCCACCAGGCGGGAGGCAAGGGGAATGTCGGCGGAAGAGGCCAGCGCGCTTCTCGACGTCTTAGTGGCGGTGCGACGGGGGGACTTCTCGGTCCGGATGCGCACGGATCTGACCAACATGACCGGCAAGATCGCCGATGCCTTGAACGACATTATCGCCGCCAACCAACGCATGGCGCAACAGCTCGACCATGTGGGCGAGGTGGTCGGACGTGACGGACGGACGAGCACGCGGGTGCGTCTAGGCCTTTCCGATGGCTCCTGGTCTGAAATGGAAGGCTCGATCAACCAGTTGATCGACGATCTGCTTTGGCCAACAACCGCAGTTACGCGCACGATCACGGCTGTGGCAAAGGGAGACCTGCTGCAGACGGTGCCGCTCGATGTCGAAGGACGGCCCCTCAAAGGCGAGTTTCTGCGTTCAGCCGACATCGTCAACACCATGATCAAGCAACTGAACCTCTTTACCTCGGAGGTGACCCGCGTTGCCCGAGAAGTCGGCACTGACGGCAAGCTTGGTGGGCAGGCGCAGGTACCTGAGGTGACCGGCGTCTGGAAGGATCTGACCGAAAGCGTCAACTCCATGGCATCCAACCTCACGGCACAGGTGCGAAACATCGCCGACGTGACGATCGCAGTCGCCAACGGAGACCTGTCCAAGAAGATCACCGTCGATGTGCGCGGCGAGATCCTTCAACTGAAAGAGGCCATCAACACAATGGTCGATCAGCTGCGATCCTTCGCATCCGAAGTCACGCGCGTCGCCCGTGAGGTCGGGACCGAAGGTAAGCTTGGCGGTCAGGCGCTGGTGCCAGGTGTCGCGGGAACCTGGAAGGATCTGACGGACTCGGTCAATGCGATGTGTGGCAATCTCACCGCTCAGGTCCGAAACATCGCCCAGGTGACCACGGCCGTTGCGCGCGGCGACCTGTCGCGCAAGATCACCGTCGACGTGTCGGGCGAAATCCTTGAGTTGAAGGAAACCATCAACACGATGGTGGACCAGCTCAACGGCTTCGCAGGAGAAGTGACGCGCGTGGCGCGTGAAGTTGGTACCGAAGGACGACTTGGCGGGCAGGCGCAGGTGCCTGGGGTTGCCGGCACTTGGAAGGACTTGACCGACAACGTCAATTCGATGGCCTCCAACTTGACCGCGCAGGTCAGAAATATTGCCGACGTTTCGACCGCGATCGCCAGCGGCGACCTTTCGAAAAAAATCACCGTAACCGTCTCGGGCGAAATTCTTGAGCTGAAAGAAACCATCAATACGATGGTCGACCAGCTCAACGCCTTCGCCTCGGAAGTGACGCGCGTGGCAAGAGAGGTCGGCACAGAGGGCAGGCTCGGCGGGCAGGCCAACGTTCGCGGCGTGGCCGGTACCTGGAAGGACCTGACCGAGAACGTCAACTCGATGGCTGGAAATCTCACGGCCCAGGTTCGCAATATCGCCGAGGTCTCCACCGCGATTGCCAATGGCGACCTGTCGAAAAAAATCACCGTCGACGTTAAAGGCGAAATCCTGGAGCTGAAGGAAACCATCAACACGATGGTCGATCAGCTGAATGCCTTCGCCTCGGAGGTGACGCGCGTGGCAAGGGAAGTTGGAACCGAAGGCCGATTGGGCGGGCAGGCCAACGTGCGCGGCGTTGCCGGGACATGGAAGGACCTGACGGACTCGGTCAACTCCATGGCATCGAACCTCACGGGCCAGGTTCGCAATATCGCGGAGGTCGCCACTGCCGTCGCTCAGGGCGATCTTTCTAAGAAAATTACCGTACCCGTTTCCGGTGAAATCCTGAGGCTCAAGGAAACAATCAATACCATGGTCGATCAGCTGAACGGATTTGCCGGCGAAGTGACGCGTGTGGCCCGTGAGGTTGGAACCGAAGGCAGACTGGGTGGGCAAGCAAACGTCCTTGGCGTTGCTGGCACATGGAAGGACCTGACCGACAGCGTCAACTCGATGGCAGGCAATCTGACCGCTCAGGTGCGAAACATCGCCGAAGTCTCGACCGCGATTGCCAACGGCGACCTGTCGAAGAAGATAACGGTATCGGTGTCCGGCGAAATCCTTGAGCTCAAGGAAACCCTCAACACGATGGTCGACCAGTTGAACCGGTTTGCCTCGGAAGTAACCCGCGTTGCGCGTGAAGTGGGTACGGAAGGCAAGCTCGGGGGGCAGGCACAGGTGCCGGGCGTTGCCGGGACCTGGAAGGATCTGACCGAAAATGTCAACTCCATGGCATCGAATCTTACCGGACAGGTGCGCAATATCGCCGAGGTGACGACAGCGGTGGCCCGCGGTGACCTGTCACGCAAGATCACTGTCGACGTCAAGGGCGAGATTCTGGAGCTCAAGAATACGATCAACACGATGGTCGATCAGTTGAACGCCTTTGCGGGCGAGGTGACCCGTGTCGCGCGTGAGGTGGGAACGGAGGGCAAGCTTGGCGGCCAGGCACAGGTTCCAGGCGTGGCGGGCACCTGGAAGGACCTCACCGACAGCGTCAACTCCATGGCCGGCAACCTGACTGCGCAGGTCCGCAACATCGCCGAGGTCGCGACTGCGATCGCCAATGGTGATTTGTCACGCAAGATCACCGTGGACGTCCGTGGCGAGATTCTTCTCCTGAAGGACACGCTGAACACGATGGTCGATCAACTGCGATCCTTTGCCGGCGAGGTGACGCGTGTCGCCCGTGAAGTCGGCACGGACGGTCGCCTCGGCGGTCAGGCGGTTGTCCCTGGTGTCGCGGGAACCTGGAAAGATTTGACGGATAACGTCAACCTTCTTGCCGCAAACCTCACCACCCAGGTGCGCAATATCGCCGAAGTGACGACAGCGGTGGCCCGCGGTGACCTGTCACGCAAGATCACTGTCGACGTCAAGGGCGAGATCCTGGAGCTCAAGAACACCATCAATACGATGGTGGATCAGCTGAACGCCTTTGCGGGCGAGGTGACACGTGTCGCGCGTGAGGTGGGAACGGAGGGCAAACTTGGCGGACAGGCACAGGTTCCCGGCGTGGCGGGCACCTGGAAGGATTTGACCGACACCGTCAACGTCATGGCTGCCAACCTCACAGAACAAGTGCGTGGTATCGTCAAGGTGGTCACGGCCGTTGCCAACGGCGACCTCAAGCAGAATCTGACGGTCGCCTCGAAGGGAGAGGTCGCAGCACTTGCCGAGACCATCAACAACATGACGAATACCTTGGCAACCTTCGCCGACCAGGTCACGAGCGTTGCCCGTGAGGTGGGTGTCGAGGGCCGGCTCGGTGGTCAGGCCAACGTCCCTGGCACGGCAGGCACCTGGAAGGATCTGACAGGCAACGTCAATCTGCTTGCCGCCAACCTGACAACACAGGTGCGCGCGATCGCGGAAGTGGCAACGGCTGTCACCAAGGGCGATCTCACGCGTTCGATCCAGGTTGAGGCGCGTGGCGAGGTTGCCGAGCTCAAAGACAACATCAACACCATGATTGACAACCTGCGTTTGACGACGGAGCGCAACACCGAGCAGGATTGGCTGAAGACCAACCTAGCCCGGTTCACCAACATGCTCCAGGGGCAGCGCGACCTAACGCTGGTCGGAAAGATGCTGCTCTCGGAGCTGGCGCCACTGGTTGGCGCGCAGCAGGGTGTCATCTATCAGGTCGAGTCGGACGCCGACCGACCGCTCCTGTCGCTTCTGTCGGTTTATGCCCAGGGAACGGAGACGTCCCATCCGGTGCGCCTCGAGTTTGGTCAGGGACTTGTCGGACAGTGCGCCAGCGACGCGAAGGCGATCGTGATCACCGATCTACCGGGAAACGTGGTGCCGATCAGTTCGGGCGTTTTCTCTACCCTGCCACGCAGCGCAGTCGTCCTTCCGGTTCACTTCGAAGGTCAGGTGAAGGCGGTGATCGAGCTTGCTTCGGCCGGCCAATTCACCGAACTGCAGCTGTCGTTTCTTGACCAGTTGACCATGTCGATCGGGATCGTCCTCAACTCCATCGAGGCGACCATGCAAACGGAGGGCCTGCTCAAGCAGTCCCAGCAGCTTGCAACCGAACTTCAAACGCAGCAGCGTGAATTGCAGCAGACCAACGAGCAGTTGGAACAGAAAGCCCAACAGCTCGAGGAGCGAAACTTCGAGGTCGAGGCGAAGAACCAGGAAATCGAGCAGGCCCGCCGTGCCCTGGAAGAGAAGGCGACGGAACTCGCCCTGACATCGAAGTACAAGTCGGAATTTCTCGCCAATATGTCGCATGAATTGCGCACGCCGCTCAATTCGATCCTCATTCTCGGCCAGCAGCTCGGAGAAAACCCCGAAGGCAATCTCTCGGCGAAGCAGGTGGAATTCGCCAAGACGATCCACGGAGCAGGCACGGACCTCTTGAACCTGATCAGCGATATACTCGATCTGTCGAAGATCGAATCCGGTACCGTTTCTGTCGACGCTGAGGAAATCTCGCTCAACAATCTGTTTGAGGTGATGGCACGACCGTTCAGGCACGAGGCGGATGATCGTGGCCTCGCATTTTCCGTCGAAATCGCCGCGGATGTCACGAACAGTATCATGACGGATTCCAAGCGCCTGCAGCAGATCCTGAAGAACCTCTTGTCGAACGCCTTCAAGTTCACCGCCGAGGGCGGGGTGACGCTGCGTGTATCGACGGGAACGGGCAGCGCGTCGGTGGATCATCCTTCGCTGCGGTCGGCGCCTTCCATCATTGCTTTCGAGGTCATCGATACAGGCATCGGTATTCCCGCGGAAAAGCAGCGCATCATTTTCGAAGCATTCCAGCAGGCAGATGCATCGACGAGTCGCAAGTATGGCGGCACGGGGCTGGGGCTCGCCATCAGCCGCGAGCTCGCAAACCTGCTCGGGGGCGAGATCCAGCTTCGCAGCTCCCCGGGCGCGGGCAGCACCTTCACTCTTCTTCTTCCGCTCACCTATGCCGGTGCCGGCAGCGCTTCCGCTCGGATCGCGCCTGATCGGACGAATGTGGTACAACTCGCCGAGATTGCCGCAAGCCGGCGCGCCGACAGGCTGGAGCGATTGGAGGACGACCGCGAGGAAATAGCAGCCGACGACACGGTGCTTCTCATCGTGGAAGACGACACTCATTACGCGCGGATCCTGATGGATTTGGCTCATGACAATGGTTTCAAGGTCATCGTCGCGCTGGGCGGCAGTGAAGCACTGACACTGGCCAAGGACTACAAGCCGACGGCGATCTCTCTCGACATCTTCCTGCCCGACATGCTCGGCTGGAGCGTGCTCAGCCAACTCAAGCAGAACGTCGAAACGCGTCATATTCCTGTTCAGATCATCAGTCTCGATGAGGACCGGCAACATGGATTGACGCGGGGAGCATTTGCATGCCTCAGCAAGCCGACAACGCCGGAAGGCCTGGGTGGCGCCCTGTCACGCCTCAAGGACTATGCCAAGCCTCGCCGCAAGCGACTGCTTCTCGTGGAGGATAACGAGGCGGAGCGCGCGAGTGTTGCGGCGCTGCTTGGCCATGATGATATCGATATAGAAAGCGTGGCATCTGGCGCCGAAGCCTTGGCCGCGCTTCGACGCGACCCGGCCGACTGCGTTGTCCTTGATCTCACATTGCCCGATATGACTGGCTTCCAAGTCCTGGAGAAAATGGGCGATGACATCGCCATTCGCGAGGTGCCAGTCGTTGTCTTTACCGGCCGCGAACTTTCTCCGGAGGAAGACAGCCGTCTGCACAGTATGGCCCGCAGCGTCGTCGTTAAAGGTGTTGAATCGCCTGAGCGACTGCTGGACGAGACCGCGCTTTTTCTCCATCGCGTCGTCGCCGACCTGCCCGAAGCAAAGCAAGTGATGCTCGAGGCTCTCCACAGCTCCGACGAGGATCTTGTCGGCGAAACGGTGCTGCTCGTCGATGATGATGCGCGCAACATCTTCGCGCTCAGCAGTGTGCTCGAGCGGCGTGGCATGAAGGTCCTGACCGCCACCACCGGCAGCGAGGCGATTGATGTGTTGAACAACGCGCCCGCCGTCGCGATTGTCCTGATGGACATCATGATGCCTGGCATGGATGGCTACGAGACGATGGAAGTCATTCGTTCCCAGCCGCGCTTCCGGCGCCTGCCGATTCTGGCACTGACAGCCAAGGCAATGAAGGGGGACCGTGAAAAGTGCCTCGAAGCGGGCGCCTCCGACTACCTGGCAAAGCCAGTCAATACCGAACAACTGCTTTCGGCACTGCGCATGTGGCTGCACCGCTAGGGAGATCGTCGTGGATACTGTCAACATCCTCCTCGTGGACGACCAGCCGTCGAAGCTTCTGAGCTACGAGGTCATCCTCCAAGACCTCAGCGAAAATCTCATAAAGGCGCAGTCCGCGCGGGAGGCGTTAGAACACCTTCTGCGCACCGACATCGCCGTAATTCTGGTCGATGTCTGCATGCCCGAGCAGGACGGCTTTGAACTCGTCAGCATGATCCGGGAGCATCCACGTTACCAGAGTACTGCCATTATCTTCGTGTCGGCCGTCATGATGGCTGAGCCCGACCGGCTACGTGGATACGCAGCCGGCGCCGTCGACTATGTGTCTGTTCCCATCGTCCCGGAAGTCTTGCGGGCAAAGGTTCGCGTCTTTACGGAGCTCTATCGCAAAACAAGAGAGCTTGAACGACTGAATGCAGACCTCGAGAACAGAGTGCGTCAACGCACAGCCGAACTGGAGGCTTCTTCCACACAACTGCGTCAGTTGAATGAGGAGCTCGAGCACCGTATCGAGCAAAGAACACGTGAGCGCGAGGAGGCGCTCGCGCAATTGTTCGAAGCCCAGAAACTGGACACGATTGGGCAGCTTACCGGTGGGGTGGCGCACGACTTCAACAATCTTCTGATGGCGATCCTCGGAAGCCTCGGCCTGTTGAAGAAGCGGCTGCCAGAAGACGCTCGCGAACAGCGACTGGTAAACAATGCAATTCAGGCAGCCGAGCGCGGCGCGGCCTTGACGCAGCGACTGCTGGCATTCGCGCGACGGCAGGAGCTGAAGCCGACCACCGTCGATTTTCTGCGGTTGTTCGATAGTATCGAGGATCTTCTGAAGAAGGCAGTCGGGCCAGGCGTCGAGGTAACGCTCGATCTCGCACAAGATATTCCCAATATCCTCGTGGACAGCAATCAGCTCGAGCTTGCTTTGCTCAATCTGTTTATGAACGCACGCGATGCAATGGATGGCGCAGGCACAATCACTCTGGTCGTCGACGCCGATCTGGTCGCTTTGCCGACGTCCATCGGTCCTGGACGATACGTACGCATATGCGTGTCCGATGACGGCGTGGGGATGGATGAAGCCACAGCGGCGCGAGCCACCGAACCGTTCTTTACGACGAAAGGCCCTGGGAAAGGGACCGGATTGGGACTGTCCATGGTACAGGGACTGACGGCCCAATCGGGGGGTGCCTTCGCATTGACAAGCAAACAGGGGATCGGCACGTCGGTATCTCTCTGGTTGCCGGTTGCCGATCGCGTGGACACAACGGCACAGGCCGACCTGGAAGTCGCAGCGGAGGCTGACCTTCGGGCGGGTGGCGACCTTTCCGTGCTCGTCGTCGATGACGATCCGTTGGTGAGCATGGGTACGGTGGCGATGCTTGAAGATCTCGGCCACGTCGCGGTCGATGTAACGTCTGCCTCCCAAGCGTTGGAATTGCTCGCGCAAGGCCAGCATTTTGATATCCTCATAACCGATCATTCGATGCCGGGCATGACCGGCGCAGAGCTTGCCCGCATGATTTTCTCTTCATTTCCGCAACTGCCGGTTGTGCTTGCTTCGGGATATGCAGAGCTTCCCGACGAACAGGGTCTTACCGAGTTGGTGCGGCTGACGAAACCATTTACCCAGGAGCAACTGCGGCAGGCGATTCATCGGGCAATCGGTCTCAGAGCATCGGCGGCATGAGAACTACAAGACTACAAGTCCAAAGTGTGGAAGATGAGAGGGCGACACGGGGATGGCGACTTGGACGACAATTGATTTGCCAATTTGCGCCGGGTGGAACGAAATCTGCCGTATCTGCCGCTGAAGAGCGGGAACCATCCAACATCGGTGTCGTTTCGAAGGGCAAAGGAGAATCCCAATGCCTACGACAGTTCCCACTCCTGAAGAAACCCCAGATGTCCCGACGTCTGCGCCAGACTTTCCGGATCGAACCAAAGACAGGCCACCTCCGAGGCCTGCTGAGGATCCTTCCGATCCGAAAAATCCCAATGCTCCACCTCGTGATCCGGCACTGCTGCCCATCGGTGACCCGGCTGCAGCGGCATGATCAACGCCTCGATTGGCCGTTAGATACGAAAAAAGGCCCGCCGAAGCGGGCCAGCTAGAAGGTCCCAATATCACTCGGCCAGGCGGCCGAGAGTTGCTTCACTTCGTTGCGCTTTTAACTCATCTGGCAGCGCTACGGAGTACTACTTGTTCAGCGCATCCTTCAGCGCTTTGGCGGGCGTGAAGGTTACCTTTTTTGCAGGGGCAATCTTTATGGTCGCGCCGGTTGCCGGGTTGCGGGCTTCACGTTCCGGTGTGTCCTTGACTTTGAACTTGCCGAATCCTGGAATAGAGGTTTCGGCACCGGATGTTGCCGCACCGGTGATCGCTGCAAACACTGCCTCGACAATGGCCTTGCCCTGCGCCTTGGTGAGGCTGTGTTCACCGGCAATCTTGTCCGCAATTTCGTTGGTGGTGGTCATAGTAAGTTCCCCTTCTTAACGTGGAAACCCTACTCATTACAGCAGGCGTCTGTCACCTTGTTGCAATGCATACGGCTCCACTGGATAGGTATTTCCACAATTTCGCGTAGGCGATAGCCCTTCGCACTCCTTTTTATGGTTGCTGGAAATGCGCGGCGGCCTGTGCTTGCCTCCCAAAGCTAGTGATCCTATCGGCGCCGGCCCTCTTAGTCCGCCCCGCACCCGCGAGCGTGGTTTCTCCAAACGGTTGGCTCAAGCAAATAGCATGCAGAAGCGCGCTTCCTTCGGTCGTCGCTGCTCTGGCGTTGTATATGTGCCGGTTTTTCCGTTTTTCCCATGGCAACAGCACTTCAAAGTGCTGCCGGCAACGGCGTGCAGCCTTTAATGTTGCTTTTGGCCGGCACTTTTGCCGTCGCTGGAGCGCGAACGCTCTTCCACCCTCTCGGCTCCCTTGGAAAGCGCGGAGCCCTTCCTCTCCTCGACCTTCCTCTCCTCCTGACGAGTTTCCTTTCTGAGTGCGCTGGCGGACTGGCGCCCGCCGTCAGATGTCGACGATTTCATGACCATCCTCCTCAATTCCGGAATGATGTCGGGTGAACTTGTGCGACGTCCAAATGTTCCCGGAGGGCCACGCTTTGCCGCTTTCTTCATCCGGTTGCATTGGCGACAAAGAAGCGCGAATTTTCGCACCTCTTCCCACGCCTGCAGAACCGTTCCGGCGGCTCGCGGTCTGCGGGCGCGGCGACGTCGTGCTGGCTCGCACCGATGCCAGTATCTGCCACCGGTTCTCGGCCACCAGGAGCCGAGCAAGAGACAATAGACGAGTTCGGACAGGTGTGTTTTTCATCCCTTGGTTGAGAGATCGTGTACTCTTTGGACCGCTCGACGTTATGTAGTAGGAACAAAGGGCGAAACATCGTCGAAAGCGGCGATAGCAACACGCGCCTACATTCCTCAGATTTCGGTGGTTGATCTTGGAGCCGTCCCCAGCCCCTCCCGGACCAACAGGCATCCGGCTGTGGGTAAGGCGAATTACCTACGGTCGGATGCGCCATGCATGTTTGAACTTATCTTGCTCCCTTGACCGGCTGGGCGGCATGAAGCAGATGAGTGAGTTATTTCTTCTTGATGATACTGATGTTGCCGCTCACTTCAAGGATGGCGAACTTGATGTCCTTTACCGACTCGATGCCCTCCTGGCTGCGCGCAGCCTCCAGGATATCTGTTCGGTCAAGCCTGCATCCCCTCAGCGCTGCCTCGTCATAGACACCGTCGCTGACGAGTACCGTCGGTAACCCATCGATGACATGCGCGGCGCGGGGCCACCAGCGTTTGATATAAGACAGCAGGATGTCGGTGGTGAAGAGTGTTAGGATCAGGAGAATGGCGTTGGTTATGGAGAAGTCTTCTCCAAGCATGGCCTGCTGCGTCGTCTCGGATATCACCAGCACGATCACGAGGTCGAACGGCGTCATCTGCGCCAAGGTTCTGCGCCCCGACAAGCGGATGATCAACAACAATATGAAATATATCGCAAGACCGCGAACGACCGCGTCCATCATCTCACCTCATGGGAAAATGAAAACGGACCGCTTGACGATATCACTGCCAGTCCCGATTTCGAATTCATGAAGCCAGGGAAACTGCGTTTGCAGTCTGAGTACGACGACCATCTCTGCATCCATGTCGGGCGGAAATGCGTACCCGACGCGCCCGTGGGAGGCAATCGTCGTCATCGGAGGTGGATCGATCGTTTCGACAGAAAACGCTTCGAAGAACTGTTTATTCACCAGCAGCGTTCGCGCATCCGCCGATGAGGCAAACGTTACCCTGATCTGATCAGGGGCGTTCCAACGGGAAATTGATGGGATCTCGAGGCTTGCGCCGGCAAGCGTCACCGTTTGCGAGGAGAAGGGGCCGCCGCGTCCAAGCAATCCCAACAGACAAGCAACAAGTATTATGGCAAAGAGGATCCAGGCAAGACGTTGGACAGCCCAGACCCGTCTTTGGAAGCGGCTATGATCCTCTACGCCATCGGGAAGTTGGATGCTGCTCACGCGCCTACCACCGCCTTGAATCGCTGGCCGACCAGATGACGACGCTGGCCAGCCCACACCTGTTTCGTCCATCCTAGTAACTTTGTCTTTTAAATCTGCCAGTTCAGCTAGCGCTCCTTCGTGGGTCGTCAATGAGAGACACCGCACCCCAGGTCAGGCCCCATAAACTGTTGCGGGCCTCAGGCTGTCACCCGGTCATGACGGCCTCTACCTAAAGGATGTAGCTGATGGGGTCGCTGCTGACTGGATGCGGAAAAACGCCCATCTCCAAATCGAAGACCGATTTCAGCACATCGGACCTTACGATTTCGGCCGGCCTGCCGTGTGCCAAGATACGGCCATTCTTCAGAGCGACGATCTCATCGCAATAGCGGGCGGCCAGATTGATATCATGCAGGACGACGACGATCGTCAGCCGGCGCTCATGGCTGAGTTCGCCCAGCAGCGCCAGGACGCCGTCCTGGTGCAGGAGGTCGAGCGCCGAGGTTGGCTCATCAAGAAGCAGGCATTGCGCGTTCTGAGCCAGCATCAATGCAATCCACGCGCGCTGCCGCTCACCACCGGACATATTGGCGAGCGAGCTGTCTGCAAAACGATGGAGATTGGTGCGCTCTATGGCTTCGTCGACCAATTTTTGATCGGCGTCGGTGAAGCGGCCGAGCGTGCCGTGCCAGGGAAAGCGGCCGAGCGCCACCAGTTCGCGCACCGTCATACTATCGGTTGCAGGGGTAAATTGCGGCATGTAGGCGACCTGCCGGGCAAATGTTCTGCCGCCCCAGCGCGCAAGAGGCTCACCTTTCAGATCGACGGCGCCTGAGGTCGGGGCGATCTGTCGGGCCATGATCTTCAGAAGCGTACTCTTGCCGCTGCCGTTCTGCCCAACCAGGCCATGGACGCGTCCGCTCTTCAATGTCAGGTCGATTCCCGAAAGGATGCTCCTCCCGTCGGCTTGAAAGGCAATCTGTGACATTGTTAGAAAGGCTGTCGACATGCGCCCTCTTTGTTCCCATTTGGATAGCAGTTGTGGTTTTGTACGCTCCTGCGAAACTTTACCATCGTTGTCAACTTAGATGCTCTCCGAGCGCGACATTATTTTTCGGAATGGACTTGTTGCCTTGGACCGATTGCCGTTCTTCAACGATATCCGAAAGAAGCTTGGCACTGCTTCGCGTTTGGCAAACGGCGTTTGAAAATCAAGGCTGCGCAAGGCTGACGGCAGTCTAATTTTGTGCGTCTGACGCAGTCATGAGATCTGCGAGTTGAACCGCGGGAGCGAGCAACCCGCATTTGCGCTGACCTGGCGAGGGCGATGCGAACGCGGGCTGTCGTTCCACTTGCTTTTCGTCCGCATAATTCCTTCGCGCGATCTTGATTGGGCTTCATCGTCCCCTAGCTCATTTATCAGGGCGTACGCGTAAATGGGGCTGCGCAGATTTCAGCCAAATGGAGCCCACCATGAAACATCAGACATTGGAGCAACTGCAAAATATTGCGGATATCGACCAGGCATATCCGCACCGCATCATGTCGCGAAGCGAGCGTCTCGAGCGCTGGGTGGAGCTCCTCGAGATGAGTCCGCATCGACGACTGGCAACCCTCTACCAGACCGAACATCAGCCGACGTCAGTCCTATCGCTCCTGCGTAGCGATAACTCGCCGATCTCGGTCGCCTTCGAGGATCCGATCCTACGAGCAGCCGGGCTGGAGGATGATACCTATGGCCAGGGCAAGAGGTTCTTCGGTCTCACCGATGGTGAACTGCATAACGTTCTTTGCTACTGCCATTTCGGCGCGACGGTCAGCGCTGCGACAGCTGCTCACTATGTACGCGGTATTCTTGGCGCGGAACGACCAGGTTTATTCGCTCGCCTGCGGGCACTGTTTACATATTGACTGGAGTTGATTGCTGCTCCCGTCTTCCAGCCGCCGCTCGGGCGAACGGCGGCTTTTTGCGTGCGGTCGCCGGAGCTGCGATCACTCGCCGTCTTCGCCAGACAATCCGGTTTGGTGCTCCAGATTGCTCAGGCACACATCGTTGTGGGCAAAGCGAAAAATGCTGTAGACCGCCAGTCCCCAGTCCTCACTTCCCGAAATGGTGACGCTGGCCGACTGGGCATTCTGGAACCTTGTACCCAGGCTGTCCCATTGCTCGAACACCTGCCGCTCTTGTGCAATGACCGCCTGCCTGAACATTCCGTCCTTCCCGAACTTGGACGTGGCGACATGGTCGACCTTCTCGTCCGCCGGCCCGAACTGTGAAGCGAGCAGAGACGTCGCTTCTTTGTAGACCTGTCGTGTCGTCGTGCCGCGCTGATCGTCGTCGATGTAGCGGGAGATCGCGACGACGTTGCAGATTCCCATCCCGCGGACATAGGCGAGCACATATTGGTCAAAGAGGTCATTTCCGCCGGGCAGATTGTTGCACGAGTATTGGCCTGTCGCATCCGGCTGGGCGCCATGGATCGGTTTGCAGCCGAGCACTGACGGCAAGGCATCTTGCGAAACGCCCAGCGGCCGGAAGACCGGGGTGTTGGTCTCAGACGGTGAGATGGACGCTGTCACGGTTGCAGCGACAGCCACAGACGTCAGAATATCGATTATGGCCATCGAATCTCTCCCGAGTAAGATCGGGCAATACCACAGCGGCGGCGATCCGGAACCCGATCTGCGCATAAGGCATGATGTCGCAAGTTGACTTTCCACAGCCTTTCGATTCAGCGCAGTTGCACAGAAGGTTTCAATCCATTCGATCGGGAGTCGTTCCATCACGATTATGTTGCGGCGGACCATTTATCGTGAGCCTGCCGCGGAGCAGCGCTATTCCCGCATCTTGCCGATGAGCCGCTGACAGAACTCGGTCATGAAATCGATCATAAGGGGACCTTGGGATACTGGAAGCGTTTGTGCGGGTATAATCGCCTCCTGTTGCAAATTGGCTGGAGGCGTCCTCGACGACACCACGTTTTGCCGCTGTGGGGCTCGCGCACCATGCGGGCGGATCTAAATCAAACGGCATTGCTATAGGCTTGCAAAAAGAAGCCGGAATTTAGCGCCCGTGACAGATCCGAACCATCAAAGCGCACTGTTCGTTCTTACGAGGTAACCCTTGCATACTAAGGGGAGCGACAAGTCGATCCTCGAAAAAGCCGGCGATGTCACTTCGGGAGCGATAACCGTATCGCGGGCTCTAGGAACAAGCCTGCAAGCGCGTGTTCGCGAAGCGAGGTGGGTTCACCTTTGTAATCCATAGACTTCGGCAGGCTTCGCAACGCCTTTCAACGCAAAGCTTCCGAGTTTTTCGAAATCAGCCTGAACGCGCGATACAAACATCGCGGATGCCAATAGATTGCGACCGACGTTGTCGCACAGCTTCTCCATGCGAGCTGCTTCGTTGACAGCCTTCCCGATCGCTGTGAAGTCCAAGCGGCGAGTGCAACCGACATTTCCATAAAACACCTCGCCGACATGGAGGACGATATCGATCGGGATCGCCGGCTCCCCAGCGTCGACTCGCTTCCAGTTGAGCGTGTCGTTGGCGTCCATCGCCATCCTGGCTGCCGAAAGTGCTCGTTCGCATCCATCGGTCGGATTGTCGATCTCCGCCGGAAAAATCGCGAGAAGGCTGTCGCCCATAAACTTCAGAATCTCGCCGCCGGCCTGCTCTATGGGCTGTCCTATGACCTCGAAATGCTGGTTTAGCCATGTCACGATACGATCGGGCGCATAACGTTCGTTGAGCGAAGTGAAATCCTTGAGGTCGGCGAGCAGGATAGCCGCGTAAATAGCCGTTCCGTCGCCACGCCGCGTCTGTCCGTTGAGTATCCGGCCACTCGTACGGCTACCGGTATAGACGGCGAGCATATCTGTTGCGATACGCAGTGCTGCAATCCTGTAGCAGGCGAGCGCAAGGGCGGGCAAAAACCTGTCCAGGTTGGTGATTTGTCCTTCCGAGAAGCCGGTAGGACCGTTACTTGCCAAGGAGAATCCGACACCACCGAGGGCGGTTCCTTCAGGAAAGCCGATAAGCTTCATCACATAGTCGGTCGCTCCATCGTTTGCGAGTTCTTGCAATAGCGGAAAATGGGAGCTTGCTTTTGAAGGTAGCTTCCAGCGACCGTATAGAAGATCATTCGACAGGAGGTACGAAATCGGCGATCTCCGAAACATTTCCTCCCCTGCGTCGCCATGGCCCTGAATCTCCACCGAAATGCTTGCTGAGCGCGACCATGTGACCGAGAAACCTCGCTGCAGGGGATCGATAGATGGCATAGCGATTGAGGCTCGGACTAGGGGGTATCCCAGTCCGAGCAGAGCTTCCGCGACGCCCTCCAAGATCTCGTCGATACGGTCGGAGGACAAGCCTTTGCCGATGATCCAGTCAACCAGTTTCTGCATCTCGCACATTTGGGATTTCCTTGCCAACCCTGAGATCGAGGATACTGTTAAAGACATCGGCCGTCTTATCATAAACCGCTCAGCGAGAACTTAGCGTCGAGAAGGCCAGCCTCAGATCCGAGTCCGCGTGCAGGATGAGTTTTGAGGTTTCAGGGCTCCTGTGAGGTGCATGCCAACCGTGCGCAGCAAGCGCAGTCATAGCAGAGCCGTTTCTACCATCCTCTCGTAACGCCTCCGATTTTCGCTGGTGCTGTCTCGTCAGCGCACCGCGGATGCATTGCCCGCGGTATGGTTCGGCTGACCTGTGGCAAACAGTCGCGCGAACGGATCACGCTGGACAGGCATATGACGAGATGCTTGCATGCCGTCGGCTGAGGGGCCGATGTGGGGACATCATCATGGATATCCGAAATCTCCTTGCGGGTTGGCAAGGGGTGTTAGAATGCGTTGCTGCCGAAAGGAAGCGACCAATCCAGCAGTTTCGTGCCAAACCCAGCCCGCTCGCAGCATCGGTATCGATAACCGAAAAACCCTCCATCGAAAGGAATGCACGCATGACGCAAGGAAGCTTTGGCTTTCCGCCTGCGGATCTTCGACTACGTGCCTTAGGGGAAATTCATGCGCGACCCTATGCGCTTGTTCAGGCACCACGTGTCATATTCCAGTTGGCCTTTTTGACGGAAAGCGCGGGCGACAACGACCACGAGATGCTTGCCGATCTTTCCCGTTCCAGCGGCGTTGCTCCGCCCGCCCGCGAAACCAGTCATCATGCGATAAGCTGGGGCCAGGGTACTCTGCGCTGGGAACGCCACACTGAGTTTTCAACCTACTTTTGGGATTGCCCGGCTCCGGAGAGGTTTGGTGCGCCGATCGCCGTGCACCCCTTCGGTGACAGTTTTTCGCCGCCGGGCCCCTTCATATCAGGGATTCGTCTGGAAATCCGGCATGACACGCCCGATACCGCGCAGGAGATGTCCGTCTTCGATCCGACAAGCCTTTGCCGAAGCGAACTGAGAAACGGCCAGGCAACGATCCTTACCGACTTCCGCCAGGACGGCGATGGGTTGACGAAATTTCTGGTCATCGATCGCGGCATGTCGGACAGCGCGCGGGGTGCATTGGTCCAGCGTCTTCTCGACATCGAGACATATCGCACGCTTGCAATGATGGGCCTGCCGCTTGCCCAATCGCTCTCGCCTGAAATCCGCCAGATCGAGTCTGGCCTGACCGCAATTACGCAGCGAATGAAGCTGCACGCTCGCGAGGAGGCGGATCAGATGCTGTCGGAGATAACACGTCTGGCGGCCGAGCTCGAGGCGAACGCAGCGCTCAGCCTCTATCGGTTCGGAGCCAGCCGCGCCTATTACGACATCGTTCAGGAACGCATTCGCGCGCTCGCAGAAACTGCGATGCCCGGCAGCGAGACGCTTGGCTCTTTCCTGGAGCGGCGGCTGGCTCCGGCCATGCGAACCTGCCAGTCGGTCGAGGAGCGTCAGGCGAACCTTTCGCGCAAGCTCGCCCGGGCCACGGCTTTGTTGCGAAGCTGGATCGACGTCGAACTCGAGCGTATCAATACGACGGTGCTGAATTCGATGGATCGTCGGGCCCAGCTGCAGCTACGTCTGCAGCAGACGGTCGAGGGTCTCTCGGTGGCGGCAATCTCCTATTATGTCGTCGGGCTCTTCGGCTATGTGGCAAAAGGTGCCCACAATGTCGGTTTCGAGCTCTCTCCCGAGACGCTGACCGGCCTTTCCGTTCCGATCGTCGTTGCCGGCATGTGGCTTGTCGTGCGAAGCATCCGGCGAAGACATGCCGAAGAGGACAAGCATTGACGTTTTGAACGGTGCAAGATGCGGCAATCCGGTCAAGCGTGTCCGCGCCGGCCACGACCAACGTCGCGCGTCACATCTCGTCTGTCGAGCACTCGTAGAGAACGCTGCCGGTTGCAGCATCGACGCCGCTCAGGCTGACGTCGTAGCCCCAGAGGTGGCGAATGTGACCCAGCGTGGCATCGCGGGTGCGTTCTTCCAAAAGGATGCCGTTCTTCACATTATGTTGCAGACGAAGCTGTCGGTCGCCAAGGAGGTCGACGTCGATCACCTGGATATCAGCCTGTCTGGCACCGACATCGTAGCTGCGGGCAAGCGCTGAGCGGATTGTGGAATAGCCACGTTCGTTGTGGATTGAGGCCACTTCGCAATAGCTGTCGGTGGCGCGATCCGAGAGCAGAAACAATCGGAACTTGCGGATAATTGCCGGGCTTAAATATTGCAGCATGAATGACTCGTCTCGGTGGTTCGCCCAGGCGTCAAGCAAGGTTCCGCGCCAATCGCCATTGCCGGCAAACGAGGGAAACCAGTCGCGATCCTCCGCCGTCGGTTCCATGCAGATGCGCTCGATATCCTGCATCATCGCGAACCCCAAGGCATAGGGGTTTATGCCGGGAAAGCGGGGGTCATCGAAGGCTGGCTGAAACACTACATTCGAGTGGCTTTTCAGCAATTCGAGCATCGCCCCCTCGCTGATCCTGCCTTGGTCGAAGAGCCGGTTGATGATCGTGTAGTGCACGAAGGTCGCGCAGCCCTCGTTCATCACCTTGGTTTGGCGCTGCGGATAGAAATACTGCGCAATGACGCGCACGATCCGAAGAATTTCCCGTTGCCAGGGATCGAGGATGAGGCTGTGCTTTTCGAGAAAGTACAGCAGGTTCTCCTCTGGAAGGTTGAGAACCTTCTTGCGTTCCGATGCGTCGCGTTCGGCATCCTCCGGATTACGATGTTCCGCTGCCAGTGGTAGCGTGCGCCACAAATCGCTGTAGGTTTGCTCCTCGTATTCCAGTCGCTCGCGTGCGCGCTCCCTGACTTTTTCGGAGGAAAGGCGCGGCGGGCGACGATAGCGAAAGACGCCTTGGTCCATCAAGGCGTGGGCGGAATCGATGATTGCCTCAACAGCGCTCAATCCATGCCGTTCCTCGCACTTGGCAATGTATTTCTTGGCGAAGTCCATGTAGCTCAAAATGGCACCGGCGTCGGTCCATTGGCGGAACAGATAGTTGTTCTTGAAAAAATGATTGTGGCCGAAGGCCGCATGCGCGGTCACGAGCGCCTGCATCGCCATGGTGTTTTCTTCCATGAGATAGGTAATGCAGGGATTGGAATTGATGACGATTTCATAGGCGAGACCGCGCTGTCCCTTACGATACAGGTGATCCTCGAAGATGAAGTGCTTGCCGAAAGACCAGTGCTGGTACATCAGCGGCATGCCGACTGAGGAATAGGCGTCCAGCATCTGCTCCGAGGAAATGATCTCCAGTTGGTTGGGATAGACGTCCAATCCCAACTCATCGAGCGCAATAGTCTCGATGGCATCGTAGGCGCGCGAAAGGGTCGCGAAATTCCAGTCGGAACCGTCAAACAGCAGGCCTGAACTCGAGCGTCTCGCCATTCGGTCGTCCCTTACTTACGCGTGCGCATGGCAGGCTGTCGGGTAAAGAGCTTGCGGAAAACTGGATAGATATCTGCTGGTCTGGAGATCCGCGTCATCTGGAAATTCGGCACCGCCCCATCGACGGTGCGGTAGGCGCGCCACAGCGACGTGCCATTGTCGGTTGTTCCAAAGATCTCCGTTTCGCGCTCGTCGATGATCTCGACATAAGCATAATATTGGCAAAGACGCATCAGCTGGTCGCGCAGCAGTGCCGCACAGCGTTCAGAATCGCCGCTGATGTTGTCGCCGTCGGAAGCCTGAGCGGCATAAATGTTCCACAAATGCGCTGGATACCGTTCGTCGATCACACGAAGCATTTCCTCAAGGGCCGTGGAAACCACCGTGCCGCCGCTCTGCTTGCTGTAGAAGAACGTCTCCTCGTCGACCTCGCGCGCCTCGTCGGTGTGGCGGATGAAGACGATATCGATCCGCTCGTAGCGGCGGGTCAAAAACAGGTGGAGCAGAACGAAGAAGCGTTTGGCAAGATCCTTTTCACGCTCGCCCATCGATGCCGATACGTCCATTAGGCAGAACATCACGGCGCTGGCATTGGGGAGCGGCTGGCGCTCGAAGCGGTTGAAGCGAATGTCGACCGGATCGACATAGGAAATACGCCGACGCCTGCGCTCCAGCTGCTCCAGTTCCTCGCGCAGCGCCTGCAGGCGCCGCCGGTTCGGCAGCGACAGATTCTCCTCTGACTCCAGGACGGCGATCTCGTCCGCAAGCGTTTTCACCGCCGCTTCGCTCGGTCGCTGCAAGGCGATGCGGCGGCCGTAGCTGTTGCGCATGGTGCGCCCGACATTGATGTTGGTGGGCGTGCCGGCCGTGCTGAAGCCGACGCGATGCGGCTTGTAGGTCACCGTTTCCTTCAGGTTCAGCTTGACCATGTCAGGCAGCTCAAGATCTTCGAAGAAAAGGTCGAGAACTTCATCCCGGGATAGGATGAACTGAAAATCATCCTCACTCTCGCCGTGGCCGGCGCCGCGGCCTCCGCCGCCGCCACCGCCTTGCGGTCGCGATAGCTTGTCGCCCGCCATGTATTCCTTATTGCCCGGAAGAATATACTCGCGCTCACCGCTGCCAGAAGCAGGCTGAAAGGTAGGCTCTCCCGCGCCACGCTTCGGCATCGGGACGCCATGGGCAGCATCCACGTCGGCGATCTTATCGGACTTGACCTGTTCCTTGATTGCCCGCTTGAGCTCGTCGCGGGCACGCTTCAGGAAGCGTTGCCGGTTGCCGAGGCTCTTATCCTTCGGGTTGAGCCGGCGGTCGATGAAATTCGGCATCTGCCAATCCCCAGGTTCGGCATCGTCAACCGGCCTTGTTGACCCTCATGTACCAATCGACGAGCCGCCGGACCTGGCGAACCGTGTAGCCACGCTGCGTCATGCGCTGGACAAATTCGGCGTGCTGCTTTTCCGTCGAGCTGTCCTTCTTGGAGCCGAAGCTGATGACCGGCAGGAGATCTTCGACCTGGCCGAACATGCGCTTCTCGATCACTTCGCGAAGCTTTTCATAGCTCGTCCAGGAAGGGTTGCGCCCATGGTTCCTAGCCCGGGCGCGAAGCGTAAACTTCACGACCTCGTTGCGGAAGTCCTTGGGATTGGCGATGCCTGCGGGCTTCTCGATCTGCGACAACTCGCTGTCGAGAATTTCGCGGTTGAGGATTTGGCCGGTGTCGTAGTCCTTGAAGTCCTGATCTTCCAGCCATGCATCCGCGTATGCGATGTAGCGGTCGAACAGGTTTTGCCCATACTCGCTATAGGATTCCAGGTAAGCCTTCTGGATTTCATGGCCGATGAATTCTGCGTAACGCGCAGCAAGCTCGGATTTGATGAAATCAAGGTAGCGCGCCTCGGTTTCCTTGGAAAACTGTTCGCGTCGGATTGCCTGTTCCATGATGTACATCAGGTGCACTGGGTCGGCGGCCACCTCCTTGGTGTCGTAGTTGAAGGTTTCTGAGAGAACCTTGAAGGCGAAGCGGGTGCTAATACCGGTCATGCCTTCATCAACGCCGGCCGCATCGCGATACTCCTGAACGGACTTTGCTTTGGGATCGGTGTCCTTCAGGTTTTCGCCGTCATACACGCGCATCTTCGTATAGAGCGGTGAGTTCTCATGTATGTGGAGGCGTGTTGCTACCGTGAAGCGGCTGAGATTCTCGAGCACTTCAGGGGCACATGGGCTCTTTGCCAGTTCGCTCTCACGAAGCAGCTTCTCGTAGATCTGCCGCTCCTCGGTGACCCGCAGGCAATACGGCACCTTGACGACGAGGATGCGGTCCAGGAAGGCCTCGTTGTTCTTGTTGTTCTTGAATTGCAACCACTCGGACTCGTTGGAGTGAGCAACGACAATCCCCTGGAACGGGAAGGCGCCAAAGTTCTCGGTGCCGTTATAGCTGCCTTCCTGCGTGGCGGTCAGCAGCGGGTGCAATACCTTGATGGGCGCCTTGAACATTTCGACGAACTCAAGAAGCCCTTGCGTCGTCCTGTTTAGTCCGCCGCTGTAGGAATAGGCATCCGGATCGGCCTGACTGAAATGTTCGAGCTGACGGATGTCCACCTTGCCGACCAGCGCAGACACATCCTGGTTGTTCTCGTCGCCAGGCTCGGTCTTGGCGATCGCAATCTGTCGCAGACGGGAGGGCGTCAGCTTGACGACGCTGAACTTCGAGATATCGCCGCCAATCTCATCGAGCCGTTTCGTTGCCCAAGGCGAGATCAGACCCGTGAGACGGCGCTGCGCAATCCCGTACTTATCTTCCAAGAGACCCGCCATCCGTTCCGGATGGAAGAGGCCCAGAGGAGATTCGAAGACAGGGCTGATTTTGCCATTGACGGCCAGGGTGTAGATCGGGCGCTGCTCCATGAGCCTTTTGAGGCGCTCGGCAAGCGACGATTTGCCGCCCCCGACAGGCCCAAGGAGATAGAGGATTTGCTTGCGTTCCTCGAGCCCTTGCGCGGCGTATCTGAAGTAGCCGACAATCCGCTCGATCGTGTCCTCCATGCCGTAGAAATCAGCGAAGGACGGATAGATCTTGACTGTGCGGTTGGCGAAAATTCGCCCCAGCCGCTCATCGGCGCTCGTATCAATCAGCGTCGGCTCGCCGATCGCCTCGACCATTCGCTCTTGCGCGGTCGCATAAAGGCTTTTGTCATCGCGGCAGGCTAGCAGGTATTCTTGTAGGCTCAGTTCTTCTTGCGCGGCGCTTGTGTAAATCTCCGAGAAAAGATCAAAGACGTCGCTTTCACCCTTTTGCATGATTTTCTCCCGCGGCCGGTTGATTAAGACGGGATTGCCGCCCTGTCGGCGCGCTCATTGAAAAAACGGCACAAGCTAGTATTCGTTCCTTCAAAGACTTACAGGAATTCGAAATTGGCTCGGGAAGGCCATGTAGCATCTCATCGTCTCCATTTTTCGCGCCAGATCGCGACTCAAATGTTGAACAGTGCTGATCACTAATATGGCACGAAAGACGTGCAATAACCATGGCTAAGGTAATCACGCTCTCGCTATGAACATCCTCATTTCGGTCGGTACAATTCTACGTCGACGAATAAAATCGTACTCCAGGTATGCACGTTGCGATGGACCGCAGCCCCAAAAGCCCTGCCGTCCATAGCAAAAGAGCGTAAGGATTGCGCCCTGGCACCGGTCCCAGGCGTTCAACCGATACCGCCGAGGCAGACGTATTTGATCTCGATAAATTCTTCGATCCCGTATCTTGAACCCTCACGGCCAAGGCCGGAGAGCTTGACGCCGCCGAACGGTGCCTCTGGCGTCGAGATCAATCCGGTGTTGACGCCAACCATGCCGTATTCCAGGGCTTCGGCCACCCGGAAAACGCGGGCGAGGTCCTTGGCGTAGAAGTAGGAGGCCAACCCGAACTCGGTGTCGTTGGCTTGGGCGATCACATCGGCCTCGTCCTTGAAGCGAAAGAGCGGCGCCACCGGCCCGAAGGTCTCCTCGCGCGCAACGACCATCTCCTTGGTAACGTCGGCGAGCACCGTCGCCTCGTAGAAGGTGCCGCCGAGCGCATGGCGCTTTCCGCCCCGCACGACGCTCGCGCCCTTGGCGAGCGCATCGGCAACGTGCTCCTCGACCTTTTCAAGTGCTGGCTGATCGATCAGTGGCCCGAGAATGACCCCCTCGTCGAAGCCATTGCCAGTCTTCAACTTACCGACCGCCACCGCAAGCTTTTGTGCGAAAGCATCATAGACGCTGTCCTGCACGTACAGCCGGTTGGCGCACACGCAGGTCTGGCCGTTGTTACGGAACTTGGCGATCAGCGCGCCCTCGACGGCGGCATCGAGGTCGGCGTCGTCGAAGACGATGAACGGTGCATTGCCGCCGAGTTCCAGCCCGAGCTTCTTGATCGTCGCAGCGCTCTGCTTGTAGAGCTCGGCGCCGATCTCGGTAGAACCGGTGAAGGTCAACTTGCGGACAGTCGGATTGCCGGTCATCTCGGCGCCGATTTCACGTGCCGAACCGGTGATGACAGAAAGCAGTCCCTTTGGCAGGCCGGCACGCTCGGCAAGTACTGCAATCGCCAGCGCCGAAAAGGGCGTCTGGCTGGCAGGCTTTAGCACCATGGCGCAACCTGCAGCAAAGGCTGGTCCCGCCTTGCGGGTGATCATGGCGTTCGGGAAGTTCCAGGGGGTAATTGCGGCCACCACGCCGATTGGCTGCTTCATCACCATGATGCGCTTGTCGGGCTGGTGGCCAGGGACGAGGTCGCCATAGATGCGGCGCGCCTCTTCGGCGAACCATTCAATAAAGCTTGCGCCATAGACGATCTCGCCGGTCGCTTCGGCAATTGGCTTGCCCTGTTCGAGCGTCAGGATGCGGCCGAGATCATCCTTGTTTGCAATCATCAGCTCGAACCACTTGCGAAGGATGCCCGAGCGTTCCTTGGCGGTACGTGCCGCCCACCCCTTTTGGGCAACGCTTGCCGCCTCGATCGCGGCCTTTGTTTCCGCCGCGCCAAGCTTCGGTACGCGGCCGATGATTTCGCCGGTCGCCGGATTGTTGACTTCGATCGCGTTCGACGGATCGGCCTCGATCCATGTGTCGCCAATCAGGGCTGCCTGACGAAAGAGCGTGGGGTCCTTGAGATTCATAGTGTCCATCCCATCCAGAAACCGTGTCGGGTCCATTCCCGCGGCCACTTCGGTGAAGCCATTACGGCAATGTCGGCATCCTTTTGCGCTGTGTCAAACGCGTTCACCGAAAAACGGGCGCGGGCAGCGCGCCAAGATCGATCTGGCTGCCATGTGTCATGGCAACGCGTCTGGCCCGCTCCCGGCACGGGCGCATGAGTTTCGGGAACCTTCTCCATCGAGCTCCATCTAAAGCCATGCTAAGGAGATGAAGATGTCGCACATTCGAACCGATAGGGCCGACGCACTCGATACGCTGGCCGATGTCGAGCTGGCACGCCGCGCGGTCGCCCGCGATCGCCATGCGTTTCGCGCAATCATGAAGGCTCATAATCAGAGGCTCTATCGCCTCGCAAGAAGCATCGTTCGCAACGACAGCGAGGCGGAGGACGTTGTTCAGGAAGCCTATGTGCTGGGATTTGCACATCTTAACCGCTTCCGGGGAGACTCGTCGCTCGCGACCTGGTTATCGCGCATTGTGATTAACGAAGCCCTCGCGCGGCTGCGCAAAAAGCGGCGGAGCCTGGGCGTTGCGAACGTCGCCAACCAGAGCGGCGGAGCGACGATCGTGCAATTCCCTGTCGACAACACCGGCGATCCGGAGCGGACCATGGCGCAACGGCAAATCTTGCAACTGGTCGAGCAGGCAACAGACGCTCTGCCCGATATCTACCGAACGGTCTTTGTCGCGCGGGTCATCGAGGGGTTGAGTGTCGAGGAGACGGCGGCGCTGCTTGGCATACGGGCGCAAACCGTCAAGACCCGATTGCATCGTGCCAGGCGTCTGGTGCGCGAGCGCCTCGACCAGCAGATCGGTCCCGTGCTCCTTTCCGCATTTCCCTTTGCCGGCCGCCGCTGCGAGCGTCTGACGAGCGCGGTGATGAGCCGTCTCGGTTTTCTCGATTAATCGCGGGAACCTAACGGCCGAACCGGCATCCAATCTTCGTTCCAGACAATAACGCCCGGCCTTACCGGTTCGGGCGAAGGAGGTTCCTATGCATACTCGACAGATTGCCACCCTGACCGCGCTTTGCCTGCTTGGAATTGTGCCGTCGGCATGGGCTGCAGACAAGCCGACGGACGCGCAGATCGCTCACATCGCCTATACCGCCGGCGTCATCGACGTAGAGGCAGCAAAACTTGCGATCTCGAAATCCAAAAACAAGGCGGTTGTCGCCTTCGCTCAGGACATGGTGCGAGATCATGAGGCCGTGAATACGCAGGCCCTCGCATTGGTCAAGAAACTCAAGGTTACGCCAGAGGACAACGACACGAGCAAGACGCTGACGAAAGCTGCGACCGACGAGCGAGCGAAACTCGCCGCGCTCAACGGCGCGAACTTCGACAAGGCCTATGTCGCCAACGAGGTGGCCTACCACAAGCAGGTCAATGGCGCTCTCGAGACGCTGTTGATCCCGTCGGCGAGCAATGCCGAACTCAAGGAACTGCTCGAAACCGGTCTGAAAATCTTCCAAGGCCATCAGCAGCACGCCGAGCACGTCGCTGCCGAGCTCAAATAGGAGATGCCGACATGCTGAGACGGCATCTGTGGATCGTTGCGGTACCTGCGTTGACCATTGGTGTCGTTCCAGTACGGGCGGAAACAGTCACGGTAACAATCGAAAAGATGAGGTTTTCGCCCGCCGAGATCAGCGCAAGGCCGGGCGATACGATCGAATGGATCAACAAGGACATCCTTGCCCACACGGCGACCGTGAAGGGGGACTGGGAGGTGGTTATTCCTCCAGGGAAATCGGGACATCTGGTGCTGAAGGCAACCACGCCGGTCGACTATTACTGTCGGTTCCATCCGAACATGAAAGGCCGGATTTCGATACCGGCCCGATAATGCGGACCGGCATCGCCATGCTTGGCGGGCTTCTCCACCCTCACATCCGCCCGTTGCCGGATGAAATCTTTGTCAGACATCTTCGCTCGGTGGCCACACTAGCCTATATCGCTGTCATGTATTCGCTGGAACGTCCGACATCCCTCGAGCAAGTCGTGAAAAGAAGCCGGTTCCTGGCGATCGGCGTGCCTGTCGCCAGTGAGCTCGAAGCCAAGGAGGCGCTTGCCGCGCACTGCCATGGCGACGCCAACCATAATTGTTGGGCCTGGCGTATCGGCCAGACGTACCGGTTCAACGATGACGGCGAGCCGGGCGGAACCGCAGGAAAGCCGATATTGCAGGCGATTGACGGCCAGTCGCTCGATAAGGTCCTCGTTATTGTCACACGCTGGTTTGGTGGCGTTCTTCTCGGCACCGGCGGTTTAATCCGCGCCTATGGTGGAACGGCCGCCGCCTGCCTGCGAGCTGGCGAACTTATCGAGCTTGTTCCAACTTTGGAAGGAACGATCCGCGCGGCCTTCTCCGACCTTGCGATCCTCAAGGCAAGGCTCGCCGCTTTCGAGGGGGTGCACGTCCTAAGCGAGACATTCTCTGGCGCCGGTGCCGAGATCACTGCGAGCTTTCCGCAAGCAAAATCTGGGGAGATCGCCCGGCTGATTGCCGACACCACAAGCGGACGAAGCGCGCTGGTACTGACGCAATAGCGCGCGTGTGAGCCTCCGCCTGTGGGCAATTTGTGACTGTCATAGGCCCATTTGCGATGCCGATGTTGATGTGATGGTTTAACTCCTCAGTTAACGCCAGCCAAGAGGCGGCGCCACATGCTTCAGGATCGCGTCGATCACATGGGCGTTGTATTCGACGCCAAGCTGATTGGGGACGGTGAGCAGCAGGGTATCGGCTTCGGCGATGGCTTCGTCTTCGGCGAGCTGTTTGACCAGCGCGTCCGGTTCGGCCGCGTAGGACCGACCAAAGATGGCCTTGGTGTTCTCATCGATATAGCCGATTGAATCCTGCTCCTTGCTGCCCCGACCGAAATAGGCGCGATCGCGATCGTCGACGAGCGCGAAGATGCTGCGGCTGACAGACACGCGCGGCGTGCGGCTATGACCGGCTTGCCTCCAAGCATCTCGATAAGCGCGGATTTGTGCGGCTTGCTGGACGTGGAAGGGTTCGCCCGTTTCGTCATCCTTTAACGTCGAACTCTGCAGGTTCATGCCGAGCTTGGCCGCCCAGATGGCGGTTGCGTTGGATCCGGCACCCCACCAGATGCGCTCTCGCAATCCTTCCGAATAAGGTTCAAGGCGCAGCAGGCCGGGCGGGTTCGGAAACATCGGACGCGGGTTGGGTTGGGCAAAGCCTTCGCCTTTCAGTGCGTTCAGGAACACTTCGGCATGGCCCCTGCCCATATCGGCATCGCTTAAGCCGTCCTGTGGCTGGTAGCCGAAATAACGCCAGCCATCGATGACCTGCTCCGGGGAGCCGCGGCTGATGCCGAGTTGCAGGCGGCCACCCGCGATGAGATCGGCGGCTCCGGCGTCCTCGGCCATATAGAGAGGGTTCTCATAGCGCATGTCGATGACCGCGGTGCCGATTTCTATGGTCTTCGTCTTCGCGCCGACTGCCGCCAGCAGCGGAAAGGGAGAGGCAAGCTGGCGAGCAAAATGGTGGACGCGGAAATAAGCGCCGTCCGCACCGAGTTCTTCTGCTGCAACGGCAAGGTCGATGGATTGGAGCAGCGCGTCGCCCGCCGAGCGGGTCTGCGATTGGGGAGAGGGCGTCCAGTGGCCGAAGGAGAGAAAGCCGATTTTCTTCATGATTTTTGCCCGTTGATATCAGGGATCTGCCGTGGGATTGTGATGGCCATAACATGGGAAGCGGCATCTGCGATAAAAAGACGATTGAACGCTCTGTTCACACTTTGCCGCCGGCCTATCGGACCACCTGCCAGTCATCAGGGTCGCAGAAAATCGAGACGTCAGGCGGCGGAAGGCCCGAAGACGTCGTCCTATGGCCGACAATCCCGAAACGGTGAGCAACGCTGCCGGAAAAGCCTACTGCGCTCTTATTGCGGTGGAGCGACCGGTCTTGCGAATGGCAGAAAGAGTAGTGCGCAGCCTGTCAGTATGGCGACGATGAGCCATGCCTCGTTGATCGCTTGGACGCTTGCCGCCGTTTGTACCAGCGGGTCCAGCGCTGCGGTTGTGTCGGGGCTGAAACTGCCTGCATTGCCCGTCATCGTGCCGGCTGGCGCCCCGACAAACGCAGCGGCACCTGTGTCGCCGGCACGCAACCGATCCCATAATATCTGCGCGAGGGGCTCCGACCTCGTATAGATGATCGTATCGATCAATGCGATACCGATTGCTCCGCCAAGGTTTCGCATCAGGTTGAAGAGCCCGCTTGCATCAGGGACCTGCGCCGCTGCCAGGGTTCCGAGCGCCAAGCGCGTGGGCGGGAGAAGGCAAAACATGATCGCTGCACCGCGCACGACCTGGGGCCAGAACATGGCGTCAAAGTCAGATCGGGGATCCTGGAATGCGCTCATCGCCAGGCCGATCGCAAACAGGGCAAATCCCAATGCCGAGAGCAGGCGCGGATCCGTTCGCTTCTCCAGCACAACTGCGATCGGTGCAGTGATCAACTGCGTGATCCCTGTGACCAGCATTGTGGTCCCGATTTCCAGTGCATTGTGCCCTCTGATGAAGGCAAGGAAAACCGGCATGAGATAGACGGAGCCGAAGAGGCCGATCCCGAGCACGAAACTGAGGGCTGAACCGACGAAGAAATTTCGATCGCGGAAATGACGCAGTTCGACAATCGGGCGCATTCTGCGCAGCGACCGGGATGCAAATGCGGCTCCCGATACGAGGCTGACTGCCAGCAGGCTGAGAACATATGGCGAGATCCAGCCGCTCGTGGGCGCCTCCTTCAGTCCCAACTCGAGGCTCGTCAACGCCAGCGCCATCATGACGAGCGAAACACCATCGAGATGCCGGAGTTCGGAAGGGTCGCCTTTCTGCCGCGGCAGAAACCGCCATGCCACGAGCGCCGAGACGATACCAGGAGCAATATTGATGAGGAACAGCCAATGCCAGGAATAGGTCGCCGTCAGCCAGCCGCCGATGATTGGCCCAACCGTCGGTGCCAAGACAGCCAGCACGCCCGCAATTGTCGTTGCGATCGCCTGCCGCTCATTTGGAAAGAGGATGAAGACAGCTGAAAACACTGCGGGGATCAGCGTTCCGCCGGAGAAGCCCTGGACGACGCGCCAAGCAATCAGTTCGTTGAAGTTACTGCTCGCCGCACAACCAGCCGAAGCAACGACAAACAAGCCTATTGAAGCGACGAAGAGCCACCGCATCGTCAAGACGCGCGTCAGCAAGCCGGTCAATGGTATGGCGACCACCTCCGCGATGAGATAAACGGTCTGGATCCAGCTCATCTGGTCGGGGTCGATATTGATCGCTTGCTGGATGGTCGGAAGAGATGTCGCGACGACCTGCACGTCCAGGATTGCCATGAACATGCCGACGCACATCGCAATGAAGCCCACCCAAATCACCGCCGAGTGGACATGGGAGGAGGGGGGCTCAAGGTGTTGCGACATGCGGTTACCTTGCGATCAGTGTAATTCAAGGCGGCCCGCGCTACAGACCTTCATTCGGGGCGATGGAAAAAGGCTTCCAGACGGTAGCCATCCGGATCGATCACGAATGCTGCGTAATAGAACGATCCGTACTCGGGACGTATTCCCGGTTCGCCATTATCCGTCCCGCCATTGGTCGTAGCGTTTGCGTGAAAGGCCCTGACGCCCTCCTCGCTGCCGGCAACAAAACAGAAGTGCAGTCCCGACTCCATGTCGGGAACGACAGGGCGCTCGGCAAGCTTTGCCCAAAGCTGTGGTTGTTCCGAGCCGTAGCCCAGCCACTTGTCACTCGTGGAAAGTCTCATATAGCCCAGGGGCTCAAGTGCTGCGTCGTAGAACTTGCGCGCACGGTCGAGATCGGACACGCCGATAGAAACATGATGAAACATCGTTCCTCCTTCTAAAGGTGTCAGCTGGGAGCTGCGGCCAATCAGCTGCTCGGGACTGTACAGCGTCGTATCTGTAAAGCAAATGACAGGGCTCTCGATTGTCGATTCTGACGCCGACCTTATTTGCCGGGGCAGCCAAGGTGTTCTCGGGTAGGGATCGCCACCTGATCAATATCGGCAACGGTCCGGGCTATCGAAGCCGCATCGAACTTCTGAAAAGAATCTATGCGAAATGCAACCTAAGGGAGATTATATTGTGGATATTTTAGTGCAGCTGATCTAAGGGGGAGGTGTTCTCAACCGACGTCGATTGGTAACCATGATTGCAAAGCACCTATTTACCTTAGTCATTGCCGTTGTACTTCCCGTTGCTGCCCATGCTGTCGACTGCCCTTCAGCCAAGACTGCGAAGAATGGTTTCCTATTACGGAACTCAGGCGCGATCAGTGAATTCAGGCCGGCCGAAGGTCCTTTGATTACAATAACCAACTCGTTCGGGGACTCGAATAGGCAGACTGTCTATTCATACGAGGGCCTGTTCGACCTGTCGCGCTCCAGCAATGATGAGCGTTACACCATTTATCCGCTTGGGGATTTGGACAAGGTTTTTCCGCTCAAAAAGGATGCGCACCATGTCATCACCTTTGTGCCTTTAGATCCGCAGCAGTCCAAGGACCAATGGACGTTGGAGCTAACGGTAACGAAGCGCGAGACGGTAGCGGTTGGCCGCTGTAAATACGAGGCTTTCAGGATTAGGCAGGAAATCAAGAGGGCGGGCCAACAGGCTGAGTTGTGGAGCGCCCTCTATTCTCCTGATCTGCATGCGACGCTGGCCAAAGTCTACGATGAGGGAACGAACGAAGAGACCACGATCGCTTACGACTATATTCAGTCCTTGCCGCGGTCGCCTTGACTGGTATCCGACGAGCTCGATAGGCCGTCGGTTTTTACACGGCTCAACGACCGGGGCCCACCGCTTCGCATCATCTGCGAAGCGATGGGCCCCGGGCCGGTTGAAGGGATGCTGGCAATTCCGCGTTCGCCCCCAGCTGCGACGCGCGGACGGTACTCGGTACTAGTTTGCCTTAACCCTTCGAGCGAGAGCCATTACATAGTCGTCGGCGATGTCGGCCAAAGTCAGCGCGACCTCCGATTCCTTCCAACCCGCAGCAACGGCTCGCTGGACGAAAGCTCTGAAGGCCTGTGCAAGGACTTCTTCGCGCTCGACAACGCGGTATGGATCATTCGCAGGATATCGAGGATTGCTGATCTGGATCGTAGGATTGGTCGGTTCCATGATATGCCCCTGAAAGTTGCTTCATTTTTAACGGGAGCGCATTCGCTATTGCGTTCCGTCTTGCTGCCTGCACTGCGATTATGCTTCTTTATTAATGGCTTACGCCGTGCCTGTCGTTAGCTGCGCATCCAGAAACTTGCAGCAGCGTCCATTTCTGTGGCTTTTGGTAGTGCCCCAGCGTAGGGCGGTGTTTCGACCCACCTTCCGGATCACGGGATCACGATCCGATCGTTGATGTTCGTCCAAAGGAGGGGCTTCGACATATGCCGATCACAGGATCTACCCATAATGCCAACGCTGAAGAAGCCGTTCAGCAGTTGGAGATATTCACAGGCTCGACCATAGACGCGATTGGAGCGACGAGGAGAAGGCTCGCATTGTCGCGGAAAGTTATAGTGGCGAGATGTCGGTCTGCGTGGTTGCGCGGCGGCATCGCCTGTCGCCCGTCGAGGTGAACTCAACTCAACGCTAGCGCATCCCGGCCATGCGCATGCCCTCGATCAGCACCTCGATTCTGTGCGGGTCGATGGCGTGCTGGCCGCGACGGATGCGTGCAAGGTTGACGCCGGGCGAAATGGTCTCGAGCGCGGCAAGGTGCTTGCGCGCTTCATCCATGCGTCCGAGGTAGGCGTTGGCGGCGATCAATCACCGGCGATACCATAACGCGCGTGATTGATTTTGGCACCCGGTCCTGGGAGTGATGCGGGCGATCAGAGTGTCCGACGGGGAGGGGATGATCGCCCGTCGGCGTCCTGCCGAGGAACGCCTTCGACGCGACGGGGTTGGAAGCGCTCAGGCGCGGCGGAGGTGTCCGAGCGTTCTTAGCCACTTGTCGAAGGATTGAGCGCTCTCGGCCTCGGACACCGGCTCGACCGGGTGCCCGAGATAAGACGGCATGGCCACGTTCCTCGCCTCGCGCGGGCTGTAGCCAAATTCCTTGCTGAAGGCGCGGCTGAAATGTGCGGCAGAGGAAAAGCCGGCTGCAAAGGCGATATCAACGATTTGTTGCCGGTTGGCCGTATCACTCAACGCGGCGTGTGCAGCCAGAAGCCTGCGGCGCTGAATGTAGTGATGCACGCCGCCGTCCGGCTCGAAAGCCTGATAGAGCCGCGTGCGGGAGACGCCCAATTCCCGGCACAAACGGTCGGTTGTCAGGTCGGGCGACATCAAATTGTGCTGGACGAAGCGGTAGACGCGTTCCTTAAGGGCCAAGCTGTTGTGTGGCTCTGCGGACGCTGGCGATGATGAAACACTGGTCAGGATCATGTCGCGGATGGTCTGGACCACATGCGGAAGATCCGCCTCTGCCAGCTGTGCCAGCTTTGCCTCGACGCCGTCCAGATAGTCGATCAGCAGTTTGGCACGCGTTCCGGAAAGGGCGATGTTGTTTCTGATCTCGGTTGAGGCGGGATGAAGCAGCTCGCGGGGAAGATAAAGGGATAGCGTCTTTGCGTCCGTCGATCGACCGCGAAAGGGATGTCCCAAAGTGCGCAATTCGACCTTCCCGGGCTCGCCTTCGGAGACGTGCCCGCCGACTTCCGTCCATGTTCGACCGTTGCGCAGGACCGAGATATGCCAGTGATCGATGGGGCTTGATCTGACCTTCGCTTCCGAACGGCTATAGCTATGGGCGGGGGTGCTTTGTTGAATAATGAGCATGCCGCCGAGATTCCAGGCTGCGTGCTCGGCTCCAAAACCTGCATCTGGGGGAGAATTGTCCGGGCGCCGGACGTCGACAAGCGGCGCGACGTAAGACTGCCAGGCGGCAAATTGCTGTGCCGGCTCGAGGTCGCGCGTGGAAAACCGCAACGGTTGCAATGCTGGCGGAGGCGCCGGTTGCTCGTCCGTGGGTGTCGTCTCGCGACGAAAGCGGCGGCGTTCGCTCTGCGCAGGTCTGCTATCGTCGCGCGAGCGGTCATCGGGTTGGGCTGGGGAGGGGCGAGATCGTTCGTCGTCTTGCAATTTGGTCTCCATCGTCCATCATCGATCAGGCAAGCGCGCTTCGTTCCACATCAGTTCCTACGCCGTCAGGTCATTCTTAGATCCACACCGGGGTGCAGCTTTTTCAGGTTGGGCAGCGACTTCATCTGCCAGGAAATCTGCGATGACCCCAACACGGTCAAATGAATGTCCGGGCGCTTGCGCGCCTCGATCGTCAGCTTGGCGAGCAGATTTATGCCGGAGGAGTTGAGAAACTCCAAGCCTGTCAAGTCCAATGTGGTTTTGCCGCCCCCACCTTCAAGCGCCTTCATGGCGAGTGCATGGATAGGCGCGTAGGCATCAGGTCCCGCCAGCCGCATTGTCCCGTCGAAATAGACTGTGCTGCCTTCGGACCAGACGCGGTAGGCTTCTTCTCTAATTTCCATGGCGCACCTCTTACCGTTTCATGCCGGAATTGCCATCGCGGCATAGGTTTCAATTCTTGTTCGTTCGTGAACGCTGTCCTCCTCGAAGAGCCAGGCAAACTGCACCGCGTAGTCGCTCATCAGAGTCAACAAACCCAGTCCGGAAGTGCCGCCGGTCGTGGCCACGGCACTGGCCTCGATCTGTCGGATAAGCAGGTCACCGGGATCGCCACTCGTCACATTCACGAGCAGCCGCTGGAATCTGGCAGCCGTTTCGCTGTCAATAAAATTGGAAACCCGGAGCCGAACACAATCCGTCTGCGCGAGCGCCTCCACCACGACTTCTCCACGCGCACGAAACTTTATGGCGTTCTCGATCAGTTCGTTTGCGAGATAGCCGATATCCTGCTTGAGTTGATTGTAGAGCCGCCTCGATGGACGAAATCTCGGCGCCATCATCTCGGCGATGAAATCAGACGTCATTCCGGAGTGCTTCCAGGCAAGATCAAGCGGACCATCAAGCAATAGAAGTCGCACTGCGTGAGCGGTGTCAGAGAAGGCGAGGTGTTCTTGCCCAAAGAGCACGACCGTCATGTCATCACCTATGCCGCATCACAACTAATGTGATGTCATCATGTATTTTCTGCGTTCCGATATAGGCCATCAGGCCCTCGATAATGCCGTCCTTTACCGCTTCGGCCGTTTGACCGTGCAGGCGCCGCGCGCTCTGGCAAAGCCGATCGATACCGAACAGTTCGCCGCGCGGATTTTCAGCTTCCGTCACGCCGTCCGTATGGAGCACGATCAGGTCGCCCGTCTGGAAGGCTATTTCGCGAGTATCAACAAAGGGCGAAATGTCGGATTCAAGTCCCACCGGCAGTCCAAGATCACCAGTATCGATCCGCTCGACCTCCCCTGTCTGGCGAATGACGATGAGGTCTTCATGCTGCCCTGAAATGGTGAGGCGCTCGCCATCGTAATCGAGGAACGACAAGGTGAGGTGCTTGTCGGTCCTCGTGCGCTCGATGTTCTTGAAGATCGCCCGGTTGAGGTGTGCAAGGAACTTCGAGGGGTCCGTCTCCCCCGCCTCCAGCAAGGCGCGGGCGACCGATTGCACCATCAGCATCAGCACGCCGCTCTCCAGGCCATGGCCGGTAACATCGCCGATGCCTATCTTCAGGCTTCCACCATTCTGCAGGACGTCGTAGTAGTCGCCGCCAACCTCGTCGGCGGGACGCATATAGGCGGCAATCTCCAGATTCTCGACCGCGCGGAGCTCGGCTGCGCGTGGCAACACCATCATCTGGATGTGTCGGGCCACATCGAGTTCGGCGCCAAGACGCAGGTTCTCGCTCTTCAGCTGCGTGTTCAAGGCCGAGATTTCTTCCTTCGCCTCCTCGATCTCCTCCGTCCGCTCCGCGACCAGTTTTTCAAGGTTTTCGGTGTGGAAGCTGATCTGCTCGGCCATGCGATTGAAGGCGAGTCCGGCCTGCGCGACTTCGTCCTTGCTGCGGATGTCGACCCGAACGGAATAGTCCTTCGCCTCGATGCGCTTGGCGGCCCCTGCCAGAGCTCTGATCCCGCTGGTAATGCGTTTCGACGCCGCAAATACCGCGGCCGTGACGATGAGCAGCGAAACGAGCACCGCGAGGATCTGATAGATGAGGATACGGTTGGTTGCCTGCGCTATCTGCTGCCTGGCTGCGATCAGAGAGGCGTAAATTTCTCGCTCGGGGACGACAATGCCGAGCGACATGACTTCGCGCTGAACTGGACCGTTGACCCACAGATTGGAAGGGCGGAGCTGTTTTGTGACGACCAGATAGGGAACGTCCTCGCCATTCTCGCTGAGCGCGATGTGCTGGACCACGCCGTCCGTATCCAGTGGAAGGGATGCAACGGCGTTCTGCGAGCTGTTGCGCAGCGAGCGATCAAGTCCCGTTACGCCCTTGCTGGTCGCGTCGCTCGCCGCGCGCAGGCCGATGACCTTCTCTCCGGCCGCGTTGATCGCAACGACATTGCCGTTCGACATCGCCAAAAAGCCGAAACCGCTTTCTGCGACTTTCACGTGTTCGACAATTTCAGCAAGTTGATCGAGGGTGATATCAGCGCCGGCGGTTCCCGCCACGCCGCGTCGATCGGCCGTCCAAAGAGGGTGGAAGAAGCTGACGATCAGCTTTCCCGTAATGGCGTCGGTATAAGGAGCGGTCTGCGTGATGTTTTCGGGAACGGGACGTGAAGCGGGATCTTGCGCCCATTGCTGCCACGACTCATAAATGCCCGGAAAGAAGAAATCCCAGAAGTTCGCGTCATCATGGCCGGGATAGAGCCGGTCGAATGTCTGCGCCTGATCGGTATAAGGGGCTGTTCTGAAAATCGGCCGCTCCTTCGGGCCGATGTAGTACATCTGGAGTTTGGAGGCGCCTGTGCCCAGCAGGTTCGGCGCAACGAGATCAAGGACGGCGCTGGTTTCGATGTCGGCCTGCACTTGCGGCAGCGGATGATGATCCTTGTCGAGCAGGTAGCCCCAGACGCTGACGACGGAGGGCGAACCTGGAAGGTTCTGCGCCCAATTGCCGCTCATGTTGAAACTCACCGTCACTGCGCCGGGGTCAGCCCTTGCCATAGCCGCGCCAACTGCGTCGTTCCTGATTGGTCGATCGATCTGGGCCTGGAGCACGCCGGCTAAGGCTTTGACGTCGGAATGGACCTGGTCCAAAAGCAGGCCAACCTGCGCGACCGTGGAATCGGTGGAGGAGCGGATATAGTCCTGGCTCGCCTTTTCAAGACCTTGGCCAACTTGGGTGGTTGCGTCGCGTGATAGCCGCTGCACATTCCAGAGCGCGAGGCCGCCGCTGACCAGAAGATCGAAAAGCACGGCGCCGCCGACAACGATCATGAATTTCGTCCGAAACGAGCGCAATCCGAGGCTTGGCTTTGGTGGAGAAACGGTCATAGCGGTTTCTGCCCCGACGCCGCCCAGATCGGCCAGCCGGCATAGCCTCGCGGATGAAGCGCTGCGAAGATATGATCCTTGAACCCCTGCCTGAACCGTTCGATGAACTCCGGAGAATCTCCTCGTCTGACGGACATCTCGCCTGCGTACACATCCTCCCATGCTTGAATGACATCGGCAAATTCCTGCGGATCGCCGTCGAGGTTGGTGACCATGAAACTTTCGATCCTCACATCCTCAAAGCCGGTATCCAGCAGCAGGCGGGAACTCTTTGGCCCCATTTCGACGTCCATATCGAAATAACGAAAGAGCCTGGCTACCTCGTTGTAGGTCCATTGGATGCTGTCGGCGCGCGGTTCGCCCAGGCAATGGGAGTTCTTTTCGTTGGTGATGTAGACCCTGCCGCCCGGCTTGCAGATCCGGTAGAGTTCTCTGAGGAGAAGTTCCGGCCGGTCGAAGATCTGCAAGGAGTGCCGGCACGTCACGAAATCGAACTGATCGCCTTCGAACAGCATCTGGGATGCGTCACCATACGTGTATTCGATATCCCGAACGCAAAACTCCTCCGCAACGGAGCGCGCATAGTCGAGGCTTGCTGCGGAGTGGTCGAGGGCGACGATTCTGGCCGGATTGAATTCCCTCCTGACAAGCATCACGAAATCGCCGATGCCGCAGCATATGTCGGCGATCACCATGCCGTTGCGAAGTCCATGCCGCGGCAGGATTTCCCGTTCGTGACGCCAGGTCATTTTTGTTTGCGTCCGGAGAATCGGGATGAAGCTCTGGTTCTCGACAAATGTCTGGCCGGGATAGAAGGCAGAATCGTAGATCTCCATGGAGATATTGGGCGAGAGTTCGCTCAGGTGCCGAAACATTTGCGTCGCCCATGTGACAACACTCGATGCGACAACGACGATCTTGAGCTCCGGCCTCGAGCGGGAGGCGTCGACGAGGACGCGCGCCAGGGCGCGGAACGCCGTGCTGTTCATGTGTGTGACGCGTTTCAGGTTGACGTAGAAAACCCCTTGGACCGTTTCAATCTTGTCTCGCAGCAGCAAGAGCTCATCGGCAATGTCGGCAATCGAACGCGGTCGGAAAACACCAGTTGCAACAAACTCCTGATTGCTGGCGTCGAATTGCGTCGTGAAGACGGGTGAGGAACTGTTCGCGGTCAATTGAGGAGCCTCTCGAGCGGCAGGTCGACAACGAAGGTGAGGGCGTCGGCAGCCGAAGCGCGCAGTTCTATGTCCGCGTCATAGTTGACCGCCAATCCCAACAGCACCGCTTGCTCGATGGGAGCAGTTTCGTCGGCGATGACCTCCACGTAGTTTGCCAGCTTTTCACTGTCTTTCAGACTGTGGACGAGCTCGGAGTAAAAGCGTCGCTGTTGTGACGGGCAGGGAAAGCTCAACTCGATTCGCTCTGTCTGCTCATGACGATAGAGATCGCAGACCAGCTCGCCCGCTTGCGCGTCGGAGCGAAACGACATCTCAAGGAGTTCGTTAAGAGCCGAAGAGAGCAGGTTGGAGTGGCGCAGCGGATCACGGCGATCATGGCTGACCATGCGGGCAATATAATTCGACAACTGGTCGCAATGCAGCCAGTTGGCCGTGAAGGTTGCCATTTCGATTTCCAGTTTGAGCAGCTGCTCGAAAGCTGTGTTTGTTATCGCTTCCTGCCTATTCAACCGGAACCTCCCTGGCCGAGTGCCGTTTGTACGCCTTCAGGGCCGGCCCTGTTGCCCGGCGCAGCGTTGGTCCGACGCCCTTTTCGGTGGCCGACGAACTGACCAATATGGTCAACATGCATGGGCGGGCTCAGGAAGTGGCCTTGCAATCGATCACATCCCTCAGCCTCCAGCCACGCGGCTTGTCCGGCCGTCTCGACGCCCTCCGCCGTGACACGCATGCCGAGCCCGTGCGACAGTGCAATGACAGAGCGCACGATCGTCTGGCTCTTTTCGTCGTCGAGGAGGTCGTCGATGAAGTATTTGTCGATCTTGATGTTGTCGAACGGAAAGTTCTTCAGGTAGCTCAAGGACGAATAATCGGTTCCGAAATCGTCAAGGGAGATCTGGATGCCGAGTACACTGAGGGTGTTCAGCGTATCGAGGTTGTTGATCGTGCGCTCCAGAAGGACGGTTTCGGTGATCTCAAGCTCCAAGCGCTCGGCGGGAAAGCCGACCAGATCGAGCGTTTGCGATACGCGGTCCGTGAAGCCTGCAGTCAGGAACTCTGCGGGCGACAGATTGACGGCGACGGTATAATGCGCCGGCCAGTCCAAAGCTGCTCGACAGGCTTCCTCAAGCACCCACTGGCCAATCTCGCTCATCAGGCCATCGGCTTCCGCCATCGGGATAAAGGCGATCGGCGGAACCACGCCGAGCCTCGGATGACGCCAGCGCAACAAGGCCTCAAAGCCAATGACGGCGCGCGCGCCGTCAACGAGCGGCTGGTACTCGAGGAAAAATTCGCCATGCTGAAGCGCCACCCTCAGGCTGCGCCGCAGCAGTTCCCGTTGCTCTAGCACCAGCAACATACTTTGATCAAAGGTTCGTGCACGACGGCGCCCTTCCTTTTTGGCCGCATAAAGGGCGACATCGGCAGCCTTCATCAATTGCTCGCCCTCGTCGCCGTCGCGTGGCGCAATCGCAATGCCGACACTGGCTCCCACGAAGACAGTAATGCCATCCACCACAAAGGGCTTCGTGAACTCGCCAACCAGCGCCTCGGCCAGTCGCTCGGCCTCGCCTGGCTGCTCTTGCGCAATCTGGATCACAGCAAATTCGTCACCGGCGAGACGAAAGGCTGTCTCGTCCGTGCCAAGCACGCTTCGGATCCGGTTGGCGGCGAGCTTCAAAACGATGTCTCCAGCGCCGTGCCCAAGCGTGTCGTTCACTGGCTTGAAGTCGTCGAGATCGATCTGCATCAGTGCAAGACCGCTCTTGCCGCCGGTGGGGAGCAGTCGCCCCAATTCGTCGCTGAACTGCCGGCGATTGGGCAGTCCGGTCAGCACGTCATGGGTTGCTTGGTGCAGAAGCAGGGCTCGCTCCTGCTCCTGCGCACGTGTGCTTTCATTGAGATCGGCGCCGCTGATCTCGACGACCGCCAGACCCTCCCTGGCAGGCAGCAGCAGCAGATCGTAACGGTCACCGGTCGATATGCCCAGCCGGATGGATTGCGGCCTGCCCGTGTTAACGACGAGCCGGACAATGTCAGCGGACGGAGGATTTGCCAGTGCAGGGTAAACGTCCCACAATCTTGTCGCGGCTTGCTCGTTGAAACCCTCGCGCCGCTTAAATTTCTCAGACCAATCGACAAGGACGAAGTCGAGATCCCAGAGCGAGAAAGCCGCGTCGGCGCGGCGGAGGAATTCGGATCCCTGTGGAACCAGCTTGGGCCAACTCGCACGACGTTCCGGCATATGGGTTGGATCTCCTCATTGCGCCGCGCCTCGGTTCTTCGATGTATCCCGCCAATATTGAATCAGCTGTTTGTATAAGAGCTAGCGCATGGAGTGTTGCAGTCAATGAAAAACGCTACCATAGGGCAGTATTGCACACACTCTTGCGACTGCGGATGCGCGCTGCATGCAAAACGACCCGCTTTCGGATCATCCTAAACGGATTAATGACCGCAATCCGCGCTTGCTGTTGGCAGGTTAATACACGTTTCCAAAAGCAATGCGAAATTGGTCAGAGACCGGCGATTTGGTTATCGCCGCAAAGAGGCCCGCGGCATTTCGCCAAATCCCCGCAGACACTTGATGACTTCCCGCAGTCCTTTGGTGAGGTGCTTGTCCCGACGCAACACGATGCCGAGTTGGCGGGCCAAGCGCGGCCTGACAGGCGAGGTCGTGAGGAACCCTGCGCGGTCCTGCTTCAGCGCGAGCGCAGGCAGCAGCGACCAGCCCAATCCTGCGGCGACCAGCTCCTTGATTGCTTCAACGCTGCCGAACTCCATCGTGGGTTGTATTTGGACGCCGGCCTTTGCGAACCAGCCATCCGTGACGGTGCGTGTGTTGCCCCCCTCATAGAGCATGAGAACCTGGTCTTTGAGAAAGTCGGCGTCGGGTCCGCCTTCCGGCATTTCACTGCCCTTGGGGGCCACTGCAAGCAACTCGTCCTCATAGAAAGGCTCGATTTCTAGCGACCTGCCCGAGGCGGGGAGGGTAACGACGGCGAGGTCGAGCGCATTGGATTCGAGGTCGCGCAAAACCTCATCGGTGTTGCCGATCCGGACCGTGATCTCAAGCCCCGGCATTTGCTTTTTGGCGGCCGCGATTGCGCGCGGAAGCAGGTGGATCGAGGCCGTTCCGCCGCTGCCGATCCTGACCCGGCCGACCGCGCCCTCCCGATATGGCGTCATGGAATCAGTTGCTGCCGCACAGTCTTCAAGGATGCGCCTTGCGTGAACGAGGAGATCCGCGCCGGCCGGCGATGGTTGCGCGCGTCGCCCCACGCGCTCGATCAGCCGAACCCCCAACCGCTGTTCGAGCAACTTGACCTGCAGGCTGACGGCCGGCTGAGTGAGGCCAACCTTGTCGGCCGCCGCCGTGAAGCTTCCCAGATCGATAACGCTGACAAAGGCCGCGAGCTGGTCGATATTCAGCAATATAAGAAATCCTTATAGTTTGTATTTGGATCATAATCTTCCTTCAAGGTGTTCGCTAGTCTTATCTGTCGGTTATCCCGCTGACATGGCGGATCGGCGAATGATGCGGAGTGTGAAATGTCGACTGACCTGAGAAAGGAACTGGATTGGAAAAGCAATGTCGCTTCGCCGCGAGGCTTCATCAGTCGTGCAGTTGAGTTTTTGGGTTGTCGCCTGGAGAAGCGGCGCGGCCGTCAGGCGCTCGCGGAGCTGACGGCGGACCAGCTCAAGGACATCGGGATTACGCCGGAGGAGGTCTCTGCCGAGATGGGCAAGTCGTGGTTCTGGAGTCGATAGCAACAGACCCATCTCGACGTTCGTTGCTGAAAAACTGCGCTTGCCTCGCAATCGGTCCGTTCGACTTTGCGAAGGATCCGCCGATGAAGCGCAATGCCTATATCGAGTATTCGGTCTGGAACACCGTCTACAACATCGATCAGCAATATGCGGGCGGCAAATATGCGATCCAGAGCGATGGGATCCGCTGCCACAATGGGTCAAGGCCAACAAGCTGCTCGTGGGCATGGATATCGTCACCTGGTTCACGGCCGCATATCCCGCGCATGGAGGATTGGCGTGTGATGTCGACCGAATGGAAGACCATCCATATCGAGCCGCATAACTTCTTTGCGCACAACCCGGCGCTGACGATCCGCAACGCGAAATGACAGCGCCGCACGGCGCCCCATTCTTGCGGGGGCCGCCGGCCCTATGCTGGCCAGCCCTCCAGGGTTTCGACGAAACGCGTCAGCCAGGCGTTTGTCTGATGAGCGTCCAGCGCGCGATGATCGATCGTCAACGAGACATAGGCCATCGATCGAATCTGGATCGTATCGACGCCATCGACCTCTCGCACGACAACGCGCTTCTCCATTTTTCCGACGCCAAGGATTGCCGATTGCGGCTGATTGATGATGATGGGTGCCGCGACCAGGGAGCCTGACACCCCGTGGTTTGAGATCGTGAAGGTGCCGCCGCGCATATCGGCGTTGGTGAGGCCGCCGGCGCGCCCACGATTGGTCAGGTCCTGAAGTCTGGCGGCGATCGCAGCCAGCGAGAGGTCCTGCACGTGCCGAACGACCGGAACGACCAGGCCTTTGTCGCCAAGCGCCAGGCCGACGCCGATGTTGATATCGTCGAAGATCTCCAAATGTTCGTCATGCCAGCGGCTGTTGATCTCCGGCACAGCCCGCATAGCCGCAACGCAGGCGGCGATGATATAGGCCGTATAGGAAAGATTGATGCCGTCGGCGGCAAATGCCGCCTTGCTCTTCTCGCGATGCTTGATGATCGCGGTGAAATCGGCCTCGAAGATCGCCGTGACATGTGGGGCGGTCGTAGCCGAATCCAGCATGTGCCGCGCGATGGAAAGCCGCATGGGAGTATGAGCAACCATGTGCGAGCGGTGGGTGATCTGATCGCGGGTAAACGTGCCCGGATCGGGGCTGGTCGGGATGCCGGCGGACGATGGCGTTTTATCGCGCTCCAGCTTCTGGTTGCGGGCGAACGCCGCATCCATATCCATACGCGTAACACGTCCGTCCCTGCCGGTGCCGACGACCTCGGCCGGATCGATGCCGTATTGCTCGCCAGCACTGCGAACTGCCGGCGAGAAGCGGTCGCCGCTCTCATTGCCACTCTCGCCATGCGGCAAGGGTGGAGTATCCGGCACACGGTCATCTCCGGCGTTGCTAGGCCTCAGACGAATGCGGCAGAGAACCGCGCCGGGCGCTGCATCGGTGCCTGACGCCATGACGATCTCGTCGAGGATTCCTGCTGCGGGTGCCGAAATCTCCTGCGTGACCTTGTCCGTTTCGAGCTCGACGAGGGGATCGTCGACGGCGACGATCTCGCCTGGTTGCTTTAGCCAGTTGCGTACGACTGCCTTCGTTCCCTCCTGTTCGACGGGCACGAGGACTTCGGAAAAATCGACCATGTTCTAGTACTCCACGAGGGCCGTGATTTTCTGTCTGATGCGGTCAACCGACGGCACCGCCCAGTCGAGCAAGGCCGGATTGTGCGGGCTTGGGATATCCGGCATCGTCAATCGCGATACCGGTGCGTCGAGATCCATGAAGGCCTCGTCGGCAACGACGGCGGCAATCTCGGCGCCGAAGCCACCTGTTCCAAGATCCTCATGGACGATAAGACACCGGCGCGTGCGACGGATCGACGAAACGACGCTCGCGCGGTCGAAGGGCATCAGCGTGCGAAGATCGATGACATCGGCAGAGATGCCTTCCGCCGCCTCCTCGCAGCGGGGAACCATGGCGCCCCAGGTCACGATCGTGATCGAATTGCCCTTGCGCGTAAAGCGTGCCTTGCCAAAGGGCAGGGCGTAGTTGTCACCCGGGTAAGGGCGGCGTGCCCACGGATGGTCGAGCATGGCGCGATGCTCGAAGAAGATGACAGGATCGTTGCCGCGCAAGGCGCTCCGCAATAGCCCGACGGCGTCTTCGGCGTTCGAGGGAACGGCGACCTTCCAGCCCGGCTGGTGGACGAAGGCAACCTCGTTCGTCTGGCTGTGCCATGGGTCGCCACACTTGAAGAAACCGCCGGGCATGCGCAGCACGACGGGCGCTGCGAACCGGTTGTTGGTGCGCCAGCGGATCGTGCCGCAATCGTTGATCTGTTCCGCCGCGGGCTCGGCATATTTGCGGAACTGAATTTCTGGAACCGGAACAAGCCCGGCAAGCGCCATGCCGACGGCGCGCCCGACGATGCCTTCCTCCGAGAGCGAGGTATCAAACACCCGTTCCTTGCCGAACTTGTCCTGTAGTCCTAGCGTGACGGCGTGAACGCCGCCCTTCGGGCCGATGTCCTCGCCGAACAGCACCACACGCTTGTTGATGGTCAGTTCGTGATCGAGTGTCCGCCTGATCGCCGTGACCATATTGATACGCTGGCCGTCCGGTGCCGCCTCGTCGGTGCATTCCGGTGCACGGTAGCCGTCGCAATGCTGACCACCCATTGCCTGCATGTCGCCCTCGAAGAACACATGACGGGTGACCGTTTCGGGAACGGCAACAACCCGGTCTTCGGCCTCGACGCGCGCTCGTTCTGCAACGCCGGCCGCCTCAAGCCGGCACGCTTCCCACTCCTGCGCGCTCATCACCGACGGAACCAGGTAGTCTCGAAGCCGTGGTAGCGGATCGCGAGCCCATTCTGCCTTGACGAGCGCTTCGCTCTTATATGACTGGGTGTCTTGGAAGCTGTGCCCCTCCAGTCGGGGGACAGTGAGCCGCAAAAGGGCAGGCATTCGACGCTCGCGAATGAAGCCGACCGCCTGCTGCGTCAATCGCGCGGCCTCCGCGGGATCGCACCCATCGCCTTCAAAGATCGTCAAGCCCTGCCAGCTCGCGAGATTGGCTGCGATGTTTCCGCCGGGCGTCTGCACGTCGGAAGGGACCGAGATTCCGAAGCCGTTGTCCTCGATGTAAAACAACATCGGCAGCGCCTGCGTCGTGGCGATCGTCAGCGCAGACCAGAAACCGTTCGATGCGACCGAACCGTCGCCCCCCAGCACGACGGCGATCGCATCGCGATAGTCATGCTCGCCAAGCACCGTCGCGTAATACTGGAGCGCCTGGGCCCAGCCAGCCGTCGGCGTGTACTGGGCTCCCACACCGCCGCACATCGGCAGAGCCGAAGCGCCGTTGTGGTTCGGATAGTTGAAGACCACGCCGATATCACGGCCATCGGAATAGCCGCCGGCGCGGCCCATCGCCGAGCCAAGCGCATCGGCCGGGTCGACGCCGAGCGACAAAAGCAGCGGGCGCGACCGATAGTAGCCGCAGGTAGCGTCGTGGCGGTTCGTCAGTTGCAGGCCGAGCATGATCTGCGCCATGTCATGGCCGCGGGCGGAGAATTGATAGAGGACTTTCTTCTCGGGAACGAGCCGGGTTTCCTCCATCTCGTCAAGGATACGCGAGAGATGCAGGAGGTAGGTAACGCGTTGCCAGTCTACTCCCTCATCGGGTGCGTTCCTGCCACGCAATAAAGCCGCGGTTGCCTGCGCCATCTTCGATCCTCCAAGCCTATGGTCTGTGAAGAGATTAGTGCAGCCATGAGGAAATTGCGTTTCAGCTTTCAGGCAAAAATGCCGAGATGTGAAACGTTCGTTTCGCCAATGCACGAAGTTGCGCAGTATCAATTCGAAATCCTGGCTATAGGTTTGCGTTAGCGGGGCCGCACTTCCGAATCGCCGATCGGATATGGGTGCGTCCGGTAAGCTTTTTGGCAGCGAGTGGCGGCAGCGGCTCGCGGTTTTCTTCTCAACCTGCATGTCGACGTTGCAAATTCCGGATGCCTCGTATGCGGTTTTCGAAGTGCTCATTGAGGAGGCGATGAGCTATATAATTGTGCAACGCACAAGGAGATATGACATGAAAATCGGCAACAGGTTCGGGGAGTTCCTTCAGCTCCGTAAGGCATACAGAGATCTTTCCCGACTCGACGATGCAGCATTGAAGGACATCGGCGTCACGCGCGGCGATATTAAGCGCCTGGTTTACGGCCGCTAAGACTCTTAACAATATCCAGACATCAGGGCTCGCTCATGCGGGCCTTTGTTGTTTTTGGTGCCTGCACGGACGAGGGCGAGAGCCTGCGTGCCGACTCGGGCTTGCCTTCGGCGACGGCTCCGTCCAGCTCAAGCCCTCGGGCCACAGCGGCGGGCGTGAACTTTCGGGTGGGTTGGCCTGCTTCTCCGCTGCGAAGCTCCGCGCCCAATAGTGTCTTAAAAACAGACCTTTGAAGGTCGCTGTCCGGCATGGCGTGTCGATGGCACATCGCGAATTTTTTGAGTGCGCGCGCTGAGGCTTGTTAATGATCCGGGCCCGGAAATTAACTATTTATTAACCAAATCAGACATAGAAATATTCAACGATTTCTTAACCTAGATGACCAAAGTGCTAACAAACGCTCGCTCGATCCGCATTAAGGGCCGCTCCTTCCTGGCGGTCATGCTTTCGCCAGATCTTCCCTTCGATGACTGGCTCGTAAGACTAGATGATCTTGCCGCGCGCTCCGCCGGCTTCTTCCTGGGGCGACCGGTCGTACTCGACGTCAGCGACCTGGAGATTGACCGGGCGCAGCTGAAGGGCTTGGTTGCTGAGCTTGCGCAGCGCAACGTCAGCATCATGGGCATTGAGGGCTGCCGTCCGTCGCTTCTCGGTCCGGGCATGCCGCCGGCGCTCAAGGGCGGGCGCCCGGTCTCCGATTTCGAGGTCCCCCAGCAGGAGCCGATCATCGATGTTCGTGCCAAGCCCGCGGTTGTCGAGACCCGCCCGGCATTGCAGTCGATCGTCATTCGCGAGCCGATTCGTTCGGGTCAGTCGCTGATTTTTCCGGAAGGCGACGTCACGGTCATCGGCTCCGTCGCATCCGGTTCGGAAATTATCGCCGGCGGCTCGGTTCATGTCTACGGAACACTGAGGGGGCGCGCGATGGCGGGCTCTGTCGGGAATACGTCGGCGCGCATCTTCTGCCGCAAGCTTGAGGCGGAGCTGGTCGCGATCGACGGCATCTACAAGATGGCGGAAGACATAGCGCCGAACCTTCGCGGACACGCCGTTCAGCTCTGGCTGGAAGGCGATTCGATCAAGGCAGAGAAACTTATCTAGGCCCGAAGCTGGCTATTAAACAGGAGAGAAAGATGGGGAAAGTCATCGTCGTCACTTCGGGCAAGGGCGGAGTGGGCAAGACCACATCCACCGCAGCCCTCGGAGCGGCCTTAGCGCAGAGGAACGAGAAAGTGGTCGTGGTCGACTTCGATGTCGGCCTGCGCAATCTCGATCTGGTCATGGGGGCGGAGCGAAGGGTCGTCTATGACCTTGTCAACGTCATCCAGGGCGATGCCAAGCTTTCGCAGGCGCTGATCCGCGACAAGCGGTTGGAGACGCTCTTCCTGCTGCCGGCCTCGCAAACGCGGGACAAGGACAACCTTACGGCTGAGGGTGTTGAGCGCGTCATCAATGACCTCAAGCGTCACTTCGACTGGATCATCTGCGATAGTCCCGCCGGGATTGAGCGCGGTGCCACACTCGCCATGCGCCACGCCGATGTGGCGGTGGTCGTGACGAACCCCGAGGTCTCGTCCGTCCGCGACTCCGATCGCATCATCGGCCTGCTGGACGCGAAAACTGCCAAGGCCGAGCGCGGCGAGCGGATGGAAAAACATCTGCTCCTGACGCGTTATGATGCCAGCCGCGCTGAACGCGGCGACATGCTCAAAGTCGATGACGTGCTGGAGATCCTCTCCATTCCGCTCCTCGGCATTATTCCCGAAAGCACGGATGTGCTGCGCGCGTCCAATATCGGTAGCCCCGTGACCCTGGCCGATAGCCGCAGCGCGCCCGCGATGGCCTATTTCGATGCTGCGCGCAGACTGGCTGGCGAAGAGCTGCCTGTCGTCGTTCCGGGAGAGAAGCGAGGCATCTTCGGCAAGATCTTCGGACGGAGGGCCGCTGCATGAGCATTTTCAGCATTTTTAGCAAACAGAGGACCGCGCCGGCGGCCCGAGAGCGCCTGCAGGTACTACTGGCGCACGAGCGCGTTTCGGCAGGATCCGATCTCGTATCGCTGCTGCGCGAAGAAATCCTTGCCGTCATCGCTAAGCACGTGCAGGTCGATAGCGAGAGGGTTCGCGTCACGATGGATCGCGACGAGCATATGTCGATCCTCGAGATCGACGTGGAAATCCCGCTTGGCGCGAGTGTTCGGGCGGCATGAATCCAAAGCGGCGCCAAGAGCGCCGCTTCTTTTCCTGTCCGGAAGCCATCTCAGACGTGGTTCCGTTTACGTCGCCCCATGGACGTGGGGCGGCTATTTTTGCGTCCGCAGTCCGTCCATCAGCAGGCCGATAAGCCGGTTCGAGCGGTCCCGCCATTCCGCAGACGCCGGTAGCGAATAGATGCTCGAAAGGGCATGCAGAAGGTCCGTCGTGTCGATGTCGCTTCGAATGAATCCTTGCTCGGCTGCTGCTCTTAGAAGATTTTCGGCGGCTCCTCGCAGGATGCCGCTGCCTTCGGCAAACAGCGAGGCGTTGGAGTCCATCAGGATTTTCAGGCTGGTTGCCATCCCCCGCTTGGCGGCGATGTAATCCACAAAGCGGCGCATCCATTCTTCCAGCGCAACATCAGGCGCATCGCTTGCCGCCAGTTCCTTCGCGGCTGCCGCAAGGCTTTCGAGTTCTCGGCGATAGACCACCTCGACGAGATGCTCGCGCGTTGGAAAATGCCGGTAGAGCGTACCGATGCCAACGCCGGCTCTGCGGGCAATGTCTTCCAGCGATGTTTCGACGCCGGCTTCCGCGAAGGCGGCGGCGGCAACCTCGACCAGTTTCTCGCGATTGCGGCGGGCGTCGGCGCGCAATGGCGGCGATGTGGACGGTTCCGTCTTCGGCGGGGCCGAGGCCAAAATAAGCTCCAAGCAGATTCCGGACTTGACGATGGACGGCAAGTCACTAGATTAAACGGAGGCGCCTCCGCTTAATGCAGGCAGGTGCCTTCGACTTCTTAATCCAGAAGGGGGCAGGATGTCATGCCAAACCTGCCTAGGCTTGCTTTTGATGACATTACCTAGCGCACCGACCTCGGACGACCATCTTTTTTGGATTTCCGACGTCCAATCTCGTGACGATAGCAGGAGCTTATCATGACACGAACGGTTCATCTTTCCCTCGACATCAACACAAGGCGGCACGAGCTCGATGTCGAGCCGCGGGTGATGTTGCTCGATGCATTGCGTGAGCAACTTGGTCTTACCGGCACCAAGAAGGGGTGCGACCAAGGGCAATGCGGTGCATGCACCGTCCATGTCGACGGCAAGCGTGTGCTTGCTTGTCTGACGCTTGCTGCCCAGGTCGAAGGGCGCAACATCACCACGATCGAAGGGCTTGTGGCCGGGAATGGCGATCTGCATCCGGTGCAGGCGGCCTTCCTGGAGCATGACGCCTTCCAGTGTGGCTATTGCACGCCAGGCCAGATCATGTCGGCCGTCGCCTGCATTCGCGAAGGTCGGGCGGGCTCGGACGAAGAGATCCGGGAATACATGGCCGGCAATCTCTGTCGGTGCGGCGCATACAATCATATCGTGGCGGCAGTGCGCGAAGCGGCGGAGATGGCGTGATGAGAGACTTTAGCTATATCCGAGCTGGCTCCCTCGACGATGCCCGCCAGCGCGCTATGCAATCAGGCGCGATGCTGCTTGCCGGCGGCACGACGCTTCTCGATCTTGCCAAATGCGGTGTTGCCGAACCGGATTCGGTCATCGACATCAGTCATGTCCCGGGCTTGGCGGAGATTTCGGCGAATGCTGATGGCGTTACCATCGGCGCGCTTGCGAAGATGGAGGATGTGGCCGGCAGCCCGGGAATTCGTGCGGACTATCCCGTCATTTCACAGTCGCTTTTGCTGGCGGCATCTCCTCAGCTGCGCAATATGGCGACGATCGGCGGCAACCTTCTGCAGCGGACGCGCTGTCCCTACTTCCGCGATCCCGCGACGTTTTCCGCTTGCAACAAGCGCGCTCCCGGCTCCGGTTGCTCTGCGATCGCTGGTGTGACTCGCAATCACGCGGTGCTTGGAACCAGCCATGCCTGCATTGCCTCCTATCCCGGTGATCTCGCCGTTGCGCTGGTTGCCCTGGAGGCGACGATCGATCTTGGTGGCCGCAAAGTCACTGCCGAAGACTTCTTCGTGCTCCCCGGCGACACGCCCGAACGTGAAACGACCCTTGAGCGTGGCGAGATGGTGGTGGCGGTCCTCGTTCCGGCGTCGCCACTTGCTAGAAATTCGACCTACCTCAAGGTCCGCGACCGCCAATCCTATGAATTTGCAGCCGCAAGCGCTGCCGTCGGGCTGGAGCTGGAGGCGGATGGCAGGACGATCCGCGACATCCGTGTTGCGTTGGGTGGCGTTGCCACCAAACCCTGGCGCGAACGGTCAGTCGAAAAAGCTCTGATTGGGAAGGTCATCGATGCAGGCACGGTCGAGAAGGCAAGCCGACTGGCAATGGAAGGCGCCGTCGCTCATGGCGGCAATCGGTACAAGATCGAACTCGCGCCGCGTGTCGTTGCGCGCGCCATTCTGACGATGGGAGGTCTGGCATGAACGTCATGGAACCCCGCGGCAAACGCGGCGACGCCTCCGATGGTACCATCGGCGGCCGCCTCTCGCGCTTCGATGGAAGACTGAAGATCACTGGTGGCGCGACATATGCTTTGGAACAACCGGTTGCAGGGTTGGCCTATGCTGTTCTGGTGCAGAGCCGGATCGCTGCCGGTCGCGTTATCAAGGTTGACGCTACAAGGGCACAAGCGGCGCCAGGCACGCTGCTGGTGCTGACACCTGACGACGATCTCGGCCTGAAGATGGCGTCCGACTGGTACGGAAACCGGCCGGACAACCAACCCTACTATCCCCTCTCGAGCACTGTCAGCTTCAATGGTCAGGCAGTCGCTGCCGTGATTGGTGAAACGCTGGAGCAGGCGACCGAAGCTGCCCGGCTGGTCGACATCGTCTATGAGGAAGCGTCGGCACTCATTGACTTCGACGATCCGAAGGCTGGAGACGGGAAGACGCTCGATGCGCTTGCGGTGACCTGGGGTGACGCGCAGGCTGCGCTCGCCGCCTCACCGGTGCGCATCGAGGCAGAATACCGAACGCCGCGTGAATATCATGTGACGATCGAACCGCATGGACTGATCGCCCAATGGCACGGCGACAAGCTGACCATCTGGGAGCCAAGCCAATGGACGCATGGCATGGCCCGCACCTATGCCGAATGGTACGGACTGCCGTATGACGACGTGCGTATTATCTCGCCCTTCATCGGTGGAGGCTTCGGGTCCAAGGCGACAGCCTATGCCTATGGCGCCATTGCAACGGCAGCAGCCCGCAAGCTCGGGCGACCGGTCAAGCTCGCTGTGACGCGCCCGCAGACCTTTACCGCCTATGGCGGCCGAGCCGAGACCAGGCAGACCATCGCGCTCGGTGCCAACGCCGACGGTGTGCTGCAGTCGATCGTCCATCTAGGGGCCAGCGAGACCGCCACTTATGCGGATTTTCCCGAGCAGACAAACGCTGCGACGCCATTGATGTATGCTGTGGAGAATTTCAGCGCGAAACACCGTCTTGTGCCGGTAAATACCGTCATGCCCGGAGCGTTGCGCGCGCCGGGCAAGAACCCAAGTGCTTTCGGTCTCGAAAGCGCCATGGATGAACTTGCCTATGCGGTTAGCATCGATCCCGTCGAGCTCAGACTTCGCAACTATGCCGAGCGTGATCCGCAATCCGGAAAGCCGTGGTCGACCCGCCGGCTGCGCGAGGCACTCTCCGAAGGCGGCGAGGCGTTTGGATGGTCACGCCGCAGCTTAGCGCCGCGCTCGATGCGCGATGGCAGACAACTCATCGGCTGGGGTGTTGCATGCGGCACGTTCCCGGTTCTGCGCGCATCGAGCGAGGCCTTGATCCGCATCCTCGCCGATGGCTTAGTGGAGGTCGTCAGCGGCGCGATCGATATGGGGCAGGGCACCTACACGATCCTCGCCCAGACGGCGGCCGACGTATTTGGCGTTCCGGCTGAAAGCATCAACGTGCGGCTTGGCGATTCATCGCTTCCTGGTGCCACGGTCGCCGGCGGCTCCATGCTCGCCGGCGCCATCACCGGAGCCGTCCACAAGACCGCATTGGCTGCCCGCGACGAACTGATCGAACTCGCCCTTAACGACGGCGCCTCTCCGTTTCGTGATACCGGCGCCAACACACTGACGGTCGCAGACGGCCGGATTTCAGTGCCCCGTGACGGAGGTCTGTCTGTCTCCATTGCGGACCTTATGACAGCTTTGGGCCGCGACGTCATCGAAACAAGACGAAACACCCTTCCGGAAGGAGACCAGGGCCCGGAGGGCCATAGGAAAGCCTGGACGACGATGGGAAGCATCCAGGGGCCAACGGCGGGTGAATTTTCCATGCACAGCTGGTGCGCGCATTTCGTGGAGGTGAAGGTGGACGAGGATTTTGGCACAATCCGCGTCTCCCGCATGGTCTCTGCATTCGATTGCGGCAGGATCTACAATCCAAAGCTCGCAGAGAGCCAGTGGCGCGGCGGCATCATCATGGGGATCGGTCAGGCGCTGCTCGAAGAAGGCTTGGTTGACCAGCGCAACGGGCGCGTCATCAACAACAATCTCGGAGACTATCTCGTTGGGACCAATGCCGACATCCCGCCGATCCAGGTGATCTCTGTTGGCATTCCTGACCTCAATGCCTCGGTGCTTGGGGGTAAGGGCGTGGGCGAGGTAGGCATCGTCGGTGTCGCGCCGGCAATCGCCAACGCCGTCTTCCACGCAACCGGCAAGCGGGTTCGTGACCTACCGATAACGCTCGACAAGCTGCTGTGACATGGTTCGTTTGTCAGGTTGGTTGCTGCCAAGGTGATGGACCGTTCGTAGTTCTCGCGCGCCATGATTGCAGCGCGCGGGAACAGATTTTTTATAGCGAACCTCCGCAGCCCAGACGTTGCACCAGCTCAGCACTGCCATCGCGGACCGCAACTGCCGGCGCGTGCGGAAGTGCTCGCTGGTATCGTCCCAGCATAGGCAAGCGATCGGCGCTTCAGGCTCAATAAGCCTGCTTCAGGGCCACGAACCGCACGGAAAATCCCAAGCCGCACTTGCGCAAGCCGCTTTGCTCGCGGAGTTGAGCATTTGCTCACCCGTGGAGGCAGATGTCATGCAACGGTTATCTACGCGCAATATAAGTCGCCGCCAACCCCCCATCGCTGGTGGCCAAGTTCAGATCGAAGGACCCAACGCAATGCCAGCTTCACGTCTGTCACAGTGTGACGGGCGAGCATCGTATCCGCGGGCTGCGCATGATTTCAACTGAGAGAGTATGTCCCATGACAAGGATCGTTGGCCATCGCGGCGCACGTAATCTATGGCCCGAAAATTCATTGGAGGGCTTCAGAAAGACACTGGAACTGCCGGTCGATGCCATCGAATTCGACCTGCACCTGACAGACGCGGGCGAACTCGTCGTCATACATGATGCCATGCTCGACCGCACGGTTGAAGGAACGGGCAAGGTCAAGGCGCTCTCGCCTGCCGACCGGCGGGCGACCCGTCTCAAAGGGTCACAGGAACCGATCCCGACCCTCGATGAGGCGCTTGCTCTCTTTGCCTGCTCACGGCCGCTCGAACTTCATGTCGAGCTAAAGGCCGACGCCGATGGAGTGGCTTACGAAGGGATCGAAGCCTTGACGGCCGCGGCCATCCGGCGCCATGGACTTGCCGAGCGTAGCCTGCTGACAAGCTTCAGTCTCGACGTTCTCGCGCAGTGCAGACGCGTCGCCCCCGAAATCGGCCGCCTGTGCTCGATCAATGCCAAGTCCGCCGAGGCGCTCGGCGTGACTGCGACCATCACCAAAGCCGCGGAACTTGCTGACATCGTTGCCGTCGAGAAAACGTTGTTGGCGGCGGCCTTTCAGGATGCCGTCGCGATCGTTTCGCGCGAACGTCTCTGCTGCTGGGTTTTGAACGAGCGAGAGGAGCTCGAATACTGGCTCAGCCAAGGCGTCGGCTGGATCACCAGCGATAATCCAGCCCTTGCTTTGGTGGTCCGTACCGGATCGCGCGATACCGCCGCTTGATCGCTCGGCAACCGCAGCTGAATTGTGAATTTATGAGAGACATAGACCTTCTGATTTTTGATTGCGACGGCGTGTTGATCGATAGCGAACCGATTGCCGCGCGCACGCTTGCTCATGCCGTAACCCGCGCTGGCATTGCGATGACGCCGCGCGAGGTGCTCATCGAATTCACCGGAAAGTCGGAACCCGAATTGCGGGATATTCTTGCTGACCGTGGCCTTGCCGACGTCGATTCCGTCTTTGCCGCGTGGCATACGGAGATATTTGCCGCCTTTCGCCGCGAGCTCCGGCCGATGCAGGGCATCGGCAAAGTCCTGCGTCGGCTCGACGTCGCAAAATGTGTCGCGTCGAATAGCACGGTTGAACGCCTTGGGATGAGCCTCGGTCTTCTCGATCTGTGGTCAGACTTCGCGCCGAACGTCTTCAGCGCCGAGATGGTGGCTGCACCCAAGCCGGCCCCGGATCTCATCGAGCTCTGTTTGTCCAAAATGAGGGCGAGTGGCGCGCGAAGCGTTGTTATAGACGACAGCCCGGCCGGCATTCAAGCGGCACGTGCTGCCGGAGTGCAGGCGATCGGTTTCGTGGCGCCAAGTGATCCGCGCTCAGATAGGCGTGAAGCCCTGTTGACGGCGGGGGCGCAAGAAGTCGCTCTCGGCGCCGAAGAGCTGCAGCAGATCCTGCAGCGCCTTGGTGGCAGCCAGCACCACGCCCAGCGGTCAGCGGAGGTGGAGGCGTGATATCGATCGACGCCGCGGCGCGCAGGATGATGCATCGCAGGGCCGGTCAATCCCACGGCGACAGATGCTAGGGAGGACGGCGAGATGATCGCAAGGCGAGATGACTATGGCAGTCGGCTTGATTTCACTGCCAAGGCGGGCTGGCTCTATTACATAGGCGGGCACAGTCAGGACGAGATCGCCCAGAAGCTTGGCGTTTCCCGGCAGACCGCCCAACGGCTCGTATCACGCGCGGTCTCTCAGGGCCTGATCAAGATCCGGCTCGACCATCCGGTCGGGCACTGCATGAGCCTGGCCGCACGGCTGAAAAGCAAGTTCTCGTTGCAGTTCGTGGAGGTGATCCCATCGGGTGAGCATGCCCAGAGCTTGAGCGGCGGGCTTGCCCAGGCCGCAGCTGCCGAAATCGAACGGCGGCTGGCCTGCGACAAGGCTGCCGTCATCGCGATTGGAACCGGCCATACGCTCAAGGCCGCGATCGAGGAAATGGTGCCGATGGAGGCGCCTCAGCACAGAATCGTTTCCTTGACCGGCAATATCACCCGGGAAGGATCGGTCTGGTTCTACAATGTCGTCTTCAAGCTCGCCGACCTGATCACCGCGAAATGCTTTCCGATGCCGGTTCCGGTCATCGCCTCGTCGCGACAGGAACGGACGATCCTCCACAGCCAACCGGTGATCCGCCAGACGCTGTCGCTTGCCGCACGTGCAGACGTTGCCTTTGTCGGCATCGGGGACGTGGGCGTTCAAGCCCCTCTCTTCCTCGATGGCTTCATCCTGAAGGACGAACTCAAACTCCTGCACCAGGCAGGTGCGGTCGGAGAGATTGTCGGCTGGACGTTCGATAAAGACGGCAAATTGATCGACGGCCTCACCAACGACCGCGTCGCCAGCGCGCCTATTCCCTCCTGCAGCAGGACGGTGGTGATCGGCGTGGCGAAGGGCGAACGGAAGCTGCCAGCTATTCAGGGCGCTCTCAGGGGACGCCTGATCAACGGTTTGATGACTGACGAGATCACTGCGCAGAGCCTGCTTGGACGATGACGACGGAGCCGTCAGAAACGACGACCTGATCTGCCGATTGTACATTGCCGGCCTGGCTCGACACGAGCCTTGTGAACCAAAATCCATATGGATTTAGGTCGATATCCGATGCCAAAAATTGTTTAATATTAGTGAATGAATACAATTGCTTAAATGTCACATAAACTTCATCGGATCATCAACAAAACGACACCTAGCCGGCCATAAAACACCGCGACATTACGACCGACCCCGTGTCCGACAAGAAACCTCGCCAAAGGAGAGACCCTCATGCTTTCAATCAATCGACGCAGCGTCCTGGGGCTGCTTGGTGCAACAGCCGGCAGCGCGATTTTGCCACGCTTCGCATTGAGCCAGGGCAAGCGGCCGTCCGTGACGATTGCGGTGCAGAAGATCACCAACAACAACACGCTTGATATCTGGAACGAGCAGTCGAATGTCGGCGAGCGCGTGTTCTTCCCCAATCTCTGGGAGGGCCTGATCCTGCGCGATTGGATGGGCAATCAGGGGCCGGTGCCTGGTCTAGCAAGCGATTGGAAGCGCATTGATGACAAGACCCTTGAGCTGAAGCTGCGTCCAGGCGCGAAGTTCCACAACGGTGACGAGCTGACAGCCGACGATGTCGTCTTCAGCTTCTCCTCCCAGCGCGTGTTCGCCAGCACGCAGCCGGCTGGCGGCAAGACGATCTTCGAAGACGACAACAAGCCGACCTCAGTTAAGGAATTGCCGGCAACTGTGCCAGGCGTCGGTCGCCGTCTGTGGCCGGCACTCGCCGGTGTCGAGGCCATCGACAAATATACGGTTCGCTTCCACAACGCGACGCCCGATGTGACGCTCGAGGGCCGCCTCTATGCCTTCGGCAGCCAGATTGCCAACCGCCGCGCCTGGGATGAGGCTGCAACCTATGTCGATTGGGCCCGCAAGCCAGTCACGACCGGTCCCTATAGGGTTGCCGAATTCAAGCCCGACGTGTCGCTGACACTGGTGGCCTTCGACGAATACTGGGGAGGCCGCCCACCGCTCGAACAGATCCGCTTCGTTGAAGTCCCCGAAGTCGCCTCGCGCGTCAACGGGCTGCTCTCCGGCGAATACGATTTCGCCTGCGACCTTCCGCCAGACCAGATCGCCACTGTCCAGAACACGCCCGGCTTCGAGGTGCAGGGTTCGACCATCAACAATCACCGCATCTCGGTTTTCAACGTCCAGAACCCCGTTTTGAAGAGCCCGCTGGTTCGCCGCGCCATGACCCATTCGATCGACCGCCAGGCGATCGTCGATGCGCTATGGGCCGGCCAGACGAAGATTCCCGCGGGCCTGCAGTTCCCTTTCTATGGCGACATGCTCGTCGAGGGATGGTTCGTTCCCGAATACAATCCGACGCTGGCACAAGATCTCCTGAAGCAAGCCAACTACAAGGGCGATCCGATCCCCTTCCGCCTGCTCAACAACTACTACACCAACCAGACCGCGAACGGTCAGATCATGGTCGAGATGTGGAAACAGGTCGGCCTCAACGTCGAGATCGAAATGAAGGAGAACTGGGGTCAGATCCACGATCCGGCAGGTATCAAGGGGGTGCGTGACTGGTCGGCTGGGGCAGGCTTCAACGATCCGGTGTCCTCGATCGTCGCCCAGTTCGGCCCCAATGGCGAAGTCCAGCAAAAGAAGGACTGGTCGAATGCCGAGGTCAACCAGATGTCGCAGATTATGGAAACCAGCACCGACCGCGTGCAACGCAAGAAGGCCTTCGCCCGCATGCTCGAGATTTGCGAGCGCGAAGACCCCGTCTACCAGGTCCTGCATCAGAACGCCGTCTTCACTGGCATGAAGTCATCGCTGAAGTGGAAGGCCGCGCCGGCCTTCGCAATGGACTTCCGTTCCAACAACTGGCCGAGCTGATTTCGGCCATGAATGTGATCCGGCGGTGACGAACCGCCGGATCCTTTTCGTTCGCTATGGACGCAAACGACCGGAGAAAAGGGTGAACGGATGAGTGCCACTGTCACCAGGCTCGTTGAAATACGCGGGCTGAAAGTCGCCTTCGACGGCGTGCAGGTATTGCATGGTATCGATCTCGACATCGCCAAAGGCGAGGCAGTCGGCCTCGTTGGTGAATCGGGTTGCGGCAAGTCTGTGACCTGGCTCGCGGCGCTCGGTCTGCTGCCCGGCAAGGCGAGCGTAGCTGGATCGGTGAAAATCCAAGGGCAGGAATTTTTGGGTGCGCCTCGCGCCGCGCTGGAGCAGATCCGAGGTGGACGCGTCGCGATGATCTTCCAGGACCCGTCGAGTTCGCTCAATCCGGTTCTGACGATCGGCCGGCAGATCGCCGAGGCGCTTTCCATTCATCGCGGTCTTCGCGGCGAGGCGGCGAAGGTAGAGGCGTGGCGGCTGATGGATATGGTCGGCATCCCGGATGTGCGGCGCCGTTTCGATCTCTATCCGCACGAATTCTCAGGCGGGCAGTGTCAGCGGCTGATGATTGCCATGGCGCTCGCCGGCGAGCCGGACCTGCTGATTGCCGATGAGCCGACAACAGCGCTCGATGCGACGATCCAGGCGCAGATTCTGGATTTGTTGATCTCGCTCAGGGCCGAGACCGGCATGGCGACGGTCTTCATCAGCCACGACCTCGGCGCCGTGTCGCAGGTGTGCGAGCGCGTCTGCGTCATGTATGCCGGACGCATCGTCGAGGAAGGTACGGTCGCGGAGCTTTTTGCCGATCCGCGCCATCCTTATACGCGCGGCCTCTTTGATGCGATCCCGAGCATTGACGGTCCTCGCCAGCGTTTGATTCCAATTGCCGGGACCGTTCCCGATCCCCGGCGACTGCCAAAAGGGTGCTCCTTCTCGCCGCGCTGTTCTCGCGCCGCCGAGGCCTGCGGCCAAGAATTGCCGCCGCTCGTTTCGATCGGCCGCGGTCGCCGGCTCGCATGTTGCCGACCGGTCCCGTCGGCAGCGATCACCGCCGAGACGAGATGCCGGATCGCAGAGGGGATGGCGCGATGACGCCCTTGATCGAAGCCCGCGACCTCGTTCGCATCTACCATGTACGCCGCGGATTGTTTGGCCATCCGACCCCGGTTCGAGCCGTCGACGGTATCTCGCTTGCCGTCATGGCGGGCGAGACGCTCGGTATCGTCGGAGAGTCCGGATCGGGAAAATCAACGCTCGGGCGCATGTTGCTGGGGATCGATGCCGCACAAGAAGGCGAGGTCGTGTTCGATGGAAAGGCAATGCCCGCCGGCGCAACGCCCGAATGGCGGAAGCTACGTGCGAAGATGCAACTCGTCTATCAGGATCCGCTTGCGGCGCTCGACCGACGCCTGACGATTGCCACGCAAATGGCTGAGCCCCTCGAGATTCATCGGCTCATTCCGAAGGAACATCGCGCGGCGCGGGTCGCCGAACTGATGAGTGCGGTCGGTCTGAGACCGGACCAGGCCACGCGCTTCCCGCACGAATTGTCCGGCGGGCAGCGTCAGCGGGTTGTGATCGCGCGCGCAATCGCCTCTCGACCGAAGCTTCTGGTTTGCGACGAGCCGGTTTCGGCACTCGATGTTTCGATCCAGGCGCAGATCATCAACATGCTGCGCGACCTTCAGCAACAGCATAGTATCGCCATGGTCTTCATCAGCCACGATCTCAAAGTCGTGCGCAACATCGCCGATCGGGTTGCCGTCATGTATCTCGGTCGCGTCGTCGAAGAGGCTTCGTCGGATGTCATCTTCCGCTCGCCGATGCATCCCTACACTCGCGCGCTGGTATCGAGCGTGCCACGTCCCGGCAGTCCTCTTCAAGGACGCGTGATCCTTCAAGGCGAGCCGCCCAATCCGGCAAATCGTCCGTCAGGCTGCGCCTTTCATCCGCGATGCCCGCTGGCGCGCGATCTTTGTCGCACCGCAGCGCCTCAGCTGAAGGACATTGGAGACGGGCGAACCGTGGCCTGCCACGTGACAGCGGGCGACGACGCCCAAATTGCAGCATAGGAAGACCCTGATGGTTCGCTTCATTCTCGTGCGGTTGTTTCGAGCGCTGATCACGATCCTTGCCGTCGTGACATTCGCCTTCGTCGTGTTGCGCATGTCCGGGGATCCGGCACAGGTGATGTTGGGGCCCGACGTGCCGCAGGATTCCGTCGACGCGTTCCGAAAGGCCTGGGGCCTCGATCAGCCGCTATGGGTCCAATACATCGCTTATCTCAAATCGATCTTCACCGGCGATTTCGGAGTGTCGATGCGCGACAAGGCATCGGCACTGCGCCTGGTGATGGAGCGCGTTCCGGCGACGCTGCAGCTGACGGTGCCGGCGCTGATCCTGAAACTCGTGATCGGCATTCCCGCCGGGGTCTACGCTGCGCTGCACCGGCAGAGTTTTGCCGACCGCGGGGTCATCCTGCTTGCGATCTTCGGCTTCACCATACCCTCCTTCGTCATGGGGCTGGTACTCGTCCTGATCTTCTCCGTCGTGCTCGGGCTTCTGCCGTCCGGCGGTCAGGATACCTGGATGCATGGTATCCTGCCGACGATCACGATGAGCATCGGCGGCATCGGCATTCTTGCCCGGTTCTCGCGCAGCGCCATGATCGAGGTCATGGGGCAACCCTTTATTCGTACGGCATCCGCAAAGGGCCTGAAGTGGCGCGACGTCGTCTGGAGCCACGCGCTGCCCAATGCCGCCGTTCCGATCGTCACCATCGTCGGCTTCATGGTCGGGTCGTTGATCGCAGGTGCCGTTGTGGTGGAGTCGATTTTTTCTTGGCCGGGTATCGGCCGCCTGCTGGTCGTGTCCGTCAGCAACCGCGATCTGGCGGTCGTTCAATGCATTCTCCTGATCATTGCCGCCACGATGGTCGTCTCCAACCTCGTCGTCGACCTACTCTACGGCTGGCTCGATCCGCGGCTGCGCGCGCACGCAGGACATTGAGGAAAGCAACCATGGCTTCTGTCGATCTTAGTGAAACGCCGCATGTCCGAAAAGGAAGCGGCTGGATCTGGCGCCTGCGGCAAACCGTGCCGCCGCTCGTCGCCATTGGCATCCTGTGGCTGATCGCCATGGTAGTGATTGCGGCCTTCGCCGATCACATCCGGCCCTACAATATCACCGCGATGGACCTCACCAGCCGGCTTTCCATGCCGGGTTCGGCAAAACATTGGCTCGGAACCGATGAGCTTGGGCGCGACGTTCTCTCACGCTTGATCCAATCGATCCGCATTTCCCTGGTCATCGCCTTCGGCGCGACGCTGCTTTCGGCGGTCTTCGGCACGTTTCTCGGCTTCGCTGCCGCCCGCTTTCGCGGTTTTGTGGAGCATCTCGTGCTGATGCTGGCGGATTTCCAGGCGGCGTTGCCATTCCTGATCATGTCGCTGGCGGTGCTGGCTTTCTTTGGCTCTTCAATGCTGCTGCTTGTCTGTCTGATGGGCTTTTATGGCTGGGAACGCTACGCACGAATTGCACGCGGCCTTGCCGTCGCCGCCGGTGCCCAGGGCTATGCGGCAGCCGTCGTGCAGCTCGGCGCGACACCGACACGCGTCTATCTCCGCCACATCTTGCCCAATGTCGCTTCGACCCTCATCGTCTCGATGACGCTGACCTTCCCGGAAATCATCCTGATGGAAAGCGGTCTGTCGTTTCTCGGCCTCGGGGTCCAGCCGCCGGAGACCAGCCTTGGCAACATGGTCGGCTTTGGACGGGAATACCTGACGCGCGCACCCTGGATCATGCTGGCGCCGGCCAGCGTGATCATGCTGACCACACTCTCGATCTCGCTTGTCGGTGACTGGCTGCGCGACAAGCTCGACCCGACCGTCACCTGACGCGGACGGTTACTTCCGGACCCAAGAGCCCCGCAAATCTCCCTTGCGTGCGGCGGTGGCCACCGCCGCAGCCCGACACCCCTCAATTCAAGAAGGAAATGCCATGAGCAACATCATCTCGACCGGTTTCAATTCCGGCTCCGTCGACGGAGAACTCGATAGCCTTCAAGCTGATCTTTGCCGCCTGGCCGGCCTTGGCGTCGAGACCGTCGAGCTTGGCCTGACCAGCATCGACCTGATCGCTGGCGGCCGTGTCGTCAAGGAGCGGGCAGAGCGCCTGGAGGCGCTGACCGCGCAATTTCCGTTCCGCTACACGGTCCACGGGCTCGTCTCATCCAACTTCATGGATCCGGCGACCACGCGCTACCAGATCGATGCCGCAAAAGCACTCGTGCAAGTCTGCGACCTGATCGGCGCTAGGGTCATTGTGCAGCATGGTGGCCATCTGCGCGCCGACCAACTCTTCGAGCGTGCCGGGGCCGACCAGCGCGAGCGTGAGGCCTTGTTCGAGCTGGCGGAATTTGCCAAGCGCTACGACGTGCGGATTGCCTTCGAAAACATTTTCACCACTGAACCGGGGCAGTACCGCCAGACGCCGGTCGAGGTGGCCGAGACCGTCAAGGCTGTCGGTCATCAAAACTTGGTGGCGCTAATCGATTTCAGCCATGCCTATATCGAGGCGACCTACCGCGGCCTGAACTTCCGGGAACAGATCCGGGCCATGGCACCGGTTGCCGGCCATCTCCATGTCCACGATTCCTTCGGTCGCCCGCAGGGCTTTTACAAGCCCTACCACCTGCAGGAATCGACGGCGCTTGGCATCGGCGATTTGCACATGCCGCTTGGCTGGGGCGATATCGACTGGGAAGACATCTTTAGCGAACTCGCGTTCCTGCCGGACACGGTTCTGATGATGGAGATCGGCGCACGCTATCGCAACGAACAAAGTGCGTCGCTCGAGCGCGCAAAGCGCCTCATCGCGTTGAACAGTAATCGCATTGCCGCAGCTGCGGAATAGGGCTGGGCAACGCAGAACTGTGCGAGCCTTGGCGCCACCCAGGCTCGCACATTCCGCGAAGCCTGCGCCGTCAACATCATCGGGCGCTTTTCCGACCGGCACCTGTCGCAGCGAGGAGATGGAAGAGGGAAAGGGACTACAGGTGATTTGGCAACGCAAGCCCCGGATTGCAGCTGGTTGAGCAGCGCCTTTCTTGACGCTTTCAGCTACGCCGGGGTGCTACTCCACGGCCAATCGCGCCCTCGATGAGCGAGAGCTGGAATCGAAGGTGCCGATATCGGCGAGTAGTGTCGCTATCATCGATTTGGGATCTCATGCCAGGGGAGGCCGGTTTGACGGCGGGAATTTGAGGCCCATCTCGAACGCGCACTGCCGATCCCGTTTACGGATGCGACACGGCCGGCGCGCTCGCGATGCCTTCTTGCGTGCCAGTCGTCCGCTACGCCAATCCTCGGTTTGACAACGGCCGGCCACCAAAGCTCCGGCTCGAATCGAGAAGGCATTTTTATGCGTGGTGCCGACATCAAAACGAGTACGGGCACCCTCGTGCGCCCGTACCGCCACATACGTTCTGCCTTTTACGCAGCTTTCACTTCGGCGTGACGTCGAAGCCGAACCACTTCTCGGACAGTGTCTTAATGGTACCGTCGGCCTTTGCGGCAGCGATCGCTTCGTTGAACATCGCTTTTAGCTGTGTGTCATCCTTTCGCAAGCCGACAGAACTGCCGCGACCGAGGAAGCCGCCCTGGAAGCGCGGACCTGCGGTCGTCATATCTTCGTTGCCCGGTTTCTGTGACGCGGTCGTCAGATATGCCATCGAGGCCATAACGAGATCTACGCGACCGGCTTTCAGGTCGAGATCGTGTTCCTCGGTGGTCTTGTATTCGCGAACCTCGACAACTCCTTTGAGGTACTTGTCGACGAAAGCAGCAGCCGTCGATGCCGTCTGCACGCCGATGAGCTTGCCCTGAAGGTTCGGTTTGATCTTGTCGATCTCGGCAACGGCGCCTGCCTCGTCACCGGCGAGCGAGAAAACCTCTCCCTTTTCCGGAAGGCTGGCGAGATCGCTCGATTTCGATGTCGCGAAGGCCTGGCCGGTGGAACCGTATGAGTCGCTGAAGGCGATGACCTGTTCGCGCTTCGCAGTTGCCGACATGCCCGAGATGATGGCATCGAACTTACCAGCGTTGAGAGCCGGAATCATGCCGTCGAAGTTCTGGACGACGACCTTGCATTCGACCTTCATCTGATTGCAGAGGTATTTGGACAGCTCGATCTCGTAACCATCGAGCGTACCGTCCGGCTTGGTGAAGTTGTAGGGCTTGAATGCCCCCTCTGTGGCGATAGTGACTGTCGTCCATTTCTTGTCCTCAGCGTGCGCAGTCCCTGCGGCAAGCAAAACCGCGGTGGAAACGACCGTCAGGACCCGAGATTGAAATGTCATTTAATGCTCCCCTTTTTCCTCGTGAGGTTGAGTTATTTGCTGATGAACTGCCGGAAGCGTTCCGACTGAGAATTGCTGAAAACGTCATGCGGCTTGCCATCTTCCTCGACGCGACCCTGGTGTAGGAAAACGACGCGATTAGAGACCTCACGGGCAAATCCCAGTTCGTGCGTGACGACGAGCATGGTGCGCCCCTCTTCGGCCAGTGATCGCATGACGCGCAAGACTTCGCCGACGAGCTCTGGATCGAGCGCTGATGTCGGCTCATCGAAGAGCATCACCTTTGGGCGCATTGCCAAGGCACGAGCAATTGCCGCGCGTTGCTGCTGGCCGCCAGACAGGTGAGCAGGATAGAAGTTGCGCTTTTCGGCGATGCCAACCTTGGCAAGCAGTGCTTCGGCCTCTTCGACACATTCACTCCTGGCACGGCCGAGGACATGAAGGGGAGCCTCGATGACGTTCTCAAGCACGGTCTTGTGAGACCAAAGGTTGAAGCTTTGAAACACCATGCCAAGCTGAGAGCGAATGCGATCGACCTGTTTGCGATCGGTGGGACGGCTGCCCTTATGACCATTCGCGTGCATGCGAATGGTCTCGCCGGCGACCGTGACCTCGCCTGAATCGGGTGCCTCTAGGAGGTTGATGCAACGCAAGAAGGTGGACTTTCCCGATCCCGACGAGCCGAGGATGGACACGACGTCACCCTCATGCGCATCAAGCGAAATGCCTTTGAGAACTTCGAGGGGGCCGAAGCTCTTGTGTAGGTTCTTGACCCTTAGTGCGATCGGCGAAAGGGGAGTGGTCGCCACCGTCATTGGGCGTCTCCTTCTAGTGCGGGAGCGATTTTAGCCGCAGGGCTGTAAGCAATCGGCTGGCGCAAGTGCGGGCTCAACCAGTGTTCGACAAGATGAATCAAGCGCGTCAGCGCAAAGTTGATCGTCAGATAAATCGCGCCGGCGACAATGAAAACTTCGATCGCACGATATGTCTCCGAAATGATCTTTCCGGCGACGCCTGTCACGTCCATGAGGGTGATGATCGAGGCCAGGGATGTTGCCTTGACCATCGCGATCATCTCGTTGCTGTAGCCTGGCAACGCCTGACGGATTGCAAGTGGCAAGACGATGCGACGGAACTGCATGAGCCGTGGCATCCCGCAAGCGCGAGCCGCTTCGACCTGACCAAAAGGCACGGAAAGCAAGCCGCCGCGTATGATTTCGCTGGCGTATGCGGCGGTGTTGATCGTCAGCGCTAAAACGGCACACCAATAGGGGTCGCGCAGCAGTGGCCAGAGGATGCTGTGTCGCACCGCCGGAAATTGCCCGAGGCCGTAATAGATCAGGAAAATCTGGACCAGCAACGGTGTTCCGCGAAAGACGAAGACATAGCTGCGTGCCAACCACTCAAGCACGAAGATGCCGGATAGGCGGCAAAGGGCAATAGCGAGCGCCAGGATTGCGCCAAGTGCAATCGACGTGGCAGCGAGCTTCAGCGTCAGGGGGATTGCCGAGATGAGGCTGACGAAAGTTTCACACAGAAATACGAAGTCCATCACACTCTCCTAACGCCCCGCGTGAAGTGCTTTTCAGCGCGCCGGAGAAGAATCCCAGAACCAGTTGAAATCACGAGATAAATACCGCCACCAATCAGGTAGAAATCAAACGGCAGCCCGGTCGAGCCCGCGGCGATCTGCGTCTGGCGCAACAGCTCGGCAACTCCTGTGATGGAAACAAGGGCCGATTCCTTCAGGACCACCTGCCAGATATTGCCGAGTCCCGGCAAAGCGTGCCGAAGCGTCAGCGGCACGATGATGCGGCGAAATCGAAGAGACCGTCCCATGCCACAGGCAATCGCCGCCTCGATCTCGCCCGGGTGGACAGCCCTGAACGCGCCACGAAAAACTTCTGTGAATTGCGCGCCGGAGGTAACACCAACCGCGAGCGACCCGGCCAGGAAACCGGGAAAGCCGACAAAACCTTCCGCACCGAACAGGCGACCAACCGTGGTAACGACGGCACTCCCGCCGAAATAGAAAAGGAAAATTACCAGCAAGTCAGGAATGCCGCGAAGCACCGTCGTATATGCGTCGGCAACGAACCGAGCGCCGCGTCCCCCCGCGACCTTTGCCCCAGCTCCGAATGAGCCAATTAAGGCTCCAATGGAGTAGCCTGCCAACGTGATCAGAATTGTCATCCACGCGCCGGCAAGCAGCGCCTTGCCCCAACCGTCGGAACCGAAGCTGACCAGCTCGAGAATGCTGGGCTGGTTCATTGAGACTGCCTTTCTGGCAGCGGCGGCTGAACGTCGTTCGGGATCGGGTTGACGAAGGGCGTGCCATCGAGACGGGCCTTCAGATCCGCCTTGGCAGCGTCGATGAGCGCCGGATTGCCGATAAGCTCGATCGCTGTGCTGGCCATGACCTTGGCTGCGTGTGCCATGCCCTTGTGGGCCGCTGGAAGTTTGCCTTGAGCAACCAACTGCCAGGAGTGGCCAGGCGTTCCGATTGCGTAGGTCGCACCGCGCATCTGTACGGTCGGGACCACCCAGCTGACGCTTCCGACATCTGTAGAGCCCACGATCGTACTGTCGCCGGCATAGAGCGGAAAGATTTCATTGCACAGTGGCTGGTCCTTCTTCGGCTTCAATCCGAAGCGGGCATAGGAAGATGAGATATCCTCCGAGCTCATCGTCTGCTGAAATTTGCGCGCTGTTGCGCGGTCGTCATCATCGAAGACCGGTGGTCCAAGGCGCTGCAGCTTGGCAAACATCAGTTCCTCAAGAGGGGCATTGCCAACGAGATTGGCGTCGCCACTGATCACTTCGCTGCGAACCGACGTTTCAGTCATTAAAGCAGCGCCTTGCGCCACTTTTTTCACACGTTCGACCAAGGAAAGCAGTTCCGGAAGATTTCGTGCGCGGATCAGATAACGAACCGTTGCACGTGCTTGGACGACGTTTGGTGCCGAACCGCCTGTATCGGTTACGGCGTAGTGGATGCGGGCGGTCGAAGGCATGTGCTCGCGCATGTAATTCACGCCAACATTCATAAGTTCGACGGCGTCGAGCGCGCTGCGGCCAAGATGTGGCGTCGCCGAGGCGTGCGAAGATCGTCCGGTGAAATGGAAGTTGATCTCATTGCATGCCAGCGAAACCGGATTATTCACGCCAGCGAAAGCGGCCGGATGCCAGGAAATGGCAATGTCGACGTCATCGAAAACGCCCGCACGGACCATGAAACCCTTCGATGAACCACCTTCCTCCGCCGGGCAGCCATAGTAACGCACGCGGCCCTTCAGGCCATTGGCAGAGAGAAATTCCTTGACTGCCGCCGCAGCAAGCATCGAGCCTGCACCCAGCATGTTATGCCCGCATCCGTGGCCGTTGCCGTTCGCCTTGACCTGACGCTGTTCTGCTATCCCGGCTTCCTGGCTCATGCCGGGCAGGGCATCGAATTCGCCTAGGATTGCGATGACCGGCCCGCCTTGGCCGGCTTCACCCATGACCGCTGTTGGCAATCCCGCTATCCCTCGTTCGACGCGAAATCCCTCAACGGCCAACTGATGGGCGTGCTCTTCGGCAGAGCGGTATTCCTCGTAATTCGTCTCTGGCATGTCCCAGATGCGGTCGCTCAGGGCAAAGAAGCCGGCTCTTTTGGCATCTACAGCGTCCCATACGGTGTCGGCGTTTTTCATGGCTTTCAAAACTGCTTTGCTTCGAATAGTATCCAAAATTGGCGCCAATTTATGATACAAAAACCGTTTGGGCAATCCGTATGCTCAAAAATTTTCGTCAGGTCTTAGGTGTCTCGGCGCCTACAGAATTTCGGTTTGCCGTGCTATCGGTCAGGAAAGAACAGGGGGTTTGAATGGCAGATGCCATCTTCGATTCAAGGGTAGAGGCTTCAGCCGCGCGCGACGTGACAGACCTTATTCTCCAGGACATTCTGGCGGGGGCGTTGATGCCGGGAACATGGTTGAAGCAGGTTGATCTGGAGCGACGTTACAACTGTACCCGCCCGGACGTGCGTCGCGCACTCGACCGCCTCGCTCAGAAGCGGCTGGTCGAGCATGTGCCAAACCGTGGTTATCATGTCTATGAGCCGGACGGACGCCGGGCGAGAGAAGTTAGCGAGATCCGCGTCATTCTCGAAACCGCGGTTGCCGGAACGATCGTTCAAAATGCATCCGCAGATGATGTCCGCGCCCTTCGCAAGCTTGCGAAGCATTTCGATGAAGCGACGCTGAACGGAACGATGTTGGAACTTTATGAGGCAAATCTTGCCTTCCATCGTCAGCTGCTGATGCTTGGCGGCAATATCGAGCTGGTCGACCTTGTAACGGAGATCCGCCAGCGGACCTCTTCCGCCCCGGTCTCGCAATGGCGAACGCGCGCACGCGTTGAGCAATCCGGGCGGGAGCATCACATGATGATCGATGCGATCGAACACAGGGACGGGACACTGTTTGCGGAGCTCACACGACAGCACATCCTGCAGAAGTAGCATCCGGTGCGTCTTCGTGGCGAGCGCAAGGAAGCGCTTGCAGCAAACAGGCGAGAACGGCGCCGTGTCAAACATGGCGCCGGAGAACCAAGGCTGTTCGCAAAACAGCTGGCGCAAACCGTGATTTGATCGGGTCGCAGCCGTCGTCGTTATCAAAGAGAAACCATACATTCCAATCAGCTCTGCATGCCGGCTCGCCTCCGACGCCGCGCCATCATCGAGCGCCATCCTTTGGCACAGGAGCGCCTGCGCATCGGATTGTCGCGCCAACCCTCCACGCTTTTTGGTTGATATACGCGCCAGCGCTCTATCTTGGCTATGTCGCTCTTTGGAAAGGAAGGAAACTGCGTGATTGTGGAGAAACAACTTATTTCGAAAATCACCTGGCGGCTCATGCCGTTTCTCGGCGTTTTATATTTGATCGCCTACATCGACCGCCAGAACGTGAGCTTCGCCAAGCTTGATATGGTCGGGGCGCTTGGCATGACCGAATACGCCTATGGGCTGGGGGCTTCTCTATTCTTCGTCGGATATTTCATATTTGAGGTCCCGAGTAATCTGCTTCTCGACAAATTTGGCGCCAGCAAGTGGTTTGCCCGCATTCTCATTTCGTGGGGCGCGGTCACGATCGCGCTCGCCTATACGCAGAATGCTACGATGTTTTACATTCTTCGCTTCTTGCTGGGGGCTTGTGAGGCGGGTTTCTTTCCCGGTGTGCTTTATCTTCTGACGCTTTGGTATCCCTCTGCCTATCGCGGCACAATGGTCGGCTTGTTTATGATCTTCAGTGCGATCGCCAATGCAGTTGGCGCTCCTTTGGGAGGGGTGTTGCTGGATCTGGACGGACTGTACGGGATTGCCGGATGGCAATGGGTCTTCATCGCAACGGGAATACCGGCGGTCATCGCCGGCGTTGTCACTCTATTTTACTTGGCTGACAGACCCGCGGATGCGAAGTTCCTCACGCCCGATGAACAGGCTTGGCTGAAAGACCGTCTCGCTAGAGAGAATTCCGGCATGGAGGCGTCTGCTGGCGACGGCTTCAAGGCGCTGATCGATCCGCGTGTGTTGTTGATGGCGCTCTGCTACGTCGGGTTTCCCCTCGCAGCTTATGGTCTCAGCTACTGGCTCCCAACCATTGTAAAGGGCTTTGGCGTCAGCAACACGACAAATGGCCTTCTAAATATCATCCCGTGGGTGCTGGTCGCTATTGCTCTTTATGTCGTGCCATCCGCAGCGGACCGTGCGACATCGAAGACGCCGTATATTGTCATCCCGGCACTTGTGGGTGCCGTCTGCCTTTTGCTGTCCGCAGTTATCCCGAACCACGTGGTGCAGTTTTTGCTTCTATGTGTGGCAGCAGCCGGAATCTTTGCTGGGCAGCCAGTGTTTTGGAGCCTGCCCTCGCGCTTCCTCCGCGGGGCGGGAGCAGCGGCAGGACTGGCTGCTATTAACTCGGTGGGGAATCTCGGAGGGTTCGTAGCGCAGAACGTCGTGCCCTGGATCAAAGACGCAACGGGTAGCACAATTGCGCCGATGTTTTTCCTCGCTTTCTGCCTGGCCGCAGCCGCGCTTCTTGTCCTGATCATAGGGCGAACTTTGGGCCGCCAGGCGACGTCTCACGACCTCAAAGCTGGCGTATGAGGCTCGCGACGCCAAGCTTTCCTGGATAAACCACTCGAAAAGCCTCGATAGCCCGTATAAACGATCGCCGATCCGCAGAACCGACTGCGGACGGCACCGACGAGTGGAAACGCGAGCGACCGCCAGCGCCTTGGCGAGAGGGATCCAGCCTTTACCCTTTCAGCCTCCTGCGGATCCGTGCGTCACATTGGAACCGTGCTAATCGCAAACGAGATCGGAAAGGGCTCCAAAAGGATCTGGCCGATGGCCACGTTGATCGGCTTGCTCCTGCTCTGGATTGCACCGGGGATGAGGTGTTGGTTTGTTCGATCATTGGGGAACGTCCTGTTCCCGCGACTTCGCATCCGCCTCCATGATCTCGATGATCCGAAGACCTTCCTCATACTTGGAAGTGTCGGCACCAGCCTTTTGGGCCTGCGTAAGATTGTCTCTGAGGTCGGCAACCTTGATGGGACGGGCAAGCCGGTTTTCGGCAGCGCGCGTGACGAATTCCTGATCAGTCTCTTCGGGGTGTCGTGTAAGCGCATCGACCGCTTCCACAATTTCTGTGCTGAAGCCAGCTTCTGCCAGTTGCACGAGGGTCCAACCGGCTCCTTTTTCCACAACATCATGCAGGAAGCCCACAATGCGTTCGTTGTCCCCTTCGACAGCGTCGGCAACGCGCTTGCAATGGGAAAAATACGGCTCACCTGCCTTATCGGTTTGTCCAGAGTGAGCCTTGAAGGCGATCTTGACGGCCCTGAGGAGATCCGACGCCCCTCGATGATCGTGTTCGTTGATCCATTCGCGTGAACCGACTGGCATGGCTCACCTCCGCGAACGAGAAACGAGAGGAAACGCTTGAAGTTCCAATCGATTTTTTCAACGCTACAATTCTGGGGCGACGTCCTTCCTGGCGCTTCCGACGTTCTCGCCCAGGGTCACCGATCTTGAAACCATCGCAAACACAATTATGTGTCGCCGACAACTGAAAGCGTTCGTAAGCAAAAACAATGAGTTCCAACGTTGTTTAACCAGGAGTGAGTGTGTGTCGATCCGGCAACGGTCTCCCACGAGGTGTTTTGAAAATGGGTGCCCGTCGACCCGCATTTGAGCGGCGTTTTCGACATCGAATAGGCCGTGTTCAAAGTCTTTCTGGATCGATGGAACAAAGAGGACGGCTCTAAGTTTCAAAAACAACCGTCCGGCCCCGCTCCTTCAAGAGTGTGCCGACTTCTCCAGTCTCGCCGGGCGGTCCTCCCCGACATAAACTGCCATCTCCCGGCCGCCTGCTTTTGAAATCGAGACGCTCGCTTCTTTGTAGCCGCCAAGGCTTTCTACGTCGTTCCTGGCTGTGGCTGGCTGTCATAGTCAGCGTGATGCGCATCAATAACCGCTACTAATATTCGCGGAAGTCTCCCGTCGCCGACTGCAGCAACGTCAGTGGATAACGGTCGGGATGATGGACAAGTGCCGTCATGTTGATTGGCCGGTCGCGTTCGTCGAAGGCGATCTGGTCGACAGTGAGTACCGCGGCCGGCCGAGGAAGCTCCAGCATCTCAGCTTCGCTTTCGCTCGCCAAACGCGCGCTCAACGTCGTTTGTCCACGCCGAGGCTCAATCCCGTAGATTTCTCGCAATTCGGCATAAAGCGAACGGTTTGCGACGGACCAGTCCAGGCCTGTCAAGCCCGGCGCGCGGGAGGCCGGTACCCAGTCGGTCTGCAGGACGACCGGAACGCCGTCCAACAAGCGCAGACGAGACAGCACGATCACATCCGATGCTGGCGCAAGAAACAGCGGCCGACTGATCTCGAGGGACGCTTTCACCATTTCCAGCCTGAGAAGGCGATGTCCTGGCGCACGGCCACTTGCTAGCGCCGTGCTCGTAAAGCTTCGCAGAACCTCGAGTTCAAATCCTTTGCCATTTTCCGCCACATACAAACCCTTGCCTGGCTGGCTGCGAACAACGCCCTGGCGTATCAGCTCGCGAACGGCATGCCGCACGGTGATGCGACTGACACCGTAGAGCGAAACGAGTTCGCGCTCCGACGGCAGCTTGCCGCGTAAAGGCACTTTCCCATCGCGAATCGATGCCAGCAGATCTTCATAGACCTGCTGGTGGAGCGGGCGAGGGTCGGCCCGATCGATTGCCGCATGCCTTTCCGTCGCTCTTTCCCGCTGACGTGTCGTCACGTTACGCTCTCCGCCTCGACACTGATTTATCCGGCTTTGCATCTTTGCTTGCAATTGAAGCAGAGTCCAGTTGACATGACTGGTCATAACCAGTCCTATTGGTCAGGAGCCACAGAGTTCCCCACAATGCAAGTGTGCTAAAGACAAGGAACAGCTCATGTTGAAGAAATGCCTCGCTGCGGCAGCAGTCTATGCCGGCCTATGGGCTGGCGCGGCACATGCGGAAACCATCTCCGTTTTCTGCGCACCCACTGAATTCGAACTTTGCACCAAGGTTGCCGACGCCTGGAAGGCGAAGACCGGCAATGAAGCGAAGATCAACAAGATGCCGGCGCTGCTGGACGATGCGATCCCGATCTATCAGCAGCTGCTGGCGGCAAAGTCGAAGGACATCGACGTTCTGTTCCTCGACGTGATCTGGCTCGGAATGTTCAAGGCGAACCTCCTCGATCTGAAATCGATGGTCCCGCAGGCCGACCAGGACAAGCACTTCGCCTCGACGCTGAACGCTGCAAAGCTCGACGGCAATCTCGTCGCCATGCCGGCCTATATGGACGTCGGCCTGATGTTCTATCGCAAGGACCTTCTGGAGAAATACGGAAAGCTGCCGCCGAAGACCTGGGACGAGCTTGCCGCCACGGCAAAGGAAATTCAGGAAAAGGAGCGTGCTGCCGGTAATGACAAGATGTGGGGCTATGCCTGGCAGGCAAAGAGCTACGAAGGTCTGACTTGCGACGCGATCGAGCTGATCGCATCGAATGGCGGTGGGACCATCATTGCCGATGACGGCAAGGTGACGATCGACAACCCCCAGGCCGCCGAAGCCATAGAAAAGGCAAAGGGGTGGATCGGCTCGATCAGCCCGGAAGGCGTGTTGAACTATGACGAAGAGGCATCACGCGCCGTTTTCGAATCCGGCGATGCCGTATTCCACCGCAACTGGCCCTATGTCTGGGGCACGTCCCACAAGGAAGGCAGCTCGGTCATCGACAAGGTCGGCGTCATGCCGCTTCCGGTCGGCAAGGACGGCCAGAAGTCGAGCGGCTGCCTCGGGCCGATGTATTACGGCGTCTCGAAATACAGCGCCAAGGCGCAAGTCGCAGCCGACTTCGTGAACTTCATCACCGGCACGGACATGCAGAAGATGCGCGCCGTCGAGGCGACCCTCAACCCCTCCATCCAGTCGCTCTATAGTGACCCGGACGTATTGGAAAAGATTCCCTTCCTGAAGGACAACCAGCAGGCTTTTGCCGATAGCGCCGTACGGCCGTCAGGCTACACCGGCACCAGTTACAACCGCGTCTCACAAGCCTTCTATCGCTCCACCCACGACATGCTATCGGGCAGCGCCGATCCGAAGGAAGGCTTTGCGTCGCTGGCAAAGCGCCTGGAAAAGCTCAAAGAGAGCCGCTGATTGAAAGGCGAGGGAGCTGCCTTAAGGCTCCCCTCGTTTTTTGCTGCCGGCGCTGCGCCGGCCGTGCCCTTATGCGCAAGCCAAGGTGAAAAATGGCATCGGTTTCGATGGAGTCTGTTTCGAAGAGTTTCGGAACACAGAGTGTCATTCATAATGTGGATCTGAAGATCGACGATGGCGAATTCATCGTCTTCGTCGGCCCATCCGGATGCGGGAAGTCAACGCTCCTTCGCATCGTGGCGGGGCTGATCTCCGCATCCTCTGGAACGGTCAGGATTGGCGGCGACGACGTAACCGACGTCCCAGCCTCCAAGCGCGGCGTTGCCTTTGTCTTTCAATCCTATGCGCTCTACCCTCATATGAGCGTCGCCCGTAATATCGGCTTTGCGCTGGAAACGATGGGCATCCGCCGCGACGCAATTGCGCAGAAGGTGCAATCGGTCGCCCGCATGCTGAAGGTCGACCATCTTCTTGATCGACGGCCACGGGAGTTGTCGGGAGGCCAGCGCCAACGCGTCGCCATCGGCCGAGCGCTGGTCCGGCAGCCCGATATCTTTCTATTCGACGAACCGCTTTCCAATCTGGATGCCGACCTCAGAATGGAAATGCGGATGGAGATCGCCAAGCTGCATGGCGATCTCCAGACGACGATGATCTATGTCACGCACGACCAAGCCGAGGCGATGACGCTTGCCGACCGGATCGTCGTTCTCAATCATGGCCGGATCGAACAGATTGGTACGCCCTCGGAACTTTATCATCGGCCCGACAATCGTTTCGTCGCCGGCTTTATCGGCAGCCCGCGCATGAACTTTCTCCCGGTCGAGACGCAGACAGGCGACAATAGCGCAGGCGTCATCGGTCCCGGCGGCCTGTCACTGACGCCCAAGGCCGGCGATGGCGAAACGATTGCAGAGATTGGCGTCCGGCCGGAGGCCGTGCGCATCGTGCCAACCGGTGCAGGCCGTCTCGACTGCGTGCTCGAACGCGTCGAGGACCTGGGTCACGAACACTTCGCCTATTGCCGGATCGCCGGCGACGCGCTCTGGGTGATCCGCCTCGCGGCAGCTCCGGCTGCGGAGACAATCGGCCAGACTGTCGCGCTTTCCTTCGACGATCAGGCGGTATTTCTATTTGCCGCCAACGGCAGGCGAATCGGCTTGGAGGCGGAACCGTCAGACATTAGGAGGGCGATACGATGAGCGCACGCCTCGCTCGCCGCGATCACCGTGCCGCCTGGCTTTTCCTTCTTCCAGTCATCGTCGCCATGCTGGTGGTCGCCGTTTGGCCGCTCGGACGGACATTCTTCTTTGCCTTTACCGACGCTTATCTCGACGATCCCAGCGTCTATTCAATGGTCGGCCTCGACAATTTCATCGAGGTCTTCAACGACCACAGCTGGTGGCTCGCCGTCAGGAATACGCTGATCTTCACCGCCATCTCCGTTACGATCGAGACGGTGCTGGGCCTTGCGATCGCGCTCTTGATCAACGAGGCCATCCCCGGCCGCGGACTTGCCCGCGCCGCCATCCTGGTGCCCTGGGCCATCCCTGTGGTCGTTGCTACCAGAATCTGGGAATGGATGCTGAATGACCAGTTCGGCGTCATCAACAAGATCCTGGTGGGACTTGGCGTCATCGATCATGGTGTGGCCTGGACGGCAAGCAGTTCGCTGATCATGGGCGTGGTGATCTTTATCGACGTTTGGATGACGACCCCGTTCATGGTGCTGCTGATCCTCGCAGGTCTGCAGATGATCTCCCAGGAGATCTTCGAGGCCGCCGAAGTTGACGGCATTCCAGCCTGGAAGCGATTCTGGTCAATCACCCTTCCGATGCTGAGGCCCGCGATCGGTGTTGCAGTCCTGTTTCGCGTACTCGATGCGCTGCGCATGTTCGACCTTTCCTATGTGCTTGCCGGCAGCAACGAAAAGGTCATGACAGTATCTATCTATGCCCGCGACCGGCTGATCAGCTTCCAGGAACTCGGAGTGGGCTCGTCCGCCTCGACGTGGGTCTTCCTTCTGGTGGCTCTGGTGGCGATCATCATCATCGGTGCATTGCGGCTCGATAAGGCGGCGGGGCATTGACAATGACCGAACTGACGCTTCCCCTCCCGGTCCGCAGATCCAGCGCCTATTACAGGCTGCGGCGCCGCGCACTGCGCAGTCTGCAGATATTCGCGCTGTTCCTGGTCCTCATCTACACGCTGTTTCCCTATTACTGGGCATTCGTTTCATCGACGAAGCAGGGAGCAGCGCTTTACCGGTCCGTTCTCCTGCCGGCACTCGATTTCACCTATTATCGGCAGTTGATCGACAATCCGATCTTCATGGGTTCGCTGCTGAATTCCGCCTATGTGGCGGTTGCGACGACCTTCCTGTCTCTGGTGATTGGCATCAGCGCAGCCTACGCGCTCGGGCGGATCGACTTCCCGCAGCGCCGGGCGGTGCTGATGGTCATCTTGATGATCTCAATCTTTCCCCAGGTGGTCGTGCTTTCGGGGATGTTCGAGCTCATCAACTGGCTCGGGCTCTTCAACCGGCCAAGCGCGCTCGTGCTGACATATTTGCTGTCGACCGTGCCGTTCACGACCTGGATCCTCACCACCTTTATCCGCGAGTTTCCACGCGAACTGGAGGAGGCAGCGATTGTCGACGGCTGCTCGCATCTGCGCATTCTTCTGAAGATATTGCTGCCACTGATGGGACCGTCGCTCGCAAGTACCGGCATCCTCGCCTTTATCCTCGCCTGGAATGAGTTCCTCTTTGCCCTCACGTTTACCTTGACGGACGAAAACCGAACGGTGCCGGTGGCGATCGGCTTAATCGCCGGCACCAACCGTTATGAATATCCCTTTGGACAGATCATGGCAGCGTCCGTCACCGTGACACTGCCGCTGATCGCAGTGGTGCTCGTTTTCCAGCGGCGCATCGTCGCCGGGCTGACCGCCGGTGCCGTCAAGGGATGAAGACCGAAAGGAACGAAATCATGGATATGCTCGTCAAGCTCTACGATCTCGGGCCGGATGCCGCCCTTGATGCGAAAATGGAACGCCAAGGCATCACCATCCGTCGCGTTCTGCCGCCGGAGCTGAAGGCTTTGACCGACTGGATCACGCCACGCTTCGGTGTCGGTTGGTCGTCCGAGGCCACGGCTGCCGTCATGCGGCAGCCGCCGACATGCTTCGTCGCCATCCAGAACGGCACGCTGATCGGTTTTGCTTGCCACGAGGCGACGGCAAAAGGCTTCTTCGGGCCCACTGGCGTCGATAGCGCTGCCCGCGGCCAAGGTGCCGGCCATGCGTTACTCCTGACGACGCTCCTCGACATGTACGCTCAGGGCTACGCTTATGGTGTCATCGGGGGTGCCGGCCCCACGGATTTCTACCGCCGAAGCGTTGGTGCCGTGCCGATCGAGGGATCCATTCCCGGAATCTATCGCGGCATGTTGGCCGAGGCCGAGCCAGACGAAATCTCGGAATCGCACGTCTAGGGCTGCTGACTGTTAATTTTCATCGAGAACTGATGGGGTGGATGCCACCTCCCGACGGCAGCGCAGTGTGGCAGTGTGCCAAAGTGATGCTTGTGTCACTCAGAGGGGCATCCAGCACACGTCATTTCTTAGAAAAACGCTATTCTGATCATTTCGTTACGAAGGATTCCTCAACGGATCCTTCATTGGTGTCGCGATCCTTCAGGTGGCGTTAGCAGAGTATTTCAACGACCACCAGCAGGGAGCCTACAACCTTCGCTGACTTCCCATGGTAGGCAGTATTCATCGAAATTGGGGGCCGAGCCGCCAAGCGCCGTTGTCGATCAGGGTTCGAAGAATAAGCGAAGCCCCTTTGAAGACTATTGGCTGACAGGCGCTTGGCCGGTCACTGAACGTCTTCGCTCGCTCCATTTCGTCGTTCGAGAGGACAGTAGAAAGGCCTGCTTGATTCAAACCGTATCAGGAATATCCAATCCTTGAAGTCGACGCATCGTGCCTATCTGATGTCGAGCGTTGACAGCACAGGGGAGATTCATATGCCAATCGCCAGACGTGTCGTTCTCGCAAGTAGACCCCAGGGTGCTCCAACTCTCGAAAACTTCCGTTTCGAAGAGGTCGAGTTGTCCGACGCCCAGCAAGGCGAGGTGACCCTTCGGGTTCTGTACCTTTCGCTGGACCCGTACATGCGCGGTCGGATGAGCGACGCCAAGTCCTACGCGGCACCAACGCCTGTGGGTGGCGTCATGGAGGGCGAGACCGTTTGCGAAGTCATTCGTTCGCGTCATCCGGATTTCGCACCTGGCGACAAGGTTCGCGCACGAACGGGGTGGTGCACCGACGCTGTCGTGAAGGCGGATATTGTCCATCATTTTGATACGCATGGCGCGCCCATCACGACTGCTGTCGGCGTATTGGGCATGCCTGGATTCACCGCTTACAGCGGCATGAAGGTTATTGGCCAACCCAAGGACGGTGAAACTGTCGTCGTCGCGGCCGCCTCCGGTCCTGTCGGATCCATGGTCGGACAGATCGCGAAACTCGCCGGGGCGAGGGCGGTTGGCATCGCGGGCGGCAAGAAAAAATGCGATTTTGTTCGAGAGGAACTGGGTTTCGACGCGGTGGTGGATCACCGGTCCAAGGACTTCGCATCCGATCTCGAGGCGGCCTGCCCGAAGGGCATCGATGTCTACTTCGAAAATGTCGGTGGCCACGTCTGGGACGCTGTGCTTCCGCTCTTGAATCAGTTCGCACGCGTGCCAGTCTGCGGTCTGGTCGCCCAATACAACGGTCCGGGTGCGGCTGACCATGACAGGCTCCCCGCTACCATGTCGGCAATCCTGCGACGTAGCCTGCGGATCCGAGGCTTCATTCAGTCGGAATTCGTCAAGGACCACTACGGCGCCTTCGAGAAAGAGATCGGCCCGCTCGTTGCGTCGGGGCGGATCAGGTACAAGGAAGACGTCGTGGACGGTCTCGAGCGCGCGCCTGACGCCTTCATCGGGATGCTGACTGGGAAGAATTTCGGGAAGCTGCTCGTGCGGATGGCAGACATCGACTAACTCTGGCCGAACCCGGCTATGCTGCCGCCGCCCGATCGCATCTACCGAGAGCCAGAGACCGTATTCGTGGCCGGCTTCATCGGTTCGATGAACTTCATTCGCGCGACGGTGAGGGGTGGTGTCAGCCAGCATGCAGCCTTTGCGCTTCCGTTCCCGTTGCATACGGGGAAGTGGTGCTTGCCGTTCGGCAGGAAGCGCTGTCTCTTGTCGTGGCGGAGGGGATGGGTGCCGGCATCGTTCATCGCAGCATCGATTTTGGTACCCATAAGATCGTCGAGGTTGATCTTGACGACGGAACGAGGGTGAGAGCAATGACATCGAGCAACAGCGCCTGGGCGAAGGGCGCACTAGTGGAGCCGGGAGCCGCGGCCTTCAGGGCGTTCCGGGACAACCGGCTCGTTCAGGAGTCCCGTGCGATAGGCGCACGACAGAAGAATCGGGTGTTTGGGCATGCTTGAGGGCCGCGGAATTGCGATTGAAAGAGCCGGGCATCGTACCTGGCTGAAGTGGCACCGAGGACACCGCTTTGCCGGCGACATTTCCTTTACGGGCGAACGCATCGTCGAGGGCATGGAACTCGGCGCCAGCGTGGAGATCGATCTCGTGCGCTTCGCCGGTTATGGCTTCGCTGTACTGCATGATGAGACGCTTGATGCCGCGACAACCGGTTCCGGTCCGGTTCGCGAGGCATCCGAGGCCTATTTGCGTGGTCTTTATCTTCGCGACGCTTTCGGGGCGCCGAGTGGACACAAGGTGATGATGCTCGAGGATCTTGCGCACCTGCTCGGTCAAATCAGCCGACATCCAAGAGCTGGCCTGCAGCTTGACCTGAAAGAAAACTCAGACGCCATTTCCGAGGAAGATATCGCCGCATTCGCGGCTGCCATTTCCCCTGTCGTGGGTTCGGTTATCCTTTCAGGCGGTGACTCGGCTGCCGTCGAGCGGCTCTCGCAGGCTGTGCCCGAGATGGCAATCGGCTACGACCCGTGCCACGATGGCGCCATGGAGCGGCTGATGAAAACCCGCGATTTCGCAGGCTTTGTTGCCGGTACCTTGCGCGCAGTGCCCCGCGCGCAGATGATCTATCTCGATCGCCGTTTAGTCCTCTACGCCGATCAGGCAGGCTATGACCTGATTGGCGCATTTCACGAGGTCGGACGGGTCGTCGACGCCTATACCATCAACTCGGCCGTGGCGTCTGCCTTACCGGGCGTCAAGCGCCTATTGGAGCTGAAAGCTGACCAGATCACGACGGATGACCCGGTCGGTTTGGAACGGCTTCTGATGGACGCACAGGCCTGAAAACCTTCGACGAGCCAGGGGTGGAGAACCCGATTGCCGGCAAGGACGTCTCCGTTGGCGGTGACGGGTCCACCATTGAAAGCGGAAACCACCGCCTGCTTCGCACCACCAGGGCGGAGGCGCCGTAATCGTGCAATGACAATCCATCCTCGAAAATGCCGTCCAGCCGTCCGCAGGGCGACATAGGCGATCGACAATGCCGCCGACCCAAGCCGCCGTACGCCTGCGGTGGTGGCCATCAATCGTTTGAGCGCGCTGAAATAGACGTCCTCGGGCACGGCCTTGAGTTTGCCCGGGATCGGCAAGCCAGCTCCGACGAGCACGTCTTCGATCCCCTTGGAGCTCACGCACCGGATCCGCTCGCCATTCAGATACGATCCGCCGCCCAGTTCGGCGCTGTAGAGCTCGTCCAGATCGCGTCATAGACGACGCCGGCGACGATCTCAGCATCTTCGACGATCGAGATCGTCATGCCGAAATGTGGGATGCCCCCAGGCGAAATTCGTCGTCCCGTCTATTGGATCGATATAGATGACAGGCGCGCCATCCTTTGCGTTCCGGTTGCCAACCGCTGCCTCGCCTTTGATCGCGTAGGAGGGAAAGGACCTGTTCAGCGCGTCGACGATGATCCGCTCGACGGCAACGTCAATCTCGGTCTGATAATCCCTCGGCGCTTTCGCCACCAATTCGCCAACCAGGCGGCGGCGCAAAGAGCTGCGCGCTTTGGCACCTCTTGCTTGCCCTAGCGTCACCGCCGGATGATCACACGCGTTCCCGGTCGGACCATGTCGTAGAGCTCCTCGACATCCTCTCGGTACATGCGAAAGCAACCGCTCGATGCATTGGTGCCAATAGAAGAGGGATCATTGGTGCCATGGATGCGCAATAGGCCGTCGGCAAGATAAATGGCGCGCGTACCAAGTGGATTAGAAGGGCCAGGCTTCACGACGACGGGCAGCTTGGGGTTCTTCTGGCGCATGCCAGCCGTTGGTCGCCACTCAGGATGCTTGCGCTTCGACGTGACGTGTGTGGTGCCGTACCATCGTTTCCCGTCGCGCCCGACAGCAATCGGATAGGCGAGCTGCTCGCCCCATGGCGTCGTATAAACAAGCGTGTGCTCCCGCGTGGTGATGACAATTGTCCCCCTTCCACTCCTCGTCCGTGGTTGGCGTTCTGGCATTGGCTCGTCATAAACCGGCGGTGGTCCATATGGTCCATACGGGTCATAGTAGTCGTAGTCGCCGTAGTCGTCATACGGTTCGTAGATCTGGGCCTGAGCCTGAAAGACGATAAGCAAAAGCGCTGTTGCAAATAGAGCGAGGAATTTCATTTCCGCTATCCGCTTGTTTTGCAAGAAAGATAGCCTCGAAATCTATGGCGGCATTGTGGCACCCGTTGTTCTGACGGCGGAGCCATACTCAAGTGTTTTCGCGCGTTTTCGGTCATTTGGGGACGTGATGATCGCTAACCTCACAAAGCCATGCCAATTGTCGGCCCCAGGCGTTGATCAAAGTTCTCAGCCATATGCCTGCGGCGCGTTTGCTGGTCAAAGACGTCGGGATACAGCGCGATACTTGGTCCAATGCTGCGGAACTTGTCCAATCATTCGGTGCCAGCGCCTCTTCCTTGCCAATCAGCTGCGCGGCGCAGATCAAATGGACGGGACCGCGCTCGACGAGACTTGCGCTGCCCTTGAGGTTGCAGCCTGAAACGCAAATCCAAGCGCAAATGCAACCAGCATTTTATATAATTCCTGAAATGCGCTCATCCGTCTTAGTAGATTGGCCGGCAATCGCGTTGTCGCGCTCGAATGAAGACAGTCGTTTGACGAAGTAACTGGACTACGACTTCGCGCTTAACGCTTGGTTTGGTGTGTTAGTGCTCAATGGAACAGATGCCGCCCTTTGCGGTCGTCATCCAATCCCTTTTGGCTCAGTCTAGGCAAACTATCTCGATGTCTCGGGCCACCGGCGCTTCGGCAACGGTGCGCCTGCGCTAAGACCACAAGGAGCCCAGTTGTCTGAAGTCAAATCCCTTCCACAGCCGCGACCTCTGCTTGGCCTTTTTTCGTCATTGCGCGTCGCCGGTCTGGGTCTTGGCGTGACCAGTTGCCTCGTCAACGTCCTGGCGCTCACTGGTTCGTTCTTCATGCTTCAGGTCTATGACCGTGTCATTCCGAGCCGCAGCCTACCGACGCTCGTCGGTTTAGCCGTCATCGTTGTAGCTCTCTTTGCCTTCCAGTGGCTGCTTGATCTAACGCGGTCGCTGCTGCTCGGTCAGGTTGGACGGGCTGTGGACGAGCGTTTCTCAGGGCGTGCTTTTCTCTCCGTCGCCTTGTCGGCATCGCGCAAACCCTCGCCCGGAGATGGACTGCAGACGATCCGTGATATCGACACAGTGCGTGGCTTCCTGTCCGGCCCGGGTCCGTCGGCATTGTTCGATCTGCCCTGGATGCCGTTCTATCTTGCGCTGTGTTTCCTTTTTCACAGCTGGATTGGCTTAACGGCCACAGCCGGCGCCTTGATATTGACGGGGCTGGCGTTGCTTGCCGAGCTCAGGTCGCGCGAACCGACAAGACAGACGGTCGCGATCCTTCAAGAACGGATGGCATTTGCCGAAACGGCGAGGCGCAATTCGGAAGCTGTCGTCGGAATGGGCTTTGCGGCAATGCTTTCGGCGCGATGGGCTGAGATCAACCAGCGCCACCTCGACAGTCACTTGCGCACGGCCACTCTCGTCAACTCGCTGTCGACGCTGTCACGATCCGCGCGCATGCTGCTGCAGTCCGCGGTGCTGGCGGTTGGCGCGATATTGGTCATTCGCCAGGAAGCCACCGGCGGCATCATGATTGCCAGCTCCATTCTCGTCAGCCGCGCTCTCGCACCGATCGAGCTTGCCATCGCACACTGGCGAGGATTTGCAGCAGCGCGACAGGCTTGGTCGCGGCTCGACCGGGACGTCCGGCTCACGGAAGAGACGCGCCACGACGTCGCGCTGCCGGCGCCGCGGCAATCACTGACGGTGGAAAACCTGCATCTCGGGGCGCCAGGCTCGAAAATGCCGATCATTCGCGGACTGTCTTTCGAGATCAGGGCGGGCGAGGCAGTTGGTATCGTCGGCCCGAGCGCCTCGGGCAAATCTTCGCTGGCGCGCGCTGTCGTGGGGCTGTGGCCAGCCTTTGGCGGAGATATCAGGCTGGACGGTGCGTCGCTTTCACAATGGGCGCCGGATGCGCGCGGCCGCCATATCGGTTACCTGCCGCAGGATGTCTCGTTGTTCGAAGGGACGATTGCCGAAAACATCGCCCGGTTCGACCCGGAAGCCTCTTCGGCGTTGATCATCGCTGCCGCTAAAGCCGCGGGTGTCTACGACATGATCGTCGGCTTCGCTGAAGGGTTCGATACACGGATCGGCGAGCAGGGCAGGGCCCTGTCCGCGGGCCAGCGGCAGCGCATCGGGTTGGCAAGGGCACTCTACGCCGATCCGTTCCTCGTCGTGCTGGATGAGCCGAATTCCAATCTCGACGTCGCGGGCGAACTGGCGCTGGCGCAGGCGATCGATGGTGTTCGATCGCGCCAAGGGGTGGTGCTCGTCATTGCCCACCGGTCGAGTGTGCTTTCTGGCGTCGACAAGGTGCTGGTTCTCGAAGGTGGCCGCGCCAAAGCGTTCGGCCCCAAGGGCGATGTTCTCAAAACCGGGCCAAAGCCAGCCGCTGCCACCGGCTCCTTCGTCCGACTGCTGCGTGCCGGTGGGGAGATGTCGTCATGATCAGAGCAGCCGTGACATCGACAGAACGGGCAATCCGCCGTCTCACTTTGCTCGCTCTGGCAACCGGCATCCTTCTTGTCGGCGTGCTTGGCGGGCTTGCCTCGGCGATCCGCATAAACGGCGCAGTCATCGCTCAGGGAACACTTGTCGTCGACAGCTACGTCAAGCCCGTGCAGCACCAGAAGGGCGGCACCGTGGGGCAGGTCTTCGTCCGCAACGGTGATCGGGTCAGGGCTGGCCAGATCCTCGTCCATCTCGACGACACGCAGACGAAGGCGAACCTTTCGATCATATCGCGACGGCTGAGAGAGCTTGCGGCACGATCCGCCAGGCTTGCAGCAGAGCGCGACGGCCATGATGCCATCGCTTTTCCGGCGGTCGTCAGCGGCAACGATGCCGCTCAGGCTGCCGCCCTCGTGAGCGCCGAGCAGCGATTGTTCGATGACCGCCTTGCATCGCTTCGCGGACGCACGGCGCAACTGCGCGAGCGCGTAACCCAGCTCGAACAGCAGGCCGAAGGTCTGACGGCCCAGCAGGACGGCAAACGCCGTGCGATCGGCATCATCGACAAGGAACTCGCAAGCCTTGAGCCGCTGCTTCGACAGGGAGCCATTCCGGCAACACGGGTCTACGCCCTGCAACGTGATGCGGCCGATTTGACGGGAGAGCTCGGCAGCCTCGTTGCCTCGACAGCCGAAATCAAGGGCAAGATCGCCGAAACGGAGCTGCAGATTATCCAGGTGGGGGACGATCATAGAAGCGAGGTATCCGAACAGCTCAGGCAGGCCGAGGGCGACAGCGGCGAATATGCCGAGCGCCGCATTGCGATAGAAGATGAGCTGCGACACGTCGACCTCAGGGCGCCGCAAGACGGCATCGTCCACCAGCTCGCCGTCCATGCAGCGGGGGCCGTGATTTCGCCCGGCGAGGCCATCATGCAGATCGTGCCGGATCACGATGTGCTCACGCCCGAACTGAAGCTGTCGCCACAGGATGTCGACCAGGTCGCTGTTGGCAAGGAGGTCAGCCTGCGGTTCTCCGCGTTCAGTTACAGGACGACGCCGGAACTGAGGGGACGCGTTGCGTCCATCTCCGCTGACCTGACGGCGGACACACGTTCCGGTCAATCCTATTACACGCTTCGGGTCGCAGTGCCTGAAAACCAATGGCAGAGGCTTGGCGCCCTGGCACCGGTTGCCGGGATGCCCGTCGAAGCCTTTATCGAGACCGGCGAGCGCACAGCACTCGGTTATCTCGCAAAGCCGTTCACGGACCAGCTGGCCCGTGCATTTCGGGAGGAATAGTTGCGGCCCATGGGAGGAGCACGACCCTTGAAACCTATCAAAACCCGAAGGAGCTGATAATGGCAAAGTCGATACAAAACGCCGTCGGCCAACCACTGTACTACAGTGGCGCCTCGACCGCATGGTTTTCCGCGACCGGTTCCGGCCCCGTGCTGAACGGAACCTCCGGCAACGATTCAATATGGGGTGACAGTTCCGTCAATGTGACCATGCACGGCGGAACCGGCGACGACATCTACTATCTCTATTCCAGCATAAATCGCGCGGTGGAGGCGCCTGGAGCAGGGATCGACACGATCAACACCTGGATGAGCTACACGCTGCCTGCGAATTTCGAGAACCTGACCGTCACCGGAAACGGGCGCTATGCTTTCGGCAATGCGCAAGACAACATCATCTCCGGAGCCTCGGGCAGCCAGACGCTCGATGGCGCCGCTGGCAACGACGTGCTGATCGGCGGAGGTGGGGCCGATACGTTCATCCTCTCCCGGGGCAACGGCAGCGATCTGATCGTCGATTTCAGCAGCGACGATACCGTGCGGCTGAACAGCTACGGGCTTTCGTCCTTCCAGCAGGTTCTGGCTCATACCACCCAGGAGGGCGCCAATCTGCGGCTCGATCTCGGCGGCGGCGAGAGCCTCGTTTTTGCCAATACCGATGCCTCCGATCTGCAGGCCAGCCAATTCCAGTTGACGCTCGACCGCTCACATCTGGCGTTGACGTTCGACGACGAGTTCAACAGCCTGTCTCTGCGCAACGGAGATCAGGGCACGTGGGATGCGAAGTTCTGGTGGGCTCCGGAACGCGGCAGCCCATTGACCGGAAACGGTGAGTTGCAGTGGTACATCAATCCGTCCTACGCGCCGACGGCAGCGGCAAATCCGTTCTCGGTGAACAATGGCGTGCTGACGATCTCGGCGGAACCTGCCTCGCAGGCAATCCAGGCGCAGATCGACGGCTACGACTACACATCAGGACTTCTGAACACCCATTCCTCCTTTGCCCAGACCTATGGCTATTTCGAAATCCGCGCCGATATGCCGACAGAGCAGGGCGTCTGGCCAGCCTTCTGGCTGCTTCCGGAGGATGGGTCCTGGCCGCCTGAACTCGATGTCGTTGAGATGCGGGGGCAGGATCCGAACACGGTCAATGTCACGGTACACAGCGACCACAACGGAGCGCATACGATGACTTCCTTTCCCGTCAAAGTGCCGAGCACTGACGGATTCCACAATTATGGCGTCCTGTGGGACGAGGATCATGTCACATGGTACTTCGATGACGTCGCAGTGGCGCAGACTGATACGCCTGCGGACATGCACGACCCCATGTACATGCTTGTCAACCTGGCTATCGGCGGGCCCGCGGGGACGCCGTCGAACGGCCTGGCGAACGGTTCGGAAATGCATATCGACTATATCAGGGCATATGCCCTTGCGAACGGTTCGGAAATGCATATCGACTATATCAGGGCATATGCCCTTGCGGACGCTCCGGTGCACGCTGCCACCGAAGCCAGCGCGGGCAGCGATTGGCACATTTAATGGAACGGAGCCGGTCCGGGAGGACCTTGCAGGGGTCGTGATGACATCAGTCAATCCGTGCCATTCGAGCGTCCTTATCCGTTAGGTCGCTTCCATATCGCTTTGGTATCGCGTTCGCCGATCGCGCAGGCGTTCGCGATATCGTTCCTGGCTTGCCGACAGATGAACGCGCATGGCATTGCGCGCGCCATCAGCGTCGCCTGCAGAAATTGCGTTCAGGATTGCAAGATGTTCTCTCTGTAGTCCGGCCTGATAGCTGAAGGAGAGCACGTCTTCTGCGGCATAGGGTGACGTCACGTCGCACGGGATCGTGCGCGCGCCGAGCGCATCGAGAACCTCGACATAGAAAGGGTTGTTGGTCGCCTCGGCAACGGATCGGTGGAAAGCAAAGTCAGCCTGGCCGGTCGGTTCGCCAAGCTGCAGCAGGCGATCGAATTCGAAAAAGCTCTCCTGGATTTGCGCTTCCTGTGACGCGTTTCTGCGGGTTGCAGCCAGTGCTGCACTTTCAGTTTCAAGCGCGATGCGAACTTCGAGCACGTTCAATGCGTGCGGTATGTTGCTTGATCTGTCCTGTCTTTTGATCGGACCGGACGTCTGATGGCCGATCACGAAAATACCTGCCCCCTGCCTGGTTTCCAGCAATCCATCGGCCACCAGAGCTGCGATTGCCTCGCGAATGACGGTCCTGCTGACATCGAAGGTCCCGGCGAGCTGGGTCTCTGTCGGTAACTTCTGGCCAAGGGAGACCTGGCCTGAAAGGAAATCCTGGCGAAGGGACCCGGCAATCCGTTCGGAGAGCTTCTGCCGTCGGGATGCAATGAGATCGACCTGAGGAGGGATGGTGTTCAAGAGTATCGTCGTCTCCGTGAAGGGTGCTTAAGCATATCGCCAACGGCGCACAAAGACAACAATTCTCAAAATCATCATACAAGTATGATAACAACAAGGAGCTTGATCTATCAGATTGGAAACGTTGTATATTCTTTCACCGTCGGTGAACGTTGACGGGTTTGCTGCGGGATAAACGGATGGCGGTGTGTTGCCGAAGTGTGATCAATATGTATGATGACTGTAGCTGAAGGCTCTGGGAGGCATCATGGGTCACACCGACTATACCAATCGTTTCGCGATTGATCCGAAGACCGCAGCCGGCTTTGGTACCGCCGAGCTTCGCGACAATTTCTTGCTGCCGCCGCTGTTTGTGGCTGGGCGCATCCAGCTTCACTACACCAATTATGACCGCATGATTGTCGGCGGTGCCATGCCGACTTCCGAAGCGCTCGCATTGGAAACGATCAAGCCGGCGGGAACGGACGCGCTTCTGGCGCGCCGCGAGCTGATCGCGGTCAACATTGGTGGTGCCGGCGCCGTTGTGGTCGACGGCGAGCGCTTTTTGGTCGGGCCGCGCGACATGATCTATGCTGGGCTCGGCTCCTCGGTCACGTTCGAATCTGCCTCTGCCGAACAGCCGGCAAAATACTATCTGCTGAGCGCGCCAGCCCATATGCGCCACCCTACAAGGCATATTGGCATCGCCGATGCCAAGCGTCTCGATCTCGGTGCGCAGGCGACGAGCAACGAGCGTTCGATCTTTCAATTCATCCACCCTGAAGGCGCAAAGACCTGTCAGCTCGTCGTCGGGATGACGACGCTTGCGAGGGGCTCCGTCTGGAACACCATGCCCTGCCATGTTCACGACCGGCGGATGGAGGCCTATCTCTATTTCGATCTGCCGGAGAGGGCCCGCGTCGTGCATCTGATGGGAGAGCCTGACGAGACGCGCCACCTCATCGTGGCGAATGAGGAGGCCATTCTGTCACCGGGTTGGTCGATCCATTCCGGTGTCGGGACATCGAGTTATACATTCATCTGGGCAATGGCCGGCGATAATGTCGACTATACCGACGTCGATCTCGTCGCTATCGAAGATCTGAAGTGAGGAGGCTGTATGACAGCGAGTGATCTTTTCGTATCGGGCAACGGTGCCGAGTGGAAGAACCCGGAGCCGGGCGTCACCCGTCGCATCATGACCTATCTGCCTGAAATGATGATGGTCGAGGTTGTCTTCGAAAAGGACGCCGTCGGCGCACTGCATTCTCATCCGCACATCCAGGCAAGCTATGTTGCGGAAGGCAGCTTCGAGGTGACGATCGATGGTAGGACCGAAACCCTTCACCAGGGAGGGAGCTTCATCGTTCCTCCCGATCTGGTCCACGGGGTCAGGGCTCTTGCCAAGGGTCGGCTGATCGATACGTTCACGCCGCATCGCGCCGAATTCCTCAAATGAGGTGCCTATGACCATGTTCGATCTTTCCGGGCAGGTCGCCGTCGTCACCGGCGCGAACACCGGCATCGGTCAGGCCATTGCCGTGGCGCTGGCAGGTGCCGGCGCCTCGATTGTCGCTGTCGGTCGCTCATCCATGGACGAGACGCAGGCGGCTGTCCAAACCCTGGGTGCACGGTTTCATACGATCAAGGCGGACCTTGGTTCGATCGAACCCGTCAAGGCTATTGTCGACGAAACAGTGGCGACATTCGGCAGGCTCGATATTCTCGTCAACAATGCCGGGATCATCCGGCGTGCCGACGCTATCGATTTCACGGAAGCTGACTGGGATGCAGTCATGGACGTCAATCTGAAAACCGTCTTCTTCCTGTCGCAGGCCGCGGCCCGGCACATGCTGGAAAGAGGTAGCGGCAAGATCATCAACATTGCCTCGTTGCTGTCGTTCCAAGGCGGAATTCGCATTCCATCCTATACGGCGGCAAAAAGCGGGCTTGCCGGATTAACGCGCCTGCTGGCGTGTGAGTGGGCGGGCAAAGGCATCAATGTCAATGCCATCGCCCCTGGCTATGTCGTCACGAACAATACCGCGGCGCTTCGCGAGGATCTTGAGCGCAGCGCCGGCATCCTTGCCCGCATTCCCGCGGGGCGCTGGGGAGACCCGGCAGATCTTGGAGGTGCCGCCGTGTTCCTGGCGTCAAAAGCCTCGGACTATGTCCACGGGACGGTACTGCCGGTGGATGGCGGATGGCTCGCGCGCTGAGCGCACGCAAGCGGATCTACTTAGATTGTGCCCATCGCTGATTGGATTGTGCCCATCGCTGAAATCGCGCGACGCGTTCAACCAGAGGCCAGGCTCGATGGTCCGGGCCAGCACTCGATGGTCCGGGCCAGCAAATGAGGGTTTCTTCTTTCACATCTTCTCTCCGGTTACGGGGAGTTGATCGACGGCAAGAAGAACTCAACTTCCTTCCGGCGGCGTGCTTCCAAACCCTCTACGCGATCATGCCAGAACCGCTCCGCGGCAGGCGGATCCGCCTCCCATGCGCGAACCGTCTGCTGGTTATCGTCGATCTTGACGCGTCTCTTCCCGCCGAGCCGCAGATATTCCTCGGCAAGCCGGCGGCCCTCCGTCATTTCCATCTCAAATCACGTCCTTTCATTCCGCGGCAACCCATTGCCGCTGAGGAAAAGAACGATCATCGCGAGCCATTGTTCCCAGTCTCCTTTCCGCCATCAAGTGCGTCGATGACGGCACTCCACAAGGCGTCGACTTCCGCTTTCGCGTCAATCGATGCGACGTGGCTTTGGCTCGCTTCCAACGCAGCGTCGGCCATAGCATTGGCGTCGGCCTGTGTGTCGACGAGACGTATCGCGCCGCCGTCTATCAGCTTGCGAAACAGGCCATGGTGGGCGACGGCGTTGGGCTGTCGCGGCGCGTTGACGACGACGGGCTTTCCCGAAAAGCTTGCCGCAAGCACGCTTGCCCGACGCGCTGTCAGCCCCTCGGAGAAGAGATAGCAAAATACGTCAACGTGCTTGAAGATGCCGAAGAGTTCCTCTGCATCGGCAACATAGCCGGTGACGGCGACCCGATCCGAAATGCCAAGCTTGTCTGCGAGCGCATAAAAATCGCGCTCCACGTTATCGGTGCCGCGGATGAACGATCCGACGAACACGACACCGACGTCGTGACCGAGTGCCAGCAGGCGCGCGGCAATCTCCAGAACGGCGGTGGATTGCTTCTTGGGATAGATCGAGCCGAATTGCCCAAGGATGAGCCGCCCTGCCTTGCGCTGCTCCTCGAGTGTCCGGGCAACCGAGCCGTCACGCAGCACAGACGGCAAAGCAAGGTTCGGCGGGATGGGAATGACGCCGCGGCGGCCGATTGACAGGGCAGACAGCGGACTTCTGGCAAATTCGGCAGCCACCTCAGGCGCTGAATACAAGATCTGTGTTGCGAGCATCACCACCGGAGCCAACACCAGGCGGCGCTTCCAGTCGAGAGCGTCCCACTCGTGCAGTACCACGACAAGCTGTTTTCGATGCAGCCGGGTGGTAAGTGCTGCCGCGATCGGCTGCGTGAGCTTCTTCTTCCAGGCCACAACGGGAAAGTTGAGGACGACGGCGTCCACATCAGCAAGCGATGACGTGAGCCGGCGAATATCGCCGTCAAGCAGACGCTGATCAGCCCGCTCAGCGAGGCGTAACGCCGTTTGCCGCGCAAATTCCTCGACACCGCAGGTCTGGTAGGCGTCGGAGACGAGTGCGAGATAGCGACGTTTCGGCATATCGAACCTTCTGAATGGGCGGGCGGCCACATCGCGTTGATACCGTCTTTTCGTAAAGGTCGGCTTACAATTTTGGGTTCGATGCTTGGCGTATCTTCATGAAGGCGCGTGCGACCGTCACGTGTGGAGCGTGGATTAACTATAGCGCGAGGTTTTACAGCGATCGTCCGTCGAAACAGCTAATGGTCGGGCTTGAACCGATGCCTGTTTCGAAGGTGCGTGAATGGCAAGGCATAGCAGTGCGTCAGCGCGTCTGAGTTATTCGATGAATGAATGGCCAACGAACCGGCTTGGAAGCCTGCCGATCGTGCGGGCCGGCATGGAGGAATCTGCGGAGGCCTTCATTCGCTTGGCGCTCGAGCGAAGGGGCGCCGGCGGGCGTCCTTTTTACTCCACCTCCGCAAACGGTCATGTCATCGCGCTCTGCGAGCACGATGACAATTTTCGCTCGATGACACGTCAGGCCGACCAGATCCATGCCGACGGCATGTCGGTGGTGCTGTTTTCCAGGCTTTCTTCCACCGACCCGTTGCCGGAGCGTGTCGCCACAACCGATCTCGTGCATGCCGTCGCCGAGCGCGCGGCGAAGGCCGGCGTCAGCTTCTATTTCCTCGGCGCCAGTGAAGAGGTGAATGCCCGAGCGGTCGAGAATATGTCCAACGCCTACCCTGGGCTTCGTTTTGCCGGGCGGCGCAACGGCTATTTCGACCGTGCCGAGGAAGATGCGGTCGTCGAGGCAATCAATGCGGCCGCTCCGGATATCCTCTGGATCGGGTTCGGCGTGCCGCTGGAGCAGCAATTCGTCGTTCGTAACATCAACAGACTGCACAATGTCGGTTTGATCAAGACCTCGGGCGGCCTGTTCGACTTCCTGGCCGGACGCAAGAGCCGCGCACCCCAATGGATGCAGAGGATGGGCCTTGAGTGGCTGTATCGCATGATCCTCGAACCGCGTCGGCTGGCCAAGCGCTATCTGACAACCAATCCGGTCGCGATCTATGCGATGCTTCGGCATTCGCTGCGGGCTCTCGCTGCAGGTCGTTGATCGGGAACGACGATCATATGAGCTCTTCAATCTCGCTCATCACACCGAGCTATCGTGGTGACCTCGACAGTTGCCGCCTTCTCTGCGACTCGATCGATCGATACGTCACGGGCTACGACGTGCACTACATCGTGATCGGCGACGAGGACGCCGACGCTTTCGCCAGTTTCGAAGGCGAAAGACGCCGCGTCATCGTCTCGTCCAGCCTGCTTCCGCCGCTCTGGTCACTGCCAAAATGGCGTGGGCGGCGCTACTGGTGGGCGCCACGTCTTCTCCTGCCGATCTATGGCTGGCACCTGCAGCAGATGCGCAAGATCGCGATGACGCTGGCGCAGCCGGGCGAGCGGGTGATGTGCATCGATTCCGACAATTGCTTCTGCCGTCCGCTGGACCTGAGCGCGACCGCGTCGACGCCGAAGCTTGCTCACTACGTTGCGCCGGGGGATGTCAATCGCTCGCGGCCGAGCCATGTCCGCTGGTGGCAAAATGCCCATCGGCTGCTTGGCCTGGGCGCCCCGGCGCTGCCGGGCGACGATTTCATCAGCCAGATGGTCCTTTGGGAGCGGCGGACGGTGGTGGCTATGGTGAAGCGGATCGAAGCAGCAAGCGGCCTTCGGTGGTGGCAGGCGCTTGCCCGCATCAGGCATTTTTCCGAGTACCTGATCTATGGTATCGCTGTTGCCAATGACGCCGAACTCGCCGAGCGGCACGAACGTGTTTTGCAAAGCCCGTGCCTGACCTACTGGCAGGGGCCCGCTCTCGACAAGGCAGGACTGGCGGCATTCGTCGATGGATTGAGGCCAGATCAGACGACAATCGCCATTCAGTCGCATACACGCACGCCAATCGAGGTGATCCGCGAGGTCGCGCTTAGCTGACGCAGCCTAGTTGTTGGCCCGGTAGGGGGTCGGCAGGAACCCAAGGCTTGCCAAGGTACGACCGAGCGATACCAGCAGCGGGTGGCTTGCCGGCAGCAACCGCCGGGTTCGCAGAAATAGTGCCATCGACCGCAGGCAGCCGGCACCAAGGCTTAAGGCGTTCTTCGCAACGACACGCATCGCCGAGGTGCTGTGGATCCGGTCGATGACATAGTTGATGCTTCCGGTGCGCAGCGAGCGCTTCATCAAAAAGCGGGCCGAAACGCGTTCCTCCGGTACGAACTCGCGGATCTGGGCTTCTGCGCACCACCAGCACTTGAAACCGGCTTTGCGGCATCTGGTGAAGAATTCCATGTCGCCGCCGCCCAGAAAGTTGAAGCGGACATCGAAAAGTGGCGAGGTAAGGCCGGCAAATACGCGCCGCCGTATCAGGCAGTTGCCGGAGCCGTGAATCTGATCGATTGCGCGTGTCGAACCCTCTATCGAACCGAAGAGCAGATGCTGGGTGACAGCGTCGGATACTGGCACCTCGAACTCACGGACGACTGGTCCGCCGACGATGTCGGCGCTCTCGCGTCGGGCTGTGCCGACGATTGCGGCAAGCCAGCCGGGCAGTGCCATTTCATCGTCATCGATCATCAAGAGAAACTCGGCCTCGGGAAAGGCCGCCATCGCCTCGCCGAAGGCACGGTTGATGGCGTAGCAGTTGCCCTGCCGCTCTTCGGTGAGGATCAAGAATGGTAGGTTGGCCCTGGCGAGACAATCGCGGGCATAGCGCGCGCCGGCGGGATTGGCCGCGTCGTTATCAACAACGACGATGGCGAAAGGGAAATCGGTCACTTGATCGACGAGGGATGAAAGGGTGCGCGCAAGCCATGCCGGCCGACGGAACGTCGGGATGCAAACGACTGCCTCAACGGACCCCTTATTTTCCTGCATCATCCAAACCTCGATCGACGCCAAAGATTGTTGGCCTTGCCGCATTGGGCGAGTTGGTCCACTGTCGGCGGCGAAGCTGTAGTTGGCTCGCCGGCATTCTACAATCGGTGGCTAAGGATGAGGTTAACGGGCTTTTCCCAAAACCGCCGCTTTGACCGGCGGCGCGGAGCAAAGGTCCATCTTCAGCACAGGCGCTGCAGGTGCGCTGGCGACGAGGCCGGCATTGGCCTGCAATCTCAAACCGAACACAGCGATCAGCATCGTGAACCAGATCGGTCCGCTGTTGCCGAAGAAGGGGCTTTCGAGGCAGGCCAGAAACAGCGTGAACAACCAGATCCGCAAGAACAGGCGCGTCAATGTGATGTCGTTGCTGCCGGCAAGTGCACGGTGGGCGTAGCCAATGGGAAGGATCACCAGCCAGGTGACCGTCATTGCCAGCGCCGGGATGCCGCCATTGATCAGCTGCTCGACATAGCCGTTGTGTGAATTGGCGGCGGTCACTGCCCAGGTTGTCATGGCCTGGCCGCTGTTGAACAAGGCGTCGGTCTGCCAAAACGACTGGAACCCATAGCCGATGATCGGTCGCTCGGCGATTGCCGAAAGTGCAAGGCGCCAGATGGAGCCGCGGTCGGTGAAGGTCGGATCGATGCCGGCCGAGGCAAGCAAACTGCTGAAGGAAGGCGATACCGCCGCCGAAAGCAAGATCAGGTTCAAACTGACAAGGCCGCCGGCCAGCATCACCATGCCGAGCCTGGTCGAGCGTTCAAAAATCCAGGCAAGCAGAAGGATTGCCGGGAGCATCGCCGCCGACGTCTTGCCGCCGGCATGAAGCACGAAGAAGCCCGCTGACAATGCAATCAGCGAACCGAGCCGGGCGTGCCCAGCCTTGGCGATGTAGAGGCCCAAGAAAACGGCATAGACCATTGCCGCGGCCGCAACGTTCTTATGGCCGAAGTGACCGCGCCAGTCACCCGCAAGCGACTGCTCCAGCGCATCTGTCGGCTGATGGACGGCAAGGTGCGGTAGGGCGATGACGCCAAAATAGGAAAGGCCGATCGTAAACGTCAGGCCAATACACATGAGCCTGGCGAACTGCGCGCCATTTTTTGGAATGAGCAGCGTCGCATTTGCGCAAAGGCAGACCAGGATCGCAAAAACGATGCGCCGGAAGGCCGCGCTCTGATCGCCCGCAAAGAGAGCGGTGAAGAGCAGCCACACGAGCAGACAAATCAGGAGGCCATAGGGGCGCAGCAGCAGGTGACGCGCCGGGTTTTGCAATACTGTGGCCAGCACCACGCCCGACATGGCGATCACGATCAACTGATTGAGGACGTTCGAGCTGCCGCCATAGGGTGTGGAAAGGCTGGCGGCGTTCGGATCGGGAAACGGGTTCAGTCCGACCCAAAAGTAACTGAAGATAGACAGGAAGAGAAAGGCTGCGAAGGCGCCGCCGTTTCTGACCGGGGTAGTTCTGCCAACGTCAGCCATAGGCTTTGCCCAAACCGGCGCTCAGCCGGCGATAGTCTCGCCAAAGCCCCAACAAGACCGCGACGGCAAGGCCGAGGCAAAGGCCGACGACGCCGCCGGCACCGGAAAGCACATAGCCACGCGGCGGGAAGCTGCGCGCTGTCGGGACGACTGCCGGCGAAACAATTCGCACATTGGTCGTGTCGATCTGCTGGCGCTCAGCGGCTTCTCCTGCCCGGGCCATGAAGGCTTCGTAGACCGTCGCCTTGGCGCGCGCCTCGCGCTCCAGTTCGCGCAGGTGGATCTGCGCGGTGGTATCCTGGAAGACCGAGGATTTCATCTGGTTGGCTTCCGAGTTCAGCGCGTCAAGCGCCGATCTGGCTTGGTCGAGTTCGGCCTTTGCGGCTTGCACGATGCGTGCCGTCTCGGCGTCGATCTGGCCTTCCAGCGCTCTGAGCTGGGGCCCGAGCCCCAGGATCATCGGATGACGCGGCCCCAGTACCGCCGATTGAGACGTCACGCGTTGCCTGAGGGTCGAATACTGCGTGCGCAGCATCGTCATCGTTTCCGACTGCAGGGCAGAGGCGTTGAGACGGTTCTTCGGGTTGGTGGATACAAGTTCATTATAACGCGACTGCGCCTGGATGAGGCGCGCCTTGGCGTCGATCAGCTGTGTGTTCGTCTGGTTTGACATCAGGGTGCTCACGAGTTCCCCGGAACTTGATTGCAACCCCTGTTCGCGCTTGAACGCCTCGACGGCAGCTTCTGCCTTGGCGACCTCGACCTTCAGATCGCCGAGGCGCGCAAACAGCGAGCTTGCCGCCCGGCCGGCTCCTTCCGATTCCGCCTTGGCGAGTTCCTCCTGGAAGGCGGTCGCAATCGCGTTGGTGATGGTAACGGATTTGGCCGGGCTCTGCGTCCATACGGCGACATTGACGATGAAAGAGCGCTCGTCCCGGCGGGCGGTGACGCGTTTTGCAAGTGCGCGCAGCGCGTCGCTGGCCGGATCCTTCGATGTCGGTGAAACGAACTCGGGATCCACGGTGAGCTTCAGGTCGTCGATCACGCGGCTCAACACGTTACCTGACGTCAGGACCCTCAATTTGCTCTCGACATCCAGCAGTTGCGTGTCTCGCTGCATGCTTTCGGAGAAGATGTCATCAGCGACGACCCGCAGGTTCGACGGGTCGACGAGAAGATCGATTCCTGCCGAAAAGCGCGGCTTTACGACAAATACGACGGCATAGCCGGCGACAGCACCCAGGATGGCAAACGCGATGATCCAGACAAGACCCGAGCGCAACCATTTGAGGATGCGTGCAAGGTCGAACTGAAACAGCTCCTGAAAGACGGAAAGGCGGCCTTCCGCGGCAGCGGGCTCGGCAACCTTGAGGACCGGCCGCCCTGGAACACCAACGTCGTGCTTCTCCCGGTTCGTCCAGCCGCGCGTACTGATGACCGGGGTCTGATGTCGGGGAGCGGCTTCATACATGGCGGCGAGATCTTATTGACACGGCGCGAAAGCGCGAACTTATGGTTAAGAGACCTGATTTTCCTTAAGTATCCATTAAGAGCGATTTCAATTGTCGCGTGCGCGCGAAGCAAGTCTCCACTAAAAAGCAGAAGTTGAAGGTCTTGCCCGCGTGCGCGGTCGAATTCTGGTTCATTAATACGCAATCTAAGGATATCAATTTATGCGCAGGCGGGACTTCGTTCTCGGCGCAGTGGGTGCCGGACTGGCATCCTCCGGCGCGCTCGATCCTATTGTCTGGAGTGACCCGACTGCCAAGGCAGCGCCTGTAAGAGGCGTGATCCCTTATGGCGCGGCAGTGCGTACGGATCTTCTCGATACCGAATTCGACTACAAGGCAGCCATTGTCGACCACTGCCAACTCGTGGTCGGCGAGGGTGGATTGAAATGGTTCGACCTGCGTCCGAGTGAAGACCAGTTCGTGTTCGATCAGCCTGACCGGCTGATCGATTTTGCCCATCAGAACGGCATGCAGATGCGCGGCCACACGCTCGCCTGGTACGGAGCCATGCCGGATTGGACCCAGACCATTGCGAGCCCGGCGCAAGCCGAACGCGAGCTCGTCCATCACATCACCACCGTCGTCGGACGCTACCAGGGGCGGATTCCAAGCTGGGACGTCGTCAACGAGGCGATCGCCGAGCATCCCGAGCGTGGGGCGACGATCCGTGGGTCGATCTGGCAGGAGCGGCTCGGCAAGCGCTACATCGAGCTTGCCCTGCGCACTGCCGCTGACGTCGACCCCTCCGCTCAGCTCGTCATCAATGACTACAATATTGAGAACCCGACACAGCAGTGCCGCGACCGGCGCCAGGCGTTGCTCGACCTCCTGCGCGATCTGAAGGATCGCGACGTGCCGCTCCATGCCGTTGGCATTCAGGGACATCTTCCGGGCGACATGGAAATCGAAAAGGAGGGCCTGTCGAAATTCGTCGAGGCGGTGAAGGAAATGCAGCTCGAGGTTCTCGTGACCGAACTCGACGTGATCGACAACAAGCTGCCCGCACGGGAATATGACCGGGACCAGATCGTCGCGGCACGGGCGGGTGATTTCCTCAAAGCGATCTCTGACGTGGCGCGGCCAAGTGCAATCCTGACCTGGGGCATCACCGATCGCTATACATGGGTGCCGATGTGGTTTAAGCGCGACGACGGCAAGCCGAACCGTCCGCTGCCGCTCGATGCCGGGTGTCGCCCAAAGGCGCTGATGAAGGTGATCGACGAATTCACGCGTGCTGCCGAATGATGTTTCGCCAGATCTCGACATACATGATTGCCAACGCCGTATCGGCCTTGTTCGGGTTCGTCTCGGTCGTGCTCTTCACCCGCATGCTGAGCCCGCACGAATACGGCATCTATGTCGTCGGCACCGGTGTCGCCGGCGTCATATCGACCCTGCTGTTCGGATGGATTAAGTTCTCGGTGCTGCGTTTCGATTCCGAAGGGGGATCGAAGGATGTCCGTACCACCGCGCTTTGCGCCTATGCGGGACTGATGCTGCTCAGCCCGCTCGTCATTCTCGCAACCTGGCTGATCGCCGAGGACTCGTCGACCTATGTCGTGCCTGCTGTGTTCGTGGCCTTCATGGTCGGGCTGTTCGAATTCGTGCAGGAGGTGTTCCGCTCACGCCAGCAGACCGGCGCCTACATGTGGTCGGTCATCCTGCGTGCTGTGCTGACGCTCATCTTCTCCGCAGGCCTGGTGATGGTGTTCGGAATGGGCGGGCAGGGCCTGCTCGTCAGCGTGGCCTGCTCCTATCTCGTGACCCTGTTGATCTATGCGCGAGATGTCTGGCGCCGGCCGCGCCATCCGTTCGATACCGGGCTGCTCAAAGATATGTTGCGCTTTGGTCTGCCGATGACCGCTTCGTCCTTCGTCTTCGTGCTGCACACGGTTCTCGACCGAATGATCATCGTAACCTATATCGGCGAGACGGCCGCAGGCGTCTATGGTGCCGCTGCCGATCTCGTCCGGCAGATCATCCTGTTTCCCGGTGTCGCGATCGGCTCGGCAACGATTCCGCTGGCAATCCGTCTGCTGGCGCAGGATGGCCACAAGGCCACGAACCGGCATCTGATGGAAACCGCCGAGGTGCTGCTGACCGTGCTGATGCCGATGGTCGTTGGACTGGCGCTGGTGGCATCTGGTTTTGCAAGCCTGATCCTTGGGCCCGAGTTTCGCGATGCGGCTGCCATCCTCATCCCGATCCTGGTATTTGCCTGGCTGTTTCGCTCGATCTCCTATCAGTTCGTCCATGTCAGCTTCCAGCTGGCGAAGAAGCCGGGCCTGATGGGCGCGCAAGGCATGATCATTCTGGCAATCAACATCATCGCCATGTTCGTCCTCGTGCCGCGTTTCCAGCTTGTCGGCGCGGCCTGGGCGCTGCTGATCGCCGAGATAGGTGGCGTGATCGCCGGGTACTTCCTGTCCTACCGCGCCCATCGCTTGCCACTCGAACTGCGCCCGATCGTCAAGGTTAGTCTTGCAACCGCCACGATGGCGGCACCGACCTTCATGGTGGTCAGGCATCCGACGGGCAATGCTGTCTTCGACCTGACTGTGCCAATCGTCACAGGTGTCGTGGCTTATGCGGCAGCCGCATTTGCGCTGAACCTCGCCGGCGTGCGCATGGCGCTGACGAGGCGGCTGCGGCCAGCCTGATCGGCGACACTGGGGTTTTGCAATCGAGCACGGACCAAAAGGGTAAGTAACGCCACTGAGTTTCCGCGAATTCTTAACGCCTCAAGTATATCAGTGGGAGATACGTTCGGTGGGCACGCAATCGGAAGGCTTGGCAAGGGGAGGCCATGGTGAACCAGACTGGCATGAACTCCGGAGAAGGAAAGGGGCGTTCTGCCTCGCAGCCGACGGTCTTCGGGTCGCATCCTGGTTTGTTTACGCCAGCCGATGACGACGCCCCGAAGAGCGATCTCGCAGTGCTTCTTCTCAACCCCTGGGGGATCGAGGAGATGTGCACGCGCCGGTTCTATCGCATCTTGGCGGAACGGTTCGCAGAAGTCGGCGTCGCGAGCCTGCGCTTCGATTATCCCGGAACCGTGAATTCGCTCGACGAGACGTCGGCCGAACGCGGCTTGTCGGTGTGGTCTGAGGTGACCGGCAAGGCGGCCGAAGAACTCAAGATGCTTTCAGGCGCCCGAAACCTCGTGTTCATCGGCCAGGGCATCGGCGCCAGTCTCGCGCTCATGCAAGCTCATTTTGAGCCATCAGTTGCAGCGATTGCCCTTTTGGCGCCGGTGCTGAAAGGGCGTGCATATCTGCGCGAACTTTCGTTGTTTTCGCGGCTCATTGATGATGGTCTCGGCATAAAGCAGGAGCTGCGCGATAGCGCGCCCGGGTCGATTGCGGGATTGCGCATGCCGCGCGCTGTTGCAGAAGACCTCAAGGCAGTCGACCTCAACGGCCTCGAAATTGCCATCAAGCCACATATCTTCATGGCCGAGCGCCCGGGCTTGGAAGCCGACACGACGTTTCGCGACCGTCTCCAGGCCGCAGGCTGCCATCTGCGCGCGACACCCTTTGCCGGATATGATGCGCTTGTATCCAACCCACTGAACCAGGAAATCCCTGAGGCGCTCATCGATGAACTGATCGAGTGGCTACAATCGCTGCCGCGGGGCCAGAGTACGCTACCGGCCAAGACGCCTTCGCCGATTGCATCGGTCCGTGCCGGCGCAATTCGCGAGACGGGCGTTCGTTTCGGTCCAAACGACCGCCTCTACGGGGTTTTGTGCGAGCCAACCGGTCATTCGATCGGCGTGACCGCCGTTATTCTGACGACGGCCTATGATCATGCGGCAGGTTGGGCCTGCTCCTCGGTCGCGCTTGCACGCGAGCTGGCGAGCGTCGGCGTATCGTCCTTGCGCTTTGACAGCGCCGGCGTCGGGGATAGCCCGCCAGTCGCGGCCCGTCGAAAACAGGTCCTCTATGACGAGACCCAGATTGCCGATGTCGGCATGGCCCGCGACTACGTTGACAGTCTTGGCATAAGCGAACGCGCCCTGCTGATCGGACGCTGCAGCGGTGCCTACGTCGCCTTCAGGAGCGTCCTTGCCGATCCGCGCTGGGACGCGTGCATGATCGTCAATCCGGTCGCGTTCCGTTGGCGCTTCAAGGGGCTTCCGAAGACGCTCAAGGCCTATATGAGGAATGCCCTGGATATGGAGACGGTTCGCCGCCTTTGGGCCGGTGACGTGGATCTGACCGCGGTAACCAAGAATATCTCTATTCGCCTCGTCGATCGGATGGCCGGCGGGCTGTCTCCCGTCTTTGCGCCGGCCAAGCCGATCACGCAGCTCACGGGCCACGTGCATCGCGATTTTCAGGCCCTGGCCAACCGGGGCACCCCGCTTTCGATCATTTATACGGAAGGTGACGAAGGGCAGGAGATGTTCCGGGTAAACTTTGGTGACGCGGGTGAAAAACTGTCCGCCTACCCCAATGTGCAACTGCATTTGTTTCCTGACGCCGACCATAATCTCACGCCGCTGCCGGCGCGTGAAAGGATGATTGAGCTGACAAAGCTGCAAGCTCTTGCACTTGGCAACCGTTGTCATGAGCAACGTGCCGCTCACGGCTGACGCGGATCGGTAGGCATTCCGGTTGTCGTTATAAACGTCACACTGCTCAACAGGCGCCGGCTCCGCTGAGCGGAGCTCGGGCTTTCAGGCAATCGGAATCGCGGAGTTTGGGCTGTATTTTTGCCGCCCGAATGATGACCCAGGCTGATTGTTGCAGGTCGAAAAACTGCAAGTTATGCAGGAATTTACTCGGGTTGGTCTGACGGAATGCTCTGCGCGAGCGCTATTGTAGGCACAAGGGTTTAGGCATTGTTTGGTCATATCTTGAATTAAGTCTTATGGTTCACCAATTTATTTACTTAAGCGTGAAGTTCACGCGACGCCTGGTAAGCTTCAAATTGGGAGGTCATCATGGCAATCACTTTGATGGAAGGAAGGAAAAGGCAGGACTGGGCTAATCTGGTTCTGGCGGTTTGCTTGTTCGTCTCGCCGTGGGTTGTCGGTTTCGCGGCCGAAGCGATGCCGAGCTGGAATGCCTGGATCGTTGCCGTCATGCTTGCTGCGCTAGCCACCGCGGCCCTGTCGGCGTTTTCCGAATGGGAGGAATGGGCAAATCTCGTGCTCGGCCTTTGGCTGATTGCGTCGCCCTGGCTGCTCGGCTTTGCGGTCAATGCGAGCGCGATGTGGACGGTTGTCGTGCTTGGTGTGCTTGTTGCCGCCGTGTCGCTGTGGGCAGTCTGGGATGTTCATCATCCGCACGCCCACGCTTAGACCAGGCCTGATCCGGTCGCCGCAGCGGTGGACGCTCTGAACTGAACGTGCCCACCGCTCAAATGATGCTGCAGCTCGATTCGCGATCAGCATTGATCGCGAAGGGCAATGCTGATCGTGCTGTGGTGCCGACGGATCATGAGCAGGCAATGGCGCCTCAAACTTCGAATATCAGCAGGAAGTAGGCGACGAAGAGAACGAGGTGCACGGCGCCTTGCATGAGGTGCGTGCGACCACTCGCAAATGTGATGATGCTGAGGGCCAGCGTCAGAATGAGCATCACGGCATCGGTGCGCTCTAGGCCCAGCACGACGGGATGGCCAGTGAGGTGACTGATGACCAGCATTGCAGGTACGGTCAGTCCAATTGTCGATAGAACTGATCCCAGGAAAATGTTGACCGACCGCTGCAGATGATTGGCGACCGAGGCTCGCACGGCGCTGATTGCCTCCGGTGTTGCGACGAGGACAGCCATGACGACGCCGCCCAGTGCTGTGGGAGCACGAAGTGTCTCGATAAAATAATCGATTGGCGCGGCCAGCTGTTCGACCAGGATAACGACGAGAGCCATGTAAGCAACCAACAGAATAACGGGCGGCCACAGAGATCCTTCTATGGTTCTGCTATGCCCCAACGCCGCCTCACCGGCATCATCGATGAAGAAGCCTCTATGGCGACCGGTCTGCAGGGTCAGGAACACGCCGTAGAGCCCAACGGAAATGAAGGCAAGAACCGTTTGTTGGACGGTGGAATAGGGCGGTCCATTTGTCGGATGGGTAAAATTCGGCATGATCATGCTGAGGGTCGCCAGAGGCACGATAACGCCCAGATAGGCGTTGGCGCCCTGCAGATTGTGGTGCTGCTCATGCCGCCGCCAGCCTCCGATTAGCAAGGACAGGCCAACCATGCCATTGAGGATGATCATCACGACGGCAAAAAGCGTGTCACGCACCAGCGTCGGGTTGCTTTCGCCGTGCCGCATGACAGCCGTAATGGCCATCACCTCGATCGACGTAATGGCAAGCGTGAGGATAAGCGTCCCATAAGGCTCTCCCAGTTGTTCCGCAAGACGATCGGCGTGGCGCACGACTGATAATGCAGAACCAAGCACGACTGAAAACAGCCAGATGAAGATAACTGCCAGCCATATCGGATTGGCAAGCAACTCGAAGAGAACTTCACCGAAAAAGAGGAACACGACGCTCGTCGCAATGCTGACCGCAAGCAGCCATTCCCGGCGTATCAGCGCCAACCTGGGGCGTCGCGGCGTGACTACTTCCGCGTTCATTCTGCAGGTCCTCATAGTCGTTTCGAAGAATACGCCACAACCCGGCCCATCCGTCCACTCCCATCACTCAAGCCGACTTCACTGGGTTGATGCGGCCACCGGTTGCCTTGATTGCCGCTGATGGTGCGCAACCGTTTCCCGCTGACATAAAACCTTCATCTCAAAAGTCGAAATAGGGCCCAAGTGTTGGTGGCAGGTTCGATGATTGGGGAAGTGCGCATGACGACCTTGCAACAAGTGGCGCAAAGAGCTGGTTGTTCGCTTGCGACGGCAAGCCGGGCCCTTAGTCTCAATGGTTCCGTCAGCGATGCGATGAGCCGGCGCGTTCGGCGCGCTGCCGCCGAGCTCGGCTACCGATCGACAGTGGCAGGCGGCAAGGTTGGCAGACGTCCCGTAATCGGGGTTCTGATTCCAAGCATCACGAACCCCGTCTTCGCCTCGTCCTTGTCCGGTATCGAGAACAGGATGCTGGTTGGAGGTCACGGGGTACTGATTGCGCAATCACACTATGAGCCCGCGCGCGAAGCGGATGCCATACAGGCGTTGTTGAACGACAGGCCGACGGGACTGATCCTGACTTTGTGCGATCCATTGAACACCAGAAACCTGCCGTCATCGATGCCGCCGACCGTCCTCCTCGGCAACCTTCCGACGGAGATGTTTCCCGCCGCCGTCACCGTCGACAACTTCGGGGCGGGATACGAAGCAACGAAAATGCTGACCGCACTTGGCCACAAAGCGATCCTGTTTGTTTCCGGCACCTTTACCGCTTCCGATCGGGCGCGGTTGCGGCATGACGGTTATCGGCAGGCGATGCTGGAGGACGGCATCGCAGCGTTGGATCCCGTACAGATTCCGTTCGTTGGCGGCTATGACCAACTCGATTTGAGCGCCGTATTGGCTAGGTTTTCGCCAACCGCAATCATTGCCTCCAACGATCTTCTGGCTTTCGCGGTGATCGGAGCCTTGCGGCGCGAGGGACTTTGCGTGCCCCGCGACGTGTCGGTGATCGGCTTCGACGGCATCGCGATCGGCCAGATGATGGATCCGTCGCTGACGACAATGGAAATGCCGGACGCCAGCATGGGGACAACTGCGGCCTCGTTGCTCCTGGATATGGCCGAAAACGCTGCACCTGCCCGGCATTTCGATATCGACTATTGCTTGCGGCGTGGCGGAACAGTTCGCGCGATCTGAAAAGCAAAACCACCGCTCCACGGGAGCGGTGGTTGTCGTCCTCATTAAGCTTGACGATCAGCTGCGTGGCAGCAGACGCTTTACTTCATCAGCAGCGTCGTCCAGCGCTTCGTGCGGCGTTGCGGACTGGTCGACGACACGCGAGGTATTGTCGACGATCGTCTGCGTGACGCGAACACCATTTGCGCCTGGGAATGCGTACCACGGGATCATGCGCGGCATTTGCTTCAGGCCAGCCTGGAAGAGCGGGTTCTGTTTGTAGAAGTCGCCGAGATATTCCGGAGATTTCGCGGCCAGCTCGTTGTTCGGCACATAGCCGGTGCCGGGCACGACGACTGAGGCGCCATAAGGGCCGGCGGCAAATTTGGCGAATTTCCAGGCGGCATCCCGCTTGGCGGCGTCATGCGTCAGGATGACGACCGCGTTGCCGCCAGTTGGCAGCTTGCCCTTAACCGGATCGATCAGCGGGATTTCGGCCGTGCGAAGGTCGAACTTGCCGCCGACATTCTTGATCGTGTTGCGCAACGCGCCGGTCGTCTGGAAGGCAAAGCCGACCTTGCCGGCAACAAAGGCCTGCTCGCCGGCGGCCTTGGTGAAGACAGGCATGCCGGCTTCCTTGACCATGCGGTCGATAATGGTCATCGCCTTCTGGCCTTCCAGACCGTTGAAGGCAACGCTGCTTTCGTCTTCGCTCAGCATCTTGCCGCCGGCGCCGAACAGCAGCGCGGAGAACATCCAATCGTCGCCCTGCCAGCGGAAGTCGATGGAGTCGACGCTGTTGCCAAGCGCCTTGATCTTTGCGCCAAGTTCGATGACCTCGTCCCAGCTCTTCGGCGGGTTGTCCGGGTTGCCGCCTGCGGCCTTCACCAGGTCGGCATTGTAATACATGATCGGGTTTGAGGTCGCGAAGGCGAGGCCGACCTGCTTGCCGTTCACCTGGGCGAGCTTCAGGATTGTGTCGGAGAAGCCCTGTTCCGCCATGCTTTTGTCCTTGGCGATCAGCGGGCCCATGTCGACCGGGATGTCGCGCTCATTGGCCATGCGCAGGCGGTTGAGGCCGATGAAGGTCAGGTCCGGCATCTCCGGCGTGCCGACCTGGCGCATGATCGTCTGGATGCCTTCCTCGTAGGTCGCCGACGGGTTGGCAAACTGGATCTTGATGTCGGGGTTTTCCTCCATGAACTTCTTCGAGATCGTGTCCATCACGTCCTTGAAGAATCCCGGCATCGGATAATGCACGGTCAGTGTCGTCTCGGCATGGGCCGGAAGCGACACCGTCATGGCGATCGCGGCGGCGGCAAGGATCTGGGTGAAATGCTTCATCGCATGGCTCCTGGTTTAAGACCGGTCAGCCCTTGAGACCGGTCATGGTGATGCCCTCGACGAAGCGTTTCTGTGCCAGCAGGAAGGCGGCGACGAGGGGGAAGGTGATGATGAGAGTGGCGGCCATCAGCGCGCCGTAGTCGTCTCCGGCCTCCGCGGCGCGGAAATAGAGAAGGCCGAGCGGCGGTGTGGCGTAGGCCTGGTTCGAGATGACGATCAGCGGCCAGTAGAGGTCGTTCCAATGCGCCACGACCGAGAAGATCGCAAAGGCGGTGATCGCTGGCCAGGCGTTCGGCACGATGACGCGCGCGATGATGCCAACCTCCGTCATGCCGTCAAGGCGGGCTGCGTGGATCAGATCGTCCGGGATGGAGCGGAAGAACTGCAGGAACAGGAAAATGCCGAAGACCGAGATCGTGAAGGGCGCAACCAACGCGAAATAGCTGTTCAGGCCACCCACCTTGTCGAAGGCGACATAGAGCGGCAGCGCGGTTGCATGGATGGGGACCAGCAGGCCGAGCATGACCAGCACCATCATCGCGCGGGCCGCCCGGAATTTGAGCTTCGCCATGGCATAGGCACAGGGGACCGCGATTATTACCTGGATGACAAGGATCAGAAGGCAGACAATCACGCCATTGAAAAGCAGGTTGCCCATCGAGACGCGCGACAAGGCCTTTGTGAAGTTCTGGACGTGAAACCATTGCTGCGGGACGAGCGACAACGAGGACGTGAAGATGTCGCTCTGGGCCTTGCCCGCCGTCGAGACCATGAAAATATAGGGTGCGAGGAAAACGAGCGCGCCAAGGCTCAGGATCGACAGCCGAACGATCCGGGCGAGGAGGAGGGTGTTTGCGCTCATGTGTAGTGTACCTGCCGGTCCTGGATGCGGTATTGCAGGAACATCAGGACGACCAGAATGGCGAGGAAGACGACAGTCATGGCCGAGGCATAGCCGACGCGCAGATAGACAAAGCCTTCCTGGTAGATCGTGAAAAGAAGCACTTCGGAAGCCTTGTTGGGGCCGCCCTCGGTCAGCGTCTTGACCGTTTCGAAGACCTTGACGGAGTTGATGATGCTGATCGTCGTCACGAAAAGTGTCGTCGGGCCGAGCATGGGCCAGGTGACGAGACGGAAGCGATCCCAGCCCGAGCGGGCGCCATCGACTTCCGCTGCTGCATAGAGTTCGCGGGGGATGGCAGTGAGGCCTGCTAGGAAGAGCACCAGGTTGAAGCCCACCGACTGCCAGATGCCGATGATCGACAGGCCATAGAGCACGGTGCTCGACGCGCCGAGCCAGTTCGGGCCCTGGATGCCGATTTGCGACAGCATCGCGTTGACCGGCCCGATGGTCGGATGGAAGAGATATTGCCAGACCGTCGCCATGGCGACTAGGAGCGAGGCGACGGGCAGGAAATAGGCGGTCCTGAAAAAGGAGCGGCCGATACCCTCGGTTTCGATCAGCATGGCAAGGCCAAGCGCCATGAAAATCGAGACCGGCGTGACGATCGCCGTATAGACCATCGTATTCCAGAGCGAGCGCTGGAAGGTGCGATCGGTCAAGAGCTCTGCGTAATTTTCGAAGCCGACGAACTTGAAGCCCGCATAGCCGAGCTCGAAATCGGAAAAGCCGAGCGCGATCACTGCTGCAACCGGCAGAAGGATGAACAGGAAGACGAGCACGATCGCCGGCAGGCACAGCAGCCAAGCCGTCCTGGCTTCATGGCGCTCGGCCGTCCTGGACGGGGTGCGTCCGATGACGCCTGAGGATGCGGCAATATCAGCCATGCGCAGTCTCCCGCGCAACGCTGGTCGTCTGCGGCATTACAGGTTGGCGTGCCCCATCGGCGCCGAACACAAGAATATGCTCGCCGGCAACATGCAGGCGGATCGGCATGCCGGCTGCAAGGCCGGTGCCTTCGACGGGCGAGACCTTGGCGATCATGGTTTCGCCGATCGCATCCAGACGGCTATAGACGATGATCTCGGAGCCGAGGAATTCCACGCGCTCGATGCGGGCCTTCAGGCCGCCATCACCGCCGCGCGCAATGCGGACAAATTCCGGGCGAATGCCGAGCGTCACTGCCGCGCCGGTCGAAAGAGTGCGGTTTGAGAGTGCAGAGCGGACGCCGCCGACGGCCACCGTCGAATCCGCCTCGATCTGCGAAGGCAGAAGATTGATGCGCGGCTGGCCGATGAACTTTGCGACTTCAATATGCTGCGGATCGTCATAGATGACCCGCGGTGGCGACAGCTGGAGGAGCGCGCCGCCGATCATCACGGCGACCCGATCTGCCATGGAAAGTGCTTCGGCTTGGTCATGGGTGACGTAAAGGGTCGGTACCCCGGCGCGGCGATGCAGTTCGACGATCTCACCACGGGCATGTACACGCAGGTTGGCGTCGAGATTGGAAAGCGGTTCGTCCATCAAAAAGACTGCCGGTTGGCGCACCATGGCACGGCCGAGGGCGACGCGCTGGCGCTGTCCGCCGGACATCTGGCCCGGCTTGCGGTCGAGAAGGTGATCTATCTTCAATGAAGCCGCCATGCTGCGCACATCCCGCTTGATGTCGGCGACCGTCTTGCGCTGGCCGGGTATCAGCGACCCGATGACGGGCAGGCGCTCGGCGCGCGTCAGCCGGCGCATGACGAGCGGCACGGCGATATTCTGCGCGGCGGTCAGATGCGGATAGAGCGCATAGGATTGGAAAACCATCGCGATGTTGCGCTCGGCCGCCTTGAGGGTACTGATGTCCCTGTTCGCAATTTTGATCTCGCCGCCATCGGCGGTCTCGAGGCCAGCCAGAATGCGCAGCAAGGTGCTTTTGCCGCAGCCGGATGGACCGACAAGCGCGATGAATTCGCCCGGCTCCGCATCGAGGCTGACGCCCTTCAGGATCGGGTTGCCGCCAAACGATTTATGGATGCCGCGAAGGGACAGGGCACTCATTCAACCATCTCCTTCTTTACGGCTTTCGGGTAGACCTCGTGCACCACGTCATCGAGAAAATGCGCGGTCATGCCCGGCACGGTGACGATTTCGCTTGTGACCTCGTCGCCGAGCGTGTGGATGACAGCACCGACGAGACGTTCGCCCGGCATTGCACGCTCCATCTTGTCGATGACGAAGGCAGCCGACGGACCCCAGACAAGCGAGGTGTTTTCGAAGCGCCCCTGCCAGGCCCAGTGGAGGTGACCACTGGCAAAGAGCGGTACCTCGTGGGCAGCAATCAGATCGTAGAGCCGCCTGCGCTGTCTCGGGTGGACGGACCAGTAGCCGGTATCGCCTTCATGGGGTTCGTCAACGAAAAGCGGCTTATGGGCAAACAGCGCAAGACGGCGACTGTTGCGTTCGTTAAAGACGGTCTGCAACCACTCAAACTGCGCTTCCTCCTCATCGTCCTCGTGGCCGAGAAGCAGGGAGTTGAGGCCGACGAGGCGCCAGCCATTCGCGTCTTCGATCCAGCGGTCGTCACCGGCAAGCGCGCGCCACCGCTGCAGACGCTCTGCATTCACCGGCTGATCCGAGCCTGGCAGGTGGCCGACATCGTGATTGCCCGGCACGATGAGCATCGGGATCGACGTCTGGCGCATCAGATCCATGCAGAAGGTGATGTCGCCTTCCTTGTCGGCGCCGTCGACGGTGAGGTCGCCGGTATGGATGACGAGGTCAGCATCCGTTGCCTCGATCCAATTCAGAAGAGGCGCCCAGTTGCCATTGAAATGCGCCTTCTCCGGGCTGAAATGGGTGTCGGTGATCTGGATGATTTTCACGGGCCGCTCTCTGGTTCGGGAGCGTGCCCGACTACGAGGCACGCTTCTTTGCAGCCTCTTTAATGCTGGCCTGTGTCAGGCCCATAACACCGTTTTCCAACGCCGTTTCTTTTTCGTCGCACAACTGTCACGCAGATGACGGTGTTCTGTTCCGGATTGAACTGGTGCGCAGCGGTGCAATCAGGGCGCAGTGGTGTACTTGTTGCGGCAGCCCTCGTGCCTATCTCCCTTCAGGTGAGAATTCACGAAAGGCGCCGATTAGCCCGTCGGCGGATCAGATTGCAGCAGCCAGAGGAGACGTTGATGCAAGAGCCCCTTGTCGTCCACCGCGAGACCCACATTTCGGCGCCGCCTTCTGCTGTTTTTGCCTTGCTCACCGATCCCGAAAAGATCCTGCGCTGGATGGGGACTGAGGCACAAGTCGAGCCCCAGCCAGGTGGCCTTTACCTCGTCAACGTTACCGGCGCTCGCTTCGCCCGGGGCTCCTTCCGGGAGGTTGTGCCTGTCCACCGGCTCGCCTACAGCTTTGGCTGGGACGGGAGCGAGATTGTACCGCCCGGGTCGAGCTTGGTGGAGATAGACCTCATCGAGAAGCCGGATGGAACCCTGTTGCGGTTGACCCATACCGGATTGCCGAATGCCGAACAGTGTGCCGGACATGCGGAAGGCTGGGAGCATTATATCGGCAGACTGGCGCAATACGCGGCCGGGCGCGATCCGGGCCCGGATCCCTGGTCCGGTCGGGTTTGATGGTTTTTCTCCCGTTCCGTCGGCTCTGCGGTGAGCAGATTGAACCACGAGTGACAGCTTTCAGTCGACATGGCATGATCTAGGCATGGATCTGCCCACCTCCCTTGCATGGCTGGTCGACGAAGCGGGCGCATCGCCGGACCTCGAGTGGTTTCTGGCCGAATTGGGCCGCAGGCTGCTGACAGACGGGTTGCCGCTGGCAGGCGGCGCCCTGACACTGGCGGCACCGCACCCCATCATCGCCCGCCGCACATGGTTGTGGCGGGCCGAAACCGGAGCCGTGATCGAGGCTTTAAGCTTCACCGATGTTTCATGCAATCCGGCCGGGCATGAATGGTTGACTGGCCTTGGACCAGTCCAGGAGGATACGGTGGGCTCGGCAACGGAGAGCCCAGTTCTGGGGTGGGCCGGAACGCGGGCGTTTACTGCAGCCGAGGCAGGCAAACTGCACGAGGCGGCACGTTTTGCGGCACCATCCCTGGTGGCGCTGGCGGCAAGGGCGGGGTTGGCCGCGCTTCTCGAAGCCTATCTCGGCCGACGAAGCGCCGCCCGCGTGCTGGCCGGCGCTTTGTCTCGCGGCACCGGCGAAACCATACGGGCGGCTTTGCTTTGCGCGGATCTGCGCGACTTCACGGCGCTGTCCGAGGCGACGGAACCTGCGGTGATGATCGCCACGCTCGACGCCTGGTTTGATCGCATCGCCGGTGCGGTCCACGCTTTCGGCGGTGAGGTGTTGAAGTTCATGGGCGATGGGGTACTGGCAATCTTTCCCGACACCAGCACGCCCGGCGAGGCATGCGAGGCGGCATTGCGCGCGGTTGCTTCTGCCCGTGCCGGCATGGCCCATCTCGATACCGTGCGCCAAGACCAGGGGTTGCCGCCACTCCCCTTCGGTGTGGCACTCCATTTCGGGGAGATTCTCTGGGGCAATATCGGCGCCGCCGACCGGCTGGATTTCACTGCGATCGGGCCGGCCGTCAATTTGGTCAGCCGGCTTGAAGGGTTATGCAAGCCTCTGGGGTTGACCGTGTTGCTTTCCGGCGCGGTCGCGGAAAAGACAACTGCCACGCTGGTTCCTGTGGGCCGCCACGTGTTGCGCGGGATTGCTGAGCCCTGCGAGGTCTTTACGCTGCCCGGCGACTGAGACTGCCGCGACGATGAGCCGTAGCCACCTGCCTAGAACCAGACATCTGCGACGGTGCGCGCGTCCGGCGGCAGATCCTCGAAACTGTGGAGACCATCAAAGCGCTGCAGCCGAACGTCGGCCACCTCAGCTGGTTCGGCGAGACGGAGGTTGACGGCGATTCTTGTCTCCCCGTTGCGACTTGGCCGCAACGCGCGCCAGGTGACGAGGTTGCCGCAGCGACGGCAGAAGTTGAAGGAAAGGCTCCGCGAGCCGCAAATATAAGCGGCAAGTGCGTCGGTTTCGTCTTCGACGTGAATTCCTTGGCCATCGTAGCCATAGGCCCATAGCACGCCGTAGCGTCGGCAAACCGTGCAGTTACAGATCGTGGCATCTGGAATGGTGCCGCGAAACTCCCAGTGAACCGCTCCGCAATGACAGGAGCCGCGGGTGATTTTGGGGACGGCGCGTTGTGCTTCGCCTGTGGTCATGCAAATCCTCCCCCGACGATTGCCCGTCATTCTAACGCAGATGAACCGAGGCGTGTATAGCCAAGCACGCCCCGGCGCTCGCTGCTCAGTCCGTTTGACATTTTCATGTTGTCCAGCCAGCTCCTACTTCGCGGCCGCATCTCCTGTTCCCCGCCCGGCCAAAGTGCTGATCACGAGGACTATGTCTTGCCAAAAACCAGCTTTTTGAATGTAGCGGGCGTCGACTTCTGCGAGCGCATCGGGCGTCGACATGTCAATTCCTTGAAGCTGAGCCAACCCCGTTATGCCAGGCCTCACGGAAAATACCTTGCGCTTGCGCCGTGCAGCGATGACGTCATGCTGCGTGGGAAGACACGGGCGAGGGCCAACGAAGCTCATCTCTCCGCGCAAAACGTTGATGAGTTGAGGTAGTTCGTCGAGCTTGTATGCCCGCAGTTTTCGGCCGAGCGGCGTGATCCAGGATAAAGCCGCATCATGAGAGCCGACATTGGGAGAACCTGCCGCCATCGTGCGAAATTTGATGCAAACAAACGGTACTTCAGCCCGGCCGACCCGCTCCTGAAGAAACAGCGCGCCGCCAGGGGACGATCGACGCACGAGGACCACGATGATAACCAGGACCGGCGCAAGAACGATCAGTCCGAGACACGCAGCGCAGATATCAAACAGTCGCTTCAAAGATCTGTTAAAGCCGTTGAGCATCGAAAGATTCAAGTTCCTGTATTAAACGTTGACGCCAGAAGCTCTCAAAGTGAGCGCTTCAAGGCGTTTCGCATATCAAAGGGCGGATTCCAGTCCAATAGCCCGCGCGTATCAGATATGTCCACTTCCAGCCAATCGGTCAGGCGGCTTACGAGCTCTCCTTTGCCCGTTGCCCGGCCAAGAATACGCAGAACGGCGCAAGGACAGGGAACCAATCGCGCCGGGCGCCCCATGGCAGCTGCCAGCCGCCGCAGCAGCTCGGGCGTCGAGACTGCCTCATCATCGCCTGCCAGCAGTATCTGGCCAGGGGCGGCGGGATGAGATACTGCGGTCATAATGAGATCGGTGAGATTTTCGACGTAGACCATGGACCTTCGATTGTCGATTGAAGCCATGGGCAGCGGAATTCCGCTCCGAACGAGCTGCGTGAGAGCGCGGAAGCTGCCGCCAGCGCCGCGCCCATAGACCAGCGGCGGGCGAATGATGACGGTCTCCATGCCCGTTGTCTTGGACAATGCGATCAGAGCTTGTTCTGCTTCAAGCTTTGACACGGCATACTCGGTCGTCGGATGAGGGAGGTCATGCGGCGTGAATGGACGGCCCCTGACCGATCGTTCGCCGTTCACCTTAATCGTGCTGATAAATATGAACCGTTTGACCCCATAGGCGGCCGCCTGCCGAGCAACGTTGATTGTCCCTTCGGTGTTCACCGTCCGGAAAACTGCGGGTCCTGAGTTTGATCCATCGATGACATTCTGATTTGCCGCCGCAAGATGAATGACGGCATCGATGCCAACCAACGCGGCTTTCCAATCCGTCGCACCATCGATGTTGCCAACGGCAATACATCCCGCTTGAGCGGAGCGGCCGGCCTCCCTGAATGCAAAGTCGCGGATGCGAAGTGCGTGCTGAAGATCTCGACCGACAAAGCCTGTCGCGCCGGTAACGAGTATCATGCTCGGCTCCCAACAGACGGCAGCACGAACGCCTCGACATAGGCTGTCACTGGCTGGCTCCCTGCCGAACGGAGACGAGGTCAACCACGCCGTCGAACGGATGATAGTCCTGGACGAGTGCGCTCAGAATGCCGCGCAGCCCCTCGACATCGCCCTCGTCGGCAGTGGAACTCAATTGCCGAAGTTTCGGCGTCAGTATCTCCCACTCGATAAACCGCTCCCGCGCACGCATGATTTTGGGATGTTCAGTTGGCTCGGGATTGTCGCCGATCAGCAGTTCTTCGTATAGCTTTTCTCCCGGCCGCAGGCCGGTCGTAACAATACTGATATCTCCTGACGGATTTCGTTCGTCTTCGATGGTCAAGCCGGATAGCTCCACCATGCGCCGAGCCAGATCGATAATTTTGACCGGCTCGCCCATGTCGAGGACGAAAACATCGCCTCCTTTGGCCATGGACCCGGCCTGAATGACGAGCTCGGTCGCTTCCGGCACCGTCATGAAGAAGCGCGTGATCTCGGGATGCGTCAACGTGATAGGGCCGCCCTGGCGAATTTGCTGGCGAAACAAGGGAACAACCGAACCGGAAGATCCCAACACGTTGCCAAACCGCACCATCGTGAGAATGGTCGAGGCGCCTTCGGCCGCCAACCCTTGAAGCGCCATTTCCGCGAGCCGTTTGGTGGCGCCCATGACGTTGGTTGGTCTGACGGCTTTGTCCGTACTGATCAATATGAACCTTTCAGCGCCGGTATCGATCGCTGCTCTCGCGACCGCAACAGTGCCAAAGATGTTCGTTTTGACCCCTTCGACCGGGTTCTTTTCGACCAGCGGTACATGCTTGTAGGCGGCCGCATGATAGACGGTGTTTGGTCGCCAAGTCTCCATAATCTTCTGGATTCGAAGCTCGTCGCAAACGTTTGCAAGCAGCGGCACGATCTGGAGCCCGGCGTCCGGGTTGTTGCCGGCAAGCTCGTTCTCCAAGGCATAGAGCCCATATTCATTTTGGTCGAGGATCAGCAACGCAGCCGGCTTCAGCCGAGCCAGTCCGCGGCAGAGTTCGCTGCCGATTGATCCGGCCGCGCCTGTCACGAGCACGACGCGGCCGCGGATGTTGCGTTCCAAGAGCGCTTGATCCGGCTGAACCGGTGTGCGACCCAACAGATCCTCAATATCCAGTTCCTGCAGATCGGTGAACTCGGCCTGGCCGCCGGCAAGGGCGTTCAGGTCGGGGACAGTGCGAACGGCAACGCGCGCGCCCCTGAGCTGCTCCAGGATTTCGTTCCGGCGCGACCGATCAATTTTAGGAAGCGCCAAGAGGATCGTGCGGACGTTCAGCCGCGCGCTCAATGCGACGATTTTCTCCGGATCGTAAACCGCAACGCCGCCAATGAGGCTCCCATGCAGGTTTTTGTCATCGTCGAGATAGCCGACGACCTTGAAATCGGCACTGCCGCTCAGCGCGCCGGCGACCTGCCTGCCGCCGGATCCAGCACCATAGATGAGCATGTTTGTCTGCGTGTTCTGCCGCAGTATCCGCTTGTAGGCCTCACTCAGGAAATATCTTGCCATAAAGCGGTTTAGGCCGATCGCCAGCAGTAACAACAACGGCTGCATAATGCCGATCGTGCGTGGTATTCCCGGGAAGCTGATGGCAGTAAAAACCGCCATGAACGCAAGGCCGTAAATCGTTATGGCTTTGATCACCGTGATGAACGCCGACCAGCCGAGGAAGCGGAAGATTGCCCGGTAAAGACCCATTGTGATGAAGATCGGCAGCGCAATCACAAGGGACACTGGAATTGTTACGAGCTGCATACCCGTCAGCGTCACCCAATCATTCAAGCGAAAGCAGAAGGCCAGCCAGATCGTCAGAATGCAAAGGCACGAATCAACCAACACCGCCAACGCCCGTTTGGTCGGCCTCGGCAGATCAAGAATGCTTTGAACGTATCTGTCGGAAACCGCCCGCATCGGCCCTATCCCCGCAGGTGAGCTGGGATTGCGTCGGACGAACCGCTGGCACGCAGAGCGGCATTGCCGCGCTGGGCAATCGAACCGGCACGCAGCCTTATCGAACAGGCAAAACAGGTGGCCGCAAATAGCAGGGCGTAGGATTCGCCGAGGGCGAGCCGGTTATTCGAATTGCTGAGGATCGTGACGGCAAAATAGACCGCGAAGGTCAGGTAGCAAGCAAAAGCGCTCTTGCTGATCACGCCTGCCGAGGAAGCCCGATAAATACGATAGATGGCCGAAATGACGATCAGCGCCAATATGGCGAGACCGGTAAAGCCATATCGGACCAGGATCTCAAGGTAGCCATTGTGCAACAGGGTGTAAGTCACACCACGGTAAGGCGTTGTTTGCCAAATCGTAAGCCACGAATTGCCGCTACCGAAGGTCGGGGCAACGGATATAACGTCGATTGCGTTGGCCCACAGCTGCAGCCGTTCATCCAGCGAGATCGGCGTGTCCGACGAGGCGATCGCGTCCTGCATAACGCGTTCCACCGAAACGCCGCTATCCAGCCGCTCGACGATCATCACAACAGAATTGAGCGTGGCAGCACCGAAGTGCGCCACGTTGTCACGAACCTCGTAGACGCCCCACGACAAAAGCAAAAGGCCGCTGATGGCGGCGGCGAGCACAGTCTTTCGCCTGAGGTAGAAAAGCGTCGCTGCAGTCATCAGGCCAAGCGCTGGCAGTAGCGCCAACCACACGCCCTTGGACTTGGCGCCATAAATATTGAAAATCGCCAGGCCGATCACCATCACGGCGATCGCTGAGACAACGGCCTTGGCGCGCGCCGAGCTTCCAATTTCCCACTGATGCAGCGCCCAGTAAAAGGCCCCGATGAAGATAAAGCCGCAGCCGACGGATCCGTGAATTGAATTATGATGGAAGGCAGGGGACATCCGCTCACCCGCCACGATCGCCGAAAACGGCGTCGAGATGATCAGGAGGACAAGCGCACTGCAGAAGAAAGCCAGCAAAATCGGCTTGATCAGATGCCAGCTCGTATGCAGCGCCAGGCCCATCGCAGGAAAAAAGATTGCAAAAGCGTAGAGCCACTCGGATGCGCCTCTTTCACCGTCGACAATCAATCCGAAGAGAAATCTCAACAAGGCCACGGCACCCCAGGCCACGCATAAGATCGCCAACCAGTCGGTCAACGACGTCCGCAAAGGGGCCTTGCGAAGCATAAGGGCCAGGCCCATGAGCAGGAGGGCAGCGTATCGATAGAAATCGCTTTCGATCAACGTCACTGACATCATTCCCAGCCACAAGATGGCGATGACGACGTCGAGGGTTGCCGACTTCACCGGACTGCTAGATGTGGATATTGTCATGATAGTGCATACCGTATTCGGCGGGCATACTCGATCAAGCGAAGAAAGTGCGTTCCGATTTTACGAACGCCTCGCAACTTCACGGCGCGGTATTGAGCCCTGTTGGCAATCTGGCTCACAGCTGAGCGCTCGGAAAGTTCGACGATATTTTGCCGGACGGTATAGATGTTAACGCCTGTCTTCCATCCGCGCTCAAGGGTCATGTCGTAGGGAAATTCGATATTACTCGCGCTTTCAAGCAGCTTACGGGCGCCTTCGCGCGTAACCAGGTAGCAAGCTGCGGACCCTTGCGGACCGTGCAGACAGCGCCCAATGGAATCTCCATACTCCGAGATGGCCACCGTTCGGCACCACTTCGACCTGTGATTGAGCAATTTTACCACCTCGGCGGAAGGCACCGCTTTTAAGATCGCAGCTGCCCTCAGCGTGAAATCCTGACGCAACTCCACGTCGTCTTCCATGATGATGGCGCTTTCAAAGTCGCTTGAGAGGAAAGCTTCCAAGGCCCTCATGTGAGCACGGTAGCAGCCATATTCGCCAGGCAGCATCTGCCGGCCATTCCGGCGCAAGAACTCTTTTTCGTTGAATCCAGATCTTTGCGCTGCGGGGATCGAGCTCCCATCGACACCAGGGATTCGGTCGATCTGCATGCCGGCAAAGGTCGCCTGCGACGATACTTCCGCCCATCGCTTTGAGGAGCTGTCCAGATTGATCACATACGCACCGATCAGACGTTGCAAACGGTTCGTTCCTATTGCTGTGTTCAATTTGAGCATCTGATCCGCGTCATTTGTGGCACTCTTTTGGCCCTTGCGCGCCCAGGAGATGATAGGAACCGCAAGTCGAGGGCCGCTTTCGACGGCTTGAATAGATAATATTTCTGCCCATCCTTATCTACAACAGCTTCTGCGTGTATGTCCACAATTGTGACAGCGACAATTGCTCGAACCACAGCAAGCGCGCCACGGTTAGGAACCCTGCGGTGGTAAGCTCAAGCGCAAATGCAGCCCGATGTCTCCTATCGTCGTACTCGCGCGTCTTTGCAACCCCGATGTGGATCGCATGGGCAAATTCCCACCAATTTCGCGGTTTCGCTCCCCGGTTTTTGCTTGAACGGGCCGGGTGCCGGCCGCGCATCGCGTCGGAAGCGCCAGAGCAGACGAGATCGACAGTCTCTCGCCATCTCATTGGTGCTGCCAATCGCTCTTGCGCCCGCTGAAGCCTCTGTTAAGCATTCTCATGTTGCGAAACGAAACGTAAATGAAAGAGGCCGAACCTATGTTCCTGAGCGATCGCCAAACGGAAATAGTTGGCATGGCCAAGTCGAACGGCCGCGTTTTCGTCGAGGAACTCGCGACCCATTTCTCCGTCACACCGCAAACGATCCGCAAGGATCTGAACGACCTCTGCGATGGACAGATTCTCACGCGCGTTCATGGCGGCGCGACATTTCCAAGCGGTACCGAGAATGTAAAGTATGAGGCAAGACGCCAGATCGCCGCGACCGAAAAGCAGGCGATCGGCGTCGCGGCGGCGGGCCTTATTCCGAACAATGCCTCGCTTTTCATCAATATTGGCACGACGACGGAGGCTGTCGGTGAAGCGCTGACGAGCCATCGCGAGCTGATGGTCATTACCAACAATATCAACGTTGCCAATAGACTGCGGCTGCTTCCGAGCATTGAGGTTGTCATAGCCGGCGGCGTGGTGCGTGGTTCGGATGGCGGCATTGTGGGCGAGGCGGCTGTTGATTTCATCAGACAGTTCAAGGTGGACTATGCCGTGATCGGCGCGTCCGCTATCGACGAGGACGGCGCGCTGCTTGACTATGACTTTCGCGAAGTGAAGGTGGCGCAAGCAATCATCGCCAACGCGCGGCATGTCATCCTGGTGGCTGATTCGACAAAATTCGAGCGGACTGCACCGGTACGCATCGCGCAGCTTCCTCAAGTGCATACCTTCATCACCGATCGATGCATTACGCCTTCGATCCGTCGTCTCTGTCAGGAAAACAGCGTGAAGTTGATCGAGACTGGGTCGGCGCCTGCATAGACACTGATAATTTGGGGTTCATTTGATCGGGGTCCTGCGCTAGCTTTTGGCCATGAGTCTAGAAACCGTTCGCGCGTTTTTCAGCGCCCATGCTCCCGATATCGAAATTGTCGAAACCGCCGAAAGTTCCTCGACGGTGGCCTTGGCTGCGGAGGCGCATGGGGTCGATCCCGCTCAGATCGCCAAGACGATCTGCCTGCGTGTCGGTGAGGAAACCATGTTGGTCGTTGCCGGCGGTCTGGCGCGCCTCGACAACAGGAAGTTCAAGGATACCTTCGGAGGCAAGGGCCGGATGCTTGGGCCCGAGGAGGTCGTGGAGGTTACCAGCCATCCTGTTGGTGGTGTCTGCCCCTTCGGATTACCGAAGATTTTGCCGATCTACTGCGATGTTTCGCTGCGGCGATTTGATGAAGTCGTGCCGGCTGCCGGTTCCACCAACTCGGCCGTGCGCATATCGACCGAGCGCTTGGCAGAACTGACAGGGGCGACCTGGGTCGACGTGTGCCAATAAAGATCGGTGCGCCTCAAGCTTCAAACCGGCAAAGCAGTCCCTATATAAGTTCCTGACATGCATTGGTTGTCATGACAGGAGAGATTGGATGCCTCGTGCCGTTTCGCGTTTTGCCAAGATTGCGGCAATTGCCGTTTTGACAGGCGCTACCGTATTTGCCTCGATCGGCGAGGCCGATGCGCGCCGTGCCGGCAGCTCCGGGTTCGGCAGCCGTGGCACGCGGACTTTCCAGGCACCGCCCGTCACGAGCACCGCGCCTTCGCCGGCCGCCCCAATCGAGCGTTCGATGACGCCTCGCTCGCAAACCAACGCGCCGTACGCCGGTCAGCAGCCTGTCGGTACGCAAAGGCCCGGCCTCTTCAATGGTTTTGGAAGGTCGATGATCGGCGGCCTGATCGCTGGCGGACTGCTTGGGATGTTGCTCGGCCACGGTTTTGGCGGCGGCTTCGGATTCCTCGGCATGCTGTTGCAGATCGCCCTGATTGCGATTGCGATTTCCTTTGCCATGCGCTTCTTTGCCAATCGCCGTCAACCGGCTTATGGCGGTCCGAGCCACGGGGGAGCCAGTAACATGGCCCCGAGCGGCAACGCGCCGTTTCAGATTCCCTCGATCGGGTCGGCGGCAGGTTTTGGGCAGCAGCAGGCAAACACAAAGCCGAATGACGAGATCGGCTTGAGCAAGCGCGATCTTGACCGCTTCGAGGAACTGCTGACCGAGGTGCAGACCGCCTACGGGGCCGAAGACTATGGCACATTGCGTCGCCTGACGACGCCCGAAGCCATGTCCTATCTTGCCGAGGAACTTGGGGAGAATGCGACGAACGGCGTGCGCAACGACGTGTCGAACGTGAAGCTGCTGCAGGGCGATATTGCCGAAGCCTGGCGGGAAGATGGGGCGGACTACGCAACACTCGCCATGCGCTATTCCTCAATCGACGCCCTCGTCGAGCGGGCGAACGGCAAACTCGTCAGCGGCGATAACAGTCGGCCAACGGAAACGACGGAAGTCTGGACATTCGTGCGCAGGGGCGCAGACGAGTGGAAGCTTGCCGCAATCCAAGGCACCGACCAGCGCGCCGCGTAAACCCACGCGGCGAATGCCCTTCAACCTTCTTGAGCGGCGGGGACGACCCAAAGCGGGCGATCGTCCCGCTTGTTGCGCAGGGCCGGCGCTGACTGATCCTCGACAGCGAGGCCTTCCTCGCCTTCGTGAACGTCGACTTCATAAGCATAATCGTAGAGCATTTCGCATGCGCGTTCGTTGGCCTTGATCTTGGCCTCGGTTTCGCCGATCGCCGCCGAAATTGCCTTGATACGGGCGCGCAACATGGAGCCGAGGATATCGGTCGCCGGTCGCTTTTCCAGCCGTTCCAGATGATGCTCTATGCGTGAGGCGTGACGCTCGAGTTCGCGCTTGCTGAAACGCGCCTTGCGCATTTCCTCCGAAAGGTCGGAGCGCATGCGGGCGAGCGGATCAAATGTGCCTGGCTCGCGCTCATCCAAGGTTAGCTGATTGACGAGCTTTTCGATCACCATCAAGGCCTGCAAGTCGATGGGATCGGCGAGCTCGACATCATAGCCCGTGTCATCAAACACCTTTCGGCGGACCGGATCCAACAGAAGCTCGTAGGCCTTCTGGACACGGCTGAACGCATCCGGGTCGCCGCCGGAGTCCGGATGCGTCGTCTTGGCGCGACGCCGATACGCGGCCTTCACCTGGTCGTCGGTTGCATCTCGCCGGACCCCGAGAATCTCATAAGGATTGGTCACCATCCCTCCGTCGCTGTTCGGACATTGCCGTGACACCCATGAAGGGCATTCCGTCCATCGGGGAATTCTTCTACCATCACTGGGGCGGAGTTTGGACAAAAAGAATAAACAAAGTCGCACGAGCGAATGGCGGACTGGGCCAGGCATTTTGATAGGACGTTCCGAGATATCAAAAACCTTGGACATGCGGGCAATTGCATCAGATTAGCGCAACTATCCCCGCTAGTGTCTCGTCCCGGAGGTGACGCCGTCACAACGGATCCCGCATCCGATGTGGCGTTGCAGATCATCAACACTGACGCCGATTCGCATGAAAGAGCGATAAAGTCAGCCTGCTCAACTGCGAAGGCTGAGGGGCCGTTACCGAAATACGAAGAATACACATGCCCAGCCTCCTGCTTAATCGTTATAATCGCGCAGTCGCGTTGACGCATTTCGTCAAATCGCGTTCTATCCGCCACCATTTGTCCGGCCTGCGCTCAGGCTTCGGGGAATTCGGAGGAGGTTTTATGCGCACGATCCGTACGATCGCAGAATTGCGTGATCAGCTTCGCGCTTATCGGCGTAACGGCAAGACGATCGGCTTTGTGCCGACCATGGGATTCCTGCATGTCGGTCACATGGAGTTGGTCGCGCGCGCGCGCGCCGAAAACGAAGTGAGCGTTGTATCGATCTTCGTCAACCCGCTGCAGTTCGGCGCCAATGAAGACCTGACCCAGTACCCGCGTGATCTGGCGCGTGACAGCGCAATGCTCGAGGCTGCCGGCGTTGATGTCCTGTTTGCACCCGAGGTCAGCGAAATGTATCCACGACCGATGCTGACGCTTGTCGATGTTCCAACGCTCGCAAACAAGCTCGAAGGGGAGGTCCGGCCGGGACATTTCGCGGGTGTGGCGACCGTCGTCACGAAACTTTTCAACCTCGTGCAGCCCGATCGCGCCTATTTTGGCGAGAAGGACTACCAGCAAGTGGCGCTGATCAAGCGGATGACCGAGGATCTCGCTCTACCGGTTGGCATCGTTGCCGTGCCGACTGTGCGAGAAGCCGACGGGCTTGCTTGCTCGTCGCGCAATGTCTACCTCAGCGCGCGGGAACGGGCCGCGGCCGTTGTCGTGCCAAATGCCCTGGCAGAAGCCGAGCGGCTCTATGCGAAGGGCTGCGATAGCCCCGAAGAATTGGAGGCCGCGTTGAGGCAGTTCATCGCAGCAGAGCCGCTCGCCACACCCGAAGTGGTCGCCGTACGCCATCCTGAAACCCTTGAGCGCTTGTCTTCGCTGCAATCGGTGTCTGCGCTTGTCGCACTTTTTGTGCGCATCGGCACCACTCGGCTTCTCGACAATAGGGTCATCGGGCTCAAATCAATCAAGAATTCGAGGGCGGCATAGTGAGCACCCATAGCAAGCAGAAGCGGCTGACAACGGCCTCGATCCGAGCGATGAAGGGCAAGGACCGCGTCGTCTGCCTGACGGCCTACACGACGCCGATCGCCCGCCTGCTCGATCCCCACTGCGACCTTCTCCTTGTCGGCGATTCTCTCGGCATGGTGCTTTACGGCATGGAAACGACGGTTGGAGTGACCCTCGACATGATGGTTGCCCATGGCCGTGCCGTCATGCGCGGCGCGTCGCATGCCTGCGTCATCGTTGATCTTCCCTTCGGCAGTTACCAGGAATCAAAGGAACAGGCGTTTCGCAGCGCCGTGCGGCTGATGCAGGAGACCGGCTGCGATGGCGTCAAGCTGGAGGGCGGGGAGGAAATGGCGGCGACGATCGCCTTCCTGACCGCAAGAGGGGTTCCAGTTTTCGCTCACGTTGGGCTCATGCCGCAGCTTGTCAACACGGCCGGTGGCTTTCGCTCGCTCGGACACTCAGATGAGGAGGCGGCGAAGATTCGACGCGATGCTCTGGCCGTCGCCGAGGCCGGTGCCTTTGCGGTTGTTGTCGAGGGAACTGTCGAACCCGTTGCCCGCGACATCACTGCTTCGCTTGGCGTGCCAACCATCGGCATTGGCGCGTCGCCTGCCTGCGACGGGCAGGTGCTGGTGTCGGACGACATGCTCGGTCTTTTCAACGACTTCATGCCGCGTTTCGTCAAACGGTTTGCTAATCTGGGCCCGCTCGTCTCTCAAGCCGCTGAGGCCTACGCCGAGGAGGTCCGAACTGGCCAATTTCCGGCCAAGGAGCATACGTTTCAACCGAAGCGGTAGGGCTCGCTCCTCAGGCCGGATTGCAGTGACGAGCATGATCCGCCCTTGTGGGCGGGAAGCCGGGTGGTTGATCATGACCACGTCGATGTCACTGGCAAGCCGCGACACTTCAGCAAGCAGACGCCGGCCTTCAATCTCAGTCCTGCCATATCATCGAGGGCAAAAAGGGCCGCTCCATCGCCTGATCGATCTCATGGGGCAGTGCTCCGTGATGGCCCACTGTCGGGAAGGTGGGCGAAAATTGTGCCTGCGCGTCTGCTTGAGTGCTCTTCCAAGCGAGGACGCGGCCCTTAGGCGGGCAGCCACCACATCTGTGATGTCGGACGTTGATAGCCGACCTTTAGGCCCTGCTGAGCCAGGCCTCGATCCCAAGGGCGGCGGCACGCCCGCTGGCGAAGCATGCCGTCAAGAGATAGCCGCCGGTCGGTGCTTCCCAATCGATCATCTCACCGGCGACGAAGAGGCCGGGCAGCGCCTTCAGCATGTAGCTCCGATCAATTTCATCCCATATGACGCCGCCTGCCGAGGAAATCGCCTCGGCGATCGGGCGGGGTCTTTGAACGGGGATCGGCAGCGCCTTGATTAGACCGGCCAATTGATGAGGGTCGCCGAGGTTCGCGGAACCTGCGAGTTCACGTAGAAGAGCCACCTTCACACCGTCGATGCCGGCAGCCTTTCGAAGCCGGTTTGACAAACTAGCTTTCGGATCTTGCTTTCCAAGCTCACGGGCGATGCGATCCTGTGCGCGTCCCGGCGTCAAGTCGACGTCAAGGGTTGTGGTTTGCCCGGCCGCTAAGCTCCTCCTCAACGCGGCAGCGTGAGCGTAGACGAGGCTGCCTTCGATGCCATGCCGGGTGACGACGAATTCTCCTGGAATGGTACCGGCTGTCGAGGTCGCCGTGACCGATTTGACCGGTTCACCGGAAAACCCCCGCCGCAGATGGTCGCTCCAATCCACATCGAAGCCGCAATTGGCGGGCTGAAAGTCATCGACTGCGATGCCTTTCTCTCTGAGCCAAGGCAGCCAGCCGGCATCGGAGCCGAGCCGAGGCCAGCTCTTCCCGCCAAGCGCCAGCAGGGCCGCGTCCGGCTGGATCACATGTGTACCCTCGGGCGTTGCGATCACGTAGCCCCCGTCCGAAAATCCCAGCCAGCGATGCCGTGTCAGGATCCGAACGCCCTGTGCCTCAAGTCTTCGCAGCCAGGCGCGAAGAAGCGGCGAAGCTTTCATTGCCGTCGGAAACACCCGCCCCGAGGATCCCACGAATGTTTCGGCACCGAGTCCCGCCGCCCAGGCCCTAACCTCGGACGGCTCGAAGCCATCGAGCGCTTCGCGGAGGCGGGCGTTCGACGCGCCGAAGCGTGACGCGAAGCGGTCGTAATCCTCGGAATGGGTAATGTTCAGCCCGGACTTGCCGGCAAGGAGAAGTTTCCGTGCAACCGTCGGCATGGCTTCATAGACCGTGACCACGTGCCCGAGCGATGACAGGCTTTCGGCAGCCGTCAGGCCTGCCGGGCCGCCGCCGAGGATCGCGATTTGCTTTTTGACCATCAAAAATCGCCCAGGATCGATATCGAAGGCCTCTCATGGCCCGCGAAAGCGCCATGTGCAAGAGTGTCGTCGTGGGGTTCGGAGCCCGGCGCTCGGGTTTAAAGGTGCTATGTGCATATTGTTCCGGGCGCCCACTCTCCGAGCAGACAAGGCCGTCGAACCCGGAATTTATACGCCGTCACCATGGTGACGGCACGATCAGAGGAAAGATCAATCCACAATGCGGGGTGTGAACTTCGGCTGTGCTGGCTCTGCGGCTTCTTTGATCGCCTCGTCGTGATACCAGCAACTTTCGTAGACGGACGGGGTAATATCCCGTTCAATATCAACCGCCGGGCGACGCTCTGTCGCAGCGAAGCGCTTGGGAAAGGCGTAAATCTTTGCCGTCTCGTGATGCACACCAATGGCCATTCAATGCCTCCTTGTTCATCCACGCCCGAGGACGTTGTCATCACCATAGCAGCTTTGCACAGGATTTGCGCGATCTGATTGAAAAAAGTGCAATATTTGTTGCAATTATGGGCACTTAAATCTGCTGTCATTTGAAACAGAATCTCATCGAGTATAAAAGATAATCATCTGCATAAATAATAATCAGTGTAGTTGACTTGCGAAAAAATGTCGCGCGCCTTGGTCGGCTTTCACTGGCCCTTGGAAACTCACGTACAACAAATTCCTCCGGCGACTAACTGATTGAGTCCGCTGTTAGTTCCGCGCTCCGCAAGTGCCGCCGGCCAAACCTGCCCTACGGCTCTATCAGACGATCCCAAATTGCTCGCGACGGCATCGCTCATAAACTGGCACGCAACGTGCATATGGTTTGGCATCCCTTCGCGGTCCGGTCGTCGCAACGGTCGGATCCGCGTGAGGATTTGCTCACGATTTATGTTTGAGAGAATCGCAAATGACCAAGTATAAGCTCGAGTACATCTGGCTCGATGGGTACACCCCGGTACCAAATCTCCGCGGCAAGACGCAGATCAAGGAATTCGACGCTTTTCCGACGCTTGAGCAGCTTCCGCTCTGGGGCTTCGACGGTTCGTCGACGATGCAGGCAGAAGGCCGCAGCTCCGATTGCGTGCTAAAGCCCGTCGCGCTCTATCCGGACCCGGCTCGCACAAACGGCGTTCTCGTCATGTGCGAAGTCATGATGCCGGATGGCGTCACCCCGCATCAGTCCAACAGCCGCGCCACCATCCTCGACGACGAGGACGCCTGGTTCGGCTTCGAGCAGGAATACTTCTTTTACGAGAACGGTCGTCCGCTCGGCTTCCCCGAAAGCGGCTACCCGGCTCCGCAGGGCCCGTACTACACCGGCGTCGGCTACTCGAACGTCGGCTCGATTGCCCGCGAGATCGTTGAAGAGCACCTCGACCTGTGCCTCGCAGCCGGCATCAATCATGAAGGCATCAACGCCGAAGTGGCCAAGGGTCAGTGGGAGTTCCAGATTTTCGGCAAGGGCTCAAAGAAGGCCGCCGACCAGATCTGGATGGCACGCTACCTGCTGCAGCGCCTCACGGAAAAGTACGGCATCGACATCGAGTATCACTGCAAGCCGCTCGGCGATACCGACTGGAACGGTTCGGGCATGCACTGCAACTTCTCGACCAAGTTCATGCGCGAAGTCGGCGGCAAGGCTTATTTCGAAGCTCTGATGGCGCAGTTCGACAAGAACCTGATGGACCACATCAACGTTTACGGCCCGGACAACGACAAGCGCCTGACCGGCAAGCATGAAACGGCTCCGTGGAACAAGTTCTCCTACGGTGTTGCCGATCGTGGTGCCTCGATCCGCGTTCCGCACTCCTTCGTCAAGAACGACTATCGCGGTTACCTGGAAGATCGTCGCCCGAATTCTCAAGGTTGCCCCTACCAGATCGCTTCGCAGGTTCTAAAGACGATCTCGGAAGTTCCGACCGCCGGTTTTGCTTCGGCAGCTGCCTAAGTTACCAATTCCGCGTTGCATATGATGGCGCCGATCGACTGATCGGCGCCATTTTTCTTGTTATTGGTCTAGTTGACGCTGACATTTCCACCGAAACAGCCTTCGGGTCGGCATGCGTTCGCCGCAGTCATCCACCAAAATCAGCCAGCGGTTGAAAACTTCAACCGAACAAGCATAATCCTTTTGCGTTGTGATTGTTTGGTCCTATACTCATGGCGGATCCTCCAATCGCGAGTTGCCCGTGACAGGCAAACAGAGCTACGTCCTGCGCCTACTCGGAACGCCCGTGCTTTTCGCAGAAGGGCATGAGATTGCCTTGCCGGAGAAAGCCTATGCGCTGCTCGCCTTCCTGGTGACTGCGCCGCAATATTCCATGGACCGCGAAATCCTGCGCGCCATCCTGTGGCAATCGGACCAGTCCAAACAGCGGGCCGGGAGCTTGCGCCAGCTTCTTGCTCGTATCGATCGCAGCGTTCCTGATGGTATGCCGCGCCTCATCAAGGCGACCAAGACCCATGTCGCGTTTAACGACAAGGGGTGGGAAGCTGACGTCCTCGTCTTGAGCAATGCCGCCGCTCCGTTGCCACGTCCTGCATGGGATTTGCTTCGCGGTGATCTTGTCGAGGGGTTCAAAGCGCCAACAATTGAAGCCGAAGAGCGCGTCGGCGTGGAAAGGCAGCGCATCGCTGAGCGCCGCGAGGCACATATCATTGCGCTGCTTGAAACGCCGGAGAAGCGGACGTCTGGCGATATCCTCTTCCTCGCAGGGTTGCTCATTGAGGCCGATCCTGCAAACGAGGTCGCTTGCAGGGCGCTGATGAAAAGGCACGTCGAGGCCGGAGATCTTGCGGCAGCGCGCCAGGCATATTTCCGCTGCCGCAGTGAGCTGAAGACCGACTACGGTGCGGAACCCGATGCGGTGACGCAGGCACTCGCTCACGAACTTGGGGTCATCGCACCCGCCATGCTGGCCAATTCCGCCATTGCCGTATCAGGCAACGCGTCCACCGACCCGGTCGGGCAGCCCCGCGTCCTCATTCTGCCGCCGGATACGATCTTGTCGGATCCGGTGCTGCAGCGCGTGGGGCGCGCCTTGCTGGAAGAGGTGACGATCGGGCTGAGCCAGCAGCGCGGCTTCAAGGTTATTGCCGCCCATACCAGTCTGGAAATCGTCAATCGCAGTCTTACAGGCGCCATTCCTGCGCCAACGCCACCTGAACTGCGGTTTGACTATACTGTATACGTCACGATCCATGGTCGCGAGGAAGACATTTATTCGACCTGCCGTTTGACGAAGACTTCGACAGCCGAGGTGCTGTGGGCGATCGACCTGCCTCTTGCGATGCAGAAGGTCAATCAGTCCTTCGGGCAGCTTGCGCGGCGTATCGTGATGACGCTCGCCGATACGATCGAGCGCCGCGAGCTGCTGGATATGACGCACGACGTCAATCCGTCGGCCTATCGCTTATACCTTGAAGGAAAGCGTCTCGTTTCGAAGACTGATCTTCAGCACCTGCGCCAGGCCCGCAAATGGTTCAAATCAGCGCTTGCACGCCATGACAAATTCTCGTCCGCGCACGCTGGAATGGCACGCGTGCTTGGCATGGAATGGCTGGTGCGCGGAATGAAGGACACGCAATTACTCGAGGACGCCGACCGCTCGGCCTGGCTTGCGCGCGACAGCGACCCCAACAGTGGCCGGGCGATGCGCGAGTTGGGCTTCGTGGCCCTTTACCGCCGCCGCTTCGCCGACAGCCTCGATTTCTTTGCCGAGGCACAGATGCTCAACCCGAATGACGCCGACATCCTCGCCGATTATGCGGATGCGCTGTTGCATGACGGACAGAGTGATCGGGCACTGGAGTTGAGTTTGGCGGCACTCAAGCTCAATCCGCTGCCGCCGGATTACTACTATTGGAATCTTGGCGGCATTCATTTCGTCCAGGAAAATTACGCGAAGGCGATCGAGGTCCTGGATCGTGTCAAGGACCGTCCCGCAACCTCGCGTTTGTTGGCCGCGGCTCATGCAAAGAACGGCGATCTTAGAACCGCGGCGCGCTATGCCTCCATCGTCCTCGAGAATTTCCCTGATTTCCGAACCGATGATGTCTGGCAATTCGTGCCGGATCGCAATCCGGACGACACCCGTCAGCTGATTGACGGCCTTCGCATGGCCGGATTGTCCTGAAGCGATACAACTTCAGCGTTTCACCTCCTTCTTAGCGCGAGTCTCGGTCACGCCGAAATAACGCCCGCCGGGGCATCTTCTCGCTGTCCGCAGCACAATGCTGCTTCCAGCAAGGAGATGACACAATGACGACGGTTCAGATCAAGCCAGTTGCAGTCCGCCTTTCGGCCGCCGCTCAGGCCGTCCTGAAGCAGGAGGCCGTGCAGCTCGACACGAACGCCACGGCAAACATCGTTCACGCCCTGAAGTTCCGTTGAGGAATCATGCGAATGTCTGTTCAGACCGCACTCGAGCGCCTGGCGCAAGATCTCAGCTTCTCATCGGCGGCTATCAACAGCTACCACGACCGCTCGCTGGCGCCTGGACAGACATTCGCGGCCATCAAGCCGCATTTCAAGGAACTTGGTATTACGCGGGTGGGGCTGCTCACCGCACTAGACCTTCTTGAGATCCCCGTAGCCTTTGCCACGCGACCCAACAGCTACACGCTTTCCGTCTTCCAGGGGAAGGGCATCGACGAAGAGGCGGCAATGACCTCGGCGGCGATGGAGGCCGTTGAGACACGCGTTGCGGAAAACCAGCCGAGCGATCTTGTGATTGCCACTCTGGCCGGTATGAGGGCTGAGCATGCGCCGATGATCGACCTCGATTCAGTGGCGCGCTGCGTTCCTTCCGAGATTGGTTCCGAGCCAATTGCCTGGGGCGAAGGCCTGGACATCATCTCCAACCGTCCGGTCTTCGTACCCTGGCCGCTCGTCGGCCTCGACCATCGGGGCGTCCGGCCATCGGGTTTCGAGCAGTCGAGCGATGGTCTCGCATCTGGAAACCGGCCGGCAGAAGCCGTGCTTCACGGGCTTTGCGAACTGGTCGAACGCGACGCCTGGGCGCTGACGCAGTTGCGCCCATATGAGCAACTGCGCGGCGCGCGGATTGATCCGAATGCATTCGCCGACCCCGTCCTCGATATCATTGTCGATCGCATCGAGCGCGCGGGAATGCGTCTGCTGCTGCTCGACATGACGACCGATATTGGCGTCCCCAGCTTTCTCGCCGTCATCATTCCCGGCAATCTCGGGGACCGCGTAGATGCGCGTTGGACCCATGTTTGTGGCGGATGTGGATGCCATCCTGATCCGGTTCGTGCAGCCCTGCGCGCCATCACCGAGGCAGCGCAGAGCCGCTTGACAGCAATTGCCGGCAGTCGTGACGACTTTTCGCCGCGTCTTTACCAGAGGCTCGACGACGGCGGTCCGATGCAGGAGCTCATCAATCTCTGCGATGAGACGTCAGCCGCTCCCACATTCTCTTTCGAACCTTCGCGGCGCACCATTCAGGAAAACATCTCGCAGATTCTCGATCGCTTAGCGTCGAGAGGTATCGATCAGGTGGTGGCCGTACCGCTTCCCCATCCGCGCCTGCCGGTCTCGGTCGTTCGCATGATCGTGCCCGGTCTCGAAGTGGATGTCAGCGGCGAATACATTCAACTCGGGTTGCGCGCCGTCAACGCCATGCAGGGAGCAATGCAATGAAGGTCATCTTCGCAGGGCCGAGCTTCGGAGCTGACATCGGCACGCTTCGCGCGGGAAACCCGTCGATCCATTTTCGTGGGCCGGCTGCGCGCGGTGACATATTGCAAGCCGTGCAGGACGGTGCGCGCGCGATCGGGATTGTCGATGGCTACTTCGGGGAAGTGCCTTCGGTATGGCATAAGGAAATCCTCTACGCATTGCAGCACAATGTCGTTGTCGTCGGCGGCGCCAGCATGGGTGCGCTTCGCGCGGCCGAATGCGCGGCGTTCGGCATGGTCGGTCTTGGCTCGATCTACGAGGACTATGCGCAAGGTCGCCTGATCGACGATGAGGCTGTGGCGCTCGTGCATGCACCCGAAGAGCTCGGCTGGCTTCCCCTCTCCATCCCCTGGGTGGATTTTCAGCCGACGATCGATGACCTGTACCGGACGGGCGCGGTCTCGCTTGCAGAACACAAGATGCTGTTGCTTGCTGGCCGCTTGCTCCACTTTTCAAAGCGCACCTATCCCAAGGTTGTCGAAGGCTGCGCTTTCCCCAAGGACGGCCGCGCCAAGGAGATCCTGCGGATAGTTCGATCGCGAAAGATCGAGCGCAAGCGTCAGGATGCCGAACTCGTCTTGCAATATCTGCAGGACGTGGAGTTTGCCGCTCAGGAGCGTGACTGGGGCTTCGCTGCGACCTCTCACTGGGAGCATTTGCGGGCGGAAGTCACAGCGGCTGTCACGCCTGTAACGCTCGAGTAACGCTGGACCTGAATGATGGGATCTCGTTGAAGCCGAGAAGGCGCTCATCAGCAGAGAAGGCGGTGGCAATGAACATTCTGACGAGGGACGAGGGAACGGGTAGCGAGTATGCCAGAATCTTCCGGTTGCTCTCGGCCGCAAAGGATGAAGCCCAAAGGCTCAAGCTCCATAATCTGACGCACTTGACCAATATGGCTCTTCTTCAGGTCGTCATCGATTGGGACGGCATCGACCCCGAGCGAGAACTCGATGTCAATCTCGAAAAGCTGATCGGCACCAAGACGCAGGTCGCGATGAAGGATGCCAGCGAGAACCTTGTGCTTCTCGATTGCCATTGACGATCAGGCCGGGACGTTCGGACCGTGCTGTTACTCGGCGTCGTCCAGTTGCTCCATGCCGGCAATTGCCTGCACGAGCTTTACGATCTTCTTGCGAACCGCCTCGTTCTTGATCGACAGGAAGGCGGCGTTGAGCAGAACGCCATCGCGCGAAACAACGAATTCCTCGCTGGGCGTCGGATTGTCGTTCGCCGTGCTGACGTCCTCGAAGAAAGACCGGACATCGACATCGAGAGCGCCGGCGATTTCGACCAGCATGCTCGCCGAAACGCGATTGGCGCCTTTTTCGTATTTTTGAATCTGCTGGAACGTAACGCCGACCCGATCGCCAAGTTCGGTCTGCGATACTTTACGCATCAGACGCTTTATGCGGATCGTCTTCCCGACGTGAATATCAACTGCATGGGGTCCATCTTTCATGGCTCTCTCCTTCCAACGCCGGTTGTTGCGCGACTATTATGCCAGCAATCAACCTAACGGAGATAATTGATCGGATCAATTGTGTTGATTCGTTTTTATCGCGTACAGAGCGCCTGGGCTCAACATATTGAAGATTCGATTATCCGTTTGAATAGTAATTATTTGCACCGTCAAATCGCTGTTATGGTTGAAAGCAACCATAGATCGTGGTCGGCCATTCGCTCCGAGTTGAGAGGTCCTGATGTCGACGAAGAGCTGGCTTTTGCTTGCGTTACTCTCCATTATCGAGGCCGGGGGTATTATGCTTGGCTGAAATTCACCGATAATGGTCTCCCTGATGGTATTGCCGGCGGTAAATGGGCGCATTGAGGCCGCCGAGATCGATATCTCGACAAAGACTGCCGGCCGCATTCAGGACATTCTTGTCAACGAGGGCGATTTCGTTGAGGCGGGCAGGTGTTCGCCCAAATGGATACCCGGGCAGCTCGAAGCCCCGCAGCTTGGGTTTCTCCTGAGCTCGTGCTGGTCTCGCTGCAGTTGCTGTCGGGCGGCACGACGCCGCGCGAGAGTATGCCCAAGATCATTCAGACCATCATGCTGGCGGCGCCCAACACGCATTTCGTGATTCTATCCCAGGCGGCGCTGTTCCGCGGGGCCGGCCTGAGTGTGGTATGGCCGCAGCTTGCAGCGCTCTTTGCGCTCGGCGCCATCTTCTTCTATTTTGCGCTGAAACGCTTCCGGCAGTTCCTGCGCTAGTGTCAGCAATTTGCCGTGGTCATGCCCCGGGGTGCTTTCACGCGGCGGTTTGCTGTGCCAGAGATTGAGCCGTCGATAGAATGGATTCGTGGCCGCCGTGACGATCGGGTTTGCCCATGCCGAATTGATAGCCGTACTCGTGGCGGTGACGGGCGGCGAACCGCGTGTCATGACGATCCGATCGGGCGACGCGCTTCCGTCCGGTCCTTTCGAAATGGGGCACCGCACCTTGCAGAGCGGTCTGCGCGAGTGGGTTCAGGAGCAGACAGGCCATCCCGTCGGCTATCTGGAGCAACTCTACACCTTTGCCGACCGCGACCGAAACAACGAGATCCTGGGCGGCAGGACGATTTCGATCAGCTATCTCGGTCTGGTCCGTGAGCAGGCGACGCCGGGCGGCGGCCGACCCGGCTGGCATGGTTGGTACAGCTATTTCCCCTGGGAAGACTGGCGCGCTGGGCGACCGGCGATCCTCGATGGGATCGTAACGCGTCTTGTCGCGTGGGCCGAGCGCGATCCCGTCCGCCAGAACGAGCGGTTACGCCGGGCGAATTTCGCTTTCGGGCTCCGCGAGGCCGCGTGGAATGAGGATCTGGTGTTGCAACGCTATGAACTGCTCTACGAAGCGGGCATCGTGACAGAGGCCGGCTGCCCGGTCGAAACCAATCCGGGCCGGGCGATGTTCGCCGACCATCGGCGCATCCTTGCGACGGGCATTGCAAGATTGCGTGCGAAGATCAAATACCGTCCAGTCGTCTTTGAGCTGATGCCGGAGAGCTTCACCTTGCTGCAATTGCAGCGCAGCGTCGAAGCGCTGGCCGGACTGACGCTGCACAAGCAGAATTTCCGCCGGTTGATCGAACAGCAGGAATTGGTCGAGGAGACTGGCGAGACGACGAGCGAAACGGGCGGGCGGCCCGCAAAGCTGTTTCGCTACCGGCATGTCGTCCTCGAAGAACGCGCCCTCGCCGGATCGAAATTACCACTCTCTCGTAATTGACATATGCTCATCGTGAGAATATCTATGGGCGAATGATATGCTCAGATAGAGCATAACGAGGAGTCAACCATGAACCACCGCGTTTCCATGTCCTCGCTCTATGAGCGTGTTCGTCGCGTCATTCCCGAAGCCGAGTGGATGTCGTTTGCCGATGACGTCGAGGCGATCCTCGAGCTGAAGCGCCGGCGCAATGCCGTCATCCTGGCACACAACTACCAGACGCCGGAAATCTACCACGGGGTGGCCGATATCGTTGGCGACAGCCTGGCACTCGCCCGCAAGGCGATCGATGTGGATGCCGACGTCATTGTTCTCGCCGGCGTGCATTTCATGGCCGAGACAGCCAAGCTCCTCAATCCGGAAAAGACGGTGCTCATACCGGACATGGGGGCGGGTTGCTCTCTGGCGGATTCGATCACGCCGCAGGATGTGGCGCTGCTGCGCCAAGCCCATCCCGGTGTGCCCGTCATCACCTATGTGAATACCTCGGCGGCGGTGAAGGCGGCATCGGACATTTGCTGCACATCAGGAAACGCCAAACAGGTCGTCGAGTCGCTCGGCGTGCCGCGTGTGCTGATGATTCCGGACGAATATCTCGCCCGCAACGTCGCGCGCGAAACGAAGGTCGAGGTGCTTGCCTGGCATGGTCATTGCGAGGTCCATGAACTGTTCACGGCCGATGACGTCAAGCAACTGCGCGAAAACTATCCCGGCGTGACGGTGCTGGCACACCCCGAATGTCCGCCGGATGTCGTGGCCGAGGCGGACTTTGCCGGATCGACTGCGGTGATGTCCGATTTCGTCGGGCAGAAGCGGCCAGCCCGGGTCGTGCTCCTCACCGAGTGCTCGATGAGCGACAACGTCGCGGTGCATTACCCCGATGTCGAGTTCATTCGTCCCTGCAACCTTTGCCCGCATATGAAGCGGATTACACTCGCCAACATCCGCGCGGCCCTGGAGGAAAATCGCCACGAGGTCACGGTCGACCCCGACATTGCCGTTGCTGCCCGGCGTGCCGTCGAGCGGATGCTTGCGATATGACCGAGCGTCTTGACGCGTTCAGCGGGCAGGTTGTCGTCGTTGGAAGCGGTCTGGCCGGTCTGATGACGGCGCTGACGCTGGCACCGCAGCCGGTCGTGCTCGTCACCCGCGGCGCCATTGGTGCGCAGACCTCGAGTGCTTGGGCGCAAGGCGGGATTGCCGCAAGTCTTGGCGACGATGACAGCGCTCATCTGCACCTTTCCGACACGCTTGCTGCCGGCGACGGTCTGTGCGATGCGCAAGCCGCATCTGAGATCATCGCCGATGGCCCCGCCGTCATCACCGCCCTGGAGCGTGCCGGCGTCTCGTTTGACAGAGATGGCGCAGGGCGCCTCGTGCTTGGTCTGGAAGCTGCCCATTCGCGCCGACGCATCGTGCATGCATCAGGAGACGGATCGGGCGCCGCGATCATCGCCGCTCTCCTTGCCGCGGTCGCCAAGACGCCCTCGATCACGGTGCTCGATGCAACCGAGGTGCGTTCGCTCCTGACCCATGACGGTTCGATCAGCGGTCTGACCGTCTCTCGAGGAGCGCAACTCGCCACCCTCGTGACCAACAGGGTGGTGTTGGCGACGGGCGGCATCGGCGGGCTCTATGACGCGTCGACCAATCCCATGTGCAATTTCGGCCAGGGACTTGCGATGGCGGCAAGGGCAGGCGCAAGCCTTGCCGACATGGAATTCGTGCAGTTTCATCCGACCGGCCTCGATTCTGCCCGAGCGCCGCTGGCGCTTGTCAGTGAGGCGGTGCGCGGCGAGGGCGCCATCCTCGTCAATGACAGAGGCGAGCGCTTCATGTCCGGCATCGATGGAGAGGAACTCGCGCCGCGCGATGTCGTTGCGCGCGCCATCAGCGCAGAGCTTTCGCAAGGACGGCGGGTCTTCTTGGACGCTCGTTGTGCGCTCCGCGGTCGTTTCGCCTCCCGCTTTCCAACGATCCACGCGCTATGCCGTGAGGCTGGCATCGACCCGACAAGCGATGTCATACCGGTGCGCCCTGCCGTTCACTATCACATGGGTGGAGTTGCGACCGATTTGACGGGACGCAGCTCGGTTGCAGGCCTGTGGGTGGTCGGCGAGGCGGCCTCAACCGGGCTGCATGGCGCCAATCGGCTGGCCAGCAACTCTTTGCTTGAGGCAGCTGCCCTCGGCCTGCGGGCTGCCGGTGGCATCAGCGCGACCTCGGCGGGTCCCGTTCGGTCGGTGCGGCGGGTGCCATCTGTGCCAGCGCCGGATGCTTCGGCCGTGCGTGCGCTCGTATCGCGTCACCTCGGCGTGCTGCGCAATGCCGGTGCTCTCCAAGGGGCGGTCGCCACCCTGTTGCCAGTCGCCGAAAACGGTGGTCCCGCTGCCGATCCGGCGATTGTTGCTTTGACGATTGCCGTCTTTGCAATGCTGCGCAAGGAAAGCCGCGGCGCGCATGCACGCACCGATTTCCCATTGAAGCTGGCTGTCGCCGAACGCCGCTTCATGACGCTCGTTGATGTGCTTAATGTCGCGCGTGCCGACACTCATTCTTTTGCCCGGAGTGCCTGATATGTCCCTTGCCCCTTTGCCGCGACTTGTCATCGAACCGCTGGTGCGCGCCGCCCTCCTCGAAGATCTCGGCCTTGCCGGCGACATCACCTCGGCCGCGGTTGTCCCGGCAGATCATCGCTCGTCGCTGGTCATGGTGGCGCGGCAGGCGGGTGTCATTGCCGGTCTCGATGCCGCCGAGCTCGCCTTCCATCTCGTCGACCCTGCAATCCACGTGGTTCGGCAAATAGAGGAAGGTTCCCAAGTCAGGCCGGGTGACTCCATTGCCACGATCAACGGACCATCGCGCGGCTTGCTGACCGGCGAGCGCACCGCGCTCAATTTTCTAGGCCACCTCTCGGGCATCGCGACCGTGACGGCAAGTCTGGTCGAGGCGGTAAGGGGTACGAAGGCATCGATTGCCTGCACGCGCAAGACGACTCCCGGACTGCGCGCTCTGGAAAAATACGCGGTTCGCGCCGGCGGCGGCATGAACCATCGGTTTGCGCTCCATGATGCCGTCCTGATTAAGGACAATCACGTCGCGATTGCCGGCGGCGTGGCCGAGGCGATCCGTCGGGCCCGCGCCGGCGTCGGACACATGGTCAAGATTGAGGTCGAAGTGGATACGCTCGAGCAGCTACGTGATGCGCTGCAGGAGGATGTCGACGCAGTCTTGCTCGACAATATGACGCCGGCGCAGCTGCGCGAAGCGGTCGCGATCGTCAATGGCTGCGCAATCACCGAGGCCTCGGGCCGGGTAACGCCTTCGACGGTCGCTGCAATCGCGGCCTCGGGCGTCGATCTCGTTTCAGTTGGCTGGTGCACGCACAGCGCCCCGACATTGGATATCGGTCTCGATGTGCCAGGCTGACTGATACTGTTGGCAAGTGCCTCAATATGTTCGCGACGCGTCAGCCACGTGAGCCGATAGATGCGCGTCGCCAGCCTGTCGATGTACGTCGATCCGCACCGTTGGTGGAGGTAACCGCTGCTCTATGGCGCTACATCAGCGGCTACCTTCGACAGCGGGTGTGGTCCCCTGACGTTCCAGGTAGCCTGTGAAGGTGATGTTCTCACCAGTTTTGCATCGAGACAGATCTTTGTCGCGGAAGTTCGCCACAAAGCGGCGAACGGGCGTTCCCCTGCCGTTGTCCCGCCTCCGCCAATGCCTGAACTCGTGAGCCTGCGGCTGTTGTGACGTGATCTGTCGTGTCTCCCATGCAATTGCCCACATGAAGCCGGAAGAACAGTCTAGGGCGAGCCACCTCACTCCCGAAGACGGACATCCATGGTGTAATCGCGGGCACGAGGCCCCTCTGGATCCGATCGCGATCTTGGAAGGTGGCTGCTCCCCGATATGATGAGATACGGGCTCTCGACTG
>NZ_FOCV01000030.1 GCF_900110205.1 Rhizobium tibeticum | reverse complement strand
ATGTTGCGGCGCGTTTCCGCTTCCAGTCGCCGGCTGGAACGCACACGGTTGATATACCCGTACACGTAAAGCTTCAAAAGGTCGGCTGGGTCGTAACCCGGACGGCCGGTCTCCTTCGCCGCCACCCGCACGAACCCGGCGGCTTGGAGATCGAGGCCGTCAACGAAAGCCTCGATGAAGCGAACCGGATTGTCCGGCCCCACATAATCATCAACCGCTTCCGGCAGAAGCAGCAATTGAGAGCGGTCTGTTCCTGAAAGATGCGCCATGGCAAAAGCTACCACGGCAGTCTAACGTGAGGAATCCCCGACGGGGTTTTCAGACGGTCTGTAGGACTTCCGCGACGCCTGCGAGGGCAAACTATGTCGGAGACGCAACGCGGAAATATCAAAGCCCCCGTCGCGGTTGACCAACGTGGGCCGCTGAAGATCGACGCGCCCATAGCAGCGTTCGATCAATCTTTTGAGGACTACTGGTCCATCAAAGATCCCTTTTGCGACGCGATTGAAAAGCTACCTATACACAGGAGGAAGCACAATCTTGCGTTAGCGTGTATCGAAAACAGTATTGACAATCTGGGTTGTATTCCGTAGCGACGAAAGCTCCTACCTATCAGCACTCCCACTTTGATTTCGTCAATGTTCTCCTTCTTTGAATGGCACTGCGCGTGACGGCCTGGTACTACCAATATCGGGGCCAGCAAATGGGGCCGGTTTCGGCTCTAGAAATCAGAATTTTAGTCGAAGCAGGCCAACTTGCGCCCGAAACCAAGGTGTGGCACGAAGGCTTTGCAAATTGGCGAGTAGCTTCCGAGATTCAGGAGCTAAATGGCGACGACGAGCAGGAGACACCTGGTACGTCATTGTCGGCCACACGTTCGGAATTCCCTAAACACGCATCCGGGCAAGTTGACCCACAGTCCCTAGAGCTGCAATCGGATGCGGCCAAGCTGGTTCCATCGTCGTACCGGTGGGACGAAGGCAAATTGCTTAGAGCAGTGCTCGGCAGCTTCGTTTTTGCGGCTTTGATAGTTGGGAACATATGGATGTCGGAAGGCGCAGGCCGCTTGCCGGGAATTGTTGTTTCGTGGCTCGGCGGCGCATTTTTCGGATTGATCTGCATAGCGGCGTTGCTGAAGCTATTCTCAAGGGAACTTGCTCTTGCGGTATCGGTCGACGGCATTGTGTTGCCGAGTTTCAGCACTGAGCCGATTCCGTGGCACGCCGTCAAGAACCTCGGCAGATTTCAGAGCCGGCATGTAGACGTTCTGAGGCTCGAACTTGACACGGGTGTTGCCGACAGCATCCGGAGGCGTGGATTTCGGGGCCTCCTTTGGCTGATCATGCATGCCTCAAAAGGCAAAGCGACTGTAAATCTCAAGGCGCTAAGCGGGAATCCCGATCGAATCTTCAATTGTTGTTTTGAAGCATGGGAGCATGCTCGTGGAGCAACGGCGACCGGCGGTCAGGAGATTGCCACCGAGGACGCCACTGAAGCTGAAATATCGCTGACCCCACAAATCCTGAGCTATGTCTTAATCGGTCTGCTCGTCGCCATCTACGCCGGCGAACTGATACTCGGTGTGGACCCTTCGCAGGCGGGTTCGCCGAGCATCCAAACTTTGTTCATGCTCGGTGCGACGCAGCAGGAAGCCTTGCTTCAGGATCATCAGTGGTGGCGTCTATTCACCGCACCATTGCTGCATGGATCAATCGTGCACCTCGGCTTTAACTGCCTCGCGCTTTGGTTCGCGGGGAGACTACTGGAACGCTTGATTGGCTGGCGCTGGTTTGCGGCGATCTTCTTCGCAAGTGCCCTGGGCGGGGCCATCGCTTCCGTTTTGTTCAACGCGCCGAATGTCGTGGGTGTCGGGGCATCCGGCGGTATCGTTGGACTGTTCGCGGCCATCATGGTCGCCAGTTTTCGGGGTCACCTCGCACCGCTTGCTTCTGCGCTTAGAATTGGCGCGGCGCAAATGTTGGTTCCAGCGCTCATCCCATTCCTGTCCTCCGCCAAGGACGGGCAGATGATAGATTATGCGGGGCATTTCGGCGGCGTTGTGGCAGGTGGGGCTGCCGCTCTTGTCCTACTGATTGCGTGGCCGCGGGAGCGGTCGACGCCACGCTTTGGAAGTGCCGCGGTAGCCTTCAGCAGCCTCTTTGTCATTGTGGCAACAGCGTCCTTGCTGCCTATCACACGGTTGCGAGAGGAAATGCTAGCTGATCCATTCTGGCAGTTCTTCACCGGACGCTATGACGACGCCGCGGCAAGTTTCTTGTCCAAGGCCGAAACGAATGGCAAGCCGGCTCCATACTACCGGCTTTGGCGATATCTGGCTCAGGAGAGAGGTGGCGATGACAAGGCCGCGTACGACCTTCAGAGCGCTGCAGCCAAATTAGAGCCCACCCGGTGGCCACACCCTATCTACGACCTCTTTCTTGGGAAGCTCAGCCCGGAGGAGGTCGCGGCAAAGGCTGGAAATGGTGACGAACTGTGTGAGGCTATTTTCTACGCGGGTGAATGGTACCTGCAGCGCGGCAAAGTCGCTGAAGCGAACCGTCGGTTTCAGGGCGCTGTATGGTCCTGCCCCAAGACCTTTATGGAGTACGACGGAGCGGTCGGCGAGCTGAGACTGCTGGCAGCTTCCGCGCAAGAAACCAAAAATGCCGCGCAAAGCAGCCTATCTGAAAAAAATGCCCCTAAGGCTGATCAGACGGCCCAAAATAGCGAGGCCGACCGTAGGCCGCCATCGAGCCCCAACCCAGATGTAAGGTCCCCGAGCCATTTAAAAGCGCCAGACGTTAAGACTGAGCGGAAACCAGACGGATCAACCATTCAAACCCAGTTCGACTATCGTGCACGTAAGATCCAAGAGACTGAAGTCACGGTCGATGGACGAACGATCGAGACGACCTTTGAGGCGTCCATCGGGAGGCCGCGCAGCATTGAACGCAAGAACAAGGACGGGCGGCGGATAAGTGCCACGCTCTTAGATCCACTCAATACTGAACCGTGGACGAGGGTCGAACAGAGATACGGTCCAAGCGACATACGGTCGTTCGAAATGCAGTTCAAGGACGACGGCACGAAGGTTGGCGTGGCGTTTGACGTGTTCGGCGCGCAGCGAAAAGTGGACTATTACAACAAAGCGAGCGAGTTAACTCGAATAGTCGAGTTTGACCCCGACAACACGAGGCCATGGTCAACGATTACCACGGAAGTTGACGGGGAGGGGCGTGTTCTAGCGAAGGTCACCGTCATGAATGATGGCTCCAAGAACCAGGTCAACCACGACTTGGAAGGCAAGGGGAAATGGACCCGCTACGAACAGGCCTTTGACGCCGGCGGCCAACTCAGATCGGTCGCACAGGAGAATGACGACGGTACAAGCAACTACGTGACGTTTGACATCTCAAATATCCAAGATTGGTCGAAGCTTGAGCAGTTCAGAAATCGTGCCGGCCAGTTGGAAAACCAGACAATGTTTTCCGATACCGGCGCGAAAATCGTGACCAGTTACGATGCGGGAGGCAACTCATCGTGGGAGATCTACGTGCAGCATTACGATGCGGCCGGCTCGCTCCAGTATGTCGACCAAACAAACGACGATCGGAGTCATTACTCAATTACCTATGACGTCGAGAACAATCAGCCTTGGGAGCGCTATGAGCAGGTTGCGACCAGCAGCGGTGAGATCGCCTCGCAGACCAACTTCAACGACGGCGGAACGCGGGACTACATCGTCTTTGACACGACTGGAGACTTCCCCTGGGTCTCAAAGTCGGACAGTTATGATCTGTCGGGAAAGCTGATTGCAACGCATTTAATCGACGATGGCGGAGGTCGTCGAACGCTAAGTTATTGAGAGATTTTACCTAAGACTTAACTCTGGCTATTCACGCCGTCGCAAGCACAAAGATACGGAAACTGACTGGTTCAACAAGATGCCGCCGTGCTGCGATTCCGGCCCTTGGGGCGCGTCGTTTTGGCAAGGGTCCGCCAGCGTCACGCCCCCAACGGCTGCTCACCGAGGTATTCGACCGCTGCGGTCATGCTTGGCTTGGCATCCGTCTTTCCGCGGCCTGGCTCGGTCTGTAAGCGTGATTCGACTCACTTGGAGCACCGCTTCGCGATGCTAATACATTGCGGAACCCTCTAGCGCGGCGGCGGGCGTCTACTCAAGGGAAAATTTAGGGTCATAGCGCTAAGGGCAAATGAACGCCGTCTCGCTACCTCCGGTACCGCAGTTCAGCGTGGGATATGAATGTTGTCCAGTCGCGGCCCTCAAAGGGCCATCCAGTCCCTTCTCGATGTCTATATCAGCTTTTGGGTTCCAAAGGGCCAGATCGTCGAACGCCCTGACGTATCCCCGTACCTCTTCATAAATGATCTTGAGTGCTTTTGCGTCGTCACCGAGTTCTTGTGCACGATAGCGCAAGACACCCTCGGCATCGTGGAACTCGGCAGACGCATCGAAAATTTCAATCTCGTCATCAAAGCTCACCGACAGGATTTTTCGGAAATCAGAGCATGCTCTACAACAGCAACGGGGCCTTGACGCCTCCTAAACTTTGCGAAATGCTAAGATGTCAGACCAATTCCAAGGTCGGCTGCCTATAAGAATTTGGGGAACCATGAAGGCACCAAGCAGCGACAGGCCGATTATCCGGCCGCTTCCGGCGATCGACCGAGCGCGTCAGGTGACCGACGCGCTGGCCGATTATGTTCAGAGCGCGCGGCTGAAGGCGGGCGATCGGCTGCCGGCAGAGCGCGAGCTGATGTCAGCACTGATGGTCGGCCGCTCGACGATCCGCGAGGCGATCCGTCACTTCCAGGCACTCGGCGTCATCGAAACCCGCAAAGGCAGCGGCACCTACCTACTGAAACCGGTTTCGAAGGCGACGATCCATATGCCGCTATCGCTGGACACTGGCCATCTGCGCGATGTGCTGCTGCAGACGCTTGAAGTGCGCCGCGGGATCGAATGCGAGGCCTGCATGGTCGCAGCGAGAAAGCGAACCGACAAGGATCTCATCCTGATCGAGCAGAACCTCGACGCGATGGAACGCGTCCACATATCGAAGGGCACGTCCGGTCCGGAGGATCTGGCCTTCCACCTTGCCATCTACGATGCCACCCACAATCCGCTTTTTCGCCAGCTTCTCGAGCAGATGCGCGAGACATTCTGGCAGTTCTGGGAGCACCCTTTCGAGCGCGAGGATTTCGCACGCCGCTCCTTTCCCTTTCACCGCACGCTCTACAACGCGATCGCTGCCCGGAATGCCGAGGCCGCGCGGGAAGAGACACTGAAAATCCTCGAGGTTGTCGAGGAAGATATCAAGGAAATGTCGAAATGAATAACGGCGCAGACGCGTTCGATCTTGCCTCGCTCATCACCGCACACGACGAAGGAAACTTCGCCGAAGCCGTCGTGCCGCCGATTTTCCAGACGTCACTTTTCACCTTTTCCAATTATGACGACATGATCTCCTCCTATCGCGGCGAGAAGGTGCGGCCGATCTATACGCGCGGCCTCAACCCAACGGTTCGCATGTTTGAGGAAATGCTGGCGAAGCTCGAGGGAGCCGAAGACGCGCTGGGCTTTGCGAGCGGCATGGCGGCGATCTCTTCGGCGGTGCTGTCCTTCGTCGAACCAGGCGACCGGATCGTCGCGGTCAAGCACGTCTATCCCGACGCTTTCCGCCTTTTCGGCACGGTCCTGAAGCGCATGAAGGTCGAGGTCACCTATGTCGATGGCCGCGATGAGGAGGCGGTGGCAAAGGCGCTGCCCGGCGCTAAACTCTTCTACATGGAAAGCCCGACCAGCTGGGTGATGGAGGCTCATGACGTCGGCGCGCTCGCCGCGCTCGCCAAGAAGCATGGTATCGTCACGATGATCGACAACAGCTGGGCAAGCCCCTACTTCCAGCAGCCGATCTCGCTCGGCGTCGATATCGTCATCCATTCGGCCTCGAAATATCTCGGCGGCCACAGCGATGTCGTCGCTGGGGTTGTTGCCGGCTCGAAGGAGATGATCGCCCGCATCAAGGCGGAAGCCTATCCCTATCTCGGCGGCAAGCTCTCGCCCTTCGATGCCTGGCTTCTCATTCGCGGCCTGCGCACGCTGCCGATCCGCATGCGGGCGCACGAAGCCGCCGCAATGACGATCGCAAAGCGCCTGCAGGAGCTCGACGTGGTGGAGGCGGTCTGCCATCCAGGTCTCGCTAACCGCCTGCCTGCCGGCCTCAACGGCACGTCGGGGCTGTTTTCCTTCATATTCCGTGAGGGCGTCGATATCCGCGCCTTCGCTGATCACCTCAAGCTCTTCAAACTGGGAGTGAGCTGGGGTGGGCATGAAAGCCTGATCGTACCAGGCGAGGTCGTCCTTCAGCAGAAGGCGCAACCGAATTCCGCGCATGCCTTCGGGATCCATGCGCGGTCCGTACGCCTCCACGTCGGCCTCGAAGGAACCGAGGCCTTGTGGAAGGACATTGAGGCGGCACTGGCGGTCGCCTCTTAAGCGGTCGAAACCTCAAAAACCTGAAAAGGGGGAGCAAGCATGAAAAGACTGATCACCGCCACTATACTCGCCACGATGATGGCCGGCACGGCGCTCGCCGATACCACGCTGAAACTGGTCGAGGTCATCACCAGCCCCGAACGCACCGAAACGCTGAAGTCGATCGTAGGCAAATTCGAGGCTGCGAACCCCGGCACCAAGGTCGACATCATATCGCTGCCCTGGAACGAAGCCTTCCAGAAGTTCGCGACAATGGTTTCGGCCGGCGACACGCCTGACGTCATGGAAATGCCCGACACCTGGCTTTCGCTCTATGCCAACAACGGCATGCTCGAAAGCCTCGAACCCTACCTCGCCAAGTGGGAACACACCAAGGGTTTGACCCCGCGCGCGCTGGAACTCGGCCGCGACGTCAAGAAAACCGCCTACATGCTGCCTTACGGCTTCTATCTGCGCGCGCTGTTCTACAACAAGAAGCTCTTCCAGGAAGCCGGTGTTGCCGAACCGCCAAAGACGCTCGACGATTTCGTTGCCGCCTCCGAGAAAGTCTCCAAGCTGCCCGGCAAGGCGGGCTACTGCCTGCGTGGCGGCCCGGGCGGTCTCAACGGTTGGGTGATGTTCGGCGCAACGATGGCCGGCTCCAACAAGTTCTTCAATGATGACGGCACCTCGACCATGAACAGCGAAGGCTGGGCCAAGGGTCTCGAGTGGGTTGTCGACCTCTACAAGAAGGGCCTGACGCCGAAGGACAGCGTCAACTGGGGCTTCAACGAAACCGTCGCCGGCTTCTATTCCGGCACCTGCGCAATGCTCGACCAGGATCCGGATGCTCTGATCGCGATCGCCCAGCGCATGAAGCCTGAAGATTTCGGCGTGACCAAGATGCCGGCTGGTCCGAGTGGCAAGGCGTTCACGACAATCGGTTTCGCCGGCTGGTCGATGTTCACGACGAGCCAGAACAAGGATCTCTCCTGGAAGCTCATCGAAACGCTTGAGGGACCGGAAGGCAATATTGAGTGGAACAAACGCACGGGCGCCCTGCCGGTCCATACCTCGGCCGAGAAGGATCCCTTCTATGCGGGCGAGCAGTTCAAGGGCTGGTTCGAGGAGCTGGCTGATCCGAACGTCGTTCCGACCGTGATGCCGACCTACCTCGAAGAGTTTGCCTTCTTCAAGGATTCGCTCGCCATCAAGACGACGCAACAGGCGCTTCTCGGCGACATCACGCCGAAGGAACTCGCTGACCAGTGGGCAGACTATCTGACCAAGGCACAGCAGAAGTTCCTCGCCAAGAAGTAGCCGACCACCGGCGGCGGATTCGTCCGCCGCCTCTTTGATTTTCTTGCGACGGCACAAATTGCGCCGCGAAACGGATTTGCCTGATGACCATCACTGCCGATACGCTGGACCGGCGCCAGGACAGACGCCCCTGGCTGAAGCGCGTCGCCGATGCCTCCGAACCCTATCTCTATAGTGCGCCATCGCTGATCCTGATCATCGCGGTGATGCTGGTGCCGCTGATGATTGGTATCTCCTATGCCTTTCGCGACATCCAGCTGCTGAACCCGTTTTCGGGCGGCTTCGTCGGGCTCGACCATTTCCGTGCATTGTCAAAAGACGCGGCCTTTTACGGCGCGTTGAAGAATACGCTGTGGTGGACGGGCGCCTCCGTTGTTTTGCAGTTCATCTTCGGCCTCGTTCTCGCGCTGCTGCTCGACAAGCCGTTCTGGGGCAGGGGCGTCGTGCAGGCGCTGGTCTTCCTGCCCTGGGCGGTGCCGTCCTTCCTCGCCGGTCTGAACTGGGCCTGGCTGTTCAATCCGGTGATCGGGCCGATCCCGCACTGGCTGTTTGCGCTCGGCCTGATGAGCGAGCCGGGCAACATCCTCTCCGATCCACAATATGCGATGTGGGGCCCGATCATCGCCAACGTCTGGTGGGGCATTCCCTTCTTCGCGATCACGCTGCTGGCCGCCCTCCAGGCGATCCCGCGGGATCTTTATGAAGCGGCCTCCATCGATGGCGCCGGGTGGTTCCAGCGGTTTCGCTCGATCACCCTGCCATTTCTCGCGCCGACCATTGCCATCACCGTGTTGCTGCGCACCGTCTGGGTCTCCAACTTTGCGGACCTGATCGTGGTCATGACGAGCGGCGGACCGGCGGACCGGACGCAGATTGTCGCAAGCTACATTTTCACGCAGGCCTTCAGGCGCCTTGACTTCGGCTATGCCTCGGCGATCGCGCTGGTGCTGCTGGTGCTGCTGCTTGCCTATTCGATGCTGATCATCCTGCTGCGGCAGACCCTGCTGAACAAGGATTGATGTCATGAAGCGATCCATTCTCCCCACCGTCGCGCATCGCCTGGCCATTCTCTGCTACATCGTGTTTGCGCTGTTTCCGCTGTTCTGGCTTCTCAAGGTGTCGGTGACGCCGAACGACCTTCTCTACACCGAAGGCGTGCGCATGTGGCCGTCGCGCACGACATGGGAACATTATTCGTTCGTGCTGCAGCACAGTGCCTTTCCGACCTTCTTCAAGAACAGCCTGATCGTGTCGGCCTCAACGGCCGTCGTCGTGACCATGTGCGCTTCGCTCTCGGGCTACGCGCTATCGCGGTTCAATTTCCGGGCGAAGTATTGGATCGTCGCTCTGATGCTGCTGACGCAGATGTTCCCGCTCGTCATGCTGGTCGCGCCGATCTTCAAGATCTTGACGCCGCTGCACCTGACGAACAGCCTCGCCGGTCTCGTCGTCGTCTATACCGCCTTCAACGTGCCCTTCGCGACCTTCCTAATGCAGTCTTTCTTCGACGGTATCCCGAAAGACCTCGAGGAGGCAGCGCTGATCGACGGTGCAACGCAGTTTACCGCCTTCCGGCAGATCATCCTGCCGCTGACGCTGCCCGGCATTGCCGCAACGCTCGGCTTCGTGTTCACCGCGGCATGGAGCGAACTTCTCTTTGCACTCATGCTGATCAATGGCAACGATGCGGCGACCTTCCCTGTCGGGCTTCTCACCTTCGTTTCCAAATTCTCCGTGGACTTCGGGCAGATGATGGCAGCGGGCGTGCTTGCGCTCATCCCGGCCGGTCTCTTCTTCCTGCTCATCCAGCGTTATCTCGTCCAGGGCCTGACGGCCGGCGCGGTCAAGGGTTAATCAAAATGGCATCGATCGATATCCAGAACGTCAAGAAGGCCTATGGCCCAGTGCAGGTGCTGCACGACGTCGACCTCAGGATCAAGGACGGCGAGTTTGTCGTGCTCGTCGGCCCGTCGGGTTGCGGCAAGTCCACCCTGCTGCGCATGATCGCAGGGCTGGAGGACGTGACCGGGGGCGAGATCCGCATCGCCGGGAACCGCGTTAACGAGCTGCATCCGAAGGACCGCGACATCGCCATGGTGTTCCAGTCCTACGCGCTCTATCCGCACATGAATGTCGCCGGCAACATGAGCTACAGTCTGAAGCTCAGGAAAACGGCCAAGGAAAAGATCGCGAGCGCCGTGTCAGGTGTTGCCTCCAAGCTCGGCCTCGACCCGCTGCTCGAGCGGCGGCCGAAGGCGCTGTCGGGAGGCCAACGCCAACGCGTCGCCATGGGCCGCGCGATCGTGCGCCAGCCGAAGGCCTTCCTCTTCGACGAGCCACTGTCGAACCTTGACGCGCGCCTGCGCGAGCAGATGCGCGCGGAGATCAAGAAGCTGCACGGCGACCTCAAGGCCACGTCAATCTACGTCACTCACGACCAGATCGAGGCGATGACGCTGGCCGACAGGATCGTTGCCATGCATGGCGGCGTAGTTCAGCAGGTCGGCGGCCCCCTCGAACTATACGACCGGCCAGCCAACCTCTTCGTCGCCGGCTTCATCGGCTCGCCCGGGATGAACTTCCTCGACGCCACCTATGCCGATGGCAGCGTCCGTCTGAAGGATGGAACGATCGTGCCGCTGGCTGCGCCGCTGTCGCTCGCAAACGGCGCTAAGGTCACGCTGGGGATCCGCCCCGAGCACGTCGTCATTGCCGACCAGAGCGGCATGGGTGCGGACGTCGAGTTGGTCGAGCCCACAGGCTTCGGCATCATTCTGCACCTGTCGCTGCACGGCCTGCCGTTCAAGATCTTCACGCTTGATCGCGAAGCGCTGACGGCCGGCCCGAAGGTCAGCGTATCCTTTCCCGCGCAATACCTGCACGTCTTCGACGCGGATGGAAACAGAGCGAGGTAGGCAACGCGCGACGTTAGCCGTGGGCGAGGCTGCCGCGCAGCACCGCATCGTTATAGGCTGGTCTTGGCGTCGGAATGGCGACCGGCATGACCGCTTCCGTGGCGATTGGCATCGCCGCCTCCGTCGGTGCTGGCGCTGCCGGCTCCGTAGCCAATGTGGCTTGCGACCCCGGCATTGGAATCGGCACCGGGACGGTGGTTGGAACAAGCGCCTCGAACTGCGACGGCATCAGTCTCTGACCGGGCAAATAGTTCATCGCAACTTCATATGAGGGCAGGGGCGCCGGCGTCTGCAGCTCGCCGTCCCGGCCACGCTTTTCGTAGAAGGCATTGCCGCCGGCAATCGCTACGTAATGCATATTGCGGTACGGGAACGTCAGACCGTCGGTATGAAAGAACATGGCGTCCTTGACGCCCGGATGCCGTTCGCCACGCAGAATTGCGTCGGCAGCATCCGTCAGCTCGATCTCCGCCGCGGGCTCGACTTCCCGCGTCATAACACCGGGCGCAAACTGCCTCTGCTGGGCAACAACGCCGCAGATCGACTCGGGATAGGCTCCCGACGTCAGCCGGTTCATGACCACGGTTCCGACCGCCATATAGCCGTCGCGGTCCGAATGCTCGGACTCGAAGTACATTGCCCGCTTCAGGCAATCGCGATCCTTGGCAGTATAATTGAACGTGACTTTTGTCGCCTGCCCGGGTTGCCCCGCGCTCCTCGGCGTCACGGCCTGGCTGACCGCCTTCGGAGCCGGCTGCTGCGCAGTCGTGCAGCTTGCAGCCGCAAAGCCTGCCAACATAATCCCGGCAAGAGATTTCCCCAACGCTAGATTCGCCCTCAACGGCAGGTGCCCCCTATTTGGAGTAGTAAAGCCCTTCTCGATTAAGTGGCCGCTTTTGTATCCGCGTTTCGGGTAAATTTCAAACCCAATTAGTATCACAATTTGATTTGGGTGCCTTTTGCATGCTGGGCAGGCTGATCCGCGATCGCATAACGGGCTGAAAACGATGATAATCGCCATCGCAGCCTACGTCCGCAATGGTCGAAATCACCATCGTATCAAGAACTGATTCGGGGCCTATCCCAGCCACATCAGCGCGGTTTTTACCTCTATGGCGCTGCCCGGAACAATTTCCACCGCTTCGGTCGGAAGGCGATCCGGCTCCGATCGAGGCTGCCGGCCTGCGATGGCGACAGTTCCAGTTCGATCGGTGGATGCCCCTTGCCGATGTCGACCTCGATGTGGCGCGTGCCGGCGACGCGCCGGCTGGTCGTCAGCAAACCGGCGATGCAGCCACCGCAACCATCTCGCAATTCGATGTCATGTGGCCGGAAGTAGAGCTGGGCGTCCCCATCCGCTTCGTTTTGGACCTTGAGGCCGAGCGGCCGGTCCTCGAACCAGATTTCTCCGCCGTTAACCCGCACGTCGAGACAGTTTGACTGTCCGACAAAGCCGAAGACGAAGGGGGAGTTCGGGTTGTCATACACTTCATCAGGTGTTCCGATCTGCTCGATCGCACCCTGACTCATGACGACGACGCGGTCGGCAAGCTCCATCGCCTCGTCCTGATCGTGCGTGACAAAGACAGTTGTGTGGCCGGTGCGGTCATGGATCTCGCGCAGCCATTTGCGCAGGTCCTTGCGTACCTGGGCGTCGAGTGCGCCGAAAGGCTCATCGAGAAGCAGTACGTTTGGTTCGACCGCCATGGCGCGCGCAAGCGCGACGCGCTGGCGCTGGCCGCCGGAAAGCTGGCCCGGATAGCGCTTCTCGAGCCCCGAGAGCTGGACAAGATCCAGAAGCTCCAGTGCCCGTCTGCGGATTTCCGCCCTGGGCGGGCGTCGTGCGCCGTCGCGCACCTTCAGACCGAAGGAGACGTTATCAAGCACGGTCATATGCCGAAAAAGGGCATAGTGCTGGAAGACAAAGCCGATGTTGCGTTGCTGGACGGTCTTCTTCGACGCGTCCTCGTCGCCGAAGTAAATCAGCCCTTCCGTCGGGCTCTCCAGGCCGGCGATGAGGCGCAGCAAGGTCGTTTTGCCGGAGCCGGACGGCCCGAGCAGCGCGATCAGCTCGCCGGAGTGGATGTCGAGCGAGACGTCGTGCAGCGCCGGAAACCGGTCGAATTCCTTGCGCAAGTTTTGAACGCGAACTTCCATTCTAATTCCTTCAGTGCCGCCGGCTGGCGGCGATTTCTTCGCTGAATCGCATCTCGAGCAGCGTCTTCAAAACAAGGGTCACGAGCGCAAGCAATGCAAGCAGGGTGGCAACGGCGAACGCGCCGGTGAAATTGTACTCGTTATAGAGAATTTCCACCTGCAGCGGCATCGTGTTCGTCTGTCCGCGAATATGGCCGGAGACCACCGATACGGCACCGAACTCGCCCATGGCGCGCGCGTTGCAGAGCAATACGCCGTAGAGCAGACCCCACTTGATGTTGGGCAAAGTCACGTACCAAAAGGTCTGCCAACCGCTGGCACCGAGCGAAAGCGCCGCCTCTTCGTCGCCTGTTCCCTGCTCCTGCATCAGCGGGATGAGTTCACGCGCCACGAAGGGGAAGGTGACGAACATCGTGGCGAGGATCAGCCCCGGAACGGCAAACAGGATCTTGATGTCGTGGGCGCTCAACCAGTGACCAAGATGAGTGTTGGCGCCAAGCAGGAGGACGAAGACCAGACCCGAAATGACAGGCGAGACCGAAAAAGGCAAGTCGATCAACGTCGTCAGGAACGCCTTGCCCTTGAACTCGAACTTGGCAATCGCCCAGGCAGCCGCAACGCCAAAGAACAGGTTGAGAGGCACGCTGACGCCCGCGACGATGAGGGTCAGACGAATGGCCGAAAAGGTCTCCTCGTCCTGCAATGCCTCGAGGAACGGCCCGGCGCCCTTACGGAACGCTTCGACGAAGACTGCCGTCAAGGGCAGAAGTAGGATCAGCGTTAAGAAGATGAGCGAGGAAAGGATAAGCGTCCAACGCGCAAACCGGTGCTCGGTAACGGCGGAGCGCACTTTTGTCGGCTGTACACTGGTATCAAGCGCCATAGCCGTATCTCCGTCTGCTCCAGCTTTGGATGAGGTTGATGATCAGCAGCATGACGAACGAAATCACCAGCATTACCGCGGCGATGCCCGTCGCGGCTGCATAGTTGTATTCCTCGAGCTTGATGACGATCAGCAGCGGTGCGATCTCCGACCGGAACGGAAGATTACCGGCAATGAAGATCACCGAGCCATATTCGCCGACACCGCGGGCAAAAGCGAGCGCAAAGCCTGTCAGAACAGGTGGCGCCAAGCCCGGCAACAGCACGCGGAAGATCGTCTGGAGACGGGTGGCGCCGAGCGTTGCGGCAGCCTCCTCGACTTCCTTGTCGATCTCTTCCATCACTGGCTGCACCGTGCGAACCACGAAAGGCAGGCCGACGAAGACGAGGGCGATAACGATACCGAGCGGCGTGAAGGCGATCTTGATGCCGAGCGGCGTGAGAAACTGGCCGATCCAGCCGTTCGGTGCGTAGAGGGTCGCAAGCGCGATACCGGCAACGGCCGTCGGCAGCGCAAAGGGCAGGTCCACCATGGCGTCGATGACGCGTTTGCCTGGAAACCGGTAGCGCACTAGCACCCAGGCCAGCACGACGCCGAAGGCAGCATTGATGCAGGCCGCCGCAAAAGCGGCGCCAAAGCTGATGCGCAAGGCGCTTAAGGTGCGGGGATCGATGGCAATGGCCAGGAACTTTGCCCAGCCAAGCTCGCTTGACCGCCAGGCAAGGCCCGAAAGCGGAATGAGGATCAAAAGGGTGAGCCAGGTCAAGGTAAGGCCGAGCGCCATTCCAAAACCTGGAATGACGCTCGGCCGTCTGAACCGCCACCGCGTGGGGTTATGTGCTCTCATGCGACGTATTATTGTGCCGGCTTGTAGATTTGGTCAAATACGCCGCCATCGCCGAAGAATTTTGGCTGTGCTTCCTTCCAGCCGCCGAAATCGTCGATCGTCGCGAGCTTCAGGTTTGGAAAGCGTGCGATGTCTGCCTTGTCGGCCGCTTCGGGCTTGGTCGGTCGGTAGAAGTGCTTGGCCGCAATCTTCTGACCCTCGTCCGAATAGAGATAGTTCAGGTAGGCCTCCGCGACCTTGCGGGTACCCTTCTTGTCGACGTTGCCGTCAACGACGGCGACCGGCGGGTCAGCGCGGATCGAGAAGGTCGGGGTGACGATCTCGAACTGATCGGGCCCAAGCTCTTCGAGGGAGAGATAGGCTTCGTTTTCCCAGGCAAGAAGAACGTCGCCGAGGCCGCGCTGGACGAAGGTCGTCGTTGCGCCGCGCGCGCCGGTGTCGAGAACCGGAACATGCTGCAGGAGCTTCGTCACATAGTCCTGCGCCTTGGTGTCATCGCCGCCATTGGCCTGCTTGGCCCAGGCCCAGGCCGCCAGGAAATTCCAGCGTGCTCCGCCTGACGTCTTCGGGTTGGGGGTAATGACCTGGACATCGTCCTTCACGAGATCGGCCCAGTCCTTGATGCCCTTCGGATTGCCCTTGCGAACAAGGAAGACGATCGTCGACGTATAGGGCGTCGAATTGTTCGGGAATTTGGTTTTCCAATCGGCCGGGATCTTGCCGGTCTTGGCGGCAATCGCGTCGATGTCACCCTCGAGAGCAAGGGTTACGACATCGGCATCAAGCCCGTCGATCACCGAGCGCGCCTGTGCGCCCGACCCACCATGCGAAGCCTTGATGGTCACCGCCTCACCGGTATCCTTCTGCCACTTCGCAGCGAAGGCGGCATTGAAATCCTTATACAATTCTCTCGTCGGATCGTAGGATACGTTGAGAAGCGTCTGGTCCGCGAATGCGGGAGCGACAGCACCGATTGCGACGCTACCTGCCAGCGCCACAGCCGCGAGAAGCCGTGTGATCTTTATCGACTGCATGGAAACCTCCTTCGTTGTGGCCGAAACTCTACCAAGTTGGTAGTATAATGAAACGAAGAATGTTTCTGTTCCAGGCGCCAGTCTGGAATGCCATCCCAATCGAGCCCCACTTTGGAAATGGGTTTGCTCTCCTTGGCCGCGGCGAAACCCCGAGGACGCCGCGCGAAGGGCTGCGCCTGCTGACGCTTACCCTTCGATTTTCCCTATGATCGGTAGAAGCGCTTGCGTTGTGTCGGGTGGAAAGCGCCGTTCCCTCAGCGACGATCATGTAGTTGACCGTTATGCCGGCCCGTCCAAGGCATTGTCGCCGGAAAAGCCGTCGCCGTCTGCATCCATGATCTGAGGACAGGTCCGAGCGTGCAGTATCACGAGGAAGAGGACGGCCACGACCAGGTGGAAGGCTTCCTTCGGTTCCAGCGCGACTTCTGACCGGTTCCCTGCCGCTATGTGATCGTCAAACGCGCGAGTCGGCCAGGAAATCCGAATAGAGCTCCTCGGCAGTCTTGGCCGTGCGCATGGCTGCTAGAATGCCGGGCGTCTGCAGCTGCCGCGCGATCGCCGCCAGCACGTTCAGATACTCGCCACGGTTTGCCTCGCCAAATAAAAGCGCAAAGGCGATGTCGGTCGATACGTCGTCGACGGCCTCGAAATCGAGCGGCCGCGCAAAGCGCAGGAGCAAGCCCCGTGGATGTGTCATCCCATCCACTACCGCGTGCGGAACGGCAACGCCGTTGCCGATGCCCGTCGAGCCAAGACTCTCGCGGCTTTCCAGGGCTTGCAATATCTTCCTTTCTTCGATGCCGAAGGCGGAGGCGGCCTTCTCCGCAATATTTTGCAACCCGCTCCATTTCGTCGCGACCGACACGCCTATGAAGGTGTGCTCGGGACGGATGATCATCGAAAGGTCCATGACGTTTCTCTTGTCGTTCGAGCGAAGCGCGCCAGGCGCCAGCCAGCGTCCTTTTCGCGCCGGACGCACCGTTGCCTTGCCGCAAACTGATTTTCCGGGCCGCATTGCTGCGCGTTCATATGCCCAGACGAGATAAAGGTTCGAGCGTGATAGGCGCCCACACATATAAATACCGCATAAAGATCATCCAAACTTTCAACGGATGCTTGAAGATGATGCAAGCGACTACCCGCTTATTGGGGATGCGGGACTTGCCGCGGAGCTTCAGCCTTTCGTGATAGCAGCGACCGTCGAAGAGGCCGTGAAGGCCGATATCGTCCTCGTTGACGTTCCCTGGTCGAAGCTGCCAGAAGCGCTTTAGGGCCCTACCAGACTGGAACGATCGCATCGTCATCGACGCCAAATCCAATCGAGGCCCCGCTCTTCAAGCCCGCTGCCTTGAACGGTCGTCTGTCCAGCGAGATCGTCGCCGATCTTGTGCCGGGCGCCCGTGTGGTCAAGGCTTTCAACCACCTGCAGCCGCACCTTCTTTCCGGCAACCCCGCGGCCGAAGGCGGCAAGCGTGTCTTGTTCTATTCGGGCGACGACGCGGACGCAAAAGCCGAAATCGGTTCCCTGATCGACACGCTCGGCTGCTTCGGCATCGACCTTGGCCTGCCTACTGTCGGCGGCAGCCTGGTGCAGTTTCCCGGCGGGCAATTGCCGGCGCTCAATCTCGTCAACTTCGGCTGACCATCTACCGCATCAGATCGCCAGTCTTCCTTGAATGGGCATTTCATCATTTCACGAGCAAAAGCCTTCGCAATTGAATTGAATTGCGAAGGCTTCGGGCCTTATAGTCCATCCAAAGCCGCGCCGACACAGACGGCGCGGGGAGGCAATCGGGAAGGAACAGACAATGGCCAAAGTCCGCGCGTTGGTGCTCGAGCGCCAGCATGAACTCGCGCTTCGCGAGATCGACCTGCCGATGGATGCGGGTCCGGGGCAGGTGAAGATCAGGATTCACACGGTCGGCGTCTGCGGCTCCGATGTGCATTACTACACCCATGGCAAGATCGGCCCCTTCGTCGTCAACGAGCCGATGGTGCTCGGCCACGAAGCCGCCGGCACCGTCGTCGAGGTCGGCGCCGGCGTGACGCATCTCAGGGTCGGCGACCGGGTCTGCATGGAGCCCGGCATTCCCGATCCCAATTCCAAGGCAAGCCGGCTCGGCATGTACAATGTCGATCCTGCCGTCACCTTCTGGGCGACGCCGCCGATCCACGGTGTCCTGACGCCCGAAGTCGTGCATCCAGCCAACTATACCTATAAGCTTCCCGACAATGTGAGCTTCGCCGAGGGCGCCATGGTCGAGCCTTTCGCGGTCGGCATGCAGGCGGCAACCAAGGCGAAGATCGTGCCCGGCGACACAGCGGTGGTGCTGGGCGCCGGCCCGATCGGCACGATGGTGGCGATCGCAGCCCTTGCCGGCGGCTGCGCCCGCGTGGTCGTGGCCGACCTTGCCCAACCGAAACTCGACATTGCCGCTCAATACCAGGGCGTCATCCCGGTCAATATCCGCGAGAAGAATCTCGTCGAGGAGGTCGCGCGCCTGACGGACGGCTGGGGTGCCGATGTGATCTTCGAATGCTCCGGCTCGCCGAAGGCCTGGGAAACCATCATGGAACTGCCACGGCCGGGTGGCGTCATTGTCGCCGTCGGCCTGCCGGTTAATCCGATCGGCTTCGACGTTTCGACGGCCTCAACCAAGGAAATCCGCATCGAGACGGTATTCCGCTACGCGCACCAGTACGAACGCTCCATTGCGCTGCTCGGCTCCGGTCGCGTCGATCTGAAGCCGCTGATTTCGGAAACCTTCACCTTCGAGGATTCCATCAAGGCCTTCGATCGCGCCGTCGAGGCGCGTCCAAGCGACGTGAAACTGCAAATCGTGATGGAATAGCCTGCGTCGCCTCGACACGCGTTCGGTCACCGCTTCCAATGGGGTGACCGATCGAGGCCACCCTATTTTGATTGAACCTCATCAGCCCAATCGCACTCGAATGCCAGAACCGGCTTGGAAAACCCCTTGAGGCGCCGGCGCGCCGCATTGGCGAAGAGATCGGCCGCTCCGTGCTCGCGAAAGATATTCTCCGATACGAGGATCTGGTCGCCCGCGGCCGCAGCACATAACCGTGCGGCCAATTGCACGGTCGAGCCGAAGAGGTCATTGCTGTCCTCGATGGGTTCGCCGCAATCCACGCCGATGCGAACGTGAATGGGTTCCGGCGTGCCCCCGTTGTAGCGCCTGAATTCCCGCTGGATGCTCATCGCGCAACCGACCCCGGCGTGCGTGGAGGCGAAGGAGGCCATGATGCCGTCACCGGTGTGCTTGACTTCTCTGCCCCCGCATTGTGCCAGACAGCGTCGCACGATCGCATCATGTGCCCGCACGAGTTCGGCTGCCATCCGATCGCCGAGCCGCGATGTCATCGCCGTCGAGCCGACGATATCGGTAAAAAGGATCGCCCTGTGGCCGGCATCCCTTTCGGCGACAGACTGGCCGACCATCTGTTCGGGTTCATGAATCCGCCCAAGAAATGCCTCGACCGCGGACAGCGCGACCTCGACGACTTCGCCAGCCATGAAACCGTGCGCTTCGCGGTGGACACATTGCGCGGTCTCGGCATCCGGTGCATCGATCAGACAGAACGCTGTTCCGCGCCGCTGGTCATACCAGTAGGTGAGGAACTTCACTCCGAACCGATCCTGAACGGCCAGATCCCTGCGATGCGCGTCGGCAATGTCTTCGGCGGTTGTCCCCGCAAGATCATGCCGGTCCATGAAGATAGCCACGTCCTGTGTCCTTCGGAACCCCTCGACAGAGGCCGCATCTTACGCCGCCACCGTCTCCGGGTCCACATCGAGAGAACCCGAACCGATCAGGTGCTGGACGCGCCGGCCACTTCCGAAAGCCAGAGACGAAAGGCCGACATGGCCGGCGTCTCCGGGCGCGATTGCAAACGGGTCAGCCAATAGCTTCCCATGGCGACCGTGATCTCGAAAGGCTGGCGGATCGTCTCGGCAAGCAGGTGGCGTGAAAACATCAGCGGCGGCGCCAAGGCAACGCCAGCACCCTGCAGTGCTGCCTCCATCATGGCGAGCGACGAGTCGAAAACAATGCTCCGCAGCAGCGGCAGGTTCGCCTCAAGCCCAGCGGCGGCAAACCACCGCGACCACTCATCGGCCCTGTACGACCGCAGCAGCGTCTGCTTCAAGAGGTCAGCAGGCGAGCTTAGCTGCGTCGCGATCTCGGGAATGCAGAGAGCCGACAACGGGGCTTCCAGCAGACGCACCGCCTCAACGCCGTGCCAGGCGCCCGAACCGAAACGGATCGCATAATCGAGCCCCTCGGCGGCGATATCGACGCGGTTGTTGTTGGTGGATAGGCGCAGATCGATGAAGGGGTGCCGCGCATGAAACGCGCGCAGCCGCGGCAGCAGCCAGCCGACCGCAAAAGTGCCGACGCCCCCCACGCGAAGAACCTCGCGATAATGTCCGCCCTCGAAGCGCTCGAGCGTCCTTGCGATACCGTCGAACGCATCCCGCAACGCCGGCAGCAACGTCTCGCCCTCGCTGGTTAGCATAAGGCCGCGCGGCAGCCGCTCGAACAGTGTGACGTTGAGGCGCGTCTCCAGACTCTTCACCTGATGGCTGACGGCGGCCTGCGTCACGCAGAGTTCGATCGCTGCTTTGGTGAAGCTCAGGTGCCGGGCGGAAGCTTCGAAGGCGCGCAGCGCGTTCAACGGCAGGTGCGGACGAACCATCGGATACCCAAGTTTTTCTAATGCCTCTTGCCAAATATCGTCGTTTGAGGCGTCCGTACAGGCTTCGTATACAAACCTCGCCTAGGCCGATCGGATCGGCGGAAACCGCGCAAGATACCGAATTATCTTGCAACGGCGGGCACTTCGCATTGGACGTCCTCGCCGCGGCGGAGATCGCGCGGCGATACCATGAACCCGAGGCATCGTATCTGTTATGAGAAATATTCCACAATCTACCTTTGGTATTCTCGCCGCCGCATCCCTTATCCTCGTCACCGGCGCGCACGCCGCTGAGCAGCAAGACGGACTTGGCCGCGTCGTCGATGCCGTGGCAGGCCCCTTGATGGCGAAGAACGACATATCAGGCATGGCGATTGCCGTCACTGCAAAGGGAAAGCGATATGTCTTCAATTACGGCGTCGCCTCCAAGGCGAGCGGGCAGAAAGTCACCGACGCGACGCTGTTTGAGATCGGCTCGGTCAGCAAGACCTTTACTGCGACGCTCGCGGCCTACGCTGAAGCCAGTGGCGACCTGTCCTTCGCCGACAGCCCGAGCAAGTTTCTGCCCGAGCTCGCAGGCAGCCGCCTCGCCGAGGCGAGCATGCTCGACCTCGGGACCTATATGGCGGGCGGTTTGCCTTTGCAGTTTCCGGACGAGGTGACCGATCACAAGAAGATGGTTGGCTATTACAAGAACTGGAAGCCGAGTTATGCGCCGGGCACGCATCGCCTCTATTCCAATCCGAGCATCGGCCTGTTCGGCTATGCCGCAGCGAAGGCCATGGGCTGGCCGTTCGATGATCTGATGCAGCAGAAGCTGTTTCCGGCGCTCGGCCTCAGCCATAGCTTCATCACCGTTCCGAAGAACGAGGCGGACAACTACGCTTACGGCTATTCACAGAGCGGCAAGGCCATTCGTGTCTCGCCCGGCGTCCTCGATTCCGAGGCCTATGGTGTGAAGATGTCGGCGTCCGACATGCTTGGCTTCATCGAAGCCAACATGAACGCTTCCGGCCTCGACGACCCGCTGCAGGCGGCGATCGCCGCAACGCATGTCGGCTACTACAAGGTCGCAGGCATGACGCAGGGACTTGGATGGGAAATCTACGCCTACCCCACGGACCTCGACCAGCTCCTGGCGGGCAACGCGACTGAAATGACCCTCCAAGCCCACGAGATCGAGAAACTGTCGCCGCCGCGCCCGCCGGTAAACGACGCTCTATTCAACAAGACCGGATCCACCAACGGCTTCGGCGCCTATGTCGCCTTCGTGCCGTCACAGGGCATCGGCGTGGCACTCTTCGCGAACAAGAACTATCCCAACAGCGAGCGTGTGAAGGCAGCCTATAGAATATTGGCGGCACTCGACGACCAACTCCCGGCCGCAAGCGCGGACTAGGCAACCTCAGCAAACGAGACCACGAGGCGTCGCGGCGGGACCGTCGCTGGGGTGATGAACAAGGACGACGGCTCCTTCGTCCGGTGTTTCGCAGAAAAAGGTCTCCTCCCGAGATGGCCGCGGCAACGCCAAGTTTGGCTCCGCACGTACCCACGGCGCACGTAAGTTCCCAGACGAACCTCCTTTTGCGAAAGGATGGAGAGGTTTTCTGCGCAAGGAAATAGCCCAGCTACCGGTGGCTGCAGAGGCACGTAAGTTGCAAAGCCAAAACCGCCGAATGAAGTGCGGCCAAGCGCCATATCTCTGGCGCGGCAATGCCCAGCACCCGTCCGAGTGAGATGCAGGGTCAAAACCACGGGCCGGGAAGACCGCTTCCGCAGCTAAACCGCTTTCAAATCCGCAAGCAGCGTCGGGATCAGCTCGGACACGGTCGGATGGATCGGCACGGCCCATTTCAACACCGGGTAGGGGGCCTTGGCGTTCATCGCGTCGATGAAGCCATGGATCACCTCGTCGCCCTCGATTCCGAGGATGGCCGCGCCAAGGATCTGCTGCGTTTCGGCATCGGCGATCACCTTCATGAAACCTTTGGTCTCGGCGCGCTCGTTGGCGCGTCCGACCCGGTTCATCGGCCGGGTTGAAATCATGATCTTGCGACCAGAGGCGCGTGCCTCCTTCTCGGTCATGCCGACACGGCCAAGTGGCGGATCGATATAAAGCGCATAGGCGAGAATGCGATCGCTGAGCTTGCGGTCCTCGCCGTCGAGCAGGTTGGCGGCGGCGATCTCGAAGTCGTTGTAGGAGGTATGGGTAAAGGCACCGTGGCCATTGCAATCGCCGAGCGCCCAGATGCCTTCGACATTGGTCGCAAGCTTGTCGTCGACGGTGATGTAGCCGCGCTGGTCGGTGACGACGCCGGCCTTGTCGAGGCCGAGATCGTCGGTATTCGGCGTGCGGCCGGTGGCGATCAGCACGTGGCTTGCCTCGATTGCCGGCTGACCATTGCCGATGCTCACATTGATGCCGTTGGCCGTCTTGGAAAAGCCGATCCCGTCGGCATCGGTGTGCACGCCAATGCCTTCCGAACGCAGGATATCGGCGATCGCGTCCGAAATGTCGGCATCCTCGCGCGAGGCAAGCTTCGGGCCGCGCTCGATCACCGTCACGTCGGCCCCGAAGCGGCGATACATCTGCGCGAATTCGAGGCTGATGTAGCTGCCGCCGATGACTGCCAAGTGCCTCGGAAGCGTGTCGAGATGAATAATCGAGGTGCTGGTGAGGTAATCGATCTCATCAATACCCGGCATATCGGGAATGATCGGCCGCGCTCCGACATTCAGGAAGATCTGCGGGGCCGTCAGCGTTTGCCCGTTCACGGTGACGGTATGAGCGTCTTCGAAACGAGCATGGCCATAGATGACGGTGATTCCGTCCATGCCGGCAAACCAGTTGATCAGGCCGTTGCGGGCATTCATCGTCACGGTTTCGGCGCGCTTGCGCACCACCGTCATGTCGATGCCCACGGGGCCCGGGATCGTCACGCCATAGTCGGCCCCGCGCCGTGCCATATGGGCAGCGCGTGCGCTTGCCACCAGCGTCTTGGTGGGCATGCAGCCGGCATTGACGCAGGTGCCGCCGAGGAACTTGCGCTCGATCAACGCCACGTTCATGCCCTTCTCGACCATGCGGGCGGCGAGGAAGGGACCGGATTGACCGGCCCCGATGACGATGGCGTCGAAACTAGGCATCAGACTGCTCCCACGATGACGAGCGCGCCGATGATCGCAACCGCGTCCTCGATCAGCGCTGCAGGTGTATCCTTGCCGAAGGCGGCGGCAAGCTTGCCGCGGGCGGTCGCACCGCCAAGCGTGCCAACCACGGCGCCGACAATGCCCGCAATCAATCCACCGACGAGCGATCCGCCGGACGCGCCGATCGTGGCGCCCGTCAGCGCACCCATGATGAGGCGGGCGGCAAACTGCATGGGAACTTTGCGGGACGGGGTTGAGGGCAGCTGGTCGGTAATCAACTCGACGACAGCAAGCAGCGTGAACACCCATGGCGTCCAGCGATATCCCATGAAGGCAAGCGGTGTCTGTGAAACGTCAAAACCGCCCAGTGCGGCACCCCAGGCAACGATGGCCGGCGCCATCATGGCCCTGAGGCCTGCGATAATTCCGATCAGAAATGCAAGAAACAAAAGCATGTGCAATCCCCCATGCCGCGCGCAATATCCTCGCGGTCATGGGAAGCTGGCACATTGTCGCGCGGGTTTCAATTTGCGCGATGCCCAATATGGCTCAATTCGCGAATGCGGCGATGCCGGTGATGGCGCGGCCGAGGATCAGGGCGTGGACATCGTGGGTTCCCTCGTAGGTGTTGACGACCTCGAGGTTGACGAGATGGCGGGCAACGCCGAATTCGTCGGAGATGCCGTTGCCGCCCAGCATGTCGCGGGCAAGCCTGGCGATGTCGAGCGCCTTGCCGCAGGAGTTGCGCTTGACGATCGAGGTCAGCTCCACCGGCGGATGCCCGTCTTCCTTCATGCGGCCGAGCCTCAGGCAGCCCTGCAGGCCAAGCGAAATCTCCGTAACCATGTCGGCGAGCTTCTTCTGGATAAGCTGGTTTGCGGCAAGAGGCCGGCCGAACTGCTTGCGGTCGAGCACATATTGGCGTGCCTTGGCGTAGCAATCCTCGGCAGCTCCGAGCGCGCCCCAGGCGATGCCGAAGCGGGCAGAATTCAGGCAGGTAAACGGGCCTTTGAGACCCGACACGTTGGGCAGCAGGTTTTCCTCCGGCACGAAGACATTGTCCATCACCACCTCTCCGGTGATCGAGGCTCGCAGGCCGATCTTGCCGTGGATGGCCGGCGCCGACAGGCCCTTCCATCCCTTTTCCAGGACGAAGCCGCGGATGACACCGTCGTCGGTCTTGGCCCAGACGACGAAGACGTCGGCGATCGGGGCATTGGAGATCCAGGTCTTGGCGCCCGACAGGCTATAGCCGCCATCGACCTTCCTTGCCCGCGTCACCATCGAGCCCGGATCCGAGCCGTGGTTGGGTTCGGTCAAGCCAAAGCAGCCGATCCATTCGCCGGTCGCAAGCTTTGGCAGATATTTCTGTTTCTGCGCCTCCGAACCGAAGGCATCGATCGGCACCATGACCAGGGAGGACTGCACGCTCATCATCGAGCGGTAGCCGCTGTCGACGCGCTCGACCTCGCGGGCGATCAGGCCATAGGCAACGTAGCCGAGGCCCGCCCCGCCATATTCCGGCGCAATCGTCGGCCCAAGCAGGCCGAGCTCGCCCATTTCGCGGAAGATCCCAGGATCGGTCTTCTCGTTGCGGAAGGCCTCGAGCACGCGCGGCGCCAGCTTTTCCTGCGCGTAGGATTTTGCCGTCTCCTGCACCATGCGTTCCTCGTCCGACAACTGCTCCACAAGCCGGAAAGGATCGGCCCAGTCGAAGATCTCGCGGGTATGCTGCATGCTCACTCCTCCTCATTCACCTGCCGGCGCGAACCTTCTTCGGGCATAGACCCGCCGGACGGACGGGTCAACTCGCCAGGAACCGACCTCGGGCCAACCTATCGCTTCACCCAGGGAGGGATGAACCTGACATCCTTGCCGGTCACAGCCTCGCGCAGGAAATCGATGACGGCGCGCACCCGCGGCGACTGGCGAAGGTCGCGATGGCAAGTGATCCAGTAATGCCGCCTGAGATCGACCTCATCAGGAAGGACCCGTTCCAGCTCCGGGTAACGGCTGGCGAAAAAATAGGGAAGCACACACAGCCCCAGGCCGTTTCGTGTTGCTGTCAGCTGCGCGAAGATGCTGGAGCTCTGGAACTGCGGCTTGATGCGCGGATGCACGTCGCCGAGATAGTCGAGGCCGGGGGCAAAGATCATCTCCTCGATATAGCTGATGAAGGGATGCTCCAACAGGTCGTCTCGGCAGGTGATCGGCGCGCTTCGTTGCAGGTACTCCCGCGAACCATAGACCTGGAGATGGTAGTCGGTGAGCTTGTGGGAGAAATACGGTCCGCCCTTCGGTTCATCGAGAACGACGGTGATATCGGCTTCCTTGCGCGACAGCGACATGATCTGCTGGATCGTCACCAGCTCAAGCGACAAATTCGGGTGGCGGGCGACGAACTGCGGCAGCACGCGCGCAAAGAAGAAGTTGGAGAAGCCTTCCGGTGCGCTGAGCCGCACCACGCCGCGCTGCGTTGTGGCGCCGTCGGTCAGGTCAGCGCGCAGCCGCTCGGTTTCCTGCTCCATCTTTTCGGCAGTTTCGACGAAACGCGCGCCCATGGCCGTCATCACATAGCCGCGCGGATTACGCTCGAAGAGTTTGACCTTCAGGGCAAATTCCAGCCGATCTATGCGGCGCGAAACCGTCGCATGGCTGGTGCGCAATTGTCGCGCGGCAGTCGATAGCTGCCCGGTGCGGGCGACGGCCAGAAAGAACTGCAGGTCATCCCAGGTGAATTGCGCTGAATTGTTCATCAATCCCCCTGTAGGCGCTGTGATCGTCAAGTGGCCGCTATTGGTCTTTCGTCTAATGCCGGGCGACCTGCATATCGCGGCGGCCTGCCCTACGTTCCAACGAAAGCACCCTAACGATCTGCATTTATTGAGCCATGGCTGCGATACGACAGCACTTCTGTTCAAAAACGAACAGATACTGTTTGGAATTAGTTGTAAAGCGGCCTTGCTTGAAAGGGGTAATTCCGTGATCGTAAGGTATGCGCTGGCGGCTTTGAGGAGGGCGGCTGGCCAAATCTGAACAGATCCGCATTCTGGCCAATCTCTGGGAGGAGAGACATATGCGAAAGAATCTCATAGCATCGCTCGCATTCCTGCTTGCAAGCAGCACTGCCGTACTCGCCGATGGCGCATCCGACGGCAAGGTGAAGATCGGCATACTGAACGATCAGTCGGGCGTCTACGCTGATTTCGGCGGCAAGTCCTCCGTGGAGGCAGCCAAGATGGCCGTCGAGGATTTCGGCGGTAAAGTTCTGGGCGTGCCGGTGGAGATCGTCGATGCCGACCACCAGAACAAGGCCGACATCGCCTCCAACATCGCTCGTCAATGGTACGACACCGAGCAGGTCGACGCGATCATGGAACTGACCACCTCATCGGTGGCGCTCGCGGTCCAGGCTGTAGCCAAGGAAAAGAAGAAGATCGACATCGTCACCGGCGCGGCAACAACGGACCTGACCGGCAAGGCCTGCTCGCCCTACGGCTTCCACTGGGCCTATGACACACATGCGCTGGCCGTCGGCACCGGCGGCGCGCTCGTCAAGCAGGGTGGCGACAGCTGGTTCTTCCTGACGGCCGACTATGCGTTCGGTTATTCCCTGGAGCAGCAGACGAGCGATTTCGTCAAGGCCAACGGCGGCAACGTGGTCGGTTCCGTGCGCCACCCCCTCTCGACACAGGACTTCTCGTCGTTCCTGCTGCAGGCGCAATCGTCCGGCGCCAAGGTGATCGGCCTTGCCAATGCCGGCCTCGATACCTCCAACGCCATCAAGCAGGCGGCCGAGTTCGGCATCACCCAGGGAGGCCAACATCTGGCGGCACTGCTCTTCACGCTTGCGGAAGTCCATGGCCTCGGCCTCGATGCGGCACAGGGGCTGACGCTGACCGAAGGCTATTACTGGAACCTCGACGACAAGAGCCGCGAGTTCGGCAAGAAGTTCTTCGCCCGTACAGGCAGGATGCCGAACATGGTCCATACCGGCACCTACTCGGCCGTGCTTCAATATCTGAAGGCGATCCAGAAGGCCGGTACCGACGACACCGATGCCGTTGCCAAGCAGTTGCATGAAATGCCAGTCGATGACGTCTTCGGGCGCGGCGGCACGGTTGGCCCGAACGGCCGCATGATCCATGACATGTACCTGCTTCAGGTCAAGAAGCCAGCCGACAGCAAGGAACCGTGGGACTACTTCAACGTTCTGGCGACCATTCCCGGCAAGGAAGCCTATATCGATCCCGCCAAGAGCGGCTGCGCCCTGGTGAACTAAACCGATGGCGGGTTCCGCAACACAATCGAACGCGACGCCGCAGGTGGTGCTCTCCGCCCGCGGCCTGCGTCGCGACTTCGGTGGCTTCACCGCCGTCAAGAATGTCGATCTCGACGTCCACGATGCAAGTGTGCATGCCTTGATCGGCCCCAACGGTGCCGGCAAGACCACCGTCTTCAACCTGCTTACGAAGTTTTTGCAGCCCAGTGCCGGTACGATCACGCTGATGGGCACCGACATCACCAAAACGGCGCCGGACAAGGTGGCGCGGATGGGACTGGTGCGGTCGTTTCAGATCTCGGCGGTGTTTCCGCATATGAGCGTTCTCGACAATGTCCGCGTGGCACTGCAGCGGCCAAACAATCTGTCGACGCAATTCTGGCGTCCGCTTTCGGCTCTCGACGAATTGAACGATCGTGCCGAACAACTGCTTGCGAAAGTCGGCCTTTCGAAGGAACGCGATGCGATCGCCGCCGATCTTTCCTATGGCCGCAAGCGCGTGCTCGAGATCGCGACGACGCTGGCGCTTGACCCGAGAGTGCTCCTGCTCGACGAGCCAATGGCAGGCATGGGGCACGAGGATGTCGGCGTCGTCTCGGCGCTGATCCGCGAAGTGGCGCGCGACCGCGCCGTCCTGATGGTCGAACACAATCTGTCCGTGGTCGCCGACATCTGCCAGCAGGTGACAGTGCTGCAGCGTGGCGAGATTCTCGCCGAGGGCGATTATGCGACGGTCAGCGCCGATGCGCGCGTGCGCCAAGCGTACATGGGCTCGGAGGAGGGTTGATGACGACACTTCTGGAGCTCCAGGGGCTCAATGCCTGGTACGGCGAAAGCCACATCCTGCACGGTGTCGACATGCGCGTCGGCGAAGGGGAGACGATCACCATCCTCGGCCGCAACGGCGTCGGAAAGACGACGACGCTGCGCACCATAACGGGCATTGTGCGCGCCCGCAAAGGCAAGCTGATCTTTGCCGGCGAGGACATGATGCAGGTGCCGTTGCACAAGACAGCGCGCCGAGGCATCGGTTTCGTGCCGGAGGAACGGGGCATATTCTCGACACTGACGGTGTCTGAAAATCTGCTGCTGCCGCCGATCGTTGCCTCCGGCGGCCTGACCGTGGACCAGATCTACGAGCTGTTTCCAAACCTCTACGAACGCCGCAACAGTGCGGGTACGAAACTGTCGGGCGGTGAGCAGCAGATGCTGGCGATCGCCCGCATTCTGCGCACGGGCGTGCGCATGCTGTTGCTCGACGAGCCCACCGAGGGCTTGGCGCCGGTCATCGTCCAACGCATCGGCGAGGTGCTGAAACAATTGAAGGAGCGTGGCATGACGATCCTGCTCGTCGAGCAGAATTTCCGTTTCGCTAGCCGGATCGCCGATCGTTTCTATCTTATGGATCACGGGCAGATGGTTTCGGAGTTTCCCGTGGGCGAGCTGCCGCAGCGGATGGATACGCTGCACAAGGTTCTGGGAGTGTGATCTCATGACGATGATCTTCGGCATTCCCCTTCAGGCGTTTATGGGCCAGTTGCTGATCGGCCTGATTAACGGCTCTTTCTATGCCCTCTTGAGCCTCGGGCTCGCCATCATCTTCGGTCTGTTGCGGGTCATCAATTTCGCGCACGGCGCGCAATATATGCTCGGCGCCTTCGCCGCCTACCTCCTGCTTGCCTATGCCGGTATCGGCTATTGGCCGTCGCTGATCCTGGCGCCCGTCATCGTCGGCCTGGCCGGCGCGGTGATCGAGCGATTGTTCCTTCGCCGGCTCTATGACCTCGATCCGCTGTACGGACTGCTCTTCACCTTCGGGCTCGCACTCGCCGTGGAGGGCACCTTTCGCTACCTCTATGGCTCTTCCGGGCAGCCGTATGCGCAGCCCGCCGCCCTTGCAGGGGCCGTCAATCTTGGCTTCATGTTTCTGCCGATCTATCGCGGTTGGGTCGTGGCCGTATCGCTCGTGGTCTGCCTCAGCACCTGGCTCCTGATCGAGAAGACGAAACTCGGCGCATATCTGCGGGCAGCGACCGAGAATGCGACACTCGTCCAGGCATTTGGCGTCAACGTGCCCGTCCTCCTGACCATGACCTATGCGCTCGGAGCCGGTCTTGCTGCCTTCGCGGGCGTGCTTGCCGCACCGATCTATCAGGTGTCGCCGCTGATGGGCTCCAGCATGATCATCGTCGTCTTTGCGGTCGTTGTGGTCGGCGGCATGGGCTCGATCATGGGGGCGATCATCACCGGCTACGTACTCGGTATTGCCGAAGGTCTCACCAAGGTCTTCTATCCCGAAGCTTCCAACATCGTGATCTTCGTCATCATGGCAATCGTTCTCCTCATCAGGCCCGCGGGCCTCTTCGGCCGGGATGCATGACGATGACAGAGATCACCGAAACCATGAGAACGGAAAAGAACCGCACTGCCCTTTCGGTGCAGGCAGCCTTCCTCATCATCGGCCTGCTGCTCCTGCTCTTGGCGCCGTTCTTCTTCTATCCGATTTTCCTGATGAAGCTCTTGTGCTTCGCGCTGTTTGCCTGCGCCTTCAATCTTCTTCTTGGCTACACCGGTCTTCTGTCGTTCGGCCATGCGACGTTCTTCGGCGGTGCTGCTTATTTTACCGCCCATGCCGTGAAGGAATGGGGGTTTTCGCCAGAGCTTGGCATCGTCATCGGTGTGGTAGGCGCTGCCGCCCTCGGCCTCGTCATGGGATTCTTCGCGATCCGACGCCAGGGCATCTATTTTGCGATGATTACACTGGCCCTATCGCAGATGTTCTTCTTCTTCTGCCTGCAATCAGACTTCACGCATGGCGAGGACGGAATCCAATCCGTGCCGCGCGGCCATCTGTTCGGCCTCCTCGATCTCAATGACGCGACCAACATGTACTACTTCGTGCTTGCCGTCTTTGTCGTCGGTATCCTGATCATTTGGCGTTTCATCAATTCGCCCTTCGGAATGATCCTGAAATCGATCCGGGAAAACGAGCAACGGGCGATATCGCTCGGCTATTCCGTCGCCCGCTACAAGCTTGGCGCCTTCGTGATGTCGGCGGCGCTCGCGGGGCTCGCCGGGGCGGTCAAATCGCTCGTCTTCCAGTTCGCGACCCTGACCGATGTTGCCTGGCAGATGTCGGGCGAGGTGATCCTGATGACCCTGCTTGGCGGCATCGGGACGCTGATTGGTCCGCTGTTCGGCGCCGGCCTCGTCGTGACACTCGAAAACTACCTGGCGACATCAGAATTTCCGGTGACGATCATCACCGGCATCGTGTTCATGATTTGCGTGCTGATCTTCCGCCGCGGCATCATTGGCGAGTTCTACGCTTCGCGTCTTGGTCGGAAGCTCGGCTTCGTCTACCGCCGCTAAGCCGCGGGGTGACATAATCATGGATCGTTTCGACTACATCATCATTGGCGCCGGCAGTGCCGGCTGCGTGCTCGCCAATCGGCTGTCCGAGGACAGGAACACGCGCGTGCTGCTGCTGGAGGCCGGCGGCAGCGACAACTATCACTGGATCCATATCCCCGTCGGATATCTCTATTGCATCAACAATCCGCGCACCGACTGGTGCTTCACGACCGCCCCGCAACAGGGATTGAACGGGCGCGCGCTAAACTATCCGCGCGGCAAGGTGCTTGGCGGCTGCTCCTCGATCAACGGGATGATCTACATGCGCGGCCAGGCGCGCGACTATGATCTCTGGCGGCAGATGGGATGCACCGGCTGGAGCTGGGACGAGGTTCTTCCGTTCTTCCGCAAATCGGAAGATCACTATCGCGGTGAGAACGAACTGCATGGCGCCGGCGGTGAATGGCGTGTGGAAAAGGCCCGTGTGCGCTGGGCAGTGCTCGATGCATTCCAGGCGGCGGCCAGGGAGGCAGGCATTCCCGAGAGCCCCGATTTTAACACCGGCAACAATGAGGGATCCGGCTACTTCGACGTCAACCAGCGGTCGGGCATTCGCTGGAACACCGCCAAGGCCTTCCTGCGTCCGGCCATGCGGCGGAGCAATCTGACGGTCCTGACGAAGGCGCAGGTGTGTCGCTTGGTCATCGAGGAAGGCGCGGTCACAGGTGTCGATTATCAGCATCGGGGCATCACGAAACGCGCACACGCGGCAAGGGAAACGGTCCTTGCAGCGGGTGCGATCGGTTCACCGCACATTCTGGAATTGTCGGGCCTCGGCCGCGGCGATGTGCTGCGGAACGCGGGCGTGGAGGTCATCACCGAGGTGAAGGGCATAGGCGAGAACCTACAGGATCACCTGCAGCTTCGCATGGCCTACAAAGTCACCGGCGTTCCGACATTAAACGAGAAGGCAACGAGGCTCATCGGCAAGGCAGCGATTGGTCTGGAATATCTCGTCAGGCGCTCCGGCCCGATGGCGATGGCGCCAAGCCAGCTTGGCATCTTTACCCGATCCGGCCCCGACAAGGAAACGCCGGACCTTCAATATCATGTGCAGCCCGTGTCACTCGACAAGTTCGGCGACCCGGTGCACCCATTCCCAGCCATCACCGCAAGCGTTTGCAACCTCAGGCCTGAAAGCCGCGGTTCGGTGCATGTGGCAAGCCCGGATTTTGCCGCCCAGCCGACGATCAGCCCGAACTATCTCTCGACCGAACGCGATCGCGACATAGCTATTCGCTCGATACGCCTGACACGGAAAATTGTCGCAGAACCGTCATTCGCGCGGTTCCAGCCGGAAGAGTTCAAACCTGGCCCGAGCTACCGTACCGATGCGGAACTGGCCGAGGCGGCCGGCGATATCGGCACGACGATCTTCCACCCTGTCGGGACATGCCGAATGGGCGCGGATCGCGAAAGTGTCGTCGACCCGCGCCTCAGGTTCAGGGCTTTGGCGAAGCTTCGGATTGCAGACGCCTCCGTGATGCCGACCATCACATCAGGCAACACCAATTCGCCGACGATCATGATCGCCGAAATGGCAGCGGCCATGATCCTGGCGGACAACAGATAGGAGAACGGCATGGCACGAATCGCATTCATCGGGCTTGGCAACATGGGCGGGCCGATGGCCGCCAACCTCGTCAAGGCGGGTCATCAAGTCACCGGCTTCGATCTCGCAGCACCGGTGCTGCAGGCCGCGCAAGCGCAGGGCGTAACGGCGGCGAGCCATATCAGCCAGGCCGTCTTAGACGCGGAAATCGTCGTGACGATGTTGCCGCAGGGCAAGCACGTGCTCAGCGCATGGACGGACATTCTCCGTTCGATTCCCGCCGGGACGCTTGTCATCGACAGCTCCACGATCGACGTCGACAGTGCCCGCAAGGCACACGAAATGGCAAGCAATGCCGGCTGCCTTTCCCTCGATGCCCCTGTTTCGGGTGGCACCGGCGGAGCGGCGGCCGGGACTCTGACCTTCATGGCGGGTGGCTCCGACGAGGCCTTCGCAAAGGCAAAGCCCATCCTCGAAGCGATGGGCAAGAAGATCGTCCATTGCGGAGAGCCGGGCGCCGGGCAGGCAGCCAAAATCTGCAATAACATGATCCTCGGCATATCGATGATCGGTGTTTGCGAGGCGTTCGCACTTGGCGAAAAGCTCGGTCTTTCGCATCAAGCGCTGTTCGACGTCGCCTCGACCTCGTCTGGACAATGCTGGTCGATCAGCACCTATTGCCCTGTCCCGGGGCCGGTTCCGACATCGCCGGCAAACAACGGATACAAACCGGGTTTCGCGGCGGCGCTGATGTTGAAGGATCTGCGACTATCACAAGAGGCTGCACTATCCACTGGCGCGTCTACGCCGCTTGGAGCCGAAGCCTCGCAGCTTTACGCCCTTTTCGAGAAACAGGGGAATGGCGGCCGCGATTTCTCGGCAATCATCGAAATGCTGCGGGGCACGTCGCAATAGCCTCCGCGATGGCTTGACACCCTGGTCGATATGGGCGACGGCCCGCCTGCCGCAGCGAGGCGGCAACCGGCAACAGGAATCCGACATGCAACCGCAGCCTACCGCGACAGGCCTCAGGAACTTCGTATTGATGGGCGTTGTTCTGATGCTCCTCGGGGACTTTCTCTTCGCGCTCAACGATGCGATGGGTAAGTGGCTGGTAACGAGCTTCTCTGTCGGGCAGGTGCTGCTCATCCGCTCACTTGGATGCTTCATCATCCTTGGGCCGCTCATCGCCAGACAGGGTCCAGCCGAGCTTTTCAAGGTGGAGCAGAAGGGACTGCAGTTTCTGCGCGTCCTCTTGGCGACGCTCGATGTCGGCTTGTTTTACGCCGCAGTCGCCTATCTGCCGCTGGCCGACGTGATGACCTTCTACATGGCCGGGCCGATCTACGTCGCGGCCCTGTCGCACTTCTTCCTCAACGAACGCATCGGCTGGCGCCGTTGGCTCGCCGTCTTCGTCGGCTTTTGCGGCGTTGTGATTGCGCTTCGCCCGTCCTCGGCAATGCTGTCGCTGCCATCTCTCTTCGGAATTGTCGGCAGCCTCTCCTTTTCGATGGCGCTCGTCCTGAACCGATATCTCCGCAATACAAGCGATACGACCCTCGTCACCTGGCAGATGATCGCCGCCCTTGTCGTCGGGGCAGTGCTATCGATCGGCGCCTGGCAACCGACAACACCGGTCGAACTCGGCGGCATGATTGGGCTTGGCGTCGTCGCGTCCTGCGCGCACCTCTTGATCACGCGTTCGCTGAAGCTTGCACCGGCTTCACTGCTGGCACCGCTGCAGTACAGCCTGCTGATCTGGGCGATTGCACTGGGATACCTCTTCTTCGGTGACGTTCCTGATCTTTACGTGATCACAGGCGGCACGATTATCGTCGTGGCCGGCCTGTTTATTTTCCATCGCAAGAACCTGCTGGAAACAGTGCCGCCGGAGGCTGTTGCCCCCGATGGCCACTGATTGCGCTCGTCATTTCGGCCGCTAAGCGGCAGCGGGCTTGATCACGCCACGGCGTATCTGGTCGGCTTCGATGGATTCGAAAAGCGCCCTGAAGTTGCCCTCGCCGAAACCTTCGTCGCCTTTGCGTTGGATGAACTCGAAAAAGATCGGGCCGATAACGGTCTTCGAGAAGATCTGCAACAGGATCTTGGTCGTGCCGCCATCGAGTACGCCTTCGCCATCGATCAGAATGCCGTGCCGACGCATCCTGTCGATCGGTTCGGCGTGGCCGGTGACGCGCTGAACTGACATGTCGTAGTAAGTTTCGGGTGGGCCGGGCATGAAGCGAAGCCCGTTCTCGGCGAGCTTGTCGGTCGCTTCGTAGATGGCGTCGGTTCCGACAGCAATATGCTGGATGCCTTCACCCTTGTACTTCTTCAGATATTCCTCGATCTGGCTGGTATCGTCCTTCGATTCATTCAGCGGAATGCGAATCTTGCCGCACGGCGAGGTGATTGCGCGGCTCATCAGGCCGGTAATGCGGCCATCAATGTTGAAGAAGTGAATCTGCTTGAAATTGAACAGTTCGCGGTAGAAGTCCCACCACTTGTCCATGTTGCCGCGATAGACGTTATGGGTGAGATGGTCGAGATAAAAGAAACCAACGCCGTCTGGCCGCGGATTGGGTTTGCCCAACCAGTCAAACTCGAGATCGTAAGCCGATCCTTTCGCGCCGTAGCGTTCCACGAAGTAGAGAAGCGAGCCGCCAATACCGACGATCGCTGGCACATCGAGCGTCTTGTCGTCGCCCTCGTAAGGGGTCGCGCCCTTGGCGACGGCGTGGTCAAAGGCATGCTTGGCATCGACCACACGCCACGCCATGGCCGGAGCGCAGGGGCCGTGATCGCCGACAAATCGCGTCGCGTGGCTGTCCGGCTCGGCATTGACGAGATAGTTGATGTCACCCTGGCGCCAGACGGTGATGTCCTTGCTCTTGTGCTTGGCAACCGCTCGATACCCCATGCAGGTGAACAGTTCCGCGAGGTTTTCCGGCTGCGGGTGCGCGAATTCGACGAACTCGAACCCATCCGTGCCGGCCGGATTGTCCGTTGTGATTTGAGACGGCGGTGCGTCGTGCGGATAGGGGCCCATTTGCTGCTCCTGATGCTGTAGTCATCTGATGCAAATTATCGCTCCGCTTTCATGCAATGTGCTTGCATTATGGGCATGTTTGGCAAATGTTCCGCACGGAACGTGCAGATAACGGACGGATCTTACAATGTCTGAGCAACTGGATGGATTTGATCGGAAGATCCTCGCCGCGCTCCAAAGCGACGGACGACTGACCAATATCGAACTGTCCGAGCGCATTGCCCTTTCAGCGTCTCAATGTTCGCGACGGCGAACGCGACTGGAAGCCGAGGGCTTCATTCGCGGCTATCAGGCAAAGCTCGATCCGGACAGGCTGGGGCTTAACCTTTTGGTCGTCATCTCGGTGACGCTCGCAACCCACAATCGCGACAACGCTCGCCGCTTTGCGCAATTGGTCAACGGCCTTCCCGAGGTCCTTGAAGCCTATGCGCTGACCGGCGAAATGGACTATCACCTGAAAGTCGCGACCCGTGGCCTGTCCGGCCTTTCGCGCTTCGTCAACGACGTGCTGCTGCCGCACGAATCGGTTCAGCACGTGAAGACCTCGATTGTTCTCAATACGTTGAAGAACTTCGAAGGTTATCCGCTTTCCGGATCATAATTCATTTCGATTTGCGCGACAGTCCCGCAGACGCCTCGATGGCCGCGAGCGCCAGATCGAGATGCCGGATGGCCTCTTCGCCGAGTGTCATGCGCACGGTCTCCTGGTACTTGTCGGCAAGGCGGGTGATTTTTTGATAGTATTGCCGCCCAAGCGCGGTGAGTTCGATCTGCTCGAAGCGTCGGTCGGTGTCGCTTGGAACTCTCTTCAGCCAGTGCCGCTGTTCCAGTGCCTGGACTGCCCGGCTGACCTTTGTCTTGTGCATATGCGAATGCGCGCCGATGTCCTTTGCCGTCATCACCCCGACGCTGCCGAGTGCGGCCAGCGTGCGCCATTCGGGCCGGGTCAGATCAAACTCCTGCTTGTACTGCCGGGCAAATGACAGGCTGACCAGTTCCGATGCCCGGTTGAGCCGGTACGGGATGAAGCCGTCAAGTTCGAATCCATCGGCCATTCCTGCTCCTTGATAGTTACAAAATCGACGGTTACGTTTGTAACTATATAAATGGAGGAGATGCAAGCATGGACACGACCGAAGCACCACGTTCCCGTGCGCGGGCGGGAGCCGGCGAAGTTTCCTACATGCCAGGCTTTGGCAACGATTTTGAGACGGAGGCGCTTCCCGGGACACTGCCACAGGGGCAAAACAGCCCGCAAAAGTGCAACTACGGTCTCTATGCCGAGCAGCTGTCCGGCTCGCCATTCACAGCTCCCCGGGGGACGAACGAGCGCTCCTGGCTCTATCGTATCAGGCCAAGTGTTCGCCACACGCGGCGTTTTACCAATGCGAGCTATCCGTTCTGGAAATCGGCGCCGTGCCTGGACGATCACTCGCTGCCGCTTGGACAGCTGCGGTGGGACCCGATCCCGGCGCCAACGGCCGGCGCGGACTTTCTTGCCGGAATTCGAACGATGACGGCAGCCGGCGATGTGATGACCCAGGTCGGCATGGCCGCGCATGCCTACGCCTTCAACGAAGACATGGTCGACGACTATTTCTTCAATGCCGACGGCGAACTGCTGATTGTGCCTCAGCGCGGCGCCATCAGCGTGTTCACGGAGATGGGTGTCATGGAGGTCGAGCCCGCGGAGATCTGCCTCATCCCCCGTGGGATGATGTTCAAGGTCTCACGTCTCGGCGAGGGAACAGAATGGCGTGGTTACATCTGCGAGAACTACGGAGCAAAGTTCACCATGCCGGATCGCGGGCCGATCGGCGCCAACTGCCTGGCGAACGCCCGCGACTTCAAGACCCCGGTCGCCGCCTTCGAGGACAAGGAGATAGCGTGCCGGGTCCATGTGAAATGGTGCGGCAGGTTCTACATGACGCAGATCGGTCACTCGCCGCTCGACGTCGTGGCATGGCACGGAAACTACACGCCGTTCAAATACGATCTCAGAACCTTCTCCCCGGTCGGGGCGATTCTATTCGATCATCCGGATCCGTCGATTTTCACGGTGCTGACGGCGCCGAGTGGAGAACAGGGCACTGCCAATGTCGACTTCGTGATCTTTCCGCCCCGATGGCTGGTTGCCGAGCACACGTTCCGCCCCCCCTGGTATCATCGCAACATCATGAGCGAGTTCATGGGCCTGATCCTTGGACAATACGATGCCAAGGAAAAGGGCTTCGTTCCAGGCGGCATGAGCCTGCACAACATGATGCTGCCACATGGACCAGATGCGTCCGGCTTCGAAAAGGCGTCCAACTCGGAGCTGAAACCGGTCAAGCTGGATCACACGATGGCGTTCATGTTCGAGACCCGGTTCCCGCAGCAACTGACCAAATACGCGGCGGAACTGGAGACGCTGCAGGACGATTACATCGAGTGTTGGGATGGTCTGGAGCGGCGCTTCGACGGAACGCCGGGCATCAAGTGAGCCACCACAGCGAACGCGGACAGGTCCCATGAAACTTGCCACACTCAAAGACTCCACGCGGGACGGCCGGCTGATCGTCGTCTCCCGCGACCTGACGCGCTTTGCCGATGCGGGCGAGGTCCCCACCTTGCAGGCAGCGCTGGACGACTGGTCGGCCATCGCGCCCAAGCTTGCGCGCATCGCCGAACGCCTGGAAGAAGGCTCTCACCTATCCGAGCCCTTTGATCCACGGACTGTGCATTCGCCTCTGCCGCGCGCCTACCAGTGGGCCGATGGGTCGGCCTACGTCAACCACGTTGAGTTGGTGCGAAAGGCGCGAAACGCGCAGATGCCGACGACGTTCTGGACCGATCCTCTGATGTACCAGGGCGGTTCCGACACGTTCCTGGCGTCTTGTGATCCGATCCTTGCGGCCGACGAGGCCTATGGCATCGATATGGAAGGGGAAGTCGCAGTGATCGTCGACGACGTGCCCATGGGTGCACCGCCGGATCAGGCACGCGAGGCGATCCGGCTGGTGATGTTGGTGAATGACGTCTCACTGCGGGGCCTCATTCCCGATGAGCTTGCCAAGGGATTCGGCTTCTTCCAATCGAAACCCTCATCGGCCTTCTCGCCAGTGGCCGTCACGACAGACGAGCTCGGCGAGGCCTGGAAGGACGGCAAGCTACATCTTCCGCTGCTGGTCAGTCTGAACGGCTCTCCGTTTGGCCGCGCCAATGCCGGCGTCGACATGACATTCGACTTCGGGCAGCTCGTTGCACATGCGGCAAAGACGCGCTCTTTGACCGCAGGCTCTATCATCGGCTCCGGCACGGTTTCCAACAAGCGCGATGGCGGCCCCGGCAGGCCGATTGACGAGGGTGGGGATGGGTATTCCTGTATCGCCGAGATCCGAATGATCGAGACCATCGAGCACGGCGGACCAAGGACGCCGTACCTGCATTTCGGCGATGTCGTTCGCATCGAGATGAACGACAGGCATGGTGCATCGATCTTCGGTGCGATCGAGCAGACGGTGCAACGCTGCGATGGAGACCGGAGGCAATGACGGAGATCGTGCTCTACGGCTACTGGCGCTCCTCGGCGAGCTTTCGGGTCCGCATAGCGCTTCAAATGCTGGGACTTGCCTACGAGACCGTGCCGATCGACCTGCTCGCCTCGGCTCACAAGGATCCGAACTACCTGAGGATCAACCCTCAAGGCCTGGTCCCGAGCCTGCGCATCGACGGACATATCCTGACCCAATCGCTGGCCATCATTGAATACCTGGCCGAAACCCGCCCCGAAAACGGGTTCCTGCCCGATACCGCCGCCGGGCGGCAGCGGGTGAGGGCGCTGTCCTATGCCGTTGCCATGGACGTTCACCCGATCTGCAACCTCAACGTCGTCTCTCACGTCGTCCACCTTACTGGCGAGGAGGGCGCCCGAACGGAGTGGATGATCAAGTTCATCGGCAGCGGACTTCAGGCACTGGAAAAGATGCTTGATGATCCGACAAGCGGCCGCTTCTGTTTTGGCGACACGCCGACCATGGCAGATTTCTGCTTGGTGCCGCAGGTCTACAACGCCCGTCGCTGGGGTATCGAATTGTCGACTTTCCCACGGGTCGCACGCATTGCTGACGCGTGCAATGCAATGCCAGCATTCAAGGCCGCCCATCCGGACGCGGCAAAGCGCTGATAGCGATCGCGGCGCCGCCAACTGCTACGGTTCGGGCGGCTCTTCGGCGACTTGCACGCCCGATAATTTTCTTGCCTCCGATTGACGCCAGCCGACGACAGCTGATTAAATCAAATTGATTGATTAAATGAGAATGAGTCTCGGCGCTGCCGGGACAGCCCCTGTATGTTCAGCAACGTCACCAAGAGACAATCATGATAAAACAGCGCCAACCCGCCCTGCGGCTCGAAACCTCGTGGCAACCCGCATCCGAAGAACGAGGGCAGGCCTATAGCCTCACTCTCAAGAACCTTTCGTCGAACCCAATCGCCGGTTTCAGCCTCTGCATCAGTGGCCCGGGACGCGTGGATCCGGCGGTTCAAATCGAGGGCGGCACGATCGGTCGCCGGCTGTCGAATTTCACCGAATTCCTGCCGCCCGAAAAGTTCGAGCTTGAGGCAGGCAAGACCTGGACATTGACGATCTCCGCTCTCAGCTGGCCGTTCCAGCATTGGACGGATGGTGCCACCGGCGCCTATGTCGCCTTTGCCGACGGCAGCACGTTGTCGCTCTCGGTCGAACCGACCCGCTCGCTCGCCAACAATTCTCCCTTGAAGCGCGGCGCAGAAATCTATCCCGTGCCGGCCAATCCGCCGGTGCCTGTTTCGATCGTGCCGTGGCCGAACGAGGTGTCGGTATCGGGCAAGCGTTCGGTCCCCCCTGGATTTGCCCTTAACGCCAGTGATCCGCGGGCAATTGCCGCGGCGGCCACCTTTACCGGCCTCGTCGAACAGCTTTTTGCCGTCGAGGGGATCGTTCGTCCAGCCTCAGAAGGCGGAATGCCTGCCATGCTGCAGATCGTCGACGGTTTCACACCGGAGGCCTATGGTGTGTCCTTCTCGGATGATATCATTCGCATCTCCGCCAGCACGCAGACGGGCCTGCTCTATGGTCTGATCACGCTCGGCCAGATCTGGCGCGGCGCGCATCGTTATCCGCACGCATTCCGCTTCCCCGTCGAAGGCGAGATCCGCGACGAGCCGTCCATGGGATGGCGTGGCCTTCATCTTGACGTTGCCCGTCAGTTCTATGGCGTGGCTGAAATCAAGAAGTTGCTCGCCATTCTCGCCTGGAACAAGGTCAACCGCTTCCATTGGCACCTGTCGGACGACGAAGCCTGGCGCGTGGAAATCGATGCCTATCCGGCACTGACCGAAGTCGGCGCCTGGCGCGGACACGGACTTGCCATTCCGCCGCTGCTCGGCTCGGGCGCGGCACGTACCGGCGGCTATTACACCAAAGCTGCGGTTCGCGAGATTGTGGCGCACGCCAAGGAACTCGGCATCGAGGTCGTGCCGGAGATCGATGTGCCGGGACATTGCTTTGCCATGCAGCAGGCAATCCCTGAGCTTCGCGACCCGCAGGAGGTCGGAAGCTATTTTTCCGTCCAGGGCTTTCCAGACAACTGCGTGAACCCGGCGCGCGAGAAGACCTACGAGGTTTTGGAAACCATCTTCCGCGAACTGATCGAGCTCTTTCCCTTCAAGACGATCCATATCGGCGCCGACGAGGTGCCGCTCGGTGCCTGGTCGGGGTCCCCGGAAGCGCTGGCGCGGCTGCGCGAGATCGCGGGAGACGCAATGGCTGACGCACACGCCAAGCGCCTCAACGTCATCACCAATGCACACGGCGCCGATGACATCGACGGTTCTGGAGCTGCGGTTCTGCAATCCGTTTTCCTCGCAAGGATCCAGCAGTTCCTTGCCGAGCAAGGCTGCATCACGGGCGGATGGGAAGAAGCTGCGCACGGCAACGTCATCGACAAGACCAAGAGCTATCTCTGCGGCTGGCGCAGCGTCGAAGTCTCGGCCGCCCTTGCCGGTCAAGGCTACGAGATGGTGGTCTGCCCGGGGCAGGTCTACTATCTCGACATGGCAAACAGCCCCGATTGGGACGAGCCCGGCGCCAGCTGGGCAGGGTGGTCGGAGCCGGAGAAGCTCTATAATTTCGATCCTGTCGAAGGCTGGAGCGACGAGCAGAAGATGAAGCTGCGCGGTATCCAGGCCTGCATCTGGTCGGAGCCGATGACCGACCGCGCAGTCTTCGATCGCCTGGTCTTCCCCCGAATCTCGGCGCTTGCCGAGGCCGCCTGGACGAAACCAGCCGACAAATCCTGGGAGCGTTTCAAGGCGCTCGCGGGATTGATGCCGATCCTCTATGGCTATCCGTGATGCTGTCAGCCTAAAGGCTTCTGGAGCACATCGAACCGCGGGTTCGTTTCCGAAAATATCGGCAGAGCCGCGGCGCCCAAAATCGCCGTGTCTCTGCCGGTCGCTCCGATCATGATGCGGGGCAGGCTTCGCTCGGCCCCCGGATTAACCGGCGTGTGCAGTGGTTCCAACTGACGGGCAAGGCGCTGCAACAGCGAAGAAGGCATGGAACCGCCGAGAACGATCGTCTGCGGGTCGAAGGCCAGTTCGAGAAAATCGATCGTCTGGCGCATGGGTTCGGCTGCAGCCTTCGCCCAGGCGTCAATCCGACCGGTCGCTTGCTCGATCAGAGCATCCCGGGTCTCAGGAGCGTACTGCTCATGATCCTGAACGTTGAGATACTCGTAGGCCGAGCCGAGGGAAACATAGCGGTCCAGACAACCACGCTTGCCGCACACGCAGGCCTGGCCATTCGGGACCACGATCATATGGCCGATCTCGCCCGCATTGCTGCGGCTGCCCTTGTAAAGATGACCGTCAAGGAACATGCCGGCGCCGATGCCACCCCCAAGAAACAGGTAGACAAAGCTGCTTAGACCGCGCGCGACGCCATAGAGCCGCTCGCCGATTGCCGCAGCCGTCGCGTCGTTCTCGACGAGAACGGGCACGCCAACCAGACCGGCTAGCTCGCGGGCCACCGGAAAACCTTGCCAACCAGGCAGTGTCACTGGGCTGAGGGATGTCACCCCTTCGGTGGCGTAACGCCCCGGCATCGCGATTCCGACACCGAGGAGGCGGGCGCGATCGAAGCGGAAGTTTCGCTGCAACTCCTCAGCGATACCGGCCAGGATAGGCATCGCCTCGGCAGGCGTCGGCCTGTCGACGGCCCTTTCGATCCTTGCCCGGACGCGTCCCGAAAGATCTGTCAGGACCCCAACTGCATGATCCCGCTCCAGTTCCAGGCCGATGGAATAGGCGCCGTCAGGATTGATCGAATATGGCGTGATCGGCTGGCCGCGCGCGATCTTTTGAGGCGCTTCCGCCTTCAGTAGCTTTGCCCCCTCAAGCTCGTCGACGATGTTGGAGACCGTCTGAGTGCTGAGCGCCGTCAACTTGGCAAGAGCGGCACGCGACAAGGGGCCGCTCGTTCGGATCGCTTCGATCACGACGCGCCGGTTGTGCGATTTTGCCTGCTCGAGGTTGGTGCCTGAAATTGCCTTCATATGTCCGACTTGCGGGAATTCAAACCAATCACTTGTTCTACCGCATAAGAGGTTCCGTGTCGGATATCCAGAAGATTGCGCGCTCCGTCCGAGCCTGGCCCTCGGCTACCAAATTTGCTCCAGATCTCCACACGCGACGCTTGAGATTTCTTGTCGGAGACGCCCTTGGCGGCGGGCCGGGTTGACAGCGCAGAGACTGCATGTCAATTATGTAACTAAATAGTTATTTACTTGGGAGGAAGACGCAGATGGCGATGATATCGCTTGGCATGATCATGCACGGGATTACCGGCCGCATGGGCTACAATCAGCATCTGGTGCGGTCCATTCTGGCGATCCGGGAGCAGGGGGGCCTTCAGCTTGCCAATGGCGACCGCCTGATGCCCGATCCGATCCTCGTTGGACGCAGCGCCGACAAGATCGAAGCGATCGCCCGCAAGCACGGCTTGACGCGCACGACCACCGATCTCGACAGCGCCCTTGCCGATGCGAACAACAAGATTTTCTTTGACGCCGGCTCGACGCAAATGCGCGTATCACTGCTGAAGAAGGCAATCGAAGCCGGCAAGCATGTCTATTGCGAGAAACCTATCTCCGAGACACTTGATGAAGCGCTTTCCGTTGCGACGCTCGCCGAGCAGCGCGGCGTCAAGAACGGCGTCGTTCAGGACAAGCTCTATCTGCCGGGTCTACGCAAGATCGCATTGCTCAAGGACAGCGGCTTCTTCGGCAAGATACTGTCGGTTCGCGGCGAGTTTGGCTACTGGGTATTCGAAGGCGATTGGGGCGTGAAGGCGCAGCGCCCCTCCTGGAACTATCGCGCGGCCGACGGCGGCGGCATGATCCTCGATATGCTGCCGCACTGGCGCTACGTGCTGGACAACCTGTTCGGCGAGGTCAAGGCGGTCAGTTGCTATGCCTCCACCCATATCCCTAGCCGTGTCGACGAGGATGGCAAGACCTACCGGGCCGACGCCGACGATGCAGCTTATTCGACGTTCGAACTCGAGGGCGGCATCGTCGCCCACATCAACTCTTCCTGGACGGTTCGCGTGCGCCGCGACGACCTTGTGACGTTTCAGGTCGACGGCACGCATGGCTCGGCTGTTTGCGGCCTGACGAAGTGCTGGACCCAGCATCGCGTCAACACCCCGAAGCCGGTCTGGAATCCGGACCAGCCGCAGACCATCGACTTCTACAAGACCTGGGACGAGGTTCCGGAAACCCAGGTCTTTGACAACGGCTTCAAGGCCCAATGGGAAGACTACCTGCGCTACGTCGTCGAGGATGCACCGTGGAGATTCACCCTGCGCGAAGGCGCCAAGGGCGTTCAGCTCGCCGAACTGGCGCATAAGAGCTGGAAGGAACGCCGCTGGGTGGACGTTCCCTCGCTCGCCGACACGTCTGTGCGCAAGGTTGCCTGACGATCATGGCAACGACAATTCGCCTTCCCGTTTCCGGCGGCACGTTGCAGGACTACACCGTCGTCAACACACCGCTTGCCGCGCCGCAGCGCCCGGCTGGCGGGCACGCCTTCAACCGTGTTGCCTATGCGGCCGCTCATGTCGTTGTCGATCCGTTGGCCGACAACGATCCCTGGCTCGCCCGCAACATCGACTGGCAACGCACGATCGCGTTCCGCGAATATCTGTGGGATCTCGGTCTCGGCGTCGCCGAGGCGATGGACACGGCCCAGCGCGGCATGGGGCTCGACTGGACCGGTGCCAAAGAGCTCATCGCCAACGTGCAATCGGCCGCGCACCAGCGCCCCGATGCGCTGATTGCCTATGGCGCCGGCACCGACCACTTGCCGCCAGGCCCCGATATCGGCATCGATGATGTGATCCGCGCCTATGAAGAGCAGGTCGCGTATGTCGAAGGGCAGGGTGGCAGGATCATCTTGATGGCAAGCCGCGCTCTCGCCGCAGCTGCCAAGAACCCCGAGGATTACGTGCGCGTCTACGACCGTATCCTGAGGCAGGTCCGCCAGCCGGTCATCATCCACTGGCTCGGCGACATGTTCGATCCTGCGCTTTCGGGTTATTGGGGCTCGCGTGACGACATCGAAGCCATGGAAACGGCGATCGCCATCATCAATGACCACGCAAGCAAGGTGGATGGCGTGAAGATCTCTCTGCTTTCGGCTGAAAAGGAGATCATCATGCGCCGCCGCCTTGATGCGGCGGTGAAGATGTACACCGGCGACGACTTCAACTACGCAGAGCTCATTGCCGGCGATGAACAGGGATATTCGCACGCCCTGCTCGGTATTTTCGATGCCATTGCGCCTGCGGCGAGTGCTGCCCTGCACAAGCTTGCCAAGGACGATCTCGCCGGCTTCCACGATATCCTGGCTCCGACGGTCCCCCTGTCGCGGCACATCTTCAAGGCGCCGACGCGATTCTACAAGACCGGCGTTGTCTTCCTTGCCTATCTCAACGGCTTTCAGAACCACTTCCAGATGCTCGGCGGCCAGCAAAGCGCGCGCTCGATGGTGCATCTTGCCGAGCTGTTCCGGCTCGCCGACAAGGCCCGCGTCCTGCGTGATCCGGATATCGCCGCCGCTCGAATGAAAACGATCCTGGCGACAATCGGCATTTGAACGTCACGGGCATGCACCTCGCGACAGCGGGTGAGGGAGGAAGACACATGGCAGTCGACGGCCTTTCCATCAATCTCGCGACCGTCCGAGAGCAATACAATATGAGGCAGGCCATCGAAGCCTGTCTCAAGCAGGATGTCGTTGCGATCGCGCCCTGGCGCGATCAGGTGCACGCCATTGGCCTCTCGGAAGCCGCCCGGATCGTCGCCGACAACGGGCTGCAGGTAACAGGCCTTTGCCGCGGCGGCATGTTCGCCGCAGCCGACGCTGCAGGACGGGCAGCCGCAATCGACGACAACAGGAAGGCCATCGATGAGGCTGCCGCCCTCAACGCGGACTGCCTGGTCCTCGTCGTCGGCGGTCTGCCCGCCGGATCCCGAGATATCGCACATGCGCGCGAGATGGTGGCCGAAGGCATCGCAGCGATCCTGCCGCATGCGCGTGCAGCCGGCATACCGCTTGCCATCGAACCGCTGCATCCGATGTATGCCGCCGATCGTGCTTGCGTGAACACGCTCGAACAGGCGCTCGACATCTGCGACCTTCTCGGGGACGGCATCGGCGTCGCCATCGACGTCTACCACGTCTGGTGGGATCCGAAGCTTGGGGAGCAGATTTCCCGGGCAGGCGCCGGCGGCCGCATCCTTGCCCACCATATCTGCGACTGGCTGGTTCCCACCACCGACCTGTTGCTCGACCGCGGGATGATGGGAGACGGTGTCATCGACCTCAAAGGGATCCGTCGCGCCATCGAGGCGGCGGGTTACCAAGGCCCTCAGGAGGTCGAGATCTTTTCGGCGGGGAACTGGTGGAAGCGGCCCGGGGAAAAGGTGCTTGCAACCTGCATTGATCGCTTCCGTAGCGCCTGCTGAACCTGCTGAACCCAAGAGCTAAACTCTTGGTTAACCATACGTATTTGCACGGACGGTAGCTAACTCTGCGTTTCGTTCCGCTGGACGGTATGCACTTGAAGTGGAGTTCGGCCCGAAAAATCGCTTCCGAGAGGGATCCAAGCCCGCTGTTTTGCGCCAAAACGGATCTGGAGCGCCGAAGCGCAGGCAACTAGAATCTCGGATTGGGCGGTGATTTGTCAACCGCATCCGCACGGCTATCTGGGGATTAACGACTTGAGAACCAGCCTTCACGGGGAACCACGGCGAGCCGATGTTGATACGCAAAGGCGCTGACGGCTGCGACAGGAGGCGTCATTCGTTCTAATTGTTCCCCGCGGGGAACTTCGCCCGGTTGTTTGAACGGCGCTCGCTACCAGGGACCCCGCACCACCCGAACCGCGAGCAAGTGGCCCGGCCGTCATTTGAGCTCAGCCACCGTCAACGCCCACCGCGTCTTTGCCTCGTTCGCCGCGCCGCCAACACGTTTCCGCGACCCTTGCGAGCCATCGCCAGATTCAGCCCGTCGCGGCAGCAACCGTGCCGCCCCGCGCGCCCGTTGTCGCAGACGCACCTAAGCGATCTCTCTCCGCCACTGCCGATATCGCACACCGATCATTCACCGGTTGGCCGGCAATGGCGAGCGATATCGCGCCGAGAAAATCACCTCTTTCACCGCACCACCATCTGGCGCCTGCGTTCACGCTGACCACGCAGCCCTTCAAATATCGCGCATCCCTCGTCAACGTCGTCGCCCGCGAACCGGGCCAGTGTCCCGCGAAAAGGCAGGCCTCACGGCTAGCCATTCGAAAATTCATGCCCATCCAAATTCCGCGTGCAACCGCGCCTGCTCGCGAACGACCCGGTCGGAGCCCCTGCCGGCCGCATCAAACCCGGCGCCTAGCACCACCAGGACTGCTAATGTCGGAGCGATTGCGTAACGCGCAAAGCACCTCGCCGAAGCCGAACTGCACCTCTTCAACAAGGGTTCACGAGACTAGTCGCATGCCCGGCTTGCGTCTTGCTGCATCAGCCAGCCGAGCGCCTCCAACTGATCCAGAGGAGACACGCCTCACCACACCGGGTTGCATTTGATGCCCCCACCCAATCAAGACCGGCGCGACCCAAGGATCAGCGGCGACCCAGCGACTGCGACAGCAAGCGAAACATCACGCCCCTTGTGAGCACCGCCCCACCTCATCCGCGGCATGGTGAGCAAAGGTTGATAGGTGAGCGAGCATCCGATGTCGCTCAATGGGCGCCCGGGTGGTCGCGCAGTGATGTCACTCACCCCAGCGCACCGGCTCCACGAAAGTCGCAATCTTTACCCGACGAAGGCGAGCGGCAAGCCATTCTTGACACTGGCTTCAACCTCGAAAACGGCAGGATCTGTCACGCGAGAAAACCAATCCGTTCATGACACGATCTGGGCCGAAGCGGCCGACAAATCCACAGCCGCGCATGGCACGCACCTCGACAGCGTCGAGCGCAGGAACTATCTCTAAAATATGACTATTCATAACGACGACACGATAGCGGGCCGGATAAGTCGCGCGCTCGCAGAGCGCATTGTGACAGGTGCCTTGCCGCCCGGCTCGAAGCTAAAGCAGGACCACATCGCCGAGGAGTTCGGGTCCTCGCACGTACCCGTGCGCGAGGCCCTTCGTCGTCTCGAAGCGCAAGGCCTCGCCGTCAGCGAGCCGCGGCGTGGCGTTCGTGTCGCCTCGTTTGATCTCAAGGAAGTGCAGGAGGTCGCCAAGATGCGCGCAGCACTTGAAGGTCTTGCTCTTCGCCATTCGGCCGAACACCTGACGCCGTCCCGTCTCGATCAGGCCGAACAGGCGACGATCGACGGTGACAACGCGCGCGATGTCCGCACCTGGGAAGAGGCCAATCGCAGGTTTCACAAGCTCATCCTCGACCCTTGCGGCATGCCGCGGCTGCTCTCGGCCATTGACGACCTGCATGCAGCAAGCGCCCGATTTCTGTTCGCCACCTGGCTGACAGACTGGGAGCCACGCGTCGACAAGGACCATCGCGCCATTCTTGCGTTTCTCCGCGCCGGCAAGGTCGAGAATGCGGTGACCGCGCTGGAGCGGCACGTGCAATGGATCGGAGGACCGTCGCGGCGAATGCAGCACGCGTCCCGCAATCGGTTTGCAATCGTCGGCTAGAGCCAACGGCGCCTACCTAGGTTCCATGCGGTTTGCGCATCGGCGTGATAGTGACCTGCTCCCTCGTCTGCGACAGGGCAATCGCCAAGCGTGCCTCCGGCGCCATCTAACGCTCTTTGCGAGCGGAGGCACCCCAGGTCCCAGAGGTGGCCCGAGTCCCGGCTGTTGCGACAGCGATGGCAGGCCCCCGAAGATGCAGTCTTGAGCCAGAGGCGAGCCTACCTGCCCAATCCCTTCAGAAGATGACACAGAAAAACGCGCTTGCCTAAGACAGCGGCATATTATTATAGATAAAATTGATTTCTATCTACGCGTCGCCATTCCATAGTGCAAAGGTTTCGGACATATGCAACCTCATATTGACCATCCGGCCCAAGAAATCCCCTGCAACGGCAGCTCTCGTGAGCCGGTAACGCAACCGGAGGCCCGTTTTATCTATAATTTGCCATTCAACGACCTTCTGTTTCGTGCCCATAGCATCCATCGGGCCAATTTCGACCCGAACGCGGTGCAGATGAGCCGCCTCCTGTCGGTCAAGACCGGCGGATGTGCTGAAGATTGCGGCTATTGCAGCCAGTCTGCCCACTATCAGACTGGCCTCAAGGCGTCGAAACTCATGCAGGTCGAGCGCGTTCTTTCCGAAGCGCAAAGAGCCAAGGACGGGGGTGCAACGCGGTACTGCATGGGTGCTGCCTGGCGCAGCCCAAAGGATCGCGACATCGATGCAATCGTCGCGATGGTCGAGGGCGTAAGGGCGCTCGGCATGGAAACGTGCATGACGCTTGGCATGTTGACAACGCAGCAATCTGCCAGGCTCGCCGACGCCGGCCTCGACTACTACAACCACAACGTTGACACCTCGGAGCGCTTCTATAGCGAGATTATCACGACCCGCACGTTTGCCGATCGGCTGGAGACGCTGGCCAATGTCCGCAAGGCCGGCATCAAGGTCTGCGCAGGCGGTATTCTCGGCATGGGCGAGACATCGGAAGACCGCATCTCGATGCTTGTCACGCTTGCAAACCTGCCGACCCCGCCCGAAAGCGTCCCCATCAATATGCTCATCCCGATTCCCGGATCGAGACTTGCCAATGCAGAGCCGATCGACCCGATCGACTTCGTCCGCACAATCGCACTGGCGCGTATTCTGATGCCGTCGTCCCACGTGCGCCTGTCGGCGGGACGCACCGATATGTCAGACGAAACCCAGGCGCTCTGTTTCTTTGCTGGTGCCAATTCAATTTTCGTAGGCGAAACCTTGTTGACCGCCGACAACCCCGGCGAGGATCACGACGCAGCCCTCTTCCGTCGCCTCGGGCTGAAGGCGGAGCAGTTGGAGCGCGCGGAATGACCGCCGCCAGCCTTGCGATTTACGAGCGCCAGCTCGCTGGTCTTGATCGCAAAGGGAGGAGCCGGACCCTTGTCGCGCCGTCCGGCACCGATTTCACCTCGAACGACTATCTTGGCCTCGCCCATTCACAGCGGCTCAAGGATGCCCTTCGGGATGCCCTGGACCGCGGCATGCCGGTCGGGGCAGGCGGCTCCCGCCTGCTGCGTGGCAATCATCCGGAGCATGAGGCGCTGGAGCGGGATGCCGCGACATATTTCGGGGCCGAGCGAGCGCTTTATTTCGGCAGCGGCTATGCAGCCAATGTTGCGTTGTTCTCGACCTTGCCACAACGCAAGGACATCATCGTCCACGACGCCCTGATCCATGCCAGTGCCCATGAGGGGATTTCGGCGAGCCGTGCGCCATCGATCGCAACCCCGCACAACGATGTGGACGCGGTCGCCGATGCCGTTCGCACATGGCGTCGCGCTGGCGGCACCGGCCGACCGTGGATCGCCGTCGAGAGCCTCTACTCGATGGACGGAGATCAAGCGCCGCTTCGCGCGTTGGCGCAGCTTGCGACAGAGCATGACGGTTTCCTCGTCGTCGACGAGGCGCACGCGACGGGCGTCTTCGGTGAAGGCGGGCGCGGTCTGACCGAATGTCTGGGGCATCCGGAAAACTGCATCACGCTGCACACCTGCGGCAAGGCGCTCGGAGCATCGGGCGCGATCGTCGTCGGACCGGCAATCATCTGCGATTTCCTCATCAACCGCGCCCGGAACTTCATCTACTCGACGGCGCCGTCTCCGCTGATGGCGGCGACGCTGCGAGAGTCATTGCGGATCCTGGCCGATGAACCGGAGCGTCGCGATAAGCTCGCTAAACTTGTGTCCTTTGCCAGTCGCGAGATGGAAACAACGATTGGGATGCGATCCAGCAAGACGCAGATCCAGCCAGTTTTGATCGGCAATAATCGCCGCGCGGTACGGCTCGCCGAGCGCCTTCGAAGCGATGATTTCGACGTCAGGCCCATTCGTCCCCCGACCGTACCGGACGGCACGGCGCGACTGCGCATCTCCATTACCCTCAACGTTGATCAAGCGACCATTTCGCGGCTGTTCGAGTGCCTGTCCGTTGCCATGCGAAAGGAGCAGGAATGATGGCGCGCTTCGTTGTCACCGGCACCGACACCGGTATCGGCAAGACTGTCTTCGCTGCCGCTTTGACGTCCGCCCTCGGCGCTTGCTACTGGAAGCCCGTCCAATCGGGGCTGGAAGAAGAAACGGACGCTGAAACGGTCGCACGATTGGGCAATGTTCCGGCCGAACGGATCGTTCGGGAGGCCTACCGGCTAAAGACCCCCGCTTCTCCGCACCATGCGGCGATGCTCGACGACGTGGAGATAGATCCAGGCGCACTCTCGCCGCAGGCGATTACCGGCTCGCTTGTCGTCGAAGGCGCCGGCGGCGTTCTCGTACCCCTGACGTCAAAGACCCTGTTCGCCGACGTCTTCGCCCGCTGGCAGGTGCCTGTCATTCTTTGCGCCCGCACCTCGCTCGGCACCATCAATCACACATTGATGTCGGTCGAGGCGTTGCAGCGACGAACCGTCCCCATCTTCGGCATTGCCTTCATAGGCGAGGAGAACCTCGAGACGCAGAGGATTATCGTGAAGATGAGCGGCGTGCGCACGTTGGGGCGACTGGCGCCGACCAACCCACTAACCCATGAGAGACTTATCGAAGCCTTTCATCGGGGGTTCGACATCACGATGTTTCGGAGCCTGCAGGCATGACGCGTTCCCCCATATGGCATCCATTCACGCAGCACGCTCTTGAGCCAGCGATGAAGAAGGTCGTCGCCACGGAAGGCGCATATCTGGTCGACGAAGCCGGCAATCGCATTCTCGATGCGATTTCATCCTGGTGGGTGATCACCCACGGCCACCGGCACCCGACGATCATGGAGGCGATCCGCCAGGCGACGGATGTCTACGACCAGATCATCTTTGCCGAATACACCCACGCCCCCGCCGAGGATCTTGCCCGTGGTCTTACCGAGGTAAGCCCGGCTGGGCTGCAGCACGTCTTCTATTCCGACAGTGGCTCGACGGCAGTCGAAGTCGCCCTGAAGATGGCGCTCGGCTTCTTCCACAATACCGGTCGACGACGCGACCGGATCGTTGTGATGGAGCATGGCTATCATGGCGACACGATCGGAACCATGTCCGTCGGTGAAAGGGGCGTCTTCAACGCCGCCTATGAGCCCTTGCTGTTTGGTGTCGATTCACTTCCATTTCCGGAGCGAGGCCTGGAGCAAAAAACGCTTGATGCGTTCGAGGTAGCGTGCTGCTCGGGCAGGGTCGCGGCCCTTTTGATCGAGCCGCTGGTGCTTGGCGCCGGTGGCATGAAGATGTTTAGCCCTTCCTTGCTTGGCGAACTCAGGAAAATTGCCCAACGCCACGGGGTGCTCCTCATCGCGGATGAGGTGATGACGGGCTGGGGCAGGACCGGTAGCCTGTTTGCGTGCGCTCGGGCTGGCATTCTTCCCGACATCTTCTGTACCTCGAAGGGCCTGACCGGGGGCGCCATGCCGCTTGCTGCAACGCTTTGCACAGGTGAGATCTTTGAAGCGCATCTTTCGACCGATCGCCGGAAGACATTCTTCCATTCAAGTTCCTACACTGCCAATCCGATTGCCTGTGCGGCAGCAGTTGCCAATCTGAAGATCTGGACGGAGGAGCCGGTCCAGGCGCGCATCGATCGCCTTGTTGCATGGCAAGGGCAGGCGCTGCAACGCTTTGTCGGGGATCCACGATTCAGGAACGTCCGGCAATCTGGAACCATTGCCGCGCTGGACCTCGCCGTTCCCTCAGATGGATATTTAGCCGACATAGGACCGCGGCTGCGCGCCTTCTTCCGCGAGCGCAACCTTCTCATCCGCCCTCTAGGAAACGTCATCTACCTCATGCCGCCATACTGCGTGTCGGAAGCCGAGATCGACCGCCTCTATGATGCGATTGACGAGGCAGCAAGCGTCCTGATCGGAACGGCAGCATGATGAGCGTCCGCTCCGCGCGCATCGCAGGTTTTGGCCACGCCGTTCCGGGTCGCTGCGTCGAAAACACCGAGATCGAACAATCCCTCGGGCTCGAGACCGGCTGGATCGAACGTCGCACCGGCATCCGTACCCGCTATTGGGCAGAAGACGGCGACACCCTTAGCGGCCTTGCCGTCAAAGCAGGAGCCATGGCCCTCGATAACGCCGGAACCGATCGATCTGAGATCGGCTTGATGCTCCTTGCAACCTCGACACCGGATCACCTGCTGCCGCCGTCGGCACCGCTTGTTGCCCATAAACTCGGACTTGCAAATTCGGGCGCGATCGACCTGGCCGGCGCCTGCTCGGGATTTCTCTACGCGTTGACGCTCGCGGACGGTTTCGTGCGCACGCAGGGCAAGGCCGTTCTTGTCGTCGCCGCCAATATCCTCAGCCGTCGCATCAACCCGGCTGAACGAGCCAGTAGCGTTCTGTTTGCAGATGCAGCAGGCGCGGTCGTGCTGACGCCGGCAAGCGATCCCGCCACCGGCATCCTCGGCACCGATCTATGCTCCGAAGGCAGCGGCTATGAGCTGATCTCGATCGCCGCAGGCGGCAGTAACAAACCCTTTTCACCGGAGCGCGCCGCTGAGGAATATCTGATGACGATGCGGGACGGACGCGAGGTGTTTTCGCGGGCGGTTGACATGATGAGCAACGCCTCGAAAAGGGCGCTCGACAGGGCGGCCATTGAGACCGCAGCGATCACCAGATTCGTGCCACACCAGGCCAATGTCCGGATATTCCAGGCGGTCGCAGCCAACCTAGGGATCGAACCCGAACGGACCGTCTGCTCGCTCGACCGGTTCGGAAATTCTTCGGCCGCGACAATCCCGCTCTCCTTGTCGCTCGACGCAGCCGCGCGACCGCTGCAGGAAGGTGAAACCCTGCTTCTGGCCGCAGCAGGCGCCGGTCTCACCGGTGCGGCGGTCGTCTATCGTGCCTAGTGCCCCGTCAAAGTAGGGCACGGCCATGACGCGCCACTAGCGGTTGATGCGCGTCGACAGAATGATTGAGGAGAGCGTCTTCTCGACGCCATCGATATCGCCAATCTTGTCGATGACCATGTCGAGTTCGCTGATCGATGCCGACGCAACGATTGCGATCATGTCGAAACTGCCGCTCACCGAATAAACCGAGCGGACATCGGCAATCGCCTGTAGCTCCTGCGTGACGCGTCCGAGCGCCTTGGCCGCCAAGGTAATTAGCACGTGCGCCTTTATCTGGCCGCTCTCGAAGTCATCAGAAAGCCGCACGCCATAGCCGGCAATGACGCCGTCCCGCTCAAGCCGCTCGATCTTGGCTTGGACCGTGGTGCGCGACAGGCCGAGCCTGCGCGCCAGCATGGCGGTGGACAGGCGGGCGTTTTCGCTGAGAATCGACAGAAGCTGCCGATCCTTGTCACTCATCGTCATATTGATCAACCTGAACGGCAGTATGCCAAATAAATCTAGTCGATTTTATCATTCTCGCGCTGTGAATCAACCAAACCGACGGGAATAAAGAAAGCATAAAGATTTCTCGATCCAACAGAGGGAACGCATATGAAAAACATCGTTGTCATCGGCGCCGGCAAGATCGGCTCGACGATCGCCCGTCTTCTCATCCATTCCGGCGACTATCATGTCACGCTTGCCGACCGCAGCAGGCAGCAGCTGGACCACATGGAGGCGAACCCGGCGCTCGGCCTGGCGGAAGTCGACATCGCCGACCACGCAGCCCTCGTCAAACTTCTCTCCGGCAAGTTCGCCGTCCTGAGTGCCGCGCCGTACCACCTGACCATCGCGATTGCCGAGGCTGCCGCGGAGGCCGGCGTGCATTACCTCGATTTGACCGAGGACGTCGAATCCACCCGCAGCGTGAAAGCGATCGCCGCCAGCGCATCCACCGCGTTCATTCCGCAATGTGGCCTCGCGCCAGGCTTCATCTCGATCGTTGCCAATGATCTAGCAAGCCGCTTCGACAAGCTCGACAGCGTCCGCATGCGCGTTGGTGCGCTGCCGCAGTATCCGTCGAATGCCTTGAACTACAATCTGACCTGGAGCACGGACGGCGTCATCAACGAATACATCGAGCCTTGCGAGGCGATCGTCGATGGACAGCTGATCGAGGTACCGGCCCTGGAAGAACGTGAAGAGTTCTCCCTTGATGGCGTGACTTATGAGGCCTTCAACACCTCCGGCGGCCTTGGCACGCTGTGCGAAACGCTGAAGGACAAGGTCCGGACCTTGAACTATCGCACCATCCGCTACCCCGGTCATGCCGCCATCATGAAAGCGCTGCTCAGCGATCTCGGCCTGCGCCACCGCCGCGACGTCCTCAAGGATATTCTGGAGCACGCATTGCCTTCGACGATGCAGGATGTCGTGATCATCTTCGTCACCGTGTCCGGCTGGAAGAACGGCCGCCTTGTGCAGGAGACCTACGCTAACAAGGTCTACAGCGCCGTCGTCGCCGGCCGCATGATGAGCGCCATCCAGATCACCACAGCATCGAGCATCTGCGCCGTACTTGACATGCTGGCCAAGGACGAGCTGCCGACGAAGGGCTTCGTCCGGCAGGAAGACATCGGTCTCGACATGTTCCTCGACAGCCGCTTCGGGCACTACTATGCCCAGAAGGCTTACGGTGAAAAGATCGCCGGCTGATCCGCTTAGCTGAAGCAATCAACAGAAAACGCCCGGCCATCGTGTCCGGGCGTTTTCTTGACGTCATTCATTCGCTTAAACGGCGCGGGAACCGGCGATCCCGCCTCGCTCTGGCGCCAATCAGGCGAGCCGCCGGCAAGCGGCTGCGATACGCTCGATCGCTTGCCTAAGGTCCGCCTCCGCTGAGGCATAAGAGATCCTGAAGAACGGCGAAAGGCCGAAGGCCGAACCTGGGACGACCGCGACATTCGCCTCCTCGAGGAGGTAGGCGCAAAACTCGCTGTCCGTCGTGATCTTGCGACCGCCCGGCATCATCCGGCCGAGAACGCCGCCACATCCGGAGAAGGTATAAAAGGCGCCTTCGGGAACGCGGCAATCGAGGCCGTCAATTGCGTTGAGACCGGAAACGACGAGATCGCGCCGCCGCCTGAAGCTCTCCGTTCGCTCGGCAAGAAAATCCTGCGGTCCGTTGAGCGCGGCAACAGCTGCGGCCTGGCTGATCGAGGACGGGCAGGACGTCGCCTGGCTCTGCACCACGGACATCGCTTTAATGAGCGCCTTCGGCCCACCGGCATAGCCGATACGCCAGCCGGTCATTGCGTAGGCCTTGGAGACGCCGTTGATCGTCAGCGTGCGCTCGCGCAGGCGCGGCTCCAACTGCAATGGCGTGACGAACCGGAAATCGTCGTAGACGATGTGCTCGTACATGTCGTCGACCATCAGCCAGACGTGCGGATGCCTGAGCAAGACGTCCAGCAACGGCCGGTAATCATCGGCGCTATAAGCGGCACCGGACGGATTGGATGGCGAGTTCAGCAACAGCCAGCGCGTCCGCGGCGTGATCGCCGCTTCGAGCTTTTCGGCGGTCAGCCGAAACCCGCTGTCTGCATCGCAGGCAACGAGGACAGGCTTGCCTTCACAGATCTGAACGATATCGGAATAGGACGTCCAGTAGGGAGTGGGGATGATCACCTCGTCGCCGGGATCGACCGTCGCCATCATCGCGTTGAAGAGGATTTGCTTGGCGCCGGTGGCGACGGTTATCTCGCCAGCCTCGAAGGAAAGATCGTTCTCACGCTGAAACTTGGTGCGGATCGCTTCCTTCAACGCCGGCGTGCCGTCGAGCGCCGTATACTTGGTATCGCCGTGCTGCATCGCGTCCCAGGCAGCCTGCTTGACATGATCGGGCGTTTCGAAATCAGGTTCGTCGGCGCCAAGGATAATGACCGGTCTGCCTTCCCGCTTCATGGCCGCGGCGCGCGCGCCGATCTGCAGGATCTCGGAGACGCCGATCAAGGATATCCGTGAGGCGGGCCTGAAGCCCGCCTCCTCAATTTTCACATCGATGGTCATGGCCGCTCCTACTCGATTTCGAAGGAGACGCCCTGCGCAAGCGGCAGAGCCCTGGAGTAGTTGATCGTGTTGGTGGCCCGGCGCATATAGGCTTTCCATGCATCGGAGCCCGACTCGCGGCCGCCACCCGTTTCCTTCTCGCCACCAAATGCGCCACCGATCTCGGCGCCCGAGGTTCCGATGTTGACGTTCGCAATACCGCAATCGGATCCATCGGCCGACAGGAAGCGTTCAGCCTCCCGTAGATCCAGCGTGAAGATCGACGAGGAGAGACCGGCGCCGACAGCATTGTGGTCTTCGAGGACCTGATCGAAGTCGTTGTATTTCATGACGTAGAGGATCGGCGCGAAGGTTTCCTCCAGCACCGGACCGATCTGTGATGGCATGTCCACGAGGGCCGGCTTGACGTAGTAAGCCTTATCATACGGCAGCGCGACGCGCTCGCCGCCGCTGACCACGCCGCCATGGGCTTTCGCCTCGCCAAGCGCCTTTTGCATGTTGTCGAAGGCGAGCTTGTCGATCAGCGGGCCGACTAGTGCCGTGCTTTCAAGCGGATTGCCGACGGAGACATTGGCATAGGCTTTCTTCAGTCGCGGCACGAGTTGATCATAGACGCTCTCGTGAACGAACAGACGGCGAAGCGTCGTGCAACGCTGGCCGGCCGTGCCCATTGCTCCGAAGGCGATGGCGCGCAGCGCCATGTCGAGATCGGCCGATGGGCAGACAATGCCGGCATTGTTGCCGCCGAGTTCCAGGATCGCACGTGCAAAGCGGCGTGCCAGGCGAGGACCAACGTCCCGGCCCATGCGCGTTGAGCCCGTCGCCGAAACAACCGGCACCTTCGGATGATCGACAAGGACCTCGCCGACGGCGCGATCGCCAATCAGCACTTCGCTCAGGCCATTCGGCGCATCGCCGAAGCGCGCAATCGCGCGCTGCAGGATGGCCTGCGAGGCAAGTGCCGTAAGCGGCGTCTTCTCGGAAGGCTTCCAAACGACGGCGTTGCCGCAAACCAGCGCAAGCGCAGCGTTCCAGGCCCAGACTGCGACTGGGAAGTTGAAGGCGGAGATGACACCGACGACGCCGAGCGGATGCCAGGTTTCCATCATCCGATGTCCCGGCCGTTCGGTTGCGATGGTCAAGCCATAGAGCTGGCGGGAAAGACCGACGGCGAAATCGCAGATGTCGATCATTTCCTGCACTTCACCGAGGCCCTCGGAAGGGATCTTCCCGGCTTCGATCGAGACCAGTCGGCCGAGCTCCGTTTTGACAGCGCGCAGTTCCTCGCCGAGCAGGCGGACAAGCTCACCGCGCTTCGGCGCGGGAACGAGGCGCCACGTCTCGAATGCGCGGGCAGCCTTGTCTATCTTCGCGCTCGCCGCTTCCTGAGTGTCGGTCTTCAGTGCCGCGAGCTGCTCGCCCGTGACCGGGCTGTAGGAGGCCATCTCTCCGCCGGTATAAAGCGCCTTGTCGACGCCGATCTTATCGAGAAGCGCAACGGCTTCCTGTGCTACATCAACTGCTCTTGCTGCCATGGTCATGTGACGACCCTTTGTGTTGGTGTTTGGTTCTTGTTGCTGGTCGTTGGGTTGCTTCACTCGGCCGCTTGGGCGGCGCTCAGGCGAGCTCTGCATTCAGCGATCGATTGCGCCTCGATGCCGGCGTAATGATCGAACTCATTGAGAACAGGCGTCCCGAGATCGCGCTCAAAGCGCTGCTGGTTGGGGCTTGCGGTAAACTCCTGCGTCGCCTCGTCGCCGAGGTTTGACTGGAAGATGCCGGCCGCGCTCACAGGTAGGAAATCCTCGTAAACGATCGCGTCGAAGCAAACGAGCCCGTCCAACAACAGTTGCTCGATGCTGGCATCGGCTGAGGCCACTGCGCTCTCTCCCTTTTCCGTCAGCGAATAACGGAAATAGCCAAGGCCCTTTGCGCGGATTTCGGCCCAGCTGTCCGGGAAGAGCACGAAAGCGTCGACAAGCGCCTTTTCGTAGGCAGCAGCGTTCGAGCCGTCGGCGGCCGGGCGAACCACTTTGCGCGATTCCGTCAGCAACTTGTCGTACAGAGCGCGACCTTTAGGGGTCAGGGCGATGCCTCGGCTTTCGATTTCCCCGAACCGGGCCGTATGCGTGCCCTCCTGCCAGTGACCGCTCGCATCCCTGAAAGAGACCGCTTCTTCAAGGGCCTTGAACGACGTCTGCCGCAACAGAATTGCGCAGCGACGGCTCGGCGGACCTTCGACGACCGCCTTCGGCGCAATGCCATATTCCGGCATCAGCCGCTGTACTTCGTCGATATCGAGCGTGCGCGGCGTCAGGTGATTGATATGCGGCCCCTTGAACGAGACGACGTCGGCAATCAGTCGGTGCGCATCATGCAGACGGCCGTACATGGCGAGGCCAACATTGGCCTGGTCATGCCAGCGGAACGTCTCCAGGACCTCGGCAACGAAGCGCGTGGCATCATCATCACCCAGACCACCCTGGCGCTCGGCCTTTTCGGTCAGCTCGATGGCACCGGCGGTGAAGATTTGACGCTTCTGAAGGATCGCGTCGGCTTCAGCGCGCAATTCTTCGTCGGCAATCAAGTCGAGGCGCAGCAGAGAGGTGAAAACGCGGAACGGGTTGCGCTTCAGTGCGGCATCGCCCACCGGTCGGAAAGCGGTAGAGTGGACTGGCACCCCGGCCTCGCTGAGGTCGTAGTAGCCGACCGGGAACATGCCCATGACGGCAAAGACGCGTCTCATCATGGCAAGTTCCGCCGCAGTCCCGAGACGGATGGCACCATGGCGCTCTTCGGAGACACGCTCAAGCGAATCGGTTTCTTCCAGTCTGTGCTTGAGGACCGGATCGGCGGCAAGCGTCGCGGCATTGACCTTGGCAACAATGTCCATCAGCGTGCCGTAAGCATGCACCTCGGTCCGATACATGGCCGACATGGCCGCAGAAAATGCAGAACGGATAGTACAGGAGGAGACGTAACTTTTGGTCAGCATAGCTTTTCTCACGAGACGCCAATTGGAGAAGTTCATTCTGGATTGCGATCATATCGCGTACACGATAGAGGAATAACGATAAATGAAGCTGAGATGATGCGGTTTTGGAATGACCTTGCCTCGAAAGCTGATACCCGACCTGACGACACTGCAGTCATTCGAGTCTGCCGCTCGCCACGGCAACTTCACGCGCGCGGCTCTCGAACTCAACCTGACGCAAAGCGCCATCAGCCGACAGATCAAGGACTTGGAAACCCAGCTCGGTGTCCTCCTCTTCGAGCGCGTTCGACAGCGAGCGATCCTGTCGGAGGCCGGCAAGCGGCTGCTGCCGGAAGCGAGGCGCCTGCTGCACCAGACCGAAGAGATGATGATCCGGGCAGCAGCAGGTGCCGACGCGACGGCGACGCTTTCGATCGCGACCCTGCCGACATTCGGCAGCCGCTGGCTGACGCCACGGCTGGCGGGCTTCTTGGCCGCCCACCCGGGTTCACAGGTTGACATCGCCTCCCGCTCCGAACCATTCGACTTCGAGCAGGAAAGCTTTGATCTCGCCATTCATTACGGTCAGCCCATCTGGGCACGGGCAACCTGCACGTTTTTGTGCGACGAGAAGGTCGTCCCGGTTGCCAGCCCAACCTTGCTGCAATCGGATCCGGTTGCCAGCCCGACGGAACTTATACACAGGCCGCTCCTGCATCTGGCCACGCGTCCACGGCTCTGGCGCCAGTGGTTTGAGCACTGCGACATCGACGCTGATCCCTCATATCGTGGCAACCGGTTCGACCAGTTTTCGATGATCATCGAGGCCGCCACGATGGCGATGGGGTTTGCGCTTCTGCCGCTTTATCTGATCGAACAAGAGCTAAGCTCCGGAAAGCTGCAGATTGTTTTCGACCAGCCGATGTCGACCGAGAACAGCTATTATGTGGTAACGCCTGATGGTAAGCGTGAACATGCGCTTGGCTCAGCATTCACGGCCTGGCTACTCTCGCAGGTAAGCAATAAGGGCACGACTGAACCGTGAGCGACGAGCAGACCCCGCCCGACACCCCGACTGCGCGCATGCTGAGTTGGGCCAGGAACTCGACCATCTATCGGCTTGAGCGCGGAATGATGACCGAACGACAATTGTTCGATGCCATCGTCAGGAAGGCCAAACAGAAATTCGAGGACATCACCGAGACGCAACTCAAGGTAGTGGCAGATTCGGCCGTGACATTTGCATTCGAGCATGGCGGTCTGAACGACGCCACCTATGCAGAAGTCAGCACGCGTTCCGGGGTTCGCCGCGGCAGGTCAAAGCGGCGTATCGCGCAAAACCTTTCCCAGAAGGGCATCGATCGCGAGATCATCACGGCTGCCCTTGATGAGGCGGATGAACTGCTGGCAGCCGTGGTCTTCGCGCGAAAGCGCGCCTTCGGACCGTTTCGCCGCGGCACCGTCGATCGGGTAGGGGTCACCAAGGAAATGGCGGCATTTGCGCGCAACGGCTTCAGCTTCGACACCGGAAGGACCGTGCTCGCTATGAGCCGCGAGGAGGCCGAAGACCTCGTGAGCGCGCGATCTCGTTAGTCGCGCCAACGTCGCTTGCGAAAAGCTAAAAATCCTGTGCTCGTTGAGCGCATGGTGTACCCAGTCGCAACGGCCCGGACTTGCCGGGCTTGTCAAGTTGGACGGCGAGTCCATATGCCTTAGAGTTGGCTTGCTTGGTTTAGCAAACGGAATTGCGAATCCTTGAAACAATGAGGACACAAAGCCGCGAAGGGAAATCAGGGCATGAACAATATCGCGAAGCTTTTCGTTCAATCGGCAATGGCCGCGTTGACCATCTGCGGTTTGCTCGTCATCACGTTGCCGTTCTTCCTTGATCCGCAGGACATCCCGGACCACAGGACATTCCTTGCCATGTTTGTCGCGATGGCGATCAGTCTTTGGGCATATGAGCTGATTTTCAAAAGAGATCGTTGAAGCGCGCTAACAGCTTCGTCACCCCGTGAGTTGGCGGATTTGCCGCGGGCTTCTCCTCAAGATCGCAACCGCAGTCTGAGGCCAGAAGAAAGCAAGCGGCGAGGAATTGCAAAGGCCGCGTGACCGGCTTCAAGCTGTCGAGCCCCAGCGGGCCGTGCAGGTGAGGGTAATGCTATGGGGGCCTTCGATCTCGGCATCGTGACGCTCGATGAGTTCCACGACGGCATCGATGAAGGCAACATGGTCGAGGCTTAGCGTCGTCAGGTCGTTGCAGTCCCACGCCGCCATGGCGATGCCATCCTGGCCGACGACGGCAATATCATCGGGCGTGTTCTTTCCAAGCACGCGCCGTGCGGCATCCCGCGCGCCGATGGCCATGACGTCATTGCCGCAGATGATTGCGTCCACCTTGGCGCGGTGAAGAAGCAGGACGGCTTCCTTAAAGCCGGAATCGTAGCTGTAGTCACCGAACGCTTCCGCCTGCAGCGTGAGGCCGCGTTTGGCGAGCGCATCGACGAACCACCTGCGCCGCAGCTTGTCGATCCAACTCGATTTCGTGCCCGAGAGGTAGGCGAAGCGTTTCTTGCCGTCGGCAACGATCTTGTCGATGATCTCGTCGGCGGCGGCCGATCCGTCGATCCGGATGCTTGAGACGCTCTCGTTCTCAAGCGGTTCGAAAGAGACAATGATCGGCTTCGTGGTGTGGAAGATGTCGACGGCATCCTGCATCGACACCATGTCGGAGAAGACGACGACGTGATCCACCTGATAGGTGGAGGCGAGGCGCATGAGCTGCAGCCTGTCGTCGTGATCGGCGCAGCACAAAATGATCGGCAGGAGCTGACGGGCTTGCAGTCGATGGACGAGAAGCTGCTGTTCCTCGGCTTCGCATGGATTGCCGATCGCGTTGACCACCAGCGCCACCAGCCGTGAGCGCTGATTGTTGAGCGAGCGGGCGATTGCATTCGGTTGATAGCCGTATTCGCGAGCAACCGCCAAAATGCGGTCACGGGTCGCGCTTCCGATTCTGGAATCCGGAGAAAAAGCCCGCGAGATCGTGGCCGACGACACTCCGGCGAGCTTCGCCAGTTCCTTCGAGGTGATCCGCCGCTTGTTCATTCAAAAAATTCCACGCGTTTATGGCGCGGCTATTCTGACGGGCGCCCCGTCCGCCGCCGCCGATTCCTTGATTGCATCCCAGAGCCTAGCGAATCGCAGGCCCATTTCAACGGAGCCGGTGTTTTCCATCGTCCCGTCGCGAATGGCGAGGAAGTTTTTCATCGGATTACCGAGAATTTCCGCTTCCTCGCGCGGCTCGTTTGTACGGCCGACACTGATCTCGCGCCATCCGCCCCAGGCGTCGATGCGAACGATTGCCTTCGAATAGAAGAAGGTGATGTAGGAGGCGCAGCCCGGAGGACCGTCGCCGGCCGCCGTCAGCGTCGCCAGCGCACCATTTTTGAGGCGGGCCGAGACGGCGGTCGCAATGTCGACGTTCTTGCCGTGATTGTTCATATAGGCCGACACGCTCTCGAAATCCGAATTGGCAAGCAGGCAGACGGTATTCATCATGTGGGCGCCGGTGTCGAACATGAAACCGCCGCCCGAGATATCCGGCTGCTGCTTCCAATGGCCGTCGTAGTTGCTGGACCAGCTTTCCCAGATCATCCCCGATATCGCGACCAGATCGCCGAACTCACCGGCAAGCGCCCGCTTGCGCGTATCGATCACTAGGGGAGAGAGACCACCCTGGAAGGCGGTTACAACTGTCACGCCGCTCTTCGTCTTTGCCGCAATCAGTCGTTCGGCTTCCGCAACCGTTGTCACCATCGGCTTTTCAAGGAAGAGATCGAGCCCGGCCTCTGCAACAGCCGTTGCCTGCTCGCCGTGAAATGCATGCGGTGTAGAGACATAGACGATATCCAATTCGTCCCGGCAGGACGCCAGCATCTCTCGGTAATCATCAAAGCTCCGCGGTACCGGCGCTCCGGCCGCAACGCAAACGTCGATCAGGCGCTGGCGAGAAGAAGGTGTCGTGTCGGCAAGCGCGACAAATTCGATCTCGGGCATGCGAGCCCAACTTGTCGCATACTCAGCCGCTTTCAGGCCTGCGCCAATGACGCCAAGCCGCAATTTCCGTGACATGAGAAATCCTCCCGAATGCAGTGTGCATACGGTTACACAAATGGTTCGATGAAAACAAGATCTATTAAATCCTGCAAATTCAATTACTTATTCTTTCGACAGAAAGCCCATCAAAAACCGCCTTGCCAGTCGTTGGAATGCGTGTACATTTTCGACCGTGGTGCTGGAGGGCGCCGCATACCAAAAGGGAGGACTTCCGTTGAAGAAGACGGTCATTGGTGGCCTGTGCGCCATTCTGCTCAGCGCCGTATCGACGCTGGCGCATGCTGAGACAATCCGAATTGCCAATCACGGTCAGGCCGGCATCGACGCCATGAAGTCGACGGTCGAGAAGATCGAGAAGAAATACGGCGTGACCGTCGAGGTCGTGGAATACCCCGCGCCCGACAAGGACTATCTGACGAAGCTGCTGACCGAGCTCGGCGCCGGCAACGCGCCTGACCTCTTTTCCATCCCGACGACGGCCGCCGTTGCTGATATGGTCGAGGCCGGTTACCTCGCGCCGGTGACCAAGGAAATCAAGGCCTGGGATGGCTATGCCAATTTCTATGACGTCGCCAAGCAGCTGGCGGTCAGCCCGGACGGGCAAACCTATGTCATGCCGTTCATGCTCGGCATTCAGGAAATCTACTACCGCAAGGACGTCCTCGACAAAGCCGGCATCTCGACGGAGCAGCCGAAGACCTGGAAGGACCTTCTCGATCGTGCCGCCGAAATCAAGAAGAAGACCGGCGCCTACGGCCTGCTCTTCCCGGCTGGCGTTTCCTGGGGAAGCGGCGCCTTTGACGAAGGCTTCCAGCACCTGATCGTCGGCTCCAAGACGCCACAGCTCGTCGATGCGGACGGCAAGCTCGACCTTAACGGCGAGGGCGTCAAGGATGTCTTCGACGTCTACAAGCAACTGATCGACAATGATCTGATGCCAACGCAGCCGTTGCTCGGACCCGAGCCCTGGGTCGTGCCGAAGTATCAGATGTTCCCGGCCGGCAAGCTTGCCGCAACCACCTGCGGTTCCTGGTGCTACATCTTCGACTGGGGTCGTGAAAGCAAGAACCCGATTCCTGAGGTGACCAAGGTCGTCGGCACCTGGACCGTTCCGGGCCAGAGCGGTGGCCAGTATGTTCTCGCCAATCTTGCAGCCCCATGGGCCATCAACGCCAAGTCGGCCAATGTCGAACTCGCCAAGAAGGCGCTGATGGAGATCGGGTCGGTGGAGACGCAGGTTTCCTACGCAGCTCGCATCGGCAACATTCCGTCCAGCAAGGATGCGGCTAAAAACGCCGACTTCCAGAAGCTCATGGAACTCGTTCCGATCCATGCCGCGGCAGAAAAAGGCACTTTCCTGAAACAGGCCTCCGGCTTCGGTACCGTTTCAGAAGGTGTTGCACGCGCTACAGAGGCGCTGCTGCGCAAGGAAACCGATGCCGCCGGCGCGCAGAAGATTCTTGTCGACTATGTCAAGGAAACTTTGGGCGACGACGTCGTAAAGTAAGCCAAAGCTTACGCAAGGGAGACGTGGGCTTGCCCGCGTCTCCGGATTTCCTTTCGAACGAGTTATAGAGCTTTCCATGGCCCGAAACGTCCACGAAAGGCGCACTGAGCGGCAGCTTCTTCTCATCTTGTTGCCCTCACTTGCGCTGCTTCTGGCCTTTGTGATCTATCCCGCGCTTTACTCCGTCTATCTGAGCTTCACCAATGAGGCGCTGACGGGTGCTGCGGCTCTGCGCCCGCGCTTTGTCGGTATTCGCAACTATGCGCGGTTGCTGAACGATGCGAAGTTCTGGAACGCCTTGCTCGTCACCTTCCTGTTCGTGGTCGGCTCGGCGGTGATCGGCCAGTTCGCGCTCGGTTTGGTCTCAGCGATGGCGCTTCGTCGTCGCATCCACTTTAGGCGGCTTTTCTCTTCGATCATCCTTCTGCCAAATGCCGCGCCCGAGGTGGTTGCCGGCTTCATGTGGATTTCCATGTTGGCGGGTGGAGAGCAGGCGACGCTCAGCCGTATCGTCAGCTTCTTTGGTGTAACGCCGGCCGACTGGTTGCAGGTTTTTCCACTTTCGATGATCATCATCGTCAACACCTGGCGCGGCATCGCAACTGCGATGATCCTTCTGACGGCCGGCCTCAGCACCATTCCCAACGAGATTTACGAGGCTGCCCGCATGGATGGCGCGACCCCGTCGCAGATGTTTCGCCGCATTACCTTGCCGCTCATGATGCCGACGATCCTGCTCTACATGCTGATCTCGGCCGTTTCGACCATCGCCGTCTTCGGTCTCGTCTATGCACTGACACGCGGAGGCCCGGGCGGGGCGACGGAACTTGTCAGCATCTATATTTACAACCAGTCTTTTACCGCGTTCCAGCTCGGCTATGGCGCAGCGGTGGCGGTTGTCGCGTTGCTGATTTCGCTGATCCTCGGCGTCGGCTATGTCCGGGCCATGAAGGTGGAGGTCTGAATTGCTGTGATCTCCCCGAGCGAAAATGCCAACAAGACCCGGTCGGACCTGCTTGCCTATGCAACGCTGTCGCTGATCTCGGTCTTTTGTGCTGTTCCCTTCCTCTGGGTGCTTCTTGCATCCTTCGATGGAAACGCCCAGCTGTTCCTTCGCTGGCCAGAGCAATGGAGCTTCGCCAACTATCTGCGGGTCTTCACCAAGGAAGACGGCGCAAAGTGGCTGTTCAATTCGCTCTTCGTGGTCGGCGGCGCCACCATGCTGGTGATAGTCCTGGCCGGGCTTGGCGGCTATGCGCTGTCGCGCACCAGAGCGTGGTGGAAGCTGCCGTTCCTCTATGCAATCCTGTTGATCCGCGTCCTGCCGCCGACAGCACTCGTCGTACCGCTCTACAAGTTCCTTCTGACGCTGAATAATGCGGAGGGCGCTATCCTGCGACCGATCTTTGGCGAATATGCCCGGCCGATCATGCGCTGGACGGGTTTCATCGATGGCTATCTCGGCCTGATCCTCGTGCTTGCAACGATGCAGTTGCCATTGGCGCTGTGGATCATGAAGACATTCTTCGATGGCCTTCCGCGCGACTATGAAGAGGCGGCGCTGATGGACGGCGCGACGCTCGTACAACGCATTCGCCGGGTGCTCATCCCGCTGGCGCTGCCGGGACTGGCCGCCGCCGGGCTGTTTGCCTTCATGTCAGCCTGGGGCGATTTCCTGTTGCCGCTGATCTTCCTCTCCTCGCCAGAACTGCAGACGCTGCCGCTTGGTCTCTTCCGTGCATTCCTGCGCATCAACGAGATCGACTACGGCCTGCTTGCCGCGCTCGCCTTCATCTATCTCCTGCCGGCAGTCGTCGCCTTCGGCTTTGCGCGCCGCTTCCTCGTGCAGACATTTGCCGGCGGCGTCAAAGGCTGACACCAGAAAGAGCTTTACGATGATCAATCTCAGGAATGTTCGCAAATTCTACGGTGCATTGGAGGTCATCAAGGGCGTCGACATCATCGTGGAAGACGGCGAGTTCGCAGTGTTCGTCGGCCCATCGGGTTGCGGCAAGTCTACCTTGCTGCGCATGATCGCGGGTCTTGAGGGTATCGACGATGGCGACCTCATCCTCAATGGCAAGCGCATCAATGATGTTCCCCCTGACAAGCGCGGCATTGCCATGGTGTTCCAGTCCTACGCGCTTTATCCGCATATGACGGTTGCCGAGAATATCGGCTTTTCCCTCAGCCTGAAGAAGGTTCCGGAGGCGGAAATCCGTCGCCAGGTGGAAGCTGTCGCCGAGATCCTGCAACTGACGGACTACCTTGATCGCCGTCCCGCGGCCTTGTCGGGCGGCCAGAGACAGCGCGTCGCCATTGGTCGCGCCATCATCAAGAAGCCGTCGCTGATCCTTTTCGACGAGCCCTTGTCCAATCTCGACTCCGCACTGCGCGTGCAGATGCGTGCCGAGCTGCAGCGCCTGCATCGCGAGCTCAAGGCGACCGTCGTCTACGTGACGCATGACCAGGTCGAGGCCATGACCATGGCAGACCGCATCGTCGTTCTGAACAAGGGGGTCGTTGCCCAGCAGGGTGCGCCGATGACGCTCTACCACCAGCCCGACAACGAGTTCGTCGCAACCTTCATCGGCTCTCCGAAGATGAACACCATTCCGGTGATCATCACCAGGCCGAGCGCCGGCAAGGCCCACGCCCAAAGCCCGTTCGGCTTGTCGCTCGACCTGCCTGATGCGGGCGCAGTTGTGCCGCAGGGTGAAGCCACGCTCGGCATTCGGCCGGAACATCTGAAGATCGCAACCGACGGGCAGGGAGACTTCTCGGCCGAGGTTATCATCGTCGAGCGGTTGGGCGTCGAGACATACATGACCGTCGGCTCGCAGGAACAGCCGATCGTCGTCCGCGCCGAAGGTGACATCGCGTTGCGGCCCGGCGATCGCGTGTCGCTCACAGCCGATACAACCGCCTGCCATCTGTTCGATTCCACCGGTCGGCTCATCCGTCCGGCCCAGGCATCATAACATCGAGGATACCATGACAATCAAGGTCACCATCTGGAACGAAGGCCGCCACGAACAGCTGCACAAGGAGGTTCAGGAAATCTACCCTGACCGCATCGACGGTGCGATCGCAGCCGGCATCGCCAACCCGGATTTCGAAATCCGCCGTGGTAGGCTCGACGATCCGCACGAGGGTCTGCCGGACGAGCTGCTTGACGACACCGACGTGTTGCTCTGGTGGGGCCACATGGCCCATGAGGAGGTGAGCGACGGTTTGATCGATCGCATTCAGCAGCGAGTACTCAAAGGGATGGGCCTTCTCGTCCTGCATTCCGGCCATCACTCTAAGCTGTTCCGCCGGCTGATGGGCACCAACGCCAATCTGTCCTGGCGCGAAACGCCGCAGGGTGATCTCGAGCGGGTCTGGGTCGTCAATCCGGCTCACCCGATTGCCGAGGGTCTACCGCCTTACTTCGAGGTCAACGCCTCAGAAATGTATGGCGAGCCTTTCGATATCCCGCAGCCGGATGAACTTGTCTTCATCTCTTGGTATTCAGGCGGAGAGGTTTTCCGCAGTGGCTGCACGTTTCAGCGCGGCCGCGGCCGCATCTTCTTCTTCAGCCCCGGCCACGAGACCTATCCGATCTACCACGACAAGACCGTGCACAAGGTTATTGCCAACGGCATCCGCTGGGCCAGGCAGACCCACACCGATGGTCGGATCCTGGAAAATTGGCATCGCGCCGAACCCATTCACGCCCGCCCGGCATAGCCATCGGCAGCTGCAATTCTGTGCCGGACACCCCAGGGGTGTCCGGATCCCTCACGGTTCCGGCAGGGCAAGCAGACGGCGCAACGGCACGGACGGCCGGGTGAGGTCTGCCAGCGTATAGCCATCGAGCACATCGAGAAAGGCCGCAGCGGCCGAAGCCAGCGCGCGCTTCAAGACGCAGGCGGGTTGCACGACACAGACAATCTCGCCATTGCCAGTTTCCATGCAGGGTACGATCGCAAAATCAGGCTCACAGGCCCGGATGATCTCACCGACGCCGATCTGTTCGACAGCGCGGGCAAGCCGCATACCGCCCTGACGACCGCGCACGGTATCGATCAAGCCCTTTTGCCCGAGCTCATGCGTAATCTTCATCAGGTGCGCCTTTGAAATATCATAGGCTTCTGCAATTTCCGCGATCGTCGACAGCCGCTCGCCTTTGAGCGCAAGATACATCATGAGCCGCAACGCGTAGTCGGAATAGACGGTCAAACGCATCTGCAAATCCTTCGAGGTCAATCGTAGACGTCGACATAAAGATAATCGCCCGATACATCATTTAGCAAGGCGGCCGTGACCGGCCGCCCCTTCATTTCGAACGTCATGCCGCAGCGAGTTCATCGGCCGGGCCGAAGAACTCGTAGTGAATACGGTCCTCGGTGACGCCGGCTTTGGTGAGGCCGTTCACGAAGGCGGCCAGGAAGGGTTTTGGGCCGCAGAGGTAGAAGTCGGCTTCAGCGATGGGTGTATTCTTTGCCAGCCAATCGATCGTGATGTAGCCCTCATGGTCGAAGTGAACGCCCTTCTGATCCCGATCATGCGGGCTGCCGTAGAAGACGGCCGTCTTCAGATGCTCGCGGTTCTTGGCGATATCGCGCACGTGCTGTCCCATGGCGTGGACGCCTCCGTTCTCGGCGCCATGGATGTAGTGGACGGGAAGCCTTTCTCCGCTGTTTGCGATGGTCTCCAGCATGCTCACCATCGGCGTCAGACCGACACCGCCACTGAGCAGCACAACGGGCCTCTCCTGGCCCGGCGGCAAATGGAAGTCTCCGGTCGGAGGCGCCACGTCAATGACCGCGCCTTCCTCAATCCGATCGTGAAGGAAGCTCGACACCAGGCCGTGCATCTCTCGTTTGACCGAGATGCGATAGGTCTCACCATTTGGAGCAGAAGAGATGCTGTAATTCCGGTGCTGTGGGGGAAGACCCGGAATATCGAACCGAAATGTCAGGTATTGACCGGGGCGATGACGGACCACTGCGCAACCATCGACCGGTCGCAGCACAAAAGATGTGATGATGTCGCTTTCGCGTCTCTTCGACACAACGGCAAACTGCCGCCAACCATTCCAGCCGCCTTCGGTCGATTGTAGATCAGCGTAGATCTGCTTTTCACGTCCAATCAGGATGTTGGCGAGAAACCAGAATGCCTCGCCCCAAGCATTGAGGATGTCATCCGTCGCCACCTCACCGAGAACATCCCTGATCGCACCCAAGAGAGCGGTCGCAACATGGGGATAGTGATCAGGCCGGATGTGCAGGCCGACGTGCTTCTGCGCGATGCGCTCAACGGCTCCGGTAAGCACAGCCAGATTGTCGATGTTCTGGGCGTAAGCGAGGATCGCCTGGGCCAGCGCCTTCGTCTGGCGTCCCTCTTCCCCCTGGTTCGACTGGTTGAACAGGTCGCGAACGTTAGAATTCTCAAACAGCCGCTTGTACATTGCCGCCGTAATCTCAGTCCCGTTTGTTGTGAGTGCAGGCACAGTCGCGCGCACGATTGCCTTCGTGGTCTCAGTCAGGGTTTGCGTCATCATGGTCTCCAAAAGTTGCACCGTCGACGCAACTGACCTAGCACCTTACGATATATTCTCCATATATGTTTATGCGTCTGCGCCGTTCGGTCGCAGCGATAGCGGCATAGCCAGAAAATGGTTCGAGTGCTGGCCTGCCGCCTCAAGAAGCCTCGATCAGGTCGGTCAGCCACCGAACATCGCCGAGATGAGGTCGTATGGCCGTCGGCACTCGAGCCATCCATTGCGCCGCAAAACCGCACCGACTATGCAACGGCAGGAGGACGTCAATGACACCTCCATCGATATCCATCGTCCTCACAGCTGGATAGACAACCAGATATGAACGACGAGACGACGAAGAGAAGAGATCGGATACAAGAGGTGTCTCGCGGAGCCATGGCGGCCTGTGCCAAGCGGACCTGTGCCTTGGTAAGAGCGAATTTTCGGCCCCCTTTGCGGCCGCGCGCCTTGGCTGCCGCAAGGCCGGCCATGGTACGCTCGCGGATCAGGTTCCGCTCGAACTCGGCCAGGGTAGCAAAGATGCCGAAGACCATTCGGCCGGAGGCGGTTGTCGTATCGATCTGTGCGCCTTTTCCGGTGAGCACTCTGAGGCCGATGTCACGATCCGATAGATCTTTCACCGTGCTGACAAGGTGAGCGAGCGTCCGTCCGAGTCGATCGAGCTTCCAGACGACCGGCACATCGTCGGCGCGCAGCGCTCGCAGACTTGCTGTCAAACCACGGCGATCGTCGCGGCCCCCTGACGCGCGATCCTCATAGATATTGTCCTGCCTGACGCCCGCAGCATGAATGGCATCGTGCTGCAGATCGAGTGACTGGCTTCCGTCAGCCTTGGAGACGCGGGCATATCCGTTCCTGCGCAAGATGTGGCGGAAAGCGGTCGCCTTGCCGTGCCATTGCGGCCGGAGGAGTGGCTGCCCGACCGGCAACCACGTCTCGAAATCCGGTTGCGGGAGCTCGGCCGCAACCCCATTTGGAGGACCAGTTCACGATGACGCTTGATAACGCGCATGGGATGGTTCTAGGGCGCCCTTGCGGAAAACGCTTGGAATGATTTTCTAGATTTTTGGTGCCGCAAAAAAGTCTGCGACAGAACCCTCGGATCAAGCTGATTGCGATCCTGTTTGCCTATCGCCGAACCGTTCAGAAATTATTCAAGCACCAAAGCCGCTTGATGCTAAAGTGTACCTGGAATCGCCGGGCTTTAACCGCAGAACAATCCAGAATTATCCAATAATTTCACCAGTTTGGCGTTTACGTAGGGCCACTAGACTAAGACTAAAGGCCAACTTGAAATGTTCGAGCCTATGGAACGAGTATCGTCTCCCACGGGAGCGTTTCGAGTGATCAAAACGCAATCTCAGAGGGAGCAGGCCGGAGCCCAACTCTCCGCAAGCATATACCACAGACGGAGTTCATGAGGGCAATGCGTACTAATAACACGCTCATCCCGACGGGCGATGATTTGGCGGAGCTGTTGTTGACGCTTGACGAAGCGGAGCGCACCCACAGAACCCGCCGCGTTAAAGGTAAGCAGATGAACTCGATGTCCCGTCCATACTCGGGGTTATTCCAGTCGAACCCCACTGATTTCTCCACGCACTATGATGTAGCTGGTACTTTTATTCCTCCGCTACCTGTGGCCGATAGCGGTATGAGTGAACATGTTGTCGGCGGGTTACCGGGCCGCCACTTGATTGCAGAGTTCTATGATGCCTCGACTCTCGAGGATATAGGGCGAATCGAGTCAGGATTTCGGGACGCAATCATCCAGTCACGCGCTACGCTGCTCCATTTACACTTTCATAGATTTGGGAGCGGAGGAGGGATCACCGGCGCTGCAATACTCGCTGAGAGCCACATGACGGTTCATACATGGCCAGAGAAGAGCTTTTGCGCGATCGATATCTTCATGTGTGGCGTTTGTGATCCCCGAAGTTGTTTGCCTGCCATGGTCAGAGTGTTCAGCCCGCGCCGTATCGAGATCGTTCAGATGATGAGAGGCCTCTGCGTATGTGATGGCGCAGAGTGTTCATCATGACGTCTTCGCCACATCAGGCTGCTCCATCGTCACCAGAGGAGGGTGAGCGATCTTACCCTCTTCCGCCTCTACCGCCAGGGTATTTCTACGCGGATGCCCCTTCCTACCAGTTACCGCTTCGCGACAGCATGTATGTCGTCGAAATGGCTGATCCGGTTGATCGGTATCACTATAGCGTTAAATCGATTCTCTGCGCGGAAAAGACTGCTTTCCAGAGCGTCGTGATAGCTGACACGTACAATCACGGCGTTGCACTGTATCTGGATGGCGTGATTCAGAGTGCGGCTCACGATGAGGACCTCTACCACGAAATGCTCGTCCAACCGGCGATGCTGCTACACGAAAAACCGACAGATGTCTTAATCATTGGCGGAGGGGAAGGAGCTACGTTGCGCGAAGTCCTCGCGCACCGTACGGTTCGAAAGGCAGTGATGGTCGATATCGACCAACAAGCTGTAGAACTCTGCCGACGGCACCTGGCAGAATGGCATTGCGGCGCGTTTGAGGACCCGCGCGCGGAAATTCACTTTCAGGACGGACGTGAATTTATTGAGAGCGATGACCGGCAATATGATGTCGTGATTGTAGATGTAGTCGATATGCTGGACAACGGCCCTGCTCAGCGACTCTACACGCGACAGTTTTACGAACTAACCAAACAACGACTTCGCCCGGGAGGAATTTTGGCTATCCAAGGGCTTGAGTTCTCAATTAATCATTGGAAGGACCATATCGCGCTACGGCGCACTCTGCAGACCGTTTTTGCGAACGTCGGTAGCTATCATCTGAATGTCCCGTCATTCCTCTGCTCTTGGGGCTTTCTGATAGCGTCGGATCGGAGCGACGCTCTTGAGCTTATCTCTCCACTGGACATCGAAGGTCGGATTTCTGCTAAACTCGATCCTGATTGGCTCGATCATTTGACCGGAGAGCTTCTGCATTCGAGCTTCTGCAATTGTAAAGAATTGAAGCTTTATCTCTCGTTGCCGGGGCCAATTGTGGACGATGATGATCGCTATGTAAGATTCCCGGACATAAACGAGGTTGATCCTACATGGGAGAGACTTCGATTAGTACGAGACGACGGGTGACCGTAACTTCGCTCAAACCACGTGCGTGGCTGCTGACGTTTAGACCCGAATCATCGCAGAGCGCCAACGAAGAGATCAGGCTAGATTTGCCAGAGCCTGTCCTGGCATTATTCGAAGAACTCCCGGACCCCGATTACTTGCTTGACGCTAGAACGCTTGCGCCAATCACTACGTCGCGCTCGCACGATTGCGAGATTATCTTCCTCCCTGCAGGTTCTGCGACGCCGTTCCCAATGCAGAAGGCGGCGGAGGGTTGGATATCCGAAGATGCATCTGGCACCGGCGCCCGACAATCAGTGATCGAGATCGCATTTCAGGGAGCCCGCGTTTTACGCGCAGTACGCAAGATAGTCATCGTGGGGGATCAGGATTGGCCGGCTAGGAAGGGGATCGCCCAATTTGAATGGATATATAAACAACTATGTCGTCTAGAGGAGGGCATAGTAAGCCAATGGCAAACTTCGGAAGAAGATGCGACCTTCTTCTACTTGAGCCGTGCTGGACATTCGTTCCAGCGACGAGTAGGTGTTTCGGCCGCCAGAGCGAGTGCGGCAAGGTATTGGCTAATCCGCGCGGAGACGTTGCTCGATCGCTCTGACCTGATCACCCCTCCAGCAGCTCGACGCATATTTCTTGAGATGTGCTTAAGGACAGAGATAGCCGCGCGTATAAAGGCGGCAGAAAAAGCAGTCGACGCAATTCACTTGTTTTACGAACAAGCTTTTATGCGGTTAAGTGAAAGGCGGGAGGCTCGAAGAAGTCTATCGATCGAAATTTGCATCCTGCTCGCAATTCTAACCGAGGTCGCATTGTATATCTGGGAGCTCTGGTTTTGATCTAGAGCCTTTCACATTCAAGTTGACTTGTAGCCTGCGTTTTCAATGTAATCCGGCATTCCCTTGGTGTAATGGCGGTGAACTGCACCCGAACGTCGGACCGCCCGAGGAGAGAGGTTTCCGGCTTTGTGAACTGCCCCCGGTGACGTGCCGAGGAGAATTCGATGAAGAAGACGAAGTTTCACAGAAGCGCAGATCGCCTTCATTCTGAAGCAGGCAGGAAGACGGCGGTGTGCCGCAAGGCGGGGATTTCCGACGCGACGTTCCGGCGCAAGAAATATGCGGGACTAATGATCAATGTCGCACAGATAGACTTCATTTAACTACAATCTTAGGGAGGAGTTTCGTGAACAAGTTCATCACTGTGGCTGCTTTGGCCGCCGTTTTGCTCAGCACCGCGCCAGTCCGTGCGGCAAACAATGTCTGCGAGTATAAGGACTATGATTGGGCAGAACTCAGCTCGGTCGAGAAGGCTGCTTGGCAGGCTCTCGGCTACTCGCAGAGGCTGTGGGACGGGAACGGTGAGTCCCCGACTTCCGACAAGGATTGGTCTGAGCTTACGTCTGCCGAAAAGCGGGCGGCGCAATCCCTCGGCTATACTCGCTCGTCCTGGGAAAGCGGCAGATGTTAGGGTCTCGTAAACAGGGGAATCGGGTGAAGGGAATTAAGCCGCAACGAGGCTCACGAGATAGTCGTCGTCCCATGCAGCCGTTTGTCGTCTGAGCTTGACGGAGTCTTTTCCTGGCGCGTTGCGGACGAGATTGTGGGCCATGTGGTGCAATGTTGTGAAGTTGGCGGGTGCGTTTTCGGTCCTGATGCGGCATTCGTCGTCGCGGAATGTCATGTCCATGAGTGCAGAGAGTGGCGAGTAGGCCGGAGGGATTTCACCTCCAGCCTCTCTCAGAACGGTGCGTGAGCCTCTCGACTCACACCGCTCCCATCAAGTAAATGCGGATTCCGACGTGAAGCCGGCCGCCAATCCGATCAAAGACCGGCCACCATTCCGATTTGAAGCCGGCCACCGTTCCGATCAAAGACCGGCCAGTTTTCGGCACTGAAGATCACTCCCTGGGTCAGCAACTTTGGCATCAAATACCTCGCGATGAACGAGGGGATTTTGATGCCGGCAAAGAGAAGGCTGACCATGAGACATTTGCGACAAATGCTGCGGCTTGCGGCAAGCGGAACGAGCTCGCGTGAGATTGCCGTCGTGTTGGGAATTGCGCGAAGCACGGTGCAGGATAATCTGCAGCGCGCAGCGGCGGTTGGGTTAAACTGGCCCTTGCCTGGGGACCTTACTGACGATGCGCTGGAGAGCAAACTCTTCGCTCGGAATGGCATCAAACAGGGCACGAGAAGGCGGGTCG
>NZ_FOCV01000032.1 GCF_900110205.1 Rhizobium tibeticum | reverse complement strand
AGCGCTGCCATGGAACTGCTACAGGCGGGCGTGGATTGCTCAGTTATCGCCCTATGGCTCGGCCATGAGACGGTCGAAACCACGCTGACCTATCTTCACGCGCATCTTGAACTGAAGGAAACCGCGCTCGCAAAGCTGAAGCCGTACGAACGCGCCAAGGCCGAACGATTCCGACCGAACGACCGGCTTCTGGAATTCCTGAGCGCCCTCTAAACATGAGACTATGCCGAGTGCCCACAACAAATCTCCGGCGGAAAGGACGAGAGAAGCGCGTTCCAACTGGTATGTTGGAAGAAGTGCTCGGCATAGTTCGACGGTCGGCATAAACCGCAAAACTCAATGGCGTCGAACCGCTTGGTTATCTCGCCGACGTCCTCACCAAAATCGTCAATGGACATTCAAACAGCCAGATAGACGACCTGCTGCCATGCGCCTATGTCGCACCGCGCCAGACCAAGGCCGACGCCTGTGAACGTCGCTTACGGTGCTGCTTCCCACGGGATAGGAGAAACGCGCTCTCAGATGCCAACCGGTCCGGCCCACGCGCATTCGAACGCAGGTATCGGCATAGAGAACCCCTTCAGTTGCAGTCGTGCGGTTTCCGTAAAGGTAGCGCTGCTGTGCTGATTCCGGAACACACTCTCCGATACGAGAATCTGATCGGTCGAGGCCGCCGAGCATAAGCGGGCAGCTAGCTGAACTGTCGTGCCAAATAGATCGTTACTGTCCTCGACGGGTTCTCCGCAATCAATGCCGATCCGAATGTGTATAGGCTCGGCGTTGCCTCGGTTGTACCGGTGGAACCCTTGATGAATGGCGGTGGCGCAATCAACGGCCTGCGTAGTGGACACGAAGGACGCCATTATGCCGTCGCCAGTGTGTTTCACCTCGCTCCCGCCGTGCTCGTTCAAGCATCTTCGGACTACGGAATCGTGTGCCCTGACCAGTTCCGTGCCCATGCGGTCGCCGAGGCGGGCGGTCATTTCCGTCGAGCCCACTATATCCGTGAACATGATCGCGCGGTGGGCGCAGTCTTTATTTTGTGATTTTCCTGCAAGAGGTTCGGGATCCTGGATCCGGCCAAGAAAAGCCTCCACGGCGGAAAGAGCTACCTCGACAACCTCGCCGGCTACATGGCCGTGCGCCACGCGATGGACGCACTGAGCGGTTTCTTTGTCTGGTGCATCTATCAGGCAAAACGCAGTGCCGCGCTGATGGTCGAACCAGTAGGTCAGGAACTTCACTCCATACTCGTCCTGGACTTCGAGGTCCTTCCGATGTGCCTCGGCAACGTCTGCGGCGCTATATCCTTTGAGATCATGACGATCCATGAATATGGCCATCGTCTTCCCCTTCCCCGGTTTCCAGGAAGTGTATGCCCGATCGGAATTTTGGGCAATCGATCGATTCCCTTTCGGGTTGAGTGTGCTCGCGTTTCCGCAAAAGCCGCCGCCGGGTGAATAACTGCTCCGGCGAAAGCCCATGCCGCCGCGCCACTGCGAAAACCATCACGTCGGCCGCATAGCCTTCGGCGACAATCTGCGCCTTCTCTTCGTTGCTCCAGTCGCGATGACGTCCCGTTCCTGTGAAGACCTCGAACCGCCGCACGGGCTCCTCTTCCTTTGTTTCAAGCGTAAGCTCTGAAATCGTCACATGTCCAAGCCCTCGGTAGGCCTGGAACATCAATGATCAGAACGTGATCCGAGGTGGAGTCAGAACACCGCGAAGGCGAGACGCGCGATGTCGAGACGTTTTTACCGTCGCTCAACGATGAAAGAGACGAGCTAGGTTCTAAATAGCACATCACGGGAAAGATTGAGTTTGACAAAGGAGTTGATCGAAGTGAGCACGGCAAAACATTCTGGTCAGGAAGAGCTGATTTCATCCCTTGCGCAGAAGCACGGTGTCAGCGTCAACACCATTCGCGACCTCTATGCCGCCCTTATTGCGGGCAGCGGATACCAGGCCCAGTTCAACCTGCCGGAACTTGGCGGCATGGGCCAATGGTCCAACGGTGGCATGGTCATGGTCGGAGACATGTTCAACCACGGACTGAAGGCCAAAGTCGCCGATCTGTGTTCCGAGCTGGCCGACGTAGCACGCCAGGAAGCCTATGACGAGCGAGGCTCGCGGCAGAGCCAACAGCAGGGCCACGGGCCCAAGCTTTCAAGCGGTTGGTATCCTAGAGATTTGGGAATGCCCGCTTCTTCAGGATCACAGAACTCCATGCGGTATGCGTTCTTCCCCTCCACACGACGGCTGGCGATCAGCGATGGCGATCACACTACAGTCTACGATACAGCAGATCATCAGATTTCCGGGTTCTCTCAGCAGCAGGGTGGCAGTCATGATGTTTCTTTCACATCTCAGCATGGCCGCGTAGCACTCTCGACCCTTCGAAGAGTGCGCCAAGCTCCGAACGCCGATGAGAGCCACGGAGATAGCGATGACAAAGAGCCCCGTCGCCAGCCCCCCGAGCCGCCACCCGCCCCAATGCCTGGAATCGCTAAAGATGACGTCATCTCGAAAATCGAGCGCTTGGGTGCTCTACACGCGAAGGGCATTTTGACCGACGAAGAATTTCAAACAAAGAAAGCCGAGCTGCTATCCCGCATCTAGGAGTCCAGTTTGCTCGACGATTGTTGCCTGTGGAGAGATGGATGGCTGTTCGATACAAACTGGGCTGCACCTTGACTGCGACGTTAAAGAGGCGACGACGGGGTGGCGCTCCCCGCCTCCGATTAATTCGCCATCTTGATCGACGCCAGGATCTTGCCAAGGTCGGCGTCGTGCTTGTCCTCCTTGCCCTTCGTGCCCCAGTAGGTCACGACAAGCGCCTTCTCACCGGACGTCGCTAGGAAAGCCAGGCCCACGCTGACCGGTCCGTCTGAGTCCTCTCCGTCGCAATCAAGGGTGGTCATCTGCAGACCATTGACCTTCTCGACGGGGGGTTCTTTCTGTGTCTTCGGATCGATAATCACGCCGCTCCGAGAAAGAAAGTCGACAGCATCGCTGGTGACCTTCTCGATCGAGTTCGAGACAGCGACATCCACGGAGAGGTAAACTGCGGAATTCGAGGAGGTGCCTTGGACCCCGGTTTCCGTTTCCTCTGGCTGCCAACTATCGGGTATGGTGATGCTGGCGATCGGTCCGTCACTGGGAAAATGAAGGGTCGCCCCGTGGGCCGCTACGGGGGATGCAAAGAGTAAGGATGGCCAAGGAGAAAAAGTGCTTCATGAGAGGCTCTTCGATTGAGGTAGGAACTGCCCTACCACCCCACAGTCGAATTCTTAAGATCAAGGACGATTCCGGGGCGCGGTCTCGGGATTACCTGACAACAGTTCGTTACGGGTCTTTTTCGAAGCAGAACCCGACCGGCGGAACCCGGTCACGCCTAGAAGCTGGGGATCTTGAAAATGAAAAATGATCCGGAAATCATCTGATCGTCACAAATGATTAAAGAAGATTGAGATCGGTCTCGAACCAGCTTGCCCGTCATCGGTGCCTGCTTTAGCTCATGAAACAAATGGAACACGCCGATGATCTTCATGATAGTCGCGGTCGCGATCGTTTTAGTTTTTTTCTTCCTGTTTCCCCACCCCACGTTAATTGCGCTGATTGCGGCCATTTTCGTCGGCGCTGGCGTCGGGATCTATGTTTACTTCCAGCAATCCGACCGCAACAACTCCGCGAGCTTGGTTGTTGGCACGAGCACCGGCACCCAAGGCTGCCTTGACCCTGCCAAGCCAGTTTTCGTTCAGTTGTTCAACGGCTCCGACCAGCGTGTCAACGTGGTACGCTTCCGATTGGTCGCGAAGCGCCCAGGCTTCAGCATTGAAGCTTACTCCGACTATCTCAGCAGCTACAAGATCATTGAGCCGCATGGCGTTTACGGGACATGCTGGGCACTCAATCAGTATAGAGGCTTGGAGACCTTGCCAGACAAACCTTCGCCCAAGGATTTTGAATGGAACGTGGACATATCATCAGTAGAGTTCGCTGAGGATGAGTAGGCGTCGGTCCCTTGGTGAATTCTTCAGCCCCACCCGCTGAAAACTGTGTTTGCCTCGCCCGAGTTGCTAAATAATGTGGCGTGGTTTGTCTTCAGTCCGCGCAGCCGCCTAACAGACGGAGACCTGACGGCCAGACTGTAGGCGTGCCTTGCGATGGGTCCGGCACAGGACTATCGCGCCGAGTAAGACTGATGGAGGAGCGGGATGGCAGAACCGGGGAGCAATGCACCCGGAGCCCAAGCGGACTGCGCACTTGAGGTGTTCGGCGAGACAGTGATCATCCGTCGCGATCCATTCGGCGTGCTCGACGCGGCCGTGATCGAGGAGATCGTGCCGCCAGGCGTGGCTGCACCGCTGCACCGCCACAGCCGGGAGGATGAAATCTCCTATGTGATCGTAGGGACGTTTCGAATCTGGCGTGGCGATGAGGTGTTCGACGTCCGTCCTGGCGGTATCGCATTGTTACCCCGCCATCAGGTCCACTCTTTCAAGAACATTGGTACGGTCTCCGGCCGCCTCTTGACCGTCATCGTACCCGCAGGCTTTGAACACTTCTTTGAGGTAGTTGCCGAGCGCCGTCTCGGAGACGAGAACCTGGACGAGATTGCGACCCTCGCGGCGGGCCAGTTTGGGCTGGAGATAATGGGTCCGCCGCCGGGCTAAGTTACGGCAGGGGCACCCGGGATGTTTGGTAGAAGACGATCCCAAAGGCGATCCATGAGGTGGACTATACGGAACGATGGGAGAACGAGGTTTGCCCTCCGTTCCTGTCAAGGGTACGCCTCGGCAACACCCCGGAACGTTTGGAAGCCCAATCGAGATGGGTGGTTGCCAAGGGATCAGAGGCAAAAGGCCCGCCGGCCGGGCTGGTTCGCTCAACCGGGTGGAGAGATAGAAGTTGCTAACTAGTGGCGTGGATGATTACTTCCCAAAGATACCTTCGGCGCATCTACGCCAATGTGGGCTGCGGTTTTTGCAATCCAGTCCTTAGCCATCAGTACACTCTCATCGATGCCTGCCTTGTCCTGGCATACGGTCATCGATAGCCCACCGTCACTCTCACTACTCCGGGCCAGAGTGTAGCTCACCCCGCGACTGCTGTTGACCCGAAGCGAACATTGCCTGGGTTGCTCGCAAAACTCACTCAGGTTTGAGTCCATCGCGCCAAGCAATTGCTTCTAGTTCGACCCGGACAGCGTCCTCGACGGCAATCACGGGTCGTGCCTGGAATTCGAAAGCAGGCCAGGTCGAGCATACCTTGTGAACCGCCAACGGATCATCGCAATCCACCAACATATGCCCACCCCACTCGCCCACTCGCACAACGAACAACTCGATCTTGAAATTGGCCGGCGCTTTCCATTGAGTGAAAACCTCCAGTATCCGCTTCTGGGCATTCTCGTACTCCGTAGGCGATCCCTGCGGACGTTCGAACCAACTGATCATGTACTTCATCTTCATCCTCCACTATTTGAGCTGAAATCCTCGGGCCGACTTATCCTCGAAGCCTTGCGCAATTGGGCTTCCTTGACAGCTGCTTTTAACGGCGTGTCCACGGCTTCGATATTGGTATGTCCGCAAAGCTCTCTGCGGCCACAATCGGTAATGATGAACCACCCCACTTTTTCCGTTGGGGACTTAGCGTCTCCCCGGAAAACAGCCGAAACCGCCACGACCCACCGCAGCGTCGGAATCACGGCCCATCGCGGAACGCAGCGGAAATCGCAGCTTTCTGAAGCGCATATTCCTCGTCATCTATGCTGTCGGAGCCGTCTACCGCCAGGACAAGCGCGATGTCCGAGCACTCGCTTGCTTGCGCCGCCGCGCTTAGGTCAAAAATCAGCGCTAAAGTGATGCAAAGCAGCGTCTTCCTCATCGCCGCCCCTGTCCAGGTTCACCCACAGCAAACAGACAAAGAACCTTATCATGAACGACGCTAAAACCGTAGGAATATGCAACCTCTCCGCTCCAGATCGCATTGCGACGCGTTCGCGCATTTGAAGACCAGGCTCCATGCTCAAGAGAAAGCGCAACGAAGGCTAACGAGAGGAAAATCTACTCCGACTCTTCCGGCGGCCCCTTGTTGCCGATACTGAAAAAGTCGGAACTCGGGGCTGGCCGAAATGTCCGCCATTTCATGTTCTAAGCGAATGTTGCCGCTCGATGCGGTCCCAATTTGGGTACGCGCCTCACACGCCGCTTGATCGCAAAATTATTAGGTCCCCCAAGTCATTTTTCAGTATCGGCCTCTACGGCCCGCCCAATGCGGCCGCTCCGAGCTTCAGTTCCATCATTTTTTCAGCTATAAAGCGGGCATTATCCCAGGGGATTTTACGGCCCATGCCAGAGGAGAACGACAAGCGCTCGCCTGTTGCGCTTGAACAGCGCGGCGTAAGCGCCGATCAGCGCATGTTCTCGCCTTCGGCTGCGCGAAATTCCGAGCCGATCCTTGCTGTCCTAGAACGTGTTCTTCCGACACATGGCGTGGTCCTAGAGATTGGCTGCGGGACTGGCGAGCACGCCGTGTGTTTTGCGAAAGCGATGCCCAACCTCACTTGGCTGCCGAGCGATCCGGATGCCGACGCGCGTGCCAGCACCGCCAGCTGGATCAAATTTACAGGGTTGAATAATGTGCTCGCACCGCTTGATATAGATGTGTGCTCAAGACTATGGGGCGTCGAGCAAACGACGCCGTTTGACGCCATCGTGTCGATCAATATGATTCATATCGCGCCATGGGCGGCAAGTTTAGGATTGTTTGCAGGCGCTGGCCGTTTGCTCTGCGCTGGTGGACTTCTTATTCTCTACGGCCCATTCATGCGCGATGGCGTACACAACGCCCCCTCGAACGCCGCTTTCGACGCGTCTCTAAAGGCGCACAACCCATCTTGGGGTGTGCGTGATATTGCTGATCTTGAACGCGTGGGTGAGGCCTCTCGACTTAGTCTTCGCGAGACAATCAAGATGCCTGCCAACAATATGTCGGTTGTCTTCTCCAGCGGTACTGCCTGAACGACAACCGTCCCAATTCTATTGGCCAATCAGAAGAATCGAGTTGAACTTTGGCGAGGCAGCCCAGCCCGGGCCGTGTGTAAACACGAGTACCGGTGCGTTTCCGTGTTGGAGTGAGCTTATTTGCCGGTTACGGGTCGCATCAGGGCTATGGCTCTAGTTTGGCGCAACTCGTCCGTGGATCAAGGCATTTGATGAGGCGACCGTTGATCGTTGGGTCAAACTCTTCACCGCATTCGAAACTGCGGAGTAGGCACCGCTGATACCGATTGTCTCTCCTCCGTCTACGCTACAGGCGGAGGATGATGTGTCGTCACGGTTCGACGTGCTCAAGGCGGCCGACGACGTTGCTGCAGCAGGATGAATGCTCACTGCCATCGAGCAGCGGCTTGAAGAGCGGAACCTAGATGATTGGGAAAAACTCGCGAACGTCGCGAATAAGGCGGCGGAAATGCTTGTACCCGTCCCAGGGCGGAGGCTGCACTAGCTAGGTCGGCCGGAGGAAATAGGAGCTGCTGGCGATTACAAAAGGAGTACCTCAAGGATGGTCTCCATGGTTTGAAGATACAGCTTGACCTCACGCGCGTCTAACGGTGTTCGGCTATGCGCCCGCCCGGTAAGCCTGTCGTGGATTGTTTTCGCTTCCGGAGGTTTTTAGGTCCCCGCACCCATGACTCTTTAGAAAAACTAAAACGGAAATTAGTGTTGCGATATTGATGTGAAAAGTCCCGTGACGTTACCTTGGGCATCGTCGTTCAAAACGCCTGGGGAGAATTTCATGACCCGTACCGACAAGATGAAACTCGGCACCTTCGTCTATACGTTCGGCTTTCATCCCGCGTCCTGGCTGCATCCGGCAAGTGACGTTCACGGCGCCAATGATTTCAGCCATCTTCTCGACGTCGCCAAACGCTCGGAGGCGGCGAAGTTCGACTTCATGTTCATGGCCGATTCACCGGCCGCCGCCGTTGGCGATCCGGACGCGCTCGCCCGTATCCCGACCAAGATGAATCGCTTCGAGCCCTTGTCGTTGCTATCAGCCCTGTCGGTGACAACGAAAGATCTCGGCCTCGTGGCCACTGTTTCAACCAGCTACTACGAGCCCTACAATGTAGCGCGCCTCTTTGCCTCTATCGACCATTTGAGCGGCGGCCGCGCCTGCTGGAATGTCGTGACCTCCGACCACGACGAGACCGGCTATAACTTCAATCGCGAAGGCCTCGACCCGCATGCGCTGCGCTACGAGCGCGGCAACGAGTTCGTGGACGTCGTCTTCGGCCTGTGGGACAGTTTCGAGGACGACGCGTTGCTTCTCGATCGCGAGAGCGGTGTCTATTATGACAAGACCAAGCATCACACGCTCAATCACAAGGGTAAGCACTTCCAGGTGCGCGGACCGCTCAACATTGCCCGTTCGCCGCAGGGCCGACCCATCATCGCGCAGGCCGGCGGTTCTGAACCCGGCATGGACATGGCGGCGCGGACGGCCGAAATCGTTTTCAGCCTTGCCTCGAACATCGATCGCAATCGTGCATTCTATGAGAACGTCAAGGGCCGCATGCCAGCCTACGGGCGCAATCCCGACGACCTCAAGATCATGCCCGGCGTCGTGCTGAACGTTGGCGAAACGGAAGCCGAAGCGAAGGCAAAGGTCGACTATCTCATCGACAAGATGCATCCGGACGTTGGGCGGTTGATGCTTTCGGAGTTTCTCGAGGCCGACCTGCGCGGTGTACCGCTGGACAGGCCCTTTCCCATGGATCTGTTGCCGTCCGCGCCGAAGGGTTCACGCGCCCTGTTCGACGAACTGGTCGATTTCGTCAAGGGAGAGCGTACCGTCGGTGAACTCGTGCGCCACTATGCCGAGAAGCACACCGGTAACGGCATTACCGGCACGCCGACCCAGATTGCCGACTTCATGGAAGAATGGTTCGAGACCCGTGCGGCCGATGGCTTCATTTTGATGTTCCCGACGCTGCCGTCGAGCCTTCAAGATTTCGTAAAGCTTGTCCTGCCGGAATTGCGCCGTCGTGGGCTTTTCCGCGAAGAATACGAAGGCAAGACGCTTCGCGAAAACCTTGGCCTATCGATGCCGGTCAATCGCTTCGCGACGGCACGAGCCAAAGGCTGACACAGGGGGCAAGTCGATGGAAGAGTTGGCAACCAGATCCATTGTCGATCAATCCGCGTTCAAGCTTTCAATGCGCCAGCTCGCCGGTGCAGTGAGCGTCATCACTGTTGGCGAAGGCGACGAGCGGACAGGCTTTACCGCGACCTCGGTTTCCTCGCTGTCTGCAGAAGCGCCTTCAGTCATCGTCAGCCTCAACCGCGGGTCGTCCTCGTGGCCGGTGGTCGAGCGGTATCGTCGCTTCTGCGTCAACGTGCTCACCGCTAACCAGTGGCATGTCGCGCAGTCCTTTGCAGGGTTCGACGGACGGCGAGGCGTCGAGCGTTATGAAGACGCGCAATGGTATCGTCTTTCAACCGGGACGGCGGCCCTGACGGATGCTCTGACGGTTCTCGATTGTGAGCTTGAAACGGTCCTCAATCACCATTCGCACGCGATCCTCATCGGTCGCGTCTGCGCGATCGAAACGCGTGAGGATGTCGAACCGCTCCTCTACTGGCGTGGCGGCTACCGACGCCTGTCCGGCGAGGCAGTCACCTGTCCCTGACAGGACAATTGTCGGCATCAGGCACTGGCCGCATTGCGTCGATCCCCGACCTGTTTGGCGATGACACACAGAAGTTCGAACATCATTGTGGCGCCGGCAAGCGCCGTCATGCCGGCAAGGTCAAACGGTGGCGAGACTTCAACGACGTCGGCGCCGACGATCTGGACGCCGGTAAGCAGCCTGATCATCTGTTGGGCCTCGCGGGCGTGAAGCCGCCCGCCTCCGGCGTTCCCGTTCCAGGCGCCATGGAGGGATCGATGCTATCGATATCAAAGGTAACGTATGTCGGCAGGTCGCCAGCGATGCGTCGCGCCTCGCCCATCACATCCTCGGCGCCGCGACTGACAAACTCTTCCATGTAGATGATGCGCACGCCCTGCTGCTTGGCCCAGTCGTGCTCCCCCGGATCGTAAATCGAGCCGCGAATTCCGATTTGCACGATCCTCTTGGGATCCAGCAATCCCTCTTCGATCGCGCGACGGAACGGCGTTCCATGCGTGTAGGAATTGTCGCCGAAATAGCGGTCATTGGTATCGGAATGAGCATCGAAATGGATCAGCCCGACTGGTCGGTGCCTTGCCACGGCACGCAGCACAGGCAAAGTCGTCAGATGGTCGCCGCCGACCGAGAGAGGAATGGCACCCGCAGCGACGATCTCATCCATGCCCGCTTCGATGCGAGCGAGGCCGTCGATAAGATCGATCGGGTTGACGGAGAGATCTCCGACATCCGCGACATTGGCGATGCTGAACGGCTCGGTGCCCGAAACATGGTGCACGCGCCGCATGAGGCTCGACTGATTGCGAACCTCCCGCGGCCCGTGCCGGGCGCCTGCCCTGTTTGTTGTACCGCCATCCCAGGGAATGCCGACCAGTGCGACATCAAGTCCGGCTGCGGTCTGCACGGCAGGCAGGCGCATGAAGGTGGAATGGCCGGCAAAGCGTGGAACTTCAGCAGCATCGACCGGTTGAAAGAAAGTTCCACTCATCGTCCTGTCCTGTTTTTGCAATGGTTAGGCAATGTGTGATCCTCATGTCTCGTGCGCAAGCCCATCTTTTTACAATTCCCGATCAACCTGGTCGGGCCGAATGTTTTTACTTCCAGGAATCCTCTAGTCCAAACCTCGTAACCTACGCCGCGCACTTTCCGGTGTGGATGAAAATGGATGGGATAATGGACGACGGCGCTCGACCTATCGAAATTGCGTATCACGCCCGAGATCCTATCGCTGATCGCCTCGATCGAACGAATTCAAAGGTGCGTGGCGAGCGGCCTCAAGGACGAGCGGTTCCCCAAAATGCTTGTGCATTTCGGCTCCCCACGCCCGCCGCAACGCGGACGCTCACGCAATCCTTGAGCCTACACGCTCCCCACACCCGGGGTCGATGATGCTGTCTCCCTCACCTGAAATCCCGTGTCTTCACCTTGATCGCCTCGAGATGCTGATAGGAATCGACGATGTCGCGCGGGCGCGGCCCCTTCGGCAGCCCGCGCGGATCGGGCGCCGGCGATCCATGGTGAAACTCGTCGCCTCGCCCGTGCGGAAGCGGAAAGACGGCCTCTCGATCGCCGACGCTTGCAAGATCGGCGGAAAGATCATTCAGCCGGTGGGCAACGAGATGCACAACGTCGCCTTCACGCTGGATGCGGCCATAGACGCCGAGCATGCCGGCGCCGAGCACGATGCGTCGGTACTTCTCGAAGGTCTTCACCCAGACGACCAGATTGGCAATCCCGGTCTCATCCTCGATGGTGATGAACATTACACCCTTTGCAGATCCCGGCCGCTGGCGAACGAGAACGAGGCCGGCGGCTTCGAGCCATGTGCCGTCGCGTGCCTGCATCGCATCACGGCACGTAGCGATGCGACGCTTGGCAAGATCGTCGCGGAGGAACGAGACCGGATGGCAGCGCAAGGTCAGCCCGACATGGCCGTAATCCTCAACGACCTCGCCGCCGGCCGTCATGGGTCTTAACGCCACCACCGGCTCATTGAGCTCTGATACCGTCTGTTCTTCACGAGCTGAGGCGGCGGCAAAAAGCGGCAAAGGCTCGTCGCGCAACGCCTTGATCGCCCAGAGTGCTTCACGTCGCGCGAGCCTCAGCGATGGCTGGAAGGCATCGGCCTCCGCCAGTTCGACGAGCGAGGTGGCCGGCACGCCCGCCCGCCGCCAGAGATCATCGACGGAGGTGAAGGGCAATTCTGCACGCGCCGCGACGATCGCCGCCGCATCGTTATTGGCGAGCCCCTTGACCATACGCAGGCCAAGGCGGACGGCGAACCGGCTTTCGTCTTCCGTAGCCTCGAGCGTGCAGTCCCAACGACTGGCATTGACGCAGACGGGGCGAACCTCGACCCGGTGATCGCGCGCATCGCGGACGATCTGGGCGGGTGCATAAAAGCCCATCGGTTGGGCATTGAGAAGGGCGGCGCAAAAGACGTCTGGATGCCAGCATTTCAGCCAGGACGAGGCGTAGGCGATCAGCGCGAAGGAGGCCGCATGGCTTTCGGGGAACCCGTAGCTGCCGAAGCCTTCGAGCTGCTTGAAGGTCTTCTCCGCGAACTCCGGTGCATAGCCATTTGCCACCATGCCGGCGATCAGCTTCTCCCCGAACCTCGAAACACCGCCCGTATGCTTGAAGGTCGCCATGGCGCGGCGCAACTGATCGGCCTCGCCCGGCGTGAAACCGGCGCATTCGATCGCCACCCGCATCGCCTGCTCCTGGAAGAGCGGCACGCCGAGCGTCTTGCCGAGCACCTTCTCCAGTTCCGGCTTCGGATAGACCACTGCTTCCTTTCCCTCCCGGCGCCTGAGGTACGGGTGCACCATGTCGCCCTGGATCGGGCCAGGTCGGACGATTGCCACTTCGATGACGAGGTCATAGAAGGTGCGTGGCTTGATCCGAGGCAGCATCGACATCTGCGCCCGGCTTTCGATCTGGAAGGTGCCGAGCGTGTCGGCCTTCCTGATCATCGCATAGGTGCGTGGGTCTTCGGCCGGAATGGTGGCAAGATCGAGATTGATGCCCTTGTGTTCGGCGAGAAGATCGAAGCCGCGCTTCATGCAGGAAAGCATGCCAAGCGCCAGGCAATCGACCTTCATGAACTTCAGGATGTCGATATCGTCCTTATCCCATTCGATCACCTGCCGGTCGACCATCGCCGCCGGCTCGATCGGCACCAGTTCGTCCAGACGGTCGCGGGTCAAAACGAACCCGCCGGGGTGCTGCGACAGATGACGCGGCGCACCCATCAATTGCCGGGCAAGCTCCAGCGTCAGGCGAAGGCGCCGGTCACCAAGATTGAGATTGAGCTCTTCGGCGTGTTTCTCACCGACGTCTTCGCCCCAACCCCAAACCTGGGACGAGAGCATCTTTGTCATGTCCTCCGGCAGGCCGAGTGCCTTGCCGACATCGCGAATGGCGCCTTTCGAACGGTATCGAATGACGGTGGAGCAAAGGGCGGCGTGATCGCGCCCATAGGTGTCGAACACCCATTGCATTACGATTTCGCGCCGCTCATGCTCGAAATCGACGTCGATATCCGGCGGCTCCCGGCGTTCCTCAGAGACGAAGCGCTCGAAGAGCAGGTCGTTTATGTCGGGATCGATCGAGGTGATGCCGAGTACATAGCAGACGGATGAATTGGCAGCCGATCCCCTGCCCTGACAGAGAATGTCCTTTGATCTGGCAAAGCGGACAATGGAGTTCACTGTCAGGAAGTAGGGGGCATATTGGAGCCTCTCGATCAGCTGCAGTTCATGATCGAGGTTCTTCTTGACCTTTTGCGGCAACCCTTCCGGATAGCGCCAGACAGCACCCTCCCAGGTCAGTTGTTCCAATGTCTGCTGCGCCGTCATTTCCGGATGGGATCGTTCCTCCGGGTATTGATAGGCGAGCTCATCGAGTGAAAAGCGGCATCGCTCCATGATCTCGATGGTGCGGGCGAGCGCTTCGCGATAGCGCGCAAAGAGCCGTGCCATTTCTTCCGGCGGCTTCAGATAACGGTCGGCGTGGCGTTCGCGCCGGAAACCGGCATCGTCAATGGCGACGTTGTGGCGGATGCAAGTGACGACGTCCTGCAGCACGCGTCGCTCCGGCACATGAAACAATACGTCATTGGTGACGACCGTCTCGACATCCATGGCCGCCGCCAAGTTGGAGAGCAGGTGAAGCCGCAGCTGATCATTCGGTCGGCGGCGCAGGGTGAGCGCCAGATAGGCGCGATCGCCAAAGGCTTCCTTCAAGCGGCGCAGATGCAACTGGCAAGTTTGATCGGGTTGATCGGGGATGAGGACGGCAATCAGGCCTTCGCCATAGGCCACGAGATCAGTCCAGTCGAGCCGGCATTTTGCCTTGCCGGCCCGTTTCTTGCCAAGCGACAGCAGCCTGCAGAGGCGCGCATAGGCAGGCCGATCCGTCGGATAGACGAGGACCGACATGTCATCGGTGAGATCCAGGCGACAGCCGACGATCAGTCGCACCCCAGTATCCCTGGACGCCTGATGGGCGCGCACGATGCCGGCGAGACTGTTGCGGTCGATGATCGCCAATGCCTCGATACCGAGCACTGCCGCCTGCGCAAACAGTTCCTCGCAGGACGAAGCGCCGCGCAGGAAGGAAAAGTGCGACGTCACCTGCAGCTCGGCATAGCGTGGCGTCTTCGTCATCCGAATATCCCATGCAGGAACCATCGGTGACTGCCGGTCTCGCCGTGCTCGCCATCACCGGAACGAAAGATCCAATAGCGCTCGCCGGCATCATCCTCGACCTGGAAATAATCGCGCACGGCTGCCAGTTCGGCATCGCCTTTCCACCACTCGCCGAAGACGCGCTCCGGCCCGTCGGCTCGCCTGACCCGTCGCCGGATACCGCGCCAGGTGAAGCTGACAGGGGGATGATCAGGCAGCAGCGCCATGGTCTCGATCAGCTCGGGATGCGCCAGCAGTCGCGTCGGCCGTGGCCAATGATCGGGCCAGGTCTCGCCGTTGTCCGGCGCCATCGGTGCAACGCGAGCAACCGAGCGTTCGGGGACGTCGCTTGCGACCGGCGCGAAGCGATAGAGCCGCCGCTCGCCGATGCGGTTGCCGAGAATGTCGATCAGCCCGGATACATCGGCTTCTGGTTCTCCGACCAGCGAGGAAATCACCTGTCGAGCCATGAGCGGCTCGGCTTGGGTTGCCGTCAGTGACATGATCTCGATGCCGAAACCGGGATCGATGGTCTCGATCCGGTCGGTCAGCAATCGTGTCAGCCGCTTGACGTCGCGAACCGGTGTCGCAGTTCCGGCACGGATTACCTGATAAGAGTTGTCGACGCGGTGGAAGAGGAGATCGACACGGCGGGCGCCGAGCCCTTTCTCCTCAAGCATCCGACAGAGTTGGTCCACGAGCCTGGCGGTATAGCGCGCGATCGTCTCGGCCGCTGCAATCGGCTCGCCGAAGGCACGGCGAACCTCGATGAGATCCGGCGTGCGCACCGGATCGATCGGCTCGGCGATCCTGCCCATCGCCTGATCGAGACGGCGGCCAAGCTCCGGCCCGAACCGCAGCGTCAGCGGTGCACGGGAAGCGCTGGCCGCCTGGCCGATCGTATTGAAACCCAGAATGCGAAGACCATTGACGATAGCTGCATCGAGCCGCAGCGCGGCGATCGCAAGACCCCGGATAGCGTCAGCCTGGTCGCCCGGCGGAACGACACGCGTCGGACTTGCCAAAAACCGGGCACAGGCGTGGGCCGCACCCCAGGTGTCGGCGACGGCCGCCCGCGCGGCAATGCCGGAGGCGAAAAAGCGGTTGACCATGCCCGACAGCATCAGCTCCTCGCCGCCATGCAGATGATCGGCACCTGTCGTGTCGATCATCAGCCCGTCGGGCGGATCGGCGGCAACGATCGGCGCGTAGCGCTGCAGCGCCCAAAGCGCCAGACGGTCGAGCGCCTCGGCGTCGGCAGCCGGATCGGCGTCCATAACGGTGAGACCGGAAACCAACGCCTGTGCCTTGGTTGCCGGCATGCCCACCCTCAGTCCGCCGGCGATCGCAGCCGCGTTCGCCGCCAGGAGGACACGCCGGCGCTGCTGGCGGCCAACGAGGACGAGCGGCGTCTCAGGCGGAGGCGCGGCGTCGCCCAGTTTCCTCCTGAGGCGATCCGTGGACCAGCTCGGAAGGAAGAGCGATACGACCCTTGGCATCTGGAGCCTCCACTTCGAAATCTGCACTTTCGCCGGCGCGACAGCGGATCAGCTCGAGCAGCCAGCGTGCGCGGCCGACCCCTGGAACCGGCAAGGGAGAGGACGGCAGCACCGAGACCCGCCAGCGCGTGAGCGACGCCGTCGGTTGCCCGAAATCGGACGCTTCGGTCTGCCGGCGCCAGCGGCGGACGGCAATCCCGATCGTGCCTGAGCTTTCGGCGGCAAGCTGCAGACGGCGCGAGGCGGTCATCGATAGCCGCGCAAGCTCTCCAACGACGACACCCAGCCCGCCATGACGCAATCCCTCCTCCATGCAGGAAAGAAGCGCCTTTTCGTCACCGGCCTCCACATAGATGACACGACCTGGCAACAGGCCCACTTGGGCCAGCGCTGGCGCGAAGAGGTCCGGCCGCGTTACGCACCACAGAACTTTGCCCCGGCTGCGGGCGCCGACCGCCGCGGCAAACAGCGCGGCGGCGGCGCCGTCGACCGCACCATTGCCGCCGCCAGCGACTTCATGCAGCGCACCCAGAGCCAGCCCACCACCGGGAAGACGGCCGTCAATTGCGGGAACGCCGAAAGGAAGCACCGCGCGACTGCGTGTCACCCCGCCTTCAAGCCGCTCGATGCGTTCGCGCAGCTCGGCGACAACAGGGTTGACAACGTAGTCACGCATGCGAAATGGCACCTCCTTCAGGCTTTGCAACGGCAGAAACTGCTGATATGTTCTCTATTTGTTCTTAAATGAAAGAGGAGTCAATCAACCACCAAGCGACTGTTTCGACGAAGGCTCGCTGGACTTGAGCAACTTGCCGATTTTCTGATGAAATGCAGCGGGATAGCTTGAAGATAATCATCGAGACGCCAAACGAAATTTGTAGCGGGCCTCTGTACATTATTGGAACACCGATTCACGGTAGGCGCTGTCTCCGCCGATCGGCCGGAATCGACCTCATGAAGGTCGTTCGGTGTGCAGCTTGGCGATCCTGGAAGCCGTCATTCGTTCATTGGGAGCTCGAAGGTAGCAGGCTTATCGCCACAGTTCGCCTGACCCATCCGATAATCATCGCAAACGAAAATAAGCGCGGTTGGCTTTTGCAATGAACGCGGCGCCCCGCTTCCGATCGGGGCGAAGAGCCATGGCTTGCGCCCGAGAGCGTACCTGCTCTAGGTTTTGCTGATCGCTCGAAGCGCTGATTGCCAGGCATTCGATGTCCGACAGGAGATCTGATGATATACGTTTGGTCGAACCGCCCCCGATTCCTGCACTTGGGTCTCTTTACTGTGGCCTATGTTTTGGGCTGCGGATTCGCTCAATTGCTCGCAATCGTACCTGGAACGGGTATTTCCGTATGGCCTCCCGGCGGACTTTTCATGGCTGCGCTTATCCTCGCCCCCAGGTACAGCTGGCCGTGGTGGATTCAGGCGGGCCTTCTGGCGGAACTGTCAAGCAACGTCTTGTGGTTTCACAGTCCACTGCCTGCCGCCGTCCTGATCTATGTCGGCAACGCTCTTGAAGCGGCGGTCGGCGCATGGCTCGTGAACCGCACCTGCAAGCGGCCCGTTCGGCTGGAGACCTTGCAGGAAGTTCTTGCATTCGTTGTACTGGGTGCTGGAATTGCGCCAGTCGTAAGCGCGACGGTGGGAAGTGGGACACTCGCGTGGTTTGGCTTGCAATCGCAAACCTTTTCGGCGGCTTGGCCTCTATGGTGGATCGGAGACGCCACCGGCGTCTTGATCGTAGCGCCACTGGCGCTAGTCGTGTTCCAGAATTGGCGCGGTGAGGCCCAGCTCTCGGCCGCGCGATGGATGGAAGCATGCGTCCTGGGGCTGATCTTTCTTGGCGTCGCCACCCTTTCCTTGAGCGGTTACCTGCCCTTCGCCTACATCATCATGCCGCCTCTTCTTTGGGCCGCGGTGCGCTTTGAGTTCAAAGGCGCCGCCGTCACCTTGACCCTCCTCGCTCTGATCACGGCGGTATTCACAATATCCGGCGCCAGCCAATTTGCCGGCAATCCTGAGTCCCAGAAGCAATAATGCTGCAGCTTTTTCTAGCCATCTCGGCATTTTCGGCGCTTATCGTGGCCGCGATATCTCGGCAGCACCATTTGGCCGTGCTGACATTGCGCCAAAGCGAGCGCTCCCTGCTGGAGCTCATCGAGACGGTCCCTGCCCTCCTTTGGCGACTGGCTCCAGACGGCGAGCCAATCTTCTTTAACAAACACATGATCGATTTCCTCGGCCTGGGAGTAACTGATTGCGAAAAGCCGGGCATGAACCGGTTGGCGGCCACCATACAGACCGTCGTCCATCCCGATGATAGAGCCGGTTTGGGGGATGCGCTCAACGCATCGCTCAAAACCGGCGAGCGCTTTTTTCAGAGGTCTCGCATGCGTCGCGCGGACGGGGTCTATCGCTGGATCGAGTCCCGCGCCGAGCCCATGCGAGATTGGGACGGCGTTATCATCCAGTGGTACGGTGTGAGCGTCGACATCGACGACGAGGTGCGCGCGCAGAAGGCGCTGCAAGAGAGCGAGCGACAGCTTCAGCAGATCATCGACGCCGTACCGGCCAACATCTGGAGCTGGACACCTGCCGGCGAGATGTCCTACGTCAGCAAACGATACTTGGACTATCTGGGCCTGACAGACGCAAACCCCGAAGATTTCGAACGGGTGGCGCAGGCGCTGGTTCATCCCGACGATATTCCTGAAGTACAGCGCACCACAGCGACCTGTCTCCAAACGGGCGAAGCCTTCGTAATGCGGTACCGTCGGCGTGAGAAAAATGGCTCCTATCGCTGGATGGAAGGCAGGTGCGAGCCATTGCGCGATCGAGACGGAACGATTGCGCAATGGTACGGCGTGTCACTTGACGTTGACGATCAGGTACAGTCGCGGGAGGAACTGAGGGTCGCGCAGGACAATCTGGCACGAGCAAGCCAAGCGGCCAGTCTGGCTGAGCTTTCTGCATCGATCGCACATGAGGTCGCTCAACCGCTGGCCGCCGTGGTGTCCAGTTCAGACGCCTGCCGGCATTGGCTCTTGGCGGAACCGCCAAACATCGAGCGGGCACAGAAGACGCTGGAACGCATCCTTCAGAGCGCCAACTCTGCGGTCGAGGTCGTGAGCCGCATCCGTGCGCTGTTCAAGCATTCCGAAGAAACGAGAAATCTCGCGCCGCTCGGCAGGGTCATTAGCGAGGCACGTGACCTCATGGCCGAAGATGCGTCAAGACGTAGTGTGTACATGGATGTTGAGGTTGCGAGCGACCTTCCGCTTGTCGCGTTCGATCGCGTACAGATCCAGCAAGTCCTGATCAACCTCATTCGCAACGCCGTGGACGCTATGGACACCATGATGAGCGACAAAGTCCTGAAGGTGCGCGTGCACCGAATGGAGCATGCAATCCAGGTCGAGATCAGTGATCGCGGGCGGGGCATTGAAGTCCCTGACAGGATATTCGAGCCATTCTTCACGACGAAACGGCAAGGAATGGGCATGGGGCTCGCCATTTGTCGTTCAATTGTCGAGTCTCACGGAGGAAAGATATGGGCGCAAAAGAACGAACCGCAGGGTGCCATACTGGTCTTCACATTGCCGATCGAACCTGACTCCAGTCACGAACCCACCGGGTAGACCAAAAGACAGCCGGCACTCAGAGTGCAAAATCCAGCAGATCCGGCCTCAGCCGGAAGAGCAGAGCGCTCGGTGCCGAAGGGCGGGCAACTCCGGAAAGACCATAGGCGATGGGCGTTGTTGCCGATGCTTTTCGATATCGGCGGGAAAAGCTCACGGGGCTGTGTGCGCAGTGCGTTTGGTGGGTGGCTCAAAAGGCCTTCCCGACACATTCGAACGGTAGTCCGTGCTAAAAAAGAGCGTCTGCCAGAGGTCTGACAGACGCTCGATACGTCGAAACTTTGACGCTCGCCTTAGCGAGCAATCGCTGCCCGGGCGACGCTGCGGATGTCCGCGCGTTCGATGCCGAGATCGAAAAGCTCGCGGGAGCTCATGCGGCCAAGTTCGGAGACCGTCTGACGGTACTTGCGCCAATTGTTGAAAGAGCGTGCTACGTTCATGATAATCCCCTTTCCTGGGCTTTCGAAGCACAGCTGCCAATCCTTGGCGCTTTGTTTGCCTCGATGACGCTGATATAGGCGCATCCCTGATTGGCGAACAGCATCAAGACTTCACGCCACCTTTGCGATAGGCGCATAGCGGGCCCTGATGGCGCCGCATACGGCCCGGCTTGACTGGCGGATCTGCCTGCTTTCGCTCCAGTATATCACGGCCACCAGGTGCATGTGGGCACAAGCACCCTTGGCCTGCAGGGCTACAGTCCCCTACCTGCCCCTCACTGTCGTGCGGTCGTATGACTCTATGGCAACGATATCCAAACCTGGCTGGCGCGTCTGAAGCGGGACGCGCCGCTCGAAACCGGCGGTCTGTCCCTTTTCAGCGATCTGGGTCTGGGCCTTGCAGACGCCAAATCCGGCCGCGTGCCCACGCGGCCGTGGGGGAGCGCGATCCTCGAAGCGCGCGACGAACTCCCTACCAAGGAAGATCTCGATATGGTGTTTGAGGGACTCACCACGCTGAGTCCCCGCCGCTTTGCCGCCTTGCTGCAGCAGCATCAAGGTGAGCGCCTGTTCCTCGTGTTCGCCGACCGCCACAAACATGCCCGGCCCTGCTGAAATCTCATCCGGAGCAATGGCGATCGTTGCGGTGGATGGATGATTACGTGATTTCATTTACTCACTCAACGAGATGCGCACGCGACGGTGCAGGGTCAAAATGATCGGCGAAATATTGAGTTTCGTTGACTACCAGCCCCTCGCGCAATTCCATAATGCTCACAGCGTAAGATGGTATGCCATCATAGGTAAGTACGAATTCGGTGACCCAGAGATCGCCGCTGCCGATAATTCGTCGCACCGTAAAATGCTTCTTGTTCGGCTGCACGAAGCGGCTCTCTTGAATGTTGTGTCGTCCGCGAATTCGCTCGCCCGATTGCGGATAATAAAGCACGGCATCCTCGCCGTATATGTCATGTTCGACCTTGAAATCGCCCGCGTCCGAAGCATCCCAATGGCGTTCCAGTGCCATGCGCACGGCTCGGTCATCCATCTCAAACTCCCATCTACGCTTCCTGCTACATTCGGAAGCACTGAGTTCACTGTGGTGGAAATGCTTTTCTGAAACCAGGGCACATTCCCGACCGAGCCAGTCGTGTGTCGCCTTACGATACGGCAAATTGCAGTTTCGTTTGAGGATATGCGCTGTGGGGAGCACCCGAAAACATCCGGTGTTGCGTAGCAAATGCGACCAGAGGCAGCTCGTGAACCCATTGCTGTCACTTGATATGACCGACGGTGTCTACCTGGGACCAATTTCCAGCCGCATCAACAGCTCATCGTAGTATTTTCCCCCACTTTCAAAGCATCAACCTCGATGAACCGCCAAAGGAACCCCCGAATGCGGGCCTAAGATCGAGCCGCGGCCGCGAGTGGTGGATCAGACCCCCGAACCTCACCCGACAGTCGAGACTGCATGTACTTGCATATCATCTCGAACCTCGTAGAACTTGTCGCCGTCGATATAGATAAAGTGGCAATTTGGCTTTTCGCCCTTGCCGTTGGAACAAGCTTTATCACCCTTGAACGTGAGTTTGGTTTTCACGTCCATCATTTTACCATCTACGTTGGCCTTACCCGTGATGGTGCCCTTCTTCCAACTCCACACTAGATCAGCGCTCACGGGCTTTTCCAGATCGAAAATTTCCACCTTCACATGCTTGCCATCAGCAAACGCTTTGAACTCTTCCATAGTGACCTTCTTGGCACCTGCCGGGAGGTCTACTGAATAAGCGTCCACAGCCGATAGCAAGAACGCTACTGCGCCAATGCTCGAAAGAATCTTTCCCATGTTGGGCCCACCAGATTAGCACTCGCTAAATTACAACCCGCTGGGCGAAACGGCAATAAAATACATCCTACCCTCTTATGATGAGGCGATCGAACAACCGAAGTAGAGCGCCGCATTCGTTCAACCTATGAGCATTGCCAATCCTTCCCTGATCCGTCACAACATTTGTCATGACCGACGAACATTTCAGAGCGCTGCGGCAGTTGATCCTTGAGCAAAGCCTCAAGATCGAGGCCCTGTCGCTTGAAGTTCGTAAGCTCAAACACGCATTCGAGACGACAGAGGTGATTGTCGTCGAGGATGAGCGCATAACAACCGACGAACTCGAAGAGCTCCTCAAAACTCGACGACCCCGCAGGCCACGCAGCGACAGTTGATCCCCTGCCCAGGTGGCAGCCCCTGCTCTGCGCCGATTGCATCCCTCCACTTATAAGTTCTCCACTCAGCTTTTTTTGCAGCGGCCGCACACGTTCAGGATGAGGAGCAGGCTATCGGCAGTCTAAATGAGCCTGCGGAATGAGCCCGCCGTAGGACTCAACCGTCTCGATGCCACCGTTTGCAAGCCACCAGGACTCTTCGTAGCGGCCCGCCATCGCGCCGACCATCATGTCTTCGTGATTTACCCTTAAGCGCGATCCATTTCCACTCCAGCGACTTCGGGCCGGCAATCAGCCTTTCCACAACGCCCCGGCTATTAGGTCCCCGGTCGACATAGTCTCCGAGGAAAATGACAGTCCCGCGCCCATAGGGTTCGATCCAGCGAAGCATTGCCTCCAGTTGCCTGAGGCATCCGTGTATGTCACCGACGGCAAACGTGAAGCTCATGCTCCAACCCTTCCACCTGAATGACCTTGCTCGAACGATCGGTCGCACGGACGGAAATAGTGCGTCGGCTTGAGACTTCGCGTGGACCGTCTCACCGTCGCGAACGAGATGCCCGTTGAAGTATGCGAGGAGACGAGTTGTGACAGCCATAAGGGCCTCGATCTCGGTCGGGAATACACGAGAGCGTTTGATCATTAATTTCGCCCCACTGGGGCGCTTGACGGTTCCGGTGCGGCATGTTTACAACTGACGAGCGCTCCGTGGAAGGCGAGGTTCGCGGCATCCGACAGTAGCAACCTGGAGCTCCCAATGCGCCGAGTCACTTCTCAAAAAAATCAAGTCCGAAATTTTGAGAAGTTGATGAGATATGCGTACATTAAATCTGGGCATCCTCGCCCATGTGGATGCAGGCAAAACTAGCCTCACGGAACGACTGCTTTTTGACACCGGCACAATCGACAAGCTCGGCAGCGTCGATGCCGGTAACACTCAGACAGACAGCCTTGAACTCGAACGACAACGTGGCATCACGATTACGGCCGCTGTGGTTTCCTTCACTCTCGGCGACCTCGTTGTAAACCTCATCGACACGCCCGGTCATCCGGATTTCATCGCCGAGGTCGAGCGGATACTTCAACTACTCGATGCTGCCGTGGTTGTTGTCTCGGCAGTGGAGGGCGTTCAGGCACAGACGCGAGTCTTGGTTCGGGCGCTGCGGCGTCTCGGTGTTCCGTTCGTCTTCTTCATCAACAAGATCGACCGCCCTGGGGCGCGTTACTCAGAGATCGTAGGGGATACCGCCAGCCAATTGTCGGTTCGATCGGTCGCCATGTCCGCCGTGACGGATGCCGGTAGCCGAGAGGCAAAGGTGGAGACTGTCGATATAATGCACGAGCCCCATTTCTCTGCTTTCTGTGATGCCCTTGCTGCCGAGGATGAAACTCTTCTCAATGATTTCATTTTGGCCCCCGAAAGTCTGACTATCGAGAGGCTTAGAGCAGCTCTTGCGGACCAAGTTGCCAAGGGTCTTTTGCATCCGGCTTTTGGTGGAACCGCGATGACCGGCATCGGTATTCCGGACCTGATTGCAGCTATCGAGACCCTGCTGCCAGGCCGAAATCCCGACCCTCTCGGACCAGTCGAAGGGAAAATATTCAAGATCGAACGCGGATGGGGCGGAGAAAAACTGGCATATCTCAATCTCACCTCCGGTACGGTTGCGGTGCGCAACTATCTCGAACTGCCAGCCGGCGCGGCCAAGGTGACAACCATGCAAGTCTTCAGCGAGGGTCGGCTGGAGAAGGTCAATCAGGTCAGTGCGGGTCAGATCGCCAAGATCGGCGGGCTTGCCAATGCCCGCATTGGGCATGAAGTGGGAGCCGGCAGGAGCGCAACCGGTAGCTTTCATTTCGCGCCACCCACTCTTGAAACCCGCATTCGTCCACGCCGACCATCTGACATTGAAGCACTTTGGTTGGCGCTTCAGCAACTCTCAGAGCAAGACCCGCTCATCAATCTGCGCATCAATGGCGACGCCAGCGAGATGTCCGTCTCTCTCTATGGCGAGGTGCAAAAGGAGATCATTCAGGCCACATTGCAAAACGACTTCGCCCTCGACGTCACGTTTGAGGAAAGCACGACTATCTGCGCCGAAAGGCTGGTCGGTACCGGGAGCGGGCTTGAGATCATTTTTAAGGAGCCAAACCCATTTCTTGCGACGATTGGGTTGCGTGTCGATCCACGGCCGGCAGGCGCGGGCAACAGTTTCGCGCTTGAAGTGGATGTCGGTCAAATGCCGGTGAGTTTTTACCGAGCGGTCGAAGAAACCGTTTTTGAAACGCTCAAAGCGGGCATCTACGGCTGGCAGGTAATCGATTGCCATGTGGCCATGACAGCCGCGCGGCATTCTTCCCCTTCCAGCACCGCCGCCGACTTTCGAAAGCTGACGCCATTGGTGCTGGCGACCGCTCTATCATCTGCGCATACAGTCGTGTGCGAGCCGGTTGATCGTTTCCTTCTCGAGGTACCGGCGGCAGCATTAACTACCACTCTCACCCTGCTTGCAAAATGTGGTGCGTCCCCCAAAGAACAGCTGATCAGCGACGGCATAGCCCGGTTGGAAGGAACGATAACATCCGCGATGGTTCAGACCGTTCAACGACGGTTGCCGGGACTATCGAGCGGCGCGGGTGTGCTGGAGAGTTCCTTTGATCATTATGCTCGAAAATCTGGCTCAACGGTTTCACGGCCACGTTCGGGGGCCGACCCGTTTGATCGGGCTGACTACCTACAGAGGACGCGATGAGGCTTCAAACATTGCGGCGGGGCTCTACTGGCCGTAACGATATCGTTCAAGTCTGCGAAGGTCGACAGCAGTCAAAATGCGCGATGTGCGGACTTTGCGATTTGAAATGCACACGGCTTGCAAGGTGCATCCCCCGCAAGGTATCTGCTGTGCTGCGGGAGTGAGGAGCACAATGATCCACCAGTTGCGAAGCGACGACGAAGCACAATGGCGTACGCTCTGGACGCAATATCTTGCGTTCGACGGCAGCGTTCTTGACATCGCTATCCATGATGGAACGTGGTGCCGCCTATTAGACGAAGGCGAACGGGTGCACGGTGCACTGGCGGTTGTGGACGCTGACGCCGTGGGCTTTGTGCACTACGTCTTCCACCCTTCGACCTGGAGCCTCAGCGACGCCTGTTATCTACAGGACCTTTTTGTCGCACCGACGATGCGCGGGCGGGGTATTGGTCGAGCGCTGATCTCTCATGTGTGTGCAGAGGCGGCGGCGGCTGGATCGTCGCGCGTTTATTGGCAAACGCAAGCGGACAACGCAGCAGCGATTGCGCTTTATGACAAAGTTGCCGAACGCTCGGGCTACATTCAATTCCGAAAGCCGGTCGTCTGATGGTCTGCTGAACAGGGCCAATTCCTGACTGCGAGTTATCATTTGACCGCTCAGGCCAGAAGCTGTCGCTGGTGACATTTGCCATGGTGATGATCGCTATCCACCCTCTCATGGGATCTACCGAATATCGGGAATTTCTGACACCAAACTGTCCGCCTTCGCCCGCTGCACCTAAAGCGATAAGCCCGGCAACGATGCGAAGCTGGAACGACAGGAACGCCACGATCTGCGAGAGCGTGACAATGCCGGTGGCCGTCCCGCCCGAATCGATGAGTTTCTGCAAAGCCTCGGGGCTTGCCTCTCTTGGACGGAAGACAAGCAGATGCGCGTGATCCAGCGGCGCTGCAATCTTTGCGCCCAATCCGGCGCGATTGGATTTCCGATACGACGAATGCCGGTCCAGGCGCATCTTCTGCACGAAAGTGCGAGGCGGCGTAATCCAGCCAGCGTTCACGCTGGCGCAGATAGGCGCGCATGACTGCAACTTCGCCTGACAGTCGGAAGCTGGTTCTGAGCTACCCATATTCATTCAAACGCTGCAGCCATTGGGCATCGCTGATATCGGTCTTGCGGCCCGGCATGTGCTTGGAATCGCGGGCGTTTACGTGCCCAATTATACCGGATTATCTCCAAAATCCGCACCAGACTATATGCCTGGTTATACCCGAATAGGCGCGTTGTAGCATCTGCGACATAATCCCGGATTCTTCGATAGCGTCGCAGCCATCCTTCGGCACATCAAATAGACAAGGACGTGATCAAACCAGAGCATAACAGTCGAAATTCTGACCGGACCCGCGGTGCCATCTCGGCCACTCGCCTCCAGAGATTTCCGACAGAATTGAGTGTATCGGAAGGGTCCGCGAAAACAGGCCAGCTCGATGGCGGATAATGTCGCGTTACCTCAGGAAGCCCCCTCAGCCAAGCGCCTTTATGCAGACTTCCAGCTGATGACGGTAACTTCGGATTCTGTCGATATGCAGGGATGGGCCGGACGAAGATTTTCAACCATTGCATCGGCGCTGGGAAACCCGCTCTGGACAAGTTCGACCGAGCTCAGACTCGATATGGACTTCCGTTCGACTGCAATGACATGCACTTTCGATGCTCCCCAGAAACCACTGGCAGACTTGATCTCAAGCGGCCCTGGTTTGATTGAGCAGTAACCGACCCGAACAGCAATGGTTTTGCTGCCACTCTCTACGGACTCCATATGGTTGTCCGCAATTGCCATGTTTTGCATCACGTCTCCTTTTAAGGCCAACAGGGCATCACACGCAGGGTCGGCTCGATCCTCTTTGCGGGGAGTATTATGCGGATATCGGTTGGAGGCCAAGCGCAAATGCCGAATGGCAGCTATGCATGGCAACCCGAGCGACTTGGGATAAGGGGCGGACAGACGATGACTTCCAGCTCAGCTGCGTGTCCCTGCCGTTGCCTGAGTTGGTGACGGTCATTGGGTACCCGATGCGCAAGCGGCACTCGAATGCATCTCACCTGGCCTTCTCCTTTGACGGCTGACGCGAGGGGGCAACTCCTGGTTACTGGCTATGTGGAGGCAACAAATACAGTGTCATGGCGAGGATCAGGTAGACCATCAGCATCAGCACGCCGACAAACCGCGTCGATCGGCCGCTATTTGTAACGATGATCGCAGTCATCATGGCAATTATTATCATGACGACCACCCCTGGCCAGAATTGCAGATTCATCGGGGTAGGACCGATCACATAGCTGAGAAGCACGAGGGCCGGAGCGACGAAGAGCGCGATCTGCGCGGCGCTACCGAGCCTGTTCTTGCGGGCCGCCGAAAAGGCGGAGGCCATCTCCGCGGCTCCGCCGACCAGCGCAACGACGATAAAGCCGACGAATGCCGGGGTCATCCCGAACGTCTCGGCAGCCGCCTGGACAAATTCGACGAATATTTCGCTGACGAGCCCTACCAGGACGGTCACTCCGGCAAGCGTGGCGAGGGCCACTTTGAGCGGCCAAGGTGCGTGCTCCTCCTCGACTTCCTCCGTGGCACCGAACAGTTCGCGGTGGGTTCTCAGCGAAAAGAGCAGGCCCAGCAGCCCATAGGCTACGATGAGGAGCACCGACAAGCCGACACTCAGTTGCTGCAGGAATTCCGGCGCGGCCTCAGAACCGGCGGAGCCGACAGCCGAAGGATGATCAGGGCAACCGTCGCTTCGTGCCGGTCATAAAAAACTGATCTTGGACGTGGCGCATCAACTCGCTAGGGGTTTTTGGAAGACCACACGGCATGCATGACCGGTGACCATTGAGTGCCCTAGCGGGCAGCTCACAGGAATATCGGCTGCAGATGGGAATCTCCGAGTTGGAGACTGGCCAGCGCTCTTGCTGCAATCAACTTCTATTCGTGATCGACTTCGGCTTCCCTGCCGCAAGCACTCTGTTCAGTAAGCCACCTCGATCCGGGATCATGCCGTAGCGTGAGGCGCAGTCAGCGGAAACGGCCGGCAGGAATCTCGGATTATCAGGCGCCCCTGAAGCATGAGGCGACGTGGCGGTTCCATTCCTCTTCCCGAGAGCCGGTCGATGATCAGTTGTGCCGCCTGTTCGCCGATGGTCTGCACTGGTTGAGCGATAGTTGTCAGATGAGGCTGGAAAACGTCGGCCCAAGGAAAGTCGTCGAAACTGACGACGGAGATATCGTCCGGGCACCTGAGCCCAATGTCGCGAATGGCCTTCATCACACCGATGACCATCAAGTTGTTTGCCGAAAAGATAGCGGACGGACGACCGGCGCTGGTGAGAAGTTGCATCGCCGCCTTGTAAGCATCCTTCTCCCGAAAATTGCCTATTTGCACAAGTTTCTCATCGAAGGGCAGAGCCGCTGCGTCGAGTGCGGCGCGGTAACCAGCAAGGCGTTCGCGACCGGTGGATGTCTCCAGAGATCCCGAGATATAGCCGATACGGCGATGCCCAAGGCTCAGCATGTAAGCAGTGGCGTCCAGAACGGCGCGGCGGTTGTCGAGAATGACCGCATCGGTCTCGATCCCGTCGCAGAGCCGATCGATCAGAACGGTTGGCACGCTGGCGCTCGCAAGAATTCGCTTCAGATGGGCATCCTCGCCCGCCGGCGCGATGATCAGCCCATCGACCATACGGTCGAGAAGCAGCTCAATCTGTTCGTCCTGAAGATTAATATCCTCGTCGTTGCAGCAAAGCATTACCGCATAACCGGCGCGGTGCAGGACATCCTGGATGACAGAGACGACATCGGTGAAGAAGGGGTTGGTGATATCGGCGACCATCAGTCCGATCGTCCGTGTCGTTCCAATCTTGAGGCTGCGGGCGATCGTGTTGCGCTTGTAACCGATCTGCTGGATTGCCGTCTCGATGCGGCTTCGAAGCTCGGGGCTTACGGGCGTCGACCCGTTGACGACTGCCGAGACCGTCGCGACCGAAACTTTAGCCGACTGCGCAACATCCAACATGGTCGGCGATTTTCTGGTGCTTTTGCGCCGCTGCTGCATTTCTTCACCGAAACGTTTCAAGATGTGGCTCGATGGAGTGTATTTCACGAAGCGGAGTTGCGCAATATTGGGGTTGAAGCCTGCATTTTCGGCTTATTGACACAATCTAAACGTTTCGAATAAGATCGGTTTCGATAAGAATAAATCGTCGGATGTGGGCGCAGGGAGGCTGCCAACGTCATGCGCGATGATAGTTCGAAGCCATTCTTTTCGGATGATGTCAGCGCTGCAGCCCAACCTGCGGTGCTGGCGGCGGAATCCATTTCCAAGACCTTCGGCGCCATCAGCGCTCTCAAGGACGTCCGTTTCGAACTCAGACTCGGCGAGATTCACGCGCTGATGGGCGAAAATGGCGCCGGCAAGTCGACGCTGATGAAGATCCTTTCGGGCGTGTATCAAGACTACGACGGTATTGTTCGCATCAATGATGCCCCTGTCCGGTTCACAAGTGTTAGGGACGCGAAAGCCGCCGGCATCGCGATCATCCATCAGGAACTAAATCTCGTTCCGGACCTCAGCGTCGCTGACAATATCTTTCTCGGCAGGGAGCGGCTGATCGCCGGCCTGTTCGTGGACCGCAAGGCGAGCCTGGAGGCAGCACGGCTCCTGCTGCGGCGCCTCGGCATTGAGCTCGACCCGGAGCGGCGGGTCTCGTCTTTGCGGGTGGGCGAACAGCAACTGGTCGAGATCGCCAAAGCGCTTTCGATCGAAGCTCGCATCCTTATCATGGATGAGCCAACATCGGCGCTTTCGCCTGGCGAATGCGAGCGGCTATTTAAGATCATGCGGCAGCTGGCCGCCGGCGGCGTGGGCATCGTCTATATTTCTCATCGGATCGACGAGGTCATGCATCTTAGCGACCGCGTCACGGTATTTCGCGACGGCCGCCATGTCTGGACCAAATCGATAGGCGAGCTGGAAGAAGACACCGTCATCGCGGCTATGGTCGGCCGTAATCTCCTGGAAGCGACGCGTGGTGATCACCACCCTGGCGAGTTCCCCGTTCTTTCCGTTGACGGACTGTCTCTTTCCGTCGCTGAGCGACATGGGTGGCGCAATGTACTGAAGGGCGTGAGTTTCGAGGTGAGCGCGGGAGAGATTCTCGGCATCGGTGGGCTGCTCGGTGCAGGCCGAACCGAAATCCTTGAGACGATCTTCGGGTCCAGCGACGGGCGTCGCGGCGGTGAGATCCGGATAGGTGGAAGGCCTGTCGATGTTCGTTCCCCGCTTGATGCGCGCCGGCTCGGCATGGCGCTCGTGACCGAGGACCGCAAGACCCAAGGGCTGCATCTTCGCGATTCGATAGCGGATAATATCGCACTGCCTCTGGTGGGCCGGATCGCACGCTTCGGCATTCGCGCGTTCAACGCGGAAGCTGCGCTGGCTCGCAGAGCTGTCGAAACGCTCGGCGTGCGTTGTGGTGGGATCAATCAGCCGGCGGCTACGCTGTCCGGTGGAAACCAGCAGAAGGTGGTCATCGCAAAGTGGCTGGCCACCAGGCCCCGTATCCTGCTTCTCGACGAGCCGACGCGCGGGATTGACGTCGGGGCGAAACGCGAAATCTACGATCTCATCTTCAAGCTCGCAGCGGAGGGTCTTGCCATCGTCGTCGTCAGTTCGGAAATGCCGGAGCTTTTGCATCTTGCCGACCGTATCCTGGTGATGGCCGAGGGCCGCCGGACAGGACTCCTTACGCGTGCGGAAGCAAGCGAGGAGCGGATAATGCAGCTTGCCGCGCCGCGCAGCGCAAGACACGGGAGGCCTGCCGCATGAGCGTCCTGAAACTGATCTCCCAAACCAAGCTCTATTGGGGCCTAATTGCCATCTTCCTGATTGGAGTCCTCTGGTCGCCGGTGACCTCTTCGGGAAAGAACATTTTCCTGTCTTCAGGCAATCTTCTTGACGTTCTGCGGCAGGTATCGACGACTGGACTGATTGCGACCGGGATGACTGCAGTCATCATCACCGGCGGCATCGACCTTTCGGTCGGATCGCTGATGGCCATCTGCAGCGTCGTCTGCGCTATGCTGCTGACCGTACCCGGCGTGACGCCTGCCGTGTTCCTCGGTTTGCCTGCCGTCGGGTTTGCGGCATTGCTGGTCGGCGCAGTCGTAGTCCGGTTCATCTTCGTAAACCTGGCAAAGTCGCGGAAGGAAGGCATCAGCAACCGAGAGATCCGGCTGGATCGCATGCGCGGCACGGTCCTGCCCGCCGCTGCCGGACTCCTTCTTTGCGGGCTTCTGCTTACATTCCTCTTGCCGCAGTTACAGACGAAGTTTGGTGTTCTCGGCGTTCTTCTGGTCGCACCCGCCGTCGGTCTCCTCTTCGGTGCGATCAATGGTTTCATTATCGTCGCGGGCCGCCTCCAGCCCTTTATCGTCACGCTGGCAATGATGGTATCGGCGCTCGGCGTCGCGCGGCTGACGGCCGGACAGAACAACGCCGTGCTGCCGGTTTACACTGGATCGAATGCGGCTGCGGAATTCGACATGCTGAGGCAGCTTGTGTTCGGCATCGTGCCAATGCCCGGTATATTCTTCATTGTCGCGATCATCGTTTACGGCGCCGTTCTGCGGCTGACCCCCTTCGGTCGCTATGTCTATGCAATCGGCGGCAACGAAGAAGCCGCAAGGCTGTCCGGCATTAATGCGGGTCGCGTCAAGATTGTCACCTATGCAATTTCGGGCCTGCTCGCCGGCGTCGCAGCAGTGCTCTACGTGGCGCAATACCGGCAGGGAAAGCCGGATGCCGGCGCGGGGCTCGAGCTGGATGCGATCGCCGCCGTCGTCATCGGCGGCACCAGCCTCATGGGCGGCAGGGGCAGCCTCGCGGGCACTTTTTGCGGTGTGCTGATTTTCGGGCTTCTGTCGAACATCCTGCAACTCCACAACATCAATTCCAATCTTCAGCTGGTGCTGAAGGGCGTCATCATCATCGGCACAGTGCTCGTCCAGGAGCGGAATGTCGGCGATATCTTCGCCCGTCTGCGGCCGTCGGGCCGCCGTCCGGCGCAACGGGAAGCGTCCGCAGAGGAGCGGGCGTCGAGAGACACTGTGTCTCTAACATTGGGAGGAAACGAAAAATGAAACGTCGCGACATCATGAGACTGGCCGTTCTTGCCGCAGCGCTTGCCGCAACAACTGCCCTGCTTCCCTCGCGAGATGCCCTTGCCCAAGACAAGAAGTGGCGCATCGGCTTCTCTCAGGCGACCACGATCGAGCCCTGGCGTGCGCAGTTCAACAAGGACATCGTCGCCGAAGCTGCCAAGCACCCCGAAGTCGAACTGATTATCACCGATGGCGGAGACAAGACCGAGAAGCAAGTGGCCGATGTCGAAAACCTGATCCGTCAGGAAGTGGACGCGTTGCTCGTCTCGCCAAAGGAATCAGCGGGGCTGACCGGCGTCGTCCAGCAGGCGATCGATGCAAAAATTCCCGTATTCGTCCTCGACCGCAATGTCGACACGGACAAATACAATCAGTTCGTCGGCGGCGACAACAAACTGATCGGCCGCGCGGCGGGGGAATACGCTGTCGAGTTGCTGGGTGGGAAAGGCAAAGCGCAGGGCAACGTCGTGGAAATATGGGGAGGAATGGGAACGCAGCCGGCGCATGACCGGCATGACGGTTTCCATGAGTTCACGGACAAGGAACCCGGCATCAAGAACCTGTTGGATCAACAGTCGGGCGATTGGAAGCAGGACCAAGCCTATAACATCATGGCCACGGCGCTGCGCAATAATGAAAAGATCGATCTGGTGTATGGGCACAACGATCCCATGGCTTACGGCGCCTATCTCGCCGCTAAGGATGCAGGCCGGGAAAAGGAAATCAAATTCATAGGCATTGACGGTCTGCCTGGCGAAGGCGTGACCTGGGTGAACAACGGCGAACTTAGCGCCACTTTCCTCTATGCGACGCCCGGAGCCGAAGGTCTGCGCCAGGCGATAAAGTTTTTGAACGGTGAGAAGGTCGAGAAGACGGTGACCCTCAACACAATGAAAATCACCAAGGACAACGCCGCACAGATCATGAAGGACAACGGGCTTTAAACAATGCCGGGGCGGGCGGCAGGCCGCCCGCCCAACCTGCAGATGCCGTCGTCAATGAAGACGGGCTCGGCGCAGACCAGCCCTTCAACGCTTTGTCTTTTCTGCTTTGGCTCGGCAGCCGCAACACTGAGATCAAAGGCAGTGCGACACAAAGTTCGCCCTTCGCCCCGCCGAGGCGACCTCTAAAGCCAAGGAGAAGAAGAATGACTCCTAAGCACACGAACACAACTGGGCCAGACTTGGTGCAAGGTGTCGGACTTGCCGATCTTCCCGACGGCAGCAAGCTGGTTGGCCATTTTGGCGATACGCAGGTGTTGCTCGTGCGTCGCGGGCCGCAGATATTCGCCGTTGACGCACATTGCACGCACTACAACGGTCCCCTTGTCGACGGTCTGGTGGCCGGCGACGCCGTCCGCTGCCCTTGGCATCACGCATGTTTCGACTTGAGAACAGGGGAGGCTCTGCGCGCACCGGCCTTCAGGCCGCTGGCATGCTGGTCGGTGGAGCAGCGCGACGGCAAGATCTTCGTGGTCGGAAAGCGAAAGCGTGCAGAACCAACAATAAGCGAGCCTTCTGTGGAAGCAATGCCGGGGAAGATCGTCATCGTCGGCGGCGGTGCGGCCGGCTTTGCCGCGGCCGAGAGGCTGCGGCGAGAGCAGTATCCGGGAAGCATTGTCATGCTCAGCGACGACGAAGCGCCGCCTGTCGACCGGCCGAACCTTTCAAAGGACTACCTTGCCGGGAAGGCGCCGGAGGACTGGGTCCCACTGCGGGGGGAGAGCTACTATTCGAAAAACCAGATTGACCTCCGTCTCGGTACGCAAGCAGTTCGCGTCGATCCGCACACACGTGAGGTCATCCTCGCTGACGGAGGCTCGATTCCCTACGACAGGTTGCTGCTGGCGACCGGTGCAGAACCCGTTCACCTGACCATTCCAGGCGCCGACCGGCCCCATGTTCATACGCTACGCTCGCTTGCCGACTGCCGTGCCATCATTGAGCAGGCCAAGACTGCCAAGCGCATCGTCGTGCTTGGCGCCAGTTTTATCGGCCTCGAAGTCGCCGCAGCCCTGCGCTCTCGCAGAATCGACGTCCACGTCGTCGCACCCGACAAGCAGCCACTGGGGCGGGTTCTGGGTCCACAGATGGGCGATTTTATCCGGACCCTTCACGAGAAGAACGGGGTCGTTTTTCACATGGAGGAGATTGCGAGCAGCATCAAGGGCGGCGAGGTGAAACTTCGCAGCGGCCATGCGCTAGCCGCCGATCTTGTTGTGGCCGGTATCGGCGTACGGCCGCGCACCAGCCTCGCCGAAATGGCGGGGCTGACTGTTGATCGCGGCGTCGTCGTGAATAGCTTTTTGGAAACCAGCGCACCTGGAATTTTCGCGGCCGGTGATATTGCGCGATGGCCCGATCCCAATAGCGGAGAGAACATCCGCGTCGAACATTGGGTGGTTGCTGAGAGGCAGGGGCAAACCGCGGCGCTCAATATGCTCGGCCGGAACGAAAAGTTCGCAGCCGTGCCGTTCTTCTGGAGCCAGCACTACGACGTCAGGATCAATTATGTCGGCCATGCCGAACGATGGGACAAGATCACGGTCGAAGGGGACATCGCCGGCAGGGACTGTCTGCTGCGCTTCACGCGTGACGGACATGTATTGGCTGCCGCTTCGATTTCCCGTGACGTTGACAATCTGATGATCGAGGTGGCGATGGAGCGTGAAATGGCCGCCTGCTGACGATGCAGGCGCCGACTGGCTTGCACCGCCGCAGTGAAGTAAATGAGCTAAACTATGTCGATGTTGCCCGAACACAATTGAGGTTCTGGCCTGCATGTTGGTTGCCGAAACGCTCGGCGTGCGCTGCGGCAGGACCCAACGCTAAAATCTTGCTACAGATCGAAGGCTTCCTTGAGGCCGACACTCTTGCGTTCGCGTAGATCGAGGTCCGCCTCGATGTGCGCGATGTGGTGAAGCATCAACCGGCAAGCCTCCTCCAGATCGCTTCGCTCGATCGCGGCGACGATGTTGCCATGCTCGGAATGGCCGCAGCTCGAGATGGTCGATTGGCCGTAAAGGGCGATCACGAGCGAGGAGCGCGCGACGAGTTCATCCATGAAACGCTGCATGATGGCGTTGCCCGATATCGCCGCAAGCGTCAGGTGAAAATCGCCGGAAGCCTGGATTTCGGCGCGGCGTGCTGTCTGACCGCGTTCGCCCATCAGTCGGCCTTCCTCGAGCAGTAATTGCTTCAGGTGCTGGATCTGCGAAGGCGCAATTCTGGCTGCCGCCTCCCGCAGAATCCCGGGCTCGATGAGACGACGGGCGGCGAAAATCTGGCGCGCCTCTTCGGGCGAAGGGTAGGCAACGAACGCGCCTCGATTTTTCTCGACGCTGACCAGGCCCTCATAGGAAAGGGACTGCAAGGCTGCCCGAGCGAGTGTGCGGCTGACATTGAACAGGTTGCCAACGTCGCTTTCCGACAGCTTCGTACCTGGCGCTAGGCGCCGTTCCACGATTGCATCGCGGATCGCGTCGCGGATTTGCTGCGTGCCGGTATCGGCTGAATCGTCGGCGGTTTGGAGAGCGTTTGCGGAGGATTTCATGAAATCGGATACCTTTTGACCGGGAAATGATATCTGCGTTTCCCGCAAAAGTTAAATGGAATTTGCTCTCAAAGTGGCGACTAAATTGTATACGATAATCTGCACGAATTGCAGACGATCGCCTATTTTATGTGCAAGCTGGCATCCTGCCTGAATTTTGAGACAACGGCGATTTCAGGGACAAGTCTCTGATTTGCCGGTGCCTGTGCGCCGTAACAGGAACTGGCACGGCAGATGCATTGTCTTTCTCAAACAGAGGAAGACCGATGTCGAAAGCCGCAGAGATCGATATAGTATCCGTTTCCAAGGTGTATGGCGCCACGACGGCCGTCCATTCCATCAGCCTGAAGATTCCGGCCGGTTCCTACTGCTGCTTCCTTGGGCCTTCGGGCTGCGGCAAGACGTCGACGCTGCGCATGATCGCCGGACACGAAAGTATTTCCTCCGGCGACATCAGGCTTGGAAATGCCGTCGTCACCGATTTTCCACCGGCCAAGCGCGGCACTGCCATGATGTTCCAGTCCTACGCGCTGTTTCCGCACCTAGACCTCATCGACAATGTCGCCTTCAGCCTGAAGATGAAAGGCGTCGAGAAGGAAGAGCGTCGCGCCAGGGCGCTGCAGATGCTGACGCTGATGCAGATGGACGCCTATGCGACGCGGCGGCCGGCTCAGCTTTCGGGCGGCCAGCAACAGCGTGTGGCGCTGGCGCGCGCCCTCATCACCGATCCGGAGGCGCTGCTGCTCGACGAGCCGCTTTCGGCACTTGATCCGTTTCTCAAGATCCGCATGCGCGCCGAGCTCAAGAAGCTCCAGAAGAGCCTCGGCATCACCTTCGTTCATGTGACGCATAGCCAGGAAGAGGCGATGGCGCTGGCCGATCTGATCGTCATCATGAACGACGGCAAGATCGAGCAGGCGGCAACCCCGCGCAAGGTGTTCGAAGAGCCCGCCACTGCGTTCGTCGCCCGTTTCATGGGCGATCACAACGTGCTGTCTGGCCGTGTCGTCTCTTCGCAAAACGGGGTCACGACGCTGGAGGCGCCGGAGGGGCAAGCCTTCTGCGTGCGCGGCAATGGCAAACAGGTCGGCGAGAGCGTCGATATCGGCATCCGCACTGATCGCGTCCGCCTCGAGGCGACCGCCGACAAGACGCTCGGCTTCAACGGCATCGTCTCCAACATCGAATATCGCGGCGCGTCGGTGAAGATCACCGTCGTCGGCGCGGGCAGTGACGACTTCACGGTCATCGCGAATGACGGCGACTACTTCGCCAAACCCGTATCGGTCGGCGATGCGGTGTCTCTGAGTTGGGCTCTGGAGGACGCGATCCTCCTTGGCCATGCATGAACCTCACCACCAAAAAAAGGGGAACTGACATGACAACTGAAAAGAACACGACCAAGACGAAACCGGCTATTTCCCGCCGTAGCCTGCTGAAGACTGGCGCTGCCGCCATCGGTGCAGCCGCGGGCTCCGGCCTGATCACTGGCTTCCCGACCATCTGGGCACAGTCGAACATCACACTTCGTCAGTTCGGCACCGGCGTTTCGAACATCAACGCCATCGCCGAGCAGTGCAAAAAGGACCTTGGCATCACACTCGAGATGACGGCAACCGATTCCGACGCTGCCGCCCAGCGCGCCGTGACGCAGCCAGACAGCTACGACATCGCCGATATCGAATACTGGATCCTGAAGAAGGTCTATCCGACTGGCGTCATCCAGCCGATGGAAACGAAGAAGCTGAAGTATTACGACCAGGTCGTGCCGCTGTTCAAGACAGGCAAACTGAAGCCAGACAGCGTTATCGCTCAGGGCACGGCGCCGCACACGGTCGGCTACGTCGAAAGCAAGGATGCCAAGACTTTCGCCAAGGGCGAGACCGAATTCTTCACCATGATGCCGACGATCTACAATGCCGATACGCTGGGTATTCGCCCTGACCTCGTCGGCCGCGAGATCAACACCTGGGCCGATATCATGGACCCGAAGTTCAAGGGCAAGACCTCGATCCTCAACATCCCGTCGATCGGCATCATGGACGCCGCGATGATCATGGAAGCCTTGGGCAACATTACATATGCCGACAAGGGCAACATGACCAAGGAAGAGATCGACAAGACGATCGAGTTCCTGATCAAGGCAAAGCAGGATGGCCAGTTCCGTGCCTTCTGGAAGAGCTTCGACGAGTCCGTCAACCTGATGGCCTCTGGCGAAGTCGTTATCCAGTCCATGTGGTCGCCGGCCGTTGCCGCCGTCCGTTCGAAGGGCATCGCCTGCAAGTATCAGCCGCTCAAGGAAGGCTATCGTTCGTGGGGCGGCGGTCTCGGCCTTGCCTCGCACTTGAAGGGTGCTCAGCTCGACGCGGCATACGAATACATCAACTGGTACACGTCCGGCTGGGTCGGCGGCTACCTCAACCGCCAAGGCTATTACTCGGCCTGCATGGAGACTGCCAAGAAGTTCATGACCGCCGATGAATGGGGTTACTGGATCGAAGGCAAGGCGGCGCAGGGCGATGTCCTCTCACCGGAAGGCAAAGTCATGGAGAAGGCCGGCGCCGTTCGCGACGGTGGTTCGTTCGAAGAACGCATGGGTCATGTCGCGTGCTGGAACTCCGTCATGGACGAAGACCGCTACATGGTTCGACGCTGGAACGAGTTCATCGCCGCTTAAGGCATACCGCTTCTGCCAGGCCCTCTCCCCAGTTCCTTTGGGGAGAGGGTGTCCACAACGGAGAGACCGGAACATGGCCACGATCGCGTCTTCGCAGGCCGAGCAACAATCGCAACAGTCAAGCCGTCGAACGATCGGATGGCCGGCATGGACTGCGTCCTATCTGCAGGCGACGCCGCTGATCCTCATTCTCGGTTTCTTCTTCATCCTGCCGATTGCCATGATCGCGGTCGTCAGCTTCTGGGACTATGATTTCGCAGGTCTTTACCCGGCCTTTCTGACCATGAACTACACCGATACCCTCGGTTCATGGGTCACATGGAAAACCTATCTCAACACCCTGAAATTCACGGTGATCGTCTGGGGCTTGACGCTCTTCATCGGCTTCTGGGTCGCCTACTTCCTTGCCTTCCACATCCGCCGCACGACGACGCAGATGATCCTTTTCCTGGTCTGCACCGTGCCGTTCATGACCTCGAACATCATTCGCATGATCTCCTGGATCCCGGTGCTCGGCCGTAACGGGCTCGTCAACTCGGCGCTGGTTCAGATGGGCATCGTGCCGCAGCCGATCGAATGGCTGCTCTATTCCGATTTCGCCGTCGTCCTTGCCATGGTGCACCTCTACACGCTGTTCATGGTAACGCCGATCTTCAATACGCTGATGCGCATCGATCGCTCACTGTTCGAGGCGGCGCGCGACGCCGGCGCCAGCGGCTGGCAGATCCTCTGGAACGTCGTTCTACCACTTGCAAAGCCCGGCATGGCGATCGGGACGATTTTCGTCGTCACCCTCGTCATGGCCGATTTCTCGACCGTCCAGGTCATGTCCGGCGGCCAGAGCGCCTCCGTGGCGCTGATGATGAAGAACCAGATGTCGCTGCTGCAATATCCGGCCGCTGCCGCCAATGCAGTGGTGCTGCTGGTGGTGGTCCTCCTGATGGTCGCCGCGATCCTGCGCGTCGTCGATATCCGCAAGGAGCTGTGAGATGAACCACGAGAAGCGCACCTTCGAATTCTACGTGCTCGCGGCGTTCTTCCTCATCTTCGTGCTGTTTCTCTACGGACCGCTGTCGGCGATCCTGATCCTGTCCTTCCAGGGACCGGATGGCGGCCTGACGTTCCCGCTGAACGGGGTATCCGTTCATTGGTTTTTCAACCTCTTCGAGAAGCAGGCGGTCGGGGACTTCGGCGCATCTTTTCGTCGCTCCTTCACGCTCGGGCTGATGGTGATGGTGGTAACCGTTGTCGTTTCGCTGCTCGCAGGCCTGGCGTTCCGGCGCCGCTTCCGCGGTTCGACCGTGCTTTTTTATGCGACCGTCGCAAGCCTCGTCGTTCCATCGATCATCATCTCGCTCGGGATCGGCGTAGTGTTCCAGCAAAGCGGCCTGAAGCCAGCCTGGTATTCATCCGCTTTCGGCGCGCATCTGACATGGACGCTGCCCTTCGGCGTGCTGATCATGTTTGCCGTCTTCAACCGCTTCTCCCCCGCCTATGAAGAGGCGGCGCGCGATCTTGGCGCGACCTCCTGGCAGACTTTCAGGCATGTCGTGCTGCCAATGATTGCGCCAAGCCTGATCGGCGTCGGCCTCTTCGGCTTCACGCTCTCTTATGACGAATTCGCTCGTACGCTGATGACATCGGGCAGCTACAACACGCTGCCGCTCGAAATCTACGGCATGACCACCAACGTCACGACGCCAGTGCTCTACGCGCTCGGAACGGTGACGACGCTGTTTTCCTTCACCATCATTCTCGTCGCGCTCGGCATCATGCTCATGCTGCGCCGGCGCCAAGCAAAAACAAGTTGATTTCATGCGCATTCTTCTCGTCAATCCCAATACAACGGCTTCCATGACCGAGAAGGCGGCTGTCGCTGCCCGCGCGGTCGCGGCCTCGGGCACCGAGATTATTGCTGCGACCTCCCGTATGGGGCCGGTCTCGATCGAGGGGCATTACGACGGTGCCTTGGCAATCCCGGGGCTTCTCAGCGAACTGAAGGAACAGAAGGCCGGTGGCTATGACGCGGCCATCATCGCCTGCTTCGACGATACCGGGCTTGATGCCGCGCGCAGCTTTGCCGATGTGCCGGTGCTCGGGCTTTGCGAGTCCGCGGTCGCGACGGCCGGCTTCCTGGCGCAACGCTTTACCGTCGTGACGACGCTGGAGCGCTCGCGCGTTCTGATCGACAATCTCGTCCGGCGCTATGGCATGGGCGCACGTGCAAAGGTGCGCGCATCGGACATACCGGTTCTTCAGCTCGAAGACCCCGCGTCGGGAGCCATCGACAAGTTGCGAGCCGAGATCGAACGGGCGCTCTCGGACGATGGGGCGGAGGCGATCGTTCTCGGTTGCGCCGGCATGACCGATCTGGCGCGCGAGCTGCAGGATATTTACGGCGTCCCGGTCGTTGACGGTGTCGCTGCCGCGGTCAAGCAGGCGGAGGCGCTGGTGTCGCTCGGGCTATCGACCAGCAAGCGCGGCTCCTATGCATCGCCGCTGGCCAAACCTTTCACGGGCGCGATGAGCGCCTTTGCGCCGATGCGGGCAGCAAGCTGATCCATGACCATTTCCTTCGACTTCGAAACGATCTCGGAGCGCGAACGCTACAAGCTGATGATCGGGACCATCATTCCGCGGCCGATTGCGCTCGTGACGACTGTCGACGAGCATGGCCGCATCAATGCGGCACCTTTCAGCTTCTTCAACTGCCTGTCGGCCGATCCACCAATCCTGGCGCTCGGCGTCGAGAACAATCCGGATATGTCCTTCAAGGACACGGGCCACAACATCCGCATGACCGAGGTCTTCACGGTCAACATCGTGTCGTTTGCCATCGCGGAGGCGATGCATGTCTGCGGTTCCAAATATCCGCGCGGCGTCGATGAACTGAAGGAAGCCGGACTGACGGCGATGCCTGGCCAGAAGGTCGCCTCGCCCTGGATCGCGGAAGCGCCGGCAGCCTTTGAGTGCCGGCGTCACGTCACGCTGGAGCTCGGGAAGTCCCGGCAGATCATCATGGGCGAAATCGTCTACGCGCACTATCGCGATGGCGTCGTCGATCCGGAACGGCTGCGCGTCGATCCCGCTGAAGTCGATGCCATTGCGCGCCTCGGCGGCGATACCTGCTCTACGATCCGCGATCGCTTTGAGATGCTGACCCCGAAATTGTAAGGCCGCGCTATCACCACGAGCCTCATGCAGGATCACGAGGCACGGCGTCTGGCATCGACGTTGCCGATCGTAGCCGGTCGTCGATAGCTTTTGAAATCATCCCCGTGTTCCTCGCCTATACGTTGCCCTGGACCCATTCGCGTTGGATGCAGTGATATGCTGGAACAGTTGGGTGCTGCTGTCGTTATTGTTTGTCATGGAGGACGCTATGTCGAACGTTTCGAAGACAGGTACCGACGATATCAACAATGCGACCAACCCGAATACGTTCGGGCGTTCGGTCGAAAGCCAGGCGCAGATCGCCGATGCGGCCGCGCAGGGCTCGCCCGGCAGCGCCGGGGAACCCCTTAGGATCTATCGTCTTGAGCCGATCGCCGCGCCCGACGATCCAAGATGGGCCAACTCTCCAGGACATGGAGTTGTCGTCGTGGCGGCGCGGACGCCAGGCGACGCGCGGATCATGGCGGCAAGTCGCGAGCTGGACTTCATGGAGGTCGATGCGGCGCCTGCAGAAGACGTGACGACGGCCAACGCTAGCGCATTCCGGGACGACAAGCTCTACACCGTGATTGAGATCGACCGTGACCGTACCGACGTCTCGCGCGGGATCCTCGAGGGTAACATCTCAGTCGATACGATCCGGCCAGTGCAACCGGACTGACGCACTCAGAGGGTATCTGCTCGGTTCATCGCCGCTCGAGGCCTTCACGGATCCGCCCCATCACGAGACCCTCGATGTCATGTGTCTGCGTGATAGGGATCAACGAGGTAGCCTCGAGCCTTCGTTGGCAGCGCATCATACCAGTCTGTCGTCACCTGTCATGGGCCAGCCCCTGGTGTCATGTGATCGCCTCCGATGTGCAGGTCCCCTCCATGTTGACAGTTTCCGCGCCCGATGCGAGGGCAAATTGCGTTTCGAGGCAACCCCGAATGACAGGATTGTTCACTGCGGTATCGTCAACCCAAACCTCTTGGTTCGATATCGGACGGTGCGCGAAATGCAGGAACCATTAGTGCTCGTATCCATTGCGGTTGATGTTCGGAGGAACCGCAATGCCGCAAGACGCTTCCCTTCAAGATGACATCGTTGCCCTACGTCCTGTCATGCAGGCCTTCGCGCATCGCTTCACCAGATCAGATGCCGACGCTGAGGATCTTGCTCAGGAAACGATCATGAAGGCCCTCAGCCATCTGGATCATTTCACGCCCGGAACCAACCTCAAAAGCTGGATGTTCACCATCCTGCGGAACCACTACTGCAGCCAGTACAAGCGCTCGAAGCGTTGCCGTCCGGCCTCCGATCTCTCCGACGGCTCCTTCGAGATCCCCGTGCCATCGGATCAGGATTGGCCATTGCGGCTGAAAGATGTTTCAGACGCGATTGATCGCCTGCCCCGACAGCTGAGACAAGCGCTAATGCTGGTCGTGGCTGGGCGCTCGTACATGGATGCTGCAAAGGAGTGCGGGTGCGAAATCGGCACCATCAAAAGCCGCGTCGCACGTGCACGGATGGCTTTGATGCTGGCTTTGGACGAGGTTTCCTTCAGCGAAGCAGCAACCCGGTAGAAAAAGGCCGTCAAAGCGGGCGATTCGAAGTGCGCTCCAGTTGACCGCCTCGTCGCTCGCGTCTGGCTGAGAGAACCCGTATCAGCAATCCCTACGGCCACGAGCCGCGGTTAGTGGAACGAAGTCTGCCTGGCCTCAAGATAACGGGCCATCGCACTTAGGCGTCGGGGGCAGACAAGACCGACGCGGTACAAGGCAATAATTGTTCGCGCAAGCCGATCGGGATCGGTGCAGATGTTGTCTGCCCGCAGACGTTCGAAAACCGGTGTGAGAATCTCAAAGTCGGTGGACGTCAGGATGTCAGGGAAGTATCTCATCTGATGCACGGCGCCCTCCACGAAACTCACTCCCTGGCAAAACCCTACGCTTCTGATCGAAGAGTTCAGGCGAATCCTAATGGGTCCGAAAGGTTTGCTGGAGACGATGGTAGATCGCACAGATCTCTCGTTTCGCCTCGCTCAGAACAAAGCATCCGGGAGGCCGCAATGAACTCGAAACGAAGGCCGCGAACACGAACGGGATCTGGCCAACGTCAAGCATTTCCACGCACGCAATCATCTCGTGACCCTCGTAATCGAGATCGACGATCGCGCCATCGTGGCCACCAAGGTCAGAAGCCTCAAGGGCGGCCGCAGCAATCGGACCCGCGAGAACGATATCCATTGCTTTCCACGCGCTTGACACACTCGGCGGGAGCGCACGTTTGGAAATCACAAGATATCGAAGCATGGCTGCCCCCTGAGTTGCGATATCCGAACAGAACATACTCGGAGATGTTCCGGAAGTCCCCCCTTGCACGAGCTCCGATCTGGGGAGAGGTGAGCTCCAGGGGGACCACCATGGTGTGGGTTGCCGTTTAGAGCGATACATAAGAGGGGATTAGTTTCCTCCCCGCCGGACGCGCGGCGGGCGTGATGCGCGCGGTGGTCAACGTAGCACTGCTGATATTCTGTCATCACAGGAAGCTTCCCGACGTCGGGATTTCTGGTGTTGGACACTGCGCTGCTCACCTATCGCGAGCCGTCCAGCATTAAGCATGGAGACCTTGCGCCCGACGAAGCCGAGAAGAAGACCAGCCTTACGGAGAACGTCTATCGCCATCTAGCAGCAGGACGCGTCCACGTTCGACGCCGAAGGCGATCATTGGTATCACCACGATGGTGGCGCATCGGGACGGACTGCCACTTGCGAAGTATCTGCTGCCGCTCGACCTCAGCAAGGAATTCTACGCGGGAACGAGCCGTCTGTTTCTTACGGCCGGCAACGCGACCAAGGCGGTGCCATGGCTGCTGCTGGTGAAACCGAGCGCCGATCTCTGGATCCTGACGGCGATATGCCTGTTCGCCATTCCCGCCGGCGTATGGCTGGGGTTGGCGGCGTCACGGAATGTTGGACCAGGGTCAGACTTATCGCGCCTGCTACGGATTATTGGTCTTGAGCGTGATGAAACTGTTGTGGGACGGCGTCTTCGGATTTCTCGTGCGAGCGCGAGCCTACTTTGGACGCCCAGCGTCCACCCAGTTCCGCAAATCCGGGGGAAGCCTATTTGGAAAGCTCACCGATTGGCCTTGAAGGCCTCCCACCGTCCATCTCGTTCGCTTTCGTAGGCCGGGCTTAACTCAGCCATCAGTTCCTTCCGTTTCAGCGGCTCCCCGCAGGATTCACAGAGCGGGCCAAGGCCTGCCGGTTTTCCGCAGGCAAGATGCGTATATTCAACGGCGCGGCCCTCTTCAGGTGACTTCATCCAGGCCTCGCCCCAGGCCCGAAGCGCCAGCAGCACGGGATGGAAAGCCTCACCTTTTTCGGTCAGGTGGTATTCGTAACGCGGCGGCCGATTGCTGTAGCGGCGGCGCTCGACGAGTCCCTCCCCCTCCAATGTCTTTAGACGCGCCGCGATCATCTGTGGCGTTCCCCCGGTCTGGGCTTGAATCTGTTCAAACCGATGACTGCGCATGAACAGTTCGCGCAGGATCAGCACCGTCCAACGATCTCCGACGACGGCTTCAGAACGAGCAACCGGACACAGGGTAGTCGTGGGAGTTTCATTCCGCTTCATGTCACTTTCTTTTTCATATGGTCTTGTAGCTATGATTTTCATAGCCAATATAAGTACTCGCCGGAACAAGTGCAACGGGCAAACGGAAGGAACTCGTCATGAGCGATCATGAAATCGTCGATTCAAGCTTCACCGCAATCATCAACGCACCATTCGAGAAGATCGACATCCCGAAATGGTGCTTCACTCTGTCAGAGGACGAGTATCAGCGCTGTTCTCCAGCCCACATCGCCGCCGGCTTTACCACTGCGCCGGACGGGAGGCGCATGTCGATCAATGTCGAGACCATTGGCGGCAGCCTGATGGTTCAACACTACGTCGAGACGTTGGGCGAGAAACATCACCTGATCCTGGAGTCCGTTTCGGATATATTCCCGCCTACGGGCCGCACGACGATCCACGTGGTTTGGGAACTCAGTGTCAGACGCATCGACGATCAGACATGCGAATTTACCAACCACGTTCGTTCCAGAGCAACGGAAGAGTTCAAGGCTTCACTCGATAGGCAAGGCATCCCGTTCGACGTCTTTCGCGCGCAGCGACAGCCGATGTCGATCGCCCACAACAAGGGTGAGACGCCGCTCTTTGCCGCGAGCATCGAGCGGGCCGCGATTCGCAACTAGGCACTCCACAATCCAAAGGAAGGAGACGAACATGTCAAAGCCAAACTACAGCAAGGAAACGACCGCGCTGCTCTTCGTCGATCCCTACAACGACTTCCTCTCGGAGGGCGGCAAGATCTGGGACCGCATCAAGCCCGTTGCCGAGGAGGTGCGCCTAATCCAGAACCTCAAGGCCATCGACGCCGCCGTTCGAGGCGCTGGCATCCGAGTGTTTATCGCGCCCCACCGCCGCTGGGAGCCGGGCGACTATGAGGACTGGGCGCATCCCAATCCGACGCAGGTCGCGATCATGCATCGCCATTCCTTCGCACGCGGCGAATGGGGTGGTGACTGGCATCCCGATTTCGCGCCGAAGCCGGGCGACGTCGTCGCCAAGGAGCATTGGGGTCAGAGCGGCTTTGCCAACACCGACCTCGATCAACAGCTCAGGCAGCGCGGCATAACGCACCTCATCGTGGTCGGCCTGCTCGCCAACACCTGCATCGAGTCGACGGCGCGCTATGGCATGGAGCTGGGCTACCACGTGACATTGGTGCGCGATGCGACCGCCGCTCTTACACACGAGATGATGCACGCCGCCCACGAGCTGAATGGCCCGACCTACGCACACGCAATCCTGACAACAGCAGAGCTGCTGGCGACCCTGCCAAATGCGCCCGTTTCAGACGAGGCCACGCTGTGACCTTGCTCACGAGATGGTTCGCCCCCGAAACGTCGCATGATGTCATCGACCACGGTCGGCGCATGCTGATCGCCTCGGCCTTAGTGGACTGGTGGCGGCGGGTGTAGGCACCGCATTGCGTCCCGCTCCGGCCGCGGCTGCGACTCCGACTGCGACAGGCGACCTGATCCGACCTTTCCACGCCCATGCCGCAGACGAGGACCTGATGGACCTTAGTCAGCATATCCGCATGACCCGCTGGCCCGACCGGGAAACGGTCGCCGATCAGTCGCAAGGCATCCAGCTCGCAAAGCTGAGAGCGCTCGTCGAGCACTGGGGCACGAACTACGACGGGCGGAAGGCCGAGGCGAAGCTCAATGCCTTCCCACAATTCGTCACCCAGATTGAGGGTATCCACTTCATTCACGTTCGCTCGAAGCATCCGAACGCCATGCCGGTCATCATCACCCATGGCTGGCCAGGTACGGTGTTCGAGAACTTGAAGGTCATCGGTCCGCTCACCGATCCGACCGCTCATGGCGGAACGGCGGAGGACGCCTTCGATGTAGTGACCCCGTCGATGCTCGGATACGGCTTCTCCGGCAAGGAGGCCGAACACGCTTGGAAGATTGGTCGCTGGATTGGGCAAATCCCTCCCCTGGAGAACACACGGTGACCTCGCGCGGGATCGGTGCCACGGGCAAATTCAACGGGCAATGGACGATCCCGTAATCGCCAAAAAGCACACATACTTGGAAAGCAATGGCCAGGTGACGCGCCCCATCCGCATCGTTTGAGAAACGGTGCTGCCTCGCACGTCGGCTGCTGAGTGAACGGAACGTTCCACCGAGAACCCTCGCTTGGGATTGCGACATTTCAGGAGAAGACGCCGGCGGTCATCCGCTGGCAGCGGATCAAACAGGCCTCCTCCCTTCCGCTAGTCTGCCCCGTCTTTTTTTGCCCGCTCGATGAATTTCCCGGCGACCGCTTTGCCAAGTGCGGCACCGGCCCGGTTGTCCATTTCATAGTGGATGCCGGCCCAGATGCGGGAATCGCCCGCCTCCTTGCCGACCGTGCGGATGAACTCCGCCTGGTCGGGGAACAGGTAGGCAAGCACCTCGCATCGGGCAGTCGACAACGTGGAGTGGTTCGACGGATAACTGGGATGGGCCGGCACTGCGAACAGGGGAGTAATGCTCGGGTCAAGCATGTTGGGCCGCAGGTACCAATAAGCGTATTTCCCGTCGTTGCTTGCAATGAAGGCGTCGTAGTAGACCGCTGCGAGCATCGCGTAAGCCCGTGCGGCGCGCGGCGGGTTCGAATCCGTCTTGTCCTCGAACATCCACTTGCTGGCATAGTCATACCAGTCGGTGAACAGGCCGGATGGGCTTTGCCAGTAGAACGCCTTGTAGCTGTTGGGGAATTTTCGCTCAAACTGCCGGACTGCATCCGTCTCGGCCTTCACGGCCGCAGACTTGCAGTCGGGCGGAGTCGGTGGCCTGAATTCATCGGCTGCCTCGAGCAGGATCGGCTTCCAGTTTGGCACGGTTGCATTGGCGGGTTTGTCTCCGACCCACATGCACGGCCCGGTCGGCACCGTGCCGGTCCAGACGGCATCGGAGCCGTCGGCCTTTGCCCGCGCAATCACTTGCTGTGCCACGCGTCGCCCCAGTTCCAGGCCGGCGGAAGATTGGACCCCGGCAAGGACACGCGACTGTGCGGCTTCTTCGGCCATCGCCTGGAACGACGACGCCTCGTCCGGAAAGAAATAGGCAAGAACAGTCGCAGCGGCTCCGGCGGCTGCCGCGTGTTCAGATGGATAACCGGGACTCCGAGGCGTAGGCAGCGCAGTCGGCAGTGTCGTATCCACCTCCCTCGGGCGGGGGCGATTGTAGAAGTATTTCGACTCCCAAGCCGCGACGGTGGCGTCGTAGACCGCCATCGTCAAATAGGTGTAGACGCGATGCGCATTGGGGATCGTCTGGTTTGCGAGAAGACGGTTGTTGACCAGATCGATCCATCGATAGCCGGGCGAGCCGGCGTCCCAGAACGTGATCTTGGCGGCGACCTGCGCATCGTTCTTTGCGACAAGTTCGCGGACCTGCTCCAATTCGGTTGCGGACGTATCCGGTGGGGGCGGGACTCGGAAGTCTTTGCCCGACGTGATTATCCACGTCTTCCACGTTCCAGCCTTTGGCTCTATCTGATCCGATTGGGCGAAAGCGAAGCTCCCTGACAAAAGGATTAGCGCGCAGGCCCTGCTAAAGCCGCTAAGCATGTTCGACCCCCGTAGTTGATCCCCGGCGCAAAGCGGAAGGTTTTCCGTCTTGACGGCCATTCCATTTTATATTTTAGCAACCTCTAATTACCTCAAGCGCCCGCACGACGCTCGTGCCAATCGCGATGATGCGGCTGCGGCGGAGCTTCGCCCGCGCGACGCGCTCCGCCGTGCGCTCGGGGATGTGGTACGGCTCGTCGAAGGGAAGGCGCGAGTCGAGCGCGGGATCGCCAGTGGAAGAAACGCCGGCGGCATGCGTGAGTGCTGCGAATCCGACGTCGCGCAGACGCCAGGTTTGAAGCGTGCGCCAGTCGAGCGCGAAGGACGCCGACGGCGCCTCGAACGCCAACGGCCGGGCGGCAATCTTCGTCCAAACATCCCACAGTGCCAACAGCTCGGGAACATGCGCGTATTGGATCGGCCGGCCGTGCTGCGCCATTCCTGCAAGCACCGCTGCGGGGGTTCCTGGGAAGCGGAGCTCGAGAAGTCGGTGATGGTCGAGAAGACCCTCGATGACGGCGTCAAGCGGGCCGAGCCGCAGGCGGTCGCCTGTTGACAGCGCAGGCGGAGGCAGCCGGTCTTCCGTTGGCGTGCGGTGATCGCCCACGCCGAAGGCAATCGCCACGAAGCGGGTAGGATCGGGAAGGGATCGCCAGCCGGCCAGGCGGATCTCGATCGCCTCGCCGCTTGGGATATGCGTGCCGTCTAAGCTGGCAGGCAAGGTCGCGGCGTCATTGGCGACGACCAGATCGCCAGGACTGAACAGCGTCGCGAGCCTCGTGCGCGCCAGGTCACGCATCGTGCCGTCCGTCTCGACGACGAACAGCCTGGCGGAGCGCCGATCGGAACGGTCGGCAATCATGCATGTTCCCCGGGGAGAAGCTGAGCCCGGACCGACAATGCGTCGAGCATCTTTTCGATGACCTCGAAAGCAGCAAGGTCGGGGGCCTTCAAGGTCGACGGATCGGCGTCCGGAAGCGCCAGCGCGTGGAGTGGGGTGTCCATATCGCCAGGGTCGAGCACGAGGAGCCTAATACCATCGGGCTTCGCCTCTTCGTCCCAGATCGCCGTCAAATGGGCAAGAGCGGCCTTGCTCGCGCCATACGCGCCCCAGCCAGGATACGCGTTGACCGCTGCGTCGCTGGAGATGTTGATCACCAGCGCTTCGCGGCCCTCGCGTGCGGACGCGGCAAGGGCACCGAACAGGGCTTTCGTCAGCCGGAACACCCCGAGGAGGTTGACCGCAAGCGCCGCTTCCAGCTCTTCGCAATCGGTATCGGCAAGAAGCGCCAGAGGAACAGGACCGAGGCTTGACGCATTGTTGATCAGGACGTCGACCCCGCCAAGGCGGGCAGTGACCTGCATTGCAATCGGATAGATGTCGTCCTTCTTGCCGATGTCAGCGACAATGCCGTGCGCGCCCGTCTCGGCTGCAACGCGTTCGACATTGGCGGCCGTGCGAGCGACGAAGGCGACGCGCGCACCCTTCGCTGTGAGCTGCCGCACAAGCGCCAGTCCGAGGCCGGAGGTACCACCCGTGACCATCACGCGAAGTCCCTGAAGATCGATATTCATCTGCATTGCCGGTGCTCCTTCAATCCGTGAGAACAGTTGCTACAAGTTCAAGTTAACTTGAAGTCAAGTGGGAATCGTGCTCTCATTCATGCATGAATCCGATGCTGACCATCACCGACGTGTCGCGGCGCAGCGGCGTAGCCTCATCGGCACTGCGTTTCTACGAGGAGCGCGGGCTGATTGCGTCTGAGCGGGCCGGGGCATAGGCGCTATCACCGGTCCGTATTGCGCCGGATCGCCTTCATCGCCTTTGCACAGCGCATTGGGTTGACGCTTGAGGAGATCGGCGCCGAGCTCGCCAAGTTGCCGGCCGACCACGTGCCGTCGCGTCGAGATTGGTCACGGCTGTCAGGCGAGTGGGCAATGCGCATCGACCAGCGCATAGCCGAGTTGCAGCGCCTGCGGTCAGGGCTCACGGAGTGCATCGGCTGCGGCTGCTTGTCGATCGACCGGTGTAGCCTGGCGAATCCTGCTGATGTGGCGGGACGCAAGGGGCCGGGGCCGAGGTATTGGCTGGGGTGATGGTAGGGCCGCGATCTCGGGGTCTTCGACCTGTTCTTACTCACATCGCTCTGCCTGCCCTGCATAGCGGCAACAGGCATTGCTTCGGTTCTCCTCGGTCGATGTCTGCATCCAGGCGGACCAGCCGGATTGCCTCTCGAATACCGGCAGCGACCTAAGAATGGGCCAGGTTCGCGCTGGGTCTTCGTGATACTGGTCACCTGAGCCTCAAGGGTAAAAGACCTGCTGGCCCGGTGATTTCCGGTTGGCCGGAATGCGCGCATCATCCCAAGCCCAGCTTCCGGTAGGAGTTACAGACCTCTTACAAATTCGGCCGGCTAAAGGTCAATTTGACTGCAAAACCCAATGACAAAATGCAACACTTCGCGACCAGCTACACCCTCGTCTGGCCGTTGCTCCAGGGGAGTTTGATTACGTGCCTAACGGCATCGATGTCGCGTCGATGGTTCGCGCGAAGCGCTGAACAGCGGCGCGTGAAGCATAGTCAAACGCTTCAACGCCATGATAGCTGATCCTTGGGGAGCCGACCGCTCGGGTCATTCACCTTTACCTGGTGAGGAAGATCTGGCCCCCATTTCCACAGAACGAGGTTCTGGTCATCCGACTCGGCGCCAGGCGCGAAACTCGGCGCGAGGATGCCGGCCGTGCCGTGCCCGTGGAGGCGATCGTAGATCGCCCAGGAGGCGGGGCGTCGTGCTTCTGCAAGTGCGGTTGCCCAGGCGAAAGACATTTCATCGAATGAAACAGAATATTCGCGCCTGCCTTGCTCGGTGGTCAGATCAGCGACGTCCTCGCAGTCAATGTCGTAAGAACACAGGACGCAGGGATCGATGCGGTGGGCGAAGCCTTGATTGGCTTCCTTTACAGCCGTCATAATGCTGCCCGCAAGGTAAAGCGCCGGCACTCCCTTCGGATTGAAGCGGGCGCCCCTGATTGTAGCGCCATCGCCGGATGTTGGTTTAAAGGACCAGCGTGGATCATGCGCGCGATAGCAGGTTCCCTTGAACCTCAAGCAAAGCCGCCCAAGGCCACGTGGTCGAGATAATCGCGAACGGCTGCAGCCTTGCCATCCTTTACAAGTGCCTCGGCAGTTCGACCACCGAAAGCCGGCAGCGGTTGTGCCCGGTACCAGGCCATTGCCTGTTCCTTGCCGCCGGCCCACTCTGTGATCCTGCTGATGATTTCAAGCATCTCGCGAAGACGGCTCTGCGTTTTTGCTGCACGGCTGCGCTCGCTCCGGTAGAGGCTTTCGCGCGCAAGTCCCGCAGTTTCCGCAAGCTGGCCTTTAGACATGCCAAACCCGTCTGCCACTTGCCCGATGGCGATTTTTCCACCTCGATCCATGTAAGACAGTATCAACGGTCCGGTCTCTCCAGGGTGTTTGTGCGCTTGAGCCATCTCTCTGCCTGCCATATGTGGAAACATATTTTACGTGCATAAGATATGGCATGACGCGCTCCGTTGCAAGGTGCCTCGCTTTGATGCACCGCTGAGGAACTTCAACCAGCAAGTCTCGGTACAAGTGCAATTTGTCGGCGCACGATCAACCGAGGACACCCAGCTTGCCAGGGTTTACACGTGGATGATTTCGTCCTTTCCTGTTGAAGCTTGGTAATTTGTGCCAGTAAGCCTTTCAACAGCGCTCCTTTCTCACCTGCCAAATCCCTCCCCAAGCGTGTTAAGTTCAGCTCTTGAAGGTTCTGCAATCATCGAGAGTAAACGATTATAGTAGGCGCGACCACTTCCGTCAGCGCCATCGCTTTGTTGTGAAGTCTCAAGCTGGAGAGCGGTAGAGAGCCGAGCGAGGTTTCTTCAAAATTGCCTCCGCGGCCACTATACTCGGCGTCAGAGCCGGGAGAGAGTTCATGCGTCCACTAGCCCAGTGCCAAGCGTTACTGGCCGCGGTTCTCGCGAGCGCTGCCGCCGTGGTGTCGACATCCGCGCCCGCTCAGGATCGCCTTGGCGAGCGTGCAGCGATGATCGAGACGATCAAATTGCACGCCCGCTCGGCGCCGTCAGCGGTCGAGGGCCAGGGCATCGATCCGGCTGTGCTGGAGACGATGGGAAACGTGCCGCGCCATTTTTTTGTGCCCGAGGAGCAGCGCGGCGCGGCCTATCGAGATCGGCCACTGCCGATCGGATACGGCCAGACTATCTCGCAGCCCTTCATCGTCGCGCTGATGACCGACCTGATCAACGTTCGGCGTGGCGACGCTGTCCTCGAGATAGGAACTGGCTCGGGTTATCAGGCAGCCGTCTTGTCGCCGCTCGCAGCGAAGGTTTACTCGATTGAGATCATACCCGAACTGGGCGAAAGGGCGGCCGCCCGATTGGCGGAGCTCCGCTTCGACAATGTTGAGGTGAAGGTGGGCGACGGTTACTATGGTTGGCCTGCGCACGCGCCTTTCGACGGTATCGTGGTGACTGCCGCTGCCAGTCACATCCCGCCGCCGCTGGTCGAGCAACTCGCCAAGGGGGGCCGGATGGTCGTCCCCGTGGGCGGCCCCTTCGCGACCCAGTTTCTCATGCTGGTCGAGAAGCGACGGGACGGAAGCATCACGACCCGGCAGTTGCTGCCGGTGGCCTTTGTGCCGCTGAGGGGAGGTAGGGTCCAATGAGAGCGGGGCGCCTGCTGCCGGTTGGTCTCATATCGGCGGCAACCCTTGCTTACGAAGTGCTGCTGATGCGGCTCTTTTCGATCATTCAGTGGCATCAATTTGCCTATATGATCATAAGCATCGCACTCCTGGGCTTCGGCGCGAGCGGTACGTTCGTTGCCTTGGCCCGCCGCCCCCTGGTGAAACGGTACCCGGCCGCCTTCGCAGCGTCGGCAGCGCTGTTTGGCATCACTGCGGTTGCCAGCTTCGCCGGTGCCGAACGCCTGCCGTTCAACGCGCTCGAGGTCGTCTGGAATCCGGGCCAGCTCGGTTGGCTCGCGGCCATCTATGTTCTCCTGGTCCTGCCGTTCTTTTTTGGTGCAACCTGTATCGGCCTTGCCTTCAGCCGCTATCCTGGCCAGATCGGACGCGTCTATGCCTTCGACCTGGTAGGCGCTGGGGTCGGTGCACTGGGCATCGTCGGACTCTTGTTCCTGGTCTTTCCCTCTGCGGCACTGCGCTTCATCGCTGCGTTGGGATTTGCGGCGGCTGCCCTCGCCGCGACGGGCATGGCTCGCCATCGGCGGCTCGCCGCGGGCAGCCTCGGGCTTGCAGCCGCGGTCATCGCGGTGTGGCTGCCACCGTCCTTTACGGCCACCGGCCCGCACATGTCGCAGTACAAGGGCCTAAGCATGGCTCTCGACGTCCCGAATGCATGGGTGGTCGAGGAGCGATCAAGCCCGCTCGGACTACTGACAGTCGTGGAGAGCCCGAGCGTCCCTTTTCGGCACGTGCCGGGCCTCAGCCTCGCCAACACCCAAGAGCCGCCCACGCAACTCGCCGTCTTCAGCGATGGCGATAGTATTACGGCGATGACCGCCTATGGCGGCGATCCGGCGACGGTCGCTTATCTCGACCGGACAACGGCGGCGCTCCCGTACCGCATGCTTGCGCGGCCGCGAACACTGGTCCTCGGTGCTGGTGGCGGCGAGCAGGTGCTGCTGGCGCTGCGCACTGGAGCCGATATCGTGGACGCTGTAGAGGTCAACCCGCAGATGATCGACCTGGCTCGCAATCGTTTCGCGAATTTCGTCGGCGGCATCTTCAGCCGACCGAACGTGCATCTGCATCTAGCCGAGGCGCGCGCCTTCGCTGCGACCGCTGGCGAGCGTTACGACCTGATCCAGATGCCGCTCCTTGACTCCTTCAGCGCGGCCGCGGCCGGGGTGCAAAGCATGCATGAGAACTACACCTACACCGTGGAGGCGCTGCGGGATTACCTGGCGGCACTGAAACCAGATGGCGTCGTCGCCATCACGCGATGGCTGCGGGTGCCGCCGCGCGACATTCTCAAGCTGTTCGCCACTGCTATCGCAGCGCTTGAAGCGGATGGCGTGTCCCAGCCCGGCCGGCACCTGGCGCTGATCCGGAGCTGGAACACTGCAACGCTGCTCGTCGCCAAGTCGCCGTTCACGGGCGAAGACATCGCAGCCATCCGCGGCTTCGCGGCCGAGAATTTCTTTGACGTCTCCTGGGCGCCGGGCATCTCCGCGAGCGACGTGAACCGCTTCAACCAACTCGACCGGGAATATCTCTACGAGGGAGCAGTCGCTCTCCTCGGCCCTGAGCGAGCCGACTTCACAGAGCGCTACAAGTTCGACATTGCACCGGCCACTGACGATCGCCCCTATTTCTTCGACTTGTTCCGCTGGCGTGCGCTGCCCGAACTCCTGACGCTGCGCACCCAAGGTGGGGCAGCGATGCTCGACTGGGGCTACTTGATCCTGGTGACGACGCTCGTCCAGGCCGCGATCCTCAGTGCCGTGCTGATCCTGCTGCCGCTCTGGCTTCGCCGGCGCGCACTCGGGAGAGCCGGACACCGGCTGCGCTTCGGGCTCTATTTCCTTACCTTGGGCCTGGCCTTTCTCTTCATTGAGATCGCCTTCATCCAGCGCTTCGTGCTGTTCCTCGGCCATCCGCTCTACGCTGTCGCTGTCGTGCTTGCGGGTTTCCTTGCCTTCGCCGGTCTCGGCAGCGCCGTAGCCGCGCGCTGGACGGAGGCGGTCGGACGCGGATCGGCGGTGCGCGGCATCACGCTCGCGGTCGTGGTGATCGCATTCCTGGCTGGCACCTACCTGCTTGCGCTGCCGTTGATATTCGAACGGCTGCTGGCACTCCCGGATGCTGCGAAGATCGCGATCGCACTCCTCCTCATAGCGCCGCTCGCCGTCTTCATGGGCATGCCGTTCCCCCTCGGCCTCGGCCATGTCGGCGCATGCTCCGAGCAGTTTATTCCCTGGGCGTGGGGGATCAATGGCTGTGCGTCGGTGCTGAGCGCGATCCTCGCCGCACTGCTTGCAATGCATGTCGGGTTCACTGGCGTCGTGACGATCGCCACCATCCTCTATCTTGTCGCCCCGGCCCTACTCGCCGGGTCGTGGGACCGATACGATCAGCAGACGTCGCAAGGCTTATCGGAATCGGAACCGTTCGTGAGTTAAACCAGCCGCCGGAAACAACCCTGCTACCCGCTTGTCATAGGCGGCCGGCCTCTCGGCAAGGCCGCCGCCATCGAACACGACTACCGTATGGTCGTCCAGCGTCACCTCGGTGAAAACCGTTATGTGATCGACCAGCATTCCAAGATTGAGCCGCGCGTTATAGCTCGTAATGTAGCCTCCTTTTTCCAGCCGCTTCACTCGCGCAAGACAGGGCCTCGGAGAAAGCCCACAGCTTGCGCGAGATCCACGTTGGACAGCCGACTGTTCTGCTGCAACTGCCCGAGAATGTTAATGTCGATATGGTCGAGCTTCGGCAGTCCCAGCATGCGAGCAGTCCCTCACAAAAATGATTAACCTTGCTTCCTCAAGTCTTCCTGGTGCGCCTTCGCCCGATCCGCCATGCTGTCGAAGCGGAAGTCATACTTGGGCATTTCCGAAAGCTTGAGAGGAATCCCGCAATGCCTGATTTGGAACCAATCCCGTTGGGACAGCCAGTTGTGCTTCTCGCTCTATGGAACGACCATCGCGATCAACCGTGCGTATAAGCCGTTCCTCGAGGGCCTCGGCATCACCTATCCTCAATACCTCGTCCTCAGCGTGCTCTGGGAAGGGGACGGTCAAACGATTTCCGGCATCGCCGACCGGCTGGCCCTCGAACCCAGCACCATCACCCCGTTGGTCAAGCGCCTGGAACATGCGGGACTGGTCGTTCGCCAACGCAGCACGCGCGATGAACGGCAAGTCGGCGTGCATCTGACCGACAGCGGAAAGGCTCTGCGATCGCGAACGGCATGTCTGACGGACACCTTGCTGCAGCGCTCCGGGATGACAGTGGAAGAGATCATCTCGCTCAATGAGCGCATTCAGACGTTTCGAAAGGCCTTGACTGAATACGGTGCCGACTAAGGGCGTGGCTCGGATCGAACGAGGTCGCTTTCGCGGCTCGGAATATTCTCTATTAGTCCGCCTTGCCCCCTGATGGGACATTCCTCTCGGAAGTCAGCAAACGATTGAACGCAAGCAACTCCTGTGCCGCGCAGACAGGTCGTACGGCCTACGCCGGGCGAGAACGCGCCGCTCGGAAGCTGCCGCTAGAAGCGACATGTGCGTGACCCTCGCCACCAACTCAAACAGTCAGATGGCGACGCGCCTCCGGCGTATCCAGCGTTTCGGCCAGCCCTTGGTGAACGATCTCGCCGCGGTCCATGATGTAGACGTAGTCTGCGAGCTCGCGGCAGAAATCGAGATACTGCTCGACCAGGAGGATAGCCATGCCGGTGCTGTCGCGCAGATAGCGGATAGCCCGACCGATATCCTTGATGATCGAGGGCTGGATACCTTCCGTCGGTTCGTCGAGAACCAGGATTTTCGGCCGCGTCACCATCGCCCGGCCGATCGCCAGTTGCTGCTGCTGCCCTCCTGACAGGTCGCCGCCACGCCGCCCCAGCATCGATTGCAGCACCGGAAACAGGCTGAAGATGTCGTCGGGGATGTTTTTGTCACGGCGCGAAAGCGGCGCAAAGCCCGTCTCCAGGTTTTCCTTGACCGTCAGCAGCGGGAATATCTCTCGCCCCTGCGGCACGTAGCCGATCCCCTGTTTGGCACGGGCGTAGGGCGGCAACCCATTGAGCTTGACGTCGTTGAAGGTCACCGCCCCGGCAGATAGGGGGTGCTGGCCGGTAACGGCGCGAAGAAGAGAGCTCTTCCCCACGCCGTTCCGCCCCAGCACACACGTAATCTTTCCCATCTCCGCCTTGATGGAGATCCCACGCAGCGCCTGTGCTGCGCCATAATGGAGGTTCGCATTCTCGACTGTCAGCATCTCAGCGCCCCAGATAGTTTTCGATCACCTTCGGATCGGAGCTCACGAAATCGATTGATCCCTCGGCCAGCACGGAGCCTTCCGCAAGACACGTGACCTTGACGCCAAGGTCGCGAATGAAGCCCATGTCGTGCTCGACGACAACGACGGAGCGGGTCTTGGCGATCTCCTTGAGCAGGATGGCCGTCTCAGATGTTTCCGCATCGGTCATCCCGGCCACCGGCTCGTCGACGAGAAGCAGCTTCGGCTCCTGTGCCAGCAGCATGCCGATCTCCAGCCACTGCTTCTGCCCATGCGAGAGATTGGCCGCAAGATCGTCCCGACGATGCGTGAGCCGCACCGTCGCCAGGATTTCATCGATGCGCGAGCGGTCATCGGCAGACAGCCGATAGAACAGCGTTGGGAAGACACCGCGCTTGCGGTTCAGTGCCAGCTCGAGATTGTCCCAGACGGTGTGGCTTTCGAAAACCGTCGGCTTCTGGAATTTACGGCCGATGCCGAGCTGGGCGATGTCGGCTTCATCAAGCTTCGTCAAGTCTGTCTGGCCGTTGAAATAGACTTCGCCGGCGTCGGGGCGCGTCTTGCCGGTGATGATATCCATCATCGTCGTCTTGCCGGCACCGTTCGGGCCGATGATCGCGCGCAACTCGCCCGGCTCGATCACGATCGAGAGCGCGTTCAGTGCCTTGAAGCCGTCGAAGGAGACCGAGACGTTGTTGAGATAGAGAACGCTGTTGGGTTTGACATCGGGGATCATGGCGCTCACTCCGCGGCCTGGATTTTTGCGTCAACGCCGTCTTCCTGCTTGGCAGACGACGCATCAGCGGGGAGCCGTTTGCGCTTGCCCAGATACTGCGCCAGCGTGCCGACTATGCCCTTGGGCAGGAACACGGTGACCGCAACAAACAGGCCACCGAGCGCAAACAGCCAGAACTCAGGGAAGAGACCCGTGAAAATCGTCTTGCCGCCGTTGACAAGGATGGCGCCGATGATCGGCCCGATCAACGTCGAGCGACCGCCGACAGCCGTCCAGATGACGACTTCGATCGAATTGGCCGGCGCGAATTCGCCGGGATTGATAATGCCGACCTGCGGCACGTAGAGGGCACCTGCTATGCCTGCCATCATCGCCGAGACGACAAAGGTGAAGAGCTTGAAATGCTCGACGCGGTATCCGAGGAAGCGGGTACGGCTTTCCGCATCGCGAACGCCGACCAGAACCTTGCCGAACTTCGAGCGCACGATCGCGGACGCCAGCATCAGCGACAGCGCAAGGAAGATCGCGGTTGCGGCAAAGAGTGCTGCACGCGTTCCGTCCGCCTGCACGTTGTAGCCGAGGATTTCCTTGAAATCGGTCATGCCGTTGTTGCCGCCAAAACCCATGTCGTTGCGGAAGAAGGCAAGTAGCAGGGCGTAGGTCATCGCCTGGGTGATGATCGAGAGATAGACGCCGTTGACCCTGCTGCGGAAGGCGAACCAGCCGAAAACGAAGGCAAGCAGCCCGGGTACCAAGAGCACCATGATCGCAGCGAACCAGAAGTGGTTGAAGCCGTACCAGAACCAGGGAAGGTCCTTCCAGTTCAGGAACACCATGAAGTCGGGCAGGATCGGGTCGCCATAGACGCCGCGCGAGCCGATCTGCCGCATCAGGTACATGCCCATCGCATAGCCGCCAAGCGCAAAGAAGGCGCCGTGGCCAAGCGAGAGGATGCCGCAGAACCCCCAGACAAGATCGAGTGCCAGCGCCAACAGCGCGTAGGTCAGGTATTTGCCGAACAGCGCCATGATGTAGGTGGGGATGTGCAGCGGGTTCGTCGGCGCCGTCATCAGGTTCAGAACGGGTACCAGGACGGCGATTGCCAGAAGAAGAACGAGCGCAATGACGATCTTGCGATCGAGAGACCGGAGAAGGAAGGCCGTAATCATGCTTCCACCGCCCTTCCTTTGAGTGCGAAGAGCCCACGCGGACGCTTCTGGATGAAGAGAATGATGAGGACGAGCACCAGGATCTTGCCGAGCACGGCACCGGCGAAGGGCTCGAGGAACTTGTTGACGACACCGAGCGACAGCGCGCCGACGAGCGTACCCCATAGATTGCCGACACCGCCGAAGACCACGACCATGAAGCTGTCGATGATGTAGCTCTGGCCGAGGTTCGGCGAGACGTTGTCGATCTGTGAGAGCGCCACCCCCGCCATGCCGGCAATGCCGGAGCCGAGCGCAAAGGTGAAGGCATCGACCCAGCCGGTGCGGATGCCCATCGAAGATGCCATGCGACGGTTTTGCGTAACAGCGCGCATCTGCAGACCGAAGGCGGAACGCTTCAGCAGCATGAGCAGTGTCACGAAGACGGCCATCGAGAAGACGATGATCCAGAGGCGGTTCCAGGTGATCGACAGACCGCCGAGTTCGAAGGCGCCGGACATCCAGCTCGGATTGCGAACTTCGCGGTTCGTCGGACCGAAGACGGAACGAACGGCCTGCTGCAGGATCAGTGACACGCCCCACGTCGCCAAGAGCGTCTCGAGCGGCCGGCCGTAGAGGTAGCGGATGACGAGGCGCTCGATCACCAGACCGACGAAGCCGGTAAACACGAAGGCCGCGGGAACGGCAAAGGCAAGCGAATACGTGGCGAGCCCCGGAAATGCGGAGGCGATGTACTCCTGGACGACATAGGTCGTATAGGCGCCGATCATCACCATCTCGCCATGCGCCATGTTGATCACGCCCATGACGCCGAAGGTGATGGCAAGACCGATCGCAGCAAGCAGGAGCACTGAGCCGAGCGAAAGGCCATACCAAATGTTCTGAACGACATCCCATAGGGCAAGGCTACGATTGATCGAATTGATATGGGCTTGAATCTCGACCTTCAGTTCCTCAGGCGCGGTTGCCATTGCGGTTGTCAGGATGGTCAGAGCGTTGCGCCCTCCGCGCCCGGCAATCGTATCGACGGCCGCTTTCTTGTCCTCGGCGTTGACGTCGCTCTTCAGCGTCATCACCGCACGGGCGGCCTCCATCGTATCCTTGACCTCGAGGTCCTTCTCTTCCGCCAGCGCGGAATTCAGGAGATCAAGGTTAGAGGGGTCGGCGTCTCTGAGCAGTCCTTGGGCTGCTGCGAGCCGCGCATCTCGATCGGGGCTCAGCAGGGTCAACTGGCTCATCGCCGTGCTGATGACGCCGCGAAGCGAATTGTTGATCTTGACCTTGGACATGTAGTCCGGATCGACGTCGGCAACTGCTTCGCCGCTGATCGGGTCGGAATAGGTCGGCTCATCCTCCGTACCGCCCTGCAAGAGAACCGGGCCACCACTTTCGGAATTTACAAAAAGCTGGCCGTCGCTGAGCTGCTGCAAGATCTTGCTGACGTGGGAATCCCCAGAGGCGACGAGCGCCCTGATGGCAGCCTCGCGTTCCGGGAAGTCACCGACGCCGAGCGCATCGATCAGGGGGTGAATGTCTTCCTGTGCTTTGAGCACCGTCGCAAAGGCCGGCATTGCCAGGCAAAGCGTCAGAAGCAGAATCTTGATGGCGCGACACATCGGCTTTCTTGCCTCGGTTATCGTTGGCCTTTCGGCGCAATCGGGAGAAATCAGTCTTCAAGTCGGCATCGATGCAATGCAGGGACCGCTTTGCCGTCCGAAGCGTCCATGCAGCACCTTGCAGATGGACCTTCCGCCCGGACAGGAGAGAAACCGGACGGAAGTCTTCAGGCTATCAGAGTGACGGGGTGGTACGCACTCAGGAGCCCTTGCCGCCGCACTTGCCCGTGGCAACGTTGAAGTTGCCGCAGTTCATGGGCTTGCGCCAATCGGAGATCAGGTCCTTGGAGTCCGGCAGGTAATCGGACCATTCGTCGCCGACGACTGCTGGGGTCTGCTGAACGATTTCGAACTGGCCGTTGCCCTGGATTTCACCAATGAGAACCGGCTTGGTGATGTGGTGGTTCGGCATGACGGTCGCATAGCCGCCCGACAGGTTCGGAACCGTGGTACCGATGATGGTGTCGAGCACCTTGTCCGTGTCGGTCGTGCCGGCAGCCTGGACGGCCTTAACCCAAGCGTTGAAGCCGATATAAGCAGCTTCCATCGGGTCGTTGGTTACGCGCTTGTCGTTCTTGGTGAACGCATGCCATTCCTTGATGAACTTCTTGTTGGCCGGGCTTTCGACCGACTCGAAGTAGTTCCAAGCGGCAAGGTGGCCGACGAGCGGCTTGGTGTCGAGACCGGCAAGTTCTTCTTCGCCGACCGAGAAGGCGACGACCGGGATGTCGGTTGCCTTGACGCCCTGGTTGCCGAGTTCCTTGTAGAACGGAACGTTGGCGTCACCGTTGATGGTGGAGACGACGGCGGTCTTCTTGCCGGCAGCGCCGAATTCCTTGATCTTGGAAACCTCGGTCTGCCAATCGGAGAAGCCGAACGGCGTGTAGTTGATGATGATGTCTTCCTTCGGAATGCCCTTAGCGATCAGGTAGGCTTCCAGGATCTTGTTGGTGGTGCGCGGATAGACGTAGTCGGTGCCTTCGAGAACGAAGCGCTTAACGCCTTCCTTTTCCATCAGGTAGTCGACAGCCGGGATAGCCTGCTGGTTCGGAGCAGCACCAGTGTAGAAGATGTTGCGCGAGGACTCTTCACCCTCGTACTGGACCGGGTAGAAGAGAATCGAGTTCAGTTCTTCGAAAACCGGCAGAACCGACTTGCGCGAAGACGAGGTCCAGCAGCCAAAGACGGCCGCGACCTTGTCCTTTTCGATCAGTTCGCGTGCCTTTTCGGCAAACAGCGGCCAGTCGGAAGCCGGATCGACGACGACCGCTTCGAGCTTCTTGCCGAGAAGGCCGCCCTTCTTGTTCTGCTCGTCGATGAGCATCAGCATGGCGTCTTTCAGCGTCGTTTCGGAAATCGCCATCGTGCCGGACAGCGAATGAAGCACGCCGACCTTGATGGTGTCGTCAGCCGCAAGGGCTCCATGGAATGCGGCTGTCGCCGACATGACGGCGCCGAGTGCGGCGCCTGTGATATAGGACTTGAGATTCATCTGGTTGATCCCCTCTTCTTGTTCGACAACAGACCGAAAACGGAAGTTAACTGTTGCTTAAGGGACTATCCGGTGCTGCACTGCGAAAGCGTATACGTAATATGACGTAGTAGACGGGGCGAAATGTGCAGTTTTGCGTTGCAGCACACTCTTAAGCCCTGTGTCGTTCCGTGTTACGAACGCATGACAAGGGGAACAAAGGGGCTGGCACGAACGCATGGCAGCGCGGCAACGCATCATTCCAGTCAGGCGCGAATACAATCGCTGGGTCGCGAACCAGACGCTCGAAGACTACGCGTTGCGCTTTACTGCAAAGAGCGCACGGCAATTCTCCTCCCAGCGCATTTCGCAAACCGCGATCGGCGCGATTTCCTTCCTGGCGCTTGAGGCCATCGGCGGCGCAATTACGCTGTCTTACGGCACGACCAACGCCTTCTACGCGATCCTCGTCGCCTCGGTCGCCATGCTGGCCATTGGCCTGCCCATCAGCCGCTATGCGATCCGCCACGGCGTCGACATCGATCTCCTGACGCGCGGTGCAAGCTTCGGCTATATCGGCTCGACCATCACCTCGCTGATCTATGCCAGCTTCACCTTCATGCTGTTTGCGATCGAAGCCTCGATCATGTCGGGTGCGCTGGAGCTGACGCTCGGCATCCCGCTCTGGATTAGCTACATCATCAGCGCCGTCATGGTCATTCCGCTGGTAACGCACGGCGTCCGCCTTATCAGCCGGTTTCAACTGCTCACACAGCCGTTCTGGATCGTACTCAACGTTCTTCCCTTCATTTTTATTGCCGTGATGGACTGGGAGAAGTTCGATCTCTGGCGGGCCTTTGCTGGCATCCGCCACGCCTCCGGCCCCCCGGGCACTGTCGCGTCCTTCGATCTCGTAGAGTTCGGCGCAGCTTCCGCTGTCATCCTGGCGCTGATGTCGCAGATCGGCGAGCAGGCCGACTTCCTGCGCTTCCTGCCGCCGGAAAAGCAGCGCAACTGGCGCCATCGCCTGGCCGTCTTCCTTGCTGGTCCAGGCTGGGTGATCATCGGAGCGCCGAAACTGCTTGCGGGTTCCTTTCTGGTCGTCCTGACGTTCGCCTCGGGCGTACCGGTCGATCGCGCCGCCGATCCGGCACAAATGTACCTGACGGCCTTCGGCTACATGATCCCCTGGCACAATGCCGCATTGCTGCTGATGGCCGCCTTCGTGGTGGTCTCGCAGCTGAAGATCAATGTGATGAATGCCTATGCCGGATCGCTCGCCTGGTCGAACTTCTTCTCACGCCTGACGCACAGCCATCCTGGCCGCGTCATCTGGCTCATTTTCAACGTGGCGATTGCGCTGCTCCTGATGGAGCTTGGCATCTACACGCTGCTCGAGGAGACCCTGGGCATCTTTTCGATTATCGCCATGGCATGGCTTTGCACGATTTCAGCCGATCTCTTCATCAACAAGCCGCTTGGCCTCGCCCCTCCCGGCATCGAATTCAAGCGCGCCCACCTCTACGATATCAACCCGGTCGGCCTTGGCGCCATGGCGCTGTCGGCCGGCATCGCTTTGATTGCGCATTTCGGCGTGTTCGGCTCCGTCGCCGCGTCGCTGGCGCCCTACATCAGTCTCGTTGTCGCGCTGATTGCCTCGCCGCTGATCGCCTGGGGTACGAAGGGCAAGTTCTACCTCGCGGGCAAGCCGCGCCACAGTTGGAAGAACCTGACCAACATCACCTGCTCCGTCTGCGAGCATCCCTTCGAGCCGGAGGACATGGCCTGGTGCCCGGCCTACGCGGCACCGATCTGCTCGCTCTGCTGTTCGCTCGACAGCCGTTGCCACGATATGTGCAAGCCGAATGCGCGCTTGAATGCCCAGATCGGCACGGTGGCCAAGGCAGTGCTGCCTGAAACCGTCGTCGAGAAGCTGACCACCCGCCTTGGCCGCTACGGCATTGCCGTCGTGCTGGCGCTTAGCGCCGTCGGTGCGATCCTTGCGATGATCGCCCATCAAGTCTCCGCGGCTTCGCCGGAAACCGCCGAGGTGGTCAACCGCACCATCCTGGTCGTCTTTTTCGTCTTTGCGGTCATCGCCGGTGTCGTCTGCTGGTTTTATGTGCTCGCCCATGACAGCCGGGTCGTGGCCGAGGAGGAATCCTCGCGCCAGAACACGCTGCTGCTAAAGGAAATCGCCGCCCACAAGAAGACGGATGCGGCGCTGCAGACCGCCAAGGAAACAGCAGAGGCCGCCAACCGCGCCAAGAGCCGTTACGTCGTCGGCCTCAGTCACGAATTGCGCACACCGCTCAATGCCGTCCTCGGCTACGCGCAGATCCTCGAGCGCGACGAGACGATCCCCGCCCCGCGGCAATCCTCGATCAAGGTGATCCGCCGCAGCGCCGAGCATCTGTCTGGTCTTATCGACGGGCTGCTCGATATTTCCAAGATCGAGGCCGGGCGCCTGCAGGTCTATTCCAACGAGATCAATATCCAGGACTTCCTGGATCAGATCGTCGACATGTTCCGTCCCCAGGCACAGGCCAAGGGACTGACCTTCCATCATGAGCGCTCGCAAGCCCTTCCGCAATTTGTGCGCACCGACGAGAAGCGGCTGCGCCAGATTCTCGTCAATCTGCTCTCCAACGCCATCAAGTTCACCGACGAGGGCAGCGTCACCTTCGACGTCGGATACCGCAGCCAGGTGGCGACCTTCACCGTCACCGACACAGGCCGCGGCATAGCCGAGAAGGACTTGAGCCGCATCTACGAGCCGTTCCAGCGTGGCGAGGCCGACAGCATCCGGCCGATGCCCGGCCTCGGTCTCGGTCTGACGATCACGCGGCTCTTGACCAACACGCTCGGCGGCGAAATCTCGGTGAGCAGCGAGAGGGACCGTGGAACAGTGTTCCGCGTTCGGCTTATGCTTTCGGCCGTGCTTCGCGAAATGATCGTCCCACCACAGGAGAAGAAGATCATCAGTTACGACGGGCCGCGTCGTACGATTGTCGTCGTGGACGACAATGAAGACCACCGCGAAATGATGCGCGAGGTTCTTGCCCCTCTCGACTTTGTCGTCCTGACTGCAGCGAGCGGCGCCGACTGCCTGACCTTGATCGAAGGCATCCTGCCCGATCTTTTTCTCGTCGATATCTTGATGCCCGGCATGAATGGATGGCAACTCGTTTCGCGCCTGCGCGCACATGGCCAGGCCGCTCCGATCGTCATGTTGTCAGCCAATATCGGCGATGCCGCCGCGCACCGCGACAGCGACGACAGTCACAACGATGCAATCGGCAAGCCGGTCGACATCAAGCAGCTGCGTGACAAGCTTGCGCTCCATCTGGGCTTGAAATGGCTCTATGCGGAGGCGACCCCGCCTACTCCCGCCAAGCATGAACGGCCGTTGCTCAGCCCGGGACCCGCGCATCTGCAGGAATTGTTGCGGCTCGCCGAGATCGGCTACATCAGGGGCATCGAGGCAAAGCTCGCCGACCTTGCCAAGGTGGAGGCAAATCAGCCATTTACGGAAGAACTCTGTTCTTATGTCGCCGCCTTCGATCTCAACGGCTTCATGAATTTCCTGCATCACTTTGATAAGAAGGTAGAAACCCTTGGCTGAGCTTCCGCGCGACATCGTTCTGCTGGTGGATGACTCGCCGGAAGCACTGGGGTTCCTGACCGACGCCCTGGAACAATCCGGATTCTCCGTACTGATCGCAACGTCGGGATCGGCTGCGCTGAACATCGTGGAGCGCATTACCCCCGACCTCATACTGCTGGATGCGGTCATGCCATCCATGGATGGTTTTGAAACCTGCAGGAAACTGAAGGCAAACCCAGCGATCAGCCAGATCCCCGTCATCTTCATGACCGGGCTGACGGAGACCGAGCACGTCGTTCGTGCTCTCGAATCCGGAGGCGTCGACTACCTGACGAAGCCGATCAACATCGATGAGCTGCGCGCCCGCATCGGAGTCCATCTACGCAATGCGCGTTCGGCGCTGAGCGCGCGAGTGGCGCTGGATGCTGCCGGTCGGCATCTCCTTGCGGTCAAGGGCAATGGCGACATTCACTGGTCGACGCCACAGGCGACGCGCCTTGTCAATGCCGCAATGGAGCGAGACGACGCGATGGATACCGTGGTCGGCAAAATTGCCGATTGGATGAAGGCCCGCTCGGGATCGGCGCGCGACGGCGCGATCTCCGTTTCGCGTGCCGGCAAAGACGTGCTTCAGCTGGCCTTCCTCGGCGCGATCGGTGCTGACGAATATCTGTTTCGTCTCACGGCGAACAATGCGCGCGCCGACGACGAGGTGCTGCGCCGGCATTTTTCGCTGACACAGAGGGAATCCGAGGTGTTGCTATGGATTGCGAAGGGCAAGGCAAACCGCGACATCGGCGAGATTCTTGGCCTTTCGGCGCGCACTGTAAACAAGCACCTCGAACAGATCTACGTGAAGCTCGGTGTCGAAAACCGCGCCTCTGCCGCCGTCAAAGCCGCTCATGTCCTGCACGAGATGTGATTCAATTAGAATGCTTCGGAGAAAGCCGCATTGATCTGCAAAGCGCCCGAACGCGCTATCCAATCACTCCAAGGTTTCAGTCGAAAACATTGCGCAGACCGGCTGCCTAACGAATGGCGGCAGCTAAAGTTCAAGCCTATGCAGCCGAGCCCAACTGCTGTGGCTTGCTGCCACTGGATGAGAACTCGCTTCTTCATGGATTGTGCCTCTTGGAGAGTCGTCCAAGATGGCTCGCTGCAGCCTGGGAGAGAAAAATCCTTGTGGGGAAAGTGTCAATAGGAGCGCGGGGAAAGTGTCAATAGGTGGCGGGGGTCGCATCGCCGCGATCCGGCCGCGTGGTGAATCGACGGTTGATCGCCGCGACCGCGATCGTCCACGAGCTGACCCTGGTCACACACAATGTCAAGGAATTCGAAGACACGGACGTATCTGCGATCAACCCTGGGAGGCATCGGCGTGAGCAGCTCTATGATGTACCCCTATCAACCATGTTACGAATGTAGGCGCAGAACATGTCAGCCATGGCGTCGACATAGGCCTCTATCTCGGCCGGTCTCCGTGGCGTCTCTGAAAACTCCTTACCGACAGTGCTCCCGTGTCCTGAGCCGGTGTACCCCACGCAGATTTGAACGTCGCGATCTGGTCGGCCTCGCTCCGAGACAATGAACATTCGTCATTTACCTGGACGAAATGGTGCCGAATGGCGACGGTCGCGTCAATTGGACAGCGATCGAGATTTTGGGTAGAAATGCGTCAAAAGGTAGAAATATCGGAGCTGCCAATGTCCCTCAACATCAAAAACCCCGCCACAGTTGCTCTCGTTGACGAGCTTGCGCGGCGGCAAGGTATCAGCAAGACCGCAGCAATTCATCAGGCGTTGACGGAGCGTCTCCATCGCATGGGATACGGCGATGGGGCGCAGGAGCGTCTGCTCACTGAGATGCAGTCGATCCGCGGGCGAGTGTCGCGATTGCCCGAACTCGACAGCCGCAGCGATGAAGAGATCATCGGCTACGATGAGCATGGAATTCCGAACTGATGGTGATCGATACCTCGGCGATTGTCGCGATCCTGCGCAGCGAACCAGAGGCGGCAGCGCTCGAGAGAACGGTCGTCGCCAACCCTATTCGCTTGGTCCCTGCGACATGTGTTCTTGGGGCACGTATGGTCTTGGTCAGCCGACGCGGCGAACACTCACTTGCCGAGATCGATCTGTGGCTCGCCAGAATCGAGGCCGACATCGTTCCGGTCGACGCCGATCTGGTGGATCTGGCGACACGGGCCTGGCTTACTTACGGCAAGGGCCGCCATCCGGCAGCGTTGAATTTTGCTGATTGCTTTTCGTACGCTCTGGCAAAGCGCGCAGACGAACCTCTGCTCTTCATCGGCAAGGATTTTTCTCAAACCGACATCGAGGCCGCATAGTCACATCAGCAAGCGGATGCTGTTGCCAATCAGGACTTAGCTGAGATCGCGCCCTCGCCGGCCTTGCCGACGCATTTGCAGGATCTCACCGATCGCGCACGCGGCTATGTCGAAGCGGCGAGCTCCGCCAACAACCGCGAGGCCTGTGGCAGCGACTGCAAGCACTGTGCCGCCTGGTGCGGCACTCCAACGTTTCTCCCCCGGAATCCGCAAACCGTTGGGCTATACATCACCACCTGTGCATCGGCACCGCCGACCAGGGGAGCAAAGCGACTTTGAGACCATCGTCAAGCGGCCCCCGCGTTAAAATCCGGATCAGCATGAGGCGCAGTTCTTTTTGCTCGCTGTCGGGACAGAACAAAAAGCGAATCCCGGAGAAACGGACGTGGGAGTATGTATATTCTAGTAAAAATGTAGAGACACTTTAATTTAGCCTCGTCTTATTCCGGAGGGTATGATGAAGATCACAAGACGAGCTTTCACTGCTATGGTGGCAGGTGCCATCGCGACACCTTTGACTCATGTTCGACTGGCTCGCGCGGCTGACAAGGTCGTGCGTATCGGCTACCAGAAATATGGGACTCTGGTGCTTCTCAAGGGCAAAGGGACACTGGAGAAGAAACTTGAATCCATCGACTACAAGGTTGAATGGACCGAGTTTCCGGGCGGTCCCCAGCTCCTCGAGGCCCTGAACGCTGGTGCTGTCGATTTCGGATCGACCGGCGAAACGCCGCCGATCTTCGCGCAGGCCGCGAACGCTCCGCTTGTCTACATCGCACACGAGCCGCCCGCCCCGCGCGGCGAAGCCATACTTGTCCCGAAGGATAGCCCCATAAAGTCTGTTGCGGACCTGAAGGGCAAGAAGGTCGCCTTCAACAAGGGCTCGAACGTGCATTACCTGCTCGTTAAGGCGCTCGAAGAAGCCGGCTTGTCCTATGAGGACGTGGAGCCATCCTTCCTCGCCCCGGCCGACGGTCGCGCAGCGTTCGAAAAGGGCGCGGTGGATGCATGGGTCATCTGGGATCCCTTCCAGGCAGCTGCGGAAGTGGCGATCGAAGCGCGAGAGCTCAGAAACGGCGAGGGCATCGTTCCCAATCACCAGTTCTATCTCGGCACCCGGGCGCTGGTCGACGGCCACGCCCAGGCGATCGATGTCTTGATCGACGCCATTTCCGAGATTGACGAATGGACCAAGTCCGACACGACCGCTGCGGCTGCGGAGCTGTCTCCGTCGGTCGGCATCCCTGAACCTGTCCTCGTCAAGGCGCTCGAGCGTCAGTCTTACGGGGTCAAGAACCTGGATGACTCCGTCGTCGCGCAGCAGCAGGACATCGCCGACACCTTTTTCAAACTCAAGCTCATTCCCAAGAAGGTGACGATTTCCGACGTTGTCCGCAAGGGCAAGGCGTGACGCCCAGCTGCCGCACGCGTCGCGTCGACCGATAGATAAAAGAGTTCCGCTTCTGTCGGGACTCGCAGACTTTCGGGAAAGAGGTTGAACGCCGCTAGCTGGGAGACGACCGTCAGATAATCGTAATTCCTGCGCGCTTACCCCAGCCCCTCAACTCGAGAAGAAGGTCGGGATTTGTGGCAACATCGATGCAATCCAAGACATCAAAGTCGCTCTCTCGGACACGGTCTCCAAAAAAGATCAGGCAGCTCTCCGGATCGCATTGGCGCGACGTCCAGATCAAGCCCTTGATATCGGGATACGCTCTGTGAAGCGCCTGCGCCCACAAGACCGTTTCCAGATAGGTCGACTTTGGTGTCTCTATCAAATTCGTGCGGGCGATACCCCAGGCTTTGAGGTCCGGGGAATAAAGATTGACGACAGGAAGGTCTTTATTTGGAACGATTCTGCTGACGCTCCGCGATTGGACCGTGCTCAAGCGAATGGTTTTAAATCGCGCAGTAGGAGCAATATCATGAAATATGCTCTCGAACGCGGCAGCCTCCCGGCTGGTCGCCGCATAAAGCGATGGAACACATGTGCCAGTCACGTCTGCAAACGGCGCAAATCTGGTCGGTTGCCCGAGGCACGGATTGAACTGACCCGGGCGAAACGCAGATGCATGTGTCCGATGAAGTACCGATCCAGCGCTGATCGTCGCGATATTGACGGTCGCGAATGCAGCCGGTGGAGGAGGAACACTGTTCACCCTCACCCAATAACCTCCTCATGTTCCTTCTTCGCCGCAGCCACCAGGGCGTCTGCATTGTCGAGGAGATCGATAGGTGCGGCATCTTCCAGCCAGCCGTTCGAAGACACGAACCACAACGCCTTCTGCCAGGCTGTCATGGATTGAGGAAGCGCCGCCAGAACCTGCTTTATGGTTGGGTGCGGTCGGCCGTCCTGGAACTGAAACGCCGGGAAAAACTCAGAGCCTCGATGCTGAACGGAAATGATTTCGCCATTCTTCTTCCAGCGCGCTGCTGTTGCGTAACTGTTCTTTGCGCTGGATCCAGACTGCTTTCCAACATCGATACTACTTAGTTGAGGCACCTCCTGGACAAAGCGATCACGTAACGCAAGATTGTCTGCCGCAAGCACGCCGCGCGCATCTTCGAGTTCGTCCGGCAAAAGCACTTCCGCTAGTTTGCCTATGGCTGCTTCCAGTCGATTCTCTTCGACCGAACCGCTTACCCGGACCAGTGCGTCAGCGAACGTTTTCACCGACTCCTTGCCGGCCCCGGATAAATTCCGGTGGAGACGAAGAATGACGGAGTCGCCGAATGCGATTTCGGCCACCGCATTGGCGAACCGCTGTAGCTCTTGCTCAGTTCCTCCGACCCTCAAAGTCTTGCCTTTCCGCAAGGAACCGAGGGCCTCAAAAATCGCAGCCGATAGTTTCGCCTGGACAGCACTTGTGTCCTTACTGGGGATCGCCGGTGAAGCCAGGTCATCTATCAGTATTGCATGGTCGAACAGTGGCTGCATTTGGAGCCTCATGAGTTTAGTGATAAATCTTCCATATCACTTATGTCACGCCGCGTCGATATCAAGTGGTCGGCCACGATGGAAGCCCGCGGTCATGGCAAAGCTGCCGCACGCGATCGAAACGGCGCTGCCGTTCTCTTGCGGATGCAGTTACACGCCGCACAAGGCAATGATCCGCGAACCCGCAGCAGCCTGACGCTGGTGCGCGAGTGGCGCATATTCGGGGGATGTAAAGAGACCACGGATGGCACCCATGTCCGGAAATTCGATGATCAGCATGTTGGTTGATTGCCACTCTTCTAGCTCGAGTGGGGCGTCATCGAGAGCGATGAGGCGGCACCTCTCGCACCGCAGCGCTGGCTGCGCGGCGCGTGCGCGCGGGACGCCCACCTGGATGGCGATTAACGACTGGCTCGACGACATTTGTGATGATGTCGTTCTCGCCCATCCGTTGAAGGTCAAGGCGATTGCTGACGCCAAGTTCAAGACCGACAAAATCGACGCGGCCGTGCTGGAGCATCTGCCCGGGGCCGCGCTGGTGGTTCCAATCCATCTTCGTGAAAGGGGGCGAGTTCAGGGCGAACGAGGCTGCGGCCCCTCGACAGACTCGCCGTTCGGGTTCGGCGCCGGGGTGTCTCTACTAGTGTCTCGGCATGGCTGTTTGCGATCACGCGACTCAAGTGGCGCTTCGTCGTGGTCGGGACGGCGTCGAAAAGGCCGTGCAGGCGGCGCTAAAGGCGGCCAAGCCCGGCGTTCCCAGCCGCGACGTGGACGCTGTGGCCCGCAAGGTGATCACCATGCGGCTATGGCGAGTACTTCGTGCATCGCACCGGGCACGGCATGGGCATCGACGGCCACGAGCCGCCCTATATCACCGCCACCTCGGAAACCGCGCTGGAAGAGGGCATGGTCTTCTCCATCGAGCCCGGCATCTACCTGCCCTGCCGCTTCGGCATCCGCCTCGAGGATATCGTAATTCTGCGCGAGGACGGGCCGGAGATTCTTTCAGCACTTCCACGGACGGTTCATATTGTGCAGGTCTTGAACGACGGTGCCGGCATCACCGCGCCCGACTTCTAATACCGTGCCGCATGTTTTAAGGCGTACCCCGGACCTAGCACTACTTTGGCAGATTAATCCTCGGTTAACGATGATCGGCGATCCTTGGCACTTCAACAGGGGTGCGAAGGATGACAGAGCAGGATGTTGCACTGACGGAATGGCTGAAGCCGTTTGTTGAGAAGCTTGGCCACAAGAAGCGTCGGCAGATGTGCCCGATCTATGTTTCTGGCCTGATCGGGCCGGGAGATCGCAAGAGTATCGAGCCGATGGCGGAGCGCCTGGCACCTGATCGCTATGACCGCCTGCATCATTTCATCTCGGATGGCATTTGGGACGCCGGTCCACTTGAGGCGGAATTGGCGGTGCAGGCTGACAGAATAGTCGGGGCTTCGGATGCTTTTCT
>NZ_FOCV01000034.1 GCF_900110205.1 Rhizobium tibeticum | reverse complement strand
CTACAGCCCCCGATTAGAGTTCGCCTCATCTTGGCATGGTCACTCTGGCGACGCAGGCATCAAGCATCCGCAATGCTTTCTCACTACAAAGCAAGACATCAAACGCAACTGTAGTACTAGAGGTCGCAGTCCATCGAATCTAGAGCCATCCTCCTGAAAATCCCGCGCGACGCAATCCGATCACCAGGGGCTTGCATCGGCGCATGATTTTCCAGAGCAAACCGGTCCGGTATTTTTCGATCATAAGCAAAATCCTATTAGCCGAGTCCCCAAACTGGAATAGCCACTGCGACCCTCTGTCCGCGCCTCCATGTTGCGCATGTCAACATTTTCCCTTCGCGATGTTGACAATGCCCACTCTAACCTTTAAGTGGGCGTTGTCAACATAGGGCGATCACCCGCAGCATCAAAATGGAGACCCCCGCGACGAACGCTGGCTCTCTTTTGGTCGCAAAACCTACCGGAGCAAAAAATGCAGTCCTTTCGATTGCTGGGAATTGGTCTCGCCTGCGCAGTTCTGGCTGCCTGCGAAGACAAAGCTGAAGTGGCGCCGCCGCCGCAGCAGGTCCGCGTCGTTGCGGCGTCGGCGGCTCAGTATCAACCTGCTGCGGAGATCACCGGCGAGGTGAAGGCGCGGGTCCAGACCGAACTCTCCTTTCGCGTCAGCGGGCGGGTTCTCGAGAGAAAGGTCGACGTCGGATCGCATGTCCACGCCGGCGACGTTCTGGCGCGGCTCAACGACACGGAACAACGGGCGGACGTCAGCGTCGGCCGCGCCGCGCTGGAGTCGGCGCAGGCCGTCGTTGCGCAGAAAACACTCGCCTTCGACCGCGCGAAGTCGCTCCTGCAGTCGCAGGCTGTTCCGCGGGCGGTCTTTGACGATGCGCAGAAGGAGCTGCTGAGCGCGCAGGCTTCCCTCGAGGCCGCGGAGGCAGCCCTCGCGACGGCCGAGGACGCGCTGTCCTACACCGAGCTGAAGGCCGCCGCGGACGGCATCATCACATCGCGCGGAATTGAGGCGGGGCAGGTGGTATCAGCGGCGCAGTCCGCCTTCACGCTCGCCCACGACGGTCAAGAGATGCGGTGTTCGATGTCTTCGAGGCGTTCTTCCTGGATGGCCGGCCGTTGAAGGACGTCGAGGTCGAACCGGTGTCAGATCCCTCCCGTGACGTCCATGCCAACATACGCGAGGTTTCGCCCGTCATAGACGGGAAGGGTGGCACGATCCGGATCAAGGTGGAGCTCCAGGAAGCCGCTCTATGGCCGCTCGGGACGCCCGTGGTGGGTAAGCTGCGGGCCTCGCCGCGCGACGGAATTGTGCTGCCCTACACCGCGATCGCATCAGCCGAAGGTGAACCCGCCGTGTGGCTGGTCAACACCCAAAACCACTCGGTTTTGCTCCGCAAGATATCGGTCGAGCGATACCGCCAGAGCGATTTCGTCGTCACCGGCGGCGTCGCCCCGCATGACCTGATCGTCACCGAAGGCGGCAAATTCCTCAAGGAAGGCCAGGCAGTCGCCTGGGAAGGCAAGTGAGATGACCCTCGTGCGCATATGTAACTCTCTCCCGCTTCTTCTGTCAGTGTCGCTGCTTGCAGGCTGCGATCAGAACTCCGTCGCAGGGGAGCAGGCGACCCCCCGTCCTGTCAAAGTTGTCATGGCTGCGGCTGAACCGGACAAAGTGCCAAGCTTGCCCGGCGTGGTGCGAGCCCGCATCGAGACCGATCTGGCGTTCCGGACTCTCGGGCGGATGGTGTCTCGCAAGGTCGATGTTGGCGACCTGGTCCACAAGGGCGATGTCCTTGCGGAGATCGATCCTCTCAGTCTGCAGCTCGCGGTCAAGAGCGCGGAAGCCGATCTGCGCAACGCCCAGGCGCAGTTGGAGAACGCCGCGACGACCGAGACGCGCAAGCGAAGGCTCGTCCAGAGCAATGCAGCCAGCATTGCCGATCACGATCTTGCCGAACAGCAGCTCAAGTCGGCTACCGCCAATGCTGCGAGAGCAACGGCGAGCCTTGCCAAGGCGAATGAGCAACTTGGCTACGCCGAGCTGCTGGCCGAGTTCGATGGCGTCGTCACCGCCACGTTCGTAGAAATGGGTCAGACCGTCTCTGCCGGCCAGCCGGTCTTGAAGCTGGCGCGCCTCGAGCAGCGCGACGTGGTCGTCGACGTTCCGGAGGCGCAGTTCAGCAATATTCGCCTGGACGACCGCTTCAGCGTCGCCCTCCAGCTCGACAGCAGGATCCAGGCCATCGGTGTCGTCCGCGAGATCGCCCCTCAGGCCGATCCGAATACCCGCACCTATCGGCTGAAGATCGCAATCGATCAAGGGCCCGACATCTTCCGCCTTGGCGCCGTGGTCACCGCGACGCCGCTTGGCGAAGAAAGGAAGCAGGCGATAGCGCTGCCGCTCTCCGCCATCCGCCATGAAGGCGGCGCCAACCAGGTTTGGGTGGTGGATCGCTCCACGGCCCAGGTCACCCTGAGGGCGGTTGAACTCGATGGCCCGGCGTCCGCCCCCCGCTCCGTCCTGGTTCAATCGGGCCTGCGGGAAGGGGAAGAGATCGTCATCGCCGGCGTCGATGAACTTGTCGATGGACAGAAAGTGAAACTCGGACAGGAGCCACGCCCGTGAATAAATTCAACCTTTCGGACTGGGCGCTCGAGCATCGCTCTCTCGTCTGGTATTTCATGATCATGTTCGCGGTGGCGGGCGCCTTTGCCTATCTTGGACTCGGCCGCGAAGAAGATCCATCCTTCACGATCAAGACGATGGTGATCCAGGCCCAGTGGCCCGGCGCTTCTGCCGAGGAGGTGACACAGCAAGTTACCGACCGCATCGAAAAGAAGCTGCAGGAACTCGACAACCTCGAACACACGCGCAGCATCACGACCGCCGGTCAGACGATCGTCTTCGTCGACCTGCTGCCGGATACGAACGCGCGGGACGTGAAGCCTACCTGGTCGCGCGTCCGCAACCTGGTCGACGACATCAGACACGAATTCCCTCAGGGCGTGGTCGGTCCCCTCTTCGACGACCAGTTCGGCGACGTCTATGGCAATATCTTTGCTTTTACCGGCGACAGCGGACTTAGCCAGAGGGAACTGCGTGATTTCGCGGAGAATGCTCGGACGCAGATCCTCAAGATTCCCGACGTTGGCAAGGTCGACATCGTCGGTGCGCAGGATGAGGTGATCTATCTCGAATTCTCCACCCGCAAGATCGCCGCCCTCGGCATCGACCGCTCCGCGATCATTGCCACGCTGCAGGCGCAAAACGCCGTCACCCAGTCCGGCTTTGTCGAAACCGGGCCCGAGCGCGCCGCTCTGCGGGTCGGCGGGCGCTTCATCTCCGAAGACACCTTGCGTGGGATCAATCTTCGGGTAAACGACCGCTTCTTCCCGCTGACGGACGTCGCCACGATCACCCGCGGCTACGTCGATCCGCCGACGTCGCTCTTCCGCTTCAACGGAAAGCCAGCCATCGGGCTCGCGATCGGCATGAAGACGGGCGGCAACCTGCTCGCCTTCGGCGAAACGCTTGAAGAGACGATGGGTAACGTCATCCAGGAGCTTCCGGTCGGCGTCTCCGTCGAAAAGGTCTCCGACCAGCCGAAGGTGGTCGAGGAGGCGGTTGGGGGCTTCACAAAGGCGCTGTTCGAGGCGGTCGCGATCGTGCTCGCGATCAGCTTCATCAGCCTCGGGATGAGGGCCGGCCTGGTTGTAGCAATCGCGATCCCGTTGGTGCTCGCCATCACCTTCCTGGTGATGCTCTACACGGGCATCTCGCTGCAGCGCATCTCGCTCGGAGCGCTGATCATCGCGCTTGGCCTCCTCGTCGACGACGCCATGATCGCCGTCGAGATGATGGTAGCGCGGCTGGAAGCAGGTGACAGTCTCACGAAAGCCGCCACCTACGTCTATACTTCGACCGCCTTCCCGATGCTGACGGGCACGCTCGTCACGGTCGCGGGTTTCATCCCCGTCGCTTTCAACAAGAGCAGCGCGGGCGAGTTCACCTTCACCCTTTTCGTCGTCATTGCGGTTTCGCTGGTCGTTTCGTGGGTGGTCGCCGTCGTGTTCACGCCGCTGATCGGCGTGACCATTCTACCGAAGACCATGAAGAAGCACGCCGAGCACAAGGGCCGCTTTGCCAAGGTTTTTTCCAGCCTTCTGCAGTTCTGCCTGCGCTGGCGTCGGATGACGATCGTCGCAACAGTCCTACTCTTTGCTGGATCGATCGTCGGCCTGTCGCTGGTGCAGCAGCAGTTCTTCCCGAGCTCCGACCGTCCCGAACTGATCGTCGACTGGAACTTGCCGCAGAACAGTTCGATCGCCGAAACGAGCCGCCAGATGGGCCAGTTCGAGCATGAAATGCTGGCCGGCAACCCTGGTGTTGAACATTGGTCGACATACGTTGGCAGGGGTGCGCCGCGTTTCCTCCTTTCCTTCGACGTGCAGCCGGCAGACGTGTCCATCGGCCAGACGATCATTGTCACCAAGGGGCTCGACGTCAGGGACAAGCTGAAGCAGCAGATGGAAACCTACCTTCAGAAGACTTTTCCGGGAACAGACGCCTACGTGAAGCTACTGGACATCGGCCCGCCGGTTGGCAAGCCGATCCAGTACCGTGTGTCCGGTGAAAATCTGCAGACAGTGCGCGACCTGGCACAGAATCTGGGCTCGATCGTCGGCACCCATCCCTCCCTTACGAACCTTGCCTTCAATTGGAACGAGCCGGCCCGAGTCGTGAAGATAGACGTGCTGCAGGACAAGGCCAGACAGCTCGGCGTCTCGTCGCAGGACATCGCAATGGCGCTCAACACCGTCGTCCAGGGAAATGCCGTAACGCAAGTCCGGGATGACATCTATCTGGTCGATGTCATCGGCCGTGCCGCGGAAAAGGAGCGCGGCTCGATCGACACCCTGCTTGATCTGCAACTGCAAAGCAGCAGTGGTCAATCCGTCCCGCTGTCATCGGTCGCGACCTTCCACTATGAGCTCGAACAGCCGACGATCTGGCGGCGCGACAGAGTTCCGACCATCACGATCAAGGCCGGGATCAGCGATGCGACGCAGCCGGCGACTGTTGTGAAGGCGCTCTACGACAAGGTTGCGGCCTTCGAAAAGACGCTGCCGGCCGGGTACTCCGTCAAGGTCGGCGGCGCGGTCGAGGAAAGCGCCAAGTCGCAGGGTCCGATCGCGAAGGTGGCGCCGGCCATGTTCGTCATCATGGCGACGCTGCTGATGATCCAGCTTCAGAGCTTCCACAGGCTGTTTCTGGTCTTTTCCGTGGCGCCTCTGGCGCTCATCGGCGTCGTCGTGGCGCTGCTTGTCAGCAACTCCCCTCTTGGGTTCGTCGCACTCCTGGGCGTCCTCGCGCTGGTCGGGATCCTCATCCGCAACTCCGTGATCCTGATCGTCCAGATCGAGGAGCTGCGGGCAGAGGGGATGTCGGCATGGAAGGCGGTGGTGGAGGCGACCGAACACCGCATGCGGCCGATCATGCTCACCGCCGCAGCCGCGACACTGGCCCTGATCCCGATCTCGCACGAGATTTTCTGGGGTCCCATGGCCTACGCCATGATGGGTGGGATCGTCGTCGGCACGGCGCTGACACTTCTCTTCCTGCCGGCGCTCTACGTCGCCTGGTTCCGGATCCCTCGCGAAGTCGAGCAGCACTGAGATGACAAGATCGCTCCCGCACCCTGGGCGCGTTGCCCAGGGATATCGCCTCGTTGCGACGATCGCGACCGTTCGTTGCGCGTGCAAGACCGCCCCAATCCTTTTGGCCCTGTCTCTTATCACATCGGGTTGCGCCAACCGGGCGCAGGACGTCCTTCAACCTCTCGCCGTCGCGCCGACCGGCACAAGCCGGGTCACCATGCTGGTCGCCACGACGCGCAAGCCCTCGGACGATCCCGGCAAGCTTTATTCAGGTGACCGCGGGACGGCGATCTCGCTCAACAGCGTCGACGTGTCCATCCCGCCCGACAGGAACCGCAAGATCGGAGAGGTGCAGTGGCCGTCCCGCATGCCGCCCAACCCGCAAAAGGAGTTCGCGGTCACTGAGGTCGCCAAGGTGGAATCCGAAGGCAAGGCCCTGGACTGGTACCGACGGAACCGAAACAAGAGACATCAGGTCATCATCTTCGTGCATGGATTCAACAACACCTATGCCGACGCGGTCTTTCGCTTCGCGCAGATCGTCCATGACTCAGGAACCGATGCCGCACCCATCCTCTTCACCTGGCCGTCAAGGGGGCGTGTCTTTGACTACCTCTACGACAAGGAGAGTGCCAACTACTCGCGCCGGGCTCTCGAGGATCTGATCCTCCAGGCGGTGAAAAGTCCCGACGTCTCCGATGTGACGATCCTCGCCCATTCCATGGGCGGCTGGCTCGCGGCCGAAGCCCTGCGCGGCGTCGCCATGCGCGAAAAGTCGATCCCGGCGAAGGTCAAGAACGTCGTTCTCGCATCGCCGGACATCGATATCGACGTGTTCCGCCGCCAATTCACCGAGATGGGACAGAAGCGACCGCACTTTGCGATTCTGACATCGACACGCGACAAGGCGCTGGAGGTCTCGAGCTGGCTGTCGGGGGGCGTTAACCGCGTTGGCGGGTCCGATCTCAGACCCTACGCGCCTATGCTCGAAGAGCTCGGCGTTTCTGTCATCGACACGAGCGCCATCGCAACGAACGATCCGCTCGGCCACAATGCCTTCGCCGACAGTCCTGAGATCGTGCGCCTGCTCGGGCGGCGGCTAGCCGGTCAAAGCCTGGAGGGCGGAAAGGCGAGCGTTGCTGATCAGATCGGAATGAGTGCGGCCAATCTCGCCGGCTCGGCAGCGCGTGTTGCCGTCGCGGCACCAGTCGCGGTCATCAGTCCCGAGGCACGAGAAATCCTGAAGCGGGAGCTTTCCTCGGACGGGGGGAAGATCAAGGACGGACAGATCTCGTACTGAACCGCAGCCGCTTCAACCAGACGATGGTCTGAGGAAGCGTCCAGCATGCTCGTTCCGCGCTTGGCCCGTACGAACGGAAAGTCGAAACGACCGCCGCAAGATAGGATTGACAAATGGAAGTTGGCACGAGTGCAACAAACCAACCGCGAGCTGATTACATGTTCCGGATCGTCGAAGCCAGCACTGCGGCGTGCCGGCGGTACGGGCCGTCGAAAACAAACGTCGCCGATATTGCCCGACTGCTCGGGAAGTCGCCGGCAAGCGTGTACAAAATCTTCCCCTCCAAGGCTGCGGTATGGGATGCCATTGCAGGGAATTTCTTCGGAAGCGATCTCTGCTTTACCCCATCTGCCGGGGGCGAAGGGGTCAGTGCGGCTGGCCGTCTGAAGGAAACCGCGCTCGGACAACACCGCTTGATGCTGCAGGCGCGTCACGGCGACTGCCAAATGTTCAACCTCGTTGTTCTCGCCGCAGAAGGCGGTTGGCCGTCGTTCAGAGACTATCTGAAGCGACTTCGGACCAATGTGGGGGAGCTCATTCGCACTGGCATCGCGACTGAAGAGTTCGTTCCGAGGAATGTCGACGCAGCCGCTTCCTGCTTTTGCGCCTCACTTGTCTCCTTATGGGACCCCAGAATTATTGGAGCGTCTTCGAGCCACTGTGAGCTATCGGCTCATGAACTCGCTTCCTCCTCGGTGTCCCCGTCTCCGCCAGGTTCACGCAGGCGGGGACGGGGACACCGAGGAGAGTATAGCGGCGGGGTCGCGCCTGAGCCGGGCCTGAGCGGTGCGTCCAGCTCGTTGGCCATGGCCCACTCGCGAGCGGCATAACGACGGCTGTTAAGCGCGTTGCTGCCGCCACGATCCCAATGATCAGGCAAGCTCTGGTAGGATCGAGTGATGGGAATATCGAGAAGCGACGAGGACGATATCGTCATCGCGCATCATATGGCGGTTTGGACGGCTACGGAACTCCTCCGGACCACCTTCATACGGATGCCAACTCCGCTGTCGACAAATTCCCTGAAGGCGGCGGAAGGGAAGCTTAGGTGTTGCCTCCAGAGAGCCCTAGGCTTCCCTCCCTCTGGCATTCGAGATTTCGTCCCATACAGGATGCTCGGTCCCCGCTGCGCCCTGTTAAGTCGCACCGTTCGGTTGCCATGAGCGACATATTAGCCACCCGAGAAATGTTTGGAACTAATAATCTCAGCACCCATCAAAAAAGAAAGGGGAGCCTCTGCGGCACTTGCGCCTTGGGGTGGAGGTGCTCAAGCTCCTGAAGTGCGGCGTCGCCACTTGAGCGGGCGGTTCCTGCGGAGCGGGACGTGTCGCGGTGTCAGGTGTTTGCTGGAATACGGGCAACAACCTTTATCTCGAAGTCGAACCCGGCTAGCCAGTTTACCCCGAGTGCAGTCCAATTGGGATAGGGTGGTCTGCTGAAAACCTGTTGCTTGACAGCCATAATGGTTCCGAACTGGTTTTCAGGATCAGTGTGGAAGGTGGTCACGTCCACAATATCGTCCATCGTGCAGCCGGCTGCGCTCAGTGTCGACATGAGGTTGTCGAATGCCAGGCGAACCTGGCGTTCGAAATCGGGTTCGGGCGTTCCATCGGCACGGCTGCCGACCTGCCCGGACACGAACAGCAGATCACCGGATCGGATCGCTGCGGAATAACCATGCTCCTCATAAAGTGCGTGCCTGTCTGCAGGAAAGATTGCTTCGCGCTGGGTCATTCGGGGTTCCTTCTTAGAATAGAGGACCGATGGGCGCGGTGTGATGCTTCACAAGCCTGCGCCGCATTTGGTATACGGTATGTATGTGAAATATCCGCATACGGGCCGTATGTCAAATTAATATACGCCTCGTATGTGAAATAGGAGATGGAATGGCGAAACGACGCAGCGAAACTAAGGAAGAAAACCGAGGCAAGTTGATCGCGGCGGCAAGAAAGGCCTTTGCCGAAAAGGGATATTCCGCGGCGTCCATGGACGAGTTGACCGCCGAAGCCGGTCTGACGCGCGGTGCGCTTTACCATAACTTCGGTGACAAGCGGGGGCTCCTGGCCGCGGTTGTCGAGCAAATCGACACGGAAATGGCCGCGCGCGCACAGCAGATCGGCGCTCGTAGGGGCAACGACTGGTTAGGATTGTTGGCCGAGGGCGCCGCCTATATTGAGATGGCGCTTGATCCCGAAGTCCAACGCATTGTTCTGCTTGATGGACCTGCGGTGTTGGGTGATCCTTCGAAATGGCCCAGCCAGAACAGCTGCCTGCAAGTCACCAAGAGAGCGGTGGACGGCCTGATTGCACAGGGCATCGTCAAGCCGCTGGACGCGGAGGCCGTTGCTCGGCTTCTCAGTGGGGCGGCACTCAATGCCGCTCTGTGGGTCGCCGCAAGCGAAAACGCGCACGATGTGCTGCCGAAGGCCGTGGAGGCTTTCCGCTCCCTTGCAACGGGGCTGCTTGCGGAGCCTTTGTGAACTGCCGATAGCTGAAATCGAGCTGTCAGGTCGCGACGTTGGCACCGCGGAACACCCATGTCTGTTGCCGACGCACAGCCCAAGACCATTTCGCCACCCGTCAGTAGTGGCCAGCGCAATAACCTCGTTTGGTGCAGCCGACATTGATTGGTGAGATCGAGTATCGTGCTTGGACGCACGATGCGAAGCTGCGCGAAGCTTCCGACGACGGCTGCGTTAGGCTGCTGCTTTTTGAGATCAGTTGGCACCTCGGACTTTGGTCCGACTAGCCATCCTCGGTGGAGAGCGTAATCTTTAGAAGTGAGGGGACCAAAGGAAGGCTTCCGACCACGCGGGCTGCGTTGCAAGCCAAGACCCGCCGGAAGCTTCCCCGGCAGGAGACCTTCAAGCGTGCCCTCGGACCGCGCTTGGGGTCTCCAGCTCGGACGTGGGGAGGCGACGTTATGATGCCTTGCGAGACAACCCGCCTGAGGTATCAGGTTGAGAAAAGTCTGGTCTACGACGGGAAATGGTCCGTCATAGATACCTTCACAGGTTGTGCTGAAATTGTCGAAGGCGTGCCCTTGGACTGTTTGACGGCTGTTGAGGCCAAAGACTTGGTTAACCTCATGAACGGCCGAGAGTTGAGGGCCAAGGGTGTCAAGTTAAACCCGTGAAAGGCAGACGCCGGATAGATGAGAGGGCTCGCAAGAGCCACGATCGTGCAGTCTTGCAGGTAAGCCGTTGCAATCTCTGCAAAAGTCATGCGAGTGGAATGGGCCGCTTCAGCGTCGCCGCTGGACGTCGGGCCATTAGTTTCCGTTCGGAACGTCGGCCTTTACGCTAAATTTGGTGCGGTCGTTCTGCAGGATGTCGTATGGAGCTTGGCATAGCTGCTGGACGTAGTTGGCCAACGCCCGGTCCCTTGCGAGGTGAAGCTGAAACTCCTTCTCGTCGACTCTCCCCAATCGATATGCCTCAATCAATGTCTGCTGTTCCTCATTGAGGGGAGGGGCGTCGACATTTTTGGGCAAAACGATACCTAGCTCATTCAGCGGCCTTTTGTGTCCGTTAGGTCGAGTTTTGTGCGTCGACATTCAATCCTCCTCTCAAGGCAAAACGAACCAGAAGCTCTGGTGTTCCGGGCGTCGTGCGGTTTCCCGCAGGCCGAGGCAGGAGTCTGTCCGAGAGGATCAAGCATCTATTTGCGGAATCGCCCAGTCCTTCCGGCGATGGGGCGGCACCTTCTGGCATTATGTCCTGGAGCCACGGCATCGTGGTATTCCGCGACTGGGCACGCACCTTTTCTGGAGAACCCTATTAGGTTCAACAACGAGCTCTACCATTTTGCGCGTGACGCCCATTCCGGTGTGGCCGCACCCGCAAGGGCAGACTCGGCTCGACCCGAAGGGGTAGGCAGCAAGGTCCGCTGTTCAGCAGCGAAGTCGACGGTTGAAGGTCACCCTTGGGCCATGACACGACCCAAGGGGAGTCTCAAATGCGCCAGAAGCCGAAGCTGGTGGCAGCCACAGAATAGCGGGCTTCTTGAGGTTGCTCCCCTTTATGATTGAACGTGCGAAGTTACCTCGCTGCCAGCCTGCCTCGGATGCGCGCTCGCGGCCTCGGCGCCGTCGTAGAATGCGCCCGCCGCCATCTCGAGTCCGCGCCGATCGCGAACTTCGATCTCCAACCGACGGGACCGGATTAGACCATCTCCTTCCAGCGCGTGAAGCGCAACGGTCACTCCAGGTCGCCGGCTGCCCAAAGCTTCCGCCAGAACCCGGTGGGAAATCCTGAAGACGTCGCCAACGCGGTCTTGGCACATCAGGATCCAGCGAGCCAGTCTCTGCTCGATGGAACCATGACCGTTAGCGACGGCAGTAGACGCAATCACGGCCTGCATCGTCGCGGCGATTGCAAGCAGGGACTTCTGAAGAGCCTGGCTGCTCTCGGCAAGCTCCCGGAACGGTCCCATTTCGATCTGGTGGCCGCTTCCCGGCGTCAGTGCGACGACGTCGAAACGCGGTCTTGTGTCCAGCACGACCGCGGCCGCATCGAGCATGCCCTCCTTGCCGACGGCGCCAACCGCCAGGCTCTTGACGCCCGCGCGAGCAAAAAGAGCGAGAACGCCGTTGTCCGGTAGGAACACTACGTCGGTTGTTTGCCCTGCACGGAATATGACGTCCCCGTCACTCCACTTCCAAGAAATCAGGTTCGGAGAGAGCATGTTTAGCTCGCGTTCCGGAAGAGAGCGCAGGACACGGTTTTGAAAGCCTTCATGCATCACGGACGTCTCGAGTTCTCGCAAATGGAGATAAATGGTAACGCTTCTTTAACCGGAAGGTTTCGCCTCCCAGAGAACAGCCAACCGATCCGGAGGTTCGTTCAATGCTAGGGGGTTCGGGATGCGTTTCTTCTTCCGATATGTGAGCGCTGGAGGCGGGGTCATGCGACGACCGCGAGGGAAGCGAAATGGTGAGCGTGGATTCAGCGACCCGGGCATTTAGTCGCCGACGCGGCGCGGGAAGGAGGAGGCTTGTATGAGGTTGGCTCTGATCAGTACATCAGTTGCGGTCATCCTGCTAGCCGTCGCCGCGGCCTACATTCTGCCGAGCATCCAGGCCTCCGAGAAGCCGCAACCCCACCCTTTCGCTTTAGAAAAGTGAAAGGAATCTGCACTGTCGCCGGCGAGCATCGGGCCAGCGGCCACAGCTCGACCGCGCCGTTGTCCGAGATCCTCGCTCTACAGTGCGAAGTGATCGGACGATATGAAGCCGTGAAAACCGTTGAACTGGCTCGACCGGCGCACAGGAGGGGCGAAGCACTTGCCTGCGTGGAACCTTAAAGCGTTTTTTGTGTTTTGCGCGCATGAACCAAGCCCTCGACAAACGCCTCATCGACGCAGCGGGAAAGGAAGTGAAACTCTGCGCCAGCCTCGTGTACGTGCCGTGTCTGGAGCGCGGCATCACCCGCAAGCAAGGCAAGCGAGGCTTCCTCTACTACATGCCGGATGGACGTCGGATCACCGACAAGAACGAAATCGCACGTCTAAGCGCCCTTGCGATCCCGCCTGCCTATCGCGACGTGGTGATTTCTACCAATCCTCTGTCGCATCTGCAGGCAGTCGGTATCGATGCGCGTGATCGCAAACAATACCGCTATCATACCGACTGGCATGCCGAACGCGGACGCGCCAAGTTTGAGCGTCTCGCCGACTTCGGCTCGCAGCTACCCGCTATTCGCGAGCGGGTCGACACCGATCTGCGATCGCGGGGGCTGACAATGGACAAAGCGCTGGCGACCATCGTCTGGATGCTAGACAACTTGTACATCCGCATCGGCAACTCCAACTACGCCGATACCAACGGTTCCTACGGCCTGACGACCCTCCGCAATCGCCACGTCAAGATCGACGGCCCCAGCGTAAGGTTTCGGTTCAGGGGCAAATCCGGAAAAGAATGGAATCTCGTGCATTCCGACAGGCGTATCGCCAACGTCGTGCGTAAGCTTCAGGAACTGCCAGGCCAGCAGCTCTTCAAATACATTTGCGACGACGGCGGTTGTCGGCAGATTTCCTCGCAAGACGTGAACGCCTACATTCGCGAAGTTGCAGGTGACGATTTCAGCTCATGCCAATTTCGTACATGGGGTGCCACCTGCATGGCAGCATCGGCGCTCGCGCTGCTCGACGTTGCAACGTCAGAACGTGCCATCGCTCGCCAGCTGAACGAAGTAATCGATACTGTCGCGGCCAAGCTTGTAAACACGAGATCCGTCTGCAGATCCTCCTACATTCATCCGGCGGTTTTCGATGACTATCGGGCCGGCCGTCTCGGCGATATTCTCAAAATGAGAAAGACCACGAGCGAGCGTCTGTTAAACTGGATGGACGACGAGGAGATCAGGACACTGCGCTGGCTCAAATCCCGTCCTGTCGGGGGTGCCTGATGCACGTGGAAAATTGGATCCACCTCTGCGTCGACATGCAGCGGATGTTCGCGGATCACACGCCGTGGCATGTACCTTGGATGGCTGAAGTGTCGCCTCAGATCATCGAGCTGTCATCTCGCTTTCCCGAACGCACAATTTTTACGAGGTTCGTCCCGCCCGCGTCGGCAGATGCGATGCCGGGCATGTGGAAGACCTATTACGAGAAGTGGGACGTGATGACGAGCAAGCATCTGCCCTCGGAACTTGTTGATATCGTGCCTTCTCTGCGAAAGCTAATTCCACCCGCACGCGTTTTCGACAAGCGTACCTATTCACCATGGATCGATGGGCGCCTTAAGGCGGCGCTTTCTGGAGACAACGTCGGTTCTGTTGTCATCTCCGGAGGAGAGACCGATGTTTGCGTTCTCGCCGCCGCGCTCGGAGCCGTCGATTTAGGCTATCGGGTCATCCTGCTGAAAGATGCCGTCTGCAGCAGTGCCGACCAGACGCATGACGCCTCCTTGGAACTGCTCGGAGATCGCTTTTCGGTGCAGGTCCAGATTATGGAGACGGAGAGATGGCTGAGCGAAGCAGGTCAATCGGAATACGGTTCCCGACGTCGTTGATGGTACGAGAAAAGCCAGCTTTCGGCGGCGAGCTTTTAATAGCTGTTCTTGGCTTTGCTGACCGGCCTTTTCGTGCTGCTCGTGAGAGCCATCCCGGCTTTCTCAGTTGCCCTGACTGCTGGCTGTGTCGTTATTGCAAGGAGACGCTTGACCCGTATCGGAATGTGGCTTGCTTTCAGGCCCTGACACGCAGCGAAGCTCTTCTTCAGTTGCCGAAAGCGACCTCCAAGCTCGAAAGACAGGACCCATTCGAGCTGATTGCGCGACACCACACCAGGTGCCTCGCCAAGAAAGCCGTCGCTTCGAGGCTGCGCGCTTCATTGGTGCGAAAACCACGGCAAACTTTTCGGGCCGATCAGAGTTCTACCTTCTTAACCAAGGAGGATGACATGTCGCCGAAACACACTGCCCAGAAACAGCGAGAGATCCAGAAGGAAGTCGAACAGGCCGACAAGAAGGGAAAATCAAAGCCGTCCGGCGCCATGCAAGCCGGAGCCCGGCGCTATCCGGAACCCCCATTTCCGAAGGTCCATCAAGACAAACCAGGCTCGGAAGCCGATCTTCCACTGGCTCCGATGTACGACGCGCCCTTCTACAAGGGATCGGAAAAGCTGAAGGACAAAGTCGCGCTGATCACCGGCGGCGATTCCGGCATCGGACGATCGGTGGCGGTGCTGTTCGCCCGCGAAGGCGCCGACATTGTCATCGTCCACCTCGAGGAAACCAAAGATGCCGAAGAAACCAAGGCGGCGGTCGAGAAGGAGGGCCGGAAGTGCTTTGTCATTCGCGGTGACGTCAAGAATGCCAGCTTTTGCAGGACGGCCGTAGAGAAGACCGTCCTGCAACTCGGACATCTCGACATCCTTGTCAACAACGCTGCCTTCCAGGTTCATACGCAGAACATCGAAGACCTCAGCGATGAACATTTCGACGAGACGCTGAAGACGAATCTGTATGGCTATTTCTACATGGCGAAAGCGGCGATCCCGCATCTCAAGAATGGCGCGGCGATCATCAACACGGGATCGGTCACCGGTCTCGAGGGATCGAAGCAGTTGCTCGACTACTCAATGACAAAAGGTGGCATACACGCCTTTACACGAGCGCTTGCCGGCCAGCTCGTGCCTAGGGGCATCCGCGTGAACGCCGTCGCGCCAGGCCCGGTCTGGACCCCGCTCAATCCTTCGGACAAGGAAGCGGAGGATGTGGAAACATTCGGATCTCAGACGCCGATGAAGCGAGCCGCACAGCCTGAAGAAATCGCCCCAGCATACGTCTTCCTCGCATCGCCGCAAATGTCGAGCTACATCACCGGCGAGATCCTGCCAATCGTCGGCGGATATTGAGGCCACCGCGCCCAGAACTTTCGAAGCACCTTGGTGTATGTGTCCCGCCGCTCAGGGATTTCGGATTTTCCACCTTGGGTCGAAGCTGAGCGGCGCCCTGATCTTTTCAGTGCTGCACTGCTATCGCTGGTTGCTGCAGCACTACGAGCTTTTCTCGCATGCGGAACCGGGTCGGTTTGTTCACTATCGTACAACGCGCGCCCGTCGTGAACCGTTTGAATCGCTGTGCGTTATTGATCGTAGGAAATTGGATCGCTCTCGGCGAGATGGGGCAGACCGTCTTCCGAGCGAGCCGTTGAACGTATCGATAGACCTTGCTCGACGAGAGCCGACCCCTGATCGCGCGAAATCAGGCTGTTTCTCGACGAGATCGACAAGGCATAGCAACATGAGGTCGGGGAAAGATCGATGGGATGGAAACATAACAAGCCAACCGGCGAGCAACGCCGGGCGGCTTTCGAGGAAACTGAGCGCATCGCCAGGGAGGCGGTGGAACAGGAGCGTCGAAAGCGACAGCAGAAGACTGAACGCCTCCGCCAGGCTCGTTTGCAAGCAATGGCGCCGGAGCGGCCAAATGTGGGGGATCAATTGAACCAACCCACCGGATCCCTTGCACTTCGCAATGGGAAGTCCAAATAGCTCGAAACGCATCGCACACTGCGATGCAGGCCGGAAGGACTTTCATGACTGTCGAATCTGTTGCGTTGCGCGGTCACACTGTCGAGGAGCGATATCGCTTGCTGGTCGACGCAATCAGCGACTACGCGATCTATATGCTAGACCCCGACGGTTACATCAGCAGCTGGAATGCGGGCGCACATCGCTTCAAGGGATACACGGAAGAGGAAATTCTCGGCCAACATTTCTCTCGTTTCTATACATCTGCCGACCGCGACGCCGGCCTGCCCCAGCGCGCCCTCCATACGGCCGCAACGGAAGGGCGGTTCGAAGCGGAAGGGTGGCGGGTCCGCAAGGATAGCTCGCGCTTCTGGGCGCATGTCATCATCGACGCGATCCGCGATCCGAAAGGACAGCTCATCGGTTTCGCCAAAATCACCAGGGACCTGACCGAGCGTAAGCGGACCGAGGAGGTGCTGAAAAGCAGCGAAGAGCAGTTCCGGCTTCTGGTCCAAGGCGTCGTAGACTACGCGATCTACATGCTCGATCCCCAAGGCTACGTATCCAGCTGGAACCTTGGCGCTCAACGCATCAAAGGATATGCGCCCGAGGAGATCATCGGCCAGCACTTCTCGAAGTTCTATACTGACGAGGATAAGGCGCAAAATCTGCCGAAGATCGCATTGGAGAATGCCGAACGGGAGGGGCGCTTCGAAAGGGAAGGCTGGCGGATCCGAAAGGATGGAACCAGATTTTGGGCGAATGTCATCATCGATGCCATCCACGCCGACGATGGACGTCTGATAGGCTTTGCCAAAATCACGCGCGACATCACCGAGAAGCGACAGGCCGAGGAAACGCTTCAGCGGGCTCAGCAGGAACTCTTCCAGGCGCAGAAGATGGAAGCCCTCGGCCAACTCACGGGAGGCGTGGCGCACGACTTCAACAACCTGCTGACGGCGATTTTGGGAAGCCTGGAAATTGCACAAAAGCGAGCGGCGGTCGGAAAGGATGTCACCGAACTTATCAAGAATGCAATCCAAGGCGCACGACGGGGAGCTTCGCTAACGCAGCGATTGCTCGCATTCTCTCGCAAGCAGGAGCTGACGCTGGAAGCTGTCGACATACCCACTCTTGTTCGAGGGATGGCTGAGATGCTCCGGCGGTCGATTGGACCGACAATCGAAATCAACACCAGCTTTCCTCTGGCGCTTTCGCGGGTTCATTCGGATCCCAATCAGCTAGAAAGTGCGCTGTTGAACCTGGCTTTAAACGCCCGTGATGCCATGCCCAAGGGAGGTTCTGTCGTTATTGCAGCAAAGGAACATTGGCTAGCCGTTGGCGACGTCGGCGGCCTGAAACCGGGTCACTACGTCTGTCTTTCGGTAACCGACGATGGCGAGGGCATGGACGTGGCAACGTTGGAAAGTGCGACGAGCCCGTTCTTCACCACCAAAGGAGCCGGTAAGGGAACAGGCTTGGGCTTGCCCATGGTGCAAGGGTTGATGGCTCAGTCTGGCGGCAGCCTCGTACTTCGATCTTCGACGGGCGCCGGCACCACAGCCGAACTCTGGTTGCCTGTCGCCGAGCACCGTGAGCCAGACCAGACGAAAGCGGAAGTAGCGCCCAAACTGGAGACGTCGTTGCGCGTCCTTGTCGTGGACGACGATCCGCTTGTGCTGACGAATGCCGCGCTGATGATCGAGGATCTCGGCCACGCGGCCGTGGAGGCCCAGTCGGCCGAGGAAGCGTTGAAGCTGCTTTCAGAGGAAAACGACTTCGATCTTGTCGTCACCGACCACGCCATGCCCAAGATGACAGGTGCGGAGCTTGCAGCCCTTCTTCGGGCGAGCCATCCTCATTTGCCGGTTATTCTAGCAACCGGCTATGCGGATCTGCCCAATGCATCGGACCGCGATCTTGTCAGACTTCCAAAGCCGTTTTCACAGGCGCAGCTGAACTCGTCCATTCTCGCCGCTGTTCTTGACCGAAAGTGAGCGCACTCAACCGGAACCGCATGGTAGCCGCAGGGAACTTGTTGCACAAAGGAAGGTTTTGACCAAACCCAAAACCTTTGGAGGGTCCGCAATGTTCAGCTTCGGCCCGCAGACGCTGGATGAAGGTGTGCGCTTCCGCCTCTGGGCTCCCCTGCAGACGGCCGTCGGGATCATTATCGGCGATCGTCCACCTTGCGAGATGGTGGCTCAGCCTAGCGGCTGGTTCACGTTCCTATCCGAGCAGGCGAGCCATGGCTCGCGCTATCGATTCGTCCTTGCTGATGGGCAGGAAATCCCCGATCCCGCCTCTCGCTATCAGCCTGATGACGTGCACGGGCCGAGTGAAGTCGTCGATGGGAGCCGCTACAGCTGGGTGGACGGTGCCTGGCGTGGCCGTCCATGGAGCGAAACGATCCTCTATGAAATGCATATCGGAACCTTCACGCAAGCCGGGACGCTGGCGGCTGCGACGCAGCGGCTTGATCATCTCGAACGACTTGGCGTCACGGCGATCCAACTCATGCCAGTCAACGACTTTCCCGGACGCCGCGGTTGGGGCTATGACGGCGTGCTTCCCTACGCGCTTGACAGCAGCTACGGGCGCCCGGAGGATCTAAAGGCCTTTATCGATGCGGCTCATCAGCGGCGGATCTCTGTTTTTCTCGACGTCGTCTACAACCACTTCGGACCGGAGGGAAACTATCTGCCCTCTTATGTCCCCCTGTTTAACCGCCACCACAAGACGCCATGGGGGCCAGCCATCAACTACGACGATGAGCATTCCGACCTGATCCGCAAGTTCGTCGTCGAGAATGCCCTTTACTGGCTAGAGGAATTCCGAGCTGATGGGCTGAGGTTTGACGCTGTGCATGCGATCAGGGATGAAAGCGACGAGCATTTGCTTTCCCACCTGGCCCGGACGATCAGGCTGGCAATGCGAGGACGTTATTGCCATTTGATCGTCGAAAATGAAGACAATGCCGCTTCGCTGCTCGAACGCGATGAGGATGGCAAGCCGCCTCTCTACACTGCCCAGTGGAACGACGATATCCATCACGCGCTCCATCGCGCTGCGAGCGGTGAGGCGTTCGGATATTACGCCGATTATTCAACGTCCCCGTCTGTCGTCGCACGGGCGATCGCTGAAGGCTTCATCTACCAGGGCGAAACGATGCCTTATAAGGGGACCGCCCGTGGCCAGCCGAGCGATCACCTGCCTCCGACCGCCTTCGTCGCTTTCATTCAGAACCATGACCAGGTCGGCAACCGCGCCCATGGCGACCGCCTTCATAAAATCACGCCGCAGCCGGCCCTCGAAGCGATCGCCAGCGTCTACCTTCTTTGCCCTCAGGTGCCGATGATTTTCATGGGAGAAGAATGGAAAAGCGAGGCCAATTTTCCCTATTTCTGCGATTTCAGCGAGGAGCTGAATGCGACCGTGCGCAAGGGGCGGCGCGAGGAGCTGTACCGCCTGCCTGGCTTTGACGAGGAAGGTGCCGACACACTTCCTGATCCGACGGATGAAACGACATTTTCATCCGCCAAGCTCGATTGGAATAGGCGCGAGCAACCGGGACATAGAGAGCATCTCGAACTCTATCGCCATCTCATCACGCTGCGGCGCGCTCACATCGTCCCGCTGTTGGAAACGATGCGCTCGGGCGGACACATCGGTTCCTCAAGGCAATTGATCGACGTTCATTGGGATCTCGGGGAGGGGAGAAAGCTGCACCTTATTGCCAATCTATCGCACCAGCCCGTCGCGATGGATCTGCCACAGTCTGGTTCGGTGATCTGGAAAACACATCAGACAGCCGACCGCCTTCCGCCGTGGTATGTATGCTGGACCCTCGAAGACGAGCCATTGGCGCCGGAACGTCAGATCGCGCACTGACGGTTGCCACAATCTTCAGTCCGCCGATATCAAGAGGGCGAAGGGCTGTGTTCGAAATGCTGTCTCGATCTCGATTGCCGGCCCGCCGTCAACCGCGCTGTCGGCCAGGATATCTCGGCGCGGCGTGCTGAGCCGAGCGGGCAGCTCAATCCGGGTATCGCCCCAATAGCCAGGTTTCGTGCGCAATGTGATCGCATCGATGTGCCGCGAAATCAGTCGGGGAACGATCGTTATGGAAAACTGCCGCTTGTCATGACGGGCGAACGCCACGATATGCCGGTGCCTTTGCCCTCGTACGTTAAGGGGCAAGTAGTCGCCGCGATCATAAAGTTCGGGCCGCGCGTGACGAAGCTTCAGACCTGTTGCGATCAACGTCTGCTTTCTCTGCCAGACATCTCCACCGTCCGCGGCTTTCAATGATAACATGGCCTCCAAGCGTCGGAAGTCGACAGGCCGGCGATTGTCGGGATCGACGAGGCTGAGTTCCGGTCCCTCCGATCCCTGGTAGATGTCAGGCACGCCGGGGATCGTCAGCTTGAGCAATGTCTGGGCCAGGCTGTTCAATTGTCCGGCAGCAATGATACGCCTTATCGCGCGATCGAAGTCATTGCGGAACGCTTGGTTCTCCTTGCCCAACAGCCCGCCTGCAAAGTCGAGGACCGCGGTCTCGTAGCGCTCATTTGGTTCGCCCCAGTCCGTGTATGTCTTGGCCTCCCGGATGGCTTTTTGTGCATAGTCTTTGAAACGGTCGCTCAACACGCCATCGATGTCTTCGATATCCTGGGGCCAGATGCCCACCAGAGCCTGGTAGAGCATCCATTGTGTATTGGGTTCGGGCCATGGTCCGTCCGGAGTATTGACAATAAAAGCTCGATTGAGCTGTTGCCATCGGTTAAAACCGGCTAACCACTCCGCAGCATGTTCGGTCAGGGCATAGAGGCGCGCGCGCGCATCTTCCCCACGCTTGGTGTCATGTGTCGAGGTTGCCGACAGCCCCAGCTGCAGTATCGCACGTTCGCACATCGTCCTGTGAAAATCGTCCGGCTCACTGCCGACCGTGGCCGGGTCACCGCCGACTTCATTCAGCCCAAGCAAGCGATTGTAGCGATAAAATAGCGTGTCCTCCATCGCCTTTGCCATCACCGGGCCGCTCAGCTGCTGCAAACGCCTGCGAAGTTCGAGAGCATTGGGGTTGTCATCAGGGTCGAGGATCGCGCGGCCGATCATCCAAACAGCTTCAGGTTGTTCGGCGTTCCTAGCCGCATCGGCGAGCACGCTTTCGAACAGGACCCGGTCGGGGCCCTCGAGCGGGCCTGTCGCGCCGTAGGTTCGGTAGACTGGAAACGCCACCAGGATCCCGGCGATCGCCTCGTCGACGGCGCCGCGCTGCAATTGAGGCACCACTGCCATAGCAAGATCGGTCAGCCTGGCGCGCTCACCGGCAAAGTTGCGCTCCACCATGGCGCGCTTTGCCTCTCTTCTGCCAAGGTCAAAGTCCGCGCGTGTCGGCGCCACTGCTCGATAAGCCTTATCGAGCAACTCAAGGCCTTCTCGTTCCACGAACAGCTCTGCGAAGCTTGCAATGACTTCGTATCCGGTTGTGCCGGACACGGGCCAACCCGGTGGCATCGTCTCGTTTTGCGCGAGAATCTTCTCGACAATGATGTATGGGCTCGGATCAACAGCCTTCCGAAGTTTTGCAAGATAGTCCGCCGGATCGGAAAGGCCGTCTACGTGATCAACGCGCAGGCCCTGGACCTGCCCTGCGTGGACAAGTTCAATGATCAATCGATGTGTCTCGTTGAAAACGTCTTGATCTTCAACGCGAAGCCCGACCAGGCCGGCGACTTCAAAGAACCGCCTGTAACTGAGGCGGTGTCGAGCTTCCTTCCACGGGATGAAGTGCCAGTGCTGCTCCTGGTGTAGAGCTTCCATGAATGCGTGATCGGCGGCAAGTTCGTCAAGGGAGGCACGCCCCGAGCTTACGAGAGCCATGAGGCGCGCAGCGCTCTCCTGCCGAAGCGGGTACAAGAGCGTGCCATGCGTAAGGCCAGACTTCCCAGTCGCGGACTGGCCAGAGAGTCCGATAGAGCCCGACGCCAGGGCTTGCGAAAATGGATCGTCGAGAACGGGAAGAGTGATTGGTCTCGTCCAATCGACATCGAAATAGGTTGCGTAAGGACTATCGGGGCCGAGCTCAAGCAGGCTGCGCCACCAAGGGTTTTCAAGCGAGGCAGCCATGTGATTGGGCACAATGTCGAGGATAAGCTGCATTTCAGCTGCTTTGAGTGCGGCTACCAGGCGTTCAAAACCGCCGGCTCCTCCGATCGCCGGATCAATTTGATTTGGGTCCACAATGTCGTAGCCATGCGTCGACCCTTCCGTCGCCATGAAGAGAGGGGACGCGTATAGGTGACTGACCCCGATCCTCTTGAGATAGGGGATGATCGAACAAGCATTTGTGAACGTCATTCCGTTCCGGAATTGCAGCCGATACGTTGATGTTGGCGCCTGCATGAAGCCCTCGCGTAACCCGCATTCCTATGAAGCGCTCGTGGTCAAAATGCCGCAAAGCGGTCCAGGCGAAACAGCCCTGAACTTTCTTTGTTCCGAAGATCACGACGGCGGCAGCCGGCACCGGGGCTCAGAAATCCTCAATCGACGCTTCCATGACGCGGCGGGACAAACGCGGGCTTATCGTCTCTCAACCGCCAGCGCCTGGAGGAGTGTCATTTTCAAGGTACTCCTTATATTGGACAGTTTCGTCCTCGTTCGTGTCGATGGCCGCGGAGGGCTTGATGAGCAATCGGACACCAGGCCCGCCGTCGACCGGTCCTTCATCGAAGAACATGACACCAGCTGTCCTGAGGACCCCAACGAGCGCTTCGGTTTCCTGGGAAGGGCTGACCAGTTCCCCCGGCTGGCTCTCCAGCCGGTCGATGACTGATAAAGACAGGCCAGACGCCTCGGCCAGTTGGCTTGGCTCCCATCGCAGCAAAGCCCTTGCCGCTTTAAGCTGCTCGCTTGACACCATCAGACCATCCTTGATGGATCAACGCGGGCAGGCAGCGACATATCTGCGGCCATACGCGTCGCGGTAATAGCACTGGCCAGGCCGACCGGCGACGTTGCCGATAACGGCACCTGCGGCGCCTCCGACGGCAGCACCTATTGCGGCCCCTCGCACATTACCGGTCGCGACGCCTCCAACGACAGCGCCCGTCGCAGCGCCGATTCCAGCGCCCTGTTCTGTGGGAGTGCATCCAACAACCGCGGCTGCAGCAAGAAGCGAAATTACAATCTGCCTCATCCTTATGTTCCTTCCCTGACGTCGCATATCATCAGCCCCAAAAGACAGAGATAGGGGCCGGGGTGAGAAAGCAACTGATCGCGCCCCAGACCGAACGATGGAGGGAACGAGGCGGTCACTGATGGTTCTCGTTTGAATTGATCTCCAGCTCTCGTCAGGCGCCGACCGGACCGGGCATTTTGATCGGGCAGCACGTGAACTGGCTGTGAAGGCACACCGAATGCCTCGTTCGGATCGAGGCCGCAATATCAACGCCTTGTTGGCTGTTGACAGACCAAGCGCGTACGGCCGAAGTCAGTGCGCGAGCCGGCCCCATGCCGCGCCTCGTCGGTACCGCATGATGAAACTCCGACGCCCGGGCAGCTCTTTTTGCAATCGATCGGTTACTTGATCGCAATTGCGTCGGCGACGAGGCCCGACTTCAGCCGATCGATGACATCGTGGCGTGTTTCGGTCCATTCGCGCGTCTTTACCCAGTACTCAACCTTGAGTACGGTCTGATCGGCTGTCAGATCGTCAGCGAAAACCCGCGGAGCAGGCTCTGCTCTCACTCTTTCGTCAGATGAAACGATCCCCAGAACCGCCTGCTTTGCCGCTCCAAGGTCCGCTTCATTGCCGATGGCAATGGACAGTTCCTGGCGCCGATTTGCCTCGCGGCTGTGATTGACAATCGGGGTGTTCCAAAGTGTCGAATTGGGCGCCATGAGATATAACCCATCGGTCGTCTTCATCTCGGTGGCGAAAAGGCCTATCTCGCGGATGAACCCTTTAACGTTTGCCGTCTCGATATATTCTCCAACGCGGAAGGGCCGCAAGACGAGAAGCATAATACCTGCAGCAATGTTTTGCAGCGTGCCTTGCAGTGCAAGGCCAAGGGCGAGACCAGCGGCACCCAGAGCAGCGATGATCGAGGCGGTCTGAACGCCAAACTGCCCAAGCACGGTCACGAAGACCAAACTGAGCAGTCCATAGTGGAAAAGGTTCTGGAAGAAGCGCGCGAGCGTCTCATCGATTCCATGGATCCTTGAAATGACGCGAAAAGCCGAGCGGCTGATCACGCCTGAAAGAATCCAACCGCCGACGAGAAGCACAATCGCGCCCAGGATGGAGAAGCCGTATGTTACCGCAAGGGCAGTAGCCTGATCAAAGGCGGTTTGCGTGGCAAGTACCACATTGGCAGACTGATTTTCCATGAGATTACCTGTGACTGTCGAATAGCGTTACAAGTGGCATAACCGCCAAGAGGTGGATCAAGCGCGGTCGCCGGCTGCGCCACTGGTGGCTCGTGCGGCGGCGTCGCGTGAGTGAAACGGTTGTCGTTTCAAGATGGTTCCCAGGTAGCTCTAAAGGCCATCGCACGAAGCTCTGACCGACAGACGGAGCGCTCGAGTTCAAGCCGATGCTCTTCGCAATGCTTTGCGGTGGGACGTCTTAGGGCTTCGCGGTTGGTCGCAAGCTGCGCGTTTAATGCATAGCCCGGAGCTGTAACGGTTGAAAAATGCCCGGAAAATTGATGAGAGCGCGTCTGCCTTCAGCGATCCAAGGAAACGCTACCAGACGCTGTCCTCATTCGCGATACACTGGCATATGAGGCAGGAACTTTGTCGGCCGCGGACAGTTACTTTGCTTAAGACAAAGGAGAAGAAAAATGCCCGCAAAATCCAAAGCGCAGCAGAAGGCAGCAGGTGCCGCCCTTGCGGCAAAGCGTGGTCAAACACCAAAGAGCAGGCTCAAAGGGGCATCCAAGGAAATGGTGGACTCCATGAGCGAGAAACAACTCGAGGAGTTCGCTTCGACAAAACGCCGCGGAAAGCCAGAGCGCGTCTCGCACTAACGCCACCCAACCGTGCTGCGCTGGCTTTCGCCAATCGAGATCACTCCCAGTGCCCGACATTCGGCGCGGGCCGGTAGCAGCGAGAGCTTCCGTCTTTCCACATGGGAAGGAAGCAGGAGCAGAGCCATGCTCAAATCGTTCCTCAAAGAGATCATAGGGGCTTCTCCGGCGCTCTACGATCCATGCCCAAGTCTTCTCTCGTTTCGCAACAAGTGCCACGTCCTTGTTTTATTCGAGGGCTCGGCTGATGACCGCTGCGAATTGCAGGAGGAATATCTTGCCAACCAGCAAGAAGCGCTGGCATCGCGGGACATTGCGCTTTTGCGTGTCGCCGGCGGCGGCGTTTTCTCCAGTTTCGAAGCCTGCGCTGATATTAGCGCGGACCAGATCCGCGCGGATCTTAACGGTCCTTCGCCTGAGGAATTCGAAGCCATACTCGTCGGCCCTGACGGTGCCATAAAGTTTCGCTCGGGGCGACCAGTCAGCGTTCAGAATGTCGTAGAGTTGATCGACAGATTACCTCATAGCGACCCGGTCGCACACGCGTGATTGCTGATGCGCTGTCCAAGGTATGACACAGTAGGTGGTGCTGGCGAACGCGATTGACGCGGCTCTTGATCGACCAAGGGACAGCGAAATTCGTTGTCGCTTCCGCATAGGTGCGGCCAGTTCGGGCCAGCAGAAGGAACAGATCATCGTCTCCTCAGTTAGGATTTTTACGCAAGAGGAGCACTTCGATGGTCGATCCAACAGGACAAACAATCAGCGCGATTTTCGATGACGAGCGGGATGCAGAGCACGCCGCCGAGGAAGTGATTGCCTCGGGAATTGCAAACGATGCCGTAACCATCACGCGCGGACATGGCACAGATACGCTTCCCAAGGATCATGGAGGCTTTCTAGACGCAGTCGAAAAGTTCTTTTTCACCCAAGAGCAACGAAACGTCTACGCCGAAGCGCTTAGGCGCGGAGGATTTCTTGTCAGCGTGCAGGTCAAGGACCAAGCTCAACATGACGCGGTCCTGAAGGTCCTGGCTGACAAAGGGAGCATTGATATCGATGAACGCGCCGAGCAGTGGCGCGCGCAGGGATGGCAATAAGACGTTGGCCAACGAGGTCTGGCCTCAATTTGTCGTCTGACCGCCTGTTCGGTATTCCGTTCAGAAACCTACTGCGGTTCAGGCAGATTATACTGTTGACCCGGAGCCTTGCTCGGAGGGATGACGCGCAGCGTACCGGTGGAAGGAACTTCCTGCTCCAGACCCTCGTCGCCCGATGCCGGCGGTATGAGCACGCCATTGCAACGGGATAAATCTACGTCACTGCCGCCGCGAGAAGGTGAACCTTTCTGCAATTGCTGTTGCGACGGAGCCTGACATCCTTTTGGAAACGGCTTTGTCGTCCTTTGACCAAAGGCGTTCGTCGCGACAAGCAGAACCAGACCGGCAGCGACGATGTTGCGCATGAGCTGCATCAAGCATCCTCCGCACCATTGTATTCAAAGGCCAACTGCCGACTCCCGGCAAAAGTTCCAGTCTGAGAAATAAAACAAAGCGCTGGGAAGCATCAGGCGGTCTTTTGAGGATCTCGCGGGCGAGGGTTGCTGCGTCGCCGTTTATAACCTGGGTGCTAGCGCTCAAAGCTTGCCACGTTCCCGATAGATACGTCGTTTGAGACATGCCGCCCCAAATCCAGCCTCACCAGAAGCGGCAAATGGTCCGACGCTCGCCGCGTCAGTGGGTCAGCCGTGATCGCCACGGAAGCGACATGCAGTTCCTTTGATACGAAAATATGATCGATGCGCAGCAGCGGATATCGCGATGGAAATGTCGGCCGCGGCCTGGTTCCTGCCAACAGCTGGGCGTCGCGAAAATGCGTCGCCAAGCGTTTATAAGCCGGCGAGGATGGAATGGCGTTCAGGTCCCCACAGACGACGGCCGGGAGGGCCTGGAATTGCGCATTTCCGATCCAGTCGTCGCTGAGGAGCGCTGTCACTTGCCGGTTGCGGTCCCGGTTTCTGAGCCCAAGGTGTGTGTTGAGCACATTAAGGGGCCATCCGTGGACGTCAACCTGCACCCAGATTGCCCCGCGGGTCTCGCCGATCGACGGCAGGGGAGCAGCCCTCATCAGGCGCGTCGGAAGCGCGGTGACGATCGCATCGCCATAGCGTTCCTCCTCAACGTGCAGCGCCGGGTGAAAATGGGCTTCCATCTTCAGCAGTGTCGCGATCATCTCCGCCTGATCGATCCCGCCTGTCCGCTTTCGTCCAACATCGAGCTCCTGGAGCGCGATGATGTCGGCCTCTGATCGTGCGATGACCGCCGCGATCCGATGCGGATCAATCCGCCGATCCGTGCCAACGCAGCTGTGAACATTATAGGTGAGAACCTTGAGCTCGCGCCGGTCAGATGGCGAGAGGGCAGATGCGATTGTGCTCATGCAGCGGGGAACCCGCGTGAGCTTATTTCGTTCCCACTAGCAAAGGGATCAACGCTAAGCGGAACCTTCATGTCGGCCAGGCGAGTTTTCATCAACACAGCCCTCATTCTAGGCCTGCTGCTCGCCGCCTACTTGCTCTACAAAGTCTTCAGCCGGTATTCGCTTGGTGAGATCATGCAGTCGCTCGGGGCTATCTCCGCGTCCCGATTGATTTTAGCTGTCGGCTTTTGCGCTCTTTCCTACCTGTGCCTCAGCGGCTTTGACTGGATGGCTTTGCGCTACGCCGGCAAACCGCTAAGCTACCCGAAGGCAGCGCTTGCCTCGTTTACCAGTCTTTCGATCGGGCATAACCTCGGTGTTGCGGCTCTGAGCAGCGGTGCAGTGCGCTATCGCTACTATGCGCGGTGGGGATTGAACGCGGAAGAGGTTGCCAAGGTTATTCTGTTTTGCGGTGTGACGGTCGGGATGGGGCTGTTGACCCTGGCTGGCATCGCGCTTCTGAGCAATCCCAGGAATGCAAGCAATTTGCTCAACGTCGGCGCTGACGCTCTCTTTCGGCTCGGCATTCTTTGTCTAGCGTTTCCGGTGGTTTACGTCGTCCTTGCCGGTACTTTACGTGCTCCGCTGCACGTGTGGAAGTGGCGCTTTGAGATGCCGGACCTCAAGCTTGCGATTGGACAGATCATCATCGGCACGCTCAATTTCATCTGTGTTGCCGCCTGCCTGCATCAGGTGCTGACGGCCGGCGTGGATTCAAGCTTCGTTCAAACGGCGACGGCCTACGTGCTTGCGAATATCGCCGTCCTCGTAACTCATGTGCCCGGCGGCCTTGGTGTGCTGGAAGTTACGGTCAGCCATGTCCTGCCGGGTACAGCCTCGATCGGGGCGCTCGTCGCGTTCCGGGTCATCTACTTCCTACTGCCGCTCTTGATCGGCCTGACGGTCTTTGCGGCAAGCGAATTGATCATTCGCAAGCGCAGCACCGCTCGCTCAAAAAAGCGCGCTCAAAAGTCGCCCCAAACGCAGACGCAGCTTTTGTAATGGCCAATACGGACGCCGGGGATCGACAAGCGCGGTTCCCACGAAAGGGGGTGTATCGCCGCGATGGATGTTAATCTCGAACTGTCTCAGGCCGCGTGCGCCGGTGTTGAGCGCTGCGATTGCAGCAAGCATCGATTGCAGTGACCGCTCAGTCTCGCCCATAAGTGCTGGACTGGTGCCCAAATGTTCCGCGATCAGCCGGTGACGCAGGCAGCTGATCGCGTGCTGATGAGCGTCACAATCAGCCTCCAGGGCGAGATCACATTCGGTGTCCAAGCCTTCCGACCGGTTGTTGAGGTTGGACGATCCAATGCGCACGAGACGGTCGTCGACGATAACAAGCTTCGAATGAACGACAAGTTCCTGCTCGCCGCCGTCTGCGCCGGGCACAACCGCGTACATCACTCTCAGCCGATCATATCGGTCGACGCGCTTCAAGCGTCGGATCAGCCTGTCGCGGGTGTTTCCCATAGCAAGCTTCTCGATGAAGCCGTGCGAACTCTTCGTCACCACCACGGCTATCTCAGGTCCGTCTGGATCCTTCAAGCGCTTCGCGATTGCCCTGGCGACACCGGAGGATGCAAGGTATTGCGTTTCGATATAGATGTGCATGCGCGCCGCAGCGATTGCGTCGCGCGTAAGCCGGAAGGCTTCGTAGCGCCCACGCTTGCCGATCAGGCCCGGTTCCGTCAAAGCAATCGCAGCAGGCGTCGCCACCATGTCGGGAACCAAAGCAGGCCAGCTGGCGCACGGTTCTGCCATCGGCGCGATTATTTCACCGGTCGCCTTTTTCCAGCGCCTGCGCGCAACGTCCCCGATCATGAGTGCCACCTCACCAGAAACAGCGCACTGGATATCGTGGACGGGTTCGTAAGGCGTGCCGTCCGGCGAACACCTCAGGGGATTTACAGCGCGGTGGTCCGGCTCGTCCCATCGCCTGGCCGTAAGGTCGATCCCGCCTAAGAAGGCAAGATTGCCGTCTATCGAGACGAGCTTCTGGTGGTGACAACCGCGAAGCGGATGTCGGAAGTCGAAACGCATCGAAATCCGCGGGTGGATGGAAACTGCGCTCCGGCGAAACAGCCGCAGCGACTTGCCGGAATAAATCGGGCCCATGCCCCAGACCAAAATCCTGACCTGCAGCTGCGGCTGTTCCGCCACCAAGGACAAGAGCAGCTCCCCGAGCGTTTGCGAGCTCACATATGGCCTTAGCCGGATATCGGGATTGAAATCCCAACCAACGATCCAGATCTCTTGCCGTGCCTGTCTCAGCGCCTGATCAAGTGCGGAAAAATAGGCCGCCCCGTCGACAAGAAACGCTGCCTTGTCAGCGACGCCGGCGCGCCAGGCATTGCGCCCGGGTTGAATGACCTGATGGGACGATGTCCTCCTAGGCAGACGCCGAAAGACGGAGGTGACGACTTGGAGCGTATCAGCCGCTTTGGATGTGTCGCCCGTGGATTGATAATCCAGCATTTTGCCTTGTTTTTCCTGTGCCTTTGGTTGTCTCGCCTAACGCGCGAAGGACCGCGCGTGTTCCAAGGGCAAATGACGAGCATTGTGCGACAGAGGCGGAACTTGAAATGTTCGCTCCTAAGATGCGACTATGCGCTTTTCGGACCTCTGATCGGTGGCAAACTGATGTGCGGCTCCTCGAACGCGCGTTCGGCTGCGGCTCGTACGCTCGCAAGATCGGCTTGACCGGGCGGCAGGAATGCCAGTGCGCGGCGTTGGGTGTCAACTGCCCGATTTGAGCCGTAGCTGCTTTCGCCTTCCGTTGGTCATGGCAGGCGAGGAGCACCCGCGCCCACGGGGCCGAGAACGCGCGGTATTTCGAGGCCAATGCCGGAATTGCCCCCGTGACGATGAAACACTTTCCCGTCAGGTCGGGAACATCGGCTCTTTGTAATCGTCGCTGTTCGGGGTCAGGACCGAGCCGATCTTTCATCCTGACTCTCGTGGACTTTGACTAAGCGACGCAGATGCCGGGCACAGCCACCTTCTGGAAGAGATGTGGGGAGGCGACGGCCGAGGACGGATAGGCCGAGAGCTTGGCTCTGAACTCTGGATGGGTGAACGCAGCCCGAAAGTCAGCGGTCGATTCCCAGACGGCATAGTTGAGGTAGGCCGGGCTCTCGCCGATCGCGCGGTGAAGCTGCGTCGAGATGAAGCCCGGCTGCCGTTTCATGAAGCCCGCATCGGCCTGCCATGCATCGAGGAAGGTCTGCTCGTCGGCATTGTCGAGTGTAAAGAGATTGATGAGGACGATGGAGGATGCATCGAGCCCGATCTGACGTTCGATCGGAAAGGCGGGGTCCATTGGGCGCATAAGCGACATGGCTTGCTCCTTGAGTTGGCAGTATGGTGTCAATCTGGTAACAAGGATACATATTTCCTTTGACACCATGATGTCAATAAAGATATACGGTGACAAATGCACGAGCCCAACAGAACCCCGGCCGGAACAGCCTTGAACGAGCTCATTCTGGACCTATTCAGACTCAACAACCGAATGATCAACGCGGGCGACAAACTCGTTGACGGCCTTGGCCTGACCAGCGCCCGCTGGCAGGTTTTGGGCACCGTAATCGCAGCGGATCGACCGCAGCCGGTGGCATGGCTTGCGCGCGATATGGGAGCCAACCGCCAGAACGTCCAGCGCATCGTCAACGATCTGGAGAAGGAAGGGCTTGTCGCGTTCCACTCCAACCCGCACCACCGGCGGGCGCAACTCGTCGTACTGACGGACAAGGGAAAACAGGCATTCGACGGCGCCATGCGCTTGCAAGCCCCGTGGGTCAACGGGCTTTCGGAAGGGCTTTCGGTCGAGGACATTAAGACGACGCACACCGTCATGAAGGCCCTGCGGAACAAACTGGAAGGAAACGGAGATGGTGAAGAGCAGGCCTGATCGCTACGGCGCAATAGCGGTCTCGATCCACTGGCTGAGCGCCTTCTGATCCTCGCTCTCCTCGGCTCCGGCTTCCGCGCAGCCAATGCCATGGACGCCGCCGCCAAGGCAGGGTTCCTGCGTTTTCACATTCCGGTGGCGATCGTCGTCCTTCTTCTGACGGCTCTTCGCATTGTCTGGTGGTGGCGTTTCGATCGGAAGCCGCTACCCCTGGACGGGTCACCTCGCTGGCAGGAGCGCATCGCGCGCGGGGTTCACGCCGCCTTCTACATTGTCATTCTCGGCATGGTCGCCAGCGGCATCGGGCTGATGGTCCTGAGCGGTGCAGCACCTGCGGTCTTCGGCGAGTCAGGTGCGGTGTTGCCAAACTTCGCTGAATATCCGCCACGGGTACCCCATGGCCTGGGCGCGCTCTTGATTGTCGGGCTGTTGATATTCCACGCCGGGGCAGCCCTCTACCACGAGTTCGTTCGCCGTGACAGGCTGCTCCGGCGGATGTGGTATGGCGGTTGATAATATCCGCTTGAATGTCCTGAAATCACGCTCCGCACCAGCACGACCGGCTGCGTTGGCTGTTCGACGTGTGCGGCTCGTTTGTAGACCGGCGCGCCCGCGGCGTCTTCCCACCGAAGCGTCTGCCATGCGCATGACCGTGAACGACGGCCACGACATTGAAGCGGTAATTGGTTTCGGCCAGCCTGGACAAGCCCAAAAGGGATGGATTTCGCGGATTCGCCCTCCACGGTCTCGATGCATCATTCACCTGCGCCAGACCAGTACTTACTTCGGCCTTAGGAGGACGAGACTGCGGGGTTCCAGCGGATAGTCTTCTGCCTGAGACAGGTCGGCAGCCGCAACGCTGGGATCGGCGGTCGTCAGCTCAAGAACCCAGCCAGTTCCAACAGGCGGCAAATTAAAGATCACCTGGCCATCGTGTGGGTTGAAAAGGAATAGCAGCTCATTCCAGTCCTCCTCATCACCCGGTTCATCACACGACAGGCGCAGTCCGAGTGTGGTGCTTCCCTCGTCGTCCCAGTGCTCGTCGGTCTGCTCCCCGCCGGTCGGGTTCAGCCAGGTAATGGCGATCGAACTACGCCAGCTTTCTCGACGCAGGAGTGGTTGGCTTTGGCGAAGTGCGATCAGCCTTGCGGTGAATTCCCGAAGTTCGTTTGCACTGTTTGGGAGGTCTTGCCAGTGAAACCAGCTAACCTCGCTATCCTGGCAGTAACCGTTGTTGTTGCCCATCTGGCTGCGGCCGAACTCGTCTCCGGCCAGCAGCATAGGCACGCCATGGGAGAAAAAGAGCGTGGCAAGAAAGTTCCGTTTCTGGCGCTCACGGACCAGATTTATGCCAGCGTCATCGGTTGGTCCCTCGGCGCCGTAATTGAAGCTCCGATTATGGTCGTGGCCGTCCTGGTTGTCCTCGCCGTTTACCTCATTGTGTTTGTCGTTATACGAAACCAAATCATTCAGCGTAAAACCATCATGGGCCGTGACAAAGTTGACGCTCGCCCACGGCCTGCGCCCGCGAAAGTCATAAATGTCGCCGGAGCCAAGAATTCGGGCGGCAAAATCGCGGGCCATGCCGTCCTCGTCCTTCCAATAATCGCGCATCGTGTCACGGTATTTATCGTTCCATTCCGACCAGCCGGGTGGGAAGCCTCCGACCTGATAGCCGCCCGGACCGATATCCCAGGGCTCGCCTATGAGCTTGAGGCGGGAAAGGACGGGATCTTGACCAACAGCATCAAAGAAGCCGCCGCGCTGATCAAATCCCCCGGGTTCGCGTCCGAGTATGGTGCCGAGGTCGAAACGAAAGCCGTCAACATTCATCACCTCCGCCCAATAGCGCAGGGAGTCCGTGATCATCTGCAGAACGCGCGGATGCGACGTGTTCACCGTATTGCCGGTGCCGGTGTCATTGATGTAGTAGCGCGGCTCGCCGGCCAAAGTCCGATAATAGGAGAAGTTGTCGATGCCCTTGAAGGAGAGGATAGGACCAAGTTCGTTGCCCTCGGCTGTGTGATTGTAGACGACGTCGAGGATGACTTCGATGCCGGCGTCGTGAAAGGCGCGGACCATATCGCGAAATCCCGCAAGCCCGCGTGGACCATAGTATCTCGATGCGAGTGCGAAGAAACCAATGGTGTTGTAGCCCCAGTAATTCCTCAATCCCTTGTCGAGAAGATGAGGGTCGTCCGGAAAATAGTGGACGGGCAGCAGTTCGATCGAGCTCACGCCAAGGCTCTTCACATACTGCACGATCTCCTGTTCCGCGAGACCCTCGAATGTTCCACGCAGGTCCTCAGGAATGGCCGGATGAAGCTTGGTCATCCCTTTGACATGGGCCTCGTAGAAAATAGTGCGTGACCAGGGCGTTCCCGGTCGCGCGTCCCTTTCACTGAAGTCGGTCGGATCCACGACCCGACACTTCGGCATGTTAGGAGCGCTGTCTGCGTCGTTGAAGGAAAGATCCTTCTCTTCGCTCTCGAGATCATAAGCGAAGGTGGTCTGACCCCAATTCACCTCGCCGACGATCTCCCGCGCGTAGGGATCGAGCAGCAGCTTGTTGGGATTGAAGCGATGGCCGTTCTCGGGTTCGTAGGGCCCGTGGACCCGGTAGCCATAAAGCACGCCCGGCTTCAAACCTGGAATATGGCCATGCCAGATCTCATTGGTGTATTCGGGAAGGGAGATTCGGGTTTCATTGCGACCCTCGACGTCGAAGAGGCAAAGCTCCACCCGCTCGGCATGGGCGGAAAACAACGCAAAGTTAACGCCGCCTTCGGTCGGCGTTGCGCCGAGCATCGTGAAGTCACCGGGTTCAATGTCGTGTACAGGTTTATGTGCCATAGAAGCCCCGCATTTAATCGGCGGGACAGGAACACAGATCTTCTGCGTTTGTTCCGAGAGGCATGCGGCAAGGCCGAGTACCGGAGCGCCAGAAGGCGGGCCCCCTGATCCGAAGCAAAAGGGGATAGTCCGGATCAATGCTCTCTGCGCGGGGCAATTCCGTCAATGCCCGTGTTGGCACCACTTACCAGGCGCCTCCGATGCCTAGAGGCCATCTCGGCGCCGCTTTGTAGCGTTCCTTAAAACGTCCAGGTTCCGTCGCGCTTCCAGCCAGTAGTCGAGATAACCGACGCAAAGAAAAAGCCACCTTTTGCCGCTGACGGCGATGATCACTAACAGCGCAGTCAAAATGAATATTGTCATCGTTCGATCCTCAGTCACGATGAAAAACCAACAGGCAGGGCCAAGGTTCCACACTTGAACATGCCTTCAAGCCAAAGGAATGAACACAGTCACTTGCGGCACCGTGACAGATCGTCCAGGCCCAGCATCGTACGTGAATGTCGGAGATGTGCCTCGTGATTGCGGCGCCTGGACAAGGGTGGAAATATCCCTCTTTGGGAGGCTGACGATTTCTCTCTATCCATATCTGCCATGCTCGTGCCGAAATTTTACTGCTGTTGGCTTCTTTCCTGAACCACGGGGGCGCCACATGGAATTCATCAATCGCTACGTTGATCGACCGTTGCTTGATGCAGCATCGAGTGCGCTGCGCGCTTGGCACGTCCGCACCGGTCAATCTCCGGAGAGACTTGGTCCTAGCTGGAATATTGCCGTGCTGTTTGGGCTGCTGGCACTGAGCGTCCGATTTCTTTCTGGCACCGGGCTCCTGCTGGGTGCTGCCACTTTGGTTATGCTGTCCCTGCCTTCAGCGTTAAAACTCATGTCTAATCGCCCCAGCCAACTCTACAACGCCCGTGCCTATCTCGCGCTTGCCACACTGGCATTGAGAAAACGCGAAACCGAGTGGGCGCTACGCTTGATGATCCTGCTGATCTCCGCCTGCCTGCCAATTCTCAGCCGATCCAGTGACGCTGCGGGCAGCTGGTTTCTCCTCGGCGCCAGCCTTTGGTTCGTCCTGACAGCGCCCGCAAACACATATCTGCAGGCCGCCGAGCCTCCACAGCCGAGCGATGGGGAGCCAAGCTTCAGATCAGAGAGATCGTTGCAATTCGGCTCGTAAATGGCGCGTACCTAGCGCGTCCGTTTGTTCGAGGTCATATCCGGCTGCCCGCGAGGTCAAACGCGACACCATCAAATAGCGCCGCTTGATGCACCGGCAGAAAGAAGCCGAAAACCGAGCCGCAATTTCCAATCCTCCCAAACCCAATTCGTCTCAATCGGCGATACGCCGTCTCGTGCGGATCGAAGGCAGCATAAGCGTGCCTTCTCGACGCAAACCTGCGCGGCCGGGAAGTAGCGATCCTCTGGCCTATGCCGGGGGGATGGCTTTCCAATTCAATTGTGCCGACTGACAAAGCTTTCCTGAGGGAGGGACGTAACGCGCGAATTTACCATCGCTTTGTCCATGACCTCCTGGGACGTGCAAACGGAATTCCGCATATACCGCTGCAATATTGCGGAATTCCGCCTGATCAACTATAAAAGCTGTAAGTGCGATATTCCGCACGGATCATCCATATGAGCGGAATTTTGCATGATGGACACAATTTTCACAACCCTGGGCACGCAACTTCGTTCAGTTCGGAAGCGACGCGGCATGAGTCAGCCTGACCTCGGAACGCGACTCGGGCGCGACCGAGCCCGTATATCCGAGCTCGAACGTGACCTAGCGAACAATCGCTTGGGACGCGATCGCCTAACCCTTTTTGCCGAAATTTGCGATGCCCTCGACCTCGTGCCGGTGCTGGTGCCAAGGTCGCGCGTGAGCGAAGTGCGCCAGCTAATCGACGACGAGACCTCGGAGAGCCGGCGCTCCAGACAGGTCCCAACGGCATTCGATGAGCTTTTCGTTGATCTTGGTGAAGACGATGAAGAGGAGAGGTAATGGCGAAGATTCCCGCAATACTCGGAGTCTATGTTCTTGATCACGCGCTCGGTACGATCAGGGCAGGAACCTTGACGCGCGATGCCGACGGCGGCGTCGCGTTCGTCATAGCGGAGACCTATTTGCGTGACGCAAAACGGCCGATTCTAAGCCTCGGTTGGTGCGACCCTAATGATGATGAACGCACGCGCGATCGGCTCGCAAGCAGAGCAGATAAAATCGGACTGCATGGCACCTTGCCCCCGTGGTTTTCCGGATTGTTGCCTGAAGGCGCTTTGCGAGAACTGGTTCTGACCGAGATGGGGCCGGGTGATCACGACGAGTTCGATGTCCTGACCCGACTGGGCGCTGATCTGCCGGGTGCCGTCCTGATTGTTCCGGAAACCGGCGTGCCGCCCTCTGCAGGCCCGCTCACGCTCCAGAATGTCCAGGGCTTTAAGGCACCGCTGCCAGAAGGGACCATAAAATTCTCGCTCGCCGGCGTTCAACTGAAGTTCACGGCCAACCCAGAGGGCGAGCGGCTGACCGTTCCCGGCCGCGGCGATACCGGTCGTTGTATCATAAAAGTGGGGAGCGACAGGTTCCCTGGCCTCCCCGAAGCCGAACATGCGGCTATGCAACTGGCTGGAATGATCGGGGTCAGGACAGCCAACTGCCGTCTCGTTCCTCGCGAGGCAATTAAAGGCGCCCCGGTTGAACTCTTGGCGCATGGTAAAAATGTACTCGTCGTCGATCGCTTTGATCGCACTGAGGATGGCAGCGGCCGTATTCACATCGAGGATGCGGGACAGATCCTCGGCGCGATCGGTGATCGGAAGTACACGCTGGCAACCACAGAAACCGTCATAAATATGGTTCGACGCTTCAGCTCCGATCATCGCGACGACATCATGGAGGCTGTTCGCCGTGTCGTTGCCGATGTCCTGCTTGGAAACGGCGACAACCATCTGAAAAACTGGTCTTTTTGCTTTCCGCAGCCAGGCGAGATCCGGCTCTCGCCGGCCTACGATATCGTGCCGACAATCTTCTACATGCCGTCAGACAAAATGGCTCTCAGGTTTGTCAAAACGCAAAACTTCGAAAACGTGAATCTTCATCGTTTCGAACGCGTCGCAAGTTTTCTCCGGCTCGACTCCAAATGGATCACCCGCGAGGTGACGACGGCAGTGAAACGCGCACTTAAATTATGGCCGTCAGCGGTGCCCGAACTGCTCGGGGAGGAGCGAGCAAAGCAGATCATCGATCGCCTCGATACGCTGAAGCTCGTCGGCGAGGTCAGAGGCTGATGCGACAGCTGCCGGTCGCGTTGCTACGTGTGTTCGGCCCCGCGAGACAATAGACATATAACCCCGCCGAAATTGGTCTCTGTCGCAAATATCGACCTTCGGTCGCGGCAGGACGCATCTGGAACCAATTGGCCGGTCCATCGTTGTGGTTCCACGAAAATGATGGAGGTGAAAATGCTTTACTATGCGTTGGTGTTCCTAGTGGTAGCTCTGATTGCCGGTGTTCTGGGATTTGGCGGAATAGCAGGAGCATCCGCGTCGATCGCCCAGGTACTGTTTTTCGTGTTCCTCGTCCTCTTTGTAGTTTCGCTTGTCATGCGCGTGGCTCGACGCTGACGCTTGGACGGGTTTAGCGATTGTATCGACGTAGAACCGAGCCGGTCATGTGACGGCGTATTCGAAGACGCGTTGCGGTCGCCACGCGTCTTCGGTGCGTCTATGCTTGCTGCAAGGCGATGCATGCATCGGGGAAGGCGTCGGTCTGACGGTTGAGGGAGCGGCGGCCGCCGGGCTGGCGGCCGTTGCTTGTCAATTCGCGAACTATGCCGCCGCCTTCGCATTGGCGACCGCAACGGCGAGCTGCGTCAGCTTCTTGTCGGTCGCCTCCTCCTCGGCGAGGCTTTGCTTGAGGAGCGGAATCGCATTCTTGAGCCCGAGTTGATTTGCCCAAGCAATCAGCGTGCCATAGCGGGCGATCTCATAGTGCTCGACCGCCTGTGCGGAAGAGATCAGGCCTGCGTCCAGGGCCGGAGAGCCTTTGAACTCTTCCATAATCTCCTCGCCTTCCGCGATTATGCCCTGAATAGCCTCGCAGGTCTTGCCCCTGGGGGGTTTGCCAAGCATGTCGAACACCTGCTCCAGACGCTCGACCTGGGCTTGTGTCTCATCGCGATGCTTCTGGAAGCCAGCCTTTCCTTCCTCCGATTGCGCAGCGCGTGCCATCTTCGGAAGAGCCCGAAGAATTTGCTTCTCGGCGTAGTACATATCTTTGAGCGTATCGAGGAAAAGATCGTCCAGCGTCTTTTGGGTTGCCATGTCGTCCTCCTTTGGGGGTTATGCCGTGCGAGAACTCTCCCGGAAGCCATATGTTCCAAAACTAAGAATGAAACATCATTCGTCTCTCAGGGCAGATGTTGAGGACGTTCGAGGCGAGCCGCCGGCGCGACAAGCCATGCCGCTTGAGCAGCGGGTTTCAACGCAGGCTTTCGGGGGGCTTGATTTCAGCCATTAGAGCTGCTGCCCCATATTGATTGTCGGCCAGCTAGTGGCGCGAAAATTGCTCTCTCTCGTTCGCGAGCTTTTGAGCCGCGATCAGCACTTCCAGACGATTGCGGGCGTTCAACTTCTGCATGAGGATTGTCATGTAATTCTTGACAGTCTTCTCGCCAATTTTCAGCTCGCTCGCGATCTGTCGATTGGTACTTCCTCGCGTCAGCATGCTGATGATCTGATCTTCACGGCTGGTGAATTTGATGGGTGCTCCGGCAAGCCTTCGCAGTGGCGCTATGCGCTGTTCCTCGACCAGTTTGCAGGCAAGCTCACGCGTGATGAATATCTCGCCCCGGTGTACAGCCTTGACCGCCTCGATAAGCTCGTGCGGGCTGCTCCCCTTAAGGACATAACCGCTTGCGCCGGCGTCGAGCGTCTTGATCGCCAGGTCACATTTCGACATGGCGCTGAAGGCTAGAATTTTGGTCTTTCCGCCACACCTTACAAGCTTGGGGATTGTTTCAAGGACGTTTCCTTGCATCATAAGATCGACGATAAAAACGTCTGGGCCGGACCGCAGCCCAATTTCGAAGATATCATCCGCGTTCGTTCCAGTAGCAACGACGGAAAACTCGTCCGTATTTCGAAACAGTTCTACTAGAGCGGCCAGCATCAAGGGATGATCGTCTGCCAGAGCAAGCGAAATTTGCGTCATAGTTCCCCCTCATTCCCCAGGAGAAACATTAGGTAAATCGAAACTAACTGTCCACCTTGGAAAAATAATACTTAAAGAGTATGCACGGCAGGGTAGATCAGACAGTGGAAGACAGTTCCTGCTTCAGGCTTCTTTGGCGTTACGTGCCTGCTTCATACTCACTGTTGCCCTCCATCGGAATCGTGACAACAAGCTCGGTGCCCCCACCCTTACGCTGTCCGATTGTGAATGTGCCTTGGAGAACGGCCGCTCGGTTGCGGATACCCAAGAGACCCAGGGATTGCCGTCCATCGCCGGATGCTGAGGCGGAAAAACCCGGACCCTGGTCACTTACAACGACCGTTATCGCACCATCCTCCGCTGTCGCGCGAACATGCTGGCCAATTCCATTCCCATGGCGAAAGGAATTATTAAGGCCTTCCTGCACGATGCGGTAAAGGCAGATTTTCAAAGAACTCGCCACCGTCAGGGGAAGCCGGTCAAAATCGACGTCGACGTGCGAGCCTGTGGTGGTCCTATGACGATCCACAGCAAGTTTCAGCGCGGCTTCAAGCGAGAGCTCTTCGATTTCCGGCATAACAAGACCGGAGGAGAGATCTCGCAACTGATTGAGACAGTCAGTCGCTATTCGTTGGGGGGAGAGGGCTTCCAGCGTCGCGTTTGTCCGCGTGGCTGACGTTTCTCCCGTGCCCTTATCAAGCGAAGGGTCACCGAGCCGCAGGATGAGCAACCCAAGAAGCTGCAACGGACCATCGTGGAGGTCCGATCCGATCCGGTTGAGCAGTGTTTCGTTTGACTCGGCGGACTGAAGACGAGTTTCGTCGGCGATCTGCCGAAGTTCTTTGTTTTGCTCCGCCAGAGCGTTTGCAGCAATCAGTTGCCGTTCAAGTGTGCTTCTCTGGGTCAAGATGAGATTGCTGGCGCCGTGCACGACAACGTAAAGCGCGCCGATGATTGAAACCGTGGCAGCTGCGATCAGATACCAGGTCCTGCGTTGAGCAACGTTTCTGCGTTCAACGAAATCGGTCGCATCCTCGTAAATCTCTCCCACAGCTATCGGGTTTCGCGTTCCAGCCGCGAAGATGGGCGCATAAATTTCGAGGAGCGGCTTTGCGCTTGTGGGTTCGGTTTGTCCTTCGTCGTTGTGACCGTATTCGAGCTGGGCCACGACCCTGCCCGAAAATGCATCCACCAGATTGGAGGAAGAGAATGTTTTTCCGATCACACTCTTGTCAGTACTGTAGAGAATCAAACCATCGCTTCGCCAAATTCTGAAACTCTCGATCCTGTATGCCAGGTCGGAGGTCATCAGCAGCTGGTCGAGCTCTCTCATCGACTCTGTCGACACCGTCGGCCCGGTTTCGCCGGACTGAACGTGGCGCGAAAGAAAACCCTCCATGTACAAGGCGCCCGAGTTGGCGCGGCTGTAAAGCTGGTTTGCGGCAATCTGTGAGCTCAACCAAACGCCCAGAAAAGTCATCGAGCAGCCAACAAACAGGGAAGCGACGATCAGGAACTGCGACGTCAAGGCAAGACGTCGCCATGACCGACCGAGTGACCAGTCCTGAGGCTCACGCCATCCTGCTGAGGGGACCTTGGTCCCATTGTCTCCAGAGCCCAAGGTCCCGTCCTCCCTCGGTACAAAGTCTTTAGAAATGCCCGGACCAAGGCAACTGTTCAAGGGACCTGGCAATCGCTGATTATTCAAAAACAAGATTAACCGGACGTTTCTGTCGTCGATCTTTCTGATTTTGGTCGGCTGACAAGAAATGCCGGGCCGTTGGTGAATGTAATTCGGCTGGTGATGCTGCAGCGCGGCAACCTAAATTAAAGGGGAGAGAAGAGATGGTTTCCTACATTCGTTCTGACCTTGAATTCATCTTGAAGCAAATCAAGATTGCTGAGGCTCACGCTGCCGGCCAGCCGCTATATGGTCCAGGAGGACTGATCCCCACATACAACCTTGCCTGGGGTCTCCGCACAGTGGACGGAAGCTATAACAACCTGCTTAACCCGGAGTGGGGTGCAGCAGACAACCCCTTCCCGGAACACCTCGGCACCGACTATCGTCCGGCTTCGGGAACGCCGCTTGATATGGATGGCCCCGGGCCAGCCCCAGCGGTACCGACCGCTGCCAATTACAATCCGTCAAGCAATCCCGGCTCGATTGTGGTCGACGGTAGCGTGCGAACCATCTCGAACCTGATCGTCGACCAGACACTTGGTAACCCCTCTGCGATCCTGACCGGTCTCCAACGCGCAGGAATTGTGGCCCCGTCGGAGCAGATGGCGGTGACAGCGGAAATCTCGGCAGCATACGAGCCGCTCAAACCTCTCTTCAATGCTGTCGGCGTTGCCGAACGCGATTACGCCGAAGCATCTGCAGCCGCGTCCGCCAGTCCCACGAATGCCGCCCTGCAGCAGGCCGCCGCCGACGCTTTGGTCGACTTGACCGCGGCGCGCGAAGCTCTCGATGCAGAAGACGATGCACTGATGGCGCTTCTGGAGGCAAATGGCATCGAGCTCGAAGGCGCCAACGTGAGAATCACCAATTCGGCGCCGGACGAGGGGCTTTCGGCTCCTTTCAACTCCTGGTTCACACTGTTTGGTCAGTTCTTCGACCATGGTCTGGATCTTGTTGCAAAAGGTGGCAGCGGCACGGTGTTTATCCCACTGCAGCCCGACGATCCGCTGTATGACCCCACGAGTCCCACGAATTTCATGGTGCTCACACGCGCCACGGTTGGGGCCGGCCAAGACGGAATCATGAATACAGCCGACGACGTGCGGCCGATGAACAACACGACGTCCTTCGTCGACCAGAACCAGACCTACACGTCTCATCCTTCGCATCAGGTCTTCTTGCGCCAATACGTTCTCGTCGACGGTCGACCGGTCGCCACGGGCAATCTCATTCAAGGCGCGGATGGCGGAATGGCGACCTGGGGCGACGTCAAAGCCCAGGCCCGCGACATCCTTGGCATTGATCTCACCGACTACCATGTCGGCAACCTGCCGTTGCTTGCGACCGATGCCTATGGCAACTTCATACCTGGGCCCACCGGCTTTCCCCAGGTCGTGATGGTAGGCCCTCCATCGACACTGGCCTCCGGCTCGCCCGCCTCGCCACTGGGCATGGTCACAATAGCACCGGATGGCCCGGATCAAGGTACCGCACCGGATATTACCCACCTTGCGGTGCGCACCGGTCACGCTTTCCTTGCCGATATCGCCCACAATGCGGTGCCTGAGGGCAAGATCGACGACGGCGACACAGAGATCGGCCTCGGCAATCCCGGAAACGGCGCCACCGAGTACGACAACGAGCTCCTCGATGCGCACTATATCGCCGGCGACGGCCGGGTGAATGAGAACATCGGATTGACTGCTGTCCATCATGTCTTTCATTCCGAACACAACCGCCTCGCACAGCACACCAAAGAGGTCGTTCTTGCCGATGCAATTGCGATGCTCAATGATGGAGCCTCGCAGGCCGAGGCCGTGGCGTTTCTGAACGAATGGCTTTCCGTCGACGTCACGGAGGTTCCCACCTCGTTAGCCGGACTATCCTGGGACGGTGAGCGCCTTTTCCAGGCCGCCAAGTTTGGCACCGAGATGCAGTACCAGCACCTTGTATTCGAAGAGTTCGCCCGCAAGATCCAGCCGAACATTAACGTCTTCCTCGTGCCCGACGGGTTCGATGTCACCATCGATCCTTCGATTGTGGCCGAGTTCGCTCACGTCGTTTACCGCTTCGGTCACTCGATGCTGACAGAAACCATCGATCGGTTTGATCCCACCTTCACTGAGGATCAGATCGGTCTCATCGAAGGCTTCCTCAACCCGATACAGTTCCGCAACAACGGGACGGATGCTGCAGTGGACGACGATATTTCCGCAGGAGCCGTTATCCGCGGGATGACCCGCCAGGTTGGCAACGAGATCGACGAGTTCGTTACCAGCGCATTGCGCAACAACCTGCTTGGCCTGCCCCTCGATCTCGCGACGATCAATCTTGCACGTGGTCGTGATGTTGGCGTTCCCTCGCTCAATGCCGCGCGCGAGCAGTTCTATAACGCCAGCAACCAGGATTCGCTCCTCAAACCTTATGAGAGCTGGGTCGACTTTGCTGGCCATCTCAAGCATGAGGCGTCCATCATCAACTTCGTCGCAGCCTACGGAACGCATTCCTTGATCACTGGTGAGACCACGATCGAGGGCAAGCGCGACGCAGCAATGGCACTCATCTTTGGTACGTCCTTTGGCAGCGTCGTCGTACCAACCGATCCCACCGCGTTGGCGGCCTTTCATGCCGACCGCCTTGATTTCCTCAATGCCACCGGCGCCTATGCAGGCGGTAGTCTCGGCGGCCTCAACAATGTGGATCTGTGGATCGGCGGTCTGGCCGAGCAGATCATGCCATTCGGCGGCATGCTCGGATCGACGTTCAACTTCGTGTTTGAGCTTCAGATGGAGAAGCTGCAAAACGGCGACCGCTTCTATTACCTGCAACGGCTCGATGGACTTCACCTCTTCGGCGAGATGGAGAACAATTCCTTTGCAGCGATGATCATGCGCAATACCGATGCCACGCACCTGCCGTCGGACGTCTTTTCAACCCCCGGCCTCATTCTTGAGGTGGATCAGACAAAGCAGTTCAACGATCTCGACGGGAACGGCAGTCTCGAAAGTGCAGACCCTGTTGGTGGCGGCATCCTCACCCCGCTTGTGGTGCGCAACAATCCGGCAACGGCTGGCGCCGACACGAACTACCTCAAGTACACCGGTGGCGACCATGTGGTGTTGGGCGGGACCAACAATGCCGATATTCTGATTGCCGGCATTGGCGACGATACGCTCTACGGAGATGGCGGCAACGACCGGCTCGAGGGCGGCTTTGGCAACGACATCATCAATGCGGGAGACGGCGACGACATCATCCTCGACTCGGGCGGTGACGATAACATCAAGGCTGGAGCAGGCAACGACGTCGTTCATGCAGGCCCGGGCCTTGACCTCGTCATGGGCAACGATGGCCAGGACTTCATCTTCCTCGGCACGGACATGGGATCTGAAGTGTTTGCCGGAACAGGTAACGACTTCATCTATGGCAACAAGAACGCCGAACGCATTCTCGGTAACGAAGGCAACGACTGGATCGAAACGGGCACCTTCGATGGCGCGCCGGGAGACAATTTCGACGAGATCTTCGCCCATGATGGCATCGCGGGACACGACGTGTTCCTGGGCGACGGCGGCTTCGACGAGTTCATCGGCGAGGGCGGCGATGACATCATGGTGGGCAGTGCCGGCCGAGGAAAAATGGTGGGTATGTCCGGTTTCGATTGGGCAACCTACAAGGACAATACGTTCGGCGTAAACGCCGATCTCTCGATACCGATCATCTTCGACGAAGCGCCCACGCTGCCAACGAATGCGGCGCTGGACGAGTACGAGTCGATGGAAGGGCTGTCAGGAACGCGCTTCAACGATGTGCTTTCCGGAACCGAGGACGTGGCCGTCGATCGAGCACCGCTGTCTGCCGGCGGCACCACAGGCTATCTCGGCAGCGTCCTTAGTGCCGAAGGGATTGCTCTCATCAACGGACTGCAGGAAGTGCTCGGCGCCGGCGTCACCACTTTCGATGGCGGAGACATCATCCTCGGCGGCGACGGCAGCGACGCGATCATGGGCCGCGGCGGCGACGACATCATCGACGGCGACAAGTGGTTGGACGTGAACATCGCGGTCATGTCCGGAATCGGGCCCGATGGCGGCATCGGCACGGTGCTCGAGGTCCACAAGTCGATGACAACGCTGGCGGCCAAGATGTTCAACGGGACCTATAATCCCGGCCAGCTCAGGATCATCCGCGAGATCAAGACGGACGACACGCCAGGCAACGACATCGACACGGCGAGGTACCAGGGCAACCGTTCCGAATATGCCTTCGCCGGCAATGCGGACGGGTCGATCCAAATCACCCACACCATCGAAGATCAACTCGACGGCTCGGACAAGATCAGGAACGTCGAGAAGCTGCAATTCCTCGATGGCACCATGGGCATCTTGGTCGGCACCAACGGGCCGGACGTGCTCAACGGCTCGGAGCAGGATGACCTTATCCTGGGCCTGGACGGCGCCGACGTACTCAACGGCAATGGCGGCAACGACATCCTGGTCGGCGGGCCGAACACCAATACGTCGGGCAGCGCCAGCGACGACTTCAACAACCAGACCCTGAGCGGCGGAAGTGGCTGGGCATCAGCCTGGGTCGAGGTCGGCGACAACAGCGGCACCAACAGCGCGTCGCAGGGTCAGATCCGGATCGACAACAACAACAGCAATGCGCTGCAGTTGCGCGACGATGACAACGATACGGGCAACGGCACGGCGACCATCCAGCGCACGATCAACCTGGCCGCAGCAACCACCGCCACGATCAGCTTCACCTACAGCGAGAACAGCTTCGATGCCGGCGAGACGGTGGTCGTCGAATTCTCGCCCAACGGGGTGGCGCCATTCCAGCTGATCCAGACTATCAACAACAATTCCAACAATGGCTCGGTCATGAACTTCGCTCTGACCGGGCCGTTCACCGCCAATGCTCTCCTGCGGTTCACCGTCAGCGGCACCAATGCCAACAGCGGTGCTAATCCGGGCGACGTCGTCAACATCGACGGCCTCGTGATCAACTATTCTTCCAGCGAGGTGCTCAACGGAGGAACCGGGGACGACACCTATATCTACAATCCCGGCGACGGCAGCGACATCATCAACGAGGTCGCCAACGGCGGCGCGGCCGACCGGCTCTCGATCGTGTCGACCACCATCGATCCGCTGACATTGCTGCCGGTGCTGACCGGGCTCAATGCCCAGGACGACAATGGCGGCACCGCCAACGGCAACCTGGTCATCAGTGCCAACGGCGGCACGATCAATGTCGCCGGGCACTTCACCGGAGGCAATGCGCAGACCGGTATCGAACGGATCAACTTCAACAACGCGACCTATGAAGGCTACCTGCTCGGTGCGGACGACTACCTCGTCAGCCGCGCCGACCCCGGCAACCGCGATGCGGGCGGCGTCAACCTGTCGGCTTCCCTCGTCAACAACTTCATCGTCGGCGAGCAGGGAACCAACGACGAGATTACAGGCGGCGCCGGCAATGACATCATCATCGGTGGCACCGGCGACAACGCTCTCGCCGGCGGCCTCGGCGACGACCTGCTCATCGGCGGCTCTGGCGCCGGCGACAACGATATACTCGACGGCGGCGCCGATCTCGACACCATGGTCGGTCTCGGGGGCAGCGACACCTATATCGTCGACGATGTAGGCGATGTGGTGGTCGAGGCCCTGAATGCCGGCACTGATGAGGTCCAGACGCTGCTGGCCACGCTCTCCCTGGAGACTATGGCCAATGTCGAGAACCTGACCTACACGGGCGTCGATGCCGACCAGTTCATCGGCACCGGCAACGCGCTCGGCAACGTCATCACCGGCGGCGACCTGGCCGATACGCTGACAGGCCTTGCCGGTGCCGACACGCTCAATGGCGGGCTCGGCGCCGACACTATGGTCGGCGGCGCCGATAACGACGTCTACTTCGTCGACGATGCCGGCGACGTGGTAACCGAGCTGACGCTCGGCGGTACCGACCGCGTCGAATCCGACATCGACTACACGCTCGGGGCCGAAGTCGAGAATCTCGACCTCAACAACAATGCGGTCACCGGCCGCGGCAATTCGGTCGCAAACACCATCAACGGTAATGGCGCGACTAACCAGTTGTTCGGCGGAGCTGGCAACGACACCCTGAACGGCAATGACGGAAATGACGTGCTCGACGGTGGCGCCGACAATGACACACTCAACGGCGGTGACGACAACGACACCATCATCGGCGGTGCCGGCAACGACATCATCGACGTCGGTGGCGGCGTCAACACCATCGTCTACAATGCCGCAGGCTTCGGCAACGACATCATCAACAGCTTCGATGCCACCGGCGGCACGCCGGCCACCCAGGACCGCATCGATCTCAGCGGGTTCGGGATCACTGCTGCGAACTTCGCAACGCGGGTGACGATCGAGGACGTCATCGACGCCGGCACCGACGACACGCGCGTCACGGTGCGGGACGCCGGCGGCGCGACGATCGGCACGATCTTCATCGAGGAGGTGGATGGGCTCGACATCACGGTGTCGGACTTCACCCTGGCGACAGCCGGAAACGTGATCAACGGCACCGCCACTGGAGCGACGCATAACGGCACGGCCAATGCCGACACGATCAATGCCCTCGGCGGCAACGATACGGTCAATGCCGGGGCAGGCAACGACATCGTCAACGGCGGCACCGGCAACGACACGCTCAACGGCGACGCCGGCGATGATACCCTCAACTGGAATGCCAATAATGCGGCGGCCAATTCGCTGGCAAATTCCGACGGCCGCGACATAGTCAATGGTGGCACCGAAGGCGGCGCAGGAGACACCTTCGTGATCACCGGCAATGGCGCCGTCGCCGAGACCTACCGCATCTACACCCGCGCCGCATGGGACGCTCTCGCCGGCAATAACGGCGCCAACCTGAATGCCGCGACCGAGATCGTGATCACGCGCGGCCCGAACACCGATTTCGCCAACTCGGTTATCGCCGAGTTGCGCGAAATCGAGGAAATCCGCATCAATGGCACCGATCCGGCCGGCAATGGCAGCGCCGGGGGAGATACGTTCGAGGTGATCGGTGACTTCTCCGGAACCAGCCTGCGCCTTAACACCATCACCATCGATGGCAATGCGGGCGATGACACGATAGACATCTCGGCCCTCACCTCGGCGCATCGCATTGTGTTCCGCTCGAACGGCGGCAACGACACGATCGTCGGCACCTTGCGACCTCAGGACGTCATTGAACTGCCCGCGGGAACGGTCGCTGCCGACTATGACGAGGTAACCGACGAAAATGGTGTCACCACGCTTAGCGACGGTACCAATTCCATCAGCTACCGAGCTGATGGTAGCCCGCAGGTCACGGACCACGACGATGACGATGACGATAACGAAGAGGAGGACGATAGTGACGCTCCGTCGGTGCCGGTTGCAGCCAGAATGCTTGTTGGCACGACAGCTGCGGACGTCCTGATAGGGGCCGCGGCGGCCGACACTCTGCTCGGTGGCGGGGCAGGCGACACGCTGGCTGGGGAGGGTGGCAATGACATCCTGCGCGGTGAGGATGGCGACGATGTGCTCCTTGGCGGAGCCGGCAACGACACGATGGGTGGCGGCGCAGGTGACGATGAGATGCATGGGGGCGCTGGCGACGACATGCTGTTTGGCAATGGCAATGCGGACTTCGCCTACGGCGATGAGGGTGACGACTTCATCGAAACCGGTGCCGGCGACGACAGCGCCTGGGGTGGGGCCGGCGACGACACGGTGATCGCTACCAGCGGTGATGGCAACGATCGCTACTGGGGAGAGGCCGGCTCCGATACGCTCGATTACTCGGTTGCCACTGCAAACCTCACGGTCGATCTTGGCAATGGCTTCATGGGTCGCGGCCAGGTCAGCGGCGGCAATAGCGGCACCGATGTGATCTACGGGTTCGAGAACTTTGTCGGCGGATCCGGCCACGACGTGATCACTGCGACGACGGCAGTCAACGTCATGGATGGTGGAGCGGGCAACGACACGTTCCAGTTCCAATCGGTCGCAGCGGCGCACGGAGATACAATCTACGGCTTCCAACCCGGCGACAAGATCTCCTTCTCAGCCATCGATGCCAACGAGGGGACGAATGGAAAACAGTCCTTCACCCTGAACGCCGGCTCAACGCTGACGGCGGCCGGCCAGGTGGCGATCTCACACGAGGTACGCGATGGCGAGGAGGTTACCCTCATCCGCGCGACGACTGATGCCGACCCCGATGCGGACTTGGAGCTGGTTCTCATCGGTCGACATAACCTCACGGCCAACGACTTCAACGGGGTCTCCTGATTGAGCCGTTCAAGTCCCGGCCGGTGAGCCGGCCGGGACATCGACAATAAAAAAACGCGTCGGGGGGAAATCGTCATGACTGTCGGAACGGCCAAACCGCAATACGGGTTTTTGAAAGTCCGAGGGATCTTCGCCTATCTCTTCTGTCTTTCGGGCATCATCAACATACTGGCCCTGACTGGGGCCTTCTATATGCTGCAGATCTACGACCGAGCCTTGACGAGCGGCAGCGTCTCCACGCTGGTGGCTTTATCGGTTCTGGCAATCGGGCTTTATCTATTCCAGGGCGTCTTCGACATCCTGCGATCTCAGATTCTCATCAGACTGGGTGCCCGTCTCGACAATCGCCTTGCACCGTTTGCCCACACGGTCGCGATTGAAATGCCACGCTACGGCTATTCAACCGCAGAGGCGATGGAACGGGGGCGCGACGTCGACACTCTACGCGGATTTCTGGCCGGTCAGGGGCCGATCGCCCTCTTCGATCTTCCCTGGATGCCGCTCTATCTTGCCTTCGTCTGGCTGCTCCATCCGATGCTCGGTCTGTTGACGATCGGCGGTGCAATCGTGCTGGGGTTGATCGCTGCGACGACGGAGCTCATGACGAGACGCAGTGCCCAGTCGATGATCAGGACGTCGGTGACACGCAGTTCGGTGGCGGATTCAAATGCGCGCAATGCCGACATCCTGCACGCCATGGGAATGACCGGTCGGGCGGTGGAAAGGTTCGAAAGGGCCAATCGCAGCCACCTCGATTGTCAGACACGGACATCAGATATCAGCGGGACACTGTCGGGGCTTTCGAAAGTGCTGCGGATGATCCTGCAGTCAGCCGTGCTTGGCCTTGGCGCCTTCCTGGCCATCAGGGGTGATCTGTCGCCGGGTGCGATCATCGCATCATCGATCGTCACGGCTCGCGCCTTGGCGCCGGTCGACCAGGTCATCGCTCAGTGGAAGGGTATCGTCAGTGCGCGCCGCAGTCATCACCGGTTGACAGAGACTCTAGCGGTCCTCAGGGACAAGAGCGGACAAATCGAACTCCCATCGCCGCATCAGAGTCTCGTTGTCGACAACGTCACCACCGTTGCCCCGCATTCGGGCGCCGTGTTGGTCAGCGACGTGAGTTTTGCGCTAAAGGCTGGCCAGGCGCTCGGACTGATCGGCCCTTCGGGTGGCGGCAAGACCACGCTTGCACGGTCGATCCTTGGAATCTGGCCAATACTGCGCGGATCGATCCGGATCGACGGGGCTGACCTGAACCAGTGGAATGAAAATTTCTTTGACCGTCATGTCGGGTATCTTCCGCAGGATGTCGCGCTGATGGAAGGCACCATCGCCGACAACATCTCGCGCTTCGCCAAGGTTCCGGATGCTCGCAAGATCATCAGTGCCGCCAAAGCCGCCGGCATTCATGAAATGATCGTGCATCTGCGCGAAGGCTATCAAACGGAACTGGGACCACATGGCACCGCGCTCTCGGCCGGCCAGCGCCAGCGCATTGGGCTTGCAAGGGCGCTCTACGGCGATCCCTTCCTGGTGGTGCTCGATGAGCCCAACTCCAATCTCGACGCCGAGGGTGAGGAGGCCCTCACGCAAGCGATCGCATCCGTCAGGCAGCGCGGCGGCATCCTCGTCATCGTCGCGCATCGACCGAGTTCCCTCCAGGCGGTCGACATGGTGGGTGTTGTCCAGAATGGTCGTCTCGTCGCCTTCGGCCCCAAGGACGAGATCGTACAACCAAGTAAGGTTCGCCCGCTCGTCGTCGAGCGAACCGCGCCATCCGAGCGGTCTCCTCGATCGCATGTGGGAGAGTAGCCAGAGAGGTGGATGGCCATGGCCATGGAAGAAAAACTTGTCCTCGGCCTCCCGAACGACGGAAAGTCCATCGTCGCACCGGCCAATGCTTTTCGTCTGAGCGAGAAGGAGCCGCATGGCCGCGTAAAGTATGGGATGCTGCCGGCGCTCGTCGTGGGGGTGGTCGGTGCTGAACTGGCCGGATCTGACGAAAATAACGCCGGACAGCAGTTACCTTTGCTTCAAGATGACGTGACCGCTGATCACGCTCCGCCGGCCGAGGTAAGCCTTAGTGCAATCGAGGATGCGGCAGCCTTCCTGCGCCAGCTAGCGGCAGAGATCGCGGCACAGGGAAATCCTGCTCCCACCTCCAGCAGCATGGTATCGGTGAAACTAAGCTTTGCCGGTGGCGGCGAACCTTACTCCTCAAGCATTCACATGAACCGGCTGGTGCGGGCCTTCAACGACAATGACGGGCGTATTCCAGGCGACGGCGACAGTTACCGTTTTCCGGCCAATGTCTCTTATCGACCTGGCCCATGGCCATCTCCTGATCACCCCAACGGTGGCCAAGGAGGGCTGCCTGATTGGTGGAGTGATTTCGGCTCCGATGCCAACCCCGATCCCCGGACAGACGACCCGCCCGCAGATGATGTCGACGACGACCGGATCAACAGGCTGCCGATCTCCGCCGGCCGCTCGAGACTTCCCGATACGATGATGAACCTCTCGGCATTGATCCTTCTCGATGATCTGCTTGCATTGGTTCACGACCCGGACGGCGATCCGCTGTCCATAACCGATATCGGCGTTTCAGCAGGAAAGATCGAGGCTTACGGGCCGGGTCGGTGGCTCTATACGCCTAATCGCGGAGCCCTCGGCGAGGTCACTTTCACCTATCGGGTCAGCGACCGCACCGGTGATGCCGTCGCAAAAGCGTCGATGGACTTGGTCAGGCATCCGCCAGTTGAGATTTCCGGTACGGACGGCGACGACCGGCTGCTCGGTACGCCGCACGAGGACATCATCGATGGCAAGGACGGAAATGACGTCATCTATGGCCGCGAGAGTGACGACGTTATCTCTGGTGGCAGGGGCCAGGACACAGTTCTGGGTGGGGACGGCGCTGACATAATCTACGCAGGCGCAGGGCGCGACATCATCTTCGGTGGCGGCGGCGACGATGTCATGTTCGGTGAGGATGGCGACGACGATCTCTATGGCGAGGATGGCAGCGACACTCTGGTCGGGCGCGAGGGCCATGACCGGCTTGTGGGCGGGGCCGGCGACGACCGGCTGTTCGGCGACGGCGGCGACGATGTGCTTGTCGGCGGGATTGGCAACGATCTGCTTGAAGGCGGTGCTGGTAACGACGACCTTTCCGGTGGTGGCGGCGCTGACACAGTGTTTGGCAATGCCGGCAATGACATTGTTCACATGGGCCTCGAGCGCGACGAAAGTGCGTCTCAGGATCCTGATGTCACGGATGGTGACGACGCCTATTTTGGTGGGGAAGGCGTCGATACGATCGACGCGAGCGCTGGTCGTTCAGGCATTGCGATCGACCTGATGACCGGATCGGCGACCGGAACAGCGACCGGTTCTGATCGGATCGACGGCTTCGAGAATGTATCTGCAACCGCCTATGATGATGTCATAACCGGTGACGATGCCGCCAACCTGCTTCACGGTGGTGCTGGCGATGACGTTCTGATCGGCGGTGAAAGTGACGACCTGATCGACGCAGGCGAGGGTGACGATATCGTCCAAATGGCGCCGGCAGCGCCAGGCTCCGATGATGGCGATGATGAATATGATGGCGGGGATGGTGTTGACACGCTGGATTTAGGCGCCTTGCTGCAGGCCGTCCTTGCCGATATCGAGGAGCGATATGTCGAAGGTGAAGAGGTCGGTCGCGACACGATCGTCGACTTCGAGATCATTCGCGGCGGCGGCGGCAACGACCATCTGAAAGGCGGGCAAGGCAGCGACATCTTGCATGGAGCGGCCGGCAATGATCGCCTCGTAGGCCGTGGCGATGATGATATCCTCGTTGGCGGCGACGGTCATGACCACATTGAAGGCAATGATGGCGACGACATCTATGTCGTCGTGCTATCCGCTGATTTGCTGTCTGGCTCAGATGGAGACGACACATTCGACGGTGGCAGTGGCCTGGACAGCTATGATGCCACCTCCACGAGGAACGGGGTGACGATTGATCTCGTATCCGGCACAGCCAGCGGGGAAGAGATTGGTACCGATCACCTGGCCAACGTCGAGATTGCAATCGGCGGCAGTGGTAATGATGTTCTTGTCGATGCCGGTGGAGTGACGGTGTTGGCAGGTGGCGATGGCAGCGACGTCTTCATATTCGCCATCGGATCTGTGTCGGGAAATATCCGCGACGAGATCCGAGATTTCGCCACAGGCGATAAGATCGATTTCTCCGCTCTCGGAAGCCATCTCTTCTTCGGCGGCCTGAGCATTGACGACGATCCGCGATCCGGATCAATCACCTTCCATTACCGCAACTTCGAAGATGCAGAACAGACCGTGGTGAGAACCATCATCGATCTCGAGCACGACGACGACATCGAGATTCTTCTCCACGGTCACCACGACCTGACCGAGCGCGATTTCGTGCTGGCCGTCTTGGATCTGACGACGCAGGAAAACCAGGCTTGATCGAGTTGCGCCCAGATTGGCGCACACAGCAGACACAGAAATATGGGGAGGCTTTATGGGTAAGACTGATGAAACTGAGCGGCCAGAGTCCAGCAATAGTGCCAATGCGTTCGGAGTTTCAGCCCGCATCATCCTATCGGCGACGCTGGCGGGACTGCTCGTTATCGGCGTCGGCGGCTGGGCAGCGCACGCCAAATTGTCAGGCGCAGTCATCGCTTCGGGCAGTGTCGTCGTGCCCGAGCAAGTCAAGGCTATCCAGCACCGAGACGGTGGTATCGTTTCGGAAATTGCGGTCGCCAATGGCGACGCGGTGAAAAAGGGCAGCGTTTTGCTGCGGCTCGACGATACCCAGACCCGCGTGGAACTTGCCATCATCAAAAGCCAATTGCAGCAACTGACGGCAATGCAGGCGCGGTTGATAGCAGAACGTGACGACGGCGCTCAGATTGACTTCGGCGAGGAGCTGCCCAAGTCGATTACCTCAGGCGAAGTCAAGCTGTTTGAGCAAAACCGGCGGATGCTGTCCAGTCAGAAGGACCAGTTGCGGCTGCAGGCTGTGCAGCTCGATGAGCAGGTGCGGGGATTTTCAGCGCAGCGCGAATCCAACGACCAGGAAGGTGCCATCATCGATCAGGAACTGACGAAGTTGGATCGCCTGCTCAAGCAGGGGCTGGTGCCGATCGAGAAGAAACGCGACCTGTTGCGGCAAAAAGCCCGCTTGCAGGGTGCGCGAGGCGAATTGGCCGCCAAGATTGCAGAAGCGCTCGGACGGGTCAGCGAAATCAATGTCAAGCTGCTTACGATCGATCATGAAGTTCGCAAGGAAGCGCAGACAGGTATTCTGCAGGTCGATGCCAAACTTGCAGAGCTGCGCGAGCGAAGCATTGCAGCGGCCGACCGGCTTGCGCGAATGGACGTTCGCGCCCCGGTTGACGGTTTCGTCTACGACCTGCAGATCCATACGTTGGGTGGCATCATTGCATCGGGGGCCACGGTCATGTCCATCGTTCCTCAAACCGATAAGCTCAAGGTCGAAATCCGTATCCCGCCCGTCGACATTGATAGGATTGCCGTTGGCCAGCCGGCTCGGCTCCGCTTCACCTCATTCAACCAGAGAACGACTCCTGAACTTCCTGGCAATGTGGAAATCGTAGCCGCAGCAACCACCGTCGATCGCGCGACCGGCCAGCCCTACTACATGGCATCGATCGCCCTTCACGATCTCGGCATGCTCAAAGGCAACAAGCTCATGCCCGGTATGCCGGTCGAGGTCTTCGTCCAGACCGATGACAGGACTGCGCTTTCCTATTTCGCCAAACCCTTCACCGACCAGATGATGAAGGCATTCAGGGAGGAGTAGAAGGCAGTCGCACCGGCCAGGATTTTTGATGGGAATTTTCTCAAAGTGCAACAACGCTCTCGCGGCCGCAATCCAGGAGTTCGTGACTATCGGGAGGTGGGTAAACCCCTGCAATCTCTGCAAAAGGTCAAGCTTCCCAAGCTGAATATTCATGACCGCTTCCGGCCCCGAAGCGGTCATGACATGAGATGGGATCACGGCCCTGCCGAACTCGAAGGAACCCAAACCCGTGTTGTTGTCTGATGGTCTGATGACAGTGCCAGACTGCCGACAATCGCGATCATGGCAATCAGGATGACGATGATGGGGAAGGCCATGCTGGACGGCTTATCTTCATGGTAGATCATTGATTCCTCCTGCGCCACGGCGGCGCAAGAGACGCCGCCGGGAAACGCCTGCTAGGCCTCGATGATGTAGACAATCGTGAGAGCATCGGGATCGACGATAACGATCCGGCCATCCGCAAGGATGAAGAAGCGGTAGCCTTCATACTCCGGCACGATCTTCACAATGCGCGGCGGCAGCTGTTCAAGCCGGACCTTCTTCGGGAGTTTCGTTCCGACGGAGACGGTGAAGTTCACTTCCTCGACGCGCGCGACATGGACCTCCTGCACTACCTGGTGAATTTCGGTCTGCTGCTCGACGGTGACATTGACATTGGTCTTGCTGTTCGACGTCTGTTTGTTCGTCGTGGTGTTGTTGACGTTGGTTTCAATAGAGCTGTTGTTGGTCGTCGAGGAGTTCTGGTTCGACTGCTTCGCCGCATCGCCACTCTGCGTGGTGCTACTCCTCGAGGCCGAGGGGGCCGAGCCGCTGCCGTCCGTGGTTCCCGCTTTGGTGTTGGACTTCTGCTCTGTCGTGGTACTACCTGAGGCGTCCTGTGAACCGAACGTTGTCTGTGTCGAAGACTTGCCGGACGCGCTTCCGCTTGTCGAAGAGTTGTCGTTCGAAGGCTGCTTGGCACTCTTTTGCGTGTCTGGACTCTGGCCGGACTTCTGCTGCGACGACTGAGCCTTGCCCTGCGGGCAGGCTCCCGAAGCGTCGGGGGTACAGTCGGATTGCGTGCCCGTCTGCGCACCCGCGCCGGATGGAGTAACCATCTGAGAACCAGACTTAGCCTGGCCGCTGCTCTGCGTGTCCTGCTGGGCCGTGGCTGGAAGGGTTGCAAGCGGCGACACGCTCAGCGTCAGCGCTGTCAGCATCATCGTCAGATGACTGCTTTTCATGATCAATCTCCGAGGTTTGGGACACCCGATGCCGCCCGCATCATGCGTGGCATGCGTGCCCTCATTGGTGGAAGAGGGCGGCCGAAGCCGCCCGTCCGTCACTGGATGACCTGGATGACCTTCCGGGAGGAAGGTTCGACGATCACACGCTGTTCGTTGACGATTGCGTATGCATACTTCGGTTCATCGGGAACTGGCGTCACGACCACGGTCGTCGGCAGCGGCTGTCCGACGACAATCTTCTCCTTCACCACGACACGTTCGGTCGGGGCAGGAACCTGCTGAACATAGGTCACGACCTTTGGCGGCGGCGGCTCAAGGAGGCTGCCTGCAACGCCGCCGACGATGCCACCGACAGCAGCACCAGCAGGGCCACCGACGATAGCACCGGTTGCCGCACCACCTGCTGCTCCTGTTACCGTCGACGACTGCGCAAAGGCAGAGGTCGATGCCAACAGGATGCTTGCCGCGATTCCTATTGATTTGATATTCATTGGTTTTCCTCCATTTTGGCGCGGTTTGTCCGCTGCAGAAAAACTGTCTGATGGAGCGACTGTTCCCAAGCTAGGACTTCAGTCCGTGGCTTATAGGACCTTCGTCCTAATCTTCAGGAGTACCGTTCGTCACTGCGTGGGGAAGCGGCCCAGCATCCGGTCCTGGACGTTCTGCGGGCCTACGATCATCGCAGCAAGGGAGATGGCTCTCTCGCGGTCTACGATCTTTGTTATATAGCCTTCGAGCAGGACGACAGGGCCGAGCATCCTAATCGTGATGGCGCTGCTGTCGAGATCCGGATCAGCGGACAGCGCTGCTTCGATTGTCGCGATGGTCGACGCCGAACTATGGCCTTGCGAACAGCACTCTTCATGGCTGTAGCTATCAGAACCGAACTTCATAGTTTCACTCCTCCTGTTCCGCCCCCTCCACGGAACCTCATCTATTTTATCTAAATCTAATATGCGTAGTCGGACCTAAGCGAACCAGTCAGACTTAGGTCCGACTTCCCCCGTTGTCATCTGGCTTAAATCGACCTCCTCCTTATTCGAAAAGGACATAGGGAGGTTTAGTCGTTGCGAGACCGTCGCCTAGACCCGCGTCGGGCGGCCGAGCGCCGTTCCTGTCAGGAACGGTTCTTGCACGGTTAATGAATTGCTAAGCCATGCAAAAGGTCGGTGTAATGAAACGGCACAGAAGCGAAGAGTTCGCTCCTCTGATACTTGTTATGAGCGGACAGAAAGAGAACAGGCCCGTCAAATCGCTCCGCGATATGGCAAAGGCGCTGATCCTCGCCTGGCCCTCTGATGACGGTGAGGAATACATGATCGCCGTAAAGACTTGCCTGGATGCTCTTTACGGTGACGTTTCGGTCAAGGATGCGCGTGCTGCCCTCATTCGAGCCGCGGAAGAGGCAGGCATACTCGTGATCGGATCATTCACTGAGAACTGAGCTTGCAGCAATCGGTTCGTCTTTGATCCTGGCATGGACCACCAGCTGCCAGTTGGGTCCGGCCTTGCGATCTTACTCGATATACGCCTCAAGCAACACCACACGGCCCAGCATCGAGCTATCGAGATCAGGCTCGGCGGACATCGCTGTAGCTAGTCTTCGTCCGCGGAAGAGTCTGTGCCGAAAAGCATAGCGATCATCCTTTTACTTACCTTCGTGAAGAAATCTGCGAACGTTAAGAAAGTTCGGGTTTGGGACTTAGGGCCGAGTAGTCCGCGACGCTGCGGTTCTTTCGGAACAACCGATTTTCGAAAGGGTTTACTCGGAGAAACCCAGACCGCGGTGGCATTGATGGTTGAGGACAGGAGCATCTTCCGAAAGCGTAATTGGCTCGCTACCGTGCGAGGCATTGTTGCGCATAGCGTCAGCGGGCCCGAAGTTGAGACTGCTCCATGCAAGTTGCTGCTTGGCAACGCGATCCTGCACGTCGCGAGGCTCGACCCCTCCGTTTGTAGCACCGCAAATGCGACAATAGAGTTGGAAGGTATAACGCTTGACTGCGACGAGTGTCGGCGGCTTGCCTTGAAATACGGTGACCGGCTTGAGGTTCGCGAGTAGTCAGCAGAATTCTAGCAACGAGAGAGTCCTCTTCGCCTTCAGAATGTCGATGTCCAGATCGGAATGACCGGCTTGGCTGTCGAGCGCCTGCGCTAGGGTCCGACGCCTCTCTTTCTCGCCTCCAGGGCGATATACCGCAGCCCAAATGCACGCTCACCAGCCGCGCCTGTAAACATCGATCGATTGGAGACTGGCCAGCATGAAAGATGTCGTCGTGTTGGTAACAGGCGCAAGCCGCGGTATCGGCCGCGGGATTGCCCTCGCTTTGCTCAGCGAGGGGTCTCGTCCATGAGGAGCTTCGTCGAGCATGCCGCCACATACAATCTATGCAAAGAACCAGCATTGTGGAGCAAGCGCCACAAGAGACAAACGAGACTTGTAGTGTCACAACGACCTACCTCGTTGGAGCTAACCTACGATCCGGCGCGGCCGCGAGCGCTTGACGTATGATCTCTCCCATTCTCGCATGGTTGACGCCATGATCGACCCGTGCCGATTTATGCACGACGACGAGATCAAGCGCGGGCAAGACGATGATGTACTGCCCTCCGAATCCGCTGGCGTAAAACATGGGCACATCGGTGCTGATGCAGTCGCCAGGAGCGTTTGCTGCGGCAGTCACCCAGAGATAGCCGTATCCCTTTCCTTCTCCGATTTCCGAATGGGGTTGAGTGCTTTCTTGAACCCACTTCTCGGGCACGAGTTGCGTTTCGCCCCATCGACCGCCTCGGAGATAGAGTAATCCGACACGAGCAAGGTCGCGGGTCGACATGCGAATCTTGTAGACGGGGTGCCGAGATTCCGGGCCGTGGAGAAAATGGCCATCGTCCAAGCCGAAATCTTGCATCGAAAGAGATGCCGCAACGCGCGATGCGAACGCCTCGAACACCGTTTGCCCCGTTTGACGCTCCAGGATGGTTCCAAGAACATTGAAGTCCCAGTTATTGTAGAACCAATGGGTCCCGGGCTTGTGGCTTCCTCTTGGCGGGCGTCCTTTGTCGGTATCATACACCGAGGGCAAATAGACACCTGATTTAGCCTTCAAGAGGTCCAGCACCGTCGCGGTCTTCTCCACTTCCGTCAGAGGCGTAACGTCATCGATCTCCAAATCTGCCAGCGTATCGTCCGGGTTTATCCTGCCTTCAGCAATGTAAATTCCGTACAGGATGTTGATCAGGCTCTTCCGCACGGATGCCACGCTGGATTTGCAGGCAACGTCACCCCATTGAAAGACGATGCGGCCCGCCTCGATGAGCATGAGCGCTGTCGAGCGGCCGTCCGCCAAATCTTGCGCAAGGCTGGCAAGGTGCGATGATGACCAGCCAGTGTCTCCCGGCATCAGTTCGTCCCATCCGGCACCAGGAACGATCCTGTCCTTCTCAGCGAGAGAAAGTTGGCTGCTGGTCATGACTTCACCAATCGAATCGCTTCGTCAAAAGACCCCATATCGATTTTGAAGTTTCATAAGCGCAAAGCATGCTCCCACGACTAGGAGGCGCCGAACCAGAAAGCTTCAAATACGGCGGCAGCGTCGATCTCGTCAGCAACGCTGATCGAACACTTGCCGTGGCAAGCAGGTTCGAAGAATGATCTTGTGTTGGCAGGTGTTAGGTACAACGGTGTCCGCATCCGGCGGTGGGCTCACGGGATGAATGCAACACGCTATTCTTTTGTCAAAGAGGAGTGTGGACATGAAGCGTCGACGTCGCATGTATTTTTCTGCTGCTCACCGATCGGAGATCTGGGGCCGATGGCAGGCTGGCGAGTCTATGAAGTCGATCGGACGCCTTTTTGATCGGGGATCTTCATCGATCTTCTCAGTGATCTCTCCCGGTGGTGGCATACGTCCGGCCGACTGGTTGCCGAGAATGCTCACCCCGCTCTTACGGTCCACGCACCCACTTCAGCCCGACCGATCAACGTACCAACCGTGCCGATCTCGGCCATGATGCGGCCCACGAGATCGGCATGACCAATTTCGTCTTTCGTGGCCACGCCGAACTGCTCCATCGACGGCATAAGCGTTGCTACCAGGTCGGTCACCAGGTGAACAACGTCGATGGCCGCAGGGCCCGAGGCAAGGACAGACTCGAGCCTCAGTGAAGGCGGGGGAAGACCTGCGGCCTCGAAGACGGGTGCCAGTCCAGTGCCGAGCCTTGTTCTTGCTCCGGCCGCCTCGATCGTGCGGCTGATCCAGTTACAGACGAGTTCATAGGTCGGCACCAACGGAGAGGATCGCGCGCCGCCCCAGTCCAACTCGTGGAAGACGACGATGCCGCCGGGCTTCACATGCAGTGCGATCTTTTCCAGCGCCGTGTGGGGGTCGGGGATAAATTGCAGAACATAGCGGCCAACCACGGCATCAAACGGCGCTCCGAAAGCCATCGCAGCGGGATCGCCTTGCCGGAATTCGATCTGTTTCAGGCCCGCCGACTTCGTTCGCTCTTCGGCAGCTTTGACGGCAACTGCGGATACATCGGTACCGAGCACCTCTCCGCCGGGGCCGACAATGTCGGCGACGAGGATGGCGACGTCACCTGCACCGCTGCCGACATCAAGTACGCGCATCCCAGCCTTGAGGCCTGCGGCTTCGAAAAACCGACGCGTTATGGGGTCGATCAGCCTTGCCTGCGTCGCCAGCCGCCGCATCTCGGCATCTGTATGTCCCAGAGCATAGTCTTGCGCCATTATCTTTCCCTCCAAATGCGTCGAAACGTTTTTCAGTGAAATCAAGATAAGATTCAGGTCGCCTGCCAAGCGGGAACCGGGTCGACCCAGGCGCCCGGCTTCGCGTTCAAGCCGCCGGCTCGAAGGGATGCGGTTCAAGTAGCCATAGATGAAAAAGCTTCAGCAGAACGGAGGGGTGATAAGACGGACGTCCCGTTTGCGCGGGCGAGATGCGGCCAAAGCCAGCACCGGCGAGATCCATCGCATCGACAAATGCGTCGATCACTCGAGCCGGATGATCTTCGTCGATCCAATCCTCAAGACGATCTGGAAAGAGAGTAACCTGATCACGACTGGTGCCCTCGATATAGCCCGACATATCACCTCCGATCTACGAAGATGAGTGTACATCGGGACCGAGTTTTTACACAGCCTCCGCCCAAAGCCGCCGTTGGTAGAGCGAGTACTAGAAGAATGTGCCTGTTCCAGGCGTCGAGCCGATCGAACGTTGCGAGACCGCAAAACTGACTATAGGTTTCGTCATCCAACCTCGACAGGAGCAGAAAATGCAAATTGATCTCACTGGTAAGAGGGCCTTGGTCACAGGATCAACGGAAGGCATCGGCTACGCAATTGCCCGCCAGCTTTCAAGGGCTGGAGCGGATGTCGTGGTCAACGGCCGGTCAGAGGACAAGACTGCAAAGGCCGCTGAACGGCTCAAGGGAGAAGGTGCAAGGAGCAGCGTCAAGTCTGCTGCCGCGGACCTCTCAACCGCCGAGGGGTGTGCGGCACTTGTTGCCAAAATTCCTCAGGTGGACATCCTGATCAACAACGCGGGCATCTTCCAGCCGATCGACTTTTTCGACGCCGGCGACGAGGTCTGTGATCGGCACTGGCAGGTCAACGTCATGTCCGCCGTTAGGCTCTCCCGTGCCTATCTCCCAGGCATGCAGAAGTTAAACTGGGGCCGCGTGATATTCCTGGCCTCCGAATCCGGTTTCAACATTCCGGTCGAGATGATCCACTACGGCGTCAGCAAGACTGCCGATATCGCGGTTGCCCGCGGTCTCGCCAAGCGCATGGCTGGCACGGGTGCCACCGTGAACTCAGTACTCCCTGGCCCCACGCTTTCCGAAGGCGTGGAAGCGATGCTTGCCGACGAGCAAGCGAAAACCGGGTTGCCGCTGGAGGAGATCGCTTCCGCCTTCGTCAAGCAGCATCGCGGCAGCTCGATCATTCAACGTGCCGCCAGTGTCGAGGAAGTCGCAAACTTGGTGACCTATCTTGCCTCGCCGTTCGCTTCCGCAACCACTGGCGCGTCCGTTCGCGTTGACGGTGGGGTTATCGACACTCTCTAGCCGCAGGCTCACTCATTGACATGGCGGCACAGACCCCACTACTCAGGCAGCAGCGGCAGTCCGGCCCAAACGAACATTGCTTTTTCCATCTCAAGACGCTGAAATACAACCCGACGCTAACATCATCGTTCTGGATGATCCACGGGTACGCGATCTGGGCATGCAAGCTGGACGGGCGTCAAGTGAAAGCGATAGCGGTATCGGCAACCCAACCTCGGCCACTACTGAGGGAAAAAGGGTGAAAAATGGCGACTTCATTTTGGGCGGGTAAAGCTGCGGAATACTCGATTCGAGTTTTGGTTTTCCTTTCGCTCGCGGTCAGTGGGGTTGCTGCGGCGGAGTCGAAGGCGCGGGACGAGTTGAAGGCATTTCCCGAGGCACCCGCGGGCCAGCAACGACACGTTATCTTCCTGCCAAAGCGTACCGACGAAAATGCGCGGCGGGTTGGAGTGATAGTAGGTCGAACCGAGTTCGTGGACTGCAATCGGCATACCTTCAGTTCCCGCTTGGAGAAGCGTACGGTTGATGGCTGGGGATACGACTACTACGTCGTTACCGGGGTTGGCGTGGTCGCGAGTACGAGAATGGCTTGCCCGGATAACACCAAGAAAAAAACGCTCGTGCGTAGCTCAGACGAGCCGCTCTTACGATACAACAGCAGGCTTCCCCTCGTGGTGTTTGCGCCTGTCGACGTGGAAATCCGGTACCGGGTTTGGAAAGCCGGCCCAGAGAGACCGACGGACTAACGACACTTCGTTCGGTGGCAAGACGCCGATCGGGTTCGCGATGCGTTGGATGGTTCAATGCCACCGATCAGCCTACGCGACGAGGAGGGGCAGCGCGTGCGGTCGGCGGCGGGACTTCTCATATCTCGCGCCGCTAAGGGAGATGTGCACGCGTTTATTCAACGGACTACCAATGAGTTGTCAGTTAATCAGCGCGACAATCTGGTCACGGCCTCAAAGGAGGCGCATGAGCGCATTGGTCTTCCCTCAAGACTGCTTTCGACGAATTGGACTGTCGACCCCTTCGGATTGCGACGGCTCTTTGACAACATGCTGGAAAAGATCAGAAAAGGCGAAGTCGATGATCTCATTCCTGCCAATCCGCATAATACGGGCTCCAAGAAGCATTACTCGTCCATCTTTCTAAGAATCCAGCGCTACGTCTTTCAAACGGAAAGCGCATTTGGCGCGGTAGGGGCGAGCACGGCAGTCGATTGGATGACGGGGATTCCGTACCCCCGCCTTGCTTGCGATCGCTGTATAAGGCGGAAAAGAAACGAGCAAACAAGATCGCCGAGAATGAAGCGACCAAAGCCGAGAACCCCGCTGCCAAGGTTCGGACACCGCCTCAGATAAATGTAAACTCCATTGTTCGGCGCGAATTCGACATGATCGAGGACGTGTTGCGTTTCCGGTATGTCCAACTTGGCAAGCCTATATCGATTTGCTGAACTTAGCCCTTCGAAATACCGGCAACGAAGCGCGGATCCCTGAGGTCTTCGACTTTCCACTTGCCCTGGAGCTCGGTGTTGCGACCAAGTCTGGCTGGCCATTCATGGAACTTGGCCTGTCGCGTATCGCGTATCGCGGCATCCGCGCTAGAGCCGAGTTATCCAAACTCAACGCTGACCGTTCAAGAAGCGCGAAGTTGGCTGGCAACCGTCGATATTCATCCCTCAGACTGAGCCCGATCATTGTCGACGAGTTACGAAAAATGAAGCTCGTTCGCGCTGAGGAATAGCGGTGTCAGTTTCCTCTCACTAAAGCATAGTTCAGTTCCTCGTAAAGCCGATCTTGCCGTTGTCATTCTTCCGCCATGTCGCACGCGGCCAAGGCGCGTTATATCACCTTTGCTGTCGTAGCTGATGTCGCCGAGGGGGCTTCATGGGAACCTTGAGGCTCTCTGCTACACCTTCTACTTCATAGACGATCCCGACTTGGGCAACGCCTCGTTTCCCGGAAATTCCAGTCCGAAGTGCGTTCCTGATCAGGAATGATCGAGAAGCGATCGAGGCCCGGTCCGATAGGGTTTCCCGTGGCATGTACTATGTCGAGGAGTTCACGACATTGGCGGACGATGTCAGAAGCGCAGTTATCAATGTCCGGATTTTCGAACTAAAACTCAGCGCCCTCCCAATCCGCCAACTGTTCGACGGGTCAAGTCGTCGGATGGGAGGTCTCTGCCAATGTGTGGTCCCGGAAATGTCGCTTCGTCGCCTCGTTGAGTAATCCGGTGTCTACCTATCGGCTTTTGGTATAGATTAGAAAGTAGACATAAAATTGTGTCGCTATCAGACAAAGGAGAAGCCTGAATGGTCTCCGTCCGATATATCGTCGTCGACGTTGACGAGGCGGTCGCGTTCTATCGAGACAACCTCAATTTCAAGCTCGACAAGCACAATCCGGGCAAATTTGCCGCGCTCGTGCGCGACGAACTGACGCTTTATCTCAGCGCCCCAGGTGCAGGAAGCGGTGGTCAGGCGGGTGGCAATCCGAAGCCGGGCGGGTGGAACCGGTTTATGATCATCACGAGCGAACTCGATGCGCTGATTGAGCGGTTGCGCCGGGCTGATGCAAGTTTCCGCGGCGATGTAAGCGCCAGCGGTGCTGGCCGTGCCATCCTGCTCGAAGATCCGTCGGGCAACATCGTCGAGCTCTTCGAGTTCAAGAAGGACTGAGTCCGGCCTCCGCAGCGGTTTCGTCTGCTTTTGGCCGATATCGTTGAAAAAGTCCGTTTTCTGCAACCTTCATTTTTTTAACCGCCGTAGAGGCCGACACAGAAAATTGAGCTGGGGGACCTGCCAATTTTGCGTTCAAGCAGCATGGGGCCGCGTAGCGGAAGTGAAACAGCATCGTGCGGCAACATTCGCTCAGATCACGAATTGGCTGACTTTTCGGTAGGCCCGGATTTTCGACTTTTTCAACATCGGGTAATGGTCAAGAGCTCTTCTCCCGATGCCTGTTAAGATCGGGCCCCGTCATAGAAAGAGGAGACTGACCATGGAGTATTTTGCTGGATTGACGTCTCGATGGACGAGACGCACATCTGTGTTCTGGACCGTGACGGCGCGATTGCCCATCAAGGCAATGCCGCATCGACACCAGCCGCTATCGAAGTGGAGCTGGCCAAGGCGCCGATTTGCAGCCGCGTCGTGTTTGAGACCGGGCGAATGGCGCCGATGCTTTATCATGGTTTGGTCGAACGCGGCGTTCCCGTAGTGTGCATCGAAAGCCGTCAGGCTCACCAGGCGCTGAAGTCGCTTGCGACACACAAGACCGATCGCAACGATGCTCCTGGTCTCGCCCATCTTGCCCGGACCGGCTTCTTCAAGGTCGTGCATGTGAAGTCTTTGCCTGCGCATGCGGTTCGTTCACTGCTGATTGCCAGGAAGAAACTGGTTGGTCAGCGGGTCACGCTGGAGAACCAGATCCGCGG
>NZ_FOCV01000040.1 GCF_900110205.1 Rhizobium tibeticum | reverse complement strand
CACCGCCAGCGATCCGCAACTTCGTGCCCAGTACGAGCATCTGAAGATCAGAGGAACCAACAAGGCGCGGGTGGCGATTGCGCGCAAACTTTTGACGATCGCCTTCCAGATCCTGCGTGACCAACGCGCTTACGAGCAGCGCGGTGAAAGCACCACGGAAGGCGCGTCGACGATATCCCGGTTGTCCTGATGACTGTCTAGCGAGCCCGACAGGACTGGGCTGCGCTCCTCAGGGAGAATGGGAAACCGGGAGCTGAACGCCACTCTGTGACCGAAGCCAGAAGCGGCATCAGGGTCACGAATTGGAGAATGGTTCGAGAACCGCAGGACACTTTTGTCCTGCGGATAAGAGACTTTTAGCCGATCGGCGAAAATGCCGATCACATACCAACAGAACCCAAGGAATAGGCCGCCAGATGGTAGTGTTCTCCCCTTGTGTTCCTTCATTGGAGGCAGTCATGAATCCTTCGATCTTGCAGTTTTCGCCAGGTGCTCTTCTTGCTCCGGCGGTTGACTGGTTGAACACGAACCTGCATCCACTGTTCTCTGCGATCAGCTATGTAGTGGAGGCCGTCCTGTCGGCGATCGAGGCCGCGCTACTTTCAGTGCCGCCCTATGCCCTTATTGCGATCGTCGTCCTTGCAGCCTTCTTTGCGGTGAATCTGCGAGCGGCAATCCTCGCGGGCCTATGCCTGGGATTTTGCCTGATCGTCGGGCTGTGGACGGCGTCGATGCAGACGATTGCGCTCGTGACCGTTGGCGTTTTGATCTCCGTCCTGATCGCGTTTCCCATCGGTGTCCTCTGCTCGCGCCACAAGACGCTTGAAGCCGTTGTGCGACCAGTCCTAGACGTTATGCAGACTGTGCCGCCGTGGGTCTACCTGATCCCCGCAGTGATGATCTTCAGCCTCGGGCGCGTCCCGGCGATCATCGCCACGATCGTCTACGGCATTCCCCCGATGCTGCGACTGACAACATTGGCGTTCGACCAGGTACCGCGCGAGTTCATCGAGCTTGGCAACGCGATCGGCGCCCATCCTCGTTCTGTGCTTTGGAAGATAGAAATCCCGCTGGCCAAGCAGACGCTGATGGTCGGCCTCAATCAATGCATTCTGCTTTCGCTGGCCATGGTCGTTCTGGCAGGCCTGGTAGGGGCGGGTGGACTTGGTGCCGAGGTGACACGTGGTCTGACCCGTATGGAAATGGGCTTGGGCGTGCGCGCGGGGCTCGCAATCGTCGCCGTCGCGCTCCTGCTTGACCGGCTGAGCCGCGGTCTTCTCAATCGCGACGGGGCGCTTCGGACGGCCTGATTTGAGGAGACGTATATGAGAAACAGCTTTTTCTGCATCGACGCGCACACCTGTGGAAACCCGGTGCGTCTCGTTGCCGGCGGGGCGCCGTTGCTACCGCATGCTCCCATGGGCGAGAGGCGCGAATTTTTCGTCCGCGACCACGACTGGGTCCGAAGGGCCTTGATGTTCGAGCCCAGAGGACATGACATCATGTCGGGAGCAATCATCTACCCTGCCTATCGGGACGATTGCGACTTCGCAGTCCTCTTCATCGAGGTAAGCGGCTGCCTTCCGATGTGCGGTGCTGGAACGATAGGCGTCGTGACGGCCGCGATCGAGGAGGGCCTGGTGAAGCCCCGCACATCGGGGCGAGTTTCCATCGAAACCCCCGCAGGACGAGTCGATGTGGCTTATGAAGAAAAGAGCGGGTATGTGGACTCGGTGCGCCTCTATAATGTGCCCAGTTACCTGCACGAACCGGATGTCGGCGTGGATGTGCCTGGAATAGGGCGCCTGCGGGTCGATATCTCTTACGGAGGCAACTACTACGTCGTCGTGGAGCCTCAGGAGAACTGGAGCGGCCTCGACGGTATGACCGCGGCCCAGATTGTCGGTTTCAGCCGGAGGCTCAGGGACGCACTCGCGGACATCTGCGACCCGGTTCATCCCGACGACGAAAGGATTCGCGGCGTCCATCACGCCATCTGGTGTGATCAACCCGTCAATGGGCGCTCCGATGGACGTTGCGCGGTGTTCTATGGAGACAAGGCGATCGACCGGTCGCCTGGTGGAACCGGCACCTCGGCACGTATGGCCCAACTTCATGGAAAGGGGCGGCTTGCGGTCGGCGCAAGCTACCGGCATGAAAGCCTGATTGGCACGGTCTTCGAAGGTAGGGTCGAAGCGGATGCCGAAGTAGGTTCCTATAATGGAATCCTTCCGAGCATTGGCGGCTGGGCGCGAGTCATCGGCCACAACACGATCTTCGTCGATGATCGGGATCCGCTTGCCCACGGCTTCCAGATCAAGTGAATATCACGCTCCACCAGACAGGAGACCATCAAGATGAGACCTGAGGATTTTCGATCCGGAGAGGCTGCTGCAACCCCTAAGCAGCTCAGAGTCGGGTTCGTCCTGGCACGGTCGTTCACTCTTTCGGCCTTCGCGCTCTTCGTTGACACCCTGCGTCTCGCAAGCGACGAGTTCGATCGATCCGGGCGTGTGCTCGCCGACTGGCAGGTACTCGGCAGCACGCGCCACCTCATCGCATCGAGTTGCGGCGTCCAGGTGGCGCCAACTTCTGACTTCGTTGATCCATCCCGGTTCGACTACATCGTGGTTGTCGGTGGTTTGCTGACGGTTGAACGGCCGGTGGACCTGGAGACGATCATGTTCCTGAAACGTGCTTCGTCACAGGGCGTGCCGTTGATCGGACTTTGCACCGGAACCTTTATTCTTGCCGACGTCGGATTGATGGCAAGCCACCAGACCTGCGTGAGCTGGCTTCACGCAAAGGCCTACAAGGAACGATTTCCCGACCTTCCGGTGCGATCGGACCGGTTGTTCAATCTCGATCGGCGGCGTGGATCCTGCGCGGGCGGAAGCAGCGCGGCGGACATGGCAGCGCTGCTCGTGCGGCGCTACATCAGCCGGGAGGCCGAGCGTAATGCATTGGAAGTCCTGCAGATTGAAAAGGCTCGGTCGCCCGGAGACGTGCAGCCCCGCAGGCCGCTCCACGAGAATTACGACGACGACCGCGTAAGAGCCGTCATGATCACCATGGAACAAAACATGGAAGACGGCATATCCATACCGGCTCTTGCATCGTCCGTTGGGCTCTCACGGCGGCAGCTCGAACGGGTTTTCTTGGAGAAGGCCGGGATGTCACCGGCTCAAGCCTATAAACGTGTGCGAATGGAGAGAGCGAAAGTCTTGCTTGCCCACTCGAAGCTGCCGATGATCGAGATCGCCCTCGATGTCGGCTTCGAGAACGCCTCCCACTTCGCGCGCGCCTTCAAGCGGATCTTCGGCGCGACACCCTCGCAAGTGCGCGCGACCTCGGGGCGAGCTCATTAGACATGCGATCGGTAGGAGTGATCAGAGAGCTCTGGCGCTATCCAGTCAGCTCGCTAACCGGCGAAATGGTCGACGCAGTCAAGGTGTCCGGTGACGGAATGGACGGCGACCGGCGATATGCACTCGTCGACGTTTCGACGGGCGTCGTTGCCCATCCCGAGCGCGACAAGCGTTGGCAAAAATCCGTCTATGTGAGGTCACGGACGGCGACGGACGGCACCGTCGAGATACAAGTGCCCGGTCATCAATGGCTCCCCGTCGATGAACCACAGCTCGCGGGCGGCCTAACGGCGTTCTTCGAGTTCGACGTGGCCGTCAGGCCTTACGAGCGCTCTGCGCACGAGAGCGGTGAGACGACCTTCGCGGTCGATAGATACGAGGTGTCTCCTCTTCACCTGCTGACGAGTGCGTCGGTCGACCATCTGCAGTCGCTTCATCCGGCCGGTAGTCCCGACCGGCGCAGATTTCGCCCGAACATCTTTATGGAGGCGAAGGCCGGTATCAGCGGCTTTGCTGAACTAAGCTGGATCGGCGCGCCGATCCAGCTTGGCGAAATAACCGGAAAAGTGATCGCGCCGACGAAGCGATGCGGGTTCACCATCATTGCTCAGGAAGGACTGGAGAGCGATCCGGAAATCCTTCGAAATGTGATGAAGTTCGGCAATCGAAACATGGGTGTCTACTGCCGCCCGAGCCAAGAGGGGTTGCTCCGGGTAGGAGATGTCGTGTCGCTCTCAGACTGACGTCTTCGCAACTGGTTCGATGCCGGCTTCCTTCCAGGCTGCAAGCAGCGCCACAGGCAGCTTGATCTCGCCAAGTTGATCGTCGTCGACCTGGTTTTTGGGGTGGATTCGAACGTGCGGGTCTTGCGCGTCCTTGCTCGCCATGCCATGGCGGGCTGCTTGCTAGCTCGGACATCGGGCGTCGTGCTGGGTTGTCGAAGAGCAGCACCCGCCTTGGCCTTCTCTCCCTCGAGGCAAGTGGCATCATGTCGTCCGAAGGGTCGGGATACGGTCGGCTTTACCGATTGAATACTAAGCACACTCTCTCTGCCGAGGTCGCAAGCCTCGTTGCTGCCGAAGATCGTCGGTTCTCGGCCGTTATCGAAGCCGTGAGAGTTAGCCCTGGTGACAAGAAGGATCTCGTGAAGAGCCTGTGGCTGTACGGCAGCGTCGCGCTGTGCGATTGCAGAAGATCAAGGCGACGCCGCAGTTCGAGAGGTTGCGGTCAGCTCTCCGAGGGCGACGTAAACCGGTTGGCATCGAACTGGTCTGTTGCGGCGACAGGAATGATTTCCCCACCGGACACTGCGGCATCCGGGTAGTGCTGAACCGTGCGGCGGGAAACGCGAGGTGCTCTCATTCCAATCACCTCGCCAGGAGAGTGCAGCGCCCATTTCATCAGTGCCGCACCTGAGGTCGGTCCGAACAAACCTGCGTCTTCCCAGGAAGCAGTCATTGGCAGGGAGGCGATCATGTCCGCCCCCTTTTGCAGGGCCTCGGGTGCAGCAGCGAAAGGTTCGAAGCCGGAATAGGTCGGCAATGCAGATGTCCGTCGATCCGGAAGCGCGTCGATCGCGCCGATCGATGCGGTGTCTAGCTTGGCATCGATACCCGCGTCGCCGCCCAAAGAGGCTGGTCGCATTGCCGGTATTGGAATCGGTAGTGATGAAAGATCCACCGAGGACCGTTCGTCATCTCCGAGCGCGTCGGTCTGCAGCGCCAGCGCATTCAATGCGCGGCTTCGAGGCGTGGGCAGGAGCGCCGTCACGAGGCTCCTGTCCGTGGTGTCGCGGCTCGACGTGGCTGACGTTCCTGCGTCTTCGTCTTCTCCAGCGGTGCTAGCGATTTGGATGGAGGTGGGGCTGACGCGCTTCCTGTAGTTCGCAACTGCCTGGTAATATCCCGGCAGTGGGCGGCCATCCGCTGGAAGATGCATCGTCTGCCCGTTCGGGAATATTCGAGCGAGTTCTTGCCGAGACATGCGCGGCCAAGCGCGGACGTTGCCGACGTCGAGATGCACGAAGGGAGATCCCGAGGTCGGATAGTAGCCGACACCGCCGACCTGCGTCTGCATTGCAAGTGCCCGCAGCGTCGAAAGCTTCACGCCGGGAACGTAGAAGTCCATCGCCTTGCCAAGCATGTGCTGGCTCCTCTCGGCGACGCCCGTGCTCCGCGAGCGGTTACGGAGCATGTTATTGGTGGCCGGAGAACGGTAGGCGGAGACGATGTGGATGTAGTCCTTCGCGCCGCTGCGCTTGTACACTTCCCAGACAAGGTCGAGCAACCGTGGATCCATCCTGGTCGGTTCATTCCTTCGCCAGTCGCGCAGGAACCGATTTATCTGGGAGAGGCCCGTTGGGTCGAACTTTCCGTCGCGCTTGTAGACAATCGTCGCCTTCTCGCCTGTATGGGTAAAAAACAGCTTCAGCGCACGATCTTCCGCGGAGACAAATGATGCAGAGCCGATTAACGGAGGGAGCGCGAACAGGGCCGGCAGTAGGGTCTGCGCGACAAGCCGCTCTACACGCGACAGCAGTGCGACAACCCCGCCGCCCAAGGTTCCTTTAACTGGACACTTCGACACGACTAATCCCGTCCCACAAAAATACTCGACGACGTGCGGGAGCGTCCGCATCCATCGCGCTTAGTAATGCCACGCTATGGTCAACGAACTCTTAACGGTCGGATACGACGCTCGGCGAATTGAGGATCGCGCGGGCCATCCGAGGAAGGCCAGCTTCTCAAACGCGACTGCCGCTTGGGGATCATGGCGACCCGCTGACTTTTCCAACATCGCGGTGGAACATGCAGAGATCGACCAGGCCGTGCCGCGGCTACGGACCCGATTTTACGGGGTCTCCGATCAACTCGTATGTCGTCACTTCACGAGTTCGCGGATCTGCGGCGTCACTTGACCAGTCGGAATGTCGCTGCTGTCGCATGCCCTACGCGGACGCTGCGCTGTCGCGACCTGGAGGACAATCTTTGGCAGGCTGATCAAACCAACGGCGACGCGGAGATGCCGTATTGCTCACGAACCGGATGGCAAATCCGGCTTTTCGCAAGCCCGCAACAGTATCTGTCCGCACTGTCATGGATGAAACCAGCGAGGTCCAGAACTACGCCATTAATCGTGCATCGTGCGTCAAACTTGCGAAGGGCGCTAATCGCGTTAGCAAGACCCGGTGTTTATGATGTCAATCCCAGAAGAAGCGCGAGCAGCGCGATGCCGACTAGGCCGGCGACGAATACCCACCGCTGCCAACGCTTCCGCAGAATGATTTCACTCTGACGGACGTCTTCAGCAGAGAAGTCGGGGGCGGTTTATTTGTTTCATCTGGGTTCTGCCGCTTGCTCATCCGTAGCCTGCCTTTTCGGAGCTTCGATCAATTCAACAGTGCTGACCGTCGAAGGTTCCGGTGATCGGGACCGGCACTTCCGCGAATCGCTGCATATTCGGCATTGATCTGCATTTTCTGCAACCGGGCAGAGATGTGAACCATCACTGTGACTGGTTCTGTGCGGGAGGGGTAGGTGGCTGGCCTTGCGGCTCAGCTACATCGCGGCCGAATGGATTGATGATGTGCAAAATAAAAGCGATCACCAGAGCGGCAACAAGTCCGATGACGATATGTCGGGTGCGCATGAGCTTCCTCGTTTTGAAGCTTGCGCCGAAGGCTTAAGCCTTCAACCGGTCTCCCGTCTCGCACGCGAATAAGCCTCTTCCGCAGCCTTCTTGGCGGCCAGTTCATCGTCCGCATGCCCGGCCAACGGCGTATTGCGGTCAACGCTGTCGGGAATGGTGACGCGCCAACTCCACTGATGCTTTGCTGAAGGATTTTCGGTGTTTTTTGCAATCGAGCCGACATAGTCTCCGTCGACGGAAAGATGACGGATATCTTCCGCGCCTTCAGGCACGATCCATACGAAGACGGCAGCGTTCTCGTCATCAAGGTTCATCACACATCACCGCACAATTCTACTTATTGCTGCTTCGGCGCAGGTTTGATGCGATCGCGGTCGCCGGTCGAGGGGCTATAATACTCCGTTGCAATCAGTCAGTTTTTCGGCGTCCGACGTATTCGCTGATCGGGAATTGCCGTCCTTTGGGACGCGGTCCTGATTCTCCTGCTGATCCGGTACTTGACACCGATCCGGCTGATTGGGGACGCTTGGGCAAAAGCCGGTGCGCACAGAAGCCCAACGATGTAAGCTGTTGCGCCGATGCGTTTCGAGCAATCGACGACCTTGCTTGAATGGAGAGCATGTACCCTCCCTCTTTCACTTTTCGTGAAAACTCCTCGGAATAGCGAATGTTCCGAATGCCGCCGCGCGACTATCGGGGCGAGGCATTGCACTATTGTCCAGGTTAGCCAGTAGAATCCCCCATGCCGTGTCAACAACGGTTGATGGGTCCCTGCCGCAAGGTCTGTTGAACAGCGGAAATTCTCCGACGAGACAGGCTTATTTTGCGGAATTTAACGCAGGCTGCCACTCTGAAGAGTGAGACGCTCGCAGTAGGTCGGAACCTTGCGTCTGCCGATTCTTGTGGAAAGCGCGAGTACCGAGCTTATGACTGAGAAAGTTGCAGCTCCGCCTAAAAAGAGCGATCCGAAAGCACAGCCCGTCCGTCGTCCCGTTCCTCAAGATCCGGCGCCGAAGTCCGATGAACGCCAAAAACCACCTCGGGACACAAGAGATTCGCCGGCGCCAAACCCAAATGGCGACCCCGTCGACGCCCCCTCGTAGCGCGCCGAAGGCTAGCTGTCCTCCGGAAGCTCAGTAGCCATCTGAGATCAAGTTCCAGAATGAGTTGTCGTAAGACAGGATTTCAAAATCCGCCAGGGCGCGAAGCTGTTGGAAAGAGGTTTCGCAGGTCATCGGGCTCGCGAATCCGCGCTTCCATTCAAGGCCTTCCGGTTTTCTCCGCATAAGGCCACGTCAACTCCCGGCACGAAGTATTTCCTCCAGCCCGCCACAGGCGTGTTGCAGCGGAGAGCCGGGGTCCTTACAGAAAAGGATCGCTACAGCCCAATCACATCGTTAATTCTTTGCAGTCGTCCGGAACCTGGAGCGTCAAGGGACATTAACTGTTCAGGGTCATAGGTTCCCTGCGATTCTCCTGGTGACTCCTCCGACAGGGAAGCGAGCAGGTGAAACGCTCGGTCTTGTGCGAATGGAGGAAGTTATGGCCTACAGAGACATCGTTGTCTATTTGGACGCTGGAGCCGATTCTCCGGCCCGTGTGCGCACTGCCATCAACATCGCTGCCAAGCACCACGCCAGGCTGATCGGCGTCGACGTCAGCACGAAAGAAGCATTGAAGGGGGAGAGCCGTGATCTTGCGCTCGCGATTGAAGATGAATTCAAAGCCGCCGCTCAGAAGGCTGGCCTTGACTTCCAATATCACGCGGCACGGCCGGAGGCTCACAGCGCAGAGCAGCTTTTTTCCCATTGCGCGGATCTTCTGGTATCGACACAGCCGCACCCGGATCACCGCCATCTATCCAATTCAGCAATCCCCAAAGAAATTTTGGTGACAGCCGGGGTTCCAATGTTGGTTCTTCCAACGGGTTGGACTGGAGAAGGCGCAATCGGCGAGCAGGTGGTCATCGCCTGGAACTTCAGCCGCGAGTCAACCAGGGCCGTTCACGACGCAATGCCGATCCTCAAGGCCGCACGCAAAGTCTTCCTGTTCGTGTTTGCGAGCAACTACAGCGACAACAATGCTGACGTCCAGGAGATAAAGGGTCATCTCGAACAGCATGGAGTTAGGGTAGCCCTGAAAGGATGGCGGGACACGGGGGACAACGATTTCACCAGCGCGTTATTTGCCGGCCTCGACCGTGAGAACGCAGATCTTATCATCTGCGGCGCCTATGGCCACTCGCCGCTTTTCGAAGATATGTTCGGCGGTGCCACCCGCGATCTGCTGAATAACATTTCAATGCCGGTCCTGATGTCGCACTAAATCGCAGCCTTGCGGCTGGCCAATCGCACGATGAGTTCTTTGAGCACGCGACACGGCCTCGAAGCCAGTTCGTCGAGGGACGGGGTTCGGCAAAGTGCCTGCAGAGCATCACTATCTCAGCCAATTCGCTAACCGGCGGTTGGTTGGCAGCGTGGTAACGGGATTACTCTGTGAACAATCTCGTGTCGCCCTCGTTTTGTTTGCCGTAGTTGTGCAGCTCGCGTCCCTGCCGGTCTCCGAAATGGCCGCAACGACGGAGCCATAGTGGAGTTTCCACATGACGATCAGGTCTGTTTTTGCAACAGTCTTCATATCAATAGCCAGCGCCGCGAGTGGTGCCGATACGGTGGTGGGAACCTGGAAAACGGAAAATGGCGAGACGTCGGCGATCCAGCCCTGTGGATCGAATTATTGCATTGTGGCGAAGAGCGGGCGATATGCGGGCCAGCAGATCGGGTTTTTCTCACGTGCGGGCGATACATATACCGGCCGGCTCACAGATCCGAGGACAAAAACAACCTATAGCGGCAGGCTCATCGTGTCGGGAAACAGCCTCAAACTTCGGGGCTGCGCAACGAGAGTATTGTGCAAGACACAGACTTGGACCCGCCTGAACTGAGATGGCCAAGCGCGGCGGCCGCGCCGCCACAGTTCCTATCGCGCGCAATTTCGTTAGCAACGGAAACGGTGTGGCGTTTCTTGAAGTTGCCGCGGCGTCCATCAACGCCGTCGTTTTCGATGGTCTTTCTGGAAAATCGGACCGATGCATTTCGTTTTTGTTTTAGACCGCGGTGGCGGAAGCTTCTCCTTCCTCGTCAACCCTACGGCGATCCCTGCAAGAGAAGACCTCGATCTTGCCCTGTCTTAGCGACGGGCTCCCTTTCGCAAGGACAGTTCCGGCGCCACATCCGATTGTTGCCCCGCCGCCATATAAGCGTAGCATGATTAACCGGCCCCGATATGAACGGCCGGCCGCTTGGAAAGGAGTGCACGAACATGTCACTCTTTAATCTCCTGACTGATCTCGAAGACTAGGACATCGACACAGTTACAACCGTTGTCAGAAGCTGGTGTGAAACGCATAGCGTCTCACATGTGAGCGAGTACGGACGTGCTGCCATGACGGCGGCAGTAAATCGCGTGATAGCTGGCGAGAAAACACCTGAGTCGCTATATGAGGCGATGGCCATCGAGATGCACGTAGAACGGTATAAGAACCCCTTTGCTTAATGGCCGAGTCGACACGCGCCGAGCAATTGCGCCGACAGCGTGCGGGCAAACGAGCGCACTGCCGCTTTCGACGCCGAAAGGATCGTTGTGGTTGGCGTCCACCAACGCAATCTTCACATTGTGCTCGCCTGGCGGCAGACCAGCGATGTCGACAGCCCACCACCACGGCAGGTCGTCGACAATCACGTGCAAGTGCCCGATACGTGGAGACGCGTGGACGGCTCCGTCCCCGAAGACGGGCACGATGTGCAGGGTCTCCACTCGGTATTGAGCCCGGAAGACGCCCTGCGCCAAGCCTTCTGGAAGCGGCGCATCCACGACGAGCCTGGGTGCCCGTTGAAGCTACGTGCTTTCCTGGATTTCTCGGTGCCGAGATTGAGGGAGCGCATCTGCAAGTAGCCAGCACTTAGTACAAGGTAACCAATATCGTGTTCGAAGGCATGGCCAAGGCTGAACTCGAGGAGCAAATTGCGGGTGGTTGGAGGCTTTCGCTTCTCCGAAATCGAGAACCAACGCGATGTGTAGCGGAGTCAATGAAGCCGCCGTTGTGCGAATGGCAAACCCGACCGCGGACCAGGTCGTTCCGAACGGAAGCGGGGGGAGGGCGTCGTGCCAACGTGACGGCAGCTCGACTGATGGGCCATTGTAATGCGGGATAATCCAGTGGAACCGGCAAGCATTCTTGTCGCCAATGGCACAATCCGAGAAAGCCTATTTGGCAAGTTGGTGGTCATACGAGGTACCCCGAAATGCCATCCCACAGCAGTTTCACCGCGGTCACGACCAGCAACCCGTAGCAGATGCGGTAGATCTGACGCTGGTCCAGGACACCGTGAAGCCGCCAACCGAGTGACACGCCTGTTGGAACGGCGAACAGACAGACCGCCATCAGTTCCCACAGACCGGCTGTAGGATTTACCAGCAACAGCCAGGGAACCGCCTTGGTCGCGTTACCGACAGTGAAGAAGAGGCTAGTCGTGCCCGCGTAGATGTCCTTGGTAAGGCCGAGGGGCAGGAGATACATCGCGAGAGGCGGCCCGCCGGAATGCGCGACCATGGTCGTGATGCCAGACGTCAGGCCGGCAGCGATCGCCTTGGGCGTCGAACGCCGACGGGTCGTTGCCTCGCCGCCGTTCATCAGCCACAGGCCGACAAAGATCAGCGTGATCGCCGCCATCAGGATCGCGATTACGCGGTGGTCGAGGACCCGAAACAGCAGGTAGCCGAACCCGATGCCGAGCAAGAGCCCCGGCAGCAGAAGCACCAGATCCGGCTTCGACCATGTCGAGCGCCTGAAGTAGCGCAGAGCATATAGATCCATTGCGATGAACAGGGGAGCGAGGAGTCCTCCGGCCGTGACGGGATCCATCACAAGCGATAGAAGAGGGATCCCGATAATGGCGAAGCCGCCGCCGAACGCTCCCTTGAGGAAGCAGATCAGGAACACGCCGGCGAAGGCGACGAGGATCGTGGTAGCTGTCAGTTCCATGCGACCTTCCTCCGAAGAGGACGCGTGAGAAATCCTGGAGGCGGCGCTGACACGCTTACCGACGCGTATGGAACGTCGCGCGAAGTTCCTCGGTCAGGAGCCGCGGCTGTTCCCAGGCTGCGAAATGCCCTCCCTTCGGAAGTCGGTTGTAGTGGATGAGGTTCGGATAGGCCTTGCGGGTCCAGCTTTCCGGCGCGGTGTAGATCTCGTCGGGAAAGGCGCTGACGTCCACCGGCAGTTCGATGCCCTTGGGCTGGAAGAAGGCGAGCTTGCTCTCCCAATATAGTCGCGCGGAAGAGACCGCGATGTTCGTCAACCAGTAGAGCGTGATGTTGTCGAGGATGTCGTCGCGCGTCAGTCCTTCGTGCGCGCCGTCGAAAACGCGTGATCAGATCGCGGCTTCGGTCGTCATGGTCCAGCATCCAGGCCGCCAGTCCGATCGGGGAATCCGTCAGCGCGTAGAGCGTCTGCGGCCGGTTCGCCATTTCCTGCGCGTAGCCGAGCCCGTGCATATAGAAGAAGGAGGGCTGCTTCCAGGCATAGAGTTCATCGGTCGGAAGACCAGCGGGTACCTGCCCGTCGGGCAGGGTCGTGGCGATCTCGTCAGGAATGGTGGCTGGCATGTTGGTGTGGATGCCGATCAACCCGGCGGGCTTCATGAGCGCCATCTGCTCGGTGACCGCGTTCCCCCAGTCGCCACCCTGAGCGACATATCGGGCGTAGCCGAGCCGCCGCATCAGTTCGACCCATCCCCGCGCGATACGCTGGGGATCCCATCCGGTGGCCGTCGGCTTGCCCGAAAAACCATATCCGGGAAGCGAAGGAATGACGACGTCGAACGCATCCGTTTCGGTGCCGCCGTGGGCAGTCGGGTTGGTGAGCGGGCCGATGATCTTGAGCTGCTCGATGATCGACCCTGGCCAACCGTGGGTGATGATGACGGGCAGCGCGTTGGCGTGCTTAGAGCGCACGTGGATGAAGTGGATGTCGAGCCCGTCGATCTCGGTGATGAAGTTCGGCCAGAGATTGAGTCCGGTCTCAGTCTTGCTCCAGTCGTGATGATGTGCCCAGTAGTCCGCTAGCTTCTTCATGGTCGCGAGGTTCACGCCCTGTGACGCGTCCTCCACAGTCTCACGTTCCGGCCACTTCGTCGCAAGAATGCGGGGGCGCAGGTCGGTAAATTCCGCTTTCGAGGCGTGGAATACGAATGGCCGGATCGCGGAAGTAGCAGGGGCAGTGGCTGCACCTCCCGCTTTCGCAGTGGATCCCAGCGGCACGCTCAATGCGGTTGGCCCGACCATTGTCGCGGCCAGAAACCCGCGTCTGCTCATGGTGTGATGTGTCTTGCTGTTCATGATACTTCTCCGATCGCGCAGCAAACAGCGTCGGCTCGAACTGCCGCGCGCAAAACAACGATGTTGAAGAATTGCCCTACGGGCCGGCCTCGCTGATCGAGGTATGTCACTATGATCGCATCAGGGCCGTGTCGCATCACCTGTACCATCGTTCAGGTGGGGATCTACTTTCAGCTATGATCCGGACGCGCCTGCGTTTCTCTCCGGGCCATGAGGCCATAGGCCGCCTTCTCGATCTCAGATCGCGCAAGGCCGATGTCTTTGAGTGCGTCGCCATCAAGATCGCGAAGCCGGGCGACAGCAGACCGACGAACTGCGCAGCGTACGATCGCGGCCCATGCGGCTTTGACGATGCGCGGGGGCGACCAAAGGCTCCTTGTCACCTCCGGTCGGCTTATGATCCAGATACTTTCAGACATCTCTCGTCTCCAATGCTCCTCCGCACCGGCGCTGCGGCGTCCGGAGGCTTGTTTTGAGTTCGGCGCGCCTCAGATCGCAGGGCGTGGCCGCATCAGGTACAATGCATTTGATGTCGACAGAATGTTCCGATATTCTGCTCAGTGCAATCAAAACATTGAACTCGGAGCAATAATGTCGAAGTCCGAATATCTGAAGCTGGCAGATGTCGTCGCCGCCGAGATAGCGAGCGGCAAGCTAAGGCCCGGCGATCGTCTTCCGCCGCAGCGGAGCTTCGCCTACAAGCGCGGCATTGCCGTCTCGACGGCGAGCCGCGTCTACGCAGAGCTGCTGCGCCGTGGCCTCGTTGTCGGGGAAGTCGGACGAGGGACCTTCGTCTCCGGGGAAGCAAGGCGCGGCATCGCAGCTCCAGGTGAACCGCGTGGCATCCGGATTGACCTGGAGTTCAACTACCCGATGCTTCCCGAGCAGACGGCGCTGATCGCGAAGAGCCTCCGAGGGCTGGAACAGCCAGCCGCGCTGGATGTCGCGCTTAGACAAGGGACCAGCATCGGCACGCCCGTCATGAGGAGCGTTGCAGCCGCGCACCTCTCCAAAGGCACATGGTCCGTCGACGCCGACCAACTGGTATTCACCGGCAACGGGCGGCAGAGCATTGCCGCTGTTCTCGCAGCCCTCGTCCCTACGGGCGGTCGCTGCGGAGTGGAAGCTTTGACGTATCCCTTCATCAAGGGCATCGCGTCGCGGCTCGGAATATCGCTCGTACCGCTGGCGATGGACGAAGAAGGGATGCGGCCTGACGCCGTGCAAAAGGCCCACCATGAAGCCCATCTGTCGGCTATCTATGTCCAGCCGTCGATCCAGAATCCGTTGGGTATGACGATGACGTCGGCACGCCGTATCGATCTCCTGCGCGTGGTCGACGAACTCGGCCTTCCTGTTATCGAGGACAATGTCTATGCCTTTCTCGACGACGAGCCGCCGCTGGCAGCCCTTGCTCCCGACACCTGTATCGTCATCGACAGCCTGTCGAAGATGGTCGCACCTGGTCTGACCCTCGGCTTTATCGTGCCACCGCATCGCATGCGGGAAAGCGTCATGGCGTCGGTGCGTTCGGGGGGATGGACTGCGTCTGGATACGCCTTCGCGGCCGCGGAGCGATTGATGGGCGACGGCACCGCGGCCGAGCTCGCCAAATTGAAGCGGACCGACGCACACGCGCGTCAGAAGCTGGCAGCCGAATGTCTGTCAGGCTTCGACATACAGTCTCACGCGGGCTGCTATCACCTGTGGCTGACGCTGCCGACCCATTGGCGCTCCCAAAGTTTCGTTGCCGCGGCAGCCAGGCGCGATATCGCACTGACGCCTTCGACGACATTCGCGGTCACGCCTGGCCACGCTCCGAACGCGGTCAGGCTCGCACTGGCGGCACCGGCGATGGACCAGCTCGAAGTTGGCTTGCGCACATTGGCCAGGATGCTTGATGCCGAGGAGGTCGATTTCGACTCGACGGAATGAGGGTTCGCATGCGACCCATGTCGCTCACAAAGGCCGGGCAGAGGGCTGGTTTGGGGATCACTGACCACGACCGGAAGCCATCGATGCTGGTCGGTTACGACAGTTGGAAAATCTGGCGGATGCGATCGCCAAACGTCATTGCTTCTGAGCCGCGAGGAAAAGTGTCAGCCGATTGGAGGCGTTCTGCCTCAAGTCGGCGTGACAGGACGAGGCCCAGTTCCTCGGCGAGGGCCGGGCGGTCACGCATAAGGGCGGCAAGTGGATCCTGCTTGATCTCGTAGGCGATCACGAATGTCAGCGCGCGTATGGTCCCAGGTGCCGGCGCACCCGTCAGCATTCCCTCTTCCCCGAAGCAATGTCCTGGAGAAAGGCGCAGAAGCTCCGTTTCATGATTGGCTTCCTTCCTTGTGATCGAGACGACGCCGTTTCGTATCAGCATCAGAGAGGCCAGCCTCGTTCCTTGTTCTGCGATGATCTCGTCCTTGCGATAAGTCTGGCGCGTCATGCTCGCCGCAAGCGTCTCCTTCTCATCTTCAGTCAAGGGCGAGAAGAGGGGTATAGCGTTCAAAAGCCGCCACGCGGTGCTTGGATGCTGCCGATATGCGGGATCCGGGTCTGGAGCCACGCCGGCCGACGCCGACACAGCGAGCGGTAACCCGGCAGCCTTGCAATGCCGGAACACAAGGTCATAGATCTCGTTTGTCGCGATGGGAATGTGTGCCCTATCTCGTACTCGGCAGGTAAGTTCTACTTCAACAGCCTCACCATCGAGAGCCTTTATCGTTGCCGAGGGTGTGGGGGAATCGAGAATGTTATTCGAAGCAAAAAGAACCGTCCTCATGACCTCCGCGACTGTGGCGGGCGGTGCAGGTGTTAGCCTCACCTTGATCGATATCCCATGGCTCTCGTCAGGACTGCTGAGATTCGTGACGTTGGCTTTCGCCAAGCGACTGTTGGGGACGGCAATCAGATCGTTTGTGCCACTGAGAAGATGGGTGGCACGCCAATTTGTTTCGATCACACGGCCCTCGACGCCATCGTCAAGCACGATCCAGTCGCCGACCGAGTAGGGACGCCCGAGATTCAATGCGATGCCCGAAAAGACGTCACTCAAGGTGCTTTGCAATGCAAGACCAACGATAATCGCGAACACCCCCGAAGTCGCGATCAACGTGCCCACGGGAATGCTGAAGACATAGGCAATAAGCGAGAGGCCGGTTCCGAGGTAGATGAGGCCGACAACCAGGTCCTGGAGCAGACGTGCTTCCCGTGGTTTTCGCTCGAATATCAGAAACAGGCGAACCGAGCTGATCAACACCATGGCGCCGCCTATCCACCAGACGGCTTTGGCGAAGCCGATGAAGATCCGCCGGGACACATCGTCGGCCTGTGTATCAGGCGCGTAGGGTCGGATGCCGTAGTGGAGTAGGAGAGCGGTCAGCGCAATCAGGAAGACGATGTGAGCGATGAGCCGCCACATCGGGTGTCGGCGAAACACAAACCGGCTGAACACCAACCCGGCGACGGCCAGCCCGAAGAGTTGAGCGATAGGGTCGCTCCAAAGCGGTAGGTTCATGGTCCTGTCCAAATTCGCAGGTGAGCTCAACTGGCTCTGCAACAGACTCTGAGAGCCTCTCTGCTGGGGTCAGATAAAGCAAGGTCTTTCTCGACGTTGAGCTGCGCTGCGATGGCACTGAGCTTGGTGTGCCGGAACTGTCGAAGAAACCACCCGGCGAACTGTGGGATCGAGCCGAGGAACCCGGCCGACCATCAGCGATATGGTGGTCGAACTCGCGCTAGGCGCGGACGCCCTGGACGAAGAGCCGTTCCATTCTGCCGTTCGAAGGACAGACGGCCGGGCCCGCCAGTATATGATCGAGTCCGCGGTTGCCGGGGAGGATAGCCATCAGAGATTCATCGCCAAGACTACGTCTATTCCCCTCGCGGTCATCAACGGAGAAAATGATCCGGCGATCAGTCTGGACTACATCGACAGCATCGATTTCGCGAATATATGGGAAGGCGAACCAATTCGCATCCGGGGCGCCGGAGACGGTGTCCACCGAGAGAAGACGGAGAAGTTCAATGAGATCCTCCTCCGCTTTGAGGATTTCGTGAGGTCGCGATCCAGCCTTGTTCTCGAAGGAGGCGATTTGGGCGGCGGAGGATGGCTGAACTGAACCAAGCGGCAGAGATCACTCTTAGGAAGGATCTGTTACCAATGAACGGGGTCCCGACAGAAGCCGAGCTAGAAGCCGCGCCCATCCTTGAGGGGTGGGTGCTTGAGAGCCCGTCCGATAGCAGGCCGTGGCTCTACGGCTGGTTTTTCGGCCACCCGGAAATCGACGATGGTGACCACGGGCACACGGCTCCCGTCTTAGATATGGATCGAGGGAGCCCCGCCCGTTGGGCGAGGACGGAGAGCCGCCTGTATCGGCTTGGTTTATCCTATCCCCCGGCCGAGCGAGAAATCCGCTATTGGGCGCAAAAGCTTCGTAGACGCCGTCATCTCCCATTGGGAGACGCGCCCGGAGGTGGGAACGACATCGATGCCATGATCGCGTTCATCCGCGAGGAGAAGCCCTTCCGAGAGCAGAAGCTGACGCGCATGGAGCATGCCTACCGGGAGGAACAAGAGCAAATGGCCGCTGGGCGATGAGATGCCGGAAATCGATGGTGCCAAAACGTTCTGCGCGAGGAAGACGGATTACCGCGGGAGGGTCCGTTTGACGGAGGCTGTCGTGAGCACTTCGTATCGCGACCTACGTATGCGGCAACAGACCGACTGGCAAAACGGGGTTATTTTGGCAGCTCCGTTTATCGGCTCGACAGCATTGGAAGCACGGGACGTATCCTCTTGTAATCCGGATTGACCATCCATCTCTCCTGGGTGAAATACGCTCTCGTACGAGTCTGCTCGTTGGAGGTCTGGGAAAGGACCAGGGTGAAATCGTAACTGTTGTCGTGGCTCCGTTCTCGCGTGAACTCGAAAGATGCACCGAAGCGCTCGGATCGGACATCCAAGAGTTTCTGGATCGGGACGAGCGTGTCCTGAAAGTCTCCCCACTGTGCCTGGCGGACCAGAACCTCGAAGATGCGCATAAGGGACGGATCGAGGCTTCCTTGATCGTCCGTCGTCGGCCCTACAATTCTACCACTGATCTCAAGGACCTCTCCCCACGCGTTCCCGCGAACGCGCAGGAAGGTCGAGCGTAGAGGACGAACCTCGTCTCGTTCGTAAATTCGCTGAAAGTAGCATTCGTAACTCACACTGCGCATGGAAGCGGCGCGCCACTCTGTCGCCTCAATGCCGGCGTCTCGAAACGCTGCACAGATTTGGGGTCCGGAAATCCGCCAGGTGCGGGTGAACTGGCTGGTCAGTTCAGAAATTGGAGCCTCGAAAAGGCGCGCTTCATTCAACGTGGATGATCGTGAACCGACGGGCTCCGCAATCGCATCCGCAGTCGACTGAGAGGACAGGGCCTCATTGTGAACAACCGGATGTGCGCTGCCTGTCACGAGATGGTGCCAATAGGGCGCGCTCGACAGTGCAACGACACCTATGATTGCAACGCAGCAGAGCCCCACGAGGAGCGCTATGCGACTTTTGATCCAGAGCGGCAGGGTTGTTCGACTTCCTGAAGTCTGGTTTCCCAAATCCAATACCGTCTTCAGCGCGAATGCGAGGTCGCTAACATAGCAGTGGTTGAAGGCCTTTGGAAGTCATCGGTCAGCGAGCTGCACTGACACAACGCGATTAGCGTAACTTGCTGGAGTGTGCAGGTGTAGGTCGGCGAGGAGTCTTCCTGCTGGTTATAGAGCATGCCAGTGGTGGGATAGTCGGCGGCGGCCAAGGCGCTGGATGCAACGAGACCGAATAGGCAAGCAGTAATCTCATGAGAAGCCCTCCGTGCGCATATTTGCAGCGGGCCGAAGGGGATTGCAATGGTCATCGCCGCGGCAACTTCCGAGGGTTCCTGATATGAAGATACAGGACCCGCAGAGCCGATCACCAGCCTTCCCTTGGAGCGCTTTCCGTGCTCAAACGCCAAAGCACTGATCGAAGACACATGACCATCAAGACGGAGACGGTGACGGAGCGTGTGGTACGACTTTCAGAGGAAATGGCATTCCCGGCCACTGAATGGGAAGCGAATATGTTGGCGGAAGTTCTCACGTTGCCTCGTGTTGTCGTTACCCGTCCGTCCAGACAATACCTCCTGAGCATTGGTATGATCCCGTACGGCTGTCATATCAGTTGCGCCGAATACCTCGCACGCGACCCCGAAGGTCTGACCCGGCACGTTTGGGGGTGGATAATCCATGGATCTCATCCTTCATTCCGTTGTTGAGCGGGACGGACAATGGCGCTGCCTAACTCCGCAACTGGTCGAGGCGCCACCGCAGTTCGTCTTCATTCCCGACTCGGCAATCGAGTGGGTGGAAACGAGCGATGGATCCGAGCGCGAACCCTTCCGGAACGGAACCAGGCTCCCTGATGCGCTTCGGAAGTATCCCGAGGACCATATTCGCATGAGAGATCGATTTCGCGAGCTGATCGAGTCGGGAATATCGGTGCTCGACGCCCGGTCAATGGTCGACACGACCCTGGGAGCTGAGCTCAGCACAAAGCCAGGTATCTAATTCCAGGCACTAATCGAAGGCGACTGAAAGACGAATAGAAGTCACATCCTCCGTCACCGAAAGCGTTTGGCGCGGTCGCAACCCCTGGCAGAGCGTCATCGATCACTACCTGGCGGGCGCTTCGATCCGCGGTCTGGCGAGCATCGAGCTGCGCAGAGCGTCTTCGCCACGATCAGCACTTCCCGGCTTTGAAGCCTGCCTGGAGCGAAAGCAAGCGCGGAAGCGACGGTTCTGAGAGACCGTAAGGCCATAGTGAGTTGCGGCCGCAAGCATCCCCACGATAGCGCCGTAGTTGACGAAGAAGCCCAGCGTCGATTCATTGAAGTCCCACATGTCGAGCGAGTAGCTCAACATCAGCTTGGACCCGAACGCCATCTCGGCGGAACTCCTCGCGCCCCATGCCACGATGACGACTACCGCTAGCCGGAGGATTGCAGTGCGGCAAGCATTCTGACTGGAGATCCCGACAAGTCCCCGGCAGACATTCATCACAATCTGCCAGCGTGTCCCAAGATGGAGGGCGACGATCAGCAGCACCCAGTATCCCGTGAACATGTGGATTTCCCGGACGGCAAACGCACCGCCGAGCGCCGCGTAAGGGAAGACATCGCGAGATATCAGAAGGCTGGTCACGAGCATGATAATCATTGCGATTGCAAGGCAGACGATCGTCACCAGGTTGATGACGCGAACGGCATCCATCTTCCGCTTCGCAACGCTGCCAAACCAGCGCCGATTGAAGACGTTGTGCGCGATGACCAATGCAAACAAGGCGGTCCCGAAAAGCTCGTGCGAGAGATTGTCGAGCCACCAGTAGGCAAGGCACGCGACAATCAGCCCGACCTCGATGAAATCAAGGATCAGGCGGACGCGGAAGATGCCGTTCATTCGAATTCGAACCGCCGCATGTCGTTGAATGTGTACAGGAAGTCCCTGTCGGACCGCGACGTATGGCACCGCTGGCAACGGGCCGTGTTCTCGTCCATGTTGATGGTGCCGTCCGGCTTGAACCATTGAAACTGCCAGTCTTCGGTGCGGCGGCTCTCGTCGTAGTCCTGTCCCCAGCCTTCGCCCTTCTCCATGATGAAGTAGCGGAAGCTCTTGCCCTCGCGGTAGTCAACCAGTGCGACATGGGTGCCATTCGGGATCGGCTCGCCGCGCTTGACGGCCTCGATCGCCTCGCGCGTGGTCATGATATGCTCCGTCACCTCGCCACGCTCGACGGTGGTGTAGTGGATGAGCTTGTCAATGTCCGGCATGGTTGTCCGGGTTGGTTCGGCGTGGACCTGTACGCCGACGAGGATCACGGCGCTTGCCACGAAGGCGGCTGCCCCGATCGTATGGATGATCCTATTCATCCGCATCTCCGTTGCTCGGGCCATATTGCTCGTCGGTCACATGTTCCATCCAATCGACCGTCTTTCCATCCAGGGCTTCCGCGATGGCGATGTGCGACATCGCTTGCTCCGGCGAAGCGCCGTGCCAGTGCTTCACACCGGGAGGAATCCACACGACGTCGCCAGGCCCGACCTCCTGGATGTCGCCATCCCAGTGCTGGACGCGTCCCGTTCCTTCCGTAACGATCAGCGTCTGGCCGAGAGGGTGCGTGTGCCAGGCGGTGCGGGCGGCGGGTTCAAAGGATACGAGGCCGCCGCCGACTCGGGCGGGCGGCGAGGCCTGGAAGCGAGACTGCACCTTGACGGAGCCGGTGAAGTTCTGCGGAGACCCTGCGGTGGCGACCTGAGAACCGGAGTGGGTGACCACGACGGCACGATCAGGTTCGGCGAGAGCTGCCGAGGCGCTGAAGGCCATGGCGGCGGTGAGCATCGATCTGGTGTTCATGGACTACTTCTCCGCAAACACATCTTTGGCGATTGCGACGGCGGAGACGCCACTCGGCCATCCTGAATAGAACGCCATGTGGGTGATAGTTTCGACGATTTCCTCCTTGGTGAGGCCATTCTGCAGCCCCAGGCGGATATGAGAGCGAAGCTGATCGGGACGATTGAGCGCGATCAAAGCCGAGATCGTCACGAGGCTCCTGTCGCGTTTGGATAGCTCGGCGCGTTCCCAGATGTCGTTGTAGAGGACGTCATCGGTTAGTTCCGCCAGTTTCGGCGCGGTGCCACCCATCAACTGCTGAGCTCGAGAGGTCACGGGGCTGTCCTTTGCTTCGCTATTTGACTGGGCACAGACAGCGCCCGGCAGCGCCGCCACGACTATGCCGACGGTGAGGAAAGTGTTCAGGAGCAGATGCTTCATCGCGTTCCACCTCAGACCAGCGTTCGGTTGAAAAATGGTGTCAGCTTGTCCAGCGCCGACTGGACATACTCGGGAACCCAGTAGGTCTCGATGTGCTTCGCGCCCTCGATCTTGAAGAGTTCCTTGTCCTTGGTGCCAGTGGCCTTGGGGAACGCGTCTTCGGTCATGTAGAGAGTGTCAGCGTCGCTGCCTGCGATCATCAGCAGCGGGACGTCAATCAGTTCGATCTCGTCCGTCGCATCCCATCGCATCAGGTCCATCAGGCTGCTCATCGTATACTTGAAGGTCGAGCCGGGATGGGAGTTGGTGCGCCAGTAGTAGTGATAGCCCTGACGATAGAGATCGAATGGGAGGGCATCGATCTGCGCGTCCGTCAGATTGGCGTCTCCCGCATAGAGAACCTCACCGCCGGCGGCCTCCTGGGCACGGGCGGCGGGTGCCTGCTGCAACCGCTTCTGGATCGAATCCATCTGCGAGTCCTGGAAGCCATTGCGGCGGACGCGTCCCGAATTGAACATGCTGAGCGTCGCTACGGACTTGAATCGCTTGTCGGTCTTGGCAGCAGCCAGCGAGTAGCCACCGCCGCCGCATATACCGAACAGTCCAAGCCGTGCGGTGTCGACGCCGGGGAAGCCACTAATGAAGTCGGCCATCCCATGGATGTCCTCGATGCGGTACTGAGGCTTGTCGACGCTCCGTGGTGCGCCGCCGCTTCCCCCTTGATAGGCGGCGTCGGCGGTGATCGTGATGAAGCCCCGTTCCGCCAGACGCTGGGCATACAGGCCTGTTGTCTGTTCCTTCACGCCGCCGTTCGGATGCGCAAGCACGATTGCAGGGTACTTCTTCCTGGGATCGTAGCCGGCCGGGGTGTAGACGTTGGCGACGATGTCCAGGCCGTTGAGCTTGTACTTCACCGGATGGATATTGACCTTGCCCGGCTCGTTCCTGGTGATCGCACCATCGTAGACGAGGGTGAAAGGATTCTGCTTGTAGTCGGCTGCGACAGCCTTGGTGGTTGCCATGGTTGAAACTCCTAACATTGCCCCGGAGATGAAGAGGGCGGATGCTCCGAGGAACTCACGTCTCTTCGTGTTGATGATTTCGTCGGTCATCGTAGGTATCCTCAGTTTGTCGGACGTGCGCGGGCGCGCTGCCAGGTCAGTCCAGCTTCTTGTCGGCGAGGAACTTGGAGACCTGATCGGCGATCTCGACATTGTTCAGGTCCGACATCAGGAAATGCGTGCCGCCCTTGATGCCGATGTCCGGCAGGTGGACGAGCGTCGCGTCGCCGCCATGCTTGTCGACGGCGGTCACCCAGAGCTTCGCCATCGCCAACCGGACACGCCAGTTGTCCTGTCCGCGCTCGGCGGTGGGCTCGGTCGGGAAGTTGTCGCCGTAGTAGATGACGATCGGCAGGCGGGTCAGCTTCTCGAAGTCGGCCGCAGGAACGGCCTCGCCCTTGAGCGTACCGGCGGCACTCGGCATGTCGGCCGGGACCTCGCCTTCGGGGAAGATAAAGCCGCTACCCGGCTCAAGCGCCACGATGCCCTTGACGTTCGGGTTCTTGATCGCCGTCAGCCATCCCGGGCCGCCTGCCTGAGAATGCGTGAACAGGATTCCAGGTCCCGTCTTGTCGAACAGCGCCGACAGGGCATCCGAGATCACGTTGGCATCGAAAGGTCCGGTGTTCGGGGTGACGGAGCGGAAGAACTGGTCGAGCGCCGCCGGATCAGGGGAGAATTGTACGTTGCTGAAGTAGTTCGGCCACTTGCCGATGCGGAATTGGTCGAAGAAGAGCTCGTCGTAGGGCGTCGGCTCGATCGTCGTGCCGACCGTGCTGTTGCCAGCGCGGCCTCGGCGCGGCTGGTCCACGACATAGGTCGAGTAGCCGCGCCGGAGGAAGATGTTCTGGAATCCTTCGCGGCCGTCCGGTGTCGTCTCCCAGCTACGTCCGGATTGATAGGCTCCGTGGAGCATGACAATCGGGAGCGGCTTCGGATTCTGCGGAGCCTGATAGAATACGTAGGCGTGGTCGCCGTGTAGGGTTTGGCCTTCGGCTGTCGGCGCGTTGTTGTTGTAAGTCCCGGGTGTGGTCGTCACTGTGCCGCCGACCGCGAAGCTGCCTTGCTCCTGTATGACCAGGGGTTCAGGCTTGGTGACGTCGGAAGCCGAAACCGGCATCGATGCTCCCAGACCACACAGAAGTGTCAGTGCGGTCGCCAGCGTTTTGAATTCGGGTCTCATCATACTCTTCTCGAGGATTGCGATGAGAAACGATATCCCGAGTAGGCTGACAGGATTAGTCGCCGCGAACAGGATGGGGTTATTAGCTGTCCTAATCAATCACGAATTGTTGATTACTTTTTCGATGATGTTCGGAGGGCGCATCGGCCTCGAAGTCCTGGAAACAGCGCTCAAGAAGCTGATTGCTTTGCGTACGGCGCAGTTCCGCTGCCACAGGATTGTCCAAATTACAAAGTTTGCGCTCTTGTACTGCCATAGGACTTTCACGCACCTCCGGCGACCACGTCAAGTGTCTGGAGATATGCCTTGGAAACCGATACGCCGACGCTGGCCGAGCCGACGAGTCGAGCACTTGCATTCGCTGAGCGGAGGGGATTCAAGCTCGCGGTGTTTGGCCGGACCGTCGCAGCGTCGCTGATGGCGGGGGCAGCGCTATGGGGCTACTACTATCCGAACGATCTCTGGATCGCTGGTCTGTTCTTAATGTTCGCCGCAATCGGCCTCCTGCCGTTGGCCGCAGTCGACACACGCTACGAAATCGCGGCACGGTTCGCGTTCTTCGCAATGGGCGCGCTGTTGATCTCCGCTGTCATAACCTTCGCGCCCCTCAGCAGTGGGGAGGAAGTCCCTCAAAATCTTGTCTTTCTGACAAGCAGGGTTGATTTCTACTACATCGTCATTGCCGCATCGGTACTGACTCTCTCGCCGCGGCTCCAGCTTTTGTGCTAGGCCACTGCTCTTGATCGGCAGCCGCCAAAGGTTCAACGAAAAGAAGACAGGCACTCGTGAGGCCAACGCCGATCGCGAGCGACAGGACGTGTCTTTGCAGCATGATTTCTCTCCTTCGATATATCCGAAATGCTATCTACGGATCGCGCCGGAAACCTGCGGGGTCACAGCCGGGATTCGGACAGCAATCTCGGCCTTTTCAGGTAGAAGCAATCAGATTTCGGTGAGTCGCGTGAGGTCGGGCTTAGGTCCGAGCTCAAGAGCTACGAAGAAATTTATACTACTTTAGCGCGTTTAGGTAAACTGATCAGTTTCATGATGTCACCTTCTAAGAGCGTGGCGATGGTCGTCCCTGTCTGGCCACCTCCCTCGCTTCTGTTGCCGAGTGAAGCGCGAATTTCGGCTCCCAATCGCGGAAACTTTTCGCCCCATAACGGCGACCATTCTGAAATTTCGACCTTCAGTTTCGTCACTCCGATGTTATTTGAATAGGGTCTCTGGCACCCGCACGGACTACCGCAATGTCTGCTCCTGGCGGCGCAAAGCAGACAGAGGCATTTGACTGCTGTAGGCCCAAGCTAGGTCGAGCATGAACGGCAAGAGCGGCGGTTGCTACGCGTGAAAGAACGCTATCCTCGGAAGCGAAGCGCATCGACGACAGCCGCGAATGCCGGAGAGGTATGCCTTCGATTGGGGTAGTACAGATGATAGCCCGCAAACGGCTCGCACCAGTCTTCCAAAACCCGGATCAAGTCACCCCTGCGAACCGCGGCCACCACTTGGTCCTCGGGCATATACGCCAGACCAAGTCCCCGTAGGGCGGCTTCGCGACGCATTCCCATGTTGTTGAAGACGAGCTGGCCTTCGACCCTGACCTTGACCTCATGCCCGTCCTTTTCGAACTCCCAAGGAAATATATTTCCATAGGTGGGCATGCGAATCTGGATGCAGTTGTGGGCTGTGAGGTCCTGGGGTGTCTCGGGCCACGGATTGCGCTGGAAATAGGATTTCGACCCCACGACGGCCATTCGCATCTCCGGTCCGATCTTGACGGCGATCATGTCCTTCGCGACCTGCTCGCCAAGCCGAACACCCGCGTCATAACGCTCCGCGACAATATCTGTCAGCCCGTAGTCGACGGTAATCTCAACATTGACGTCTGGGTAATTTGGAAGAATTTTTTCTAACGCGGGAGCAAGAACGGAGATCGCGGCGTGTTCACCCGCAGTGATGCGCACGGTTCCGGCAGGTTTGTCCCGCATCTCGCTGAGTGCCAACAGTTCGGTCTGGATTTCATCGAACCTCGGGCCCGCCGTCTGAAGAAGGCGCTCTCCGGCAGGCGTCGGCGAGACGCGCCTGGTCGTCCTTGTCAGCAGCCGAAGACCAAGCCGCTCCTCGAGACCGCGCACAGTCTGACTGAGCGCCGATTGGGAGACGCCGAGTTTTACGGCCGCCCTGGTAAAGCTTTCCTCGCGCGCCACCGTGACGAACGCGACCAGATCGTTGAAATTCTCCTGCGGCATTCATTAGGTATCCTTATAGCTTCATCCCGATTAGTGCCTCTAATCGAAATGGTCGGCAAGGAATATCTTGCCAGCATCGAAACCGCAGCTTCGTCGTGGAGGACGGCCTTGCAAAGCGCAGAACGGACGAGTGATGCCTATCGAACAATCGACCACCTCCCATTCAAACAAGACCGCCATCCTCGCCATCATCCTCATCAGCTATGTGATGATCGTCCTCGACATCTCGGTCGTGCTCACAGGGTTGCCCAAGATCCATCACGAACTTGGTTTCACAGATGCTGGGCTTGCCTGGGTGCAGAGCGCCTACACGCTGACTTTCGGGGGTTTTCTTCTGCTCGGAGCAAGAGCGGGTGACATCCTCGGCCGCCGTCGGATGTTCATGGTCGGCATGGCGATCTTCACCTTGGCGTCAGTCGCGATCGGTGCCTCGCAATCATCCGCATGGATGCTTGCCTGGCGAGCCATCCAGGGGCTGGGTTCGGCCATTCTCGCACCCTCGACGTTGGCACTGTTGCAGACAAATTTTGACGAGGGCGAAGAGCGTATCCGGGCGGTGTCGCTCTACAGCGCCGCGGCGGGTGTTTCCGCCACCGTTGGGCTGATCGCCGGCGGCCTTCTCGCCGACTGGCTGTCGTGGCGTGTCGGCTTCCTGATCAACCTGCCGATCGGGATAGCGATGATCCTCGCGGCGCGCGCCTACATCCCTGAAACAGGTAAGCGACCAGGTGCGTTCGATGTCCCGGGTGCGCTCACATCGACAATCGGAATGAGCGCGCTCGCCTACGGGTTCATTCGCTCGGCACAGGCGGGCTGGGATGCCATCACCGTCGCTATTCTCCTTTCCTCCATCGTCCTCATTGGCCTTTTCGTTCTGATCGAACGTCGGGCGCGGCAGCCCATACTTCCGCTCCGCCTGTTCTCTGACGTGGAACGATCAGGCGCCTACGGTGCGCGCGTCCTCTATCTCGCCGCGATGGTAGGGTTCTTCTTTTTCACGACGCTCTATCTGCAGGAAGTCGCCGGCTTCCGCCCCGCTCTCACGGGCCTGGCTTTCGTCCCCGCGACGATCCTGCACGTTCCGATCGCGATGATCGTGCCGCGTCTCATCCGCCGCTTCGGCCGCAACACGATTCTCGTCGGAGGAATGGTCATCGGCATCATCGCGATGGCCTGGTTGAGCCGGGTAGGCGTGGGATCCGATTACTGGACCGCCGTTGCTCTGCCGATGATCCTGATCGGGATCAGTCAGGGTCTGACGCTCAGCCCCCTTACATCCGCCGGTGTGGCCCGTGTGGATCATTCAGATGCCGGAGCTGCCTCTGGCGCGGTCAACGTCGCCCACCAGATTGGAAGCTCCGTCGGTCTCAGTGCCCTTATAGCGATTGCGGGGATTAGGTCGGCCGGCCTCAGCGGGGCGGATCTGACCGCCTACCGCGTCTCGCACGCCTTCGACGCTGGAACGGTCATGCTGATCCTAGGGTTTCTGATCACACTGACAACCATTGTCCGGTCGGTCGGTAAGGCTAACTCGGCAAAGCTCGATGAAGCCAATACTGCCTGCGCTGCCGATGCCTGACCATTCATAAGCTAGGGACATGCGGTCCTCGGCGTCTAATCCCACCGAACGCACACACTACATTCGACCACGAAGCTGATGGAGAACGACATGTCCAACGAGAACAGGGATACACCGCATCCGGTCGCCGAGGGCGCCGCGCTCAGCCGCCGTCTCTTCCTCGGTGCCGCGGGCGCTCTGGCCGCGGTTCCGATCCTCGAAGCCGGATCCACGCTGGCACAGGAGGGTGGCACTTCTGCCGCCGCGTCCGGGGGACTCGGCCGTCGCAGGCTCGGCTCGCTGGAGGTTTCCAGCATCGGCATCGGCGTCCAGAACATGAGCCGCACGTATCAGACGACGATCCCGAACCGACAGGAAATGATCAGGATCATCCGCGCTGCTTTCGAAAACGGCGTGACGTTTTTCGACGCGGCAGAAGCATATGGGCCGCACGAGGTCGAGCGAATCCTTGGGGAAGGCGTGAAGCCCATTAGGGACAAAGTCGCCATCACCTCCAAGTTCGGCTGGAACATCGATCTCGAGACGGGAAAGCGGCTGCCCGGCCTCAACAGCCGCCCGGAACACATAAAGCTCGCCGTCGAAGGAATGTTGAAGCGGCTTCAGACGGACCGAATCGACGTCCTGTACCAGCACCGCGTCGATCCTCAGGTTCCGATCGAGGATGTTGCAGGCGCGGTAGATGACCTGATGAAGCAGGGGAAGGTGCTGCACTGGGGGCTTTCGGAGATGGGGCTGAACACGCTCCGCCGGGCTCATGCCGCGCTTCCCGTTGCCGCCGTGCAGAACGAGTATTCGATGCTGTGGCGCGGTCCCGAGGAGGCGGTCATCCCTCTGTGCGAAGAACTGGGGATCGGCTTCGTTCCCTGGAGCCCGCTCGGCGTCGGCTTCCTGACGGGCGCGATCGACGAACGTACGCGGTTCGCGGAAGGCGACATCCGCGGAGTGGAGAGCCGCTTCTCGCCCGAGAACCTGCCAGGGAACCTCGCGCTCGTCACGTTGTTGAGAGGATGGGCCCAGCGCAAGCAGGCAGCGCCGGGCCAGATCGCTGTGGCGTGGCTGATGGCGCAGAAGCCGTGGATCGTGCCCATTCCTGGATCAACGCAGATGCCGCACATGCTTGAGAACATCGGCGCAGCGTCCGTTCATTTCGAACCGGACGAGATCAAGGAATTGAACGAGGCGGTCGCCGCCATCGAGATTAGCGGCGCGAGGCTCCCAGATCAGGTGCTTGTCTACTCTGGCGTGGAAGCGCCGCAGCGAACCTGACCACTACGGGTCGCGCAATATCAAGAAGGAAAAGACAATGCAAAAGCGCAAGCTTGGAAATGCCGGACTTGAAGTCTCGGCCCTCGGGTTGGGATGCATGGGCATGACGGGAGTGTACGGCGAGGGCGGCGACAAGGCCGAGATGATCAATCTTATCCGCGCCGCCCATGACCGGGGTGTCACCATGTTCGACACGGCGGAAGCCTACGGGCCGTTTGCAAACGAAGAGCTTCTCGGCGAGGCGCTTCAGCCCATCCGCGACCAGGTGGTGATCGCCACGAAGTTCGGCTTCGACATCGACCTCGAAACCGGACAGCGCCGCTCGGGCGGAACGAACAGTCGGCCGGAGCACATCAGGGACGTCGCCGATGCTGCGTTGAGGCGGTTGAGGACCGATCGCATCGACCTCTTCTATCAGCATCGCGTTGACCAAAACGTGCCGATCGAGGATGTTGCAGGCACCATCAAGGAGTTGATGGCCGAGGGCAAGGTGAAGCACTACGGCCTTTCGGAGGCGGGCGTCCAGACGATCCGACGCGCCCACGCGGTCGAGCCGATCACGGCGCTGCAAAGCGAGTATTCGCTATTCTGGCGCGGCCCTGAGAAGGAGTTGCTTCCGGTTCTCGAAGAACTCGGCATCGGCTTTGTTCCTTTCACGCCTCTCGGCGCGGGCTTCCTCACGGGGAAGATCGACGAGAACACCAAGTTCGAGGAAGGAGACTTCCGGAATGCGGTGCCGCGCTTCTCTCCCGAGGCTAGAAAGGCCAACCTTGCGCTGGTGGATGTGATCAAGACGGTTGCGGCACGCAAGCAGGTCACCGCGGCGCAGGTGGCGCTTGCATGGCTTCTGGCGCAGAAGCCATGGATCGTGCCGATCCCCGGCACCACCAAGCTGCACCGCCTCGAAGAGAATATAGGCGGCGCAGATCTGATGCTGAAACCTGAGGATCTGTCGGAGATCGATCAGGAGGCATCGAAGATAGACGTGCAGGGCGAGCGCCTCCCGGAGGCCGTCCTCAAAATGACCGGCCACTGAACATTAGGACGAGCCGCCCGATCAGCAGGCGGCACGACGCAACAATGTCTGCATTCGAATCCAAATCCGCCGGACGACCCTCAAGAGCGAAGCCCGGCCCCCTCCGGACTGCAAGCCTCGCCCTGTCGCTTACGATTGCCCCAATGTCGGCAGCCACAGAGGAGGCGGGCAAATTGTCAGTCCAGCCGGGTCAAGCTGACAAGCTCGCGGATAGTTCGTCTGCGCGCCATCTCGCGACCGGCGAGCGAATAAGCAATCTACTCTCACATCCCGCCTTCAAAGGATTCGCACCGCTCATTCTCCCGTGGGATGGTCGGAGCTACGATCCGGAGATGCGTCTCGACCAGATCGCTTCGCTGCTGCCCTACCACAGCGAGGTCAAGCCTGACGTTGTGGCGGCCGGATTGAATCGCATGATCGAGGACGTCGCGGCCGGACATCAGGTGTTCTTCGACATCTACTCCGAGGAGGAGAAGCGTAGCGACCCTAGCAAGGCGAGCGCTGGGCTGTTCTTCTTTCGAGGCCCACCCGACGCACCTTTCGCGATGATCGCTCCCGGAGGCGGGTTTGCCTATGTCGGTTCGGTTCACGAGGGCTTTCCCTACGCGAACGAGATCAACGCCTGCGGATACAACGCCTTCGTCGTCCGATACCGGGCCGGCGCTGGCGGCGGGGTAGCCACCGAAGACATGGCCGCGGCACTCTCCTTCGTGTTCCGCAACGCCCGAAAGCTTGGCATATCCACGGAAGGCTACTCGCTCTGGGGCAGTTCGGCGGGTGCAAGAATGGCCGCATCTATCGGGTCACGCGGGGTGGCCGCGTTTGGCGGCGACAGGGTGGACGGACCGACTGCGGTCGTCATGGCGTACACAGCCCACTCGGACCGTGCCCCCGTGGAACCGCCCACCTTCGCAGTCGTCGGAGAAGACGATGGCATCGCGTCGCCCGCGACCATGCGACGTCGGATCGACGCCCTGCGCAGGGCGGGGACACCCGTGGAATATCTCGAGTACCCGCGCGTCGGCCATGGCTTCGGTACCGGTGCGGGCACGTCGGCGCAGGGCTGGATAGCGGCCGCGTGCGAATTCTGGAAGAAATCGATGCCCAGACCGGACGGAAAGGTTACTCCATGAGCAGGCTCCTGGTGCTGGTGATCGACCGGGCTTGGTAATCGTGGCCATCCCAGTTTGCAATTACCCCGTCAGCCATTCCATCTCACCCGTCATGGTTGACTGCTGTTTTGTTCCTTGGGCCATTTTCCGGGCGCCGAAGTGCCCGGAACGTTGTTTCGCTAGTCCGCCAAAAAAGTCAGTTTAGTGACATCAGGATGGCGCAATGACAAACTCAGTGGCGCCCTACACACACAAGTAAGAAGAGTAATCAAGAGCAGCCGCTTGTGCTTCCGCACGTGTCGCACTTCTCGCAGGTTCCATTCCGCACCATCGTGAAGTTCTGGCACTCGGAGCACATGTTGCCGGTGTAACCCTGCATGATCGAGCGGGCGCGGCGTTCGGCCTCGACCTTCTTGGCTTCCGTCTTGGCCGATGCGGCGTCGGCGGCAGCCTTGTCGGAGAAGAGGGCGGTTGCCTGCTGCTGGGTTTCGGTGGCGACCTCTTCGATCACTTCCTCGGCGATCTCTTCGGCCAATTCCCGAGCGCGCTCCTCGTAGTCGCGCTTGAAGGCGACGATTTCGGAGGTGGAGATGGCAACGGTCGGCTCGATCTTGCGGGCGGCTGCACCCGCAAAGGACGTGACCGTGGCACCGGAGGAGGCACGCGCAGGAGCTGCGGTGGCGGAGCCCTTCGGCTCGCCAGAGGTCTGACGCTCGTTGCCGGAGACGAGCGTCGGCTTGTAGCCGCGGGTCCAGCCCGTCGAAACGAGATTTGTCTTACCTTCCTGGATGCCCTTGCCGAGCGCCGTGTTCGAGAAGTCGGATGTGTCGACATGCGCCAGATCGTGACGGCCGAGGTAGGAAACGGCGAGTTCGCGGAACACGTAGTCGAGGATCGACGTGGCGTTCTTGATCGCATCGTTGCCGATGACCACGCCTGCCGGTTCGAATTTGGTGAAGGTGAATGCCTCCACATATTCTTCGAGCGGCACGCCGTACTGCAGGCCAAGCGAGATGGCGATGGCGAAGTTGTTCATCATTGCGCGGAAGGCGGCACCTTCCTTGTGCATGTCGATGAATATCTCGCCGATGCGGCCGTCGCCGAATTCGCCGGTGCGCAGATACACCTTGTGTCCGCCGACGGCAGCTTTCTGGGTATAGCCCTGGCGGCGGTTCGGCAGCTTTTCACGCTCGCGGGTAACGCGCTCGACCACACGCTCGATGATCTTCTCGGTGATGGTGACGGCCTGGGCTGCGACCGGCTGCTGCAGCAGATCCTCCATCGCATCTTCGTCGTTCTCATCTTCGATGAGCGAAGCGTTCAGCGGCTGCGACAGCTTGGACCCGTCGCGATAGAGCGCGTTTGCCTTGAGGCCGAGCTTCCAGGAGAGCATGTAGGCGCTCTTGCAATCGTCGACCGTCGCGTCGTTCGGCATGTTGATCGTCTTGGAGATCGCACCCGAGATGAAAGGCTGCGCGGCAGCCATCATGCGGATGTGGCTGTCGACCGAGAGATAACGCTTGCCGATCTTGCCGCACGGATTGGCGCAATCGAACACCGCGAGGTGCTCATTCTTGAGGAACGGTGCGCCTTCGAGCGTCATCGCACCGCAAACGTGAATGTTTGCAGCCTCGATGTCCTTCTTCGAGAAGCCGAGGTGGTCGAGGAGGTTGAAGCTCACGTCGGCGAGCTGCTCGTCCGAAACCTTGAGGATGGCCTTCAGGAAATCTGTGCCGAGCGTCCACTGGTTGAAGACGAACTTGATGTCGAAGGCCGACTTCAGCGCGGCGTTGACGGCATCGACCTTCTCGTCGGTGAAGCCCTTGGCCTTCAGCGTCGAGGGGTTGATGGCTGGCGCCTGATTCAGGTTGCCGTGGCCGACAGCGTAAGCTTCGATCTCGGCGATCTGGCTCTCCGAGTAACCGAGAGTGCGCAGCGCTTCCGGAACGGCGCGGTTGATGATCTTGAAGTAGCCGCCGCCGGCGAGCTTCTTGAACTTCACGAGCGCGAAGTCGGGCTCGATGCCGGTCGTGTCGCAATCCATGACAAGGCCGATCGTGCCGGTCGGCGCGATGACAGTTGCCTGGGCGTTGCGGTAACCGTGCTTTTCGCCGAGTTCAAGCGCCTTGTCCCAGGCGCTCTTGGCATGCGCTGCGAGATCCTGGTCCGGGTTTTCCGAATGGATGAGCGCAACTGGGTTGATCGACAAGCCCTCATAGCCTGATGCCTCGCCGTAGGCGGCGCGGCGATGGTTGCGGATGACGCGCAGCATGTTCTCGCGGTTCGGCTTGAACATCGGGAACGGGCCCAGCTCGGAGGCTATTTCCGCCGAGGTGGCATAGGAAATGCCGGTCATGATCGCCGTCAGCGAGCCTGCAATGGCGCGGGCTTCGTCGCTGTCATAGGGGATGCCCGAGGACATCAGCAGGCCGCCGATGTTGGCGTAGCCGAGGCCGATCGTGCGGTACTCGTAGGAGAGTTCGGCAATGCGGCGCGACGGGAACTGCGCCATCATCACGGAGATTTCGAGCACGACGCTCCAGAGACGCACGGCATGCTCGTAGTCTGATATGTTGATGCGCTTGGTGGCCGCATCCTTGAACTGCATGAGGTTCAGCGAGGCAAGGTTGCATGCCGTATCGTCCAGGAACATGTATTCCGAGCACGGGTTGGATGCGCGGATCGGGCCGGCAGCCGGGCTGGTGTGCCAGTCGTTCATCGTCGTGTTGAAGTGCAGTCCCGGGTCAGCCGATGCCCAGGCGGCGTAAGAGATCGATTCCCAGAGATCGCGGGCCTTCAGCGTCTTCATGACCTTGCCGTCCTTGCGGGCGGTCAGGTTCCAGTCGCCATCGTTTTCGACTGTGCGCAGGAAATCGTCCTTGATCGAAACCGAGTTGTTGGAGTTCTGGCCGGATACGGTGAGGTAGGCTTCCGAATCCCAGTCGGTGTCGTAGGTCTTGAACTCGAGGTCCTTGTAGCCCTGGCGAGCGAACTGGATGACACGGCCGATGTAATTCTCAGGAACCTGGTCCTTCTTGGCAGCGCGTATTTCGCGCTTCAGGGCAGGGTTCTTGTTCGGCTCGAAGCAATCGCCGTCATCGCCGCCGTCGCAGTTGACGCAGGCCTTCATGATCGCCTTGAGATGCTTGGCGACGACCTTGGAACCGGTGACGAGGGCAGCAACCTTCTGCTCTTCCTTCACCTTCCAGTTGATGTATTCCTCGATATCCGGATGGTCGATATCGACCACGACCATCTTGGCCGCACGGCGCGTCGTGCCGCCCGACTTGATGGCGCCCGCTGCACGGTCGCCGATCTTCAGGAAGCTCATCAGGCCGGAGGAACGACCGCCGCCGGAAAGTTTTTCGCCTTCGCCGCGCAGATAGGAGAAGTTGGAGCCGGTACCGGAGCCGTACTTGAACAGACGGGCTTCGCGAACCCAAAGGTCCATGATGCCGCCTTCATTGACGAGATCGTCTTCAACGGACTGAATGAAGCAGGCATGTGGCTGCGGGTGCTCGTAAGCAGACTTCGACTTCGTCAGCTTGCCGGTGAACGGATCGACATAGAAGTGGCCCTGGCCGGGGCCGTCGATGCCGTAGGCCCAATGCATGCCGGTGTTGAACCACTGCGGCGAGTTCGGGGCGACGCGCTGCGTGGCGAGCATGTAGGCAAGCTCATCCCGGAAAGCAGAGGCATCTTCCTCGGACGAGAAATAACCGCCCTTCCAGCCCCAGTAGGTCCAGGTACCGGCAAGGCGGTCGAAGACCTGGCGGGCGTCTGTTTCGGAACCGTATTGCTGATCCTTCGGAATATCCTTCAGAGCCGCTTCATCGGCAACCGAACGCCACAGGAAGGAAGGAACGTCGTTTTCCTCGACCTTCTTGAGCTTGGCGGGAACGCCAGCCTTGCGGAAATACTTCTGCGCCAGGATGTCGGCAGCCACTTGGGAGAACTGCGCCGGAACATCGATATTCTCGAGGCGGAAAACGATCGAACCGTCCGGGTTCTTGATCTCGCTCGTCGCCTTGCGGAATTCGATATCCGCGTAAGCGCTCTGTCCTGCCTTCGTGAAACGGCGTTCTATGCGCATTTGCCTAACCTCTAGCTTGCGCGCCCCGTCCCCGTTTGACCAAGGCGCAAGTTTCCACCTCCGGCGGCGCCGTGAGGAGCGCAGCCAGTTCTCGTTTCCGTATCGTCACAGGAGTGTCATCGGAGATGTCTTTCCTGTATCTTGTGGTGATGGTGGCTGCAAACACTAAATATAGTATTAACAGCTTATTATCGCCAGCCCCCGATGTCACTTTTTGGAAGATAAAAATCGCGCACAAAGCCCCCTCATGGCGGTCGACCTTCATGGACGCAACACCCTGATTCTACGCTCGATTTTTGAAGAGAACCGGCCTCGTTAATTCCGGTCCAACTGCCGCAGCAACATCGCAACCCATTAAGTTGGAAACGCGCGATTCCGTCAAGGGGTTGTTTTTAACGAACCGTTCACCACAAGATGTTGTGGATCGGGCTGTGGAGAACGGGGAAAAGAAAGTCGTATAAGGAATTCAATAGGTTGCAGCCGCTTATCCCCAGAGAGCGAAAAAAATCTAAGAAAAGTTGCGACCGTGTTGATTTGGTTGCAGCTTTTGGAGCGCAAATGGGTATCGCGATTCGTTGAGGCCAATTTCGATCACAATGCGTCGATCGCGATGGTCACCGTTGCGATACCTATCGGCTTTCCGTTTTCATCCTTGATGACAAAACTTGCCTGTGTTTCCAGTAATTGTGTCTGCTCATCGCGCTCGGCACGGTCGATGAATATCTCGTCGGATTGTGTCGCGAATGTTTTCAGGAACTTGTCTTCATCGCCTTGCCAATAGTCGGTGGTCATCGTGCCCTGGCCGACATTGAGCCCGTGACGATCGGTTACGAAAAATTCGATGATGGCGCCCTGCGAATCATCCTGCTTGGATTTGAGGTATCGCGACACCGGCTTGGCGAGCAGATGTCTGACCATCTGCCAGCCGCCGGCCTGGATTTCGGAGCGGTACGTATTGTCCAGCACCTGGATGTCCATGTCGCTGACATTGCCGAACTTGGTGTTCTGCTCCTCGATCGCCTTGCGCACGATTGCGGCATTCACCATCGGCTTGACGACTGTCTCGACGTACTCCCGTACGACGGACACATAGGCCGGTTCCGCCGAAGCGGCCAAAGACGAGAGACAGAGGCTCAGCCCGAAAGCAGCCACCGTCCCGACGTAGCCCCAACGCATCATATTCGTCCCAACGTCGCGCCCTGCGACCATGCCTCTAACGCCAGTCCGCAACGCAACGCCGTTGCCGCGTTGGACTGTTGCTTAGAAGAATAAGGTCTGCGTGGGCAGCGCGATAGCGGAATCCGAGGTGTTAGTTAAACAAAGATTGGTGCAATTTGAGATTGCCACCGGTCCATCGGGTTGCGCGGCGAGGCGCTCTCAGCCGCGGCCAGCCTTGGAGATCGGTTCCTGATAGGTGAACCCCATATCCCAGGGGAAATAGATCCAGGTGTCCTGACTGACTTCCGTGACAAACGTATCGATCGTCGGCACGCCCTGCGGCTTCGCATAGACACACGCGAAGTGTGCCCTGGGCAGGATGGTGCGAACTTCCGAAGCTGTCTTGCCGGTATCGGTCAGGTCGTCGATGACTAGGACGGATTCGCCTTCGTCAGCGGTCAGTTCCGGCGCGATGCCCTTGAGGAGTACCATTTCCCCCTGGTTCACATAGTCGTGGTAGGAGGCGACGCAAACCGTTTCGATCAGCCGGATGTTGAGTTCGCGCGAGATGATTGCCGCCGGCACGAGACCGCCGCGCGTAATGCAGACGATCGCCTTGAAATCGCGCTTGAGGCCGGCGAGACGCCAGGCGAGTGCGCGTGCGTCGCGGTGGAACTGATCCCAGGAAACGGGAAAGGCTTTATCGGGAAGGGACATGGTTTGCTCCGCGGCATGAATGATGAGACGCCGTTTGCCGGCGGCCGGACAGGCATTCCGCGATCGGCCAAACGCAAATCGCGCAGCCGAGACTGCGCGATAGGAGGACCGAAGCCGGAGCTCGTCATCGGTCGCCGCAATTAACGGATTCCGGGGGCAAAACGCAAGCCCCTCGTGATTCTTACCGCGACAGCAGGGTCAATGCCGTCATCGACTGCAGCAGGCTCTTTGTGGTGCCACCGAAGATCATCTGCCAGAGGCGGGAATGGGTGTAAGCGCCCATGACCAGCAGGTCGATGCTGCTGTCGGAGAGACGGTTTTCGATCACGGCTGACGCCGACTTGTCTGCGCTTTGCGCCGTTGCCAGGGTCACCTTTACACCGTGACGCGCCAGATTGGCTGCAATCTCCGCGCCGGCCACAGCCGCAGATTGGAGCGCATTGTCGACGGGATCGACCGAGAAAACCTCGACTTCGTCGGCGGCCTGCAGGATTGGCAAGGCATCAAACGCGGCGCGCGCCGCCTCCTTCGAGCCGTTCCAGGCAATGAGGACGCGCTTGATCGGCTTCGGCTGGCGCAGCACAAAGGGGATCATCAAGACCGGACGACCACTTTCGAAGAGGAAGTTGTCGACGTCCACGTGACTGTCCGATGGCTTTGATGGATCCGCCTGCGAGGCGATCAGCAAGTCAGCGCTACGCGCGCTTTCGATCAGCGGCGCCGTGCCATAACCGGTGGAGGAAGCGAAACTGCGCCATTCAAAGGAGACGCCTTCCACCTCGGCCTTCCTGCGGAAGATGCGCTCGATTTCGACAGTCTCGGAATGCGCCATGTCCTGCAGCGCCTGGACGGCGACCGGATCCGGTATCTCCATCGGCGCGACAAGGGGCACAACAGCGACGGTTTCCGCATGAAGGCCGATAACATGGGCATTGGTCTGTGCGGCAATGGCGAAAGCAAAATCGGCCACGGCGGTGGCGTTGTGGACGGTATCGAGAATGGCAAGTATGGTTTTATAAGACATAATCACTTCTCCTTGCGCGGATGACATCAGCTTGCCTGGAACGAGAATGCGTCGGGAAGGACCTCGGTTCCTTGATGCAGATCAATGAGCAGACGGCATCGCCTCGTGCTACGCCTCCGCCGAACGGTTTTCGGCAATCTCCCTTGTCTGGCGGATGGTCTCGATCATGGCGCGAACGTCAACTCCTGCGGCGTCGACCACGTCCTGGGAACGGCCCCGCACGACGATTTCGGTGGAGAACGCCTGCCCGATGTAGCGGGGATAGGAGCCGATGCTCGTCTCGGAATGGGCTTTCTGGATGGCGGCAAGCGGCGTGCCGATGTCGCCTTCGCCATAGGGGCAGGAGATACCGAGCGAGAGCATGCGCCTGCCGGTGCGCAATGTCGGGACAACCGCGTCGACCATGGCCTGGAAGACCTGCGGGACACCCGCCATGACGTGAACATTGCCGATGACGAAACCCGGCGCGGTCGAGACGGGGTTGGGAATATGGCGTGCACCGCTTGGCATCCGAGCCATCCTCTTTCTGGCGTCGGTGAATTCGAGACCGCGGCGCGCATACATCTCGCCGAGCAGGGTCATTGCGTCAGAATCGTATTCGCAAGGCAGCCCGAACGCCGCAGACACGGCATCGGCGGTAATGTCGTCATGGGTCGGCCCGATGCCTCCCGACGTGAAGATGTAATCGTATTTTGCGCGCAGTGCATTCAGGGCCTCGACGATCGCATCCTCCTCATCGCCGACGATGCGGACCTCTTTGAGATCGATGCCGCAAAGCGTCAGAATATCGGCCAAGTGGCCGATATTCTTGTCTTTGGTGCGGCCGGATAAGAGTTCGTCGCCAATGGCAAGCATGGCGCTGGTGACAATTGTCTCATTGGTCATTGGAAATTTCCGAACATTTGGGTCCCAACATAGGTAGCGCCCTTCGCCGGTCTTGCAAACCGTATCGCTGCCGCTAGCCCACGCAAATGGTTCAAGTATTTTTTTCGTCTATGGCCATTGAACAGTGCGTTCTGCCGCGCGGGGCTATGTTCGTTGCGGCGCGCTGCTAAGTTTCCAACCGCTTACGAATTCAAACGCAAATTCCTTGATGGAGATAAATAAATGGCGAAGGTACTCGTGCTCTACTATTCGGCCTACGGCCACATCGAAACCATGGCATATGCCGTCGCCGAAGGCGCAAAGTCGACTGGCGCCGAGGTTGTTGTCAAGCGCGTTCCGGAACTGGTTCCCGAAGAGGTTGCCAAGGCGTCCTACTACAAGATGGACCAGGCTGCGCCGATTGCCACTGTCGATGAACTTCGAGTTGGAGGCAGCCAAGTACCAGGGCGCTCACGTCGCCAAGATCGCTGCCAAGCTGGGCTGATCGGCTCCCTTCACCGGCAGGGGCGGCCATTGGGTCGCGCCTGCTTACATCGCGCAGAGAAAGTCGCCGACTGTGCGTCAGCCGTAGAGGTCGTGCAGCTTCACTGCGTAGAAAAGGAGCGGTATTCCGAGAACCGCAATCGCGATCATTAATGCCGTTCCCGTCCTGAACAACTTGAGACGTCGCGTTCTCGTGCCATCCCAATCGTAAACCATCGCCTTACTCCCACAAGACAAGCTTACAACTATGCGCAGCCCCAACCGCGGTCCTTCTGGCGCGCGCATACAAGCACATTCGCAAGCGATGATAAAGGGTCGTGCCGGCTGCCGTGGATGCTGGTGTAGTCTGCCCTGATGGTGCGAGCGACGGGTCGAACCCGTACAGCCCAAGGGCGAGGGATTTTAAGTCTACCGAGGGGAGTTGGTGCGGACGACGGGGCTCGAACCCGTAAGTCATTGAAGACGAGAGATTTTAAGTCTCTTGTGTATACCAGTTCCACCACGTCCGCTTTCCTACATTCGGTGGTGAAACAGTCGGTTTCCTACTTGGTCTCCGACACGCTTCCCTACACGCCTCCTACTCAGTGGCGTTTGTAGGAGAGCCGTTGATTAGCATCAGTTTTGGCGCTGCGCCACCCTTCAGAGCCCTCAAATTATCCATGAGGTGATCCGGGGCGAGGTGGGCGTAACCAAGCGTCGTTTGGTAGGATCGATGGCCCATCCACTTCATGACGCGCATGAGGTCGATGCCCTTGATGACCTGGCACGAGGCGCATGTGTGACGAGCCGTGTAGACCCGTGTCTTTAAGTGCGCGGAGGTGCGACCGGATGCTGCGCCCCCCAACCTTGCGGACCTTAATCAGGTGACGGACGAAGTCGTGTATCTTGTCTCAGAGAACGCGACCGCCACCCCGGCTGTTAGGAGATAAAAAACGTCAAGCCAGTTGACGCCCTGGAGGTTGGATTGCCAGAGCCCGCGCATTGCCTCGCTCGCGTCTTTTGTCGTGCGCGTCATCGGGCGTTAGGTGCTTTGGTCGCTTCAAGGTTTACAGGTGCAGCCGGTCCGACTGGTCTTGAGAGACCATCAACCGGATTGTGAACGCCATAACCGAAGTAAAGAGCGCTAAAGGCCAAGAGGATAACCACGGCATAGGCCATAACCCCTTGCGTCCGGTCACTATTGAAAAGGCCCTTCATTCAACAACCCCACTGATTTGCTCCCATTACAGGGATAAGCATTGGGGAATGACGATGGAAGCCCTACACGTCCTTCTATGGTGCCTTGTAACGGAGAATAGAAGGCGTGTGCCCTCTGGGTCACATTATGGACCTCAAGTAACTAATCAGTCGCCGGGTCATTTTGTGAACATTATGTCAGTTAGAGGGCTCCAATAGGTGCCCCTTCATCTGTCCCTATGGTGCGCGTTTAGTTTTCTCTAGCGTCGGACCTATCGTACGCATACGCGGAAGGCCGCCTTGAGAGATGTCCGGAAACATAGCTGACTGCGGGTATGGACATCTATACTGACAGTCAGCGTGATAACCGTC
>NZ_FOCV01000036.1 GCF_900110205.1 Rhizobium tibeticum | reverse complement strand
GCACGCGCCAGCTTGCGCCATTCATAGAGCTGCGAACGAGAAATCCCATGTCGCCGCGCCGTCGTTGCGCACAATCCCGGCTCCAAAAGGCTCTCCGCTACGATCCGTCGCTTTACCTCTTTGCTGAAACGCCGACGCCGACCAGTGTCGACGATCTCAAGACGGTTATCACGCTGACTGTCAGTATAAATGTCCATACCCACAGTCAGCTACGTTTCCGGACATCTCTCAAGGCGGCCTTCCGCGTATGCGTACCATTCCGTGCGGTTTGCACACTGACAGCATTGTCGTTACGAGCAGTACGACGAGACCACCGCCAGCATGGATAACGAGTGAGCGCCTCAGGCCGAGAAGGTCGGTATTCAACAGGGTTGTCTCGGCCCACGCCAACAACAACGGATGGCGCAGAGCGTCTTTTGTCTCGTTTTGTTTGGGTGGCGATTGGAGAGGCGTGGCCCTAGACATCGGCGGCAGCACGCATTGAATGTAGCGCCTGAAGATGTTTCTGGGGCGTTCTTGTGGCGGTGAACTTTCGAAGGTTATCCAGCAAAAACCTTCAATGCCCTGTCCCGTAAGAGGAAGCGGTGGTCGGAGTGGAGAGATTCGAACTCCCGACCCTCTGGTCCCAAACCAGATGCGCTACCAGACTGCGCTACACTCCGTGCCGACGAGGGAGGGCAATACACGGTTCGCCTTGCGTCCGCAATATCTAAATCACCTAACCCCCAGCTTGGTGTAAGCGCACTTTTCGTTCAGGTCGGCGTGAGGAATGTTTGACGTCCGCGCGAATTGTGGAAAGGCACGGACGGAAGACGGCTGCCGGAAATGGCCGAAAATCCAGCTCCCGCCGCCGCGGCTTTTTTCTTGAAAAGAAAGGGATTCGCCGCTAAGCAAAATTCATCTCTTCGTGCGACGGTTTGGATGAGGAGCCCCCGACCCTGGGATCGAATGAAGTTTCAAGTGCGAAAGCCGCTAATTCGGAGGCGCTGCAGCAATGTCTGCCAAGATCTATCGTCCAGCAAAGACCGCGATGCAGTCCGGCAAGGCAAAGACAAATATTTGGGTTCTTGAGTTCGATCAGGAGACGCCGCGCACCATCGATCCGATCATGGGCTACACGTCGTCTTCGGATATGCGCCAGCAGCTGAAGCTGACCTTCGAAACGCAGGAACTCGCCGAGGCTTACGCAAAGCGCAACGGCATCGAGTACCGGGTCATTGCCCCGAAAGATCCGCAGCGCCAGATCGTGGCCTATCCTGACAATTTCCGCTATACGCGGACGCAACCCTGGACGCACTGATCCGCGTTCGTCAGCACGGATTTGACCGGGCACAGGTTTCCCGGTCACGCGGCCCCTTAGCTCAGCTGGATAGAGCACCTGCCTTCTAAGCAGGTTGTCGCAGGTTCGATTCCTGCAGGGGTCGCCAATCATTTCAATCTCTTACACAACCCCTAATGGCCTTGTGTTCCTGGCGGGGCAACGCGTGGGATAACGAGGGCTAAAGAAACCCCGCTCCTTTGGCGAAGCGGGTTGAAGGAAGCGGCTTGGGTTAGCTCGCCGTAAAGGGCGCTTCCCTCCTTCTCAAAATTAGCAAGAGCGGCGGCGACCGTCGCTGTGACGGTCGGGTCCGAGGAGAAGTTGGAATTTTCTTCGCGAGTGAGGCGCAAGGTCTCGAGTGCTCCTCTTCGGGGTAAGTCAGGCTGTTCCCAATTCTCTTGACTTCCAGAGGGGCCGTAGGTCCGGGCAATCAGACGTCTTCACCAGAATACTTTCGGCGGCTGCCGGAATCGATCGATTCGTCAGCAAGCCTGATTCGAAGGAATCCAAACGCACGCGCCGCACGGCCAAGAATCAGGATAAGCCGCATCAATACAAACGCTGCCAAGGCGCCCGGCGGGGTTCGGAATGTCGCCGCGGCAAAGTTCGATCCTGCCGGCGATCGGAAGTTTCGCGATTACAAGCTCGCGGCCTTCGGCGCTGCTTCTGACGTGAAGCGCATCGATCGGCTGCGTACCTGACTGAGAAAGCCGCGCGAGGTGAGCGTTGAACCAATCTCCAAACAACACCAGTACGAACGACTTAGCGCGCAGCCGCGAACTGAACGGCCGGTTTGGCGTCTTCGGCCCTCATCCGACCCTCAATGACCGCTCGGCAAGCTTCCCAGGCTCGTTGCCATTTGGCCGTGCTCTGGTTCGGCTCATGAATGAGCCAGGTCAATGCCTCCTCCGGGGAACCGACAACGATGCGGATGCGGTTATCTCCCAGCACGAGAGGCTTTTTCCATCGGTGTACCAACATGGCTGCGCTCCAATCGTGAGGGTGTCCTGTCATCGACGGGTGTTGCTCCGCCTCTCCAAAAGTGGGGATCGCGAGCCCGCAATGGAAGAGGAAGACTAGCATGAACCCTTCGGTGACGCCGCTGCTCAATCATTGAAAAACTGAAGGGATTTGAACATGGAACTCACGCCTGCCTTCAAATCAAGGAAGAGGCATCCAAGAGTTTGCGGGCCGGTGAGGGTATCATTGGCAAGTCGAACTCGCCGCGCGAGCGCTGGTAGGCATTCTGATGAGCGCTATAGTACAGGCTACTAAGCCGCTGGTGACATTCTCGTGCCGTACGACCAATTGTTGACGTTGCCGTGGCCGTGAACGGCCCGTAGGATTCCCGTGCTTTCAGGGTACGCCGCCGTGACCGATACGATTGTCCCACAGCTGATATTCACTCTGAACGTTGCCTGGGAAATCGCCTCGCGGGAGAGTCCGGATTACGATCTCGTCGTGTATTTTATCCAGCAGGCCATCCAGGCAGCTCAAGAGGAGGCACTGCGACACGGGACTGTTATCGCTTCTGAAGGGAAGTCTGAGCTTCAGTAGGCCCTCGGCTTAAAAGCATCCGCCGGAAGCGTCTTAAGCGCCGACCGGGTACTCTTGACCCGGGAGGGCTGCGCGCGCGTCAACCCATCGATTTATCCGGTGTTCATATCGCAGCTTTCGTCGTTGTTCTTTTCGTATTGAATGGAGTGTGAGCCAAGCCCCAAAAGGTCGCGGGACCAAGGTCCAATGTGCAGTCCTCTTGGGTCGTCTATATTCGGGATTGCCACAATCTCCTGGTGGCTGTGAACCGAGGGCAAAAGGGCTGGCGTCGGTTCGAACGAGACGAGGGAACCTTGGAGCTTCCGCACGCTACGAGGTTCCTTCGAACTTTATCGGCAGGCGGTCGTCGCCTGTTGCTTCGGAGCGGGTTATGATGCTTGATCCTACGAAGGAGAAGGTCAGATGAACCGATTTCACAGATTTGTAGTGGCGGGGGCGTTGATCAGCCTTGCGGCGATCACATCGGCCTGTACTTCGACAACCGGCCAACAGGATCGAAATCGCCCCCTAAACTCAGCCTGCGCACTTGGATTCGATAACGACCGGCCTTGTAGCTACTAGAAAGAACAGCCGAACAAAAAAACCTGCAGTGTTGGTGAGGCGAGAGCAAGGTATGCTCGGAAAGGTCGCGCTGGAGAAAGACAATCTCCACGCGATCTGCGCCTTCAACGCCGAACGTTCGCTCTGGTTCCCTTGTTCGAGCCCCTTTTGCGCCTCTCGTAGGCTGCTGCTCATTCTATGCCAAACACGCCTGCGAAATGCCTCATGCGTGCGACGGCAAGGTCGGGTTTGTCCAGGACGTTTGCTTTGTCTGCGAGCCGGAAAATATCGGCATAGTGATTGACGCCACGCGCCGACTGCAGCCCTGCCGGAAGGCTGAAATGGCTCTGGTGACCATTCAACCACGCCAGGAAGACGACGCCGGCCTTATAATATTGCGTCGGGGCTTCGAAGATCTTGCGGGAGAGCGGAACGGTCGGCTCGATGATTGATCGGAAGGTAGCGGCGTCACCCGCAGCGAGCGATGCCAACGCCTTTGATGCCGAAGGGGCGACGGCGTCGAAGATGCCAAGCAGCGCATGGCTATAGCGCTTTCCATCCCCCTCGATCAGTTCCGCATAGTTGAAATCGTCACCGGTAAAGCAGAGCACGCCTTCCGGAAGCCGATTGCGAAGTTGCACTTCCTTGGCATTGTCGAGCAGCGAGATTTTGATCCCCTCGACCTTGTCCTTGTTCTCGTTGATGATTCTGAGGACGCAGTCGAGCGCCGGTTCGAACTGCGCGCTGCCCCAGTAGCCGGCTAAGTTCGGGTCGAACATTTCTCCCAACCAGTGCAGGACGACCTTGCCCTTGGCTTGCGAGAGAATTCTGCCATAGACTTTGGCGTAGTCGTCGGGGGAGGACGCCACGCGGGCGAGGGCGCGGCTGGCCATCATGATGGTGCGGCCGCCATTCTTTTCCACGAATTCGATCTGCGTCTCGTACGCCTTGATGACATCGTCGATCGATCTCGCATCGGCTGCCGCCAGATGATCAGTGCCAGCACCACATGCAAGGTCAGCGCCGGGAACCGTGCGAGCCTCCTGCAGCGATCGCCGGATTAGTTCCTGCGCGCCAGCCCAGTCGAGGCCCATGCCACGCTGGGAGGTATCCATCGCTTCGGCGATCTTGAAGCCGAGGCTCCACAGGTGCCGGCGGAAGGCGATCGTCGCGTCCCAATCGATTGCCGGACGGCCCCAAGGGTCAACGTCCTTTCGAGGCTCCGATACGACATGGGCGGCCGCATAGGCGATCCGGTTGAATTTTGGCGGTGTAGAAGGGCGCCCGATCGGTGTGCCGAGAAGCCGGTATTCGCTGGCGGAACCGTCAGTGTTCGGCAGATTTAAAGACAAGCTCATTGCGATCCTCCTCGATAGGTGAATGACGCAATAATTTGGATCGTTCCAAATTGCAATAGCCTTTTTATAAATCTAGGAGACTAGGGGCAGGGAAGCGGGAACCTCGGCGCGAACTGGCGGCAAAATGCAAGAGAAGCAATGAGAAACAATGCGATGGCTGTGTATTTTGCCGCGTTACAGGGGTGAAGGTTTTTCAAAGAATGTGCTTGACAAGTTTGGAACGTTCCAATTATTTACTGCCCAGGTTGGCGCGGGCGGGGAGGAATTCATGTCGAAAGGGAGGGTGACGGTCATTGACATCGCGAAGGCTGCCGGCGTCTCGAAGTCGACCGTCTCGCTGGTACTGCAAGGATCCCCTCTGGTGAACGAAGGGACGCGATCCAAGGTGAATGCAGCGATGCGTGAGCTTGGTTATGTCTATAACCGCGGGGCCGCGAACCTTCGCCAAACGAGTGCAAAGTCGAAGATCGTCGGCGTCGTGGTGAACGACCTCACCAACAGTTTCTTTGCCGAGCTTGCTGTTGGCGTCGATATGGTGGTGCAGTCTGCCGGCTTCGTGCAGTTCCTTTCGAACACGAGCGAGAGCATTGACAGGCAGCGGGAAGTCATCGCCTCGATGAGGGAGCATGGTATCTCGGGGCTCATCGTCTCTCCGGCGCGTGCCACCGAGGCGGCCGATTTCAAGCCGCTTGTTGCGGCCGATATTCCGGTTGTCGTTGTTGTTCGCAGCCTGCCTGGTGCGAAGGTCTCGTCGATTGTTTCCGACAATCAGGGTGGCACTTCAGCGGCAGTTGAGCACCTGGCGTCCCTCGGCCACGCACGAATTGCATTTCTCGGCGGATTTCCCGACACGGCGGTCTTCGAGGAGCGTCGGGCGGGTTATATGGATGGCATGAACGCGGCCGGTCTCGGTTTTCATGAAGAGCTGGTGGTCTCATCGGCTCCCTCGAGAGCAGGTGGAGCCGATGCGATCGGGCGGGCGATGGCAATGAGCAACCGGCCAACGGCGGCGGTTTGCTTCAATGATGCCGTCGCCTTCGGCGTGTGCGATGGCCTGCGCGCGCGTCATATGGAACCCGGTCGTGACTTCGCTGTCGTCGGCTTCGACGACGTGATCGAGGCACAAACGGCGGTCCCTGCGCTCACGACGATCTCCGTCGATCCGCAAAGCATGGGCAGACGCGCAGCACAGCTACTCCTCAAGCAGATCAACGCAGGCAAGGCGGAGCCCGAAAACGTGACCACCGCTGTCCGGCTCGTCGTTCGTGAGAGCTGTGGAGCCGTGCAGAAGAAGACAGGGAGAAAGATGGCATGACCGTTCGTTGGGGACTGATTGGGGCAAGTGCCATTGCTCGTGAATGGGTGATTGCTGCTATCCGCGCTACTGGCGGCGATATCGTGTCCGTCATGAGCACGAGCGTCGAGCGCGGCCGGTCCTATGCGAAGGAGAACGGGATCCCGAGGCATGTCGCTGATGTCGATGTCCTTGTGAACGATCCGGATGTCGATGCGGTTTACATTTCGACGACGAACGAACTTCATCGCGACCAGGCGATCGCTGCGGCCCGCGCCGGCAAGCATATTCTTTGCGAGAAGCCGTTGGCGATGTCGCTGCAGGATGCGCACGCCATGGCCAAGGCGGCGAAGAACGCCGGTGTCGTTCTCGCCACCAACCACCATCTCCGCAACGCCTCCACTCACATCGCCATGAGAGACGCCATCGCCTCCGGCAAGATCGGCAAGCCGTTGGCCGCTCGCGTTTTTCATGCGGTGTACCTCCCGGCTCACCTGCAAGGCTGGCGGCTGGATCGGCCAGAGGCCGGAGCCGGTGTGATTCTCGACATCACCGTTCATGACACCGACACGCTGCGTTTTGTGCTCGGCCGCGATCCGGTCGAGGTCATGGCGTTTTCGCAGGCGGCCGGGATGGGCAAGCCAGGCGTCGAAGACGGCGTGATGGGTGTCATGCGTTTCCAGGACGGGATCCTTGCTCAATTCCACGATGCCTTCACGACCAAATATGCGGAGACCGGGTTCGAGGTGCATGGCACTGAAGGTTCGCTCATCGGCCGCAACGTGATGACGCAACGTCCTGAGGGAACGGTGACGCTTAGAAATGCGGATGGCGAGCAGCAACTGCCGACCAACGCGAGCAACCTTTATGAGACGGCACTGCAAGCCTTTCACGGTTCTGTCGCCGGAAAGGGTCGTCCTTCGGCGACGGCGGAGGATGGCATCTGGTCGCTGGCGACAGGTCTGGCGGTCGTCGAAGCCACCAAGAGCGGGACCGCCGTGAAAATCCAAACAGGACTTTGAGTAACTCCAATGAGCAAGCATATCACCCCGGCCGAAGCTGCCGCACTGATCCCCGACGGAGCCATGGTGTCGGTGTCGTCGTCCAGCGGCCTTGGTTGCCCTGACCTTATGCTGAAGGCGATTGGCGAGCGCTTCGACAGCACCGGTCATCCGCGGGAGATCACGACCCTGCATCCGATCGCCGCGGGCGACATGAGTGGTATCAAGGGGGTCGACTACATCGCCAAGAAGGGCCTGATCAAGCGTATCATCGGCGGCTCCTATCCGTCGGGTCCATCCAGCGCAGAGCCGCCGCTGATCTGGCAGATGATCACGAACAACGAGATTGCAGCCTACAATATTCCTTCGGGCATCATGTTCGACATTCACCGGGAGGCTGCCGCGAAACGACCCGGTGTCCTGACGAAAGTCGGTATCGACACTTTCGTCGACCCGAGAAGGCAGGGTTGCGCGATGAATGACCTCGGGGCCAAGGAGCCCGTCGTCAAGCGTGTCTCTTTCGAAGGAGAGGACTGGCTGTTCTTCCCATCGATCGTGCCGCAGGTCGCGATCATCCGAGCGACAACTGCGGACGAGCGCGGCAATCTGACTTATGAGCACGAAGGCGCTTATCTCGGTGGTCTGGATCAGGCGCTCGCCGCCCGCAACAATGGCGGCATCGTCATCGCCCAGGTCAAGCGCATTACCAAGGAAGGTTCGCTGAAGCCGCACGACGTGCGCGTACCTGGCATGTTGGTCGACTATGTCATCGTCGATCCGGATCAGAAGCAAACCACTCAGACGCTCTATGATCCGGCCATCTCAGGCGAGATCCTCCGTCCGCTGGAGAGCTTCCGCGTTCCGGAATTCAACATCCAGAAGGTCATCGCGCGCCGCGTTGCACAAGAGTTGCAGGCAGGGAGTTGCGTCAATCTGGGCTTCGGCATTTCCGCAAACGTGCCGCGCATCCTGCTTGAGGAGGGGCTGCACGGCGCGGTCACCTGGGTCATCGAGCAGGGGGCTGTCGGAGGCGTTCCTTTGCTGGACTTCGCATTCGGCTGCGCTTCGAATGCCGACGCCTATATGCCGTCGCCGCACCAGTTCACCTACTTCCAGGGCGCCGGCTTCGATGCTTCGCTCCTGTCTTTCCTCGAGATCGGCAAGGACGGTTCTGTCAACGTCTCGAAGCTTTCATTCCGACCCCATGTGACAGCGGGGGCCGGCGGCTTCGTCGATATCACCGCGCGGGCGAAGAAGATCGTGTTCTCAGGAATGTTCAATGCGGGAGCGAAGCTTGGCATCGCCGACGGCAAGCTGGTCATCGAGAAGGAAGGTAAGTTGAAGAAGCTCGTCAATGAGGTCGAGCATGTCACCTTCTCCGGCAAGCGCGCGATCGAGCAGGGCCAGGACATCACTTATGTCACCGAGCGGTGCGTGATGAAGCTGACGCCGGAAGGCGTTGTTCTCACGGAGATCGCACCGGGGATCGACCTGAGCCACATCCTCGCTCAATCCGAGTTTCCGCTGATCGTAGCGAAGGACCTCAAGGTTATGGATGCACAGCTCTTTGGCGAAGCAAACATAGGCCTGTCTCTGCCGAAGAAGAGCGCCCGCGTTCTGGAGGGTGCCTTCAATGGCTAGCGGCACCGTAAGAATCCAAGTCGAGGATCACGTCGCGATCATGACGGTATCGCGTCCAGAGAAGCTCAATGCGCTTGATCTGGACATGCTTAGGGCGCTTTCAGATGCAGCCGACAAAGTCGAGGCAAACGCCGACGTGCGCGCGGCAATCCTGACGGGCGAGGGCAAGGGCTTTTCTGCCGGCGGCGACATCAAGGCCTGGGGCGGCATGCAGCCGCAGGAATTCGGTCATGCCTGGGTGCGCTACGGACATCGCGTTTTTGAAAGACTTGCGACCCTCAGGATACCGCTGATCGCCGCCCTCAATGGGCATGCCCTCGGCGGTGGGCTGGAGCTCGCTGGCGTCGCTGACATTCGCATTGCTGAAGAGCACGTCAAGATCGGACTTCCCGAGACCGGTCTAGGCATGGTTCCCGGCTGGTCTGGAACGCAACGCCTGGTCAAGCGCTTCGGAGCGCAGGTCGTTCGTCGCATGGCGCTGGGTGGCGAAATTTTCACTGCGGAGGAGGCCCATGTGCTCGGCATCGTGGATGCGGTCACATCGAGCGGAAACGCGGTCGATGCCGCGAAGGATTATGCGCAGAGGGTCTCGGCAAGGGGGCCTGCCGCGCTCGAGATCGTGAAGCTGATGATCGCTTCAGCAAACGGCGAGGACAACGGCACCGCCGTCGAAGCGTTGGGTTCGATCCTCGTTGCGAAGACCGCCGATCTCAAGGAGGGCATTGCTTCCTTCAGCGAGAAGCGCCCGGCAAAGTTCAAGGGAGAATGGTAATGACGGTTTTGGTGAATCCGAAGGCGCTTGGCGACCACAGGGCCCGCGACTTCAAGATGCTGGTCGACGGCAAGTGGGAAGCCGGGTCCTCCCAACCGATCGAGCGCATTGCGCCGAGCCATGGTGTCGTGGTGAGCCGATTTCCGGCTGGCAGCAAGGCAGATGCCGAGCGGGCGATCCTCGCTGCTCGCAAGGCTTTCGATCATGGACCGTGGCCGCGGATGACCGCTTCCGAGCGATCCGCCGTTCTGCTCAAGGCAGCTGGCCTGATTACGGCCCGTGCGGAAGAACTCGCGTTTCTGGACGCGATCGAAGCCGGCAAGCCGATTTCCCAGGTGCGGGGTGAGATCGCCGGCTCGGTTGACATCTGGCGATATGCCGCAGCACTTGCCCGCGATCTGCACGGTGAAAGTTACAACACCCTTGGAGACGGTACGCTGGGTGTCGTCCTGCGTGAAGCGATCGGCGTGGTATCGATCATTACACCCTGGAACTTCCCCTTCCTGATCGTCGGTCAGAAGCTTCCCTTTGCATTGGCGGCGGGTTGCACCACGGCCGTCAAGCCATCGGAACTGACCTCAGGGTCGACGCTCGTGTTGGGTGAAATCCTGCAGGAGGCGGGCGTTCCGGACGGCGTCGTCAACATTGTCACCGGTACGGGACCCGAGGTCGGCGCAATCATGACGTCCCATCCTGCGGTCGACATGATTTCATTCACCGGTTCGACCGGTGTCGGCAAACTCACCATGACGAATGCCGCGCAGACGCTCAAAAAGGTCTCGCTGGAACTGGGTGGCAAGAACCCACAGATCGTGTTCCCGGATGCGGATCTCGATGCGTTCATCGATGCGGCCGTCTTCGGCGCCTATTTCAATGCCGGCGAATGCTGCAATGCAGGCTCGCGCTTGATCCTCCACAAGAACATCGCGTCTAACGTCGTCAGGCGCGTGGTGGAACTCGCCAAGGACGTCAAGGTCGGCGATCCACTTGATCCAACAACGCAGGTTGGTGCTATCATCACACCGCAGCATCTGGAGAAGATTGCTGGTTACGTGGCTGGCGCGACAAGCAGCGGTGCACAGGTCGCGCATGGCGGTGATAAACTCGACTTGGGCATGGGGCAATACATGGCACCAACCATCCTCGAAGCTGTTACGCCTAGCATGGCGGTTGCGCGCGAGGAGGTCTTCGGTCCTGTCTTGTCCGTCCTCACGTTCGAAACCACTGCGGAAGCGATCGAGATCGCAAACGCGATCGACTACGGCCTTTCGGCGGGCGTCTGGAGCCGAGACTTCGATACCTGCCTGACCGTCGGGCGCAGGGTGCGCGCCGGTACGGTCTGGATGAACACCTTCATGGACGGGGCTTCCGAGCTCCCGTTCGGTGGCTACAAGCAGTCTGGCCTCGGCCGCGAACTCGGCCGCCGTGCGGTGGAGGACTATACCGAGACGAAGACGTTCAACATGCATATTGGCAGCCGGACCAACTGGTGGATGCCGCAGAGGGAAAAGCTGGCGTAGCTGGCTTGAGGGAGACCACGCTCGAGGAGGGCGGGTAATTGGAGCGGGAATGGGTTCCGTTCCACACTTTAAACTGGGAGGTTTAACATGCGCAGGTTTCTTACGGCGACCGCAGCGGTCGCATTGGCAATGGGCGCGGCGGGCGGCTTGGCGCGCGCTGCCGACGTGAAAGAAGTCCAGATGCTGCATTGGTGGACGTCGGGCGGCGAAGCTGCGGCTCTCAACGTCCTCAAGGAGGACCTTTCCAAGGAAGGGTTTGCCTGGAAGGACGTGCCGGTTGCCGGCGGTGGTGGTGATGCCGCAATGACCGCGCTGAAGGCCATGGTCGCAGCGGGCACCTATCCGACGGCATCCCAGATGCTCGGTTACACCGTCCTCGACTACGCGCAGGCAGGCGTCATGGGCGACCTGACCGAGACGGCAAAGAAGGAAGGCTGGGACAAATCCGTTCCGGCAGCGCTGCAGAAGTTCTCCGTTTATGACGGCAAGTGGGTTGCTGCTCCGGTCAACGTTCACTCCGTCAACTGGCTGTGGATCAACAAGGCTGTCATGGAGAAGATCGGCGGCACCGAGCCGAAGACCTTCGACGATCTGATCGCGCTGCTCGACAAGGCCAAGGCGGCAGGTGTCACCCCGCTCGCGCTCGGCGGCCAGAACTGGCAGGAAGCAACGATGTTCGACTCGATCGTTCTGTCGACAGGCGGCCCCGAGTTCTACAAGAAGGCCATGAACGATCTCGACGAGGAGTCGCTCAAGTCGGACACGATGAAGAAGTCGTTCGACAACCTCCAGAAGATCGTTACATACGTCGATCCGAACTTCTCCGGACGTGATTGGAACCTTGCAACGGCCATGGTCATCAAGGGCGATGCCCTCGTTCAGGTTATGGGCGATTGGGCAAAGGGCGAATTCGTAGCGGCCAAGAAGACGCCGAATACGGATTTCCTGTGCTACCGCTTCCCGGGCACTGACGGCAGCGTCATCTACAACTCCGACATGTTCGGCATGTTCAATGTGCCGGACGATCGCAAGGCGGCCCAGGTCGCGCTTGCAACGGCAACTCTTTCCAAGAGCTTCCAGTCTGCGTTCAACGTCGTCAAGGGCTCGGTTCCGGCTCGTACCGACGTTCCGGATACCGACTTCGACGCTTGCGGCAAGAAGGGGATCGCCGACCTGAAGGCTGCCAACGAAGGTGGCACGCTGTTCGGCTCGCTGGCACAGGGCTATGGCGCTCCTCCAGCCGTCGCCAATGCTTACAAGGACGTCGTCTCCAAGTTCGTGCATGGCCAGATCAAGACCTCCGATCAGGCGGTCGAAGAGCTCGTCAAGGCAATTGAAGACGCCAAGTAATCACGGCCTCCTACGGTCTTCCCCGCCTTTGTGGCGGGGAAGATTTCGTAATGGACGACATCGTCGGAGGGGATGAACCCATGAGCACCATCGCTACAGATAAATCTGTTCTCGCACCACATCGGGGAACGCCCATTTCAATCCGCGCGCGCCTGCAGGACGCGCTGCCGAAGATCGTGCTCGCGCCGAGTTTCGTCATCACGCTTGTCTTCGTGTACGGCTTCATCATCTGGACGGTCTATCTGTCCTTCACCAATTCCAAGACCTTTCCGTCCTATGCCCTGACGGGGCCACGCGCCTATCAACGGCTGTGGCGCTGGACGTTTGAAAGCGATCCGCCGTCCAGTTGGTACACCTCGATCACCAACATGGGCATTTTCGGTTTTCTCTACATCGGTATCTGCCTCGCCCTCGGCCTGTTTCTGGCGATCTTGCTGGATCAGAAGATCCGCGGGGAAGGCCTGCTGCGACCCATCTTCCTTTACCCGATGGCGCTTTCCTTCATCGTCACGGGCGTTGCCTGGAAATGGTTCCTCGATCCGGGGCTTGGCCTTGAGCAGACACTGCATCAGTTCGGCTGGACGAGCTTCCATTTCGACTGGATCAAGAACAAGGATTTCGTGATCTATACCGTGGTGATCGCCGGCGTTTGGCAAGCTTCCGGCTTTGTGATGGCGATGTTTCTCGCAGGCCTTCGCGGCATTGACAGCGAGATCATGAAGGCGGCACAGATCGACGGCGCAACGACGGTGCAGCTCTATCGACGCATCATTATTCCGCTGCTGCGGCCGATCTTTCTGTCGGCGTTCATCGTGCTCGCGCACATGGCGATCAAGTCTTACGACCTCGTCGTGGCGCTGACATCGGGCGGACCTGGCGGCTCGGCCTGGCTGCCGTCCAACTTCATGTACGAATACACCTTCAAGCGAAATGAGATGGCGGTCGGTTCGGCCAGCGCGGTGATCATGCTGATGACGATCTCGGCAATCATCGTTCCGTATCTCTATTCCGAACTTCGGGAGAAATCGCGATGAGCGCCGTTTCCTCCACCCTTTCCGACGCGGCCAATGCGGCACGCTCAAGAATGTTCAGCCGGATCTTCATCTACGGCCTGCTGGTGATATTCGCGATCGTCTACCTGATGCCGCTGTTCGTCATGCTCGTCACCTCGTTCAAGACCATGGACGAGATCCAGAATGGCAATATGCTGGCCTTGCCGAAGTCGCCGACCATCGATCCCTGGTTCAAGGCCTGGGGCGAGGCCTGCGTCGGTCTGACCTGCGCCGGGATCAAGGGTTACTTCTGGAACTCGATCAAGATGGTCGTTCCCGCCGTGGCGATCTCCACGATCATGGGTGCGCTGAACGGCTACGTGCTGACGAAGTGGCGCTTTCCGGGGCACACGCTGGTTTTCGGCTTGATGCTGTTTGCCTGCTTCATTCCGTTCCAGTCAGTCCTCCTGCCCATGGCGACCATTCTTGGCAGCCTCGGCCGGTTCGGAGCCATGTTGCGCAACGAGATTGGGGTATCGCTGGGCTTCGGCAATCCGACCGTCAATCTCGTCACGGTTCACGTCATCTACGGTCTCGGCTTCACGACGCTCTTCTTCCGCAACTACTACGAGGCCTTCCCGACCGAGTTGGTGAAGGCGGCGCAGGTGGACGGTGCGAGCTTCTTCCAGATTTTCCGCCGCATCATGCTTCCCAATTCGCTGCCGATCATCGTCGTCACCGTGATCTATCAGTTCACCAACATCTGGAACGACTTCCTGTTCGCGTCAGCCTATGCGGGAACCGGTGATTCCATGCCGATGACCGTGGCGCTCAACAACGTCGTGAACACCTCCACCGGTGTCGTTGAATACAACGTCAACATGGCGGCGGCGATGATCGCGGCCCTGCCCACACTCCTCGTTTACATTCTCGCCGGCCGCTACTTCGTGCGTGGTCTGATGGCGGGCGCTGTCAAAGGATAATCCAATGGCTTTCCTCGAAATTTCAGGTCTCAAGAAGCGCTTCGGTGCATTGGAAATCCTCAAGGGCATCGACCTTGAGCTGGAGAAGGGCGGCTTCCTCGTGCTGGTCGGCCCCTCCGGTTGCGGCAAGTCGACATTGCTGAACACGATTGCCGGCCTTGAGTCGATCACCGCGGGCGATATTCGCGTCGATGGTCGGAGCATCGCCGACCTGCATCCGTCGAAGCGTGATATCGCGATGGTGTTCCAAAGCTATGCGCTTTATCCGAACATGACAGTCGCCGGAAATATATCCTTTGGCATGGAGATGCGCGGCGTGCCGCTTGAGGAGCGCAACAAGGCGATCGACAAGGTCGCCAAGGTGCTGCAGATCGGTCATCTGCTCGATCGCAAGCCGAGTCAGCTGTCGGGTGGTCAGCGGCAGCGTGTTGCCATGGGCCGTGCACTTGTGCGCGATCCCAAACTGTTCCTGTTCGACGAGCCGCTCTCAAACCTCGACGCCAAGCTGCGCGTCGACATGCGCATCGAGATCAAGCGGCTTCATCAAGCAACCGGCACGACGATCGTCTACGTGACCCACGACCAGATCGAGGCGATGACGCTCGCCACCAAGATCGCCGTCATGCGGGACGGAGAGGTTCAGCAGTTCGGAACGCCTGCGGAAATCTACAACAACCCCGCCAACATGTTCGTCGCCGATTTCATGGGATCGCCAGCCATGAATCTTCTCTCGGGTACGATAGAGAAGGGCGCTGCGGGACTGACCGTATCGCTAGCGCGTCCGCATGGGGAGCCAATCCGACTTCCCGTGACATCGGGCAACGGCGCCCTTGAAGCGCATACAGGCCGAGAGATCGTCTTCGGCATCCGGCCGGAGGCGCTGACCGATCCTGACGGTGCAGACCGCAACGCCAAGGCCCTGGCAGAGAGCGATTGCCTGATCGAGGTCGTGGAGCCTGCGGGATCGGATACATTCGCCGTGACGAAGCTCGGCGGGAAGGAAGTCGTGGCACGTCTGCGCGCAGACGCCCGGATTCAGCCGGGACAGAGCGCTCGCCTGGCATTCAATCTCGACAAGGCGGTGTTCTTCGATCCGCAAAGCCAGATGCGCATCGCTTAGTCTAGCACTGGATTTTCGAAATGAGCAGCACTCCTGATATCGTCATCATAGGGTCGGGCGTGGGCGGTTCCACCGTTGCCGCCGGACTGGCGGCGACCGGCGCCGAGATCCTCATCCTCGAGGCTGGCGACTTCATTGCCGATCGCCCCGAAAACCGTGACCAACGGGCCATTTTCCAACGCGGGCATTTTCGGCCGAAGGAAACCTGGTATGAGGCAGACGGGACCGGCTTTAACCCGGGCAACTACTACAATGTCGGCGGCAACTCGAAATTTTATGGCGCGGTGCTGTCGCGCTATCGCAGGGAGGATTTCGAGGAGATCCGCCACGCGGAAGGGATCTCGCCCGCATGGCCGTTTCCCTATGAGGCCCTAGAACCCTGGTACGACCGGGCGGAACAGATGTATCAGGTCCGGGGAAGCCTGAACGAAGACCCCACTGAACCAACCCACTCCGGCAACTACGAATACCCCGCTGTTCCCGACGAGCCGCCGATCGCCGATGTCAGAGCTCGGCTGAAAGCGAAAGGTCTGCACCCGTTCTCGCTGCCATTGGGCGTGAACGTTGAGGCATGGCTTTCGAAGGCCAAGACGCCTTGGGACGCGCACCCGAATTCTCGCGATGGGAAGATGGATGCGGAAACTGCTGCTCTCCTTAAGGCCTTGGAATATCCGAATGTCCGTCTCGAAACGAACGCCAAGGCCACGAAGCTGGAGGCCGGCCTGGGCGGCACGATCGAGCGTGTCTTCTACCGCAAGAATGGTGAGGACATTGTTGTCACTCCAAAGCTTGTCATTCTGTCGGCAGGTGCCGTTCAATCCGCTGTTCTGTTGCTGCGTTCGGGGGACACGCGCCATCCAACTGGACTGGCGAATTCTTCCGATCAGGTCGGGCGCAATTTCATGAACCACAACTCTTCGGCGGTGATTGCAGTATCGCCAACCTATCGAAACACCTCGATCTATCAAAAGACGTTCGGCTTCAACGATTTCTATCTGTCCGATGGAAACGGCGGTCCGCCACTCGGGAATGTTCAGTTGCTGGGTCGGATCTCGGCGAAGGTGCTGAAGGGATCGCTGCCCTGGGCGCCGGAATGGCTGCTGCAGAACCTCACCGCTCACGCGATCGACTTCTATGCCATGAGCGAGGACGTGCCCAACCCCGAAAGCCGCGTGAGGGTGGATGGGGACCGCATCGTTCTTCAGTGGCAGCGGACGAATTGGAATGCGCATCTCGCACTGGTGGCGAAGCTGAAAACAATCCTCAAGTCGATCGGATTCCCGATCGTCCTCGCTAGGCCCTTCGACAAGCGCACGCCATCTCACCAATGCGGCACCGTTCGCATCGGAAACGATCCGGCAAGTGCTCCTCTCGACCCATACTGCCGCTCCTACGACCACGCGAACCTTTTCGTGGTGGATGCCAGCTTCCTGCCGACCTCGGCGGCGGTGAATCCAGCTCTGACGGTCGCCAGTCAGGCGCTGCGGGTCGCCGACCACATCGCATTGAAGGACCTGCACGTATGACAGACCACGTTGAAAGGCCAGTCGGCATAGTGACCGGCGGACGTCGCGGCATCGGTCTCGGCATCGCGACCGCGCTGGCGAAAGCCGGTTACGACATCGCGATCACTGGCGTGGGTGCTCAGGAAGGTAGCCAGGACGCCGTTGACGAACTTCGGTCCTTTGGGGTGGATGCAGTCTATCTGCAGGCTGATGTTTCCGATGTTTCGAGGCATGACGAGACCGTGCGCGCCGTTCTCTCGAACTTCGGTCGCATTGATTGCCTCGTCAACAATGCCGGCATGGCGGCGGTGGTCCGGGGAGATTTCCTGGGGCTGCTTCCCGACAATTTCGACACCGTCATGGCGACGAACCTCAAGGGCACGGTGTTCTTCACGCAGGCCGTCGTGAAGGCCATGCTTGTCACCGGCGCGGCTCTCCATCCAAGATCGATCATCAACATCACATCGGTCTCCGCCGAGGCAAGTTCGCCGGAGCGACTGGATTACTGCATCAGCAAGGCCGGTCTTGCCGCCTTTTCGCAGGGGCTTGCGCTGCGGCTGGCGGATTCCGGAATCGCGGTTTTTGAAGTGCGGCCCGGCATTATCCGAACCGACATGACCGTAGGCGTGACATCAAAATATGACGCCCTCATCGAAAACGGCTTGGTGCCGATGAGACGATGGGGCGAAGCGGAAGACCTTGGGAAAATCTGCGCAGCGCTTGCTTCCGGTGATTTCGGTTTTGCCACCGGAACGGTGATCGACGCCGATGGCGGCCTGTCCATTCCTCGCTTGTAACAGGATAGAAAAATGCGTTTTGACTATATCATCACCGGAGCGGGCCCAGCGGGATGCGTGTTGGCCAACCGGCTGAGCGAAGATCCCGACATCAATGTGCTGCTGCTGGAGGCTGGTGGGGGCGACTGGAACCCACTCTTCCACATGCCGGCGGGTTTCGCGAAGATGACAAAGGGTGTTGCGAGTTGGGGCTGGGAAACAGTCCCGCAGAAGCACATGAAGGGCAGGGTGCTGCGCTATACGCAAGCCAAGGTGATCGGCGGCGGCTCGTCGATCAACGCCCAGCTTTATACCCGTGGAAACGCGGCAGACTATAACCTCTGGGCAAGTGAGGACGGATGCGAAGGCTGGGACTATCGCTCCATATTGCCGTACTTCAAGCGCGCAGAGGACAATCAGCGCTTTGCCGACGACTATCACTCCTACGGCGGCCCCTTGGGCGTATCGATGCCCGTGTCGCCCTTGCCGATCTGCGATGCCTATATCCGGGCGGGCCAGGAACTTGGCATTCCCTACAATCATGACTTCAATGGCCGACAACAGGCGGGTGTCGGTTTCTATCAGCTGACGCAGCGCGACCGCCGCCGGTCGTCGGCGTCTCTGGCATATCTCTCTCCGATCAAGGCGCGGAAGAACCTAGAGGTCCGCACGGGCGCGCGGGTCGCTCGCATTGTCCTGGAGGGCAACCGCGCCGTCGGCGTCGAGATCGCAACCGGACGTGGCGCCGAGATCGTTCACGCCGAACGCGAGGTGCTTGTTTCGTCCGGCGCGATCGGATCCCCCAAGCTTCTCCTTCAGTCAGGGATCGGTCCAGCCGACCATCTCCGATCGGTAGGGGTCAAGGTGCGCCACGATCTCCCCGGCGTCGGAGGGAACCTTCAGGATCATCTCGATCTCTTCGTCATCTCCGAATGCACCGGCGACCACACCTACGACGGCGTCGCGAAGCTCCACAGGACGATCTGGGCAGGCGTTCAGTATGTCCTGTTCAAAACAGGACCGGTTGCCTCCTCTCTCTTTGAGACCGGCGGTTTCTGGTATGCCGACCCGGAGGCGCGGTCGCCGGATATTCAGTTCCATCTCGGCCTGGGATCGGGGATCGAGGCGGGGGTCGAGCGTCTGAAGAACGCTGGCGTGACCCTGAACTCGGCCTACCTGCATCCACGCTCACGAGGAACGGTACGACTTTCCTCGGCTGACCCGAGTGCCGCGCCTCTGATCGATCCGAACTATTGGTCCGACCCGCATGACAAGGTCATGTCACTCGAAGGATTGAAGATCGCACGCGAGATCATGCAGCAGGCAGCGCTCAAGCCCTACGTTTTGGCCGAGCGTTTGCCGGGCCCGAAGGCAATGACCGACGAGCAGCTCTTCCACTACGGCTGCGCGAATGCCAAGACCGACCACCATCCTGTCGGCACGTGCAAGATGGGGACGGGGCCGGAAGCTGTTGTCGGTCTCGATCTCAAGGTCCATGGTCTCGAGGGACTTCGCGTGTGCGATTCGTCGGTCATGCCGCGAGTTCCATCCTGCAATACCAACGCACCGACCATTATGGTTGGCGAACGAGGCTCCGACCTTATCCGGGGACTGCCGCCGTTGCCCGCAGCAATCTTTGCTCACGAGCGCAACGAAACGCGACCGAGGGCGAGGGCAATCGTCAGCTAGACCGAATGTCAGGACTGCGAACTTTTAGAATGGAGTAGGGTTTGATTTCTGATCCACGAGCTTTCCTGCAAACCCTATTTCACGAGGCAGTCAGGGCGGCGGACCCGTACGAGGCGTTGGTCCGCCATCTGCCGGATCCGCCGAAGGGAAGGACAATCGTTGTCGGGGCCGGCAAAGCAGCGAGCCAAATGGCTGCCGCGTTCGAACGCGCGTGGTCTCATCCCTTCGAAGGCCTCGTTGTTGCCAGGCATGGGCCGATCGCCGAGTGCCGATCGACCAAAGTTCTCCAGGCGGCCCATCCCGTCCCTGACAGAGCGGGTCTCGTCGCAGCGGAGGCGCTGATGAACCATCTGCATGGGTTGACGCCCGACGATCTGGTCATCGCGCTGATATCCGGTGGCGGGTCGGCGCTCTTGCCTGCGCCCCCGACCGGCTTTACCCTCGCTGACGAGAGCGCCCTGAACGAGGCATTGCTGGCGTCAGGCGCTCCGATTTCCGGAATGAATGTTGTGAGGAAGCATTTCTCTCGCATCAAAGGAGGACGACTTGCTGCCCTTGCCCACCCGGCAAGGGTTGTCAGCCTGGTCGTGTCGGATGTTCCGGGGGACAATCCGGCCTTCGTCGCCTCCGGGCCAACGGTTCCCGACCGCAGCGATGCGGAGGAAGCGCTGCGGGTGATCCGGGACTACCGGATAGATCTTCCGGCGCGCATGATCGACTGTATCCGCAATGCCAGAGCACCAACCGCCGGCGACAGCGTGTTTGCGAACAACGAAGTTCATGTGATTGCCTCCGCGCGGGTGTCCCTGGAGGCAGCTGCCGATCTGGCGAGATCTCTTGGCGTGCAACCCCTCATTCTTTCGGATTCGATCGAAGGGGAGGCGAAGGATATCGGCCGGATGCATGCGGCGCTCGCTCGTGAGTTCGAAGCAAGCCCACCGGCTCCAAAGCCTCTCGTGCTGCTTTCCGGCGGAGAGACCACAGTCAGTATCGGAGCTGGAACGTACGGCAAGGGGGGCCGAAACTCCGAGTTTCTTCTCTCGGCAGCGATCGATCTTCAAGGTGTCGACGGCGTCGTGGCACTGGCTGCGGACACCGACGGAATCGACGGCTCGGAAGACAATGCGGGCGCGTTCTGTGACGGCGGGACGGTGGCGCGCATCAGGAGCGCAGGCGGCGATGCGCGCACGTTCCTCGCAGGCCACGACGCGTGGTCGGCCTTCAACCTCACGGGCGATCTCTTCGTGCCGGGGCCTACTGGTACGAATGTCAATGACTTCCGCGCTTTTTTTGTAGTGTGACGACGAGAGTCTCTCAGCTTTCGCGTGCATCCACCCGAATTGTTCCCAGCAGTCGCCGGAGCGTCAGGTTCAGCGCGCCATAAGACGCCGGATGGCATTGCCACCGGCGCGTACGTCTTTGTTCTGATTTTGGAAGCCCGCCCCAGGCCCCTCGGGGCGGGCTCTATCGATCCGGACCCCTTCCGGACCGCGGCTGATGGTGAGCCGCTGGAGATACAAATGGCCGTTGTCGCGCGTTGAGACAACCGAAAGCTGTTTTGTTGGTTATTTGGTAAGGTTACCGGCCGGCGCGCCGTGCGTCTGGACATCGGACGGGATTGTCTTCAACACTGGTATCGGCAGCGTTCTCTTGAACGAGAGTGCGCGATGGCGGAACAAAGGGGACTGGGTCATGGTGGACCGGCTGAAGGGGAAAGTTGCAATCGTTTCAGGTGGCGCGACGGGCATGGGCGGGGCAGCCTCGCGTCTCTTTGCCGCCGAGGGCGCCAAGGTAGCGATCATTGACCGAAATGAAGCGGCGGCTCGCCAAACGGCGCAGGAGATCCGTGCTGCCGGTCATGTGGCCGAGTACTGGGTCGCCGATGTGTCCGAAGAGACGGCTGTCATCCAGGCCGTCAAGGGTGTGGAAGGCAAGTTCGGTGCCGTCACCGTGCTCTTCAACCACGCCGGGACCATCGTGATAAAGCCGTTCCTGGAAACGACACTCGACGAGTGGGAATGGCTGCATGCGGTCAACGTGCGATCCATGTTCTTGATGACCCGGGCCGTGCTGCCGGGGATGATCGCCGCAGGCGGCGGTTCCATCGTCTGCACGTCGTCGATCTCCGCTGTCGCGGCAACGCCGATGGAGGTGCTGTACGACACGACGAAGGGCGCAGTGCATATGTTTGCGCGGGCGATCGGGGTCGAGTTCAGAGATCGCAACATTCGCTGCAATGCTGTCTGCCCCGGTTTCATCCGCACACCGCATGGGTTGCGCGAGGTCAGCGAATTGCAGGCGCTTGGTGTGGATGTCTCAGATGCCGCCATCGCCGCTCAACAGGGCCGTATCGGCGAGCCCGACGACGTGGCGCGTGCCGCGCTCTACCTTGCCAGCGACGAATCGATGTTCGTCAATGGCGCGCATCTCTTCGTCGACAACGGCTTCACCGCTATCTAGGTGCCGGTCAGCTCATCGAGGGTAAAATCGAAAGGGCCGAGATTGTGATCTCGGCCCTTGTCGTTTCGTATCCTGCGAGTAGTCGCCTACCTGCCCGCTTTCGCGTGGCGGCGGCCCTTGCCGATATCGGGCAGGAAGACGGTCAGCAGGCCAAGCAGCGGCAGATATGAGCAGATGCGATAGACAAACTCGATGCCCATGTGGTCTGCCACCATGCCGAGGCCGGCAGCGCCGATGCCGCCAATGCCGAAGGCAAAGCCGAAGAAGAGGCCGGCGATCATGCCGACGCGACCCGGAACCAGCTCCTGCGCGAAGACGACAATGGCCGAGAAGGCGGAGGCGAGGATCACGCCGATCAGGAACGTCAGGAAGACCGTCCAGTTGTAATCGGCGTAAGGCAGGGCAAGCGTGAAGGGCAGGGCGCCGAGGATCGAGAACCAGATCACGAACTTGGTGCCGAACCAGTCGACGACAGGGCCGCCGGCGACGGTGCCGATGGCGACGGCGCCGAGGAATACGAACAGCAATATCTGTGCGTGCTGCACAGATACCCCGAAGCGCTCGATCATATAGAAGGTGTAGTAGCTCGACAGGCTTGTCATGTAGACGTACTTCGAGAACACCAGAAGTGCCAGCACACCGATCGCTGCGATGACTTTCTTGCGCGGGAGGTCTAGGGCGGGCACGGCTACCTTGCGGCCGGCGTTGCTTTTGCGGTGGTCGGCATACCAGGCGCCGACGCGCCACAGGATGATCATCCCAGTCAGCGCCGAAAGCGAGAACCATGCGACGCTATGCTGGCCGCGCGGCAGCACGATGAATGCCGCCAGCAGCGGACCGATCGCCGAGCCGAAATTACCGCCAACCTGGAACAGCGACTGGGCAAGGCCGTGGCGACCGCCTGATGCCAGCCGGGCAACGCGTGAGGATTCCGGATGGAACACGGCCGAGCCGAGCCCGACGACGCCGGCGCCGACGAGCAATACCCAATAGGCATGTGCATAGGCCAGGAGCACCAGGCCGATCAAGGTGAAGCCCATGCCGACTGCCAGCGAGTATGGTAACGGGCGTTTGTCTGTGTAGATGCCGATCAGCGGCTGTAGAAGCGATGCCGTGACCTGGAAAACGAGGCCAAGGAAGCCAATCTGCGTAAAATCGAGGCCGTAGCCTTCCTTGATCATCGGATATAGAGCGGGAATCAGCGACTGCATGGTGTCGTTGAGCAGGTGGCAGAAGCTCACCGCCATGATGATGCCGAAAACCGTCTGTTCCGCAGAGTGCCTCTCTGCCGTCATTGCGCTGTTTGTCACGATTCCACTCCGTCATTTGACGATCCGGAGATAGCCGACTTGCCGTTGTCCCGCTTTCGTGTTTTGGTCTTGTTGTTTCGCGAGTGGGCCAAAGATGACAAAATCCGGACAGCGGTTGGCGATGAGCGAGCTGGCCAAGCTTCATGTGGAGCGTCTTGCTGCCATCGAGGCTGCCTCCGAGCCGGTCTACGCCATCCCCTCGGACTATCCGGCCGGCTATCACGTGAAGCCGCACAGCCATAGCCGCGCGCAGTTCGTCTATGCCCGAGCTGGCGTCGTCATGGTGTCGTCCGTGCAGGGGCGTTGGATGGTGCCGCCGCAGCATGCGCTGTGGATACCCGCGGGTCTTGTGCATATGGTCGACATGCTGGGCGATGTCACCATGCTGTCTGCTTATGTCGCGCCCAACGCCTTGGCCGATCCGCCGACGGCGATTCGTGTTGTGGCACTGACCGATCTTGCCCGCGCGCTGATCATAGAGGCGGTCGCGTCACCGTCGGGAGCCACGAGCGGGCGGCATGATCTCGTCATGGCCCTGCTGCTGGAAGAGGTCTTGCGGCTTCCTGACCGGCCGCTGGGATTGCCGTTTCCGTCGGATGTACGCCTGGCGGCCCTTTGCCGCGGCTTCATAGAAAATCCGAGTGCCCGGCTGCTTATCGACGACTGGGCAGAGCGGCTTGCCATGAGCCGTCGCGCCTTCACCCGGCTCTTTCGCAAGGAAACGGGAATCAGTCTCTCGACCTGGCGCCAGCAGGCGGCCGTATTCACAGCCTTGCCCCGCCTCGCGGCCGGGGAGGCCGTCACGGCCGTCGCCATCGACCTCGGCTACGACAGCGTCGCTGCCTTCACCACGATGTTCAGACGGATGCTGGGCGCCGCTCCGCGAGCATATTTCAAAGCGCCGCCCGAACAATATTGAGCCTCGGAGGGACAGATCGCGGTGTCGCAAGGCCCCTGCGGTATCCGTGGTGACTCCCGTTGTGACGTTAACGTTCACGGCAAATCTGTCGCTTTCAAAAATTCGAAAAACATTCGTTTGACATTCGAATAATCTTCGCTTTAACTGCATTCACTTTCGCAAATGCGCAAGCATGTTGCGTTGCAGTATATTCTGGCTCGGAGGGGGAATGTGAGCCGTCAGATTCACGATCTTTTCATCATCGGCGGTGGCATCAACGGCTGCGGGATCGCGCGTGATGCGATTGGGCGCGGCTATACGGTCGCGCTTGCAGAGATGAACGATTTCGCGTCCGGCACGTCCTCCGGGGCGACCAAGCTCATCCATGGGGGCTTGCGATATCTCGAGCATTACGAGTTTCGTCTGGTGCGCGAGTCGCTGATGGAGCGCGAAGTGCTCTGGGCGATGGCGCCGCACATTATCTGGCCGATGCGCTTCGTGCTGCCCTATCACAAGGGCGGCATTCGACCGGCATGGCTGATCCGCCTCGGGCTGTTTCTTTACGACCATCTCGGCGGCCGCAAGCTGTTGCCGCCGACCGCCGTTCTCGATATGCGTCGGGACCCGGCTGCTAAGCCGTTGAAGGCGCTCTTCACGAAGGCATTCGAGTATTCGGACGGCTGGGTCGACGATGCACGCCTGGTTGTGTTGAACGCGAGGGACGCCGCCGACCGCGGCGCGCTGATCATGCCGAGAACGAAGGTCGTGTCGGCGCGGCGCGAGAACGGACTATGGTCGATCGAGACGATCGACACCGTTAGCGGGCAGGCGAACAGTTTTCAGGCGCGGATGCTGGTGAATGCAGCCGGTCCCTGGGTCGATCACGTCATTCGCGCGGCCTTCGGGCAGAACGAGGCTCACCATGTGCGGCTCGTCCAGGGCAGCCATATCGTGGTGAAGAAGAAGTTCAACGATCCGCGTGCCTATTTCTTCCAGAACCCAGACAATCGCATCATCTTCGCGATCCCCTACGAGCAGGACTTCACACTGATCGGTACCACCGACCGCGATTACTCGGCCGATCCAAAGGATGTGAAGATTTCCGAAGAAGAAACGCTGTATCTCTGCAACGCGGCGAGCGAGTATTTCAAGGAGCCGGTGCGACCGGAAGACATCGTCTGGACCTATTCGGCCGTGCGGCCGCTGTTTGATGACGGCGCTTCCAAGGCCCAGGAGGCAACCCGCGACTACGTGCTGAAGATCGAAGGCGAGGGTGAAAGCGCGCCGCTGCTCAACGTCTTCGGCGGCAAACTCACGACCTATCGGCGGCTTTCCGAGCATGCGCTGGAAAAAATCGCTGCAGCGATCGGTGCCAAAGGCGCGCCCTGGACAGCGAAAAGCCATCTGCCGGGCGGCGATTTCGCAGCAACCGGCTATGAGGCTGAAATCGCCAAGCTGAGGGGCCGCTATCCGTTCCTGGCCGACCGGCACGCGCGCCGACTGGTGCGCCGCTACGGCACGAAGGCGTCGGTTCTTCTTGGACGGGCGACCAACACCGAGGACCTCGGACGCTGTTTCGGTGGCGATCTCTACGAAGCAGAGGTTCGCTATCTCATCGATCACGAATGGGCCAGACGCGCAGATGATGTGCTGTGGCGAAGAACGAAGGACGGCCTGCGTCTAACCAAGGAACAGGCTGCGCTATTGGAGGAGTACATGGCCGCGCGACCGGCACAGATGGCTGGTTGAAGCGGTAATGTCCCCGCTGTTGAGGAGGCACGGGAACCGGAATGCTTGAATTGCGGAACGCCGCAAAGATGGTAGGCGGGGAGTATCATATCCACGCGACCAATCTTGCGTTTGAAAAAGGCACGCTGAATGTGCTGCTGGGGCCGACGCTGTCCGGCAAGACGTCGCTGATGCGGCTGATGGCCGGGCTTGATCGTCCGACGAGTGGTTCGGTCCATTTCGACGGCGCGGACGTGACCGGCATGCCGGTGCAGAAGCGCAATGTCGCGATGGTCTACCAGCAGTTCATCAACTATCCGGCGCTGACGGTATACGAGAACATCGCCTCGCCGATGCGGATTGCCGGCAAGGATGCGGCGACGATCGACAGGGAAGTGCGCAAGGCCGCCGATCTGCTGCGCCTCACGCCCTATCTGGACCGGACGCCGCTCAATCTCTCCGGCGGCCAGCAGCAGCGCACGGCGCTTGCTCGCGCCCTCGTCAAAAATGCCAGCCTGGTGCTGATGGACGAGCCGCTCGCAAACCTTGACTACAAGTTGCGCGAGGAACTGCGGGCCGAGCTGCCGAAAATCTTTGCGCAATCCGGCGCGATCTTCGTTTATGCCACGACGGAGCCCTCCGAAGCGCTTCTGCTCGGCGGCAACACGGCGACCCTTTCGGAAGGCCGTGTGACCCAGTTCGGACCGACCATTTCAGTCTATCGAAACCCGTTCGATCTTGTCACGGCAAAGACCTTTGCCGATCCGCCGCTCAATTTCATTGATGTCGTAAAGGCTGGTGGAGTGTTCCAAAGGCAGGATGCGACGATGCTGCCGGTGCCTGCACATTTGGCCGGAATGGCCGATGGTGCGGTCACCATTGCCTTCCATCCGCACCACCTCGGTCTTTCGCCGCAAACCCCGGCCGCCGCAAGGCTGCAGGCTCGCACACAGATCTCGGAAATTACCGGCTCCGAGAGCTTCGTGCACCTGGATTTCGATGGCGTGCGCTGGGTCATGCTCGCCCACGGTATTCACAACATCGATCCCGACACAGAGGTCGACGTGTACCTCGACACGCGTCATGTCATGGCTTTTGGCACCGACGGTCGCGCAATCGCAACTGGCGCAAAGGCTTAAGGGAGAAGGACATGGCACGCATCACGCTCGACCACATCCGCCACGCCTACGGACCGAACCCGAAGTCGGACACGGACTACGCGCTTCGCGAAGTCGATCACGAATGGAGGGACGGCGGCGCCTACGCGCTTCTCGGACCATCCGGCTGCGGAAAGACAACGCTGCTCAACATCATTTCCGGCCTGCTGCAGCCATCGCATGGCCGCATCCTCTTCGACGGAAACGATGTGACGAACCTTTCGACACAGGCGCGCAACATCGCGCAGGTGTTCCAGTTCCCGGTCATATACGACACGATGACCGTCTACGACAATCTGGCCTTTCCGTTGCGCAATCGTGGCGTCGCCGAGCCGGAAGTCGACCGCCGCGTTCGTGACATTCTCGAGATGATCGACCTCGGGGGTATGGCCAAACGCAAGGCGCAGGGCCTGACCGCCGACCAGAAGCAGAAGATTTCGCTCGGTCGCGGCCTGGTGCGCAACGACGTCAACGCCATCCTGTTCGACGAGCCGTTGACCGTTATCGACCCGCACATGAAGTGGGTGCTGCGTTCGCAGCTGAAGCGGCTGCACAAACAGTTCGGTTTCACCATGGTCTACGTGACCCACGACCAGACGGAAGCGCTGACCTTCGCTGACAAGGTCGTCGTTATGTACGAGGGAGAAATCGTCCAGATCGGCACGCCGGCAGAGCTTTTCGAGCGGCCGAGCCACACGTTCGTCGGCTACTTCATCGGCTCACCGGGCATGAATGTCCTGCCGGTCCAGCTGCAGAGTAACGCGGTCCGTATCGGCAACGAGACATTGTCATTGGACTATGCGCCGCAAACGGCCGCTGGTGCAAAGACCGAGCTGGGCATCCGTCCGGAATTCATCAATCTCGGCCGCGAGGGGATGCCGGTCACCGTCAACAGGGTCGAGGACATTGGACGGCAAAAGGTCGTGCGGGCCACCTTTGCCGGTCAACCGATCGCCATCGTCGTGACGGAGGACTCCGAAATCCCGACCGATGCACGGGTGACCTTCGATCCGGCTGCAATCAACATTTATGCCAATTCCTGGCGCGTCGGCAGGGAGGGCTGAGCATGGAAAAGACCTGGAACAACAAAGCCTGGTTTCTGGTTCTACCAGTTCTGGTACTCGTTGCCTTCTCAGCTGTCATTCCGCTGATGACCGTTGTGAACTACTCGGTGCAGGACACGTTCGGAAACAACGAGTTCTTCTGGGCGGGTACGGACTGGTTTGTGCAGACGCTTCATTCCGACCGCTTCTGGGCGGCATTACAGCGCAATCTCGCCTTCTCGCTGATTATTCTGGCGTTGCAAATCCCGCTTGGCATCTTCATCGCGCTCAACATGCCGAAGAAGGGGCTCGGTGTGCCGGTCTGCCTCGTGCTGATGGCGCTGCCGCTGCTCATCCCATGGAACGTGGTTGGTACGATCTGGCAGGTTTTCGGTCGTGTCGACATCGGCCTGCTTGGACATACGCTGGAAGCACTGGGGTTTGACTACAACTATGTCCGTGACCCGATCGATGCGTGGATCACCATCATCGTTATGGACGTCTGGCATTGGACAAGCCTTGTCGTACTGCTCTGCTATGCCGGCCTCGTCTCGATCCCGGATGCCTATTATCAGGCGGCGAAGATCGACGGCGCGTCGCGCTGGTCCGTCTTCCGCTATATCCAGCTGCCGAAGATGAAGCGGGTGCTTCTAATCGCCGTGCTGTTGCGCTTCATGGACAGCTTCATGATCTATACCGAGCCTTTCGTCGTCACCGGCGGCGGTCCCGGCAACTCGACCACGTTCCTGTCGATCGACCTCGTGAAAATGGCCGTCGGCCAGTTCGACCTCGGTCCGGCAGCGGCAATGTCGATCATCTACTTCCTGATCATCCTGCTACTCTCATGGATCTTCTACACTGTGATGACCAGCGGCGACGAGAACGCGTGAGAAAGGAGAGGACCATGGCTCAGACAATGAAATACAAGCCTGCGGGCAACTTCTCCTGGGTCGTTTCGACGATCTACATCATCTTCCTGCTGCTGCCGATCTACTGGCTGATCAACATGAGCTTCAAGGAGAATGCCGAGATCACCGGCGCCTTCTCGCTCTGGCCGCAGAACCCGACCCTGCGCAACTACAGCGTCATCTTCACCGATCCGTCCTGGTACAACGGCTACATTAATTCGATCATCTACGTGGTTATGAACACGGTGATCTCGGTGCTGGCGGCGCTGCCTGCGGCCTACGCGTTCTCGCGCTACCGGTTTCTGGGCGACAAGCATCTGTTCTTCTGGCTGCTGACGAACAGAATGGCACCGCCGGCCGTGTTCGCGCTGCCGTTCTTCCAGCTCTACTCCGCATTTGGCCTCATCGACACGCACATAGCGGTGGCGCTCGCCCACTGCCTGTTCAACGTGCCGCTGGCGGTCTGGATCCTTGAAGGCTTTATGTCCGGCGTGCCGAAGGAGATCGACGAGACCGCCTATATCGACGGCTATTCCTTCCCGCGTTTCTTCGTGAAGATCTTCATGCCGCTGATCGCATCAGGCATCGGTGTCGCCGCTTTCTTTTGCTTCATGTTTTCGTGGGTGGAGCTGCTGCTCGCCCGCACGCTGACGACGACTGCTGCAAAGCCGATTTCCGCTATCATGACGCGCACCGTCTCCGCTGCAGGGATGGATTGGGGAGTGCTCGCAGCTGCCGGTGTGCTGACCATCATCCCGGGCGCGCTCGTCATCTACTTCGTACGCAACTACATCGCCAAGGGCTTCGCGCTCGGCCGCGTCTGACAAGGGAGGACCACTCATGAATTTTTCCTGGATGGCGTGGACGCTACCGACCGCATTGTTTTTCCTGACGATTTTCATGCTGCTGGTTGGCATGAGCGTCTGGGAGTATTTTGCGCCGGGCGGTTCGCCGCGTGTGGGAATCCTCAGGTTTGAAACCACGCGAGGAGACCGGCTCTTCGTATCGCTGCTTGGCGCAGCGTTCATTCAACTCGCATGGCTGGGTCTTGTTGGACCCAACCTGTGGTGGGCTCTTGCCATTTCCGTAGTCTACGCCATCGGCGTCTTCCGCTACGTGTGACGGCAGGGAAAGACAGATGGCCGGGGGCACTGGCCGCCTGAAACGTGAAGACTGCAATCGCAACCCTGGGAGGATATTATGCGAAAGCATTTACTAGCGACAACAGCAAGCATGTTGCTGGCCATGGCGGGCTCCGCCTATGCCGGCATGGATGAGGCGAAAACCTTTCTGGACAAGGAAGTCGGCGAACTGTCGACGCTTCCCCGCGCCGACCAGGAAAAGGAAATGCAGTGGTTTGTCGATGCGGCAAAGCCGTTTGCCGGCATGGATATCAAAGTGGTTTCCGAAACCATCACCACGCATGAATATGAATCGAAGGTTCTGGCGCCAGCCTTTACCGCCATCACCGGTATCAAGATCACGCATGACCTGATCGGCGAGGGTGACGTCGTCGAAAAGCTGCAGACGCAGATGCAATCCGGCGAGAACATCTACGACGCCTACATCAACGACTCCGATCTGATCGGTACGCATTGGCGCTATCAGCAGGCACGCAGCCTGACGGACTGGATGGCCAACGAAGGCAAGGACGTCACCAACCCGAACCTCGACATCGACGACTTCATTGGCAAGTCCTTCACTACGGCGCCGGACGGCAAGCTCTATCAACTGCCAGACCAGCAGTTCGCGAACCTCTACTGGTTCCGCTACGACTGGTTCAACGACGAGAAGAACAAGGCCGACTTCAAGGCGAAGTACGGCTACGATCTTGGCGTTCCGGTCAACTGGTCTGCCTATGAGGACATCGCCGAGTTCTTCACGGGTCGTGAGGTCGGCGGAAAGAAGGTCTACGGCCATATGGACTATGGCAAGAAAGACCCGTCGCTCGGTTGGCGTTTCACCGATGCTTGGCTCTCCATGGCCGGCAATGGTGACAAGGGCATCCCGAACGGCAAGCCGGTCGACGAGTGGGGTATCAAGGTCGACGAGAACTCACGTCCGGTCGGCTCGTGCGTTGCACGCGGCGGCGACACCAACGGCCCGGCGGCGGTCTATTCCATCCAGAAGTACCTCGACTGGATGAAGGCCTACGCTCCGGCGGCGGCCCAGGGCATGACCTTCTCGGAGTCCGGCCCGGTCCCGTCTCAGGGTGAGATCGCGCAGCAGATCTTCACCTACACGGCCTTTACCGCCGATTTCGTCAAGCCGGGTCTGCCTGTTGTGAATGAGGACGGCACGCCGAAGTGGCGCTTCGCCCCATCGCCGCATGGCGTCTACTGGAAGGACGGCATGAAGCTTGGTTATCAGGATGCTGGCTCCTGGACGCTGATGAAGTCGACACCTGACGATCGCGCCAAGGCTGCGTGGCTATATGCGCAGTTCGTGACTTCGAAGACGGTGGACGTGAAGAAGAGCCATGTTGGTCTCACCTTCATTCGCGAATCCACCATTCGCGACAAGAGCTTCACGGAACGTGCTCCCAAGCTCGGCGGTCTGGTCGAGTTCTACCGCTCGCCCGCCCGCGTGCAGTGGTCGCCGACCGGCACGAACGTTCCTGACTATCCGAAGCTGGCACAGCTGTGGTGGCAGGCGATCGGCGATGCGTCGTCGGGCGCGAAGACCCCGCAGGAAGCCATGGATTCGCTTTGCGCAGAACAGGAGAAGGTCCTGCAACGCCTGGAGCGCGCCAAGGTTCAGGGCGATATCGGTCCGAAGCTCGCCGAAGAGCATGATCTCGAATACTGGAACAAGGACGCGGTCGCCAAGGGTAACCTCGCTCCCCAGCTGAAGATCGAAAACGAGAAGGAAAAGCCGGTTACCGTCAACTACGACGAGCTCGTCAAGAGCTGGCAGTCGAAATGATCGGCGCGTTGGCCGGGGTGTATCCCCGGCCAACGCCAACGCCGGCGGCATAACGTCGGCACCACATCACTCGTATGAATGACCCATCGCATCAGCTGGCGCGTTCGCGGCGGCGAGGCGAACTATTGCGCCGGAGAAGACAATGAGCGGCCATATTCTCGCGATCGACCAGGGCACGACGTCCTCGCGCGCGATCGTCTTCGACGCCGGGATGAAGATGATCTCTTCCGCGCAGGAAGAGATCAAGCAATCCTATCCCAAACCAGGTTGGGTCGAGCATGACCCGGGCGAGATCTGGACCACGGTGGTCAATACGGCACGGAAAGCCTTGGCAGACGCCAATGTTGCAGTGGTCGATATCGCCGCAATCGGTATCACCAACCAGCGTGAGACGACCGTTGTCTGGGAGCGAAAGTCGGGCAGGGCGCTCTACAAGGCAATCGTATGGCAGGATAGGCGCACGGCCGAGGTCTGCGACAGTCTCAAGGCTGACGGTTACGAGAAGCTCTTCAGCGCTAAGACGGGTCTGCTGCTGGATCCTTATTTTTCCGGAACGAAACTGCGCTGGCTGCTCGATAATGTCGACGGATTGCGCGAGCGTGCCGCGGCTGGCGAGGTGTGTTTCGGCACTGTCGACAGCTGGCTGATCTTCAATCTCACCGGCGGACGCGTTCATGCCACGGATGCCACCAACGCGTCGCGAACGCTGCTTTTCAATATAACGGAGGGCCGGTGGGACGACGAGCTTCTTGGCCTCCTCAGGATCCCGGCAGCCATGCTTCCGGAGGTCAAGGACTGCGCGGACGATTTCGGCGTCACCGATCGCGATGTCTTCGGGGCGGCCATCCCAATCCTCGGTGTTGCCGGCGACCAGCAGGCGGCCACTATCGGCAATGCCTGCTTCAAGCCCGGCATGATGAAATCGACCTATGGGACAGGCTGCTTTGCCCTGCTGAACACAGGGCGGGACTGCGTGGCATCCAGCAACCGGATGATTACGACGATCGCCTATCGGCTCAGCGGCAAGACGACCTATGCGCTGGAAGGCTCGATTTTCATCGCCGGTGCAGCCGTGCAATGGCTCCGCGACGGCCTTGGCCTTATTTCACAGGCATCGGAGAGCGGCACGCTTGCGACGCGAGCCGATCCCAATCAGCAGGTCTATGTGGTACCGGCCTTTACGGGGCTCGGCGCTCCTTATTGGGATCCAGAGGCGCGGGGCGCGATTTTCGGCTTAACCCGAAACAGCGGCCCTGCCGAATTGGCGCATGCGGTACTCGAATCCGTGGCCTACCAGACACTCGATCTGCTGATCGCGATGCGGAAGGATTGGGGCGGCCATCACATTGAGACGGTCCTGCGCGTCGATGGCGGTATGGCCAGTTCCGACTGGACGATGCAGCGTCTTGCCGATGTGGTCGGCAATCCGGTGGACCGGTCCGCTGTTCTGGAGACAACGGCGCTGGGTGCAGCCTGGCTCGCGGGTTCGAGAGCGGCGGTCTGGCCGGACCACGAGCAATTCGGAAAGGCTTGGGCTTGCAACAGGCGGTTTCAGCCGTCGATGGAGGAGGCCGAGCGGCAGACGAAGATCGCCGGTTGGCGCAATGCCGTGTCGCGTACGCTATCCGGCCAGCAACACGGCAATCCGCTGGCCTGAACCGCTCAATGTATGCTCGCCCATGAGAGGCGGCTGCGATGCCTTGCCTTTAAGCGTTCAGGTGACTGTCAGAAAATCCGGCCATGGCTGGCGAATATTATCGGCGGCCATGAACTACCTATGATCCAATCCTGGTTCCGTCGACGCCAAATCTGGACGCGGAGACGACCAATTGAAAGATAGTGCCCCCAAGGCCCGCCTGATTGACCGGCGGCCCGCAATCGGCAGCGTGAGCCTTTGCGTTGCTACCACTCTCTACCTGCTTTCTGTGACAAATCACGCGTTCTGGAGCACTGCCTATGGCGATTTCGCTACCGATCGTCTGTCGTTCGTGCTGTTTGCGATCGGTATTTCGGCAGTCAGCATGGCAATCCTCACTGCTTTCTCTGCGAAGTACGTTACCAAGCCGTTTCTGATCCTTTTCGTGCTCGCGGCAGCCGCCGGGTCCTGGTTTACCGATCAGTTCGGGGTGATCGTGGACAAGGAGATGATCCGAAATGCAGCTGTGTCGACAAGCGCGGAGGCAGGGCATTTGATAACGGTGCGCTTTGCGCTTCATATGCTGCTCACTGGAATATTGCCGTCGCTTCTCATCGTGTGGGTGCGGATCCGGCATCGCCCGGTGCTGTCCAAGCTTGCTCATAATACAGGCGTGATCCTGGCTTGCCTTTCGGTCTTCGCCACAGTCGGATTCGGCGACTACCGGGCCTTTGCGGGTGTCGGGCGGGCTCATAGGGACATCCTCGAGAGGTTAAATCCATTTGCGCCGATCACAAGCACCATTGGATTTGCCGTCTCGTCCGAGGAGGATGCGCGTGTCGCTGCTGCGCCGCTTGGCATGGATGCGCATCGGGTAAATACGGCCGGTCTAAACAAGCCGCGCGTGACAGTCATCGTCGCCGGCGAGACTGCCCGTGCAGACGATTTCTCGCTTGGTGGTTATCCACGCAAGACCAATCCGGAACTCGAAAAGCAGAACGTCATCTATTTTCCGAATACGAGCAGCTGCGGCACAGCGACGGCAATCTCGATTCCTTGCATGTTCTCCATCTATCCGCGGACGGCCTATACGCATCGCAAGGGCCTTGCGACCGAGAACCTTCTCGACGTGCTGAGCCACGCCAAGGTCGACGTGTCCTGGCTGGACAACGATACCGGCAGCTATCACGTGACTGACCGCGTCGCCTATACCTCGCTGCCGCAGTCTAACGATCCACGCTTTTGCAAGGACAGCGAGTGCCTTGACGCCATCCTGCTCGACAAGGTCGACGATTGGCTCGATCACGTGAAGGGTGACAGCGTCTTAGTCCTCCACCAGCTCGGCAGTCACGGACCTGCCTACTTCGCTCGTTACCCCGATGAGTACCGACGCTTCGTTCCCGACTGCCGGGCCAATGACTTTGGCAGCTGTACGGCCGAAGAGATCACCAACGCCTACGACAATACCATCCTCTATACGGATCACGTTGTTTCGACCGTCATCGACAAGCTCAAGCAGCATTCTGAGAAAGTCGCGGGTGCAGCGATCTACGTATCGGATCACGGTGAATCGCTTGGCGAGAACGGCATCTACCTGCATGGTGCGCCGTATATCGTGGCGCCGTCGCAGCAGACGCACGTGCCGTTCCTGGCGTGGGTCAGCGACGATCTCGCCAAATCCGTCGGCTTCGACATGAGCTGCATGGCCAAACAGACGGATGGCTCCCGTTCACATGACAACCTCTTCCACAGCGTGCTTGGGCTGATGGATGTGGCGACCAAGGTGTATGATCCGCATCTCGATGTTTTCGCCGCGTGTCGCCGACAGATGGACAAGACGGCAAGTATCCAGTGATGAACTAGTCAGCCTCGGTGTGCTGCCGCAGCGGTTAGCCGAGGCCTACTGGTATTGGCCGCCTCATTTCGGCGGCCACTCAGGATTCAGTGCTTGCGGTTTGCCGCTTTCATCCGCTCCGAAAGTTCCGAGAGCCCGAAGGGCTTCACCAGGAAATCGTCTGCGCCACTTTGCAGGCCCTCGATCTGATCCGAGGTCTGGTCATGGGCTGTGAGAATGATGACGGGGACGAAATTCGCTTGTCGTCTAAGCGCCTTCAGCAGAGTAAGGCCGTTGCCATCAGGTAAGCGCAAGTCGAGCAGAATTACGCCGTACTTGCCGGTTCCGGCCGCTTCAGTCGCTTCGGCGAGGTTAAGGCACCAGTCGACTGAATGACCGTCGGCCGCGATGTGATCGCGCACGGCATCTCCCAGCAGGACGTTGTCCTCAACCAACAATACGTTCACGCGTCATCTCCCTGCTGCGTGCCTGCCTTGCGGCAGCATGCCCAGTCACCATGATGGTTTCGCTTGGGGGCGTCGCAGAGCGTCGCCAGGATTTCTAATGAGGTCGCTAGCTGACAGTGGCCTTAAAGCTGTGTGTGGGTCGCGTTCAAAAGCTGCCGTTGCGAGCGCTCCGAAGCTGTGCCCTGGCAAGCGACCAGTCGAGCGAAATGTGCTCTTTGCGAGCTTTGAGCTCACGTCGGTGTTCTGACGTCGGAGCCTGCCAGTAGCGAAAGCTCACCCGCCGTTTTCATCACCATGGTGATCGTCTGGCTGATGTCGGGAGAGGCCGGCGCGTTGACCAGGGCAATATAGGGACAGGTAAGGGCTGCAATGCAGCGCCCGTCCGGCCCGAGGATCGGCGCCGACAGGTTATGGACGCCTGCCGTCTGCGCGCTCGCCATCATTTCGTAGCCACGCTCGCGGATGTGGGCGAGGCGCTCGTAAAACTCCGGTCCGAGATTCACCTCCTCGCGGCTGCGTGCATGTTCTGCGATCATCATCTGTCGTTCTTCGTGGCTTCGGAAGGCAAGAAGCACGTGGCCGGAACCGGTGTCGAAGAGACTAATATGGGAGCCGACGCGGATCGAGATGCCCCAATAGTCCGGCGCCTCGTGCTGGGCGATCACCACCGCCGAACCGCGATCAAAGACGACCAGATGGTTCGCCTGCTTGGTCCGTTGCGCAAGCTCGCGCATCAACGGTGTGGCAAAGGAAGCCAAGCGGCGCGTCGGCGCATGCAGTTGCGACAGCCCGAAAAGCTTGAGCGTCAGGGTGAACCGATCGCCCTCCAGCTTGGTTACGTAGCCGCGTCGCACGAGGCGGTCGAGCATGCGATAGAATTCGTTGGGGCTGCGATCGAGACGTTTGGCGATCTCCGCTTGGGTCAGCCCTTCCTCGACGCCGGCCAAAAGCTCAAGGATATCGAGCCCCTTGTCCAGCGCCGGGGCGCGGTATCGATCAGCGTCATCAGCTTCCATCAATTTCTCCTGTGAATACGAATTTACATATACAAATGTGCAATTGCCGAAAAGCGTAAGTTGACATCGGGTTGCCCGCCCGCACGTCTTGCATATAAAAAGAAAACTCATTCATGAGTTGTCGGCGGCGACGCAGCGTGGTCGTATTGGCGCGATGTTCCAAGCTTGCCGTCTGATTGGTCCGTGCCATCTATAGAACCGAATGCCCGCGTAACCGAATTCGAGAATGCCATGACCCGCATCACCGACCTTCGTGTCTTCGACCTTCGTTTTCCGACGTCGCAGAGCCTTGATGGCTCTGACGCGATGAACCCGGATCCCGATTATTCGGCGGCCTATGTGGTCTTGGAGACCGATGAAAGCGGCCTGTCCGGCCATGGGCTCACCTTCACCATCGGCCGCGGCAACGACATCTGCTGCATGGCGATCGAGGCGATGCGCCATCTGATCGTCGGCGCTGAGCTTGCCGATGTTCTCGCGCATCCAGGCAAATTCTGGCGGCATCTCACCAGCGACAGCCAACTGCGCTGGATCGGGCCGGAGAAGGGCGTGATGCATCTCGCGACAGGCGCTGTCGTCAACGCCGTCTGGGATCTGCTCGCCAAGCAGGCCGGCAAGCCCGTCTGGAGACTGGTGGCGGAGATGTCGCAGGAGGCGATCGCCGACATTGTCGACTATCGCTATCTGACGGATGTTTTGACCCGTGATGAGGCGATCGAGATTCTGAAGCGCGCGGAGACTGGGAAGGCCGAGCGGATCGCGACGCTCGAGACGGAAGGTTATGCCTGCTACACGACCTCGGCCGGTTGGCTTGGTTATGACGATGCGAAGCTGCGCCGCCTGTGCCAGGAAGCGATCGATGCAGGCTTCAACCATGTGAAGATGAAGGTCGGCCGCGACCTCGAAGACGATATCCGTCGCTTGAGGATCGCCCGCGAAGTGATCGGTCCCGACCGCTACTTGATGATCGATGCCAACCAAGTTTGGGAGGTGGGGCAGGCGATCGATTGGGTGAACAAACTCGCTTTCGCCAAGCCGTTCTTCATCGAGGAGCCGACGAGCCCGGACGATGTTGCCGGCCATCGCAAGATCCGCCGGGCGATCGGTCCGGTGAAGGTCGCCACCGGTGAAATGTGCCAGAACCGCATCATGTTCAAGCAATTCATCGCTGAAGGCGCGATCGATATCGTGCAGATCGACTCCTGCCGCATGGGTGGATTGAACGAAGTACTGTCTGTCCTGCTGGTCGCAGCGAAGTTCGGGCTGCCGGTCTGGCCGCATGCGGGCGGCGTCGGGCTTTGCGAATATGTCCAACACCTGTCGATGATCGACTACGTCGCCGTTTCCGGAACAAAGGAAGGGCGCGTTATCGAATATGTTGATCACCTGCACGAGCACTTCCTCGATCCCTGCGTGATCAAGGATGCGGCTTACGTGCCGCCGCAAAAGCCGGGCTTCTCCATTGAGATGAAACCTGCTTCGATCGCTGATTATACGTTTCGGGGATAGACCTTTTCCCTGCTGAGTACGCAGTCGCGGCCTCTTTATCTGGCGGGCGGCCGCCTCTGCCCGCTCGGATCGCACCGGCGACCTTCTCCATCGACTATGAATTACGCACAGGCTAGGTTCGTGCCCTGCGCGCTTCGTGCGGCAAGGCCATCGTATTCCCGGGGATTTTGACGATGTTTCTGACGGATGGAGAATTCAGCGAAATCAAGGCGTTTCGGCGTGAGCTTCACCGTTATCCGGAAGTGTCCGGTGAAGAGGGGCAAACCGCGTTGCGGCTGAAAGAGGAACTCAGTCTCACCGGATCCGATCGCATCGTTGCCGACATCGGCGGACATGGCCTAGCAGCCGTCTACGAGGGGGCGGCGTCAGGCCCAACGATCATGATCCGTGCGGAACTGGACGGCCTGCCGATCGAGGAAATCTCCGATGTAGCACATCGCTCGACCGTCCCGGGTAAGGGTCACCTCTGCGGCCATGACGGCCATATGGCGATCCTGATGGCGCTCGCAAAAGGGCTCGGGCAGAGGCGGCCTGCGAGAGGGCGGGCAATCCTGATGCTCCAGCCGGCCGAGGAGAACGGTGCGGGCGCGGCGGCCGTGCTTGCGGATCCGAAGTTTGCGACGCTGACGCCGGATATGTCGCTCTCACTTCACAATTTCCCCGGCGTCCGGCTCGGCCACGTCCTGCTGAAGGAAGGGCCGGTCAATTGCGCATCGCGCGGAATGAAGATCGTTCTGAAGGGCAAGACATCGCACGCGTCGTATCCGGAGCAAGGTATTGCGCCGACTTTCGCGATGGCGCGGCTGCTCGATGGCCTGACAACACTGGGGAACAACGGTCCGCTAGGCCCGGATTACTCGCTGGTGACGGTCACACATGCGCGTCTGGGGGAACCGGCGTTCGGCATCAGTCCCGGTGAAGCGCAGATCTGGGCAACCTTGCGGACGCTGACCGATGAAGCGATGAATGGGTTGGTTTCGCGCGCCGAGGAACTGGTACTGACCCAGGCGAAAGGCGGACAGTTGCAGGTGGAGATCAGCTACAAGGACGTGTTCCACCAGTGCTACAATTCCGCCGAAGCAGTGGCGCAGTTGCGCCAGGCGCTGGATGACGAGGGCGTGAGCCATGACGATGCAAGCAGCCTGCTGCCGATGAAAGCATCGGAAGACTTCGGTGTGTTCCGGACCGTGGCGCCCGCCGCGATGTTCTTTCTCGGGGCAGGCGAAGATCATCCGCGCCTGCACAACCCCGACTACGACTTTCCCGATGAGCTGATTGCGATCGGTTCGCGGATATTCATGCGGGCCATCAGAAACCTTCTCGGCTGAGCCACCGCCGTGCCGCCATCCCAAAGGAGCCATTGAACACTCGGCCGACGATCGACCGGAAAGCGAAGGTGCCGCTTCTCCCGCACACTGCCGCTTCATGGACAGACGCGTCGGTCGCGGCCTTCGCAACTGTCTTGCGCGCGATTGAAAACGAATCTCTCAGGTTGAAACTAAGATCGCGATCGCTGATCGACTTGCGCGCCGATTTGCGCAATATTTTCGGCGGCCGATGCCTGCACTGTTTGCGCTTGGCATCCGATCGACACCATTCGACGTCCTCCAGAGTGCAATGGGATTATCATGTTTGCTCAAGACATCATGAATACCGACATCACGACGATCAGCGCCGACAGCAGCGTACATCAGGCAATCGACCTGATGGTTGCCAAGAACATCAGCGGCCTGCCTGTGATCGACAACGATAGCAACCTTTGTGGCCTGCTGACGGAGGGCGACCTGCTTCGCCGCATCGAATTCGGTGGCGGCAGATCCGCCGGCAACCCCGATGAAACATCGCTCGTCGATTTCGATGACTATATCCGCAGCCGCAGCTGGCGGGTATCAGATGTCATGTCCGCAAGCGTGATCAGCGTTACGCCCGACACGCCGGCGGCGACCGTCGCCGAGGTGATGTTCCGGCACAAGATCAAGCGTGTTCCCGTCGTCAGCGGCAAGCGACTCCTTGGCATTGTCAGCCGCATCGATCTCCTCAGGGGTATCGTTGCTGCACCGGCCGAGAGAACGGCAAGTGGTGACGATGCCCTCGCTCGTGCCATTCGAGCAAGACTGCAGGGCGACCTCGGTCTCGACACCGATGCGATCAAGGTATCGGTTCAGGATTCCAGAGCAGTGCTTGAAGGGACGGTATCCAGCGAACTGGAACGCCGCGCCATCCGCGTGCTGGTGGAGAACGTCAAGGGCGTCAGCGGCCTTATCGACAAGCTGAGCCTGGCCTGATTGGAGTTCCTAAAGCACGGTGCGATCTTTGAGATAAGCATGTCGCGCTTGAGTTCTTTGTCTTCACGCATGTCTTTGGCGCGAAGCCGGTTCCCGCCTTCGGGAGACATGCTTTAGGCTGCCGAGCGTAGGAGCTTTTTGGCGTGCGTTGCCATCAGGCGTTCCTCGTTTGTCGGGATCACGAGCGTCTTGAAATCACCGAGGAAACGGAGCCTTCCGAGGATTGCCTCGCGGACCGGGCCGGCGTGCTCGCCGATCCCGCCCGTGAAGACAAAGGCATCGATCCCGCCCATGGAGACGGCCATCATCGCGGCATGCTGGGCCGTTTTCAGAGCGAAATATTCGAGGGCGAAGGCGGCGTGCGGATCGTCGCTGCGAAGCAACGCCTCGACGTCATTGCTGATGCCGGACAATCCCTTCAGGCCGGAACGCTCATAGAGGATATCCTGGACCGTCTCGACGCCGAGATCCAAGTCGTGAAGCATGTAGAGGACGGCGCCGGGATCGATTGATCCGCTGCGCGTTCCCATCGGTATGCCGTCGAGCGCGGTCATGCTCATCGTGGTATCTACGCTGATGCCGTTCTTCAGCGCGCAGAGGCTGGCGCCGTTGCCGAGGTGGCCGACGACGACGCGGCCGGCACAGAGGTCCGGATAGTCCCTGGACAGCACCTGCGAGATCCATTCGTAAGAAAGCCCGTGGAAACCATAGCGGCGAACGCCTTTGTCACGCATCTCCTGCGGCAAAGCGAAGCTGCTGGTCAATTCGTCGTGCCCCGCGTGGAAGGCGGTATCGAAGCAGGCGATATCGGGCGCTCCGCTTGCGAGCCTAGCAGAAGCGGCGATGCCGGCGAGGTTGTGCGGTTGGTGAAGTGGCGCCAACGGGATCAGCGCTTCGAGGCGGTGCATCACCTGGCGCGTGACAATGACGGGCTCTGCGAAATCCTGCCCGCCATGGACGACGCGATGTACAACCGCGGCTGTGCGCCAGGCGTCGTCGTGCCCGCCGATGAGGTCCATCACGGCGCTGAGGGCCGAACCGTGATCCGTGTTCGCGGGCAGGGAGGTTTGCGTCTCTTGTCCACCGGGGAGCTTGGCGCGCATCTCAGGTGTGTCACCAATGCCGGTGACCTTGCCGCTCATCAGCACGTTGAGGGTCTGATCCTCGAAAATCTGAAACTTGAGGCTCGATGAGCCGGTGTTGAGAACAAGCAGCGTGTCGATCATCGAATTGTGCTCCGAGTCCGCTCACGTGAATGGTGAAACGATGCTGTGTCAGGAGCCGGGTGCCACCCGCGCGGCCGCTGAGATGACATTGACGCTGCCCCTGCGCGCCACGGTGGCCGTAGAAGATGTAGCTGTCAATTGTTTTTGCTTCGAAATTTCGCGTAAAGCGAGTCGCCTGCGGCGTCCCCTGGATGGCCTTTCGGAGATCAAAATCCTTTGAGATCTTAGGATTTTCTCTTTCCGCGTTGCACTGATCGGCCTATCTAGCGGTGGTGCTATTCGGCACTTATCGGATCCGGCTTCCTGCCGTTCAGCATCCAGTTCACACCGGCAGATCAATGATAACTATGCAGACGACAGAGAAAGACGATGCGGAGAGCATCCGCAGGGCAAAGACCGTAGCGCTGGTCGTCGCCGTCTCGTTCTTCATGCAGATCCTCGATGGCACCATCGTCACGACGTCACTACCGCAGATGGCCGCAAGTTTCGGTGTTCAACCGGTATCGATGAGTATCGGCATCACCGTCTACATGCTGACGATGGCGGCCTTCATTCCACTTTCGGGATGGCTTGGGGATCGATACGGCGCAAGGCGGATCTTCATCGCGTCCATTGCCGTCTTCACCGTCGCCTCGCTATTCTGCGGGCTCTCCGGCGGCCTTGCCGAGTTTGTCGTCGCTCGCGCCGTGCAGGGAGCGGGCAGCGCACTAATGACGCCGGTCGGCCGGATCATTGTCCTGAAGAATGCTCGCAAATCGGAACTCGTCCAGGCGATCGCGCTGATTACCTGGCCGGCGCTGACGGCTCCCGTTATCGGTCCGCTGCTTGGCAGCGTCATCACCACCTATGCAAGCTGGCATTGGAACTTCCTCATCAATCTGCCGATCGGAGTGCTCGGCATGGCGCTGGTTCTTCGCTTTGTGCCGGAGCAGCGCGAAGAGGATGCCGGCCGGCTCGATGTGCTGGGATTCGTTCTCAGCGCTGGCGGACTGACCTTCCTGCTGGCGGCACTTGAACTCTCCGTGAAATGGGATGGCGGCCTGCTGCCGATCCTGCTGATGCTCGCGGCCGGCATTGTATTGTCTGTCATGGCGACGCGACACTTCCTTCGAGTCAGCAATCCGCTGCTCGATCTATCCGCCTTCAGGGTGCAGACATACGCGATTGCGACCCTTTCGGCTGGGACGGCGAGCCGTGTCGCGATCAATGCCACGCCGTTCCTCTTGCCGCTCCTCTTCCAACTCGGCTTCGGACTGAGCTCGATCGAGGCGGGTGCCTATCTGCTGGTGTACTTCCTCGGAAATCTCGGCATGAAGGCCGTGACGACGCCGCTGCTCGCCAAGCTTGGATTTCGCACCGTGCTCTTCTTCAATGGGATGATTGCTGCGTTGTCGATTGCGGCCTGCGGCTTTCTCGTGCCCGAGACGCCACGCGCGATCATCTACGCGCTGCTGATGATTGCGGGCCTCTCGCGCTCGATGGAATTCACGGCACTAAACACGTTGGCTTTTGCCGACATTAATCCAGCGCAGCGCAGCTCTGCGTCCACGCTTTCGAGTATGCTGCAGCAAGTCTCGATGCTGCTTGGCGTCGCGATCGCGGCGGCGGCGCTCAACATCTCTGTCGCTTTGCGTAGCGTTGAAGGTCCGGGGCTCATCGATTTCCGCTGGGCGTTTCTTGTCCTCGGAGCAATCGGTATCATATCGTCACTGCGTTTCCTGCAGCTGGCGCCGGATGCAGGCGCCGAAGTGTCGGGTCACAAGATCGGCACGAAATAGTTTGCGCTTTGCAGTCGATCGGCCTTTGTCAGGAGGAAATATGGAACTCGGATATGTCTGCACGCCGCAAGAGGTCTTCGACTTCTGGTTCGAGGAGTGCGGGCGTGACCAATGGTTCAAGGCGACGTTGGAACTTGATCGGGATATTCGCCAGCGCTTCCGCGACACCCATCTTGCACTCTCGCGTGGCGTGACGGAGGAATGGCGCTCGACCCCGAACAGCAGGCTTGCCGCAGTGATTGTGCTCGATCAGTTTCCGCGCAACATATATCGTGCGACGCCGCTCGCGTTCGCCACCGACGGGCTTGCGCTGCGCGAGGCAAAGCTCGCGCTGGAAGCCGAAGCGGACCAGCAAGTCAGCCCGGAATGCCGGACGTTCTTCTACATGCCTTTCGAGCATTGTGAAGATCTGGAGGAGCAGGAGCGAGCCGTGGCGTTGTTCAGGGCGCTTGGCGATGAGGAATATGTCGACTATGCGCTTCGCCACCGGGAGGTGATTGCAGTCTACGGTCGCTTTCCGCATCGAAATGTCATCGTCGGGCGGCAATCGACCACGGCAGAACTGGAATATCTGGCACAGCCGGGCGCCGGCTTCTGAGCGCGTCGCCTTTCTGTCGCCTTTCTTTCTTATGAAAAGCTGGAATCCAATTTGATCCAGCAAACCCGAGCGGGGATATTTTGCGGCCGACACGACTCTTGCTTCGCATTCTCCTTGTTGCAACGCTGGCGGCCGCCGCCGCGAACCTTGCCAGCGCGCAGGCGCCGCAACCGCAGGCTTCGCAACAGCCACAAGCGACCGAGCAGGCGTCTGGTGCTGACAATCCAATCGAGCAGGCCGCGAAGGCAATCGAGAAAGTAAAGCAAGATCTCGTCTCGCTGGAGGACGCCGTCAAGCAGAAGAGCGACGATGACGATGCGCTGGTGGCTCTCGCTGGACAGACCGACGAACTTGGCCGCTCGGTTCTCAACATATCCGTTGGCCTCAGACCGCGGCTCGACCAGATCAAGAGCCGCCTTACCGAGCTAGGCGACCCACCGAAGGAAGGTCAGCCGGCGGAGGCGGAGATCGTCACGACCGAACGCAACGCTCTGACGGCGGAGCGCGCCCAGATCAATGCCGTGACCGGCGATGCCGAAACCCTGTCCGCCTCCATCGGTAAGCTCGGCAACCGCATTGCTGAAACCCGCCGTCAGCTTTTTGCCGCTACCTTGCTGCGGCGTACCGACATCTCGTTTTCCGTTCTCGACGATGCGGCACGCGCCTTCGTCCGGGAAGGCTCGGAGTTCATCCAGGCGCTCAGCAGCTGGCTGGGATTCGTTCTGAAGTTCAAGGCTTTTGCGTTCTTCGCGGCCATCTTCATGTCCCTCGTGACGGCAATGGTGCTCTTGTCTGGCGGCTACCGCATCTTTGGTCGCTACCTTCAGCGTAAGGAGACGGACGAGCAGCCCTCTTATATCAACCGCCTCTCCATCGCTTTCTGGTCGACGCTGATACGGACGTTTGCGCTTGCTGCCCTCTTGGTGACGTCTTACTTCTTCCTCAATAGTTTCAACGTTCTGAGGCCGGATATCGCGCCGATCATCGGCGCGCTCTTCGGATCGATCGGGCTGATTTACTTCGTCAGGCGCTTCACCAATGCAGTGTTCGCACCAAGGGAGCCGCATTGGCGTCTTGTCAGGCTTTCCAACCGCGGTGCGAGCTCCATCGGCGCCTGCCTGCTTGCTATGGCAGTCGTCAATGCGCTTGACTACCTCTTCGGCAGCATCAGCGAAGCGATGGGGTCTCCACTCGTCCTGACCGTCGTCAAGAGCCTGATTGCAGCATTGATCATTGGTTTCATCCTGATCGCAGCGTCTTTCGGCCGACCGATGCTGGCGCGAAACGGAGATCCGGACGCGCCGGGACGCCATTGGCCGCGCGGCATGGCGATCATTCTGCGCGTGCTGGGTGCAGGTCTGATCATAACGGCGTTGACCGGCTATGTCGGGCTTGCGCGCTTCGTCGCGACACAGTTGATTATTACCGGTGCAATCATCGTCACGACCTATATTGGTCTGCTGTCGGGGAGGGCGATTTCGCGCAGCGAAACCTTCGGCGAGACATCGCTTGGTCGCTTCCTCCAAAGGCGCTTCAAGCTTGGTCCGGTCGCCATCGACCAGGCGGGACTGTTGGTCGGCATGTGCATCTCCGCCATCGCGCTGATGGTTGGGATCCCGCTGGTACTGCTCCTGTGGGGCTTCCATATCCAGGATCTTCAACTCATCGCCTATCGCCTTCTCACGGAGGTCAGGCTGGGCGGCATCAGCATCTCGCTGGTCGGGATAATGACCGGTATCCTGCTCTTTGCCGGTGGTTACCTGCTGACGCGCTGGATCCAGCGCTGGCTTGACGGCAACGTCATGGCGCGCAGCCATGTCGACCTTGGCGTTCGAAACTCGGTCAAGACAGGTATCGGCTATCTCGGCGTTGGTCTTGCGACGATTGTCGGCGTTTCCGCCGCGGGCATCGACCTCTCGAGCTTCGCACTCGTCGCCTCTGCACTGTCGGTCGGCATCGGTTTCGGCCTCCAGAACATCGTGTCGAACTTCGTCTCCGGCCTGATCCTGCTGGTCGAGCGGCCATTCAAGGTTGGCGACCACGTGGTCTCCGGGGCTGCTGAAGGTATCGTAAAGCGGATTTCCGTGCGCGCGACCGAAATAGAGACGTTCCGCAAGCAGTCGATCATCGTGCCGAATTCCGAACTGATCAATGCGTCTGTTGGCAACTGGACCCATCGCAACAAGATGGGGCGCTCCGAAATTCCAGTCTCGGTGAGCTATGATTCCGACCCGCAGAAGGTCATGGACATCCTGCTGGAGCTGGTAAACGCCGTGCCCGTGGTTCTGCGCAATCCTGAGCCGCATGTGGAATTCCTCCGTTTCGGGCCGTATTCGCTGGACTTCGAGCTGCGCTTCATGCTTGCCGACATGGGTGACGGCTTGAAAGTCAGGAATGATCTCCGCATCGCGATCCTGAAGCGGTTCAGGGAGGAAAGTATCGAAATACCTCTTCCGCAAAGCGACGTCGTGTTCCATCGACAGCCGGACCAGGTTGGAGCAGCGGCCAACGCAGGCAAGCCGCCGGCAAAGATCGAGGACGTTTCCGAGACGAGCGAATTGGACGCGGAGGCCGGCACGGTGCGCCGGTTGCGCGGCAAGTCGGCGGATGGCAATCTCAAGGGGTAAAGGCGTTGTTCAGCGATCGTTCAGAGCGGTCGCCGTATAACGTCTGCAATCGGGTTTTCGTTGCTGGGGGCAGCAGCGCCGAGACGCTCCAAGGGAGGGCGCATCATCCGCGCCGCACTGTATGGCAAGATTTGCCGTCGTACTGCTTCTTTCGCTCGTGGCCGCAGGCCAAACTCACGCAGCTTCCATTACCAACACCGACAGCGCGGCTGTTGTGATCGTCCTGACTGAGGGCGGCAACAAGATGCAGCTCGTGCTCGATCCCGGCGCATCGGAGACGTTCTGCCCGTCGGGCTGCTTCATCACCGCGCCTGACGGCGACCGGATCGGTCTAGATGGCGGTGAAACGATTGACATCATCAAGGGATCGGCCGTCGTAAAGTGAACGACCTTTCGCTCTGATCGCAATTTCTGTCCACGGATTTTCGGTCAAAGGCCTTTTGCGGCTTGCCTATTTGCATGCAGTCGCGGCAAGCTTTTCCCATGTCGTAAACAGGCATTTGGCAAGCCCGACGTCGCTGCATAGTTCGCAAAGGCGATTTCCGTCGGCGGCATTCGTCGGACAGGTTAGTAGAACAGAGGGTAATTCTCCATGAAGACACATGCGCGCGCAGTGGTCATCGGCGGCGGCGTCGTTGGCGTTTCGACGCTTTATCACCTTGCCAAAAAGGGCTGGGACGATGTCGTCCTGATCGAACGCAAGGAACTGACCTCCGGTTCGACGTGGCATGCCGCCGGCCTGCTGCCTCTGTTCAACATGAGCTACTCGGTCGGCCAGATCCACAAGTACTCCGTTCGATTCTATCAGGAGCTTCAGCAGGAAACGGGCATGAATGTCGGTTTCAGCCAAGTCTCCAACATCCGCCTGGCGCGCACCAAGGATCGCTGGGACGAATACATGTACTATGCCGGCATCGCCGAAACGATCGGCATCAAGGTCAACGTGCTGACGCCGGAGCAGGTCAAGGAAATCTGGCCGCTTTGTGAAACGGACGGCCTTCTCGGCGCGATCCAGCATCCGGACGATGGCTATATCCAGCCGGCCGACCTGACGCAGGCGCTCGCCAAGGGTGCCCGCGACCGCGGCGCCACGATCTACCGCAACACCACGGTCACAGCGATCGAGCAGCAGCCCGACGGTCTCTGGAAGGTGACGACCGACAAGGGCGAGATCACCGCCGAGCATATCGTCAGCTGTACCGGCAACTTCGCCCGCAAAACCGGCGAGATGGTCGGCATCAACATCCCCGTGATCCCCGTCGAACACCAGTACATCGTCACCGAGCCGCATCCGGCTATCCTCGAGCGAAAGGCAAAGGGATTGCCGGAGATGGGGGTCCTGCGCGAATCCGACAGCGCCTGGTACATGCGCGAAGAGAATGGTGGCCTCATTCTCGGCCCTTATGAGCACGGCGCACCGGTCTGTTATGTCAACGGTCCGTCGGACGAGAGCGAATACGAACTCTTCCAGGAAGAGCTCGATCGCCTGATGCCGCATATCGAGACTGCTATCGCCCGTGTTCCCGCTTTCGGTGAAGTCGGCATCAAGAAAGTCTACAACGGCGCCATCGCCTACACGCCTGATGGTAACCCGATCGTTGGTCCCGCACCGGGCCTCAGCAATTTCTGGCTCAACGAGGGGCACTCCTTCGGCATCACCGCAGCCGGCGGCGCCGGTTGGCAGTTGGCGGAATGGATCGTCGACGGCGAGCCGACGGTCGACATGATGGGTGTCGATCCCCGTCGTTTCGGCCCTTACGCAACCGAAGGATATCTCATCGCCAAGAACGAAGAGGCCTACGCGAACGTCTTCACCATGCACTATCCAGACGAAGAGCGGGAGGCTGCGCGTCCTCTGAAGACAACGCCGGTTTACGAGCGTCTGAAGAAGCTGGGCGCCGTCTTCGGTTCTGTCTACGGGTGGGAGCGTGCCAATTGGTTTGCGCCCGAGGGCTACGATCTGCCGAAGGATCAGCTCGGCGTCGGCGCAGATGTCCTTACCAACCATAACCACTCATCGCCTGAAGAAGACGGCCGCATCCTCGAAAGGTGGTCCTTCCGTCGCTCGAACTATTTCGAGCATGTCGGCAACGAAGTCACGAACGTAAGCAAGAATGTCGGCGTGCTTGACATGTCGGCCTTCGCGAAGATGGAGGTCTCCGGCCCTGGAGCGCGCGCCTGGCTCGAATCGATCTTTGCAAACGCCATCCCGAAGAAGCGCGGCCGCATTGCTCTTTGCCACATGCTGACAGTCCACGGCGGCGTACGAGCCGAGTTCACGGTCTACGAATGGGCGCCAAACCGCTTCTATCTCGTCTCCGCAGGCGCCTACGAGGCGCACGACCACGATTACCTGCGCAAGCTGGCGCCGAAGGACGGTTCCGTTCGTCTTCAGCAGATCACCCAGCGGCTCGGCGTGCTTGTGCTGGCGGGCCCGAAGTCACGTGACCTCCTCAAGAAACTCACACGCACGAGCCTTGAGAACAAGGACTTCCCGTGGCTTTCCGGCAAAGAGATCTCGATTGGCGTTGCGAGTGCTCATGCGCTGCGCGTCAATTTCGTCGGCGAGCTTGGCTGGGAGTTACATCACCCGATCGAGATGCAGAACTACATCTTCGATCAGTTGATGGAAGCGGGCGCCGAATTCGGTATCAAGCCCTTCGGTATTCGCGCGATGCTGTCGATGTCGGTCGAAAAGTCCTACCGCCTCATCCCGCGCGAGATGTCGATCGAGTACAATGCCTATGAATCGGCGCTTGATCGCTTCATCAAGCCGGAGAAGGAATTCCTCGGCCGCGACGGTCTGCTGGCCTACAAGGACAAGGGCCTGAAGTGGAACTTCGCGACCCTCGTTGTTGAGACCGGCAACGATGTCGATGCCCGCGGTTCGGAGGCCATCTACAACGAGGCTGGCGAGCTTGTCGGACGTGCGACAAACGGCACGTTCGGCTACCGCATCAACCGCTCGCTTGCGCTGGCCATGCTGCGGCCCGACTACGCCAAGGAGGGCACCAAGCTCAAGATCAAGATCCTCGGGACGACGTATAACGCCACTGTCGTTGGCGAGAGCCCCTTCGATCCAGACAATGCGGCGCTGCGCGCATAGTCTTTTAAGCATGTTTTGAAGAATGTCAGGGCGGCCCTCGTGGCCGCCTTTTTGTTGGTCAGAGAACACGGCCGATTAATACTTATTCAAACCGGGTATTGTACCGATTTGAACCGGGGACAGGAGTTTCATCAAAAGGTTTGGAAATGGCGTTTTTGGGTATTTCGGGAATGCAATATTCCGGAGGCATGTTTGCTGATGCGCGCATTATTCTGGCGGAGGATTCGAACGTATTTACGTCGATGATCGGCAAGCGGCTGAAGGAGCTCTTCGATATCGATGTGGAAATCTGCCGGAGTTTCGAAGAGCTGCAGCTGTCCTACGACAAGTCGACCGACCCGATCACGCTCGCCATCTCCAACATCAACCTGCCAGGCGCGGAGAACGGCGAGGCTCTGGAGTATCTGGTCGACCTCAGCATCCCAACCATCGTCTTTACCGGCACCTTCCAGGAAGGCATGCGCGACAAGCTGATGGCCAAGGACATTGTCGACTACATCCTCAAGGACAATGTCTTCGCCGTCGACCTGCTTGCGGAATCGATCTGCCGATTCCTCACCAATCATCGTCACCACGTTTTGATCGTCGACGATAGCCCGACGGCACGCGCCCTGCTGTCAAGCCGTCTCAAACGCTACAATTTCCGGGTCAGCACAGCCGACAGCGGCGCCAAGGCTCTCGAGATCCTCAAGGCGAACCGTGACATCGGTTTGATGATCACCGACTACAACATGCCCGATATTGATGGATTCGAGCTGACCCGGCGCATCCGCGCCAGCATCGGCTCCCATGAGCTCCGCATCATCGGGGTGTCGTCATCGTCGAACCGGCTGCTGTCGGCGCGCTTCCTCAAGGCTGGCGGCAACGACTTCATGCTGCGACCATTTATCGACGAGGAGTTCTATTGCCGCGTCAACCAGAATCTGGACACGCTGCTGCAAATCCAGTCGATGCGCAAGGAGCGTGCCGTTGCCTGATGCGCTGCCTCCGCCCGACGATGGTAGGCGGAGGCGCTCTCACGCCCTTGAGATCGAGATTTCTGCAATTTCCGGTATTGCCAAGTCTCGATATCTTCTCAGGCGTGTTTGTGTGAGTTATCTTCACATAAGCCGACAAGATGGTCGATTCGGACCGCTGCGGCTTTCTGGGGGATAGGAGTGAATGGCTGTCCGGGAGGATCTCCATCGGGATGGGTCCGGGCCACGCTTTGGTGGCCAGTGGTTACTCCTGGTTGAAGATTCCCGGATGTTCTCCGCCGTTCTGTGCCACCGGCTTCATGCCGAACTGGGGCTGCACGTCAAACCGTGCTCCTCCCTAAAAATGCTCGAAGAGACAATCGCCCAGTCGCCGACTGATTACAGCATGGCGATCGTCGACCTCAATCTGCCGGACGCGCCCTATGGCGAGGCGCTCGACTGCACCATACAGGCTGCTGTCCCGACCATTGTCTTCACCGCCACGTTCGACCTCGATACGCGCAACCGCATCATGGAGCGCAATGTCATCGATTATGTGCTGAAGGACAACGAGTTCGCGCTCGATAACGTTGTTGCCAGCGTCAGACGGGTATTGTCGAATCGGAAGACGCGGGTTCTCGTGGTCGACGATGTCGCTTCCGCGCGCCAGGTCCTTGTCGGGCTGCTCGAGGCGCAGCAATATATGGTCGGCGAAGCCGCATCCGGACCGGAAGCCTTCGCCGCGCTTGAGGCCTACGACGATATCGAGGTTGTCGTCACTGATCATCAAATGCCCGACATCAGCGGTTACGAATTGACACGGCGGATACGGCGGCGCTTCGGCTCTGACAGGCTGCGGATCATCGGGGTCTCATCCTCGAGCGATCGCATGCTTTCTGCGAGCTTTCTGAAGGCCGGCGCATCCGATTTTCTCTACAGGCCGTTCGTCGCCGAAGAACTGCAATGCCGGATCGCCAACAACGTCGAGACCCTGATACAGTTGAAGCAGCTTCGCGCGGCTGCAGCATGCGACTATCTGACGGGGCTCTACAATCGCCGCTATTTCTACGACCTTGGACCGAAGCTGGTGAATGACTGCCTGCGTCACAAGGCTGCGAGCGCCGTTGCGATCCTCGACATCGATCACTTCAAGCGGCTGAACGATACCTATGGGCATGAAATCGGCGATGAAGTCTTGAAGGCGGTCGCCGGCAGGCTGGCGGCGATCTTCGAGGGGAGCGACCATCTGCTTTCGCGCCTCGGCGGCGAAGAGTTTGCGATCCTGTTCCCGATGATGGACTCCATTGCCGCGACCAAGCTGTGCGACGAGATACGGTCGGACATCTCACGCCTGAAGGTGACGGCGGATGATGAAGAGCTTTCCGTCACCGTGTCGATCGGCGTTGCCGAAATTTCCGACTACGAAACCTTCGACAACTATCTAAACGCCGCGGACCAGTTTCTCTATATGGCCAAGCACAAGGGTCGCAATCAGGTCTATTCCGACGCGCGTATGACGGAGGAGGCGGCTCAATAGCCGCCTTGCCATTGTCAGGCTGCGATGGCCTGGCGTGCCGTTGCCATCGTCATCTTGCGCTCGGCTCGCTCCTGCTGCGGCGAGCGGTGGTAGAGTTCGCGATAACACTTAGAAAAATGCGAGGCAGAGACGAAGCCGCATGCGACCGCCACTTCGACCACCGGCATGGACGATTGCACCAGCAGATGGCGGGCGCGATCCAGCCTTATTTCCAGATAGTAGCGGGCCGGCGAGCGCCCCATTTCCTGGCGGAAGAGCCGTTCGATCTGCCGGCGCGACAGATCGACGCCATCGGCGATCTCCAGAAGTGAGAGCGGTTCGGAAAGGTTGCCCTCCATCAGTTCGATGATGGAAAGAACCTTGGCATTCTGGACGCCGAGGCGCGCGCGCAGCGGCAGGCGCTGGCGGTCGTTCGGGCTGCGCACGCGATCGGTCAGATGCTGCTCGCAGACCCGGTTCACCAGCGTTTCGCCGAAATCCTGACCAATCAAATTCAGCATCATGTCCAGCGAAGCAGTGCCGCCAGCACAGGTATAGAGATTGCTGTCCACTTCATAGAGATCGGCGTAGACCTCGGCCTGCGGAAAAGCTTCGGAGAAGCCAGGCAGGTTTTCCCAATGGATCGCACAGCGCTTGCCATTCAGCAGCCCCGCCTGGGCGAGGATATGTGCGCCCGTACAGAGGCTCCCGACGGCGACGCCGCGATTGTAGGATTCGCGCAGCCAAGCGCTGACGGACTTGTTATTGAAGTCTTCGACATCGATGCCGGAACAGACCAGCACCATGCTCGGGCGATGCTCGCCACCGAGGTTGCGGCGCTCGTCGGCAAGCGACGTATTTGCCTCGATACCGATGCCGCAGGAAGAATAGACCTTTTGCCCGTCAACCGAGGTCAGCCGCCACGTGTAGGCCTGGTAGCCGAGCATACGATTGGCGATGCGCAGCGTATCGATTGCCGCTGAAAAAGGCAGCATCGTAAACTGCGGAACCATGAAGAAGACGAGAGAGCGTTGCTTATGCGACATCTTATTCATGAGACAAATCCGTGCTCGAGGTCGAATGCACTATTCGTTGCTTGGAATACGTCGTTTCGATATCCTGAAAGCGACATTCTCATGGATAAATGCGGCCGCAAAGAGCAAATTTGCGACATTGTTGAAATTGACGAAGGTCAAATGACGATCGCTGTCTTCAAAAGTTCAAAAAAGGCGATTTCGGAAAATATATGTGTCTGAAATTCAAGGTTTAATAAGGTGGCCTTAAAGACGAAGAAAGCGGCGCTGCACAAATGCGAGGCGCCGCTTTCACACGGGGAGGAATGTCGGATTCATTACATAACCTTGCGTTCATCCGCGTCATCCGCCGACGGCCAGCCAATGTCCTTGCGCATGTCGAAAGGCATGGATTCGATTTCGCGGGCGGCCTGCCACTGATGCCATGCACGAACCAGCTTGCGGGCGTAGTCGGCAATATGCAGATGGGCTTCGCTTGAAGGCGTCTTGGAGTGCCTAACGGTGATCGTCGTCATGTCCTTTTCCTTTCCTCGGCGAATGACGCTTGTTTCATGCCTAGAATATGGGTGTTTCCATCCCATCAAACAAACGAATAGATTTTATGACTACCATCAGTATTTTTGAATGATGGCGGGCCGCGCTGGTCGCTCCGGTCTAAACATCTATTGTCGGAGGAGAGCCAACCTATTTGCACCGTGTTTGGCATGCATGCAGAGGGAACGCAGCCAGCGGATCCGCAATGGTTGCTCGCTGCATTCTGGAGTTCCGGTTTCAATGAAAGCGCGCCTTAATGTTCGCGTGCTAGTACCGGGACCATAAAAAGGGCTCCTGAGTATGAAATACGCGCGCTTCCGACCGCTTCTCCTCCTCTTCGTTCTTCCTCTTTTCGCTGCGCTCTCGATCTACACTGGGCTCTTCGCAGTCCTGGAGTTTGCCACCGAAAGGAGCGATAAAATCGCAGCCGACCGTCAAAAGCATCTTGCCGAGACGCTCGTTTCGAAAATGCAGGCGGCGGTGGCCCACGACCAGGAGAGTGCGACTGTCTGGGACGATGCGGTTCGCAACGTCAGCGACGGCAATGCGGACTGGATGGAGATGAACCTCGGCAAGTGGATGTTCACCTACTTTCAGCACGACCGCGCTTATGTGATCGCTCCGGATGGTCGCGCAGTCTATGTTTTTGCTTCGGACGAGGCGAATGCGGCGAAAGCGTACCAACAGGTCCGGGATGTCGTGTCGCCGTTGGCGGGCCGGCTGCGCGCAAGGCTCGTTGACGGTGACGACACCGGGATTTCTGACCAAGTCTTGAGTATTGGGGAAAGTGATCTCTCAACCGTCAACAGCCACCCGGCAATCGTCAGCGTGAAGCCGATCGTCTCTGACACCGGGAACGTCAAGCAGAGCCCTTCGGAGATATATTTCCATGTTGCCATTCGTTATCTCGATGGCAGCTTCCTGACGGGGATGTCGAGCGAATATCAGTTTGATGACCTCACCTTTGCCTGGACCAAGGCGCTGCAAGACAAACGGTCTTTCGCGGCAATTGGAAGTGCTGACGGCAAAGAATTCGGATACTTCTCCTGGCGTCCCTTTGAACCAGGGGAAGCTGTCGCCAAGTCAGTTCGCCCGGCTTTGAGCGCTGTCGGACTATCCGTGTTCGTCGCGCTGGCAGGAATGGGGGCGATGATTGGTGCGCGAAACCGGAAGCTACGGCAGAGCAGGGCCGAGCTTGAACATCTCGCTCGGCACGACACCCTCACTGGACTGGCCAACCGGGCGCAGTTTGCTGAGCATTTGGCTACAGCGATCTCAGGGTCCGCCGCGACCCAGTCGAACGCGGTCCTGTTCATGGATCTTGATCGTTTCAAGCAGGTGAATGATACATTGGGGCATCCTGTTGGCGATCAGCTCCTCGTGCTCGTAGCCGACAGGTTGCGCGAGATTTTTGCGGACGGTGTTGTTGGCAGGCTCGGAGGCGATGAGTTTACCGCGGTCATCACGGATGTCACGAACGATCAGATCTCGCAGTCGTGCAGGCGAGTCATCGAATCCATGCGGCGTCCGTTCGAGATCAACGGAACGCCAATCAGCATCGGTGCGAGCATTGGTGTTGTGATTGGTATCGGACCTGATGTTGATCCATCCGACATGACGCGGAAGGCTGACATCGCTCTCTATAATGCGAAGGCGGCGGGTAGGAACCGCTTTGCGATCTTTGGACCCCACATGGACGACTTGGTCCAAGACCGCCGCGAACTTGAATGCGACCTTCGGCTGGCGGTCCAGAATCGCAGAGATCTGGAGGTGCATTTTCAGCCGGTCTACGCTGCCCCGAATGGAGCCTTGTTTGGCGCCGAGGCGCTCCTTCGATGGAAGCACCCCTCAAGAGGTCTTATCAGCCCGGAAGTGTTCATTCCTATTGCCGAAGAGTGCGGCGTCATCGCCCAACTTGGCGATCTTGTTCTTGAGGAGGCCTGCCTGGCGGCCCAGCGTTGGCCGGATCTCGAGATTGCGATCAACGCCTCACCCGTCGAGCTTCGAAGCGAGGCGTATGCGCTCAGGGTCATTGCGGCTTTGAACAATCATGGGATCGACCCGACACGGCTGGAGATCGAAATAACCGAGGGCACGCTTCTCGACAGCGTAGGGGAATGCCAACGGAATATCGAGGCACTTCGCTCCATAGGCGTCCGCTTCGCGCTGGACGATTTTGGCACGGGCTTCTCCTCCTTCGGTCGCCTACAGTATATCGCAGTCGATCGTATCAAGATCGACAAAAGCTTCGTGGACGGCTTCGGCAGCCAAGAGGCTGACAACCGAGCTATCGTCGAGGCGATGATAAGGCTGGCAAGGGCCAAGGGGCTGAAGACAACTGCGGAAGGAGTGGAGACCGAAGAGCAGCGCGCCATCCTCAAAGAACTCGGTTGCGATCATCTGCAAGGGTACCTCTTGTCGAAGCCCATGCCCAAGGAAGCATTCGACATGATGGTTGGGGCAAATGTCATTGATTTGCAGGCGAAGCGATAAGTTGACATGCGCGCCTGGAGAAGCACGCGAGCCAAACAGGGCGCCCATCCAGCGGTTCGTGGCGCACAGCGCGATCGGCAACAAGTGCCAATTTCGCGGATGAGCGGCTCATCGGTCCTTTGCCAAGTTGAGCTCAAACCCTGAAAATTCGGCTCCGCTGACCTGGGATGGGGCAGCTTCGAGACGAGTACGAGGAGTTCTCGAATGCGCCCGCAGTTGCTACGGGCTTGCAATGGGTCCGGCCACGCCAGCTTCGAGACGAGACGCTTGCGATCCGATCACCATCCTGTTTCCGCGCCAATCGAAGCTCCCGGCCATCCAGCTCCTCAACCAGATGATTGGGAGCAGGGCATCGCGCGTGACCATTGCGACGAGCGACAGCGGGGATAGGTACCAATTCTTGCGGGCTGCAAGAATAAGTTCTGGTGCGTAGGCGGCGCATAAAACCGCGAAGGCTGCTACGAAAAGACTGGCCCCGGAAATAAGCGCAGCGCTCATGCATAGAAATAGAGGCGGAACCACGCCAAGCAGTATTTCCGGCGCGAAGAAATGAAGGAAGGTGACGCGTCTCAACCGCGCCCAACGGCACTGTCTGGCCCACACGTCGCGGAAGGTTCTTCTTCCCAGGGGCTGCTCGAACGGCCCGGCGACGAGATGGACCTTAAGGCCCATCATGTTCACAAGTTTTGTAGCGGCGGCATCTTCTGCGATTTCAGCCGCAAGTGCTTGGATGCCGCCGTGGGCGTCGAGGGTTTTCTTGTGCCATAGCATGCTCTTGCCTTGCGCGAAGCCGAATCCAAGGGCCTCTCCCGCATATTGCCAACGCGCTTGATGCGTGTTGAGAAACGCGCATTCGACCTCCGCCCAAAATCCGTTCGGACGGGAGCCAAGTGGGGTAGAGCAGACAAGCCCGCTATCAGGCCGCCATGCAGCCATCAGGCGTGCGAGATAGTCCGTGGGCATCAAGACGTTGGAATCGGCAAGAACCACCCACCCATGCGACGCCGCGTTCCAGCCCTTGACGCAATTGTTGAGTTTCGGATTTGCGCTGATGCGATCATCCCCCACGAAAATCTTCGCCTTTGTCAGCGGTTTTTTTCGGAGCGCCTCCTCAGCCAGGCAAACAACCGGATCGGTCTTGTCGGCAACGCAGAAGATGATTTCGTAATCGGGCCAGTCCAGGCTCAGTGCGCTTTCGAGTGTCTCTCGCGAAAACTGTTCCACCCCGCAAAGCGGTACCACGACTGACACAGGCGGCCGCGCGGGGACGCTAGGCGTTTCGTCTTGGCGCGATCGAATCCGCCATCCCGCGATCATAAGGCTGAGGGTATTGGCTGCCAGTAAGGCACCGGCGAGGGCAATGATATACAGCATCAGTCATTCCAGCGGTGAACAGCGCCGGAATGAAAACGAGTCTCAGCGCCCGGTGCGTTAAGACATCACCGTCACATGACGCGCTGATGACATCTGCCCGGGCGGCGACGTCAAAGCCCATGGGCAGGACTGTCCGACCAGGTGTCTGGCGCCTGCTGCGATGCCGACGCCGACCGACCTAGCTCAATGTTTTCTCCTCAGAGCCCTCTGAATCTTCACCACCTCACCCTTCATCAAGATCAGAAAGTGCTTCCTGTCGAGGCGATTGGCGACCTCGCCATCCACCGTCATGTAGTCGGTTCTAGGGCTGGAGATGGCTTCATCGGCAACCCTGATCTGTTCAATGACGATGCAGGGATTTCCAGCGTCACCCGTGCATTTGAACCGCCGCGTCTCCTGGTACTGTGACATCGCTACCCTCCTGGCTGAGGGCAAGCATCATCGTTTCCGAAGCCGCGATTTCAAGTTCTATTTTAGTTGATGCTGAATTATCCGAAGGGTGAATGTCGTGCGCGAGATGACGGGAAGAGCCCGGTGCTGGTTTGGACAGCGCCGGGCTTATGTGACTGCAGTTGAGGGACATGCAGCCGGTGCAACGACAAAGGGTTGCGTTGCATAGAAAGAACGCCGCTCAGCGTTGAATGTTCCAGGACACGGCCCATCGGTGCGTTGTCGACGATAGGCGGTCGTTTTGGTGCCAGGGAAAGAGCGGGGTGAGAGCTTGTCAGGTCTAGCCTCGCGCCTCGGCGGTGAACACGAGCGCCGACATCCGGCCTTCGATCGGACCTTTTCCAAAGATCTGTTCAAGGATCTCGGTTACTCGTGCCAGGACATCGACCTTCGGTTCGCGTGCTTCGATTTCCATGCGGAGCGGACTGCCCTTGCAGAAGGCGGTCGCCGCGTCCCTTGCCGAGGATGCACGGGCAGTCTTTTCGACCTTTGCAAAGGTCGCCGAGCGGAAGCCGGCCCGCTCGATTTCAGATAGGATAGCCTCGGCATCAAAGTAGCCGTGCGGTGTCCGCCGGAAGAAATCCGGCGGATCGTCTGGAAACAGTGCATCCGTCGCGGCCTTGACAGCCTTTGCGAAATCGTTGTTCTCGACGGCGTCCCAGGTGTTGAAGAGGAGCGTCCCCTTCGGCCTCAGCACGCGCAGGATTTCGCGGTAGGCGCGGTGCTTGTCGGGAAAGAACATGACGCCGAACTGGCTTGTGACAGCGTCAAAGATCTGATCGGGGAAGGGCAGGCTCAACGCGTCGGCCTGTCGCCATGCGACATGCCCTCCGGAATGTCTCAACGCGGCGACATCCAGCATGGCCTGGTTCAAATCGGTGGCGATGATTTCGGCGTGCGGAAGCGCCGACGATATCGCACGCGTCAGGGCGCCGGACCCCGCTGCGACTTCGAGAACGCGGTGCGGATGAAGCAGCGCCAAGCGCTGCGCCAGATCGGCCGCATAAGGGTCAAACAGGATCGGCACCAGGTACCGATCATAGGCTGCAGGGATATCACCTTGGAAACACGCGTCATTCATCGCCATGGTCGTTCCGCTCCGTAGCCGCGCCCCGGAGCGTATATTAGAACCTTTCACCGCGTCTTTGAAGGTGCAAGGATATAAGCTGCCTCCTCAGCAAGGGGGTGTCATACCCAAAGCTCGCAGACCGAGGTCATCGGCGAGATGTCTCGGCAGTCGCGCCAACTGATCTCGCGTTCGATTGCGTGCCTGACGTGTGATCTGACGCGATCTGAATGCGTAGAAGATGTCGAAGATTGCATTGAGAGTGCTCATCGCGGCCTCCTTTCATCAGTACTAGCCGCTACGATCGAAGGGTATTGCCCGGTTGACTTTCAATCAAACAAAATGATAGGGAATTCAAATTCAGAAAAATTGAAAGATGCGACGATGAGCATTCCCTTTCGCCGTCCCATTCCCTTGCTTGATAACGACGTGCTGCGCACGTTTGTTGCCATCGCAGAGACCGGCAATTTTTCCACGGCCGCCGAGGCTGTCTATCGGACACCATCGGCCGTCTCCATGCAGATCAAGAAGCTGGAGGAACAGCTCGGTGCCACGCTCTTCCTGCGGGATGCGCGGTCGGTCAGCCTGACCCAGCATGGCGAACTGCTGCTTTCCTATGCGCGAAACATGCTTGCTTTGTCGAACGAGGCGGTTTCGCGATTCATTATGCCCGAGCTCAGCGGCGTCGTGCGGCTTGGCGCACCGGAGGATATCGGCGAACGACTGCTGCCGAGCATCCTGAAAAGCTTCGCCGAGAGTTTCCCGAGCATCATGGTCGATGTCACCATCGACATGAGCATCGGCCTCAAGAAGCGCATGGAAGAGCAGCGGCTGGACCTGGCACTGATCAATTGCGCGACGCGTCCCCTGCCGACGGATGGCGAGATCGTTTTTCGCGAGCGGCTGATATGGGCCGGCGCCAAGTGCGGTACGGCGCACCGCCGCGATCCGCTGCCGATCTCGATCTGGGAGGATGGCTGCATCTGGCGCTCCGAGGCACTGTCTCAACTTGAGCGCATGAAGCGCGGTTATCGTGTCGCCTTCCTCAGCGGCCACACGATGGCCCAGCGAGCGGCGGTGGTTTCCGACCTGGCGATCGCACCGTTGCCGCGCTCCTATGTCACCGATGAGATGACAATCCTCGGCGTGCAGGAGGGGTTGCCTGAACTCGGCTCCTTCGACATCAGGCTCCTCACTGCGTCGCAGATGAATGGCCCGATGCGGGCAGTGGCTGAAAGCATCCGCTTTGCCTTTGCGGAAAAAGCCAAGGCCGTTGCTGCTTGACAAGTTTGCGGTGACCTCTTTTCTTCCTTCGGCGTTTAACGCGCACGGCGGCTGTCGCCGCGCCCTGGATGGTTGAGAAAGAGGATTTCGCAATGATTACAATGGCCAAAATCGGCTCCGCCCTCGCAATTCTGCTCGTGCTTTCCTCGTGTGGGAATACGATCCGCGGCATCGGTCGCGATACGGCAAATGCCGTGAACGCGACTCAGGATGCGGGCCGTTCGGTCGGCCGCGCGGCGACGCGGTAATACGCCATCAGATCGCTGCCGGCGGGTAGGCCTTTTCCAGCCCGCCGGTACGCAAAAGCCCGGCCCGCAACGCCACATAGGCCGGATCCTGGCTTGATTTCGCGGCCTCCATGAGACGAATCTGCAAGCGGGCCGGCGCCGCCTCGCCAATCCATTTCCCAAGATTCTCGAGTTTCAGCGTGTTCACAAACCGTGAGCTCGCCGCGTTGTTCAGGTGGCGGTAAAGACCATCGATGACGTTCTCGTCCTGTGCCGCATTCTCCATCAGCAGGACGACGTGGGATTTCGCCTGTTCGTCAAGGCCGTGCGAGGTCCTATCGAGAAAGACGCATCGGCAGGCGAGGGATTGCCTTGCTCGCCTTAAAGCCCAGCCTTGACCTTCTGGACGACATCGGCGGGAACCCATTTGGTCCACAGGGCGGCATAATTCTGGAGGAAGTAGATCGCGGCGTCCTCGTTGCTCTTGTGGTTCTCATCCTGCCAGGCAAGCACTTCGTTGATCGTCGTGTTGTCCCAGGAGCGGAGCTTCAGGTAATCCATGGCCGGTCCGGCTCGCTCGGCGAAGGCTTTAGTCACGATCGTGTAAGCCCGGGAGACGGGATAGGAATTCACCTGCGGCCGAGCGCAGCCGGGGACCGATGTGCATTTGTCCCATTCGGCCTTGTCATGAGCCACGCCGAAGCTCAGGCGCGTCATGTCGTATTTTCCGAGGATGGCGGTCGGGGCCCAGTAGTAGCCAAGCCAGCCGGTTTTTTTCTGGAATGCATCCGCGATGGAATCATCGAGGTCCTGCGGGCTGCCGGTTTCGATAAGCTGAAACCCGTCCCTCTCGGCGCCCAGCGCACGGAACAGATTTGACGTGGAAATCTGGCAACTCCAGCCGACGGGACAACTATAGACCGCGCCCTGTGATGAATTGCCCGGCGCCGGGAAGAGTTCAGGGTGCTTGAGGGCATCCTCTACGCTGCGGATATCCGGATTGGCATCGGCGATGAATTTCGGAATCCACCAGCCCTCGACAGCGCCCTCCGAGAGGATTTCAGCCGCCTGGATCAGCTTGCCTTCCTTGACCGCGCTATCGAGTTCGGTACGCACCGAGTTGATCCAGAACTCGGAAGCGATATCCGGCTCACCTTTTCCGTTCATCGACAGGAACGTCGGTATCGTGTCGCCCGGGACGATCCTAACCGAGCAGCCGTAACCCTTCTCGAGAATGAATTTATCGAAGTTGGCGGCAATGCCGGCCGAAGCCCATTTCATTTCAGCAACGGTAACGTTGCCGCATTCGGCAGCCTGCGCAGTCGCGGCGGCTGCACAAACTCCCGCGGCGAGCAGGATTGACGTGCAGAGAAGTCTCATCTTGCGCTCCCATTCTTGCTGCCGCGGCCACAACCTAGCACTACTTTGGCAGAATTGATTTTGGGGTCATTTGGAACCTGATACGGCAGTGTGGACATCGTTGTGGTGGATGGTGGTTTGAGAGCGCGGCTATGACGGCGCGCCGGATAGCTGGCAGCGTTGGTTTAGGCGGGCCGGGCCTGTTCCTTTTTTTCCCGCTTTGCCTTGGATAGGCGCTGATGCTGCAGGAAGGCATAAGCGATCATCGTCATCAGTGCGTGTCGATGGAGGCCTTGCCATGATCGGCCTTCGAAGTGATCGAGGCCGAGTTCTTCCTTCATCTGCTGATGAGCCTGCTCGCAGACCCAACGCGCTTTAATGGCCGCCGCGAGTTGTTTCAATGTCGCCGCGGCCG
>NZ_FOCV01000121.1 GCF_900110205.1 Rhizobium tibeticum | reverse complement strand
CAGACCCAGGATCAGTCCGAGAAATGGCCGCCTTCAAATCGGAATGCTGGCCGGAATGAAATCGGAATGACTGGCCGGCTTCATCGGAATACGCAGGCCACCGTTGCGGGCGACCCGTTCGTGGAACCAGCGGGCAAGATTCGTTGCCGGCTGATGGCGCAACCACAACCATGCGAGCTGGATCAGCGTCGTTCGCAGTCGCGGATTGCCAGCCTTTGAGACGCCCTGCTCGCGATCGATCGATCCGCTCCGCCATGGGGATGGGGCCAGCCCCGCATAGACAGCAACCTGTCTACGGTTGTCGAAATGCCGGAACAGGCCTTCCGCATGGAGAACGGCCGCAAACTCCTGACCAATGCCCTTGAGGTGCAGCAACACTGCGGTTGGTGCCAGGGCATCCACCATCGGCGCGGCCAACTGCGCATCCCGTTCGGCCTCGACCGCCTTGATCTGTTCCAGTAGCAATTCGAGGCGGTCGAGTTCCCGGCTGATCTAGGCCTTCATGCGGGAAGGCAGCACGCGGCTATCCCCGGTGCGAAGCTCATCCAGGCGCGCGCGCCGATCACGGCGCAACTGCTCGTAGTCCCGGATGCCCTGGCTGAAGAGCAGACCCTTGATGCGGTCAACGTGGACGACTCGCTCGGCGACCAGCGCCTTGCGCTCCCGGCCAATCCGGCGGCGATCCTCGTCCTCGGGAGCCGGCACCCTGACCATCGAACAGACACGCGGTTCTCCTCTGTTCCAGGCCATCAGAGTGCGCACCAGCACCTCGCCATCGAGGCGGTCCGTCTTGGCGCGTCGGTGACGGCGCGACACCGCGACCGAGGCGGCATCGACGACGTGACTTTTAATCCACTCCTCCCGGTTCAGTAGCCGGTCGAGCCAGAAGCCGTCGAGCCCCGCTTCTTGGATCACTACCAAGGGGAAAACTGCCCGGTACGTGCCCGCGTCTTCAGACGCAGTTCGGCGAGGCAGGCAAGCAGCCCGGCGCTGTCGCCGCCGGCGACGCCGTACCGCGACATCTTCTCGCTGCCTGGCGCAAGCGACGTGACCAGCCACGTCGATTTCCCGAGTTCCAGGGAGACGAGGATTGCGCCGATGTCCGAGCAAATAGCGGCAGGCGACGCGGGTCGATGGTCTGTAGAAACATGCATGATTGACCTCCAGAGGATCTTGAGCGAACCCACTCTGCCATGGTGCGGGGCGCTATCCACTCCTCATGGGATCTTTTTCCCGTGGCCGCATGCTGGTGAACACGGACACAGGAGCTGTCGATCATCACGATAGCGCCGTCAAAGGGTTTTGGCGACATCGCGTAGAACATCGTCCCAAACGCCCGCCTTTCTCCATCGGACGAAACGGTTATAGCACGTGGTATAAGGCCCATATCGCTCTGGCACATCCGCCCAAGGCGAGCCGGTGCGAAACCCGCCACAAGATGCCGTTGATCACCCGACGATCATCAACACGCGGCACGCCCCGGCTCTTGGTCGGCAGCAGCGGTTGAGGCCAGGCCTGGCTTTGTAGCGAAGGCTATAGCCTCGGGAACATGAGTTGCCGCCAGCCTTGCCGGATCGCCGGTCCAGCTCTTGGGCAAGTACAGGGCTCGATCGATAAAGGCATGACCGCGAACGGACACATAGGCGGCGAACACACCGATTTGGCAGTTCGTTATCTTGCCTGCCGAACCTGTATATTGACGTGCAACGCCGCACGCTGTCTTGCCCTGCTTGAGGAAGCCCGTCTCATCGATGACCAGGACCCATCATTGGTGGCGAGGTTTGCTACAACATACTCTCGCACGATGTCGCGAAGTCCGTCCGCGTCCCAACCCCCGCGACCCAGAATGGCTTGTTGCCGCCACGGGCCGGGATCACCGGCCGCCTCAGCGCGCATCCAACCTGTCTTACGCCGCTCGTCACCCAGCAAGCTGTCCAGGAAAAGGTTCGCAGATGCTGCAACTCGCTCCTGCGTAAACAGCTTCCGCATTCGAGACTTCACGTCACGCAGCGACGATGCCCAAAGTTCAAGCGTAGTCTCGATTGATGCACCTGTCATCCATGACCTCCGAATCATGGAGCCCCATAGATTCAGACTAGAGATAAATATGCAACTGTAATGCTAGTAAGAAGGTCGAGGCGCGCAAGCGTGCTTCGAGCGTTGCTGCCTTGACCAACCCTGTACAGACCACTGCGTTGGCTTGTTCCGCTACGAACGTACCCACGATTTCTGTCGCCGCGGTCGTTCCAGTTGCTGTGGTTGTTGTTGTGGTCGCGATCTGACTTACTCAAGCCGGTGTGCAATCGCCGCCGCTCGCCGCTCGACCGCATTTCCGGTGGGAGGCTGCTGATCAACGTGGTCACCGATCCGGTCGAGAACATTGTCGGCGCAATAAAGCCCGGCAATACGATCATGGACGAAGGAGAAGTCGATCACCGCGTCGATCTTGCGAAGCAGGTGATCCTTCGGCACCAGGCTGTCGAGCGTCACCATCTCGAGAGCCGTCTGGGAAGAGACAGGTTTCTTCAACCTGTCCCACTGCACAAAAACCCCCAGCCAGGCCAGGGGTTTGTCAGCAGTCTGGGGCGGCCCGAAGGCCGCCCTATTATCTGATTGATTGCTGTGGAGGCTTTCGCCTTTTCACATCATGCCCATTCCGCCCATGCCGCCAGGCATTCCGGCCGGAGCGTCCTTCTTCGGCAGCTCGGCGATCATGGCTTCCGTGGTGATCAGCAGCGAAGCAAC
>NZ_FOCV01000045.1 GCF_900110205.1 Rhizobium tibeticum | reverse complement strand
ACCAGAAAAGCATCCGAAGCCCCGACTATTCTGTCAGCCTGCACCGCCAATTCCGCCTCAAGTGGACCGGCGTCCCAAATGCCATCCGAGATGAAATGATGCAGGCGGTCATAGCGATCAGGTGCCAGGCGCTCCGCCATCGGCTCGATACTCTTGCGATCTCCCGGCCCGATCAGGCCAGAAACATAGATCGGGCACATCTGCCGACGCTTCTTGTGGCCAAGCTTCTCAACAAACGGCTTCAGCCATTCCGTCAGTGCAACATCCTGCTCTGCCATCCTTCGCACCCCTGTTGAAGTGCCAAGGATCGCCGATCATCGTTAACCGAGGATTAATCTGCCAAAGTAGTGCTAGAAGAGGTGGGCGTTTCGGGCCCGTGATCTGCCCATCGGCGAACGATAGAACCACGACGCATCAAGGCTTTACAGGGCGGAGCGATTGGAAAGGACAGGAGTTCGATGACATTTCGGCAAAAGCTTTTGGTGCTTGCAATTGTGCCCCTGATCGTTGTCACCGTCTGCGTCACGTTGTTTCTGACATGGCAATCCACACGGCTCGCCCAAAGCAATATCGATGCTTTCCAGGAAAACATGCTGAAATCGAAGGAAGCGGAGATTGCAAATCTGACAAGTGTCGCGCTGTCAGCCATACAGTCGATCTACGACCAGGCCTCCCCCACCGACGAGCTCGCAAAAAGCCGCGTCGCGCAGATATTGGCCTCGCTCGACTACGGCAAGGACGGGTACTTTTTTGTTTACGATTATGATGGCAACAATGTCGTTCACCCACGACAATTGTTCCGGCACGGAAAAAACTGGCTCGAACTGGTCGACTCCGATGGCGACCGGGTTATCAGCGAGCTGATAAGGACGGCTCGCGATGGCGGCGGGCTCCATCAATATAAATGGCAAAAGCCCTCAACGGGCGCGACTGCAGACAAGATTTCGTATGTCCTGGCTCTTCCCAAATGGAATTGGATCCTTGGGACCGGCGTGTATCTCGACGATGTCTATGCTCAGACCAAAGCTGCAAATGTTGCCATGCAGGAGCGAACGCGGGAGAGCTTTGCTATCGTCGCACTGGTCGCTGTTCCTGCAGTCTTGGTTGTCTTCTCAACGTGTCTTTATGTCACCTTCGACGAGCGGAAGATGGCGGACGGTCTACTAAAGAAGCTCACTCAACGCGTGATCGATACGCAAGAGACCGAGCGATCCCGTCTCGCCCGCGAATTGCATGACGGGATCTCGCAGGAACTGCTCGGCGTACGATTTGCGATGGAACTGGCTGGACGTCGAACAACGGACGCCACGGCAGATCTCAAGTCGGCAATTGACGAAAGTGTGAAGGCCCTGAGCAACACGATCCGCGAGATCCGGAGCATATCACACGATCTGAGGCCAAGAGCTCTGGACGACATGGGGCTGACGGCCGCGATCAAGAATCTGGCGGAGAAATTCGCTGCACGCACGGGTGTCGAACTGTCGCTGGACATGCAGCAATTCATCGATGATCTCGTACCTCCCGCGCGTACCGCGATCTTCCGGGTTGCCCAGGAGGCGTTAAACAATGTGGAGCGCCATTCGAAGGCCACTCGGTTGCAAATCAAGTTGTGGACCGCGAAGGGACGAGCACGCATGGAGATATCGGACAACGGTCGAGGGCTTGGCTCCAGGCCGTCGGGACAGGCTGAGGGTCTCGGGCTCCAAAACATGCGCGAACGTGTTGCCCATTTCGGCGGATTAATGATTATCGACAGCGGAGACGATGGAACGAATTTACTTGTGATGCTTCCAAAATCTGCCGGAGGCGATCCCTCATTGATTGGGAAGGCGGCATGACGAGCGCTTCGCCGATCAAAGTGATCTTGATCGACAACCATCCGGTGGTCGTGGTGGGGCTCAAGGGTGTCCTGGATACATATCAAAACATTGAAGTGGTCGGTTTCGCGCACGACGTGACGACGGCGCTTCCCTTGGTCCGCGACCGTCGGCCACAGGTGGCTCTCGTTGATATCAACATGCCGAAGATCAACGGGATCGACGCGATTGCGCTAATCCGGAATGAAAGCCCTGAGACCAAAGTGATCATGCTGTCGATGCATGACAGCCGAGAATACATCTCCTCTTCGATTATGCGCGGCGCTTCCGGCTACATCCTAAAGGAAGTTGCCACCGATGAGATCGTTACGGCGATAAAGAAAGTTGCGAGTGGCGACACCTATTTCTCCAGCGGAGTCCGTGATCTGCTTCTGGATGCCGGGGGGCAATCCGTAGGAGAGCGCCTGACAGGCCGAGAGCAGGAAATTGTTGTCTTGATTGCCGCCGGGAAAAGCAATCGAGAGATAGCAGCTGAACTCGCCATCAGTGAGAACACGGTGGAGACCCATCGCAAGCATATCAAGCGGAAGCTGGGTCTGTCATCAACCGCCGAGCTCGTACGTTTCGTGCTCGAACATCCGGACCTCCTGGTTGGCCTACCCACTGGTGGGTAGCGCGGAACAAGACAGCCTCCTGCCTCTCTTGCTGTCGCCCAGCCGCCAAGCTAGCCATTCTTAGCGCACAGGGGAGGATCTGTGCCCAGGGGAGGAAAGCCAGCGGTCGGAGCCAACGTGTGACCGACTCCAGCAGGCTTGCACATCTCCGTCTGGTCAAGTCTCGCGACTTGGGCGTTTCAAGACGAGAGGAAACAATTGTGAATACAAACTCCACCAGGAGAGCGGCGCTCTGGCTGCTCATCATTCCCTATATCGGGCTCCTCTGGGTTCCCTTCTATAACTTTCACGACCCAGTCGTTTTCGGCTTCCCCTTCTTCTACTGGTACCAGCTTGCCTGGGTGCCGATCACCGCCTTCCTGACCTGGATCGCCTATCGGAGCACGCGCCATGACGACTGAGATCAACGGCACGGCGCTTGCCGTCTTTATCTTCTTCTTCGTGCTCGTCACGGTCATGGGCTTCGTCGCCTCCCGCTGGCGTAAGCCTAAGACGCTGGCCCACATTGACGAATGGGGTCTTGGCGGCCGCAGCTTTGGCACCTGGATCACCTGGTTCTTGGTCGGCGGCGACTTCTACACGGCTTATACGGTCATCGCCGTCCCGGCGCTGGTCTATACCGTTGGTGCATACGGCTTCTTTGCGCTGCCCTACACCATCGTCGTCTATCCCTTCGTCTTCATGGTCATGCCTGTGCTGTGGAAACGGGCGCGGGATTTCGGCTACGTGACCGCAGGTGATGTTGTTCACGGTCAGTATGGTTCGCGCGGGCTGGAGCTCGCCGTCGCTGCAACCGGTGTCATCGCCACGATGCCCTATATCGCCTTGCAGCTGGTCGGCATGACCGCAGCGCTCAAGGCACTCGGCCTGCACGGCGAGGTGCCGCTGGCGATCGCCTTCATCGTGCTGGCACTCTATACCTATTCGGCAGGCCTGCGGGCGCCGGCGCTGATCGCCTTCGTCAAGGACATCATGATCTATATCGTGGTGATCGCCGCCGTGGCGCTCATTCCCTCGAAGCTCGGTGGTTATGCCAATGTCTTTGCCGCCGCCGACGCGGCGTTCCAGGCGAAGGGCTCCGGCAGCCTGCTCCTGGCACCCAACCAGTATGTCGCCTACGCGACGCTGGCGCTCGGTTCGGCGCTTGCGGCCTTCATGTATCCGCACACACTGACCGGCATCTTCGCCTCGAACAGCGGCAACACGATCCGCAAGAACGCGGTGCTGCTGCCGGCCTATACTTTGCTGCTCGGCCTTCTGGCGCTGCTCGGCTACATGGGACACGCAGCCGGCTTGAAGCTCGAAAGCGCCAACGACGTCGTTCCGGCACTCTTCCAGACGCTGTTCCCGAGCTGGTTTGCGGGATTTGCCTTCTCGGCGATTGCCATCGGCGCGCTGGTGCCGGCGGCAGTGATGAGCATTGGTGCGGCCAACCTCTTCACCCGCAATTTCTGGAAGGCCTATGTCAACCCGCAGGTGTCGGATGCCGGTGAAGCCAAGGTCGCGAAGGTGACGTCGCTCGTCGTCAAGATCGGCGCGCTTCTCGTTATCATCTTCCTGCCGACGCAGTTTGCGCTCGACCTTCAACTTCTCGGCGGCATCTGGATCCTCCAGACGCTTCCGGCGCTGGTCTTCGGCCTCTACACCAACTGGTTCCGTGCGCCAGGCCTGCTCGCAGGTTGGTTCGTCGGCTTCTTCGGTGGCACGTTCCTGGTCTGGGATGCCGGTTGGAAGCCGCTCCATATGGTTTCCATCGGCGAGACGAGTTTCACGATGTACACCGGGCTTCTCGCTCTCGCTGCAAACCTCGTGGTAGCCGTTGCTGTGAACAGCGTTCTGGCGAAACGTGCGAGCCCCCTGGCTCAACAATAAGGAAAGATCGGCCGGGTTTGTTTCCGGCCGCCATCTCAGCTTGCTTTACGATCCACCGTTCCGCGGGTTGCCTGACGCCCCAATAAGCTCTCGACCTTTCCCAACAGTCCCTTGAGTTCCGGTTCCTGAACGTGCGTCGCCGCCTCATGAGGCGGGAACCAGGCGACCGACCTCTGGCCTTTCTCCTTAAACTCCGTCTGCATTGCGACGACCTCGACCAAATGGACCTGCACGATCGAGGGGACCTTGCCACCGGTGTCCAGCGTCTTCAGGTACGTGTAATAACCAAATGGCTTCTTCTTCGCCTTGCCCTTAACACCAGCCTCTTCCCAAGCCTCGCGCTCAGCAACCTGATGCGGCAGCCGCTTGTCCATGGCCCAGCCCTTCGGAATGACCCAGCGACCGGTCTCACGCGACGTGATCAACAGAACCTCGATCGCCTGGCTATCTGGCCGCCGTCTGTAGCAAATGGCGGCGTACTGATTGATCGCCTGGCCCTGAAACAGCTTGTCGGCCGCTGCCGCCAGTTGCCCGAGATAGGTTCTATTCTTTTTCTTAGGCATTCGTTTCCACGACGGGCCTCCCATCCGGCTTAATGGTTCGGCTCCGGAGAAGCTCGCCCCGTTCCTCGAGCACCGGGTATGCGGCCGCGGCCACCAGGTGCCAATTGATCTGTTTGAGATCGCGCAACAGATCGAGATGAAGTGAACTCGTCTCCACCGCCTCGATACCACCTTGCCGCAGCCGCTTGAAATGCGCTTCCGTTCCTTCGCGATCGGGTCCGAAGGCCCTCTGAATGCCGGTCTGGACCATGCGGGTTCCCCAGAGCAACAAGGCGATATGCCCAGCAAGCGCAATGAGACCAACGATGAAAGCCATGGCGATCCTCAAGATGACGGTCCGACATCGTCACCGCATATCTGGCGCGAGTGACAAACCGTCAACGTTCATTAGCTGACTATGTTTCCGCAGGGCGACGGTTTCTGCAAGACGCATTGTCACAAAACTGTCATAAAAGCTATTTTGTTCCATATAACCAACCACATACAACGTCACGACCATTTGCCGTCTGTCAGAGAACCGCTCACGATGAAAGCGATTATCGGTCGATTATGGATGAAAGGCTCGCCTCACCCTCCACGCACTGAGTCGCGCCAGATCAAATCCGCATGTAATTTCACCGACCGCCCATCGAGTTCTCCCGAGCTACCGTTTGCCAACCACGTCACTGCCTCCTGAGCAATGGCAGCGACCGGCTGAGCGAACGTTGTCAGCTGGTAGGACGACCATGACGATTGCTCGATATCGTCGAAACCGACGACGCAGAGCTGTTCCGGGATAGAGATCGAAAACTGATGTCGCGCCGCATCCATGAAACCGCATGCCAGCAGGTCGGTGGCGCAAAAGACCGCATCGGGGCGCTGCGTCCGCGTCAGCAACCGGTGCGCGACAACCTTGCCAGCCTCATATCCCGTCCAACCATATCGCTCGACGATGACATCCAATCCGTGGGACTTCGCCGCGGCGATAAACCCTGCCTCACGCGCCATCAGGCTTGGAGTTCCGGCTTCCGAACTTGCAAATGCCAGCCTGGTGCAGCCGGCGCGGACAAAGGCAGTCACAACGCGCCCCGCTGCCTCATGGTCGTCGAGATTGATACGCAAGGGTCCCGGCTGGTCATCGTCCCTGTTGATCAGAACGAGACGCTGGCCGTTTCGCAGGCACAATTGCGTAATGGATTTGTCAGGCAGGCCGGAGAGAATGATGGATGCATCGGCCCGATACCGGATGGCCTGACTGAGCGCACGATCGACGCTTCCGTCAGAGCGATCCGTGTTAACGAGCATGGCGACCTTGCCGGCCGTCTGCAGTTGCTGCGTCAGTTCGCGCAGCAAGGCTGATCGGTAAGGTGTGGCGACATCCGATACAATCAGACAGACGATGCCGCTTTCATTGCGCATCAAGCCGCGCGCAAGATGATTGACATGGTAACCAAGCTCTTCAGCAGCTTGCATTACTCTCTGTCTTGTCTCCCCGGAAATGCTGGCGCCGGGAGTGAACGCGCGCGAAACGGCAGAGCGTGAAACACCCGCCTTTCTGGCGACCTCGGCGGCGCTTACGAAGACCTTATGTGACAAAGGCATTCCTCTTTTTTGCTGCTTGCCTTCGGTATAATTTGCAATCGCGTGCACGTCTAGTCGCCACGCTGAATGTGAAGCTTCTGTGACAAAATAGTTGACAGTATTTGGTGGCTCATGCAGCATCTGCACACGCTTGCAAAGCGGGCGGCGTGGAGGCGCTGTCATAACGAGGAGGAAACTATGCGATCGGTTAAATTGGCCGCGGCCTTGCTTGCCGCCGGTGTGTCTTTTGCTGCCTATTCCGCTCACGCTGCGGGCGATCTGAACGTCATCTGCTCGGCCGATCCGGCAATATGCGACCTGATGAAGGGATTGTTTGAGAAGCAGTCCGACATCAAGGTCAACATGGTTCGTCTGTCGGCTGGCGAGACATATGCGAAGATTCGTGCGGAGGCACGCAATCCGAAGACGGATATTTGGTGGGCTGGCACTGGCGACCCCCATCTGCAGGCCGCAGCAGAAGGCCTGACGCAGGAGTATAAATCGCCGCTCTTCGACCAGCTCCAGGATTGGGCAAAGAACCAAGCCGAGAGCGCGAACTTCAAAACAGTCGGCGTTTATGCCGGGGCGCTCGGATGGGGTTACAATACCGACATCCTGAAGAAAAAAAACCTCAAAGAACCGAAGTGCTGGGCCGACCTGCTCGACCCTTCCTATAAGGGGGAGATTCAGATCGCCAACCCGAACTCGTCTGGAACGTCGTACAACACGCTTGCGACGCTGGTCCAGATCATGGGCGAGGACAAGGCTTTCGACTATCTGTCCAAGCTGAACGCGAATATTTCGCAATACACGAAATCGGGCTCGGCCCCCGTGAAGGCGGCCGCGCGTGGCGAATCCATGATTGGCATCGTCTTCATGCATGACGCCGTCGCGCAGACCGTCGAAGGGTTTCCGATCAAAGCCGTCGCGCCTTGCGAAGGCACCGGATACGAGATCGGTTCAATGTCGATTATCAAAGGCGCCAAAAACCTTGAGAATGCCAAAAAATGGTATGATTGGGCTCTGAGCGCCGAGGCGCAGTCGCACATGAAGGAGGCGAAGTCCTATCAGTTGCCGTCGAACAAATCGACCGAGGTGCCGAAGGAAGCACCGAAGTTCGAGGATATCAAACTCATCGACTATGATTTCAAGAAGTACGGCGATCCCACGGTTCGCAAATCACTGCTTGGGCGGTGGGACAAGGAAATCGGTGCGAAGGCGAACTGACGTCTTGTCTCGATCTCAAAACGCATGGCCGGAGGAGAAACTCTTCCGGCTTGCGTCAATTCGATGACGCCCAATGGAATGCGGATCCGACCATGACCCACAGCAATCGCCGGCTGGATATCGCCCTTCTCGTAGGCATTGCCGCCCTGATCCTATTGCCTTGGTATCGGATTGAAGGCGGCTTGTTCGGTCTTGGCTGGCTATCCAGTTTTCCGGGCGATCCTGCTTCGGCACCCGCAATATTACAGATCGCTCAACATGGCCGCTGGTGGCTCGCGATCCTCGTCGCGCTTCTTGTGCTCGGTGGCTTTGCGCGCTTGCTTCCCAACGCCTTGCGTCGTGGCGCGTTGCTTGTGTGGGCAGGCGGGCTTGGGGTCTTTCTTTTGGCGCTGCAAGGTCTTGCGATCAATTTTTCCGGTTGGAGTTGGACGATCAGCGAGACCCTATTCGGCGCACTCGCGGACGGTCAGCCTTCGATGGGCGCAGGTGCTGTCCTTACCGGTGTCGTCTTTGTCCTCATGTTCTCCTTCGGTCTGGCAGACCGTGGTGTCATGAAAGGCGACGCCTTCGTGGTCGGCGCCATCAGCATCTTGATTGTCCTGGTCACGATCTTCGTGTTCTACCCAGTCGGCAGCATGTTCGTCGGGGCTTTTCAATCGTTTGACGGCTCATTCAACCCGGATGGCTTCGTCAGCAACATTCAAGACTCCTCCATATGGAGCTTAGACTGTGTGGTGGGAGGTGATCGCTGCGGTGTCGCTTGGCGGACCCTGTGGCTCGCCATTCTGACGGCCAGCGGCGCGACGCTCTTGGGACTATGCTTTGCGCTGGTCGCCACTCGGACGCGTTTTCCCTTCAAGAAGGGGCTTCGGCTCCTGACGATCCTGCCGATCATCACTCCTCCATTCGTTGTCGGCCTGGCCCTGACGCTGTTGTTCGGCCGTGCCGGTGTCGTTACGCAAACCGTCGCTTCGATCCTCGGAACCGAACCGGGTCGCTGGCTATATGGACTGACCGGCATCTGGATCGCCCAGGTGCTTTCTTTCACGCCGATTTCTTTCCTCGTCCTGATCGGTGTTGTTGAAGGCGTCAGCCCATCGATGGAGGAGGCGTCGCAAACGCTCAGAGCCAATCGCTGGCGCACGTTCTGGCGTGTGTCCCTGCCTTTGATGAAGCCTGGCCTGGCAAATGCCTTTCTCATCGCATTCATCGAAAGCATGGCGGACTTCGGCAATCCGATGGTGCTTGGAGGGAGCCATGGGGTCTTGTCGACCGAAATCTTCTTTGCTGTCGTCGGGTCGCAGAACGACCCATCGCGAGCAGCCGTGCTTGCGATGATCCTGCTGCTCTTCACCATGTCTGCCTTCATCGCCCAGAGGTTCTGGCTATCCGGAAAGAGCTTCGCAACCGTCACCGGCAAAGGCGACTCCGGCGCTCATATTGCCCTGCCGCGCGGACTCGCGATCGCGGTTCATGCAGTCGTCATTCCCTGGATGATCTTCACCATCGTCGTCTATGCGATGATCCTTTTTGGCGGCTTTGTCCGGACCTGGGGCTTGGACAATACGCTGACGATCGAGCACTACATTAGCGCTTTTTCGATTGGCTGGCGCGATGACGGTGGTCTTGCCTGGACCGGCGTTGCCTGGAACTCGTTCTGGACGACAATGGAAATCGCCTTGATCTCCGCTCCGCTGACGGCGGCCGTCGGCCTGCTGACGGCCTATCTGATCGTTCGCCAGAAATTCGTCGGACGCAATCTTTTTGAATTTGCTCTGATGATGAGTTTTGCCATACCCGGTACGGTTATCGGCATCAGCTACATCATGGCCTTTAACCTGCCACCGTTGGAAATGACCGGCACGGCGCTGATCCTCGTTGCCTGCTTCGTCTTTCGCAATATGCCCGTTGGCGTGCGCGGGGGCGTCGCTGCGATGAGCCAGCTCGACAAGAGCCTCGACGAAGCCTCTTTGACCCTTCGCGCCGACAGCTTCAGGACGATCCGGAAAATCATCCTGCCGTTGCTGCGCCCAGCGATCACGGCAGCGTTGGTCTATTCATTCGTGCGCGCCATCACCTCAATCAGCGCCGTCATTTTCCTGGTCAGCGCCCAATACAACATGTCGACCGCCTATATCGTCGGGCTTGTCGAAAATGGCGAATACGGGATCGCAATCGCCTATGCTTCGGCCCTGATAGTCGTGATGGTCGTCGTCATTTTGGTGTTCCAGCTTTTCGTCGGCGAACGGCGGCTGCGGCGCGAGAACCGCGTTGAGATCGCAGCGCCCGCCGCAATTGCTTCCGCGCCCATCCGTCAGGAGAAAACCGCATGAACATGACTTCCCCAGGCTCCGTTGTGTTCGAAAATGTGCGCAAGACATTTGGGGCGTTCGTTGCGGTGCCTGACCTGTCGCTGACGATCGAGCCAGGCACGCTCGTGACACTACTTGGTCCATCAGGCTGCGGCAAAACCACGACGCTTCGCATGCTTGCCGGGCTTGAGCATCCATCCGCGGGCAGGATCCTCATCGGTGGCAAGGATGTCACAATGTTGCCCGCCAACGAGCGGGACGTGTCGATGGTGTTTCAATCCTATGCGCTCTTTCCGCATATGACGGCGTTGGACAACGTCACCTACGGGCTGGAATCTTCGGGGGTGAAACGCAAAGAGGCCCGTGAACGGGCGGAAGATGGACTGACGCTTGTCGGCCTCGCAGGCATGGGATCGCGGCTTCCGGCAGAGCTGTCGGGCGGACAGCAGCAACGCGTTGCGGTCGCGCGCGCACTCGTGCTCGGCCCGCAGGTGTTGCTTCTTGACGAACCGCTGTCCAATCTCGACGCCCGTCTGCGCCGCCGTGTCCGCACAGAGATCCGCGAGTTGCAGCAGCGTCTCGGTTTCACAGCGGTTTATGTCACACATGATCAGGACGAAGCCCTCGCGGTCTCGGACCGCATCATCATCATGAAGGAAGGCCAGATAGCCCAGCAGGGTGCGCCGCGCGAGCTTTATGACGCACCGGCCTCCGCCTTCATTGCGGATTTCATGGGCGAAGCAAACGTCGTGTCCTGCGATGTTGTCGGCATCGAAGGAGACAATGCCACGATCAATGTCGAGGGCCTTGAGCATCGGGTGCCCGGCCGCAATGTTCGGGTGGGATCGGCACAATTGGCGATCCGCCCCAATGCGATAACCTTGGCGCCTCGTCAATCGACAAGTCCGTTCAATGGTCAGATCACCCATGCCGCATATCTCGGCGATCACGTTGAATATGAGGTCAAAACAACCAGTGGCACGCTCTTTGTTGTCGATGCCGTTGTCGAGACGCCATTCGCGCCTTTGACCGATGTTGCCATCGGCTTCAAGGAGCGGGGCATCGCGATCATCGGTGGCTAGAGCACGCGCCAATTCACAAAAAGGAACTCGCATGGCAGATCATGGTGGCGCTGACCTTAAAGCCCGTCTCGTACGGGCAGAAGAGATCGCGCGTGTGGCAGGGGCACTCGCGCTCGATTATTTCAACCGCCGCGAGACGCTGGTGGTCGAAACCAAGCGGGACCTGCAGGACGTGGTGTCGATCGCTGACCGGGAGGTCGAAAATCTCATCCGCAGCCGGGTCCGTCAGGTTTATCCCAACGATGGCATCCTCGGTGAAGAGTACGGCCTGGAGACCGGCACTTCGGAATTCACCTGGGTTATCGATCCGATTGACGGAACGAGCCCCTTCGTCAACGGCATGCCAAATTGGTGTGTTTCGATCGGGCTGTTGCACCAAGGCGTACCGGTTGTCGGCGTCATATCCGCACCGTGCCACAAAGAACTCTATGCCGCCGCCCTTGGCATGGGGGCGACGCTGAATGGCAAGACGCTGGTGCTGAACGATGCCCGCAACATCCGCAACGCGGTGACGGGCATCGGTGCCAACAATTATGTCAAACCCGCATTCGTCGCCAAGATGGTCGAAAATCTGTTGGAGGCAGGAGGAAACTTCATCCGAAACGGTTCCGGAGCCCTGATGCTCGCCTATGTCGCTGCCGGTCGCCTCGTTGGCTATTACGAGCCCCACATGCACGCTTGGGACTGCATGGCCGGCTACTGCCTCGTGAAAGAGGCCGGAGGCTTTTACCACCCCTTTCCAACCGACGGTGACAAATTGACGAAGGGAGCCGTTGTTCTGGCCGCCGCTCCTGGCGCGATCGATGATCTCAAAAAGATAGCTGGCTTATAGACTCCTGAGCAACTGGACAGCGTCAGAGTCAGCACTAGTTTACGTGAACGCGTTTGCAAACTGGTCGACGGATCAGCTGGATGCGTGGGCCGGATCGGTGGATCGAGGAGGATCTGCCAATCTGGTTAATGAGAAAACCAAATGGGAGGAATGAATGACTAATCGCCTTACGTTCGGCTGCGTTGTCGCGGCTGCAATTTCACTCGGTGGCACGTCGCACGCGTTTGCAGTGACCGAGCTCCAATGGTGGCATGCCATGGCTGGCGCCAACAACGAAGTCGTCGAGAAACTGGCCAAGGAATTCAACGACAGCCAAAAGGACTACAAGGTCGTTCCGGTGTTCAAGGGCACCTACCCCGAAGCTCTGAACGCCGGTATAGCCGCCTTCCGCGCCAAGCAGGCACCGGCGATCCTGCAGGTCTTTGACGCCGGAAGCGGCGTGATGATGGGTGCCGAAGGCGCGATCATGCCTGCAGCCGATGTGCTGAAAAAGGGCGGCTACACGTTCGACAAATCGCAATATCTGCCGGGCATCGTCGCTTATTATTCGAGGCCAGACGGCACGATGCTGTCGTTCCCCTATAACTCCTCTTCGCCGATCCTTTATTATAACAAGGACACTTTCAAGAAGGCTGGGCTTGATCCCGAAAACCCGCCAAAGACCTGGCCGGAAGTCTTCGAGGCGGCCAAGAAGATCAAGTCGAGCAGCGCGTCCCCCTGTGGCCTTACGTCCACTTGGCTCACCTGGATCCAGACAGAGAATTTCGCCGCCTGGAACAATGTCGCCTACGGCACCAATGAAAACGGCCTTGCTGGCGCCGATGTCAAACTGGAATTCAACTCACCACTTTTCGTCGAGCATTTCCAGGCGATTGCTGATCTCGCCAAGGACGGCACCTTCCGGTATGGCGGACGAACCTCGGAAGCCAAGCAGCTCTTCACCTCTGGAGAATGCGGCATACTGACGGAATCGTCCGGCGGGCTCGGCGACATCGTCAAGCGCGGCATGAACTACGGCATCGGTCAACTGCCCTATTACGAAGGCGAAGGCCGGCCACAGAACACGATCCCCGGCGGCGCCAGCCTCTGGGTATTTGCAGGAAAGACAGATAATGAATACAAAGGCATAGCCGAATTTTTCCATTTCCTGTCACAGACCCAGATCCAGGCACGGCAGCATCAGGTGTCTGGCTATCTGCCGGTGACGATGGCTGCCTATGAGGAGACAAAGAAGTCCGGTTTCTATGACAAGAACCCCGGCCGGGAAACGCCAATCCTGCAGATGATGGGCAAGGCCCCGACTGCCAATTCCAAGGGCGTACGTCTCGTCAACCTACCGCAGGTGCGCGACATCATGAATGAGGAGTTCGAGGCAATGCTCGCCGGACAGCAGGACGCCAAGACCGCGCTCGACAAGGCCGTTCAGCGCGGCAATGCCGCCATTCAGGAGGCCATCAATTGACGTGTTGATGCAATTTGGCCTGCGGTCCTCAGGGCCGCGGGCACCCCTACCGGTCCCAAGGAGATCGCTGTGCAGCGTGTCGTCTTTCCGAACAAGATTCTCCCCTATTTCCTCGTCGCTCCGCAAATCATCCTGACGATGGTCTTTTTCTTCTGGCCGGCGAGCCAGGCGCTTTATCAATCGACACAGCGCGAAGATCCCTTCGGGCTGAAGAGCGGCTTCGTCGGATTGGCGAATTTCAGACAGGTTCTTTCTGACCCAAGCTACCTGAACGCGTTGAGGGTCACGGTCATATTCAGCGTGTCCACGGCGGCCCTTTCGATGATCGTCGCCCTCGCGCTCGCAGCGGCGGCCGACAAAGTCGTGCGCGGACAGTCGTTCTACCGGACGCTGTTGATATGGCCCTACGCGGTTGCGCCCGCCGTCGCTGGCATGCTCTGGCTTTTCATGTTCAACCCGGCGATGGGCACGTTTGCCTATATTCTGCGCCGAAACGGTGTGCCTTGGGATCCGTTGCTGAACGGCGGACAAGCGCTTTCGCTCGTCATCGTCGCAGCAGCCTGGAAGCAGATCAGTTACAATTTCCTATTCTTTGTCGCAGGCCTTCAGGCGATCCCAAAATCGCTGCTGGAGGCTGCGGCGATCGACGGCTCGCGCGGTAGTCGGCGCTTCTGGACGATTGTCTTTCCCCTTTTGGCGCCGACGACTTTCTTCCTGCTTGTCGTGAACACGGTCTATGCCTTCTTCGACACGTTTGGCATCATTGACTCGGTAACGAAGGGCGGTCCGGCAAAGGCCACCGAGACATTGGTTTACAAGGTCTACAACGACGGTTTCGTAAATCTCAACCTCGGCTCCTCGGCAGCCCAGTCGGTTATCCTGATGGTGATCGTAATCGGCCTGACGGCGTTCCAGTTCCGTTTCGTCGAACGACGGGTCCACTATGCGTGAGGTCCGTCCATGATCGAGAAACGTCCCGTCGCCAATCTCGTCGGCCATCTGATGCTGACCATCGGCGTCATCATCGTCGCCTTTCCGATCTACTATACGTTCATCGCTTCGACGATGACGTCGGCTGCAATCCTCCAGCCGCCGATCTCGTTGCTGCCGAGCGGACACTTTCTGGAAAACTATGGCGAGGCGCTATCTGGCGGCATCGAACGGGTGGCCGGGGTCAGTCTCGAACGCATGCTTTTGAATACCATCGTCGTTTCAGTCGTCATCGCCGCGGGCAAGATCGCGATTTCCTTCCTGTCAGCCTATGCGATCGTGTTCTTCCGCTTCCCGCTTCGCGTGATGTTTTTCTGGATGATCTTTATCACGCTGATGCTGCCTGTGGAGGTCCGCATCCTGCCAACCTACAAGGTGATCGTCGATCTCGGCATGATCGATACCTATGCGGGACTGACCTTGCCGTTGATGGCGTCGGCGACAGCGACCTTTCTGTTTCGCCAATTCTTCCTGACCATTCCAGAGGAGCTCTTGGAAGCGGCCCGGATCGACAATGCGGGACCGTTCCGTTTCATGCGTGATATCCTGCTTCCGCTTTCGACCACCAACATCGCCGCGCTGTTCGTGATCCTGTTCATCTATGGATGGACACAATATCTATGGCCGCTGCTTGTCACCAACGACGCAAAGATGTCGACGATCATCATCGGCCTCAGAAAAATGGTTGATTTCGCAGACGCATCGACGCCCTGGAACCTGGTGATGGTGACGGCAATCCTTGCCATCATTCCGCCGGTACTCGTCGTGGTGCTGATGCAGCGCTGGTTTGTCAAAGGTCTTGTGGAGACAGAAAAATAAATGGCTGGAATCATTCTCAAGGACGTCGGCAAAATCTACGGTAGATCGATCGTTGCGATAAAAGGTGTCTCTCTTGAAATTGATGACGGTGAGCTTGTCGTTCTCGTCGGGCCTTCCGGCTGCGGAAAATCAACCCTCCTACGCATGATCGCTGGCCTGGAGAGCGTTACGTCGGGCGAGATCGTCATTGGCAACCGCAAAGTCAACGACCTCGAGCCCTCCGAACGCGATATCGCCATGGTATTTCAGAACTATGCGCTCTACCCGCACATGACTGTGAGGCAAAACCTGGCCTACGGACTTAAGAACCGCAATATGCCGAAGGCTGAGATCGAAGGCCGCATCCACAAGGCGGCAAAAGCCCTGGAGATAGAAACGTTCTTGGAAAGAAAACCCCGCCAGCTCTCGGGTGGTCAACGCCAGCGTGTCGCCATGGGCCGGGCGATCGTGCGTGAGCCTGCGGCGTTCCTGTTTGATGAACCGCTGTCCAACCTCGATGCGAAACTGCGCGTTCAAATGCGCGTCGAGATTAAACGTCTGCAACGGTCGCTCGCGACGACCAGCGTCTACGTCACGCACGACCAGATGGAGGCGATGACCTTGGCCGACAGGCTTGTTGTGTTAAACGCCGGCCGGATCGAGCAAGTCGGAACACCCATCGAACTCTATGAGCGGCCGGCGACGACCTTCGTTGCGACCTTCATCGGCTCGCCGTCGATGAATCTCCTGAAGGTCACGGACGGCCTTGTTCTTTCGAACGGCCTCGGCTCTGTCGACGACGGCGCCACCATCGGAATCCGGCCCGAAGACCTCCATCTGGCGAAAGAGGGAGGCGCTGCAGCCTTCAGCGCGAAAGTGCGTGTGCAAGCGGTGGAACTGGTCGGTGCGGAAAGCTATGTCTATAGCGCCCTACCGGACGGCCAAACCGTTGTCTTTCGCGTTTCTGGACGCTCTCAAATTGCGATCGACAGCGAACTGGTCATTGCCGCTTCCACCGAGGCGCTACATGTCTTCGATGCCGACGGTAACCGAAGGCAGCTGCGATAGGCGGTTCGAATCCCGGTTGCTAACCTGTTGGAGGACGTCGTTTCGAAGGCATGTCACCTTTTCATGTCGTGCGCGGTCTTTTATGACGGATTTATGACAGCTGACATTGGGAGCGCCTACATTGAAATGGTTTCGTAAACTGATGCCGAGAGAAGATCGGTTCTTTGATCTCTTTGCGAGGCATTCACGCACAACGGTCGGGGCGGCAGAAGCGCTGAACGCCTTGCTTTCCGGCAAGGATACGGAACAGCATTGTCAACGCATCATCGCGCTCGAAGACGAGGCCGACGACATTACGCGCGATGTACTGCTCGCAGTCCGGAGAAGTTTCATAACGCCATTCGACCGGGGAGATATCAAGGATCTCATCATGTCGATGGACGACGCCATCGACATGATGCACAAGACGGTCAAGACGATCCGGCTTTTCGAACAGACGAGTTTCGATCCCGGCATGCAGGAGATGGGTGGTGTCATTGTCCAGGCCGCCAAGCTCGTGGCCGAAGCAATTCCCCTTTTGGATCGAATGGCCGCCAACGCGCAGCGCCTCGGCGTCCTGACCGAAGAGGTGGTGAAGGTTGAAGGTCGTTCCGACGAACTGCACGACCTAGGCCTGAAGGATCTGTATCGCCGCCACGGCGCGACAAACCCGATGGCCTACATTATCGGCAGCGAGATCTATGGCGAGCTGGAGAAGGTCGTCGACCGCTTCGAAGACGTCGCCAATGAAATCAACGGCATCGTGATCGAGAACGTCTGATGGAGGCCACCCTCGCATTCCCGCTTCTTGCGGGCCTTATCGCGGTCGCGTTGTTTTTCGATTTTTTGAATGGACTGCACGATGCCGCCAACTCGATTGCCACGATCGTCTCGACCCGGGTCTTGCGGCCGCAATATGCAGTATTGTGGGCCGCCTTCTTCAATTTCATCGCCTTCCTGTTCTTCGGGCTGCATGTGGCAGAAACACTGGGCACCGGCATCATCGATCCAGGTATCGTCACGCCGCAAGTCATCTTCGCCGCGCTGATGGGCGCCATCGTCTGGAATATCGTCACCTGGATGTTTGGCATACCATCGAGTTCCTCGCACGCGCTGGTCGGCGGCCTTGTCGGTGCCGGGTTGGCCAAAACCGGTACGAGCGCCATTGTATGGTCGGGGTTGTTGAAAACGGCCGGCGCTATTGTGCTATCTCCGCTTCTGGGCTTCGTGCTGGCGCTTTTCCTTGTCCTGTGTGTGACGTGGATATTCGTCCGGCAAACCCCCTTTGTGGTCGACAGCACATTTCGCGTCCTGCAGTTTGTCTCCGCTTCCCTTTATTCACTGGGCCACGGTGGTAACGACGCGCAGAAGACAATGGGGATCATTGCCGTGCTTCTCTACTCCCAGGGCTATGGCGGAGGGGAGTTCCACGTGCCTTTCTGGGTCGTCCTGTCCTGCCAGTCCGCTATGGCGCTCGGAACATTGTTCGGCGGCTGGCGGATCGTCCATACGATGGGCTCCAAGATCACACGGCTCAATCCGATGCAGGGCTTCTGCGCGGAGACAGGTGGCGCGCTGACGTTGTTTGCCGCGACATGGCTCGGTATCCCCGTCTCGACGACCCATACGATCACAGGTGCCATCATCGGCGTCGGCGCCGCACGGCGCCTTTCCGCGGTACGGTGGGGATTGGCGGGCAACATCGTCGTCGCGTGGGTGATAACTCTCCCCGCTGCTGCAGCCATTGCGGCACTGACCTATCAAATCGTGAACAGGATTGGGTGACGAACGTCTCGGATAAGGCAAAACGAGTTTCGACACTCTGGCTCCGACGGCACCGTGATGACCATGCGACCGTCGAGCGGTTGTAAGACTAGGCAGGGACAATTGCAGGTCCGTTCAAAAGTCCGGCGCCGATTCCCTTCGCGCCGGGCTTTGCTGCTCAGACGGATTTCTGCCGGCCTGCGGAAGCACTAGGTGTGTGCTGCCAACCATTCTTCCGGGTGACTTCTGAATCCATCGTGACGACGAGATTCCCGACGGCCGCCGCTGAGCGTGCATGACGGTGATAATCTCGATGTCTCGACTGACACGGTACGGGATGATGTAGGGAATATCGGCCAGCACCACTTCACGGTGCCCGCCCCCTGCAAGTTCGACCTTATTTCTCACACAGCCGGCGCGGCCCACGGTAGGGTTGAAACGTACAGTCGGCGGGGCGGAACGAGCGATAAGCACCCGCGCAGTCTCGAAAATTGCAGGTGACCGATGCTTGCCCGCTATCGGCCGAGGAACTTTCCGCAGTGACGTCGGGCTCGCTGTAGCGCGCACTGCCGTCATGCACGGCAGCGGCGGCGCGCATAAAATTCCGCCAGATCCTGGCAGGCATCTTGCCACCCGTCACCTCGTTCATCGGCGTCTCGTCGTCATTGCCGACCCACACTCCCACCACCAGTGACTCCGTGAAGCCGACAAACCAGGCGTCGCGATGGTTCTGGCTGGTCCCGGTCTTTCCCGCCGCAAAGGCTCCGAAATCAGCTTCGCGACCCGTCCCTCGTTCGACAACCAGCCTCAGCAGGCCAATCATGTCCGGCTGAAAATGGCGAAGATCTGCTGAGGGCCGCTTGGGCGACCCGACGCGGAAGGCGTGCGGCTGGCCGTCGGCATGAAAGGAGACGACCCCCCACGGCTCCACCGGGGCAATGCCTGCTCTAATCGATGCATAGGCGCCGGTAAGGTCGAGCAGGTTTACTTCCGAGGAGCCGAGCGCCAAGCTCGGTGTCTCCGCCAGCTTTGCGTCAATTCCTAATTCCCGCGCCGCAGCAACAACTTGATCGATCCCGATCTCCATTGCAAGCGCCACGGTCGCGGCGTTCAACGACCGTGCGAATGCCTCCGCAATGGTAACGCGTCCGCGATAGCCTCCGCCGTAGTTTTCGGGAGACCATCCGTTAAGCTCAATCGGGGCATCCTCGACCCAGTCGCCAGGCGTGAGGCCCGCCTTCAGCGCGGCATAGTAGACGAACAGCTTGAAGGCCGAGCCGGGCTGCCGCATCGCTGTCGTCGCGCGATTGAACGGACTCTTTGCGTAGTCGCGCCCACCAACCATGGCGACCACGCGCCCTTCAGGCGTCATTGCAACCAAGGCAGCCTGCGATGCGCTCGCTGCCGCACCTTCCTGTTTAAGCGCTTCGGCCACGACCTTTTCGGCAATTGCCTGCAGCCGCGGCACCATCGTGGTTCTGATTTTTATCGTGCCTCGATAAGGGCCGGCAAGCTCGCGTGCCTCCTGCATCACCCAGTCCGAAAACCAACCTCCCGACCTTGCCGCGGGCTTGACCGGATGAAGTTTAGCAAATTCTGCAGTCGCAACCTTTGCCTGCTCGGCGGTGGTCTTGCCGCGCTTGACCATCGCGTCGAGCACGAGGCTTGCCTGTCGACGAGCGCCCTCTGGATTGCTGATTGGATTGAGCTGTGATGGCGCTCTGATGATGCCTACAAGCATCGCAGATTCACCGAGATTTAGGTCGCGCACCTCCTTGTCGAAATAGATGCGGGCCGCCGCCGGAACGCCGGTTGCACCCGCGCCGAGATAGATGTTGTTGAGATACCGCGTAAGAATTTCGTCCTTGCCTAGCTTCTTTTCCAGCCAGAATGCGATCACCGCCTCCTGGATTTTCCGCTTCCAGGTACGGTCCTGCTCGAGATAGAGAATTTTTATAAGTTGCTGCGTGATTGTGCTGCCGCCCTGGACGACCTCGCCGGCGCGGATGTTCCTAAACAGAGCGCGAAGAATGCCTTTCAGATCGATGCCTGAATGTTCGTAAAATCGCCGATCCTCACGGGTGAGCACCGCATCGATGAGATAGCGGGGAAATTCTTCTCTCGCCGCAAAGGGTCCCTGGATCGGCCCCTGTCGTACCAGCGGTTTGCCATCCGCCGTTTCTAGCAACACCACCGGCTTGAGCGAGCCATCCGCGATTTCCTCCCATGGCACGTCGTTTAGCGCCCAAGAAAAGAGGACGGCGACGAGCACAAGACATGCGACACCTGCTGTCGCAACGGTCCGAAGCACAAACGTCCGCCGGCGGGACCGCTTCTCTCCGACAGCTCGCTGATCAGTCGAGCGCAAACGCCAAAGCCACACCCGCGACCAAACTGCCACAAAGCGGGCCGCCGTCTCGGCGGCTCTAATCTTCGCGGTTTGAAAATCTATGTCCCGTAGCCGCGACATGGCCCCACTGCCGAGTGCTCGGAGCTTTTTGGCCGCCAGACGCGACGCGGCAGCCAAGTCGTCCCGCAGTGCCTGGCCGAGTTCGGCAAGCGCTCTTCCCGTCCGCGCGAACGCCGCACGATCGAACCCGGCATGTGGCTTCCCGTTGGACAGGGGGTCGCCGGGCCCTTCGCTCTCGGGACTGCCGCCCGATGCGGTTGTGGTGTCCTCCATGCGTGTTCCCTTTGATCACCCTCACCACGTTCGTGAAGCAGAGAAAAGTAGCCCCGGTGGTTTCCCGGACGTCAACAGTTGTCGCTGACACATTGTTAATGATGCGGGTCGGTGTGGCAATTTTCTCCCGAGTCACGCGTTACGCTCGCGGGTACCGCGCCACGGTCATACTGTGGGAAGGAGAATATCATGGCCGGTGACAAGAGCAAAAAGGATAGCCGCGGGGGGCGGGCGGGTAGTTTGCCTCACCGACCGGAGGGATGACCAGGGCGGGAGAGCCGCTGCTGATCCGTGGAAGGATGGAGCGGCAATGCGCACTAGCTCCCCTACGAGCGTGGCAACGGATCCGGCTATTACCGTGACTAGCGACTTCGTAAATCTTTGTCTCAAGCGCCGATGATGGGTCCGGCTGACGACCCATGTCAACCAATCGCATGAACAGGCGATCCTCAAGATGCTTGAAGCGATCAGGATGCGCAGACCCGATGCACCAGACGTGCCATGCCATGGAGCAGTTAACGGCGCTGCTCGCAGCGAGATCACTCATGCGCTGCGCGAATCACGCATCCAGTAGTCGACGTGGCGACGTGGAGAAGCGGTTCGGGATGCTCTCTCGCCTCGAACGGATATGAACGTCTAAATCCTCTTTCGGTGACGTTGCCCGCCAACGTGCCGCCGGAACTATGGGTGACATCCGCCGACGCCACCGCCTCCGCTAAATTATTGACCGCGGTCTGGAACATTTGCACCACGTGTTAGTTTTTTGGAATGCAGTGCTTCACATACGCGCTGTGGGACCAGCATCGCCCTTTTTGCAGGTCCGTTCAAAGGCCCGGCGCCGATTCCCTCCCGCCGGGCTTTTGCTGGGTGGATCGGGGGCGGTTTGTGCAACTAATTCGCCAACGTTTCAAGCGCCGCTGCTGGTGCCGGCTCCCGCGACGCCCCTCCTTGAGCTTTCGAGGGCTCGTCTCAAAGAAAAAGATCCGCCTCCGAAGAGACGGACCGAATTCACATATAGTCGATGTTGCCTGTCGCGACCGATTACATCTGCGACATGAGCAGACTGCGCCACCGAAGTTAAGAATCTCCTAATATAGAGTTGCCTTACGACAAACCCGCCGGCGGATAAGGTCGACAGGCGCGCATAGGCAGTGCCTGGTTGAGACGGTACATGCTTACGCCTTCACCTTCGGCTAGCAGTCGAATTGCTGCCGTCGGCTTGCGGCTATGCCGCAAGCTCCCACACACCAAAGTCCAGGGTGTGGAAGACCTCAGTATAATTTCTCCCGATTGCGTGGAAACTTAAGTTTCCCGTGTCGCCTCTGATGAGGTGGCCGACCGGGGTAGACACCTCGATTTGAAAACAACCGCTACTCGATGAAGTAGCGAACAGCCCCTGAGGAACGAATAATGAACCGCGTTACGAACTTTACCATGGCCGCCATCATCTCTTCGTTCGCTTTCGCCGGCGCAAGCTACGCCGAAGACAGCGTCGTCATGAACGGTGGTCCTCAAATCGAAAAGACTCTGACGACCTTTAACAAGGCCTTCGACGTCAAGTATCTGAACGATTACCAGAATCAGAAGGATCAGCCGGATGCACAGGATACGGCTATTCCGCGCTCCGAAGACGGCGTGAAGAACATCCAGGCTTCCATCAGGGAAAACAAGCGGCTTGTCGAAAAGCTCGCGGCCAAAGACATCAAGGTCGATGACGTTGTGAACGCCCAGCAGGCCGCCGACGGCAGCATCACGTTCTTCATTCGCTGAAGATGTCAAATGGCCCGGAGCGCTAAGCTCTGGGCCATCTCTGCCGACCGACAGAAGCTTTACTCGGTCATTTTCTTGCGCCAACTGAGGGGTATCGCCGACAATCTCTCATCGCCTCACGTTGTTTTTGGCTCAACGGAATCTGCCACAATAATTCGCATCTCATCGAATAAATACAGAAACTTGACCAGTATCCCGGATACGCCTATATTGCCCATACACAGGAGCAACGGCCCATGTCCGCCAAAGAGCGCATCAAACGATATAGGGAGACCGGAGGAGCTGCCGATCTCGTGAGGGTAGAAGTTCTGGTGCCAAGAGCACGTCGAGATGAGATCGTGAGGGTTGCCGCAGAATTTCGCGCCAAGCATCGGGTCGAAAAGGATCGCCTCGCGGAATTCATCAGGATGGCGGCTGAGCGATATGGGTTGAGGGTGTTCGACAACATAGATATCGACAAGTTGGACGATCTGCCGCAGAAGGCGCGCGTTGTCGCCAACGCTCTCATGGAACGCGGTGATGCGCGAGCTTATGCGATGGGACGCAAAATGGCCTTTGAACTCAGAGATGCACGCTGATGGCACTGACGCCGATCCAAAAGGATATCATGTTGTCCATCGCCGGGAACAGGTCTGACACCAGCTACATTGCTGGCGGCTTGGTCTTGAATATGGATTGGCCACGAATGTCTGATGACATCGATATCTTCCATGATACGGACGAGGAAATCGGATCTGCTGCGGATGCCGACATCGAGAAACTAAGGGCTGATGGCTTCATTGTCTCTGTCGAGATCAACATCTACGGCTGCGTCGAAGCAAGTGTCGTGCGTGGTGGAGAACACACTATCGTCCAGTGGATGAGTGAAACTCGAACTCGCTTTTTTCCGCTCGTCAGGGACGAGGAATGGGGCGCACGTCTGCATCGGGTAGACCTTGCAGTGAACAAGGTGCTGGCCGCCTCGACGCGGACGAAGGCACGAGACTACGTCGATTTGCTTATGATCGACACCCACATGTGTCCGCTAGGGCCAGTAATTATGGCCGCGGCGGGCAAACCACCTCACTTTGATGCCGCACAGCAGTGCCGCAGCAGGGGTTAACGTTGCCATCGCGCTATCCTTTTGCGCCGCCAGTAGCGCATCCCGTTCACTCTCCAACGAGCAACAATTTGACACCGAAACCTGCCCGCCGCCCGCGCCCTTGTTGTATGCCTCGACTTCCGCCGACATCCAGGCGACTGCGCCTACCGCATGCGGTCAAGCAGCGCCCTGGCATCGACAAGGTCTCCCGTCTCGAAGCCTTCGGTAAACCAGGCGTAGATGGGGGTGAGAAGCTTTCGACCCTCTTTGCCCCGGCCCTGGTCGACGTAGAAGCGAGCGAGGCTTGTTGCTGCTCTCAACTCCGTGGATTTCGTACCATCAGCGCGAGCCATTCCTAGCGACTTTTGAAACCATTGCTCAGCAACACCGTCGTGTGGGTCCAGGCGCGACAGGAGTTCGCCCTTGGTGCGCAGCAACTCAGACACCATGTGCTTCGTGCCGGATTCAGCCGCGAGGTCGAACGCCTTCATGAGTATGGTCAATCCCTCGTTTGGATCGCCGAGCTCGCCGTACGTCTGCGCGAGGATACAAAGGTCATAGTGCATACCCGCTTCTGCGCCGGTCGCGGCTGTGGCTTCGAGCGCATCGCGCATTTCCCGGACACTGCCCGCCAGTTCCCCTAGCTGGGCGAGCGCCCAGCCAATCTTGAACCGGGCCTTCCCCGCCATGAGCCGCAAGTCGAACTTGGTGGCTGTCTCAAGCTGCTGCCGCGCCAGCTCGAGAGCTGCTTCGGGTTCGCGGCGTGCGAGATAGACATTCGCTAGGTCATTCAGCGCGGTGGCCATACTGACGGAATGGGATACCCGCTTGGACAGCGCCAGCGCCTCTCGTCCGCGCTCCAGAGCCTGGTCGGGGAAACCCCGAATCCAGAGCATCTGCGCAGAGTAGTTCCTGCAACAGACACCAGGGTCGTGACCCGTATAGATATAGGTCAGGCGATGATCCCGGTCCGGGTCGTAGGTCGCCATTCCCCAGCTTGCGTGCTTCTCGGCCGCCGGATAATCCCCGAGGAAGAATTTGCTCGCCCACAACTGATGATGCGCCTCGAGGAGGAGGTCCAAATCGTTCGCGGACTGGGCGATCTGCAAACATTGGCGACCGAGATCATCTGCCTCGCGCAGATGACCGGATATCAGTTGGTATGAGGCTTCGCCCCGAACCGCCACAAAGAGCTCATTGCTGTCGCCCAGCCTCTCGCAAAGCTTGCGTGCCGATGAGAAGGCGTGCAGAACATCCGGAGCGCCCCAGCCTTTGACAGCCATTGCGGCCACGCCCATGGCATTCTGTAAATGGACTTCACGCTTCAAGCGGGTCTCCGTGCTGGGCAATGACGCGACCACCTCCAACCCCTTGCCGAGGTGGCCCAAGGCTTCGATGTTCGCCGATCGTGTCAGCGCCTGCTGTCCCGCCTTCAGCCAGTACTCTCCAGCCTGATCGGGAAGGTCGGCGGCCGTGTAGTGGTGCGCGAGCGTCTCGGGCTCCGTCTCGGCGACTTCTGGAAACTGCCGCTGCAGCGTCGACGCGATCTTCGCGTGGATTTGATGCCGTCGGCTCTTGAGCAGGCACTGATAGGCGGCATCCTGCACCAGTGCGTGCTTGAAGGCGTAGGTGGCCTCGGGGGCGACGCCATTCCGCAGGACGAGCTCGGATTTTTCGAGATTGTGAAGATCATCCCTGAGCCTGGCGGCATCGCATCCGGCGACTGCCGCCAGCAGCCGATGGTGAAAGACGCGACCGATGCACGCGCCGATCTGCGCCATGTTCTTGACCGAGGCGAGCCGGTCGAGGCGGGCCATCAGTGAATCCTGCAGAGTCGATGGAATCGCCAGCGATGACAATGGACCCTTCAATCGATAGCGATCGCCGGCATCGACAAGGAGGCCGGACTCAAGGACAGTCTTGGTCAGTTCCTCGACAAACAGCGGCACGCCCTCCGTCCTGGCCAAAATCTGGTTCTTGACGTCCAAAGGCAGGATCCTGCCGCCGGCGACCCGGTCTACGATTGCTGCTCCCTCGTCGTGCCCAATACGGCCAAGCGAGATCGCCGTAACATGTGGCGACGCCAACCAAGGCCATCGGAACTCCGGCCGAAACGTGACAACAAGAAGCGCCGGCAGCTTTTGCAGGCGTTCGATGACCATGTCGAGCCAATCGCGCGTCGTCGGGTCGATCCAATGCGCGTCCTCGACGACCATCACGATGGGCTGGCGTGCCGCGATCCCTTCGAGCTGTCGGATGAGCACCCACAGCGTGCGCGCCTTCTGCGCCTGCGGCGTCAGCGTCAGCGGCGCATAGCGGCCAGTGACGCCGATAGACAGTAAAGCCGCCAAAAGCGGACCCGCTTCGGTTATGTCCGGGGTCGACTGGAGCATCAGCGCCTGGAGCTTGTCGAGCTTCGCGCTCGCGCTGTCGCTCCTTCCAAGTCGGGCAGCGCGCGCAAGCTGCCTGATCACGGGATAGAGCGCGCTGTTGACGTGGTAGGGGGAACAGAAGTAGCGCAACAGTGCATGCGGCTCCGCGCTCAACCGCTCTTCCAACGCGGCAGTCAGGCGCGACTTGCCAATGCCGGGTTCCCCCGACAGCATCACCACCTGGCCGTTTCCTGTGCGAGCCTTCTGCCAGCGTCGAAGCAGAAGCTCGAGTTCCTCGGATCGCCCCACCAGCGGCGTGGCGGCGCGATGCAGTGCATCAAAACGTCCTTCCGTATCGGTCTCGCCGATGATGCGCCAGGCCGGGACCGGAGCTGCGAAGCCCTTAAGCTGCTGGGGACCGAGATCAATCATCTCAAACAACCCGTCGACCAGCCGATGTGTACCGTCACCTATGACGACGGTGCTCGGCTCGGCCAGGGTTTGCAAGCGTGCAGCGAGATTGGGTGTTTCCCCAACGACAGCCTCTTCCTGAGCCGATCCTTCGCCAATCAAGTCGCCGACCACGACCAGACCAGTAGCAATGCCAATGCGGGCCGCAAGGGGTTTTCCGAGTGGGGTAGTCAGGCTCGCAGTCGCCGTCGCTGCCGCCAGGCTGGCCCGCACCGCCCGCTCTGCGTCGTCCTCGTGCGCGATTGGCCAACCGAAATAGGCAAGCACGCCATCGCCCATGAGCTTGGCAACATAACCCTCGTATCGAGTAATTTCCGTCGACGCCGCACTTTGGTAGGAGCGGAAAACGTCGCGCATTTCCTCGGGGTCGAGCTGCTGTGACAGCGCGGTCGAGCCCACGAGGTCGATGAACACCACGGTCAACTGCCGACGCTCGGCTTCGCGGGCCGCCGGCGCTAGTGCTGGAGAGGACGGGAAGCTCGTCGGCGACGTGTCGTGGACCAGTGTGGCGATCGCCGCCAGAATCTTGCGACGCGGGCCGACGGGTAAACCCAAGTCCTTCAAGTCTTCGTCACTGAGATGGCGAAGCGTATCGAAATCGACTTCGTTGGCGGTGAACGCCTCTGTGTACTTGGCTAGTCCGAGGCGGGAAAGCCAAGAGGCAATGTCCGACATAACCACTACCTCCCCGTAGGCAAGTATACCATGGCTATCGCGCCCCCGTTAAACGCGGCATTGGATCCCATGGGAGTGAACAGCGGCAACGCCATCCGCAGACATTGCTCTCGTCACCAAAACCACTCGTGAGCGATATCGAGTGCTAGATAGCCGTGGAATGCGATTCGCATGTGCGCATACCGGGTGAACGGTCTGCAACGCCCTATGCCTCTGTATAGTGTGCAAGACCCGCGCCGGTTGCTAGCCTCTAGACCGATATGCCAATCGTCTGCGGCATCCAGGTCGCCGCACGGATCGAAGGAGTTTCGACATGAAGGATCAGCGCCCAGAGGGTATCGAACAGTATGATCAGCCGGCGGGCGGCTGGGGCGCGCTCAAGGCGGTCGCCAAGACGCTGGCCCATCAGCGGGTCGTTGCCCAGGGCGCCATGACGCTGCTGAAAGCCAACCAGCCGGAGGGGTTCGATTGCCCCGGTTGCGCATGGCCGGACCCCAAACACACCTCGTCATTCGAGTTCTGCGAAAATGGCGCCAAGGCGATCACCTGGGAATCCACTGCCAAGCGCTCGGGACCGGAACTTTTCGAAAGCCACACGGTCTCCGAGCTTTGGAACTGGACGGACCATGAGCTGGAAGATGCGGGGCGGCTGACAATGCCGCTGCGCTATAACAGCGAAACCGATCGCTACGAGCCGATCGGGTGGGACGCTGCCTTCAAGCTGATCGGTGACGAACTGAACAAGCTCGATGACCCCAACAGGGCAGAGTTCTATACTTCCGGCCGCGCCTCCAACGAAGCGGCCTTCCTCTATCAGCTCTTCGTCCGCGCCTACGGCACAAACAACTTTCCCGATTGTTCCAACATGTGTCACGAGGCGACCAGTGTCGGGCTTCCGAAGTCGATCGGCGTCGGCAAGGGCACCGTGACGCTGGAGGATTTCGACTACGCGGACGCGATTTTCAGCTTCGGTCACAATCCCGGCACCAACCATCCGCGCATGATGACGACGCTGCACAATGCGTCGCGCCGCGGCGTGCCGATCGTCGTTTTCAATCCGCTGAAGGAGCGCGCACTCGAGCGCTTTGCCGCGCCGCAGGATCCCGTCGAGATGGTAACGTTGTCGTCGACACCGATCGCCTCGGCCTATCACCAGTTGCGCACCGGCGGCGACCTCGCAGCACTCAAGGGCATGATGAAGGCGGTGTTCGAGCGGGACGCCGCCAATATCGCCTCGGGCGGTCCCGGCGTGATCGACCGCGCCTTCATTGAAGAGCATACAGCGGGCCTCGACGCCGTGCGCGCGGACGTCGAAGCCGCGAGCTGGGACCAGATCGTCGCAGTAAGCGGCCTTACCAAAGACGCAATCGACAGTGCCGCCGATGTCTATGTGAAGGCAAAGAATGTGATCGTCTGCTACGGCATGGGAATCACCCAGCACGCCAACGGCACGGCCAACGTGCAGCAGATCGCCAATTTGCTGATGCTCCGTGGTAATATCGGACGGCAAGGCGCTGGTATTGCTCCGATCCGTGGTCATTCGAACGTTCAGGGTGATCGGACGGTCGGGATCACCGAAATCCCCAACAAGGCACTCCTCGACGGAATGGAGCGGGCGTTCGGCTTTCGGCCGTCCGGGGACAAGGGCCACAATGCGATCGAGGCCGTGGAGGCCATCATCGCCGGTGAATCCAAGGCGCTCATCTGCCTTGGCGGCAATCTCGCGGTCGCCATGTCCGATCCTAAGGCCACCTGGGAGGGCATGCGCAAGCTCGATCTGGCCGTCCACATCGCCACCAAGCTGAACCGGTCGCATCTCCTGACGGCAAAGGTATCACTGGTCCTGCCGTGCCTCGGCCGCACCGATCTGGATACGCAAGCGTCAGGCCCGCAGGCCGTAACCGTGGAAGACTCGATGTCGATGGTTCATGCCTCTCGCGGTTTTCTGAAGCCCCCCAGTGATGTCCTGAAGTCCGAGCCCGCCATTATCGCCAACATTGCCAAGGCGACGCTGGGCGATCGTTACGGCATCAACTGGGACGAGCTGATGGCAGACTATGACCGGATCCGGGAGAAGATCGAAGTGGTCTTTCCCGACTTCCACGAGTTCAACAAGCGAGTCCGCGTGCGCGGCGGATTCCGGCTCGATGTCGCCGCCTCCTTCCGTCGATGGAATACGCAAAACGGCAAGGCGAATTTCCTTGTCGCTCCTGGCCTGAACGAGGATCCTTTGATCAAGAACCCGGACGCTTTGGTCCTGACCACGATCCGCAGTCACGACCAGTACAATACGACAGTCTACGGCCTCGACGATCGTTATCGCGGTGTCTTCGGACGGCGCGACGTGATCTTCATGAACAGGGACGACCTGGCAGGGCGCGGCCTCAAGGACGGCGACCGGATCGACATTCGCGGGCTCGTCGGGGCTGGCGAGGGTACGCATCTCGTGCGGGGTTTCACGGCGGTCGAATACAATATCCCGAAGGGTTCGGTTGCCGGCTACTACCCGGAGATGAATGCCGTTGTGTCTCTGCGCCATTACGACCGCGTCTCGGGAACGCCGTCCTACAAGGGCGTGCCCGTGATGGTGGCTGCCAGCAACGGCTGACCCGCGAGTGTTTTCGATCACTCTTTCGGTATCGCTAATGCCGGAGAGTGTCGTCGGCGCGCCTCTTTTCCTGCGCCTGCAGTCGTCACGCTTGCCACGGCCTGCACCTTTGGCTCATCCAACTACACCTAGGTATGATTCAGCCCAGCTGTGCGGGCGACTAGCCTTCTGGCATCAGCCACCGAGGCGCTCGGTTTGATCCGGGCAAGCTGCGAGGATCTCATCATGTACCAGGATTCCATCACCAACTTCGCCGAGTCCGGGGAACACAAGGCACTTGTTGTTCGCACCCAGTTCTTCGCCTTCCTCGTCGGCGCGGCGATGGCCGGTGCCTATATCGGTTTCGGCGACATCCTCATGTTCACCGCGGGTGCGCATGCCGACCCCGCCTGGTCGCATCTCCTCATGGGCGTGGTCTTCTCGTCGGCGCTGACGATCGTCGTGTTCGCTGGCTCCGAGCTCTTCACCGGGACGGCGATGTATATGCCACTTGCCGTGTTGACGCGGCGCGCGCGCATTTCGGACACGCTGCTCGTCTGGTGCAGTGCGTGGATTGGCAACCTGATCGGCGCGGCTGTCCTCGCCGGCCTGTTCCACATGGCAGGCGGCGGCGTGCTTCTCGGCGATGGAAGCCAGACATTCTTTTCGATCGTTTCGGCCAAGATGTCGGCGGGGTCTCTCGAGCTCTTCGCCCGTGGTATCCTGTGTAACTGGCTGGTTTGCCTGGCGATCTGGATGGCGGGTCGCACCGATAATGCGGCCGCCAAGATCATGCTGATCTTCTGGCCGATCACCATCTTTGTCGCGGCCGGTTACGAGCACTCCGTTGCCAACATGTTCACCTTCTCGATGGCGCTCATGGGCGATCATCCCGCAAACATCACCCTCGCCGGTGCGATCCACAATTTGCTTTGGGTCACCCTTGGCAATCTGATCGGCGGCTCGGTCTTCATGGCTTTGGGTTATTGGGTGCAGTTCCACTCCAGCGGGCACGTTTCCTTTTTGCCCACTCCCGTGACTGTCCGCGCAAGGATCTCCGCCAACCGGAACCAGGAGTGAGGCGCCATGGGCCGACCCGCTCAACATCAAAGGTGCTTGATTGACAGGTGGCATCGCTACGACGTCGGCAAAAGGTCGGCACTCGACATCGACGCTAGATGGCAATGCAATCCTCCAAGACGAGGACTCGTCTTGAACGATATGATCGCTCCTCTGGCGGGACCACACCTATGTATAGGTTAGACTGGGCCAGGAAGAAGATATGGTCTCGGCAAACTAGGCTGGGGCAAGAATGTCTATAGCGTCAACAATTCTTCGCGTTCGCGATGCAGAAGGATCAGGCCACAATCTAACTTTCGGCCTGATTGCCGCCGCGCTTGCAGCTGCAGTCTTTTACGTTGATACCTATACGGACATCGAGGGCGCCATCGCGGTTCTCTATGTCGTCACCATGCTTGTGGCCGCCCAAGCAACCACGCGCACCGGCCTGCTTGTCATCGCTGCCGTGTGTGCCGCCCTCACGCTTCTTTCCTACGCCATGACGCACGGCGACGATGCAGACCTTCAGGAGACAAGTCGTCTGATCGTGGCGCTTGCTGCGTTGTTCGTCACGACCATGCTGCTCCTGAAGACGGAGAGTGCCCGCCTCGCGCTGCTTTCGATCAACGCCGCGCTGAAGGACAGCGAGGCCAGATACCGTTCGATTTTTGACCGCACCCGCGTTGCCCTTTGGGAGCGAGACTATTCGAAGCTGCGCCGCTATCTGATGGATCTCAGGGCGCAGGGCGTCACCGATATCAAGGCGCATGCGCGCACCCAACCGGCCGTCGTCGATCATTGCGTCGGTCTCATCGAAGTGGTCGCGGCGAACGAAGCGGCACGCGAGCTGCTGGGACCTCAGGCGGCGGCGGTCGGCACCCTGCGCCGGTCCGTCATCCCCGGGCAAGAGAAATTCCTCGACGTGCTGCAGGCGATCATGGACGGCGAAAGGGTGTTCGAAGACAAGGCCGAGGCGCGAGCGGACAATGGCGAAGACAAGCTCGTGCT
>NZ_FOCV01000091.1 GCF_900110205.1 Rhizobium tibeticum | reverse complement strand
CCTACGGCGCAGCAAAGCGAGAGATCATGCCGGGTGTAGAGCATCGCTCCCACAAAGGGTTGAATAATCGGGCGGAGAATTCTCACCAACCAGTCCGGCGGCGAGAGCGGATCATGAAGCGCTTCAAGTCACAGCGACATCTACAACGCTTCGTCTCCATCCATGATCCGATCGCCAACCTATTTCAAATCCCGCGCCACGACATCTCCTCCGGCCACCATCGCGAACTGCGCACGGCGGCGATGAGCCTGTGGGCGAAAATTGCCCGAGCATGAGAGATATCTGCGGATGGCGTCTTTCGCTGGCCTTTCATCCGTTAAGTTTACGATGCCCCTTCGACGCCGGCAAGCTGCAGTTCTTCTCCGACTTGCGAGCCCTGAGCGACCGCAACGTTTTCCGGCGCACTTTGGCACCCCTTCGAAAGGCCGACTGGGTGGTCTACGCCAAGCCGCCCTTCGCCGGACCCGAACAGGTGCTCGATTAAGTCGGCCGCTACACGCACCGCGTCGCCATTTCCAACAACCGCCTCGTCGATATCGAGGATGGCGCGGTGCGTTTCCGCTGGAAGGATTATCGGCACGGCGATCGGCAAAAGGTCATGACCGTCTCCGCCGACGAATTCATCCGCCGCTTTCTGTTGCACGTCCTGCCCGACGGCTTCCATCGGATCCGCTATTACGGCTTCCTCGGCAATCGCTACCGCGCACAAAAGCTTGCCCATTGCCGCGACCTGCTCGGCATGCCGGTTCCCGAGCCATCGGAGAGCCAAGCTCCGAAGGACTATCGCGACTGTTACGAGGAACTCACCGGGCGTTCCCTCAGGCAATGCCCGGCTTGTCGTCAAGGGCAGATGATCACCATCGAAACCTTCGACGGCATCAGCGGACCCACGTCATACTGGGATACGTCATGAAAGAAGCGCGCCGCATTCATCGTCGCCGCATCACCTCGTTCGGCCGGCAAACCAGCCGGTCCTGCGAAAGTGTGCGCCATCGCGCCCATCGGCGCTTCCCGATAGGATGCCGCGTCAATCGTCACGTTTATCGACACCGGAATCCGTGCTGCTTTCGTCCCCCGCGCTCCCGCCACCCCTGCATCCACGCCGCTGTGCGATGCCCTTTCCTTGGACGGGCACCGTTCAATACCCATAGAACGCCGCCCGCGCCCGCGGCTTAGCCCAACACGTTTTTAACTTACCGTCGCTGTCAGACTCGGCGCCTTCCGCAATGTGGAATACCGCGACGCCAAGCTAAAAACGCTCTGCATTATGTGGAGTCGATGGATTTCGAAAAGCAGGTCAATGAGCCGATCGGCGTCTCCGACTCCGCATAATTATCGTCGGCGCATAATTGCGCATGTCCGTGATCCCGCAGGCCAGGTACACCCGCACGCCGGTCCCAGGTCCGATCATGCCGCCACCGCGCGGATGAGCCGCGTCAGGGTGGCGCCGTCCACAGCGCTGTCGAACCGAAGGCTGCGACCAAAGTTCAACCGCAACTCGATCATCCCAGACGGGTCCTGACGGTCTCCGCAGACCTCGGTCTGCACCACATTCATGTCCACCGGAACAAACACCGCATTCGCAGAAGACGGCAAAAGTCCCTGCTTCTTCAGCTCACTACGCCAGGTGTAAATCTGCTGCCGCGTCACATCGTGTCGCTGCGCAACCTCAGTAACCGTCGCCCCATCGATCCCAACCGACACGACAATCTCGAGCTTCTGTTCGTCGCGCCACCGGCGCCGACGTTCCTGCCCAAGAATCTCGACACGCATCACATACCTCGCCCAAGACACGTCGCTAACGACGTCGTTAAACACGTGTTTTAGGCCATAAGGCTTCATCCGGCAGGCGGTGCCAATCGGGCGGTTACTTCGAGCGGGATTTCTGCTTTTGTAATTTGCCGTCGCGAGCTCCCGCGGCTGGGGTGTTGAGGGTCGATACGCGTCGCGTTGATCTATATCAATGCTCAACCGACCCATTAGGGAATATGATCGCCTGTCCCGGTTCTAGGATCCAACGGTACGATACTAGCCGCGGAAGGCGCTCGGCTACCCCCGAATGCGAGATTCGTGACGATGGTGACCGCGATATCATAGTTGAGCCTGCTTGGAACCGGGCTGGTCCCCGCCGGTGGGGCGGGCGAAAGAGATGACACATATGTCACTATTCTGGCCCAACCTACAGCAAACCATGCAGTCGAGACTCCAAATGCGTTATCTAAAGAGAAGGAGGTTGAAATGAGTGATCCCGTAAACGCGTCATTTGACAGCGCATCGCCAGATACCACACCGGTGGATGACCACACTAACCTGCGATTTCGTGGGATCGACCACATCGCTTTGGCCGTCCATAGACTGGAAGACGCTATTCATTTGTTTCAAGGTGTACTTGGTTTTAACCTCAGGCGCCGATTCCAGATAAAGGGCAAAAAGACTGGTATGGTGTGCGCGGACATGGTTCGCGACGGGCTGTGCTTTGTACTTTGTCAAGGCACAGAACCAGAGTCGCAGGTGTCCCAACTTGTCGAGAATTTTGGGGTAGGTCTAGCCCATGTCGCGCTGGCTGTGGACGATGTGTCGGCGATGGTCGAGACCCTCAAGAAGCGAGGGCTGTCGTTTGACACAGCCGTAATAAACGGACCGGGCCTAACACAGGCGTTCTCTTCGCGATGCCCTAGCACTGGCGTGAGCATCGAACTTGTACATCGGAACGGCGAGGAAGGATTTCTCGACGATAACGTCCAAGAGCTTTTTGAGCAGTTGGAGCAGTCCGGGAAATACTGACGAACGTGGACGGTTCTAGTCCCCAACGTGTAGGCGGCCGCGGAATGCATGATTGTATTGCGGTCACGATCGATCAGATTCAGCCATGTGTGCGACCTGTAATCCGCGGCATCGATGCCACTAGCCATGCGAAGTCCGCCGATGGAGAGGCCGCACGCAAAATGTGCATCGGGCTAGCGGCATGACGGTTGCGGCACCGATCACCAGCAACGGCAGGATGATGCGATCGCCCCTTTGCTGCGCGGGCCAAGCCGACCACGTCCGGCTCCGCTGTGTTGCCGAGCGGCAGACCGGCCAGACGCGAGCTGTCTCGCCGATTTGAACTGTGCAGGCATCTCCCGCCGATGCTGCGATCGCCGATCCATAAAAGAACCACCGGGAATGGTAGGCGGCTGTATCGATGTGCACAATAATTTGGGCGGATGCCGAGGCCATGTGCGGAGCGCCGCCTGGTGGTTTATTCCGGTCGAGAGTTCCAAGCATCAGGCACCGCCATGGTGTCTAAGGTGCCTTATCTGCTGGTGGCGGCAAGGCAGGAGATACTGTCGCTCAGCCACCGGCAGCGGAAGGAGTCCTGCAACCGCGAACTACGGAAGACGAGCAGGCAAGTCCAGTATATCGGGCCAAATCTGGACCGATCGATCTTGGACGATGTCAGACACTCGTCATGGCAGTTTGACAGCGACCGCCTTGTTTATACGCGTTTTCTCCCTTGGCACGGGAATTGCTTGGCCCTCCCACAATCAGAGTAGGAGCAATGTCGATGATCACACTCGCCAATCGTCAGACGGCTGTTTGTGGAACCGCTCTAACCCGTGTCGCTGGTTTTGACGGAATGCTGCTGTTGAGCCCACACTGGTGTGATCCTCACTTTTCCGATGGTTCTGCGCGGGGTTCATGATGGATTATATGCCGAAAACGTCGGTAATGAACTTCTTAAACGAGGTCTCGGGTTCGTTTCCGTCGGCGATTTCCCTGGCCTCTGGCAGACCAAGTGATCGGTTCTTCAATAGGCTCGACCCCCAGGCGCTGTTGAATGCGCTAGTCGTGTATGAACGGTATTCAGCCGGCGATCACGGAGGTGGGCAAGTACACTCTCAGTTGTTGCAGTATGGACGAACTGCCGGCATCATCAGCGAGATCGTTGCACAACAGGTTCGATCCGATGAGGGGGTTCCCGCGAGGACTGATCGCGTACTAATCACGTCAGGCTGCCAGGAGGCGCTTGCTGTCTGCCTGCCGGCACTGTGTCCCAAACCTTCGGACGTGCTCCTGGTCTGCAACCCCACCTACGTTGGGACAACCGGTGCAGCTGCCGCTACACGGGTCGCCGTTTCAGGGCTGCGCAACTCAGAACTTGGCATTGCCGAGGCAATCGAATTCGCAGTGCTGCAGTTGCGCCGGCAAGGTCGGAGGGCTCGCGCTCTATACCTTATTCCCGATTTTGATAATCCGACTGGGCGCGTCCTCGACACGCCCGCACGACGCGATATCCTTCAAGTGTGCGACAGACATCGGATCATCGTTCTGGAGGACAATCCATACGGGCAATTTCGGTATGAAGGAGACGCGATCCCTCCGATGGCCGCTTTGGACGAGGCCGGAAGTGTTATCTACCTCTCGACTTTCTCCAAGACGCTAGCCCCATCTCTCCGCATGGGAGCTGCGATACTGCCCGAGACGATATTTGGAGACACGGGAGCTTGCCGGTTACTTTGGGAAGATCTGGTTCAGCGCAAGAGTTTCGTTACCCTCAATACGAGCCAAATTACACAAGCGATCGTGGCAGGGCTGTTGATCGAACAGGGGGGAAGCTTGCGTGATTGGATACGGCCGGCGCTGGATTGGTATCGTGCCAATCGCGACGTTATGTTGTGTCAGCTGAACCGTGTGTTTTCGCCTTTCGCGGATCAGATTCGATGGAATCGCCCCTGCGGCGGCTTCTTCCTGACCCTTGATCTTCCTTTCAGATTTGGGGCGGAGAGCGTGGACGAGTGTGCAAGGCGTGACAATGTCATCGTTATGCCCATGAGCTTCTTCGCGTCGGATAACTCTCAAGACTACCGGATTCGATTGTCGTTCAGCGCTGTTAGACCCGAGCAGATCCGAACCAGTGTGACCGGTTTGGGCCGCTACGTGGCGCGGCGGCTTGGGCGGGAACTGCCCAGCTTGGTGGGTGGACTGCGGGAGGGGTAAAGATTGACATATCGGTCTTCTCCGGCGCGCGGCTGTGGCCGCGAACAAGGCGATCAGGACATGAACCCTGCAGCACGCTCAATCTCCTCCAGCATCGTTGTTGGCAGTGGTACGCTCGCTATCAGATGCGCTGAACTGGCAATGGCGATGGGCCATGTCATTGGTGCGGCTCTGTGTGGCGACCCCATATTCGCAGAGTGGGCGGCTCGCACCAATATCCCGAGCATGGAGAGTGTCGACGAGCTCTGCTCTTTCTTGAAGGCTGAGCCGGTGGATTGGATTTTCTCCGTCGCAAATCCGTTCATCTTGCCACCGGACGTGCTGGGGCGCGTGCGTCGAGGTGCTTTCAATTACCACGACGGTCCATTGCCACGATATGCGGGAATTCACGCGACGTCCTGGGCGCTGCTGGCGCAAGAGACCGAATATGCGATCACGTGGCATCGGATCGATGATGGTGTTAATACGGGTGACGTCGTGGTTCAGCGCCAAGTGCTGATTGCGCCCACCGACACGGCAATCAGCCTGAACCTCAAATGTCATGAAGCCGCGATCGAGGGTTTCCGCGAGCTTTTAACTGGCCTCGTGAGCGGGAAACTTACGGCCGATCCGCAGGCGCAGGTGGACAGAAGCTATTTTCCGAGACGTCGACGCCCAGATGCGGCAGGCTGTCTGCGATGGGACCGATCCGCGCAAGATCTGTCAGCGACGACGCGTGCCTTAAACTTTGGGCCATATCATCCCAATCAAATGTGTCTGCCCAAGGCTCTCGTAGGCGATGAGGTTGTCACAATCAGACGCCTGGAGGTGTCCCCCCAACGCTCGGGCGTTCCGGCAGGTTGCCTGGTTGAAGTCCACTCCAGCCATTGGCGGGTGGCGACGGGTACGCAGGATGTTGAGGTTTGCTTTGGCAGCCCCGATGGGCAGGTGCTGGACGCGCGAGCCCTCGCCAGGCGCTTCAATCTGGATGAAGGTGAACGCCTTCCGATGTTGAGCGATGAACAGGCGCGGAGCATAACTGTCACTCATGAATTGCTGGCGCCCTCAGAGGATTTTTGGCGACTGCGGCTTGAGCAGCTTAGAACATTGCAGCTTCCTTTCCCATCGTCGCCCGTGGCTGAAGCGCCGCTCGGATGGCAGTCGAGTTCGTGGTTCATTGCAAGTGCTTTGGCTAACCTGTCGCCACTCGATCGCACGGAATACTTGGTAACGGCTTGGCTGATCTATCTCGCCCGCATCACGGGAGAAACAGAGATTCAACTGGGATGGACGCCCGCATCGGATCGATCGCAACCTGGCTCTAAAGCGGTGGAGGTGCTAATCGCCTCTGTCGTGCCGATGGAAGTTACCATTGATCTTGCACAGGGTTTTAGAAAAGTGCGCAAAACGGTGACGGCCGAACTCTCACAGCTGAGGGAGCACGCTAGCTTCGCGCGGGATCTTATCGCACGCTGCCCGACGTTGCGAGGCGTGGAGGCGCTACGATCGCGCCAGCCTTGGCAAATTTGCATAACGATTACCGCAAATAGCTGTTGTGCCGCTGGCGATCTGACGTCGAGCCAAAGTGCTGGGACAACCCTATGCGGCGATTTGCTGACGTTGGAGGTTTGCGCTCTGGATGGGAGCTGTCGATGGCATTTTGATGCCAGCCGATTGGCGCCGAAGCAGATCGACCGCATGACGCAGCATCTGCAAAATCTGTTGGATTGCGCGATGGCCGATGCGCGGCAGCCGGTCGGCCGCATCGACCTCCTGCCGGCCGACGAACGCACATACCTGCTGGAGGATCTGAACCGGACGGCGGCGGCCTATCCCTCAGAAGTGTGCATCCATCAGCTGTTCGAACAGCAGGTGCAAAAGGCGCCGGACGCGGTGGCGGTGGTCTATGAGGATGAGCGGCTGAGCTATGGCGCGCTCAACGCCCAGGCCAACCGGCTGGCGCATCATCTGATCGGGCTCGGGGTCAAGCCGGACCAGCCGGTGGCGATCTGTCTGGAGCGCAGCCCGGCCATGGTGGTGGGGCTTTTGGCGATCCTCAAGGCGGGCGGCGCCTACGTGCCGCTCGATCCGACCTATCCGTCGACGCGGCTGATCCAGATCCTCAACGATGCGGCGCCGCGACTGCTGCTCGCCGATGCGGCCGGCTGCGCCGCGCTCGGCGCCGAGGCGCTGGCCGATCTGACGGTGGTGGATCTTGATACGGCCACCCCGGCCTGGGCCGAGCTGCCCGCCTGCGACCCCGAGCCGCGTGCCCTTGGCCTCACATCCCGCCATCTCGCCTATGTGATCTACACCTCCGGATCAACCGGAACCCCAAAGGGCGTCATGGTCGAGCATCAAAGCTTGGTCAATCACACAACCTGGCAGGCGGATCGATTCCAGTTTGCTGCCCATGACATTTTCTTGCAGCGAACATCCCCCTCTTTTGATGCCGCCGTGTGGGAGCTATGGACAGCCTTGTCGATTGGGGCCTGTGTAGCCCTTCTTCCTCTCGAGCGGCAATTAGATACTCGAACAATTTTCGATCTAATAAATAAGGGTCAAATAACAATCCTGCAATTGGTTCCGTCGCTTCTTTCAGCATTGCTTATGGTCACTGACGTTGAACAAAATGAAATCGATAGTTTACGATACGTATTCTGCGGCGGAGAGCTCCTCAAGAATGAGCAAGCCGCTAAATGGCTGCAATTCGCACCGCGGGCACTTGTCAACGTCTATGGACCTACTGAAGCAACGATTGAGGCGACAGCCTGGGTGTATTCCACTGGATTTAACACGCAAGTTGTCCCGATCGGGCGTCCGATCTCGAACACGCGGATCTATCTTCTGGACGGTCATGGCGCACCCGTTCCGTTCGGGGCGGTGGGCGAGCTTTATATCGGCGGGGCGGGGGTGGCGCGCGGCTACCTGAACCGGCCCGAGCTGACGGCGGAGCGGTTTATGGCCGATCCGTTCAGTAAGGAGCCGGGAGCGCGGATGTACCGGACCGGCGACCTGGCGCGCTACCTGCCGGATGGCAATCTGGAGTTCCTCGGCCGCATCGACGACCAGGTGAAGATCCGCGGCTTCCGCATCGAGCCGGGCGAGATCGCCGC
>NZ_FOCV01000023.1 GCF_900110205.1 Rhizobium tibeticum | reverse complement strand
GGTTCTTCAGCCGCGCAATTTCGTCACGCAGAAGCTGGTTGTCGACCTTCAGCCGTGTGTTCTCGATCCTGAGCTGGTCGTTCTCGTCACGAAGCTTTTGGTTTTCGGCCTCGAGCCTCTCGATCCGGATGTCTGCCCGATCAGCCCGCTCTACCAGACCTGTCACCAGCTCTCGCAACGCCTTCAGCGACAGCGTGTCGGCATGCTCGATCATGGGAAGGCGGCGCTTCGTCATGAAGGAAGAATCTCATGATTTACAAAAAACAGGAATCCCTTCTGCCACCAAAAATGCTCCAGGTACCCAGTTGCGCCCGGAGGAGGAAGCAGCTCGCGGTCTTGACGAGCTCATCACCCGTTCGCCGGCGGGGGATGGTCCGAGCGCCTGTAATTTACCCAGCCTGCGCTGCGTTGTGGATCGACCGCGAACTCGTCCATTGCGAGGAACCTCGTCCTGCATGACGCCAGCGGCAACTCCCGCATACCTCGAGCTCACCAGCGTTGCGGTGTTGCGCACCGTCGACGGATTATCACCCAGCCGCCGATACGCGCTCAGCGCCGAAGGTCCGTCCAGCTTGCGCGGCGAGGATCACATGAGTGACTTGTCACTTGCGTCGCACAGACATCATCACCCACGCCAGGGGGGCGGCCCGGCAGGGGAGGGGCGCGCCCTGAACCCAACACACGGCGATGAATGCTCACGCAAAAGGATTTAGGGCCAGGAACCGAGGAAGCTCGGGCACCAGGTGCGGTGGCGGGAGAGCACACAGGTAGAATCGGAGTAACGAAGACAGAGATTGGGAAGGTGGCAAAGCCTAGATCTAGATTCGATCATTCGCAGTTACCATTTCTAGGGTAACGTGGATGAGGAGTGGCGAAAATGGAAAGCGCAAAGGGGTTTCGCGACTGCAGCCTCAAAATGGAAATCATTCCTCCGCCCCGATGCCCGAAGCGTCGTCGGGAATCGGTCACCTGCCTATGCTGCAGAAAGCAGGTTGCATTGTCGGAGGATAATTCGATGGAATACGGCATCTGCGAGGAATGCATAAACCGACCATAAAATCGACCTTTTAGTCCTCACTGTCGTCGGATTAGCGATCTTGTAGCCGATAAGCTGAAGAATAGGCAGGATGCGCCGTCGTTGACGTTCATCATCTCGCCGAGCCTCATCTACGCTAGGTGAACGTCAGGATCTGCTGCCGCTCGGCGAAATCGATCACTTCGATCGCGACGACCTCTCCTTCCTCATCCTGAACCGTGATTTTCCGCGGCCTTTCGACGACATGCGTCATGCCCTTGACCGAAAGCTCGAGCATGTCCTCCTTGGGTTCGTACGTCGCCCCCAGCAGAGGGCTGGACTTCACAAGGATCTGATCGCCAACGGTCGCGCCCACGACTTCGATTTTGATCTCCTTGCTTTGCACGGCTTCGTGGAGATGCGAGAAGTAAGTCGCCCATTCGGCCTTTGCGAGAACTTTCAATCCCATTTTCCTACCTCCTACTGTCCACTCCATCCCGCAGCAACCCGCTCCTGAGAGCAACGCTTCTGCAGTGCGCGACATCTGGACAACCATCGTCCTTCTCCCAAGCTCTTCCGGTGCCGGATCCCGCAAACGCGGATAACGCGGCGACGACGACGACCACGCCGCCCATGATGACTGCGCTCAATCGTCCAAGAGGCGGGCGAACTGATGGCCGGCTCGATGGACGTGGCTGCTACAAGCCAGGGAGCAAGAAATACTAAAACTCCCGCTGCTGTTATCAATGGGCTTGCCAGCGCGGTCCGTTCATTTTGTCCTCCGTTCGTCCGTAGGTTCAGTCTCAAATTTCGCCTGCTGCAGTCATCGGCCTGCAGCAATGGTGGCGGGTGCTCGGGCGCACACACCTGTGCCGAGGTCAGCCGGCCTTGATCTCGATCTAGCGATCATTCCGCTTCGAAGTGGGGCTCTTGGGAAGCGTCACTTTGAGAACGCCCTTCGCGAAAACCGCGCTGACTTTGTCAGCCTCGATGGCGTCGGGAGGCCGGAAGGAGCGCTGAAACGAGCCGTAGTGACGTTCCGAAACGTGATACGCCTTTTCCTGTTGGGTGGATGTCAGCTTATCGCCGCCCTGCGTATTGTCTTTGACGTTAGTCAATGTTTGTTGGTGAGGGCAAAGAAGAAATATCGTGCAAGCGGCCGATGAGACGTTGGTCCACCTGTCTGGGTGACGTTCGGTTGTCTCAGGGGCGAACACCGAAAACGTGGCTGGAAACCGTGCTTGCACTCTATATCATTCAAACTCGAACACTGGTTTGTGCAATGCTCAATAGTATTGACGCCTTCGCTTATGTTTGGGCGTCACTCCATGCGCTGTCCGGCTCTCCGTATTTTCAAGGAGAGGAATATTGGGTGACGGAGTTTTGCGAATCCTACAGCGAAGCCGTTAGATTTCGCGACAGATGCGGACTTCCGAGCACGGTCAGTTGGTGGCAGAGTATGGCCAGTTGTGCGCCGACCTGGAGCACGACGCATAGCCGACGGTCGGAACCGGTTAGGAGACCTGGTCGCTAGTAGATGTCCTTGCCACAAAGGCCCACGAACTCTGTCTTGAATCCTTGTTTTCGCGCGTTCTTCAGCAGCCGGTCTGCGCTCATTATGTCAAGACGCATGCTTCCGGCGAAGCAAGGGCGAAGCGCGCAGCAAAGTTCGTGGGCGGCCCAGTTTTGCGCCCGTAACGAGATCATGGTCACGACCCAGTGGTCGTCATCTGACCGATCAAGCAGAATATCCACGTCCCTTGTCCTCGCATTGCTTGGAGCAAGGGAGCAACTGGGAATGAGGTTAGGATTGGCGTTGAGGGTACGGGTTGCGATATGGTCTATTTTGCCTTCCTCCTCGTCGTCGCAAGCGCATGGAATTCAGTGAAGCCGATGCTCCATTTCTATCGCGAGGTAGGGCAGGAGTCTTTGATCCAGGTCAAGGCAGGTGCGTTCGGTGTGTTGCTGATTAGAGTTACCTTTCGATAAATGGAGGCTGACGTGAGGGCGATGATGCTTGACAGAGTTCGGACGCCTCTGCGCCTTGTCGAACTGCCGGATCCGTCGCCGTCAGCGGGACAGGTCTTGATCAGGGTTGAAGCTTGCGGCGTCTGCCGGACAGACCTCCACGTGTTCGATGGCGATCTTCCAGATCCAAAGCTTCCCCTGATACTTGGCCATGAGATCGTAGGGATCGTCGTCGCGCTAGGATCCGGCGCGCCAGAAACGTTGCTAGGTCGAAGGGTTGGCGTGCCGTGGCTTGGTCACACCTGCGGCAGTTGCTCGTTTTGCTGCGGTGGAAAAGAAAATCTCTGCGACGCTCCGCGTTTCACGGGTTATACCCTCGACGGCGGGTTTGCGACACATGTTGCCGCCGATGCAAATTACGCGTTCGTTTTGCCGGAGAGCTTGGATCCGATTGCTACTGCGCCGCTTCTTTGTGCGGGTTTAATCGGCTGGCGATCACTGACGATGGCGGGTGACGGGAAAACCATCGGGCTATATGGTTTCGGTGCCGCCGCTCATATCTTGGCGCAAGTCTGCCTCTGGAAACAGCAGGAGGTCTATGCGTTCGTCCGGCCGGGAGACGACGAAGGAAAGCGCTTTGCATTGGAAATGGGAGCGGTATGGGCGGGATCGTCTGACCAAGTTCCGCCGAAACCGCTCGACGCCGCCATCCTTTTTGCTCCCGCGGGCGAGCTGGTACCCAAGGCACTGGCTGCCGTTCGGAAAGGCGGTACGGTTGTCTGCGGCGGCATCCACATGAGCGATATTCCTGCCATGCCCTATCGCCTACTGTGGGGGGAGCGACGAGTTGTGTCGGTGGCTAATCTTACCCGGACTGATGCTCACGAGTTCCTGGAGGTCGTACGAGCAGCTAACATTCGAACGGTCACAACCCCTTATCCCTTGGCGCAGGCCAACGATGCACTGGCAAATCTGCGAGCAGGTCGTCTAAATGGCGCGGCCGTCCTTGTAACTTAATCCGCATCTGCCATGGAGAGGAAATTATGCTGCAGACACCAGCGCCTTAGTGCTAGCGATGGTGGCAAACGCCTTGAAGAGTCGGCGATGACTTCACGCCATCGCGCCCATCGACGAGATTGAGATCGGGTCCGCGCGCGCGATTTACTGGGCCGCTGAAGCCGGGAGTCTGCTCCACAAGTCATTGAAGGAAATGCTGTCGAAGAACGCAGATGCGTCCACGATCTTCCCGTCCTGGAGATCAAGGAACCACGCATAGGTGTTCGTGTACGGTTTGCCGTCCCGCGCGGTTCCGCTCGCATCGAACAACACTACCACCGTATCACCTTCCTGTGCCTATCCGCGGCAGGCCCGACGGCCGTGGGTGTAGCCGTCATTCGTTGCAGGGGGGCTTCATCTTGACCTTCCTCGCTTCCATCAGGCCATGACAGCAAGAAGCCCGCCGGGGCGGGCGAGCTTCCTAACGCGTTACAAGAGAAACTGACCGCATCTCGGTCGGCTTCATAAAACCACAACCGCTCATTGTTGGCACTTCGTCCATTAGACGTAGATTGCCTACCTTTCGGTGAAAAATTCGGGGTAATAAACCAGTCCGGATCTGGTCAACACCGATCTATGGGAGGGATTTGTACCGCTCTGGGAGGATAGCCACAACCTCAATCGCTATGCCAGCTATCGAGACCACCACCAAGAAGATCAACGGCGGCAAGAACGGCTTCGACGATCGCCGCGAGCATTCGGCGCTGGCGCCGGTCGTGCCGGGCCTGAAGCAGACCGTGATCCGAAAGTTTCAGGCATCGAAGGGGCTGGTTGCGGGTGTCGATGACGCGAGGCACGCGACATGGCTGCCGAGGTTATTGGGATCGGAAGCATGGCGCTGGGTGTCGCATTTGCCGACGTCATCCGCCACATTGTGATCGCTCTCATCGCCCGATAGGAGAGCGAACATTACGTTGAGACGATAGAGTCAAAGCCTGCCTTGAGGTTCGGCCCAAGCCTGCAAAGGGAAGCCCCAGGATGGGTTGGCGAGGGGCTTCCCTTTCTATCCTGCCTATCAAAGATCAGGACACCATGAGACTACTCCAATCATGGGAGCGCGCCAGTCGGTCCAAAGTCCTAGTCGAGCATCGAGGAGAAGGTTCAGAGCCGCGTAAGCATCGCAAAGCTGTCGAGAGCCTGGCCCCTCAACGCATCCTGCCTTGGCGACAGGACACCAGTGAGACTTCAGGCGGGCTGAAGGAGGGTTTACCTAAAGTCGTTCCATGAGTCAGCGCCGTTGGCATAAGTGCCATCGTACTGTCATGGCGATGGGTTGGGGAGAGAATTCGTCACGGCAGGTCGAGGCCCGAAGCAGCAAAATAGGACTGCACCTCGTCCTCGAGCTCGATGCAGAGTCGCTCGCATTCCTCCAGGAGCATCTTGTCGCCATCCTCAGCACGCAACTTCTCGCGGAACCTGACTGCGTCGCCATAGTTCTCGATGTCTTCGGTCCACCGGTGTGCAATATGGGCATAGGGACGGAGGTGTGGACGGCGCATGAGAAGGGCCGCCAATCCATAGCGAAAGCTGTCGAAGTGTGCGGATTCCATCTTCCAAGAACCCTTTTGCAATGAAACAGACGCGGCCTTAAATGCAAGCAATGCGAGAATATAAACGTCAATATCGCTGATTTGTTCCACAAGGTTGCAAAAAAATGCCCCGCGGAGAGCGCGGGGCTTAAGGGATTGTGTGGACATCGAGAGGAGTTACGTTCTCAACGCGGTGCAGAAACTCCGTGCGAGAAGGTTTGTTCCGCGGACTCCTATTTATTTTGTCCTGCCTAGACAAACGAATCACTTGGCACTTTACTAATCCGCGAGATGTCAAGGAGTTTCGAAATGGACGCCGATCTTCCTGTTTTCATCAAGCCTATGCAAGTCGAGATCGATGGCATCGGACGGTATCGAAAGGCAGAGACCGTCCAACAACTCGCCGGCATGCTTTTAAGCGGCAAATGGCATCATCGCGGCGGCGCCAAATACCATAGGGCGCTCATGCGATCGATCGAGGCCATAGAGTTTTATGTCGACGGCGAAACCGCTCGCGCTGCATTTGTCGATGCCGCCCATGAGGCAGGCATGCATATCCTGCCCGACGATATGGCCAAGATGAAGAAGGCCAGCTAGTGCGAGACCGCCACGTTCTCAGCCGCTTCAGGCTGACACCCAGGAGCTGCGTTCGCGCGCCCAAAAGCCGCGTGACCCTTCCTTCCCCTTGATCCAATGCCGGCTCGCATAGACGCCATGCCTTGCTCTTCTTGCGCCGCGTGCGCCAATCGAGATTGGATTTGCGAGATCAAATGCGACGGGTATGCATCGCGGTCTCCTCAACGACGGCAATGTCCCGGTTCTCACCCGAAGCGGCCATGACTGGCCACACCGTTTCCCGGCGATCGAAGGTACTGCCAAGCGGCTCGGCGTCGGTACTAAGCGATCCTGCAGACCACCTTCGCATCACGGGCCGCTGCAAGAAATGCCGACTGGGCCTCTCCTTCGGTCACCGCGCCCGTCGCTGTGCCAGCGCACGTCTCCATGGCTAACACGAAGGCGGTGCCACTAACGACCGGCCAATTCGTAAACAGTAGATCAAGGGCGTCTTCTGCGGATCCGATAATGTGGAACGCTTGGTTGCGCTCAACGATTACGGCGATCCACCCAGGTGCCGACACAGGCTCTCCGATTCGAAATTGGAGTGATGGGCTAAATGGTGGACCGCGCAGTTAGCCAGCGTGTGGCATGAGGGAAGGAAATCTTACTTGGCGATCCACTCGGTGAACCGTCGTAATGGCTAGGAGTTCCATGCTACTTGCTCCCGGCGCCAGAAAGTCGGTTCGAGAGTAAACCAAGCAACTCTTCCGATGTTACCGAAGGGTGTGTTGAAAGCAGTTCGAGGGCAAGAGCTGCAGCTGCACGGGCTGAAACCCCCTAGGGATCAACACGCTGGCTCGCGCACCATGCCTGGATGGTAGACGTCACCGTATCAAGTTGTTCGTCAGTGAGGTCGACCTCGGTGAGAAAGTTCATCAAATGGCTCCTGTCATGGCAAGAGCACTTGTGATCTCCCAATCGGCTCTGCCCGGGAAAAACAATGGGGCCAACCCCGCGAACGATACGCTGATATAGGTCGGTAGCAAGTGAATTCATGGTCGTCGCATGCGTTCAGCGTGAGACATAACAGGCAAAAAGCATAGTGATTAGGCGAGCTGTCGCTCTGTCTCACACATCTGCAAGATCATGATTTTGCTCGCTTGCCATACTCCGGCATATGGCACCCCGTAAGGGGCAGTGAACACCAAACAGGCCTCTGGAGGCCGAAACCCCTGGCCTGGCGGCGCACTTCCTGAAAGCGCACGCAACGGGAACCTATAACACCGTCGAGGATGTCGGAAATTTGGTGGCCTTTCTGCCTTCGAACAAGGCGGCCGCGCTGAGCGGAAGCGAAATTATCGCTGACCAGGGCATGTCGAGCCGGCTGGAGCATTTTCAGCCAATAGCCGGCACCTCGTCTGGAACGGTCTCCTGAGCACACCACGTCTGCCGGGTCTGCGGTTCAACCCCCACTCGAGGTGGACGCAATTGACTGCGCCGACCGTGTCGGGTTGACTAGCCAGCGAAAGCTGCCGATTCAGTACGTCCCCATGGAGCACAACGCACGATACGAGCAGGCCGCCACTGCAGGAATCGGAGTGCGGAATCGACGCTGGCGCCAATTCCAGGTACTCGGACCGCTGAGCATCACTATTCGCAGCTCACCGACCCAGAGTACGTCATTGCCATGAATAGACTATCGCCTTAGGTCCGCTAGCAGTACAACTCCAACGCGCTCAAGGCCGAAGCGCAGACCGAAAGAGACGTGTATGTCGACAGCAATTGCCATACTCGGCGGCGTCGGGCTCTTCCTGCTCGGCATGACCGTCATGACCGACGGCCTGAAGGCGTTGGCGGGATCCGCCCTGCGCACCGCCCTCGGCAAGGCCGCGGCCACGCCGCTCTCAGGTGCCTTCTGGGGCGCCATCGTCACACTGCTCGTGCAGTCGTCGAGCGCTGTAACGATGACGACGATCGGTCTCGTCAGCGCCGGCCTTCTGACCTTTCCGCAAGGACTCGGTCTCGTTTTCGGCGCCAACATCGGCACGACGGGCACGGGCTGGCTCGTGGCACTGATAGGCGTGCGCGTCTCGCTTTCGGCCTATGCGCTGCCTTTGATCTTCCTTGGCGCGCTAGCCAAGTTGCTGGCGGGCGGGCGTATCGCGGCGGCGGGCGGTGCGCTCGCAGGCTTCGCGCTGGTTCTCTACGGGCTGACCACCCTCCAGCAAGGCATGGGAGGTCTTGCGCAGAGCCTGCATCCGTCTGACCTGCCCGCAGTGCTCGGCGTAGCGGGAGTTGGCTGGGTCGAAGGCTCGGTCGGTCTCATGAGCCTCATCGTTGTTGGCCTTGCCATGACCGCGGTCATGCAGTCCTCTACGGCCGCCATCGCCGTTACCATCTCGGCCTTCTACGCCGGGGCGGTGAGCCTGGAGCAGGGTGCGGCTCTGATCATCGGCCAGAATATCGGGACGGCAACGAGCTCCGCATTGGCGGCCATCGGCGCCAGCGCGACGGCCAAGCGCCTCGCACTTGCTTATGTGCTGTTCAAGGTCATAGCCGCGCTTATCGCCATCGCCGCCTTTCCGTTCACGGCGGCGCTGATGAAAGTCTTGTCTGCGTCGGTCGACGGAATGACGCTCCTTGCCGCCTACCACACGGCTTATAACATCGTAGGGGTCGCTGTACTCCTGCCGGCGACGCAGTGGTTCACCCGCGTCGTGGAGTGGCTCCTGCCCGCCAAGCAGACGGCGCTTCAGCGCGCGCTCGATCCAAGCGCACTCGCCAGTCCGGTAGTCGCGGTCGAGACCGCCCGGCGTGTCGTGGCAGACGTCCTCGCGACAACCGCCGCCTCGGTTTCTGCAGCACTTTCGGGCGGAGCCGGCCCAGCGGCACAGAGCACTGCGGCCGCCGCCACGCTCGAGGAGGTGCGGGATTTCCTGTCCGAATTGAAGGAGCCGCCCGAGACGGAGGCCGAGCGGCTCCGCATGACGGGCACGCTACACGCGCTCGATCACGCCTCCCGCCTCGTGGAAGTCATGGAGGAGGGCAGGCTCGAAGGACAGCCGGCCGACTTCGCTCATGATCCTCGTGCCACCGCGCTGTGCACACAAGCCATGCATGCGGCACAGGCGGTCGGTGGCTCGATCACCTCGGAATGCGCCCTCAGCGCGCAGGCGGCTCCCATCGGCTGGAACGTTTCGTCGGAGGTTGCCGCGGCGCTCGCCGAGCTCAAGAGCGCGGCAACGGAGCTCGAAGCCCTGCAGCGAGATCATCGCGCCACCACCCTTGCCTCCGTCGCGCCGGGAGAGCTGACCGCCGCGGATGCCCTTGCGCGGATCGACGCTGCCCGTCGGCTCGACCGGATCGCCTATCATGCCTGGCGTTCGGCGACGCATCTCCTCGGGCACGGCGGGCATGATGGGCTGAGCCGTGACCTCGACGAGAGACGTCTATAACTGTCCAACCGGCGGATAAAGTCGAAAAACCGCGTGGCATCATAAATGATTGCGCAGCCCAGACCCGCCTTGTTTTTTGGTGGGTATAGGGTCAATTGATCGGGGACTGGACCCAAGCCAAAGCGCCGGATTACCCTTTTCGGTGCGAAGCTTCGTATGCAACCGAGCCCGCGTGAGCGATCAATGTGGAACCTTTTACCTGAACTTTGGCGCACGTGTCATGTTGTGCATGAGCTCAGCTGCCGTCGCGAACGGGCCGAACAGCACGATCAGCCTCGCTTCCTCATTATTGTCCAACCGGTGGCGAGCGCAAAATTCCGGCACGCTCCAGACCCTGGTTGCCATGATGGAATCGGCGCCTTCAAGCTCTACTTGCTGCATGAAATCCTCCCCTGACGTGAAGATGCTACTAAAGTCTATTTTAGCTTGCAATAAAATAAGACGCGCTCCCTGAAATCTTAGGGACTTAGCATCGCCTGCGCATCCTCCTGCGACGGACGCGCGACCAGTAGATTAGCCGGACGATTGGAGACCAGCTTGGGATTCGTTGCCCCGACGGATCAGCGTAGACCGAAGAAGCTCAAAATTGCGAGAACGATAACGATTGCGCCGACAAGCCAAACAATGTTGTTCATGGGAAAACCTTCTCCTCTTCGAGCTGCATGAGTATGTAACTCCTGCTCGAGTTTCCTGTTCCATTCCATAACCTGGTGGCGCGGCGGCGACAGGCGATCATGCGGAGAGCAGAGCGAGGTACGCTGGCTCCTCGCCGCGCTTGCTTATTTGAGTTGGCTAAATCGAGTGACGCAAAGCGCCAACGGCTGCACCGATCGCGATACCAATCGCGGTGCCGATGGAGATGTCATGACGTGCGGTCCCGATGACAGCACAGAGGTCAATTCCGACTGCAATTCCAAGTGCCATGCCTTGCCTCCTCGTGACGTGAACGCACGCCGAGCATCGACCCGTAGTAGCAGTCAACTTTCGCACACCGACAGCTTGTACACGCGTAGACTCGGAAAAATCGAGAATCCATATTGTGGATATATCTTCAAAAATGGGCCACGCTATGAGTTCTGGTAAAATTCCGATTCTCCATCTGCGCGGCGATGCCTACGCCCGCGGAAAGCAACACGGCGTTGCATTGTCCACATCGATCCAAACGTCGTTCCTGCGCCTCAGGCGATCGACGGCGGATCGGGCCTGGCTGCGCGCGGAGCGGCGCGCGGCCAACTCCTGGCGGCTGCTTGAGGGTATGGCGCCTACCATTGTCGCGGAGCTCAAAGGCATCGCTGACGGAAGTGGATTGGCTCCGCTTGATATCTATCTCCTTTCCGGTTTCGAGTTCTTCGATGGTGCGGTTGCCAACGGCTGCACTACGGTGGCATGCGCTACAGGGGCTGGCGCGGTCTTGGCGCAAAACTGGGACGCGCTTCCTGGCACGGAAGAGGAGCTCGTTCTTCTCGTCCACGATGGCATTGACGATGACGATGGCGGCCTGATCATGGTGACGTCCCCCGGCACGCTCGGCTGGGTCGGAATGAATCGTGCCGGCTTGGCGTTCGTGACGAACGATCTCATGCTTGATGCTGCCGCCCACGGAATGCCGAGCCTCGTGGTCAGACGCCTGATCCTTAAAGAGCGGCACACTGCCGGTGCGCTGGCGACACTTCGACGGGTCAGCCACATGTCCGGACGCTGCTACCTCCTCGCAGACGCCTCGGCCCAGGTGGACGGTGTGGAGATTTCACCATCAATCGGCCCTGTTGCCCTCACGGGAAGCCCAATCGTTCATACAAATCATCCTCTCACGTCGTCGGTTGCGATCATGGAGGACATAGAAACAGCGGCACGTATCTATCCCTCTAGCCGAGAGCGGCTTCGAGCTGCCAAGCTCCATTGTATCAGTGACGTCGCTGGTATCTGCCGCCTTCTGTCGGACACCAATGGTGCGCCAGACGCGATATGCAAGACCGCGTCCCCGCGAGAACCGACACAGACGGCATTTTCCGTCATCTTCGAATGCAGGAGGCGACGCGCATCGATTTGCCTCGGACGGCCGGACCGGGGCGATTTTCACGCCTTCGACACCGCATGGACCGCGGCGGCCTAGGCCACGGAAAGATCGTTGACGCCCGATCGACGAGCATATTCGGCAAAGCGCGATGCAAGCTCTTCGGCTCGTTCCTCGCATTCATCCGGCCGATACGGACGGCAGTCGTAGCCGATCACCTCCCTCATGATCTTCGACGACGCCTCCGTCATGCGAACAGTGCCGTCATCATCGACACTCTCGATACCGTCGTAGCGCTGGCAGCGCCGGTTGATGTCGATTGCCTCGTCAAGCGTCAGACCGGCCGGCAGATCGACGAGAAAACCCGTCGGCGACACACGGATCGGATAGCCGCCGACAAGACCGAGCGGCCCAGGCCCATGAACAACCTGGCCGGAACGAGAGGCGACCGCATGGAGCATCGCGGTCGCAGAGGATGCGGTGACGGACTGCCCGGCAAGCCCTTTGACCCGCCGGAACCGCCCGGCGACATGAGAAAACAGAACGTTGTGATCAATCTCGGCCGCGGGGACTTCGGCGCCATCAGCATAAATTGTCAGATGGTAGGGAGCACCGTCCGTTCCGCCGGTGCTTGGCATTCGGTAGCTCAGATAGTGATGGGCAAAGAAGCGGATGTCGATCGCTGCTGGATCGCGCCTGAGCATGTAAGCTGCGGCAAGGCGAATACCCGGGACCGCATTTGCGATGTTGCCGATGCCAACCGCAGGGGACAGCCCTTCTGCGGCAAGCGACGCATTGACGACATCAGGATAGGAAGCATTGACGACGACTGCGGGGCTGTCAGCCAGTCGCACTGCCTTCATCAGGCGACGCACGAGGACCTGGTGCATGGGCGTCCACACGCCCCCACGCGCCATGTCCAGAGACTTATATGCCTCAGGAGGTAGTTTGGTGATAACCCACCAACTATGTAACGTGGCCGCATTGAAAATGATGTCAGGCTTGACCTTGTCCAGGCGCTCGGCTGTCTGCTCGATGTTCATCAAATCGAGAGGCATCATATCGACGTGCGGCTCTCGACCGAGATTCATCGCCGTATAGCGCGCGAGATTGACCCGCAGCAACGCGGTTTCGGGTCTTCTCACGCCGACAGTCAAGGCGTAGTCCCGCCCGCTCTGAAGCAGAAAATCAAGAACATCGCCACCCAGCACACCGCTGCCGATAATGAGAATATGGGGTGTTTTCCTACTCGCAGTCATTGCGATCTCCTCCAAGTTTGACAGCAACCAAAAGACGAATTATTGAGCCACCACATTTCTAGATAGCAATCTGGAGCATTTTACCTTAGATTGCAACGATAATTTATTGTTTCTTTAGGTTGTCGTCCATGCGAACGCCCCGGATCCCGTCCATGCCAGCAGAACTGCGAATCGACGTGTCAGCAATCGGAGCAAACTTTCACCGTCTAAGATCGCTGGTCCGGCCGGACACGGAAGTCGCTGCTGTGGTCAAGAACGACGCCTATGGCTTGGGAATCGACCTGATCGTTCCAACCCTCGTCGCAGCGGGCTGCAAAAGCATTTTTGTCGCTGACCTTCGCGAGGCGGTCCAGGTTCGCCGAACGCTCGCAAACCTGGCTCATATCTATATCCTCTCAGGGGTCAAAGAGAGCGAATTGGAAACGTGTCTCAGCCACCGCTTGACCCCCGTTTGCCATTCTCTGGCAGACGCGCTCGTTGCGTCCCGTCAACTTCCTGAATTCGTCATCAATGTCGATACCGGCTTTTCACGCTTCGGCCTTACATTCACCGAGGCACGGGCCCTGGTGCACATCTCGCAACGCCCGCCTGATCTCGTGATCAGCCACCTCGCATGCGCTGATGTCCGCAATGACCCCACAAACCGTCTGCAACGAGACCGCTTCGTAGCAATGTGCCAAGTGCTCGATCCACGAAGGCGCAGCCTGGCTGCCTCGGCTGCTGTCTGGCTCGATCAGAGCTTCCATTTCGATCTTATTCGAGCAGGGTCCGCGCTCTTTGGATTAAACAATGCAGGCGTAGAGCCAAATCCTCTTCTGCCCGTTGTGCAACTGTTTGCGCGCCTTGCCGATGTCAGGACCGTCCAGCGTGGCGAGGCGGTTGGATATGCCGCGAGTTTTCGCGCCGCACATTCCATGCGTATCGGTATCGTCGCCCTGGGCTACGCGGTCGGCCTGCCTTGGTCGGGGGGAAACGCCATCGCCGCCGCGATCGGCTCATACATGGTTCCTGTCGTTGGCCGCGTCGCCATGGAATATGTCGCGATAGATCTCAGCGATGTTCCCCTGGCTTTGTGCATGCCGGGGCGGGCTGTCGAGTTTCTGGGCCCTCGTTTGTCTGTCGAAGCCATGGCAAAGGCAGCCCGTACAATCCCACAAGAGCTACTGGTTCGGCTCGGATCAAGTTGTCCCCGTCACTACGCGCTCCTCAGCCAGGAACCGTCCATCGGAGCAAGCGCATGAAGGTTCAGCACCTGGGAACGTTCTACATCCTCGGGGCAGCCATGCTTTGGAGCACCGCTGGATTGTTTATGGGTCTCCTCGTGACACTCGACGTCTGGACAATTCTCTTCTGGCGCAGCTTCTTTGGCGCGATCGCGGTCGGCGGTGCGGCCTTGATGCGCGGTGACGCCGGATTTCATCCACGCCTGTTGAGACGATCGTGGTTTGTCGCTACCGGCTGCTCGGCATTCGGAATGGTCACCTTCATCCCCGCATTGCAACTGACATCGGTTGCCAATGTTGCGATGATCCATGCATCGCTTCCCGTCCTCGCCGCCATCGCGTCTGCCCTCACGCTTCGTGAGAGACCGGCGCGCCCGACAGTCTTCTTTTCAGGCGCAGCACTTGTCGGCGCCGCAGTTATCTTCACCGGTTCTCCGGGCGGAAGCTCCAGTCAGTTGGGCAACCTGCTGGCGCTTCTAATGACAATATCGATCGCGTTCATGACGGTGGCGTTGCGCGCTGACCGGGGCCGATCAGTTCTTTGGATTATCGCGGTATCCAATGTGATTGCCGCAATTGTTGCGCTCTGTTTCGCACCCAGCATAAGCATTGATCTTGACGATGCACTCCTTCTCGCTTGCTTTTCGCTCATCCAGATGGTGCTCGGCCTGGTGCTTTACAGCAAGGGAGCACAATTGCTGCCCAGCGCCGAGGTAGCGCTGTTCTCACTCGTCGAAGTCCCTCTTTCGCCGCTATGGGTCTGGCTAACGTTCGACCAACGGCCGGGACTACCAAGCGTGTTCGGCGGCGCGATCATCGTTACGACCGCCATCGGTCACATTCTGACGCGATGGCGGCGAGATGCAGATCGCCAACGGAGGTGTCCGCCATGACTGGCCGGCCATGGGTCCTTACAAACCTTCGGGATATCGCTTCGCGTTACCGGGGCATCATTCTCGACCTTTTCGGTACGGTGCATGACGGCCTCAATCCTCTTGACGGGGCCATCGACGCTCTACGCATGCTTCATAGAGGTGAGATTGCTGCGTGTCTCCTGTCCAACTCGCCTCGGCGGCGCGAGGACGTTGCCGCCCGTCTCGCTCAAATGGGTTTCACACCAGACCTATACGGCGGCCTGGTCACGTCCGGTGAACTTGCCTTCGAGGCTTTGTCGAACGACGCTAACCGAAATCTTGGACGCCGCTTTTTCCATATCGGCCCATCTGAATTGTCCGGCCTTTTTGATGGATCCGGGCGAGAACGCGCAGAAGGGGTTGATCAGGCCGACTTCCTGTTGTGTACCGGAGTAAGTGGGAACAAGGCGCTTGAGGACGCTGAGCGGGTCCTTGGGAACGCGCAGGCGAGAGGACTTGTCATGGTCTGCGCCAATCCCGACCACGCTGTCATGATCGGCACGACGCGCATCGATTGCGCAGGTACGATCGCCGCGCACTACGAGCGTCTTGGGGGAGCCGTTCTCTATTACGGAAAGCCGCGCCTACCGGCTTACGACCGGGCCCTCGCAGTCCTTGGGCTTGCCCGAGACCATGTTCTGGCGATTGGCGACGGGCTTGAAACCGACATTGTTGGAGCGCGCAGAGCCGGAATAGATGCGGCCCTGGTGCTGACCGGAATCCATCATGACCAACTCGTCAATCCCAAGACTGGCGACGTGCTCTGGGGTAGGCTTGCTCGCCTGTGCTCCGACCACGAGCGGCTGCCTGATTTCGTTATGCCGGCCTTTACGTGGGGGAGGTGAGTTCAATCGTGACGTCAGCGCGCCCGTGATGAATGCAGACAGGGGTCTATCATCTCCGCGGCGAAACCATGGCGGCGGCAGCCGATCCCAAACGTGGCTCGTCAAGCGGATTAAGGCTTGCCTCGATCTGGCGGACTTCACTCTGCAGCATGTTGACCAGGGTTGGGAGCCGCTCCTCCGTCAAACGGGCGCTTGTCAGGTTGATGGCGATTGCCGCCACAGCGTCACGACCGGGTGGCAGGATAGGCACGGCGATCGCCGATATGCCTGCCACAAGTTCTCCGTGATCGACAGCGTAGCCGTTCTGTCTGACAGCCGCCAAAGCGTCCTTGACCTTTCGTTCGGTCAGCGGTGCGTACTGTTTATAATGAGGCGCATTGGTCGCAACGATCACTGCGGCCTCCGCTGACGGCAGGAAGGCGAGGATCGCCTGGCTTGCAGGGCCGACGCCCATCGGAATCTGTCCCCCGATATGACCGGTCAAGCTGTCAATGATGTAAGAGCCCTGCTGACGATCGACGCAGACCGTGTTGAAGCCAGCCCGCGCCATCAGAAATACGGAATCTCCGGTCGCCGCCGAAAGCCGCATCAGGGCAGGGCGAGCGAGCACGCGCAATCCCGTCCCATCGGCAGCGGCAGCGCCCATGGCAAAAAGCGCGAGCCCCAGGCGATAGCGCTTCGTTTCGCGTTCGCGATCGACCAGACCGTGGCGCTCCAGCGCAGTAATGATGCGATGCGCGGTCGGCTGCTTCAGGCCAAGCGCATCGCCAATCATCGCCATCGTCGCGCCGTTCTGTCCGATATCGCCGAGGAATTTCAAGATCGCGACCGCTCTGTCGAGCAGCTGTGTTCCCGTTACCGCGACCTCGTCCCTTGCCATTTCAACCTCATCCGTCTGCCGGTTTGGCGGATTCGTATATCAAATGGCAGCTTTGTAGAATGACTATGAGGCGTTGCAAAGGGCGTCGAGGAGCGAAGTCGTTACCGTCCCGTCCATGAGTGCGCTGACCGCATCGGAAATGGAGCGCGCCTGGAGCGAAGACATGGGCAGCCGTGATGTCAGCGTGGCGAACTTCTCCCCAAGCTCTGCATCACTAATCGGATTGCCGGGCTCTCCCTTGGGGTAGGTGACCTCAAGCGAAAAAATCTCGCCGCCTGCCGAGATGGTAACCCTCGCAGGGGTCGTTGCTGGAAAAGCGCCGACATATCGTGGGCTGGCTTCCAGCCGTACCCGCGAAGCGAGTGCTATGACATCGGGGTCTGCGAGGTGGCGATCCTCGAGCGGCAACAGCGCGGTCTGCCCGTGTAGAAGCGCCACGGCGATGCAGAAGGGAATGCTGTACTGCGCAGCCTCGTTCGAGGCGGGTATAACCTGGTTCGGCAGGGTGAGCGCTCTGTCGAAGATTTCAACGACGATCCCCTCGATTGCGCGGGCGGATAGCTTGCGGTCGTCCTGTAGAAGCACCGCTGCCTCGATCGCCGCATGCGCCCAGCGGCAGCAGCTATAGCGCTTGAAATAGGCCTGTTCGATAGCCCATGCGTCTCCGAGCCCCGCAAGCAGCCGCGTCCTGTTGTAGACAGGTTCCTCGTCAAGCAGATCGAGCGGGCCCCTATGGCCGGCGGCAGCGAGATATGCTGCCTGAATACCGTTTGCTGCCGCCCAGGGAATTCCTTCCTTTACCGTGTGGCCGACACGCGTCCAGCCCGTGGCAAACTGACCAGTCGCAGTCTGACCAGCGATCGCCATCGCATGCGCAATCACCGGAAGAGGAAACGCCATGAGCCAGCCGGCGGCGGCAGCCGCGCCATAACCGCACCAGAGCCCCGTGTCGGTGGTGCGCAGGCTATTGATGCCACGGGAGGCCGCGGCACGAACCGCAATCTCATATCCGATGGCAATGGCCGTCAGCAACCGGCGACCCGAAACAGCGTGGCAGCCGACAATGGCTAGCACTGCTGGAACGATGGCAGCGGCCGGATGTCCGGCAGCGGCACGGTGACCGTCGTCAAGGTCGAGGCTCGCCCCATACGTGGCGTTGACGAAGGTGGCACCGGCTGGCGTGAGTAGCGCCCTGGAGAACCAGATCGATGACGCCCCGGCGCCCCAGATGGCGCTCGCAGCTTTAAAGGAGGCGCGACCTCCGGGCGTTGTCGCACCGCTGGCAGCGGCCCCGATCGTGTCAAGAACCGTTCTGCGGGCGGCCTTTAAGGTCGTTTCGCCTACGGTTTCAATTGAGCCGCAAAAGGCGGCGAGCTCGGATATTGCGTTCGGCAAGGCAGACTTCCTTTCGATACTACCTCAGGTGGTTTCAAACTTTCGAACAGCTGTGGCTAGAGATGGACTATTGTGGATTTGATTCCTAATTGACATCCATATTATGGATTACTAGGGTCGAACTGACAATGGGAGGAAGAGGCATGACCTTGCGAAAATGCCGAGAAACAAGCTTCAAGAGGCTGGGCGCAATTGCTTCGCCCGTCATCGAACTCACTGTCGATGGCCAATCCGTCGTGGCGCGCGCCGGCGAAACGGTACTTATTGCGCTCAACACCGAGCTCGGGCACGTCCGCAACTTTGAGTTCCACCACGAACGCAGGGCTGGCTTCTGTTTCATGGGAGCCTGCCAAGATTGCTGGCTGTGGAAGACCTCGGGCGAACGTATCCGCGCCTGCACCAGCCTCGTCGAAGCGGGCATGTCGCTATCAACCGTCGCGCCGGAGGAAAGGGCATGAGCGGCGGGGATCCTATCGTCATCGTCGGTGCCGGCCCGGCAGGTGTAAGCGCTGCCCGCACGCTCGTAGCGGCCGGCCACAAGCCTGTTCTGATCGACGAAGGAATGTTTCCGGGGGGCCAGATTTTCCGCAGTCCGCCGGCTCCGCTGCGGCGAAGCGACCGGGATCTCTACGGATTCGATGCTGGTCGCGCATGCAGGATGCGCGACCAGTTCGCAGCAATTTTACCTTCGATTGCCTATCATGCCGAAACCTTGATCTGGGGTGTCGAGCCTCGGGTTCTTCACCTGGCCCGCAGAAACGAGGTGATGCGACAGCCATGGGGACGACTGATTGTTGCGACCGGCGCAATGGATCGAATCGTGCCGATCAAGGGGTGGACGGCGCCAGGAGTCTTCACGCTGGGTGGGGCGCAGATCGCCCTGAAGGCTCAAGCCTCGACAATAGGCCACGACGTCATCTTTATGGGCAGCGGGCCGCTCCTTTACCTAGTGGCATACCAGTACGCGCGAGCCGGGGCGCGGGTCGTGGCCGTCCTCGAATCCGGCAGGCCGTTGCGACACGTATCCGCTCTTCCAGGATTGATGGCCGGCGGACGGATGTTTGCCAAAGGCCTGTATTACATGGCCTGGCTTCGCACACACGGCGTTCCCATCAAAACAGGCGTCGAACCACTCGAGGTCCTCAAAGCCTCAGACGGTCGTGTCGCCGGCTTGCTCTATCGTCAGTCAAAGACTGAGACCACCTTGTCCTGCGACGCGCTCGCCATTGGCTTTGGGCTGACGGCGGAAACGCAGCTTGCCGATCTGCTCGGGGTCGATTTTCGCTTCGACGAACAGCACCGTCAGTGGCTTCCTGTGACAGACGGGGACGGGCGCAGTTCCGTTGAGGGCATTTATCTCGCCGGCGACGGGCTAGCGATCCGTGGCAGCGAAGTCGCGGCCATGACAGGTGAGCTTGCAGCTATGGCAATTTTGGCAGATGCCGGACGGGCGGATGCGTCGCGCGCCGCGCGATTGCGCCGCGGTATCGAGCGAATGGATCGTTTTCGACGGTCTCTCAACGTAGTCTTCCCGTTTCCCCGGCAGCTGGCGGCCGATCTTCCAAACGAGACCGTAATCTGCCGTTGCGAGGGTTTGACAGCTCACACTTTACGCGATGCCGTCGCGGCATCGGCAGAGTGCGACATCAATCGCATCAAGGCGTTCACGCGTCTCGGCATGGGTCGTTGCCAAGGGCGCATCTGTGGCCTGGCCGCTGCCGAACTGATAGCCGCCAAAGGATCCGTCCATATCAGTGAGGTCGGCCGCTTGCGTGGACAGGCGCCGATTAAACCGCTCATGCTTTCAACCCTCGCGGGAGGCGCCCATGACGGTCTTTGATGTGGCCATCATCGGTGGCGGACTTGCCGGCTGTTCGGCCGCGCTACACGCTCGTCGGAAGGGAGCCTCCGTCGTTCTGCTCGAACGGGGGCGCTGCGGCGCGCAGGCCAGCGGCGTCAATTACGGCGGCGTACGCCAGCAAGGTCGTCACCCCGCTGAATTGCCGCTGGCCCAACGTAGCCGGAAAATTTGGGGAAGGCTCGCCGAACTTGTCGGAAGCGACTGCGAGTTTGCTGTCACAGGCCATCTGAAGCTTGCGCGCAGCGACACTGACATGGCTGAGTTGGTTGCCCATCAAGAGATCGCCCGCCAGCATGGCCTGACGCTCGATGTTCTCGAACGTGCGGACTTGCGCCACCGCTACCCCTATCTCGGCGACGGATTTGTCGGCGGCTCGCTTTGTGCCGAAGACGGTCAGGCCAATCCCCGGCTTGTCGCGCCCGCTTTCGCGCGCACCGCAAAGTGTTTTGGCGCCGTGATCCGTGAGGGATGCACGATCGAACGCGCTGCGGTCTCGCACACGGGTTTTGAACTCATCGTTGCTGGCGACGCCACGCCCGTTCATGCGCGCCGGCTGGTCAACACCGCAGGCGCATGGGGGGCGCGCGTCGCAGAATGGTTCGGAGACAACGTGCGCGAAGATGTGATGGCGCCAAACATGTGTGTCACCGAACCGATAGCACCGCTAGTCGGCCCGAACCTCGGTATCTGCGGCGGCGGCATGTATATCAGGCAGGCGAGAGGACACGGTAGCGTAATCTTCGGTTCAGGACTCGGTGTCGCCGATCGTGACGCTCTGCGCGCCCGACCGCTTGCTGATGTCACGATGGAAGCGGCAAAGGCAGCGATCGAGATGGTTCCAGCCCTCGCCAACGTCCTGTTGGTTCGCAGTTGGACTGGGATTGAGGGGCGTATGTCTGACGGACTGCCAGTGGTGGGATCAAGCCCGACCACATCCAACCTCTTTCACGCTTTCGGATTCTCCGGGCACGGTTTCCAGCTGGGGCCAGCGGTCGGCGCAGTACTCGCGGAGCTGTGTCTCGAAGGCGGTTCTCCAACCTCACTCGAAGGCCTCTCCATGAGCCGCTTCATCAGGCGGCCAACCAATCCGGCAGCACGTGCTGCTGCCGGTCAAACCTGATCGACCTCAAAACAAGGAAAGGGAACAACGATCATGCAGACTTTAACGATGACCGGAATGACTGCTGGCGCTTTGGCACTCCTGGTGGCGCTCAGCGCCCCACCGGCGAGTGCGACGGATAATGCTGCCTACAAGCTTGTCGAACCAAGGATGCTGTCGGTCGCGATAACCGGCGACATGCCGGGACTTGTTGCCCGCGATGGCAAGCTCGTGGGATATGACGGTGAGATACTGCAAATCGCCGCCGATCGCCTTGGCCTTACCGTCAAGCCCGTCCCGATGGAATGGTCGGGGGCAATTGCCGCTGTCCAAACTGGCCGCGTCGATATCATTGGCGGCAACGTCGCCTGGACCGAGCAGCGGGCGAACACGCTCTCGCTCACCGACCCCACCGGTTACTTCCAGAACGGCATCACGTCGAAGACGGAGAACAACTGGCATACGCTCGCAAACCTCGAAGGCAAGACGGTCGGTTCAATGACCGGCTTTTCGTTTCTGCCGGAGTTGCGGCGCATCCCCGGTCTTGAACTGTCGCTTTATGACAGCTCGGATGCCGCATTGCGCGATCTTGTTGCGGGGCGCATTCAGGCCCTCGTCGGCGATCCACCCGTCATCGATTATGCGCTTTCGAAGAACCCCGCCTGGGGCCTCGCCAATCTACCTTTCACCGACAACAAGTCGGATTTCCCCCTGCTGACCGGCGTCGGACGCCAGTACGTTTTCGGCCTCTCCAAGGAAAACAAGACACTTGCCGACGCAATCAGTGCAGAGATCCGCAAGCTCTGGACCGCCTGCGAGGTCAAGGCCATTGGCAGCAGATACGGCAACGTTAGCAAGGCGAATTACACGCCGTCGGCGCAAAACTTCCGCGCTGGTGTCGATCGACCAGCCGACTGGAAACCGCCCGTGTGCGGACAATAATTGGTCCCTGCGACCGGCGCGCCGGTCGCACCCTTCTTTCCCGTGGAGGCACCCATGCCTGGCGACATACTCTTGACGGTCGACAAGCTCAACAAATCCTATGGCCAGTTGGCTGTACTCAAAAATGTTTCGTTCTCCCTTCGGCGCGGAGAGCGCATAGCCCTGATCGGTCCTAGCGGATCCGGGAAATCAACTTGTCTCAGGGCAATCAACTTTCTCGATCCTCCGACGAGTGGCGAGATCCGGATCGACGGTCGACTGATCGGTCAACAACCCAATGGCCGGCGGATGACCGATGCGCAACTGGCACCGCAGCGCGCTGACATAGGCATGGTGTTTCAACACTTCCACCTCTGGCCGCATCTGAATGTCAGGGCGAACGTTGCTCTTCAACCCAGAAAAGTGCGCGGCCTTCCGGCTGCCGCGGCAACAGAGCTTGCTGAGGAACTGCTCGCCAAGGTTCATCTCGGCCACAAGGCAGGCGAAATGCCCTCGCGGCTCTCTGGCGGGCAACAACAAAGAGTCGCGATTGCCCGCGCACTCGCGCAACGTCCAAAGCTTCTGCTTTTCGACGAACCTACCTCAGCACTTGACCCCGAACTTGTCGGGGAGGTGTTGAATGTCATTAAGGAACTCGCCAGCGAAGGGCGATCGATGGTGCTCGTCACCCATGAGATCGCCTTTGCACGCGAGGTCGCCGACCGGATCCTGTTTATGGACGGTGGTCGCATCGTCGAAGAGGGTCCGGCCCGCCGGATTCTCGATCGGCCTCAGGAGCCCAGGCTCAGGCAATTTCTGTCCAGTCTGTCCACGCGGGGAGCGTCCTCATGAACGAGGTGTTGCTGTACCGAATAATGGACGCGCTGCTCATCGGAGCAATCGTCACGGTCGAAGTCAGCGTTGGTGCGCTTGCCGTGGCGCTCCTGATCGGTTTGACGCTTGCGACGATCGAGCACCTCACTGTCAATCGTGCGATATGCTTCCTCATTCGATTCTATGTCGAGGCACTGAGAAATGTGCCTGGCCTGACGTTCCTATTCCTCCTCTATTTTGGACTGGCGGCGGTCGGCGTGCGCCTGTCATCGATGACCGTCGCTGTCATAGGCCTTGGGCTGATCGGCGGCGCCGTCGTCATTGACATATTTAAGGCTGGCTTCCGGTCGGTTCCGAAAGGACAGAACGAAGCTGCCGCGGCAATCGGCCTGAGACCCCTGGATGCCTTCCGCCTGGTGATTCTGCCCCAAGGCTTGCGCCTCGCACTGCCGCCGCTTGGCAATTACGCCATCGGTCTCGTGAAGGACACATCTCTTGTTGCCGCGATCGCCGCACCCGAAGTGATGTTCAATGCACGCCAGATCGTAAACGAGACCTTCGCGACCGCTTGGGTCTATGGCGCCGCAGCAGTTCTCTATCTCGCACTAACCTTCGTTGTTGGCCAGGCCTTCATCCTGGTTGAGCGTCGGATGGAGTATTGATATGGGTTTCCTTCAGACAATCCTTGCCAATCTCGTAGATTGGGGCCCAAGACTAATCGACGCTTTGGGGGTGAGTCTTGCGCTGACATGTGCTGGATTCGGTCTCGCCCTTGCACTCGGGCTGGTCCTCCAATATCTCCGGTCGCGCCATTCTGCTGTCGTTCGGGCTGCCGCTGGAACCTATGTCATCGCGGCACGCGGCGTTCCTATCCTCGTCATTCTTTATCTGATCTACTTCGGCTTGCCAGGTACAGGTATTGTCCTGTCGGCCTTTGCTGCAGGATCTCTCGGACTGGCACTCGTCTACGGCGCATATCTGTCCGAGGTCTTCAGAGCGGGTTTGAACGCGATCCCACCAGGGCAGCGTGAGGCGGCGCTCGCCGCCGGCCTGACGCCCGCCCAGACGTTCCGTCTTATCCTGCTGCCCCAAGCGATCCGGCATATGCTCGCGCCCTTGCTGGTCAACCTTATCTCGCTGCTGAAAGACAGTTCGATCTGCGCGCTGATTGCGGTGCCCGAGCTGACGCTGACCTCGCGAGCGATCATGTCGGAGAGTTTTCTGCCGCTACACGTGTTTGCGCTGACGGCGGGTCTGTATTTCGCAATGGCATGGCCGGCCTCGCTTGCCGTCAGGTTCGTCGAACGCCGGCTTGCACACGGTGTGAAGTCATCAAGGCACATTGCTGGGCCAAGCGAACTGTTGGCGCAGCCCATCTGAGCACCTAAGGAGACTCTGTTGAAGAAGTTGATGAATAGCCCTTCGACCTACGTCGATGACAGCCTTTCGGGTTTGACATTTGCCTATCCCGACCTCGTTCGGGCGGGCAAGACTGGCCGCACTATCGTTCGCCGTGCTGGCGTCAGGAAGGGTAAGGTTGGAATCGTAACGGGCGGCGGCTCTGGCCATCTACCCTTGTTCTGCGGCTACGTCGGTCCGGGGCTGCTGGATGCCTGCGCGGTTGGCAACGTCTTTGAGGGACCGACGTTGCAATCATGCCTCGACGCTATCGATATGGCGGATGCAGGGGCCGGCGTTCTGCTTCTATACGGCAATTATGGTGGCGACCGGATGAACTTCGACATGGCATCGAAGATGACCCGGGTGGAGCAGGTGCGCACTGTCCTTGGGATTGACGATATCGCGAGCGCGGGACCGCATGAGCGCCACAAGCGCCGTGGCGTGGCCGGAATTACCCTTGCCTTCAAGACCGCAGGCGCTGCTGCGGAAGGCGGAGCCCCGCTGGAGGAGGTTACACGGATCGCACAAAAGACCATCGAGCGGACACATTCGATAGGCCTTGCGTGGGCCGGATGCAGGCTGCCATCCGCAGATGAACCGCTTGTCGATATCAGCGACGGTGATGTCGAATTGGGGATCGGCATCCACGGTGAACCAGGAATTTGGCGAAGACCAATGGCGCCAGTCGATGCGTTGGTAGGGGAGATGGTTGAGAGGATTCTGGAAGACCGCTTGCCAGAAAGCGATGGCAACAAAGTCGTCTTGATGGTCAACAATCTCGGTGCCACGCCAGTAGACGAGCTCTTTATCGCCTATCGACGTGCTCACGAGGTGCTAACAACAAACGACATCTCGATTGTGCGATCGTTCGTCGGGTCTTTCGCCACATCGATGGAGATGGCCGGCATGTCGATCAGCGTCTGCTTCATCGACGATGAGATCGAACCTCTGTTTTCGGCGCCCACCTGCTCACCATTCTGGAGCATTCAATGATATCTCTAACCTGCCAAGACATAATCATCGCCGCAAACCGTAGTGCGATCGCGGCACGAAGGATGGAAGCCGAGCTTAACGCAGCCGACAGTCGCCTGGGTGATGGTGACACTGGCACGATGCTCGCACGCTTACTATCGACGATCGAAGCTGCGGACTTGGATAAGGAGAACTTTGGAGACACATTTGCAGCTATGGCATTGGCTGCGGCGGAGAGCACCGGTTCAAGTCTTGGAACCCTTATTAGCGCGGCGTTGTTTTCGATGAGCAGATATTGCGGAAGTCGTTCAGAACTCCCGCTCGTCGAACTGTCGGCGTTGCTGAAAACAGCCCGGGACGAGATGCTGGCGCTCGGTCGTTCGCGGCTGGATGACAAGACAATCATCGACGGTTTGCATGCTGTAGCGACGGCTATCGAAGGGCCGACCACGCAGGACGAGATTGCGCGGGCCGCAGATGAAGCGGCCAAACACGCAATCTGGGAGTTCAAAGGAAAGCCCTGCAGGGTCGGCCGCGCCCGCATGTGGTCGGAGCAAAGCACGAAGCACGATGATCCGGGCATGGTTGCCCTGGCAGGCATAGTGCGAGCCATTGCGTCACCATACTGGGAACCGTGAACTCCTCCTGAGAGGCCTATCAGTTGAACGAAATTTCCGCCGAAGTCGAAATCGTTTTGTGTCTCACTGGAAAACGACACCGTTATCGGACGTGAAAGGACGAACCGGCGAGGCGCCGCGCTTGGTCAGCATAATCCCGCTCGACGGCGACGATGGCGGAAGTATCGAGGTGGATTAGTTCGGCAGCCCGTTCTCGTCTTAGCCGATGATCTCATCAGCGGAGCGGTCATCCAGGATGGGCAAGGCACTCCGCGTCGGCGGCTGGCGGCCATACCCTCCAGCAAGGCGGCCCTGCGAGCCTCGGTACCCAGCGACGCAGTCGTTCTTCCAGTGCGCGGCTGGTGGCGATCGCAATGGTCTCTCCCGTGCGCTCGGCAAGGGGTGCGGGCCAACTGCTCGGTCTTGGGATGTTTAATGCTATATTCTGCCTTGATAGCCTATGTTGCGGGTGATCCACGACACCGCGACCACAATGTTCTCGCTGCCGAGCGTTAATTGTTACCATCTCATGTATCCGGTCTGCAAAATCGCGGGCACCTTCTTGCAAGAGGGTCTCCTTTTCGTAGGGGCGAAGAACAGCGTCTGTAAAATCGTTTACGCTCTTCGGTTTCAGATCCGTCTCGGCTGCGGCTCCCTGCGCTCGGTGTCCGCGCAGAACGGTTTCAAACCTGCTGATCGGCAATGTCACGACCGGAGGCGTTCTCAGACGCATGAAGCCACAGGCCCCGTCAAGACAATAGGGACACACTTCTTTGCCTGTGGTACCTTGATCCTCCTCATATCCGCGCATTCGATTGTATTGCGAGCGCATAAGGATCATGAAAATGGTTGAATTCAACTACATGACCGAAGCCGGACTTTACGCTGGCACGAAACTCCGTGGCGTCAGTGCCCCCCGTTACAGGCGGTTTGAAACCGCGGCAGAAGCTGTACGCTTCGCCATCGAGGAAATGTCAGAACGGCAGCTGCGCGGGTCTGTGCTGGAAGTGGACGAGGCGCGTTTCGACGATAGGCAGATCCGCATGCTTTATGACGATCCCGGCTATCCGCTGGGGCGCCGGGGCGAATGACCAGAAGCCGTGGCTGCGGTCGCTGTGAAACCTCAGGAGCTGAATGCTGAGAGGCGGTTGGCTTACGGTTAGCTTCGGCTGACGTGCCCTTGCGACAGTTTCGATCAGACACTTTTGAGATGCAGTCTGGATCTCATTCCGCAACCGGGTCGCGTCGCTTAATTCACGCGTTTTTGGACCTGCATCGCGTTGATCGACACCGCCGTTCGTCGTCCGAGCTGCGCGTTGAATTGGGGATCCGCCTTGATCATCAGCGCAAATTCCCCTCGTTGAGATAGACACGCACGGCCCTCAGCTTTCCCTTCACCTATGATGCCACCGAAGCCGTTGACTTGACAGGACCCGTTGGCGGCAAGTCGATTTCGACAGCATCAACGTGCAAACACCGGTGAGCGGAACGGCTCCCCATATTCGTGCGTTCACCATCTTGATGATTGCTCATGCCTAAGGACCAGAGCCACATGAAGATTCGCGTAGGCCGGTAAGTGACCGCAGGTCGGCAGGATGATTTCTGCGCCGAAGATTCTGATGATAGGTCGCTGATGCGGGGGAGCCCGCCGGAGGGGCGGAAAGGCTGGTGGGGCGCTGACGGAGGATCTGGGCAACCATCGTTTCCATCAGGATCTGATCCAGGCGCCAACCAAAGTATAGCGCTGCGCCTGCCGTTCCGGTTCCCGCATGCGCTCTCGCCGAGGCGAATTTGCGGCCGATCTCAGTCTTTTCTGTCGGCTCCTTCGGCGGCGATCTTTTTGCTAAGGTTGTCCCGCGCCACCTCGAGCTCTTCCATGGTCGGGAGCTCGCACCCTGGCGCGGCATTTTTCTCTCCTTCGATGCAGTCAGGCGCTAGCGCTGGCGATTGTTCATCGCCGCCCGCAGCATCGAGCGTTTTAGCTTCCAGTGCGGCGCGCGCGGCGGAAGTCTGCGTGACCAGTTCCTGGGCCGAGGGGCTTGCCGCGGGGCGCTTCTCATTGGCGTTGAGAAGCATCCGTTTGGCGGAAGAGGCCGGATTGGCGATATTGTCCCTGGGCATGTTCACTCCCTGTTTTCTCTCGAATCGTGCCGCCATCCATCAGCGATACGTCGGCGTTCCGCAAAGTGCGGGAGGGACTTGGGTAAGGTGGGCGGCTTGAGTTTTCAGCCAGTTGCCGTGTGGAGAGGCGGCTGAACCTTGGTCGCCGCCAAGTCAAGCCGTTCGGTCGTTTTGTAGCGTGTCCGGCGCGTCGCGGAGCCTTTCAATTTTAGCACCGTGCCGCCCTGATGAAATATCTGGCGACACGGATCAGGGTTGGCTCCGCTTTGCCATCGTCTGGCATCACCTGGAGCGGACTTTAGCCTGCTTTGATGCGCGCCTCAACTAAGCTCAATTCGAAGCGGTGATAGCGTTGCCGAGCAATATACCCGGCAAGTTCCTGCTGAGCCAGTGACGTCGGTTCACCGCGAAGCGACGCACCTGCGATCCGAGCCTCTTGCGTTGCGACATTGAGGGCATCATCTGTCAGATATTTCCGCGTTCGCGTGAGATCGGCCTGTAATCGATCTTTTTCCGAAGAGACCAGCTCCTCAGGCGCCGCAGCTTGCGACGTGCGGACGCCACCTGCTTCTTTTATCGGCGGGAGTCGGGTTGTTACAATGCCCTGAATAGCGTGGCGGTTTTTGTTGATTGGTTTGCTTAACAGGGCTGGGCCGGGCAAATAGCCGAAGTGCTTTCTAAGCTCAGCGGATAGGATAGCAGGGTCCTTCACACCTTGTTGAAACAGCTTCACCAACAGTTTCGCGGCTACGTCCCTTGGCGTGGTGCTTGAGACTTTGCCGGTGTATTCCGCGTCGGTGAGTATCTTCTGAAGAAACTGCAGGTCGACGGACGTCAGGTGTTTAACGGGCGTGGCGGAAGACATATTGTCCTCTCCTTTCGGTCGGGGCGAGGGGTTGTAACTCTCCACCAGTGATGCCCTGATCAAGATCAGTGGATGACGAAGCGTGCGCCGTTCGCACACAATGCAAACGAATAGGCAACGGAGCAATTGGTGCCAGCCGATGCCTTCGAAAGTCCTTCGAGTTTGAGGCGGAGCGGTGGCAAGTGCGCACCGCCGCGAAGGATCAGCCCGCAGTGCCAAGCGCGATCTGACACGCCTGGGCAAGATCTGCATTAGGCTCTGTGCTGCCAAGCGGTGTCGCCCAACCGGCTTTCTTGACGATGTCTGAGCGGCCGTATGTTCCAGCGGCCTTTAGCTCTGCCATGATCTGGGCGGAGGCGGGGTCAGTTTTTGCCCGCTCGAGGCAATAGGGCGTCAAGGCGGCGGCGATGGCAGATGTCCGTTCGACATCGGCTGACCTCTTTGCCCTGTTGCCCGTAACCCAACCGCCCCAAGAGAAGCCGACGATGGCAAGAGCAATTGCTCCACATATTGCGCCGGTTAAAGCGGGTTTCAGCCAAGGAAATTTTTCCACGAGAATTCCGATCTATCGATTAAGAGCCAACCCGATTGGCGGCAATAACCGATCATAACACAATTTTAATAATTGATAGCATTTATTAAAAAATGATGTGTTGTTTTTTAAATAGTTTAAATTTTGTTTAAACCAAACAATTCAAGCGGCGTTAGCGGTCATTACCTCGATCTGCTCGACCTTGCCCGCGGTATCGGCGGTCTCTGGCGGGCCGTTGGCCATTCTTGTCACAGGCACCCTTGCGGTCATCTATCGGACCTCCCCAGGTGGCGCTTGCCCCGACCCAGGTGGCGCCTGCCCGAGCCCGGCTTGATCTCGATCGTGGTTTGTATCGCTCAGCGCAAACCTTCCTTGCGCAGCTGTAGTGGTACACGTGGATATTGCGCCTAGTGCCGTTGGGTGCAACGGCGCCAGGCGCTTGAGGTGAACAGGCGGCAGCTTACTGGTGTTTGCGTTTGCTGATGGGTACCGCCGACCGTCAATGCGCTGTCTGCGAATGTTCGCCGCCGCGTTGTGAGATGCCGCTCAGTGCCTTACCGGTTCCAGTGGCCTCGCCCTTCGTAGCGAGGTCGCCAAGCGAGATGATGCCGACGAGGCGCTTGTCTCGGTTCAGTACTGGCAAGCGCCGTATCTGAAGATCACCCATGTTGTGAAGCACGTCTTCAACATCTTCATCATCGAAGCAGTATCTAACCTTGACACTCATCACATCGCGAACCTTTGCCTCGGGGCCCTTGCCCTCTGCCACGCCACGAATCGCGATGTCGCGATCGGTGATCATGCCGACCAGCCTGTCGTTCTCACTCACCGGGAGAACGCCGGCATCGAGACGTCCCATCATCAGGGCGACATCTTGTAATGTCTGCTCCGGATTGGCGATCTGAACGTCTGTGGTCATGCAGTTGCTGACTTTCATGATAACCTCCCTCACGTTGCCCGCGCCAAAACTGCGGGTAAAAGAATCAACGCACACCGCTCGTAGATGTTCCTGCGGAGAGGCGGTAAATGGCGGTCGTGCTTCGCGGTCATACTTTGGCCTCCAGCCGCGCGTCACGCCGCGGCTCATCGCCCTTGCCGTCTGGGACCTCGGTCCTACGGGATGATTTAGATGGATTAAGTCGGATGGAAAACCGGCGGGAAGCACTAAGCATTTCAAATAAAAGGCCCGGCACTGGGAGCGTCCGGGCCTTCTTATGCTGGCGCCTTGAGGGCCAGGGAGCCAGCGCACAACGACCTGTCAGAGTGCGTTGCGTCACCGAAACTCACAAATCCGAGAATAGTTCCTTAGCGCCAATAGCTGTAATCGTTGGCCGCCGCGGAGCGGCCCATCAGGTACCCAAGACCGAATGCCAAGGCTCCGATCGTCAACACGAGAGTCGTAGCTGTGTGCGGATGATCGGCGGCACCCGTTGCGACCGCAGTTGTCTCCCGGACCACGGCATCGGTCGCAGCCTTGGTGGCTTTCCTGATGCCTGTAGGTTCTTCTGCGGGCGTTCCAGTGAAGCCGGCGTTCAATTCGTCGTTGGCCATATCGCGTTTCTCCGTTGATGACGGAGAGAAACTGGTGAAGGACGAAGGGGTTCCTCGAAAAAGCAAAAGCCCGACGGGACGGGGATCGGCGCCGGGCAATTTGCGGACCTGCATAGGGCGATGCTTGGTCCCACAGCGCACTTTTGAAGCGCTGCGTCTGAATAACCCGTGGCTCAGAGTAAAGTTCCACGGCCAAAGCCACACAGCGCTTTCGGAGGAGATGGAGGCTTGTCACCACCTGATTTGAAGTAGGTGGACGCGGTCTCAATCTACTGGGCGCCAGGGATCTTTCCGATAACGGGCACCAGCGCGGTCGCGGCCAACGGAAGGGCCGCAAGCACACCTTTCGCAGCCTTCGAAACCTCGTCCAAAAGAGAGAATCCCTTGCGTACAGACCAAGGATCGCGTCTTTGCGAAAAATGCGGTGATCTATGCGCTGACTTTCATGCAGTCTTGGGAAGATGCGACCGTACCGGTGGGGGTGCTGAGGGAACGGGTCCGCGGCGACGTGTTCGAACGGGAGCACTGATGGCGAGCGCGCTGTTCTGCTTGCTGCCGGTGGTGATCCTAATTCCTTCTTCGTCGACTATTACGTGTCATCCATGACCGGTGCGATGAAGGAATGAAGGTCCGTTGCGCGGGCAGTGCCGCACTCAATCGTGGTCGTGGTCGTGACGAGACGGAAGGTCGAGGCCGAAGGTCTTGGTGAGATCATTTACCTGCGCCGGGCTGAGATAACGGGGGTTGAGGTTGCGTAGCAGCAGATAGAGCTTCGCCGTCTCCTCCAGCTCCTCGGTGGCGAAAACCGCCGCCTCCAGGCTGTCGCCGGCGACGACCGGTCCGTGATTGGCCAGAAGCACCGACGAATATTTTCCCGCCAGCCCGCGGATCGCGTCGGCCACCGCCGGATCGCCGGGACGATAATAGGGCACCAGCGCGGTCTCCCCAGCGCGCATCAGATAGTAGGGCGTCATCGGGGGCAGGGCGGCGCGCGGATCGATCTCAGGCAGCATGGTCAGTGCCACCGCGTGGGTGGAGTGAAGATGGACGATGGCACGGGCGCTGCCGCGCGTGTCGTAGAGGGCAGTGTGAAGCGGAATTTCCTTGGTCGGCTTGTCGCCGGACAGGAGCCGGCCTTCGGCGTCTAGCTTTGAGATGCGGCCCGGGTCGAGGAAGCCGAGTGAGGCGTTGGTTGGGGTGACCAGCCAACCGCCGTCCTCCAGCCGCAGCGATATATTGCCCGACGAACCGGGCGTCAGTCCGCGCTCGAACAGCGAGCGGCCGTAGCGGCAGATTTCCTCACGCAGGCGCGCGTCGGACATGACAGTTCCTCCAGTATTAGGCGGTTGCCCCTTCGATCAGTTCGAAACCGAGATCGACGACCTGGGGGGGCGCATTTGTGACGACAAGCTGTGCGGCGATCTTTCCTGTGGCAACGCGCGGCGTACGGATGGTCGATAGCGGTTGCGGCATTGCCCGACCGATGTCGAGGCCATTGTAGCCGAAAATGGCAAGCTGCGAGGGAATGGAAATTCCGCGCGCCAAGCAGTGAAAGTAACCGCCGAGCGCCATATCGTCGTTCGAGAAATAAACTGCATCAAGATCGGGGGTGCGGGCGAGCAACCGCTCCAGCCCCAGCCTACCGTTCTCCACGGATGATGCCCCCGCGAGAATTTCGCGGTCGGCCAGGGGCGCATCGCCCGCGCCTAGCGTTGCGCAAAAGCCGGAAAACCGTTTACCGGCGCGGGTGTCACGGTTCAGGTCGTGACCGACATAACCGATCCGGCGATAGCCCCGCCTTAACAAAAACTCGGCGCTGACGCGGCCCGCGGCAAGGTTGGAAAAACCGACCGCCAGATCCAGCGCAGCACCGTCGAGATCAAGCAGTTCGACGATCCGGCAACCGCTCGCGCGCAATATCTTGAGGGTGCCGTCAGTATGCTCGTATCCCGCGAGCATGACTGCTGCCGGTCGCCAGGCGAGCATCGCGGCGGCCAGTGCTTCCTCCCTCTGCGAATCATAGTCTGTGACGGAGAAAACGGCCTGATACCCGCTTTCCTCAAGAATGGCGCTGGCCCCCCGCAGTACATCGGGGAAGACGATGTTGGAAAGCGATGGAATGACGAACGCAACAAGACGCGAACCAGTGGAGGCCAGCGTTCCGGCGATCCGGTTCGGCACATAGCCCAGCCGCTCAACCGCAGCCATGACCCGGTCCCGCGTCTTTTCGGAAAACGAACCATAGTTGCGCAGCACGCGCGACACCGTGCTCTCGCCGACGCCGGCCGCGTCTGCGACCTCGGCAAGTGTTACCGTTGGCTGATGTTTGAATTCCACAGTCATACTTGAATCCAACTCTGGCGGCTGCCTCAGTGGCGGCGATGACCATCCATGTCAACATTTCTCACCCCACTCACTCCAACAAGCAAGTTTTTTTTGGCAGCGCTGCCAGTTTTCTGTTGGCAGCGCTGCCAAAATAAACTAAACAGAATGGCAGCGCTGCCATTTTTGGTGGTCGCACCGCGGAAGGAGATTTGCGGTAACCCTTGGAGGAAAATCATGACGCTGCAAACGCAGGCGCCAGTCAGTGGCGTGTACCCCGCTCAGGCGTTGGAAGACCACGCCTATGGAAAGGTATTCTGGAGAATCGTCCCGTTTTTGATGCTGTGCTACGTGGTCGCCTATCTCGACCGCGTCAATGTCGGCTTCGCGAAGCTGCAGATGTCGAGTGAGCTCGGTCTCTCGGAAGCGGCCTATGGCATCGGTGCAGGTATTTTCTTCGTCGGGTATTTTCTATTTGAAGTGCCCAGCAACGTTATCATGAACAAAGTCGGCGCTCGCGTATGGATCGCCCGCATCATGATAACCTGGGGCGTGATCTCCGCCGCCTTCGTGTTCACCTCGTCGGAAACGGTATTCTATGTCCTGCGCTTCCTGCTGGGCATAGCTGAGGCTGGATTTTTTCCAGGGATCATCCTCTATCTGACATCCTGGTACCCGGCGCACCGCCGCGCCAAGGTCGTCACCACCTTTATGTCCGCCATCCCGATCTCGGCTATATTCGGCAATCCGCTTTCTGGTCTGCTCATGGACGGCTTCCACGGGACGCATGGCCTTTCCGGTTGGCAATGGATGTTTCTGATCGAAGCCATACCGGCTATCGTTTTCGGCATCGTGACCTTCTTCTACCTTGACGATAAGATCGGGGACGCGACGTGGCTAAGCGAAGACGAAAAGAATATCCTCGTAGCAAATATCGAAGCGGAGAATCGGGCCAAGGCATCGAGCCCGCATAGCGTAGCCGCAACACTGACCGACCCCAGAGTCTGGCTGATGTGCCTCATCTATTTCTGCTTCGTACTAGGACAATACGGTCTGACTTTCTGGATGCCAACGATCGTGAAAGGAACCGGTGTGACCGGAAACCTGAATATCGGCTTGATTTCCGCAATTCCATATATCTGCACATTCGTTGTCATGCTGGCGCTCGGGCGCTCCTCCGACAGGCTGCGCGAACGGCGATGGCATCTTGTCCTGCCCGCCCTCATGGCAGCCGGCGGCTTTGTCGCGGCAACGACGGCAACAAGCACGACAGTGGCCATTGCCTGCCTCTCGCTGGCCGCCGCAGGCGCCATCAGTTGCGCACCCCTCTTCTGGTCCCTTCCGACGGCCTTTCTGGCCGGTACAGGTGCTGCAGCTGGCATCGCCTGGATCAATTCGGTCGGCAATCTCGCCGGGTTTCTCGGACCGTTTCTGGTGGGCTATCTGAAAGACTTCACCGGCAACAACAGCGCAGGCATGTATTTCTTGGCCGCAACTCTCGTCGTCGGCTCGCTGGCCGTGCTGAGCGTGCCCGCAAAAACCGTCAATCGCTAAAACTTTCAAGCTGCCACCCTCCGGAGGACTACAGCCGGAGGGTCCAGCCTGCTAACCTTTCGATAAGCTGGAGATATCGTGATGGCATCGGACTTTGAAGATTTGGGGCAGACGGTGGCTGCAGTGATCGGCCTCGGCTCGATGGGGGCTGGCATGGCCCGCTCGATGAAGCGCGCGGGCCTCGACGTCGTCGGCTACGACATCGCACCTGCCGCCATCGATCGTTTCGTGGCGGACGGTGGCCGTGGCGCGACCTCGCCCGGCGACGCGGTTCGGGGCGCAGATATCATCGTTTCAGTCGTCGTAAACGGCGCGCAGACCGAGGCCCTGTTGTTTGGTGCCGGGGGTGTCGCAAGCGTGATGAAACCCGGGTCAGTATTCATTTCGTCGGCGACGATGGACCCAGCCGTCGCGCGAGATCTGGCACAACAGGTGGAGTCCCTCGGTTTACACTACCTCGACGCGCCAATTTCCGGCGGCGCGGCGAAAGCGTCGAGCGGCCAGCTAACGATCATGGCGTCCGGCTCCAGGGCGGCCTTCGAAGCGGCTCAACCGGCCCTCGAGGCTATGGCCGCCAAGGTCTACGAACTTGGCGATGCGGCTGGCACAGGCGCAGCCTTCAAGATGATCAACCAGCTCCTTGCCGGCGTACACATAGCAGCCGCCTGCGAAGCGATTGCCTTCGCTGCCAAGCAAGGGCTCGATCTCGACAAGGTCTACGAGGTGATCACGGCGTCCGCCGGCAATTCGTGGATGTTTGAAAACCGGATCCCGCATGTGCTGGCGGGAGATTATACGCCACTCAGCGCCGTCGAGATTTTCGTCAAGGATCTCGGCATCGTTCAGGACATGGCCCGTTCGGAACGCTATCCTGTGCCGCTCGTCGCGGCCGCGTTGCAGATGTACCTTGCCGCTTCCGGCGCCGGCATGGGGCGCGATGACGATTCATCTCTCGCCCGGCTCTACGCCCAGCTCTCGGGGGCGAAATTGCCCGGCGCAGCCAAAGGGTCGCGATAAAGGACTGTAGGTATGCCCACTTTCGCCGCCAACCTGACGATGATGTTCAACGAGTGGTCGTTCCTCGATCGCTTCGATGCTGCAGCGGATGCCGGATTTGCAGCCGTTGAGTATCTTTTTCCCTATGAAGCCTCGCCGGAGGCAATTGCCGAACGGCTAACCCGCAACAAGCTGCAGCAGGCACTGTTCAATCTGCCGCCTGGTGATTGGGCAGCGGGCGAGCGTGGTATCGCAGCTCTTCCTGGGCGCTTCGACGAATTGAAGTCCGACGTGGAACGAGCACTGACCTATGCGACGGCGACCGGCGTAAAGCGGCTGCATTTGATGGCGGGGCTTGCCGACCCCTCTGATGCCGAGGCAGCATCGTGCTATCGGCGTTCGGTCGCCTACACTGCGGCGCGGCTCGCCGAGAAAGGGATCGATCTGTTGATCGAGCCCATCAACGGACGAAACATGCCGGGATACTTCCTCAATCATTTCGGCGCCGCCGAGCGGCTCATCGCCGACCTCGGCCTGCCAAACCTGAAACTTCAGTTCGACGTCTATCACCGCCAGATCCTGCATGGCGACGTGGCCATGGCGCTGCGACGCCTGCTGCCGATCACCGGCCATATCCAGGTCGCCAGCGTACCGTCACGCAACGAGCCCGACGGGGAAGAGCTCAATTATCCCTATTTGTTCGGGGAAATCGACCGGCTCGATTACCGTGGTTTCGTCGGCTGCGAATACATCCCGCGGGACCGCACGCCTGACGGTCTCGACTGGTTCAAACCTTTTGCACGGAGGAGCTGATGCCAATCTTGCTCGGGTCGATCGCCGATGACTACACGGGTGCATCCGATCTCGCCAATACGCTGACGAAGAACGGCCTCAGCACGGCGCAGACCGTCGGCATTCCCGATCCGTCTCTGGCACTGCCGGATGTGGACGCGATCGTCGTCTCCTTAAAGATCCGCTCTGTCGCAGCCGTGGAGGCTGTGGCTGCAGCGACGCAGGCTGAAAGATGGCTGCGCGAGCGCGGGGCAGCCCATGTGCTTTATAAGATCTGCTCGACGTTCGATTCCACCGATGCTGGCAATATCGGTCCGGTCACCGATGCGCTGAGCAAGGCGGCGGGCAATGACGTGGTGTTGGTCACACCGGCCTTTCCGGAAACCGGGCGCACCGTCTATCTCGGCCACCTTTTCGTCGGCGGACACCCGCTGAACGAAAGCCCGCTCAAGGATCACCCCCTCAATCCGATGCATGACGCCAATCTGGTGCGCGTTATGGCCCGGCAGTCCCGCGGTACGGTCGGTCTTGTCGATCTGGCGACTGTTTCGGCTGGAGCCGGTGCGGTAAAGGCGCGGCTCGAGGCTCTACGTGCAGAGGGCGCAACTGCCGCGATCGCGGACGCAATCTTCGAACACGATCTTGAAACGCTCGGGCAGGTGGCGCTGCAGGCACCTGTCTCAACCGGCGCATCGGGCCTAGGCCTTGGTCTCGCCCGCGCCCTCACGCGCTCAGGGCGGGTATCTTCCGCGACCGCAGCCGCCGCTGACGCGATTCGGCCGGTCGGTGGTCTTTCCGCAATCGTCTCCGGCAGTTGCTCCAAGGCCACGCTTCGCCAACTCGACGTTGCCGAACGGTCGATGCCCATTCTAAGGCTAGATCCGGAAAGGCTGCTCGCCGGTCCGGATGCGATCGCCGAGGCTATTTCCTGGGCCGGCGAGCGTATTTCCGCGTCTCCGGTCATTATTGCCGCAAGCAGCACGCCCGACGTTGTTTCCCGTCTGCAATCGCAATACGGGCGGGAAGCATCAGGTCACGCGATCGAAACAGCGACCGCGACCATCGCCGCCGAACTGGTGGCACGAGGTGTACGTCGTCTGGTGGTCGCGGGCGGAGAGACCTCCGGTGCGACCGTGGACAGGCTTGCCATTCCGGCCTTCCAGATCGGGCCCGAAATTGCCCCGGGCGTGCCGGTGTTGCGGACCGTGGGCAATAGGCAGGGCGACATGCTTCTTGCACTGAAATCCGGCAATTTCGGAGGCGAGGACTTCTTCCTGGAAGCACTGGCAATCATGCATTGAAGCAGTGCGACAATCCGCCTTCTAGCTGTGAGCTTCAGGAGGTTATTCCATTCGGCCTTGGCCGGGAAAGCTGAAGTTGTCAAAGCTTCAGTGATCCAGAGGGCCGAATTTAACATCCACCGCCGCCGTCGCGGCGCGGCCGGCGAGTTGCCGATATCTTAGATCGTGCCGCCGATCAGCTCTGCTTGTCAAACGCTGCTCAGCAGAAGGCTCGTTTCGCTGTTGGCAACGCCATCGATCATGCGCACTTCGCGCAGAACGCGGTCGAAATCCGCAAGGCTCGCCGCCCGGATATTAGCGACGAGATCCCAATTGCCGTTGGTCGTGTGCAGCGCGGAAATCTCGGTCAGACCGCGCAGCTTGCGAATCACCTGCGTCGTCGACCTGCCGACCACCTCGATCATCATCACCGCATGCACCGCGCTCAGATCGTAGTCTTCTCTCACCCGCACGGTAAATCCGAGCAGCGTCCCCGTCTCGATCAAACGGTCCAGTCTATTCTGCACGGTCCCGCGCGCAACGCCGAGCGCATGCGAAAGCTTGGTCAACGACGCCCGTCCGTCAGCGCGAAGATGGCCGATGATGCGGCGGTCGAGATCATCCGGCGAATATTTCGCGACATCCATGTGTCTCGCCCCAGGCTGATAAATTTATACAAGCCGATTGAACAAATTGCACGATCGACTGCCGGAACTAACACAGTTTTGTGCTTTCAGCCAACACCTGGGAACGCTAACCTCCCTCTATCAGCTCAGCGCAAGAGGAATTCGTGATGCCGTCACCCCTTCCATCGGAAAAAGCCTTGGTACCTTTCGTCAGCGTCGAGAACATGATGCGGCTCGTCCACCATATCGGGCTGGAAACCTTGCTGGCCGAACTCACCGACGTCATCGAGGCGGATTTCCGCCGATGGGAGCTCTTCGACAAGACACCGCGGGTCGCGTCCCATTCCCGCGAGGGCGTGATCGAGCTGATGCCGACCTCGGATGGCGAGATCTATAGCTTCAAATATGTGAACGGCCATCCGAAGAACATGGCCCAGGGCCTGCAGACCGTCACCGCCTTCGGCCTCCTGGCGGAAGTCTCGACCGGCTATCCGGTGCTGCTGACTGAAATGACGCTGCTGACAGCGCTTCGCACTGCCGCCACCTCGGCCATGGCGGCACGGCATCTGGCCCCAAAGGGCGCGCGCACCATGGCGATGATCGGCAACGGCGCGCAGGCAGAATTCCAAGTGCTTGCCATGAAGGCCGTCTTCGGCATCGATCACATCCGGCTCTACGATATCGATCCGCTGGCGACGGCAAAGATGGTGCGCAACCTGTCGGGCGCCGGATTGACGGTCACCGCCTGCACCTCGTCGCAATCCGCAATCGAAGGCGCCGACATCATCACCACCTGCACCGCCGACAAGCAATATGCGACGATCCTCACCGACAACATGATTGGCGCCGGCGTCCACATCAACGCTATCGGCGGCGACTGCCCCGGCAAGACCGAGTTGCATCGCGATATCCTGCTGCGCGCCGACACCTTCGTCGAATATCCGCCGCAGACGCGCATCGAGGGCGAGATCCAGCAGATGGAACCGGACTACCCTGTTACGGAATTGTGGAAGGTCATCACCGGCCAGGCGCAGGGGCGGCGCGATATCAGCCAGATCACCCTGTTCGACAGCGTCGGTTTCGCGATCGAGGATTTTTCCGCGCTCCGCTACGTCCGCGACAGGCTCAAGGGCACGGGGCTCTACCAGGACCTCGACATCATCGCCGACCCCGACGATCCGCGTGATCTCTTCGGCATGCTGCAGCGGGCAAGGCAGGTATAGGAGCAAGACGATGCCGCGACATTCAGTCTATTCCATCCAGGCGCCCTGCGCGGTCGTCATGGTGCGTCCGCACCATTTTACCGTGAATACGGAAACGGCGGCCGACAACCATTTTCAGACCAGTCAGGATATGAGGGAGGATCTGTCGTCCGTCGCGTATGGTGAAATAACTGAGGCAGCCGACACGCTCGGACGTCACGGCGTCGAGGTGCATCTCTTCGAGGATACCGGCCGGCAGACACCGGATTCGGTCTTTCCCAACAACTGGTTCTCCACCCATGCCGGCGGTCACGTCGCGATCTATCCGATGAAGGCCGCCAGCCGCCGCCGCGAACGGCGCAGCGACGTCATCGAAATGCTGAAGGCCCTCTATCGGGTGCAGGAGGTCATCGACTATTCGGGCCTTGAACCCGACGGGCTCTTTCTCGAGGGCACCGGTGCCATGGTCCTCGACCACATCGACCGGGTCGCCTACGCGGTGCGCTCCGACCGCACTGATCGGATCGCGCTCGAACGCTTCTCGACCCATTTCAATTACGAGCCGATGGTGTTCGACGCCCGCGACGAAACCGGCGTCTCTGTCTATCACACCAATGTCCTGATGTGCATCGCCACCGATTTCGCCATGATCGGGCTGGAGATGATGACCGATCCTGCCAGACGACACGAGATCGTCACCAGACTGGAGCGTTCCGGCCGGAGCATCGTTGCGCTGACCAACGAGCAGATTTCGCGCTTTGCCGGCAACGCCCTTGAGCTTCAAGGAAAGGATGGTCGTATCCTGGCGCTTTCGACCACGGCGCTTGCCTCGCTCGACCAGGATCAGCTTGCCGTGATCGAGGAAAGCGTCAAGCCCGTCGCCCTTAATATTCCGACGATCGAAAAAGCGAGCGGATCGGTCCGTTGCACGCTGGCAGGTATCCACTTGGTACGCCGCCCATAAAGCAAAGCGTTACGGCGCGAGCCGAACACGCTAGTCAAACCCAGGTGCGCCGCGCAAATACTGCTCGCCATGGGTTGAGCACTCGAGTATCCGACCATCGATTTGATGGCACTCGACCTGTGCCGGTATTTCCTCACTTAGAGGCCGTGCTTGGCAGCGACAACGCTCGCCACCCGCATCCACATCGGCGCGGTCCAATGCATGGCCTCTAGGTACCGGGATGACGTCGACGTGCGCATGGCGCTCGCGGAGCGCTGTTGGATCGCAAGGGTCCAATCATCTTCGACAGTGGTGTTCGGCGCGGGCACGATGTCTTCAAGGCCCTGGCATCTGGAACCGACATCGTCGGCCCGGGCGGCCGGCCTATTTCGGGCTGGCACTCGGCCGCTGGCAAGGCGTGCAGTCTGTGCTTCGGCTTTAGGTGGGCTCGGTGTTGCCTGGAGAGCGTTTCTACAGATCGATCAATCGCTGGGCGGTGAACTTGTCAGTCACCAACATACCTATGACCCCAAGTCGCAGAGCGCCTGCGATAGCGGCGGTCTTTTTCAAGCCGCCAGCCAAAGCAATGACACGATCGACCCGCGCAAGATCCTCAAGCGGGATGCCGATAACACGCTCGTCCAAGGGCGTCCTGACCGCTTTGCCGTTTTTGTCGAAGAAACGGAGCGAGATGTCGCCGACGGCACCTGCATCCGCGAGATCAGCAAGCTCCCGCGACGAAAAGATGTTGCCCGACCGTGCGAGAAGTTCTGAGGGTTCGACTGCTCCGACGCCTACAATCGCAAGCGTGATACTGCCAAACAAGTCCATCGTCTCTCTGACAAATGGATCGGACTGCATGAGGAGCTTGGCCTCTCGCGAGGTGGTCACTCCTTGCACAGGAAGAAGTTTGGGCTCCGCACCGGTCAGCCGCGCAAGCCGTGTAGTAAGTTGTGTCGCGTGGGTCTGGACCGACGGATCGCCCATGCCGCCGAGGGTCTGAACGACGTACTTCGCCTGCGCGCTCTTCTGAGGGTGGATGTTTTCCACCATCTTGAAGATGGTTTGACTCCAACTCGAAACCCCGATGATCTCTCCGGGGGCAAGCGTGACCTCCAGGAGATGAGCTGCCGCTTCGCCGATCCGGGCCATGATGGCTCCGTCACGGTCTTCCGTACACTCCACAACAACTGCCTCGGGCAGGCCGTACCTCTCACGGAGGCCCGCCTCGAGTTCGCTGTAGGTGCCAGCAGGAGGGATGACGCTCGTCCGGACGATATCCTCCGCCTCAGCGCGCTTCAGCATCCGGGAGACTGTTGCCTGCGACAGCCGAAGATGCTGTGCGATCTCCGCCTGTCGCCGTCCCTCGATGTGATACATCTGGGCGACTCTTGAAATGAGGCGGAGTTCGTTTAGGCGAGACATCGCTGATCCCGGTGTGAATTTTTATTCACCTTTAGCCGGTGTTTGGCACGACGTCGAGCGGGCGAGAGCATCATTCCAGATATTCAGAAGTGCTTCTCGATCCACGCGTTCCGGGGCAATGATCTGCTTGCTTCGGGGCAATCCCGCGATGACCCCGAGATCGCTCCACAGGCCGAGTGACAGTCCCGCCAGATATGCGGCACCCAGTGCCGACGCCTCGGGCGCCTCGCATTGGATGACGGCGTGTTCGACAAGGTTCGAGACGCACTGCATGAGGAAGCGGTTCTGGCTTGGTCCACCGTCGACATAAAGGGCGCCGAGTTCGCCGCCGCTCTGGGCGCGCATGGCAGCGATCACGTCGTGGACCTGGAAGGCGATCGAGTCCGTCACGCAGCGCGCCATTTGAGCACGCGTCGTGCTGAAGTTGATCTGCGAGAAGAGGGCGCGTGCGTCGGAGTTCCAGTAGGGTGCGCCCAGTCCTACGAAGGCGGGCACGAAGCCTGGTCCTCCCGGTTCGGCGGTCGCCGCGAGATCGACGAGGGCGGCAACGTCAGGCAGGCCGAGAATGCCCGCCATCCAGGGGAGGCTTGCGGCGGAAACGAGAATGTTGCCTTCGAAGGCGAAAGTCGGCTTTCCACCGATGCGCCATGCGACCGTAGTCGTGACGCCGTTGCGCGGGGCGATGAACCGAGGAAGCGTCGTCATCACCGAGGAGCCCGTTCCGAAGGTTACCTTGCCATCGCCCGGTTTGAATGCTCCATGACCGAACAGGGCGGCATGGCTATCGCCGATCGCGGCCCTGATAGGTGTGCCGTCCGGTACGCCCGGAAGTCCCTGTGTCACACCGAAATCCGCAGAGCTGTCGAGAACCTCCGGGAGGAGTGCGGTATCGACGCCGAAAATCTCTCCGAGTTCCTCACTCCATCTCTGCTCCTGGAGGTCGAACAGCTGGCTTCTGGCGGCGTTCGAGGCATCGCAGGCGTGCCGGCTCCCGCCGGTCAGGCAATGCACGAGCCAACTGTCGATCGTTCCAAGCCGGACCGATCGGCCTGCCGGCATACGGTCGAGCAGCCATCGGAATTTCGAACCGGGGAACATTGGGTCCAAGGGGAGGCCGGTGAGCGCCTGCACACGGTCAAGACGACCTTCGGCAAGTAGACGCGCGCAATCGGCCGCCGTGCGTCTGCACTGCCAGCTCAGCACCGGGCCCAGTGCTTCTCCCGTGTCGGCGTCCCAGGCGGTGACCGATTCGCGCTGATTGGAAATCGCCACGGCCTCGATCGTCACATCGGGTACGGCCTTCAAGCAGGTGTCGATTGCTTCGCAGACGGAGGCGTAGAGCCGGCGCGGGTCTTGTTCGACCCAACCTGGCTTCGGATAGGAGATGCCGACAGGGGCCGAGCCTCTGGCGACGACTTCTCCCTTTTCGCAAACGAGAACTGCCTTGGAATTGGTCGTGCCCTGGTCGATCGCCAGAATAGCCCGCATCGTATCCTCCCAGATCATACGGCCGGGACGGCGGAGTGCGCCCCGGCTTGATTAGGTGCTACCAGTTTACTTGCGCTTGATCAGCGACTGCGCGGCATCGGCGATCGCCGACGGTGCCATGCCGAACTCGTCGAGTAGGAACTCCGCCGATCCGGTCGGAGCGTAGATGCCGGGAACACCCAGACGCTTCATTGGGACCGGAGCATTGTCGACCACCACTTCGGCAACCGCAGAACCAAGCCCGCCAAAGATCGAATGCTCTTCGGCCGTGACGATTGCGCCCGTTTCCTTCGCCGCGGCAATGATGGCCTCCTCATCGATCGGGCGAACCGTTGCGAGGTTGAGCACCCTGGCGCTGATGCCACGTTCTGCAAGGATTTCGGCCGCTTTCACCATGCGATGAGTCAAAGTGCCGTTGGCAATGAGCGTGACGTTTGAACCGTCGCGCAGGAGATTTGCCTTGCCAAGCTCGAACGTGTGCCCTTCCGGAAGAAGGTCGGGCACGCCCACGCGCGACAGGCGCAGGAAGCATGGCCCGGGGTAGGTCGCCGCCCACTCGACGGCCGCGGCGGTTTCGATGCGGTCGCAGGGCGCGATCACAGGAAGATTGGGCAGGACGCGAGTCCAGGCGAAGTCTTCGATCGAATGATGGGTCGGCCCCAGCTCGCCATAGGCCATACCAGAGGAAATGCCCACGAGCTTGACGTTCGCATTCGAGTAGGAAATGTCGGCCTTGATCTGCTCCAGCGATCGTCCGGTTAGAAAGGGAGAGGCGCCGCACACGTATGGAAGGCGCCCGCCGTTGGCGAGGCCTGCTCCAACGCCGACCAGGTTCTGTTCCGCGATGCCGACATTTACCAGGCGCTCCGGAAACTTCGACTTGAAGCCACCGAGCTTGGAGGAGCCTACGGAGTCATTGCACACCGCGACGATCGTTTCGTTCTCGGCTGCCAGGCGCTCGAGCGTCGCTGCGAAGGCGTCGCGGCAATCGTAGAGCTTGGGTGCGTTTACTGGCGCGTTCATCACAGTGCCTCCGACAGTTCTGCCAATGCGATTTCGTACTGTTCCTTGCTCGGGACCTTGTGGTGCCAGTCGACGCGGTCCTGCATGAACGAGATTCCATGACCCTTATTGGTATGGGCCACGATGCAATGCGGTCGCGATCCCCGGTGTTCGAGGGCCGGCACGACCTCGCTCATTTTGTTTCCGTTGATCTCGGTGACTTCCCAGTCGAAGGCTTCGAGCTTCGGACGGAGCGGCGCGAGATCGTTGGTGTCGGCCAGAGCGGCGCCCTGCTGGAACCTGTTGTGGTCGATGACCAGCGTCAAGTTATCCAGCTTGAATTGGGCCGCGGCCATGATCGCCTCCCAGTTGGAACCTTCCTGCATCTCTCCGTCGCCGGTGACAACGTAGGTATGATACTTTGCGCCGGAGAGCTTGGCGGCCTTCGCCATGCCCACCGAAACCGGCAGACCATGGCCGAGCGGGCCGGTGTTCGTTTCGACACCTGGAACCTTGTTGCAGTTGGGATGTCCGTTCAGTCTCGAGTGCGGCCGCAGGAAGGTGGAAATCTCCTCTTCCGGAATGAAACCGCGCTTTGCGAGCGTCACGTAGAGGGCGCACGCCGTATGCCCCTTGGAAAGAACGAACCTGTCCCGAGCGGGGTGCTTCGGCTGGTCCGGCCAAATGTTCAGCACGCGGAAATAAAGAGCCGTCAGGATATCGATGACCGACATCTCCCCGCCGATATGGCCGGCACCTGCTTCGAAGACTGCCTGAAGATCGCGCAATCGGATCTCGCGAGCGAGGCGCTCGAGTTCTGTCGTATCCATGGGTTCCTCTCATGCATAAATATTCAGTCGTCAATATTTTTGCACAAGAACGCGTTTAGTCAACCCCCTCAGGCAAACATCGTGCCAGGAAGGCACGGACAAATCTTGTTGACAGCCATAAAGCAACTTGTTAATGAATTTTCCAGCAGGTGTGAATAATTATTCTGCCCTGAACAAATATTGACTACCAACCTAGACCCAGGGAGGAACGATGGTGGCGCTCGATATCAATGAACAGAGGCTTTCGGCCGGCACCTGGCTTAGCAAGGTCAAGGGAGCTACCGGTCCACTCGTGGGGCTGCTTGCGCTTTGCGTCTTCCTAAGCTTCAGCACAGACGCGTTCCTCTCAGTTCGAAACGGCCTCAACATCCTCGATCAGATCACCGTCCTTGGCATCATGGCGGTTGGAATGACCTTCGTCATCCTAATCGGCGGCATCGATCTCTCGGTCGGTTCGGTGCTTGCGCTCGCTATGATGGTGATGGGTTGGACCGCCAACATCGCCGGCCTTCCACTTGCCGTCGGGATCGCTTTAGGCCTGATCGCCTCCGGCATTTCGGGGCTGATCGTCGGCCTGCTCGTGACGCAGTTCAAGGTTCCGGCGTTCATCGCCACTCTGGCCATGATGTCCGCAGCTCGCGGCGTCGCGAACATGATCACGGATGGTCAGCAGATCGTAGGATTCCCCGACTGGTTCATGATGCTAGCAATCGACCGCCATTTCGGTGTTTTGACGGCCACTGTCTTCCTGATGCTTGCCGTCGTCCTCGTGGCCTGGCTTTTCCTGCATTTCCGTTCCGAAGGTCGTATGCTCTACGCAGTGGGTGGAAATCCGGAGGTCGCCCGCCTCGCGGGTATCAACGTCAAGCTCGTGACGATTAGCGTTTACGTGGCGAGTGCGGTCCTTGCAGGACTCGCAGGCATCGTGCTCGCCGCCCGCCTTGACTCGGTCCAGCCGTCCAGTGGTTTCGGCTATGAGCTAGATACAATCGCTGCGGTCGTTATCGGCGGCACTTCGCTCTCCGGCGGCGCCGGGGGTATCGGAGGGACGCTCATCGGTGTCCTTATCATCGGTGTCCTTCGTAACGGTCTCAACCTTCTCAATGTCTCGCCGTTCCTTCAGCAGGTGATCATCGGAATCGTCATCGTACTTGCGGTCGGCGCGGAGACTATTCGTCGGCGTCGCGCCTGACGAAGGGGCCGCCAGATCGGCGGAGCCCTGGAATTCCGCCCCAAAGGGTTGGAGCGGATCAATACCCCGAGGGGGAGGTATTACCCGAGGGTCCCATCAAACAACGGAGGAAAATACAATGAAAATTGCGCGCACCATGCTCGCGTCTGCCGCACTACTTGGTCTCACGCTCGGACCTGTACACGCGGCCGAGCTGAAGAAAGTCGGCCTCGCCGTTGCCAACCTTCAGGCAAACTTCTTCAATCAGATCAAGCAGTCGGTTGAAGACGAAGCCAAAAAGCGTGGTATCGAAGTCGTCACCGTCGACGCGAAGGGCGACGGACCGACGCAGGTCAACCAGATCCAGGACCTTCTGACCCAGAACATCGATGCACTGATCTACATTCCGGCGGGAGCCGCCGCTGCGACCGTCCCGGTCAAACTTGCCAAGAGTGCCGGCGTTCCGGTGGTGAACGTCGACCGCAACGCCGACGGCGCACCGGGCGACACCTTCCTTGCAACGGATTCCGTAGCGTCCGCCAAGGCCGTCTGCGACTACATTCTGAAGCAAGCCGGTGGCAAGGGCAAAATGGTCATCATCCATGGTCAGAAGGGCACGACGCCCGAGGTGGACCGCTCCAAGGGATGTGCCGAGTCCCTCAAGGCAAATCCTGATGTAAAGGTTGTTGCCGAGCAGTACTCGAACATCTGGAGCCAGGACGAGGGCTTCCAGATCATGCAGAACATGCTCCAGGCAAATCCGGACGTCTCGATCGTGTTCGCGCAGGCCGACGCGCTCGCACTTGGCGCCGCGCAGGCCATCAAGGTCGCCAATCCTTCCCAGAAGATCGTGGTTGGCGGCTTCGACGGTGACACCGCGGCACTCGAAGCTCTGAGTAAGGGCGTCTTCGACGTGACTGCGACACAGCAGACGCAGAAGATGGGCCGCGATGCGGTGGCAAACGCCGCCAAGCTCGTCGCCGGAGAGAAGGTGCCTCCGGTGCAGCTTATGGACGCCACGCTGACGACTAAGGAAAACGTCGCAGGCTTCATCGCCAGCCACCCGTAATAATAGTCAAGGTCTCGAGGAGGTTGCCGTGACTGATCCGGTTCTTTCCCTGAAGGGCATATCGAAGTGGTATGGACCGCTCCAGGTTCTGAAGAATGTCAGCTTGGACGTCTATCCGGGCGAAGTAGTTGCACTTCTCGGTGAGAACGGAGCAGGCAAGTCAACGCTTTCCGGCATCATCGCCGGGTCACGCACGCCGTCCGAAGGGTCGATGACATGGCTGGGGCAGCCCTATGCCCCAGCCACCCCAAGAGAGGCGATCGACAAGGGCGTCGTCCTGATCCATCAGGAGCTGCAGCTTCTGCCGCAGCTCTCCATCGCGGAGAATGTCTTCATCGGACGTTGGCCCATGAAGAACGGTGTCGTCGACCGTGCCCAGATGGTTCGTCGCGCCCAGGAGCAGCTCGCTCGCCTGAACCTTCACATACCGGCAACGCGGAAAGTCGCAGGGCTTTCGACCGCAAATCAACAGCTCATCGAGATCGCGAAGGCGTTGGCTCTCAATGCGAAGCTCCTGATCCTCGACGAGCCGACGGCAGCACTTGGTGGCGCGGAGACGGAAGCTCTCTTCGAACAGGTTAGGAAGCTTCGGTCGGAGGGCGTCGGCATCATCTATATCTCCCACCGCATGGAGGAGATCAAAAAGATCACCGATCGGATCGTCGTACTTCGTGACGGGGAGCGCGTGCAGGAATTCGCCGACAGCGCGACACCCGTGCGAACCATCGTCGAGAGCATGGTCGGACGCTCGCTCGACCGCTTGTTCCCGACGCTGCCGGTTCCGACCGATCGGCCAGTACTTCAGGTGTCCGGGCTGAGTTCTCCGGACAATTCGTTCCGCGACGTAACCTTCGACGTCAAGGGAGGAGAAATCCTTGGAATCGCCGGACTGGTCGGCGCCGGCCGCACGGAACTTGTCCGCGCCATTTCGGGAGCGGATCCGATCAGCGCAGGCTCGATCAGGCTGGAAGGCGAAGAACTTAGGCTGCGCGATCCTGCGGATGCGATCGCCAAAGGGATCGTAATGGTTCCTGAAGACCGAAAGGACCAGGGCCTGGTAGTCGGCCATCGGATCGGCGAGAACATCATCTACGCCAACCTCGACAAGCTGGGTGGGCGTTGGATCACGCCGCGCGTCAAGCGTTCGTTCGCGGAAAAGGCGGTCGCCAAGTTCGGCGTAAAGGGTCCCGCCGAGCAGTATGCCTCGGACCTGTCCGGCGGCAACCAGCAGAAGGTCGTGATCGCGAAATGGCTTATGCGCGATCCCAAGGTCGTTGTGCTCGACGAACCCACGAGAGGCATCGACGTCGGGGCCCGAGCGGGCATCTACGACATCATCGTCAATCTTGCGAAACGGGGCGTCGCGGTCATCGTCGTGAGCTCCGACCTCGAGGAAGTTCTCGGCGTGTCCAATCGCATTCTCGTGCTTGCCCAGGGCAAGCAGGCAGGCATTCTCAATCGTGACGAGGCAAATGACGTCTCAGTCATGGAGCTAGCGACAATCTAACAGACAGAGAAAGGAAGAGCTGTGTCCGACATCACTCTGAACGTCCCGAAGCTTTTCGATCTCAGCGGCCAGGTCGCAATCGTGACCGGCGCCGGCAGCGGGATTGGGCAGCGCATTGCCATCGGCCTCGCACAGTGCGGCGCCGACGTCGCGCTGCTCGACCGTCGAACCGACGACGGGTTGGCCAATACCGCTGAGCACATTCGGGCCGCTGGCCGCCGATCTATCCAGATCGCCGCCGACGTCACGAGCAAGTCTTCCCTTGGAGATGCGGTGGCCCGCATTGAGGCGGAACTCGGTGCACTGACACTTGCAGTCAACGCCGCAGGTATCGCCAACGCGAACCCCGCCGAGGAGATGGAGGAGGAACAATATCAGACGTTGATGGACATCAACCTGAAAGGGGTCTTCCTTTCTTGCCAGGCCGAGGCTCGCGCCATGTTGAAGAACGGAGGCGGGTCCATCGTCAACATCGCCTCCATGTCCGGTGTGATCGTCAATCGGGGACTGAGCCAGGCGCATTACAACGCCTCCAAGGCCGGCGTGATCCACATGTCGAAATCCTTGGCGATGGAATGGGTCGACCGCGGCATCCGCGTCAACACAATCTCGCCCGGATACACCGCGACACCGATGAACACGCGTCCCGAAATGATCCATCAGACCAAACTCTTCGAAGAGCAGACGCCAATGCAGCGTATGGCAACGGTCGACGAAATGGTCGGTCCGGCCGTGTTCCTGCTGTCGAATGCGGCAAGCTTTGTGACAGGCATTGATCTGCTTGTCGACGGCGGCTTTTGCTGCTGGTGATGTGATGAGAAAGTTGGTTGCTGGCAACTGGAAAATGTACGGTCTCGCCTCCTCCCTGGCTGAGATCGAGGCGCTGAAGGGGCTCACGGGCGAGGCGGCGTACGATATCGTCGTCTGCCCGCCCTTCACGCTGATAGAAAAGGCCGCCGAACGAGCAAAGGATTCGACCGTCGCTATTGGCGCCCAGGACTGCCACCCGCAGATTTCGGGCGCCCACACTGGAGACGTGTCGGCGGAGATGCTCGTCGATGCGGGCGCGCGCTTCGTAATTCTAGGTCATTCCGAACGTCGCGTATTCCATCACGAGACCGATGCCGTGGTCGCGACCAAGGTCACTGCAGCGCACACGGCCGGACTGACCGCAATCATCTGTGTCGGCGAGACCCGTAGTGAACGCGGTGACGGAAAGGCGATCGAAGTCGTTGGCGGACAGCTACGCGCTTCAGTTCCAGCGGGTGCGTCCAGTTCGAACATGGTCATTGCATACGAACCGGTCTGGTCGATCGGAACCGGCCTGGTTCCGACCATAGAGCAGATCGAGGAGATCCATTCGTCGATAAGGCAGATGCTCGAAGAACGGCTGGGCGAAGATGGGCGCAACGTAAGGATTCTTTACGGTGGCTCTGTGAAGGCCTCGAATGCCGCCGACATCTTCGGGGCGGCAAACGTGGATGGAGCCTTGGTCGGAGGCGCATCGCTGAAGGCGACAGAGTTCGCTGGGATCATATCTGCAGCCGCTTGAAAGTCGGCGTGACGTGCTTGGGCTGCTTTGCGGCCGCCCGATATCGTCAGGCACCGCGAAAGGAAGAGAGTATGAAACGCTTCGAAAACAAGACCGTCGTCATCACCGGAGGCAGCCGCGGCATCGGTGCTGGGATCGCCAAGCGCTTCGCCAGGGAAGGGGCCAATCTAGTGGTCTCCGCCAATGAAGAGTCGGTCCATGCAGTCGCCGAGCAGATCAAGGCGGATGGCGGCAATGCTGTCTCGTTCGTCGGAGACGTCACTAGCAAAACTAGCGTAAAGGCACTCTATGACGCGGCGGAGAAGGCTTTCGGCACCGTCGACGTGTCCATCCAGAACGCCGGCGTCATCACCATCGCCCGCATCGAAGACATGACGGAAGGCGAGTGGGACACAGTCATGGCGGTCAACACGAAGGGCGTGTTCTTGTGCGCACAAGAAGCAATTCTGCGCATGCGTAAGCATGGACGCGGCGGCCGCATCATCAACACCGCCTCCGGCCAAGCGCGCGACGGCTTCATCTATACGCCACACTACGCCGCATCGAAGATGGGCGTCGTCGGGATCACCCAGAGCCTCGCCAAGGAGGTCGCAACCGAAAATATCACCGTCAACGCCTTCTGCCCTGGCATCATCGAGACGGACATGTGGGCCTACAACGATCAGGCCTGGGGAAAGCTCCTCGGCAACTATGGCCCCGGGGAACTCATGAAGGAATGGGTCGAAGGCATTCCGATGAAGCGGGCCGGATCGGGCGAGGACGTCGCCGGTCTCGTCACCTTCCTCGCCAGCGACGATGCTGCCTACATTACCGGCCAGACGATCAATGTCGATGGCGGCCTGATCATGTCGTAGCTTTATTCAACAATGGGGAACGGTGCGTTCACCAGGGAGAGTCAGAATCTCGATCGCTCGGCGGCTGGAAGCCTCTTGCAAAACAACGCATCGATCCCCTATGTTATTGGTGTTCTCAGGGCGGGGTGCAACTCCCCACCGGCGGTATCGAGGCAACTCGGAGCCCGCGAGCGCCTTCGTGGATAACGGAGGGTCAGCAGATCCGGTGAGATGCCGGAGCCGACGGTTACAGTCCGGATGGAAGAGAGCAATGCAGACGACTCCGCTCTATGAGCGGAATTGGATGCTTGTTCGCCCAAGGGAAAATGGTGGCTTTGACAGGCCATGCACGCCGCTCGCAACGGCTAACCCTTGAAAGGCAAGAAAGTGACGATTTCCAAAATTGACGATGCGGTGGCCGCGATTGCGCGCGGCGAAATTGTGGTCGTTGTCGATGACCGTGACCGGGAAAACGAAGGTGATCTCGTGATTGCGTCGGAGGCAATTACTCCGCAGGCGATCGCGTTCATGATGAACCACGCACGTGGCCTCATCTGCGTCGCGATGGAAGGTGAAAGGCTCGATGAGCTCGATATTCCTCTGATGGTGCCGCGCAATACCGAAGTGCTCAAGACCGCCTTCACCGTTTCCGTGGACTACATTCCGGAAACGACGACCGGGATATCTGCCGCCGACCGTGCCGCAACCGTTCAAGCGCTCGTCAGTGGTGGCTCACGTCCAGAGGACTTTGCGCGGCCGGGGCATATCTTCCCGCTTCGAGCTCATTCTAATGGGGTTCTTTCCCGTCCGGGCCATACCGAAGCTGCGGTTGATCTCGCCAAGCTTGCTGGTCTGTTTCCATCGGGCGTAATCTGCGAAGTGGCCAACGACGACGGTACGATGGCGCGATTACCGGAACTTGAGGCGTTTGCCGAGCGCCATCGCCTCCATCTAGTTACGATCGAAGACTTGATAGCCTATAGAACCGCGATGACGTTATCCGAGAGAGCGGCTTGAACTTTCGTAGAGATCGCGTTCGGTTGGGATGCGATCTCCCTCTTGAATCGGCGCCCGTACTCATGGGTCAGCATTTCGATTCTCGGACCCACTGAGAACGCGCAAGGAATCGTAGTGGATGGAGCCAAGGCCATTCGATTGCGCAAAGCCGGTGACCGTCACGCCAGAGGCGCCGTTGGCGCTGTATACGTTGCCGCTCAACAATGTGAGATTGTCAGGGCTGGCAACAGTTGCGAGCCGTATCTGATTAAGCGGCTTTGTCGTGCCGTTCGAATAGGACCGTAACGACGCCATCCGTGCCGATGTCGACGGAGCTGATCGTGCTTCTGTTGCGGCGAAGTCCAATGAGAGCTGAGTGAAACCCGAATAGTCCCTCGTGATCGTCTTGGCGGTAACGGGATCGACGATGTCGGTGTTGGTTGTAGAGGTCGGTTGGCCGTTCGGATCGAAACTGAGGCTGGCCACGCTTACCGCACTCGAAGGGGAGGGGAAGGACGTCGTGCTGCCAGCGCTGGCATCTGCATTGCGGTAGACGGCGACTTCTCAGGTGGTGCCGGTGATGGCACCACTGGCGTCCGTCATCTGGGGGCACAGGAAGACCGGACGGCAAGCGCATGCGTGTTATGACGCGAAGCGCAATGAGGACTGGGCGAGTTCGCAGCGGATCGTCCGTGCGCAACGCTGGCCCAGAGACTGTATCAGTTTAGGGTTCACTCCAAGGCAGGGTCAGTTCTCGCCGGAAATCAACGATCAGTCGTCAATTCGAAATCCGACCTTCATCACCACTTGGTAGTGTTCTACCGCGCCATCTTTGATGTGACCTCGAATTTGATCAACTTCGAACCAATCGAGATTTCGCATCGTCTTCGAGGCCCGCGCGATTGCCGTCTCAATAGCCTCTGTGACCGATACTTTTGAACTGCCGATAAGTTCCACCTTTTTGTATACATGATCGCTCATTCGATCCTCCGGTTTCGGCGCTGGGCGGCTCTACCCTGATGGCCGCTCACCTGCGACCAGTATTTGAGCGTGCGTTCTGTCTGCCACTGGCATGAGCAAGCCGAGGATCAGATAATAATCTCTTGATGTCAAATGCGCCGAGTTCAGACTACGAGATGAGCCGATCGGACAGCGACCAAACCTTCAGATCAAACTTCCAAAAGTGCGACCATCGTTGAGAAAATGCGTCGAAGAGGACTACCATTCGATGGACGAAGCAGGGTCTGACCATACCAGACACCGGCCTACCGTTGAGGAGCCGCCAAGCCGGTACGCTCGCGATTAGAACCTACGCAGTCCGCTCGAAAGGGCCCGGAATGCGGCCATCAAAGCAGATATCCATAATGCCACTTATTGCTAGCTGACGAGGGACTCTGAGATGATGAAATTGCGTTTGATGAGGATCTTCATTCTAGCCTTGCCGGCGCTGCCTGTATCAGAAGCAGCTCGGGCGGACACGCTTCCGCTCTCGAAGATTGATCGCAAAATTGAGAGCCACATTCAGCGCGGCAACACGAGGCAGAACGTTCAATGTCTCGCTTACATACTGAAGGACTTTCAGGAGCGAAAAATCCGCAAGTCAGAGATCTACGTGACATTCGACGATCCGAACATTGACGGGATTGGCGTCGGACTAGCCGAAACGGACGAGAATTACACTTGCGAAGCCGGCGAACTCCGAGCCTGGGAAGCGAATGAGTACCAGCTTGTGAAGACATTTTAGCAAGAGATTCAATGATGTCCGCACAATTGACGCGGCACGGCGGCCCGTTTGCCAAGCAGCGGCAGGTATCGTCAGACCAGCTCCATCCCTATCGCAGCTCGGGCGGGAGCGTCCATGCCTTCGCCTCTACGTACGATCCAAGAAACTCTCGACGAAGGCCGAAGGCTGCGCGCGCAAGTCATAGTGCGTGTCGAAGCGCTGGATAATTGCCAACTCGAGGTCGTAGTCCATCCGATTCCCGAGCTGAAAACCAAGTTCGCAACGAATGCTAAACTCTTTCCGAACGAACGCAATTCTGCGAAGCCGCTACACTCTGATAGGCGGCAGTGCACCTTGACGCGGTCGACAAACAACGCCTTCTGTCACGACGCTCGGGCGGAACGCAAGTTCTTCAACCGAAACATCGCTGGAGACCTACCTGGCCAGGTGAGACCGGCCTAGACACCAAACCGCGGCAAGAGGTGCGAGAGCAGCTGCTGCCGCATCGGGGATTTGAGTCTACCGCTCGGCAAGCCTCTCGGACGGCCGACGACTATTACGATAGGATGATGGTGAATGACGGGTTGAGCCGTATATACGCACATACTAAATTAACTAAAGGCCCTTAATTCTCGTCGCATTGATTTTGGAGCCGACCCCAGCCCCTCCAGGATCAATGGGCGTACGGTGGGGCTCAAGGCGAATTGGCTTCAACCGTACGCTCTCAATGCTCTCGTTCAGATACGTCATCGAAATCGATCATAATCCCGTGGCGCGACGCCTCGTCCTTGGCCACTTGGAGGGCTTGCTGGATGAGAAGTAGAACGAGGTCGTAGTCTGGACTTTCCCGCGACGCTATTTCTCGCGCAACGCTCAACGTAAAAATCAGCTGTCGCACAATGGTTTCGGTCACGACACTGCCCCCCGAAGCCCGGAATTCTAGAGGGCTGGAAGGGGCGCAACTACCGCAACAATCTCTCGGGTGAATGTGAGAAATCACCATCGCCTTAGTTGGAATGTAACATGGTTCATCAACGATAGCCCTTGTTCGGCCCGACTCGACTGTCAACGGTGCGAAAGAGTGAAACTTTTCTCGGCGCACCCCAGAGCGCCTGGTGGTCTCCAGCACGGCGCCCTTCTCGACGAGGTAGATCCCGACCCAAAACCACAATGATCTGATTTCGCGAGGGGATGGGCGGTAGCGACGGGTCGCGGTGCGAAGCCATTTCGGCTGCGTTGCCGGATCGCGAGGACGGGCGCCGAGCGCGCCGCTCTTGGAAGCTGATAAGATCAGTCTTTCGCGACGGTCATATTCGCGCAACCTCACCCTGACGCGGGCACCTTCGATAGTAGGCTACGTTAACCGGTGCCTTGCGCCCTCTGGTTCGTCTGCGCGGAAATATAGCTGCGCCAGCCGCCAAATTCGGTGATATCAGTTGCCCCGGCGATCGCTGCACGCTCCACTAGGAAACCTTTGACGAACGTGCCGTCGGATAGGTCGATCGTACCAATCCCGAGCGGCGAAGGGATCGCGGCGACGAACCGCCCGAAGGCGGCAGGCGTCAGCCGCCAGACCTCCACATCGATGTTTCCTCCTTTACCCGGCTCGACGCGGATCATCCCTGGTTTCGCCGGCATTTGGCCGGCGAGGGCGTAGAGACGATAGGCATCGGATGTTTGGGCTTCTCGCGAAAACTGCGCGTTAAGATCGCGCAACTGCACGTTCAATTGCATGCCGGAGAGGTGCGCGCCGACAACGACGAGGTCAATCATCTCATCCTCGGTCACCGCGGTGGGCGTCGCAGCAGTCGGAAGTGACCAGTCGGTAGCCCCCATCGTTACGCCGGCGGCTTGGTGAACGTCGCGTGCAAGCGCTGCCGTCAACCCATCCTGGCCCGACGGTGCCAATAGGGTAACGCTTGCGGGCAGACCGTCGGCTCGCTTGCCGGTTGGCACCGCAATACCGCACATGTCAAGCAGATTGACGAAATTGGTATAGGTCCCGAGCCGCGAATTCTCGCGGATCGGCTCGGCGACCAGATCGGCCAGCGTATAGTGGCTCGGCGCAGTCGGCACGCAGAAGAGATCGACCGAGGCGATGATTGGCTGCACCTTCTGTTTCAGCGCCTGCAACGCGTAGAAACCGTTGAAGGCATCGGCGGCGCTCAGCGTCTTGGCAGCACCGTAGATCCTGCGCGTGACGGGATGGAAGCTCGTTTCGCTGGTATCGAAGAAATCCTTCACAGTGGCATAGCGTTCCGCCACCCAGGCGCCCTCGTAGAGCAGATTGGCAACGTCATAGAAATCGCCGAATGGAACCTCGACAATGCGGTGGCCGATCTTTGCCAGCATCGCAAGCGCGTTTTCATAGGCAGCCTCCATAACGGTATCGCCAAAGAATTGGCGGTCGGTCTTTGCCGGGACGCCGATCGTTAGGGCAGGCGGCAGAGGGCCGTAGCCTGTGGCTGGAATATCTTTCGAATAGGCATCGGTCGCATCGTACCGCGCAGCGATGCCGAACACGCGCCATGCATCATCGACCGTCAGCGCGAAGACGGACACACAATCAAGCGTGCGGCAGGCCGGAACCACGCCGGCGGTAGAGAGCGCGCCGACGCTCGGCTTGAGACCCACGATATTGTTCAGCCCTGCCGGGATCCTGCCGGAACCTGCCGTATCCGTTCCGAGCGCGAAGCTGACGATCCCCTGTGCGGTGGCGACCGCCGAGCCGGAGCTGGAGCCGCCGGGAACGAGGTTGGCGTCGATCGCGTTGCGGGGGATCGGGTAGGGGGAACGGACGCCGACAAGACCCGTCGCGAACTGGTCAAGATTGGTTTTGCCGATGACGAGCGCGCCCGCCTGTTTCAACAAGCGAACGACCGCCGCGTCCGCTGTGGGCATATAGGAATAGTCTGGGCACGCTGCCGTCGTCGGCATGCCGGCGACATCGATATTGTCTTTCACGGCGAAAGGAATGCCCCACAGCGGCTTGGCTTCCGCGTCGAACGGGCCGAGTGCCTGCGCTTCGGCAAGCAGTACCTGCCGGTCTGAAAGATGCAGGAAAATACCCGTATCGTTTACCTCGGCGATGCGTGCGAAGACGCGGTCGACAACCTCGTGAATGGTTCGGCCGCCAGCGTAGAATTCGTGCAGCGATGCGATATCGAAGGCCAGTGCGCCGGTCATGCTATTTCCTCTTCCAGGATGTTCACGGGCCGATCCCACTGGATCAGCACGACGCAGCCGGTGTCGCTCCAGACGGAGTGTTCCGAGCCTGGTGCATTGACGATGTAACTGCCGCGGCCGTAATCGCCGGCTTCATCGGATTGAATGCCTTCCAAAACCAGGATGGTCTCGAGACCTTCATGGCGATGCCGCGGCACCGAGGCGCCAGCCTCGTATTTCAAGAGGGCGACACCCGGCTGGTCGCCTTCGAAGGGACGGATCCAGTGGATTGTGACATCCTCTCGAAATGGACCGAATGTCAGGTCTTTCCAGGCGCCCGGAGTCAACAATTCACGCGTTGTCTCAGGCATGGCCGATCACCTCCAATATGTCGTCCACATGCGCCGTCCAACCGACGATCGCGCCCTGGGCACGGATCATGGCGATGGCGGCCTCCTTGAATTCGGGAAAATAGCTCTCGGTTGCCTCTTCGGCGAGAAGGCACTCATATCCGCGATCATTGGCTTCTCGCATTGTCGTCTGTACGCAGACTTCGGTGGTGACACCCGCAAAGACGAGCTGGCTGATGCCCTTCGCTTTCAGGACGTCGCCGAGTTCGGTCGCATAAAACGCACCTTTTCCCGGCTTCTCGACCACGATCTCGCCGTCGATCGGGGCAAGCTCGGGCAGGATCGCCGTGCCGGCCTCGCCGGCAATCAAGATCCGGCCCATCGGTCCGTCGTCGCCGATCCTGAGGCTCGGCTTGCCGCGATCGCGCTTGGCAGGGGGGAGATCGGAAAGATCAGGCTTGTGGCACTCCATCGTGTGAATGACCGGCAGCCCGGCATCGCGAAACCCTTGAAGCAGTCGCTTGACGTCCGGGACGATCTTCGCGACCCGGCTGACATCGTTGCCGAGGCTCGCGCCGAAGCCGCCGGGCTCGGCAAAATCGCGCTGCATATCGATCACGATGAGCGCCAGCTGGTCGGGTCTTGTTGGAAACGCAAAAGGTTGCGCCTTGATCTCAACCATCATCAGTGATGCCCTGCCATATGCGCGCCGATGACGGAAATGTCGGCCGCTCGCGCTGCGGTTTCATAGACGAGCTTGCCTTCCGAAATGACCATGATGCGGTCCGACATCTCCAGCAACTCGTCGAGGTCTTCAGACAGCAGCAGCACCGCTGCGCCGGCGTTGCGCGCTCTCATGATGCGGGCGCGAATTTCCGCCACGGCCGAGAAGTCGAGGCCGAAGCACGGGTTGGAAACGATCAGAAGATCGACCTCTCCGGTCAGCTCGCGCGCCAGAACCGCCCGCTGCACGTTGCCGCCGGAGAGTGCGGCAATCGGCGATGCAGAGGAGGCGGTCTTGACCTTGAAATCGGCGATCAGGTCCGTCGCACGCTTCTTCATCTTGCCCTTGTTGAGCCAGATCGCTTCCTTGCCATCCTGCTTCAGATCGAACGTACGGAAGGCCAGGTTCTCGCTCACGGTCATGCGCGGTGCGCAGGCATTCTGCAGGGGTTCCTCGGGTATGAACCGCACATTGTTCCTGCGCGTTTCCAGCCGCGTTGCGCCGTAGGCACCGCCGTTTACCAGCACGCTGCCTGCCTCCGTCGGCCGCTGACCAGCAAGGATCTCCGTCAGCTCCTTCTGGCCGTTGCCTGATATGCCGGCGATGCCGACGATCTCGCCGGAGCGAACCATCAGGCTCTCGATCTCGATCGTCTTCATCCCGGAGCGGTCAGGCGCCTTGACCTTCTCCACCTTGAGAACGGGTTTCGCCATTTCGGATACCGGCACACGCGTGTCGAGTTCGGCGAGCTTGACGTCGCCGATCATCATGGAAGCCATCTTCGCGGTCGACAATTCGTCAACCTTGCCGCCGCCGACCAGCTTGCCGCGCCGCAGGATCGAGACGGCGTCAGCGAATTTTGTAACCTCATGGAACTTGTGCGAGATCATCAGCACGGTCAACTCGCCGCGCTGTGTCATGCCGCGCACGAGCCCGAGCATTTCGTCCGCCTCGGCCGGCGTCAGCACAGATGTCGGCTCGTCGAGCACGAGGAAGCTACGGCCGAGGTAGAGTTGCTTGACGATTTCCAGCTTCTGCTTTTCGCCGGCCGCGAGTTCGCTGACGGGGCGATCGAGCGAAATCTTGAACGGCATCCGCTCCATGAAGGCGGCAAGATCCTTGCGCTCCTTGGCCCAGTTGATCACCGTCGGCACTGCTGCGCGGCTTATGACCAGATTCTCGGCACCTGTCAGCGATGGCACCAGCGTGAAATGCTGGTAGACCATGCCAAGACCATAGGTCGCGGCATCCTTGGGCGAGGCGACCGTCACCTCATGGCCATCAACTGAAAGCGAGCCGGAGGTCTGGTGGTAGAAGCCCATGATGCATTTGACGAGTGTCGATTTGCCCGCACCGTTCTCGCCGAGAAGCGCGTGAAAGGTGCCGGCCGGGATGTCGATCGATACATGATCGAGCGCCGTGAAGCTGCCGAACCGCATGGTCATGTCGATCGTTTGGATGCCGACGGCTTTGCCGGTCTGGGGAAGAGGCGTGTCGCGTACGATGCTCACTTCAGATCTCCTTTTCGACGATGATTGCGACCGGCCCGCCGCCCGGTGGCCCCTGATGTTCAGCTCCGCCCGAGACGTACAAGTCGGTCATGCCGAAGATGCCAGCAAGCACGCCGCCTACGAAGGCGCGGGCGTGACGCGTGCCGGCGATATCGGAATCGTTCAGCATGGTATGGCGTCTTCGGCCGACCTGACCCGATGGTCAGGCTCTGCTTTGGCCAGTACCGCCGCCAGCTTGCCGTCAGCCGGCAGGCGGTCCCAGGCGGCGCGAACGGATCGCGTGTCGATTGCGTCCTGCATGACAGCATGGTCGATGGCAAGTGGCCCCGACCATTTCGCGCTCATGCCCAGCACGATGATTTCATGATCGAGGAGTTCGACGCCGGCGGAAGCGGAGGCACACCGAGAATAGAGGTCGAAGCGGCTGCATATGTCACTGTCGAGAATTGCGTCGATCTCGAGCTCGCCGAGCGCCACGGCGACGCCGAGGGCGGAGGCGCCGCGTGATAACGCCATCGATTTCAAAGTGTCGCGCGTCGCGGTCGTCTTGCCCGCTGCTTCCGCGTCCGTAATTCGTTGCGAGGTAAGCAGCGGGCATTTGATCTGCACGAAATGAACGTCTGCAACATCCTCGATGCCCGCATCCCGGATCGCGGCAGTCACCGCAGCCGCGACCATGCGGACCTGTTCGCGCCGGCCGAGATGTTCAGGCGGTAGGGCAGGGGTCCGCGCCACTCCGATCGCGAGCGCTCCTTCTCCGGGCTCATTAACCTGCTCTCGCGCAAACACGGTCCAGTGCGGGGAAAGGGCACCCTCCGTGCCACCGGACATGATGATCGAAACGCCTTCGACGTTGTGTTCGCCGAAAAGCCGCTCGAAGCTCTGTGTCGCGTAGCCGCGGGTGAAATCGTTGACGCAGCCGTTGCCCTCGGTCTTACCGAGCACGGCGACCACATTGCCGGCGTCAATGCGGTCGGCAAACAATGCCTCGACGCGGGATACATCGTCCGGGCCATCTGCCGGGACGCGAAAGACATGAGCACGCAAGGAGGGCATCAGGGAAGCGCCTCGATCAGAGTAGCCGAATTGGACACCGATCCGAAAACGCCGCCCTGCATCTTCACCATCTTGATGGCGGCGAGGTGGTTGCCGTAGTCCGTGGCGCCACAGCAGTCCTCGAGCAGCAGGCACTCGAAGCCGCGGTCATTCGCCTCACGCATCGTCGTGTGGACGCAGACATCAGTGGTGATGCCCGTCAGAATGATGTTCTCGATACGCTTCTGGTTGAGGATGAGTTCCAGGTCCGTCGCGCAGAAGGAACCCTTGCCGGGCTTGTCGATGATGGTCTCGCCCTCGATCGGCTTCAGTTCGTCGATGATATCCCAGCCGGGTTCGCCACGGACGAGGATGCGGCCGCAGGGGCCGGCGTCGCCGATGCCGGCGTTGATACGCTGCGAGCGCCAGCGTTTGTTCGCGGGCAAATCGGCGAGATCCGGCCGGTGGCCTTCCCGGGTGTGGATGATGTGGTATCCCTTGGCGCGCATGGCCGAGAGCACTCCTTTGATCGGCTCGATCGGCGCGCGCACCAGTGACAGGTCGTAGCCCATGTGATCGACATAACCGCCTGGACCGCAGAAGTCGGTCTGCATGTCGATGATGATGAGCGCCGTGTTATCGGGCCTTAATGCACCGTTGTAGGGCCAGGCATAGGGATCGGCATTGATATAGTGTCCCTTGGTTTCGACCAATGCGTCCATCGTCTTCTCCTATTCCCCTGCAAGTTTGAATGTTTCCCCATAGCGCCTTGCCGGTTTGTCGAAGCCGCAAGACGTGCCATCGGTGACCGTGACTTCATCCTCCCAGGGCAGTCGGTACTGGCCGGCGATGAGGTCGTGCATGTAGGTGTAAGGGGCATCACCCGCGCCGCCGGCGACAGCGACGTAGCCGCGGTGGCCGAACTGGTAGATGTTGTTCTCCACGCCCCAGTTGCGCCGTGCCTCTCGCACTAGGTCCGGACGCACCTCGGCGGTGATGATCTCGTTCGGGCGGCCGGACGTGCCGTGGGCGATGATCGTGCCGTCGAAATTGCAGATCATGCCTTCGCCCATGGAATCAAAGGTGCCGTCCGTGCCGCACATGCAGACGTTGGCGGTGACCATGAGATTGCAGAAGGCGTTTGACTGGTTGGTGAACTTCCAGCTCTCGCGGATCGGGGCCGTATAGCCTGCCGTCCGGATCATGATCTCGGCGCCCTTGTAGGCGCATTCGCGCGCCATTTCCGGGAACATGCCGTCATGGCAGATGATGAGCGCCAGTTTCGCACCCCGAGGGCCGTCGATGACGGGAATGCCGCTATTGCCAGGCTCCCAGGGCTCGACCGGAACCCAGGGATGCATCTTGCGATAGTAAAGCTTCAACTCGCCGGCATTGTCGATGACGATGCCGGAATTGTACGGCATCCCGTCAGGATTGTACTCCATGATGGAGAAGCAGCCCCAGATGCGGTTGTCGCGGCAGGCCTTCTTGAAGGCAGCCACCTCTGGCCCATCGAGCGTGCACATGATCTCCGGATTGATAGCCATCGACAGGCCATGCAGCGCATACTCCGGGAAAACGACGAGATCCATACCCGCCTGGTTGCGCCGCGCCTTGGCGACTAGATCGACGATCGCCTGCGTCTGTCGCGCAAGGTCGTCCTTTGTCACCGTAACCGGAAGCTGCAGTTGGACGAGACCGATGCCGACGCCATGTTCGGACTTGTTGAGGCCGCCGAGACCATTCATGGTAGATCCTTCATTTCGTGAGCGACAATGCGCCGGGCGCTCCGGCAAGCGAACGGGTGGGCGAGGAGGTGGCAATCAGAATGACAAGCGTCAGCACGTACGGGGCCGCGTAGAACAGATAGTAGCCCTGTGTGACGCCGACCGATTGAAGGGCAGGGCCCAGAGCACCGGCGCCGCCGAAGAGAAGCGCCGCCAGGAAGCAGCCGATTGGGTTCCAGCGCGCGAAGATCACCAGCGCCACCGCCATCAGGCCCTGTCCGGAGGAGATGCCTTCGTTCCATGAGCCCGGGTAATAGAGCGAGAGATAGGCTCCGCCGACCGCGGCAAGCGATCCGCCGATGGCGGTGGCGAGCAGACGCACGCGGTCTGGGTCGATCCCCATCGCACGTGCCGCATCGGTGCTGTCGCCAACGACGCGCAACACAAGTCCGATCCGTGTGTTTTTGAACGCCCACCTCAAAAAGAGCGCAAGTATGCCGCCCAGAATGAAAAGCACGTTGATGTTCAGGGCCGCCTGAAGTTGCGGAAGATTGGACCAGGCGCCGAACGGGATCGACGGCAGGTGCGGCGCTGCCGGCTGGATGAAGGGTTTGCCAAGGAAGAAGGCGAGCCCCAGTCCGAACTGCATCATGGCGATGCCGATCGCGATGTCGTTGACCTTCGGCCACTTGCAGATCCAGCCGTGTACCAGCCCGAAGACGGCGCCGGTCGCCATTGCCGCCAGCACGCCAAGCCAGGGCGAACCGCTGAGGACAGCGATCGCATAGGCGGTCATCGCGCCGAAGACCAGGGTCCCTTCCAGGCCGAGATTGATGCGGCCAGAGCGCTCAGTAATGGTCTCGCCGAGGCTGACGAAGATGAAGGGTGTCGAGACGCGGATCGCGCCCGCGAAGATGGCGAGGGGTACGCCCCAGATGCCGATGCCGGTCGCTTCCATCATGCGCTCCTTTTCCAGAGGTCTGGATTGAAGATCTTGAAGCGACCGTAGAACGTCTCGCAGAAGAGGATGACGACGAAGAGCGTGCCCTGCAGCACCAGTACGGTCGCATCAGGCAATGCCATGCGGCGCTGGATCAGGCCGCCCGACGCATCGATGCCGCCAAGCAGGATGGCGACCGGTATGATCGCCAGCGGATTGTGCCGCGCCAGGAAGGCGACGAGGATGCCCGTATAGCCATAGCCCGCTGCAAGCGAGGCATTGGCACTGCCCTGGACGGCGGCAACCTCGATCATTCCGGCAAGGCCGGCAAAGCTGCCGGCGATCGCCGTGAAACCGACGATCAGGCGGCCGACAGGCAACCCCTGGATCTGTGCGGCGCGAACGTTGCCGCCGGCGATACGCGCGGCGAAGCCGTAGCTCGTCACCTCGATCAACACCCAGGAAGCGATGCAGGCGATGACGCCGATCGCGAGCCCCCAATGCACGTCCATTCCGGGCATTTTGCCGAGCATGTATTCGGCGGGCAGGGGAGACGTGGAGGGTTTGTTCAGGCTCGCCGGATCGCGCAGCGGTCCTTCGACGAACTGGTTCATCAGAGCGATGGCGATATAGGCGAGCAGCAGCGAGGAGATCGTTTCGTTGACGCCGCGATAGTGTCGCAGGAAGCCCGCAAGGCCGATCCAAATGCCGCCGGCGATCATGGCTGCCGCAGCCATCAGAAGCAGGACGAGGAGGGGAGGCAGCGTGCCGACGAAGGGCAGCGCAATAGCCGCGGCCGCGACGCCGCCCAGCACGACCGCACCCTCGCCACCAATGATGACGAGGCCGAGGCGGGCCGGAAGCGCAACGCATAGAGCCGTCAGCAGAAGCGGGGCCGCCCGGCTAAGGCTGTTCTGGATCGAGAACCAGCTGCCGAAGCCGCCCGTGTACATCAGTTGGAACAAGTTAGCCGGCGATTTGCCTATCACCAGGATGAAGATGGAGAAGAGCGCCAGCCCGAAGAGGATCGCGCCGAAACTGATGACAATCGGTTCCGCCCGCCGTGCCAGCCATTCGAGGATGGGTCTGAGCACGGACGATCGTTCGGACGCGATAGATATTGCGGAAGTGTTCGCCTCGACTGTCATGACGCTTCTCCCTCAGGCTTAAGCCGTGGATCCGACGACGCCTTCCACGAGGTAGCCCATGCTCTCGAGCTCGATGGCATCTTCGGCATAGCTCTTGTCGGCCGCGACGACGACGTTGCCCTTGTTGTCCTTGATCGGCCCCTTGAAGACGGAGAACTTGCCGGTCATCATCTCGGCTAACGTGGCGTCGAACTTCGTACGTCCTTCCGCCGGCACGGCGGGCCCAAGTGGGCTCATCTTGACGAAGCCGTCTTTGAGGCCGCCGCGCACGAAGTTGCCGAGCTTTTCGCCAGCCTGCGCCTTCTTGACGAAATCAGTGTAGACGTTGCCCCACGCCCATTCGGCGCCGGTCAGGTACTTCTCAGGTGCCAACGGGCCCTGGTTTGCATGGTATCCACAGACGAAAGCGCCGCGACCGGCAGCCGTTTCGACGACTACCTTCGGGCTGTCGACATGGCAGGTAATCACATCCGCGCCCTGGTCGATCAGCGCGTTGGTGGCCTCAGCCTCCTTGACGGCCAGCGACCACTCGCCGGTGAAGATGACCTGGCAGGTGATCGACGGATCGACCGAGCGCGCGCCAAGGAGGAAGGCATTGATGTTCTGCAGCACCTGCGGAATGGGCTTGGCGGCGACGAAACCGATTTTCTTGCTCTTCGAGGTGTAGCCGGCCGCCACACCGTTCAGATACTGGCCCTGGAAAATGTAGCCGAAGTACGAACCCGTGTTCGTAGGGTTCTTGCCTTCCTGCCAGAGCCCGCCGCAGTGGCGGAACTGAATGTCCGGGTACTTTGCGGCCATCGCCAGCATATGCGGGTCGAAATAACCGAACGACGTCGGGAAGATCAGCGTCGCACCGTCGAGGTTGATCATCGACTCCATGGTCTTCTGGACATCGACCGTCTCCGGCACATTTTCCTCCTCGACGATCGTCACGCCCGGCAACGCCTTCAGGGCGACCGCACCTTCGGCATGCGCCTGGTTGTAGCCGTAGTCGTCCTTGGGTCCGACATAGATGAAGCCGACCGTCAGCGCGTTCTGGGCAAGGGCACGGCCCGGCAGCAGGCCGGGCGCCAGGGTGAGTGCGCCGGCAGCGGATGCTTGCAAGAAATGGCGACGGTTCATGGAAAGGAGTTTGGTCATCGGAATGCTCCTTGCGGCGAGTGCCGGTTCGAAAAAACGTTGCAAGAAACTGTATGCAATGGCCGTGCCAAGCCATAAGCAACTAATTACAAAGGGAAAAATTTACAAATATGTCTTGACGTGTGCAAACTGTATGCAGTTTTCAAATGATGATGAACAAAAAATAACCTATGATTAATTGCAGTGCTGAATCCGTAAGCTGGCCGCCTTACGGCCATTCCGCGCCACGATTTAATATCTTAGAAATGCAACATAATTGACTTTTTTTCGCGATAGTTGCATCTGTATACAGTCGACAAATGCAGAACTCCCCCGTGTCACAGATTAAGCGCAGGCAAGTAATAAGGGCGGGCACCACCGTCGAGCAGATGGTGCGCGCCATAGCCGACATGATCGTAACCGGGGTTCTCGCTCCCGGTGAAAAAATGGATGAAATCTCGCTGGCCACCCGCTTCGACGTTTCCCGGACACCGGTCCGGGAAGCGCTGCGCGAACTCGGCGCCATGGGGCTGGTTGATCGCGAGCCGAACCGAAGCGCCGTCGTTGCAAATGTAACGGAAGGCTATCTCCACTCGATGTTCGAGGCGATGTCAGAACTGGAAGCCATCTGCGCGCGCCTGTCGGCCGAACGCATGACAGTCGAGGAGCGGCGTTCCCTAGAGCTCGCGCACCGGGCATCGGCCAAACTCGTGCATGCGGGTGCCGATGAAGACTATGCCGCTCACAATACCGAATTTCATACGCGCCTCTATCGCGGGGCTCACAACGATCACATATTCGAGCTGGTGACGCAGACCCGTGCACGATTGGCGCCGTTCCGTCGCGCACAGTTCAGGTTGCCGGGGCGCCTTGCCCGATCCTATGATGAACACGACGTCATCGTGACGGCGATCATGCGGGGGGAGGCAGCGGCAGCCGGCCACGCGGCTTATTCGCATGTTGCGATCGTTAGCGATGCCAGCATCGTCTTTGCGTCGACCAAAAGAAATTGATTCCTAAGTATTTCTCGGACTGCAACCCCTTGTTTCACATGGATGTTTTATGAAAAGCGCATTCAATCCGCCCTCTGTCCGCAAGCCATTCGGGAACTACAATCATGGGTTGCTGGTGCCCCCAGGTGCGTCGCTTCTCGTCACATCGGGTCAGCTCGGGATCGGCGTTGATGATGTGATCCCGAATGATGTGACTGCTCAGACAGAACTTTGCTTCAAGGCGATCGATGCGATCCTCGAAGAGGCTGGCATGACCTTTGCGGACGTCATACGCATCTCTGGCTTTGTCACAAAGAGAGAAGATTTCCCGGCCTATATGGCGGTGCGCGATCGCTATACGCTTGACCCCAAACCTGTCTCGACGCTCATTGTCGTCGGCGGGTTTACACGGCCGGAGTTTCTGGTCGAAGTCGAGGTAACCGCAGCCAAGGTGGCTTGATCGGGAAACGCCGGACCTTAAGCCGCGGTTTGTCCCGCGCAGTGGGGGGTGTGGTATCAGAACCGCTCCATTGTCGCCTTCACCTTGCCGAGAAAGGCGGCCAGCGTCTCGTCGGTGCAGTTGTTCATGTCGTAATGCGCCAGAAAGGTCACCGGTCGTACCGGATTGATCTGCGCACGCAGCACCCGCTTAACGATCTTTTTCGGCGGATTGCCGGCAACGAAGGCCCGGAAAGGTGTTGCGCCGTAGGTCAGCACCGCACCGAGCTTGCGGATGTGGCGCAGTCGAGACTCCACCTTGCCGTTGACGAGCTCGAAGGAAACGCCGGGTAGCCAGACGCGGTCGAAATAGCCTTTCAAGATTGCTGGGAAGCCGAAGTTCCAGACCGGCGTGACGATCACTAGGCCCTCCGCTCGCTTCAGCCGATCGACATAGTCCTTCACCTGCTCCGTATTCTGGGGATAGTCGTGGTAGACCATTCGGTCGCGGCGGGAGAGCACGGGATCGAAGTTCTCCGCGTAGAGATTGCAGTCATCGACCTCGTGTCCCGCCGTCTTCAAGCTTTCCAACGTTTGCCGGTAGAGCGCGTTGCCATAGCTCGACTCCACCGGATGCGAGTGAAGGACGAGCACTCTCATGTGGCCTCCATCACAGCGGCAAGTCCGGGGAACAGGTAATTCTTACCCGACGAGAAGTCGAAGTTCGGATTCTCCCAGGCAATCATTTTGCCGGGATTGAGCAGTCCTCGCGGATCGGTCTCACGCTTGAAGGCAAGCTGAACCTTGTCCGTCTGCTTCATGCCGCCTTCTTCCAGCGTGTAGCGATGCGGATTGAAGATCGGGCAGCCATGGTCCTGATGGATCTTGATGATCTCCCCCAGCCGCTCCTCGGTCGTGTAACGCACCAGCGGGAGACCCGAGCATTGGATCTGGCCGTCGAACTTGATGAATTCGAGATGGCCGGGCACTTCGTCGCCGAAGATTTCGACCATCCTGGCGACCTTCGCCACATGGTCCGGTCCGGGATATTGGACCTGCAAGTATGTAAAGGTTGGGTCGACCTTTAGCGCGCGTAGCGTCGTATGGTTCCAGGCAAGCTCATAGGCGTGGGGAATGCCCTTCATGCTCTCGACCTTGTCGGAGCGGAAAATGATCTCGCCCTTCTGAGCCGCGGTGAAGGCGGCGAACGCATCCATCGAGTGCGGCGCGATCATCAGCACCACAACCGACTGGCCCTGGCGAATATAGGGTTTGTGGCGGGTAAAGTATTCGTGCGGAATGGGCGCGGCGATCGGCGCGATCTCCTTGACGAGTATGCCGTTGCATTTTGCCAGTGCGTCTGAATAGCGCACGGCCGCCATGAAATCACCGTAGCCCACCACCACATCCACCCAGTCATAGGCCGGCGCAAGCGGCATTTCGATTTCGGTGATGATGCCGTTGGTGCCATAAGCGTGGCTGACCTTCTGCAGATCCCAGCCGGTGAGATCAAGCACCCGCGGTTCGGCCTCCATGGTGACGACACGCAGCCGGATGATGTTACCGATATCGCGAAGTCCTCCCCAGGTGATCGACCCGACGCCGCCCGAACCGCCGGCAATGAAGCCGCCGATCGTTGCCGTTTGTGCCGTCGACGGATGGAAGCGAAGCTCCTGGCCTGAATGGGCTTTGGTCTGCTTGTCGAGTTGAGCGATCACGATGCCGGGCTCGCAGATCACTCGACCAGGATGGATTTCCTTGATCTTATCCATGGCGGCAAGGTTGAGCACGATCCCGCCGGAGAGCGGCATGGCCTGGCCGTAATTGCCGGTTCCGGCGCCTCGCGGCGTCACCGGAACACCATGCGCGAAGGCGATCTTAAGGGTTTGGATCACCTCGGCTTCGTTCTTGGGCGTCACAACGAGATCGGCGGTCACGCCATCGAGCTGCGCCTTCAGGATCGGAGAATACCAATAGAAGTCGCGGCTCTTCTGACGCACGAGCGCCGGATTGTCCTCGACCGCAATGCCTTCGAGTTCTTTCTTGATCTTCTGGTAGTCCGGCATGTCAGGCTCCAACGACGCTATCGAGTTCACGGTAGTCCGGCAGGCTGCGGTCGATCACCTTGCCGCGGCGAAGAACGACGCGGTCAGACTGCGGACGGGAAAGAAATTCGCTCCAGCCACGCGCACTGAAGAGGACGAGATCGGCGGGCCTGCCGGCACCGATGCGGCTGAGATCGTGGCGTCCGGCAATGTCTGCGGGCGAGGTGGTTACGACACGCGCGGCCGTATCGAGCGGATGGTCGAGGTGAAGAATGCGCACGGCTTCGCGGAACACCTCGACCGCATCGAGGTCGCCGTAGGCGTAGAATGGATCGCGTGTATTGTCGGATGCGACTGCCGTTGCGACACCGGCAGCCGCGAGCTCCTTAAACAGCGTCACGCCCCGCCAGCGCGGTGTGCGGTTGGGATAGCGATCCTGCAGATAGGCATTGCACATCGGCAGCGAGATGATCGAGATGCCGGCTTTAGCGACCAGTTCCACGGTGCGCTCGGCTACTCCATCGTCCTGCCTTGCAAGCGAGCAGCAGTGGCCGGCCGTCACCGTGCCGGCAAAGCGGTTCCGCAGAACGGCCTCGGCGATCGCCTTCAAAGTCTCCGCGCCGGGGTCATCTGTCTCGTCGACATGAAGATCGACGTCGAGACCGTTCTCCGCCGCCGCATGAAAGAGCGTATCGAGCTGCCATGCGAGGTTCGGCCCCATCTTGGTGACGCCACCGATCAGACCGCCCGCATTGCGGACGACGGCGACGAGATCGGCGAAATACGCCTCATCCACCATGTCGTCCATTGGGAAGAGGGCGACGGCCTGCAGCGCGATCTTGTCCCTCCAGGATTGCCTCACCTCGGAAAAGACGTCGAAGGAAATGCGATGTTGGGGGGAGGCCGCGTCCAGATGCGTGCGGATCAGGCTCGTGCCGTGCGCATAGGCCGACCGCAGGGAGAACTCCATGCGCTTGCGCACATCATCGGCCGACCAATGCGCTTCGCGATCGGCGCCGACCGCCTGCAGGGCACCCATGAAAGTTCCGTCCGGATTGCTGCTGCGTCCCCAGATATGTCCCTTGTCCAGGTGCGTGTGGACATCGGCAAAGCATGGCCAGACCATCCCTTCGCGCAGGTCGGATTTCGCCAATTCCTGCGGGGCACTTCCGGCGGGCAGGACCGCGGAGAAAAGACCGTCTTCGATGACGATATCAGCACGCACGAGGCCTTCCTTTGCCGGCGCAGTGAAACCTTCGACGGCAACGACGGGCAGCGTCGCATTGCTCAGCACGAAGCGACCGGCGTTCGGAGGTGACATGAAGGAGTACGTCATCAGTTTTCCCGCTTGAGGCTGCTCTCATGCCAGCGATGCAGGCTGAGCCAGGAAATGAAAGAGGTGATCACGAAGATCGCCACCCCCAGCAGCGAGAGCATCAGCAGGGCGGCGAAGAGGCGAGGGATGTTCATGCGGTACTGCGCTTCCAGAAGTCTGAAGGCGAGGCCGGAGCCCGCACCGGCCGAACCCGCAGCAAACTCGGCAACGACGGCGGCAATCAGCGCCAAGCCCCCACCGATGCGCAGGCCGGTCATGAAATAGGGCTGCGCCGCCGGCAGCTTGAGATACAGCAGTGTCTGCCAGCGCGAGGCGCCATAGAGTTCGAAGAGGTTGATCAGATTGTGATCAACGCTCTTCAAGCCCTGCACCATGTTGGAGAGGATCGGGAAGAACGCGACGAGAAAGGCGCAGATGAGCAGCGCCACCTGTGTCGACGGTGCATAGATAAGGATCAGTGGCGAGATCGCGACAATGGGCGTGACCTGCAGGATGACCGCCAGCGGATAAAACGCGATCTCGATCCACCGCGACTGCACAAGGAAGATGGCAAAGCCGACCCCGCCGACAAGCGCCAGTAGCAGCGACATGAAGGTGATTTTGGTTGTTACCCAGAGCGCGGGCGCGAGCGTTCCCCAGTCGCTGACGAAGGCGGAGGCCACCGCGCCGGGGCCGGGCAGAATATAGGGCGCCACGCCGGAAAGCTTGACGTACAGCCCCCAAACGACAACCAGGGCTGCGACGGTGGCGAACGGCACCGCAATCCGCAGCACAATGTCGCGCCGCTTTGCCGTCATCGGATTTGACAACGATGCCGCCGGCGCATCGGCAATATCCGTGCTCATGTATTCTCCTTTGCGGCATTGATGGCGCCGATCAGCGAGCGCGACACGGTCTCGCAAGCCTGGCGATATTCTTCGGACGCGCGGTAATAGGCGTCCCGCTCGAGGCTGGTGACAAGCGGCAGGTCGGCATGGACTCGTCCCGGGCGAGCCTTCATGACGACGATGCGGTTCGAGAGATAGGCAGACTCGAACACCGAGTGAGTGACGAAAATCACTGTAATGCCTGTCGCCTTCCAGAGGCGCAGGACGTCGTCATTCAGTTTCTGGCGGGTGATCTCGTCGAGGGCCGCAAACGGCTCGTCCATCAGCAACAGCTTCGGCTTGGTGACCAATGCGCGCGCAATGGATACGCGCATCTTCATGCCGCCGGAGAGCTCGCGCGGATAGGCTTCGGCAAAGTCCTGCAGGCCGACAGTCGTCAAGGCCCTCATGATCTCCTCACGCGCCGCAGCCTTCGACATGCCGCGGAGCTTCAGCGGAAGATGAACATTGCCGAAGACATTCTTCCACGGCATCAGTGTCGGTTCCTGAAACACGAAGCCGATATCGCCTTCCGGCAGACCCCTCGAGTTGATGCGGGAACTTGGCCAGTCGATCGTCCCGGAAGAAATATCGCCGAGGCCGGCAATAATGCGCAGTGCCGTCGATTTACCGCACCCGGAAGGTCCGAGCAGGCTGATGAATTCGCCGCTTTCGACCGTCAATGACATGCCCGACAAGGCGACCGTGCCGCTGGAGAAGACCTTCGAGACCGATTGCATCGAAACGAGCGGTCTCTTGCGCGCGTCCGTATTTGCCGGGATCTGAACTGAGGCTAGAGGCATCGCCTGTCTCTTTTCATCATGGGCCGGCTACCGCCAGGAGCGGCAAACCAATTTGGTGTGCCTCACTTTTTCAGGGCCATGCCGACGCCTTTGCAGACGTACTTCGTGGTGTAGGCCTTGGTATAGTCCGTGTCGGCCTTGAGAACCTTGATGCCGACCATCTCGGCGAAGAACTTCTTGTAGTGCTCGTCGGTGATGCAGCCGATCCCCTTGTCGAGGGCTTCGCCGGATTCGACAATGCCGTACTCCTTCATCTTGGCGATCGAATAGGCGATCTGGCCATCCGTCATCTCCGGATTGTCTTTCTTGATCAGCTCGTTGGCCTTGGTGTTGTCGCCGTAGAGATAGTTGTACCAGCCCTCGATCGAAGCATCGATAAAGCGCTGCACGACGTCCGACTTAGTGTCGATCATCGACTGCGTCGTGGTGATCATCGTGGAGTAGGGGGAGTAGCCGTTGTCGGCGAGCAGAAATACTTTCGGCTCCCAGCCGGTCTGCTTCTGGATCTCATAGGGTTCGGAGGTGAGGTAGCCCTGCTGCCCCGACTCCTTGTCGGCGAGGAACGGGCCGGGGTTGAAGTTGTATGGCTTGTATTGCTCGTCCTTGAAGCCCTTGTAGTTCGCCTTCATCCACTCGAAGTAGGTCAGATAGCCGTCCTTGCCGAGAAACAGGGTCTTCAGCTTGGCAAGGTCCTCGAACGTCTCGACGCCAGCGTCGGGGTGGGCGATCAGAACCTGCGGGTCCTTCTGGAAGATCGCCGCGACGTCTACGAGCGGAATACCCTGCTCGACCGCCGACAGTTCGCCCTGCGGGCCGCCCATATAGAAGTCGATCTTGCCGGAGATCAGCAATGCGCTGTTTGCCGCGTTCGGGCCGCCCTGCACGATGGTCACGTCAAGTCCGAGCTTTGTGTAGGTGCCGTCGGCGACTGCCTGATAGAAACCGCCATGCTCGGCTTGCGCGAGCCAATTGGTACCGTAGCTCACCTTGTCGAGCGCGTAACCGGGAGCTGCGAGCGCAACAGTGCACCCCAGTGCCAAAGCGGCGGCAGATGCCAAGTTCTTCAGTGCGTTGGACATGATCGGCGTTCCCCTTTTTAGGCCGTTCGGTGCGCTCTTCGGCGCCCGATTTTCTTCATTTGAGCGATTGCGTTGCTGTTTGAAAAGCATCAAAATTCGTGCGCAACGATGCCTTTTTGGCATCTCACAGCGAGCCTGTGCCTAATTTGTGCGTAGCGCTCAAAAATGATGCAACGAGGGGTCGGATGCTGCATTCCAGGAAGCTGCTTTACATCAACGAGATCGCCCGCACTGGTTCTATCCGCAAAGCCGCGGCGCGCTTGAACGTTGCGTCATCTGCGATCAACCGGCAGATTCTGGCACTCGAGGCGGAAATCGGGGCGCCGCTCTTTGAACGCTTGCCACGGGGGCTGCGCCTAACGGCGGCCGGCGAGCTCTGCATCGAGCATATTCGGGAGGTTCTGAAGAACTACGACCGGCTGGAGGGCCGGATCAGGAGTCTGAAGATGCAGCAGGCTGGCAAGGTGAGATTGGTGACGACCGTCGGCCTCGCGTCAGGACCGCTAGCGGAAATCATCGCACGGTTCCAGTCGGAGCATCCGCGCGTCTATTTCCAGATCCGAAACGATGCAGGCACGACGACCGTCAATCCGGTGCTCTCGGGCGACGTCGATATCGGCCTCGGCTTCAACATTCCGGCGACACCAGGAATTCGTACGCTCGGCAACTTCGATATCCCGATCGGCGTCGTGCTGCCGTCCGGACATCGCCTTATCGGGCACGGTCCGATCAGCCTGGGCGACATCGTGCAGGAACGATTGGTGCTCGCGCAGACGGGCACCAGCCTTCGTGACGTCATCAACCTGGCGCTTGCGCGGCTGGATGTTTCGGTAGAGCCCGTTCTCGAAAGCAATGCGTCTGAGATGTTGAAGAAGCTCGTCAAATGCGGGGCCGGGCTGACCTTGCTCAATCCGCTCGACGTCATCACCGAGTGCCGCGCCGGCGAACTTGTCTTCCGGCCGATTGCCGAGCCTCATGGCAGGCACCAGCCGATGAAGCTCTTCGCCCGCGCCCGCGCGCCACTCGATTCGGCAACCAGCCTGTTTGTCGAATATCTGCTGGCCGAGCTTGCCGGCCTTGTTCAAGAATTGCAGGCCAAGGGACACATTGCTCCGGACAGGCCATCGGCAGCCTGAGATCTAGCGTGAGTAGAGATTGGTGAGCGGATAGCGCTTCAGATCGCAGAGAAGGTCGATGAAACCCCGCACCTGATGGCGGCAGATCGCTTCCCCTTTCTCCACCGTGCCGCGCGATGCGTCGCCCACGACACCGTGGGGATTGAGATCATGCGCGATCCAGGCCAGCGAATGCGGCGGCAGCGGCTGAATGTATTTCGACTGCTCGCGCATCCATTCAGCCTTGGATGCGAAGTTCTGTGCCCTGTCCATGCGGACGAGATCCGGCCTGAAATGCAGCATCAAGGACGTTTCGACCTCACCGCCGTGGATGCCATATCGGGATTCGTGGTCGCTGATCATGCCGTCCGGATTTCCGAAACGGCCCCATTGGGTCGAGATGACCGCCATCTGGTAGCGCACGCGCAGCTCTCGCGCGACGATGCTCATGATGTCGACATTGCCCCCGTGCGAATTGACGATCACCATTTTGCGGACCCCGGCTTCGGCAACTTTGGCGCCGAGTGCTGTCCAAATGGGAATCAACAGTTCGGCAGAAAGCGAGAGTGTTCCCGGTCCATAGATATGCTCGTTGGCCTTGCCGATTTCCTGTGTGGGTAGCACCAGTATATCGAGATCATCAGGCCGCTGGCGGCGAAGCTCCGCAAGCATTCCGTTTGCGATCGCCACATCGGTCGCGATCGGCAGATGCGGCCCGTGTTGTTCGGTCGAGGCGATTGGAAGAATGGCAATGGTTGTATCGGCCGAGAGCCCGGCAAAGTCATAGGTGTTGAGCTCGTTCCAATAGAATGGCGTCGCCATTGCCTTGCGTTCCCTTGCTTGAGTTTCTCTCAGTGACTAGGGAATTATGCGGCATGCGAAAAGCATCAATTTGCGTGCGCGCCGCTGCCTTTTTGCGATACGATAAAGTGCAGGAGTTCAAGCCGGATCAACAGATTTTGTATCCCAAACTGTTCCATAAATCTCTGTTATGCCTGCTGCACTTATCCCGGGTTGTCGGTTCGAACCCCCTCAAGGCGAGCTGCGACTGGTTCTTTGCCATTGAGTTTCATGGCGAGGAGAATACGCTCTTGAGCTCTGTATATTGAACACGAAGCTGAGGTGTTTGATTAAATATGGCCATTCACTCACTTTAAGTTGGACAGGTTCTGAGTTCGGAACAGACTCATGGTCGACAAGCTTTTTCCTAAGTCCCTGATCGATCGCAAGGCTCGCCAGCCAGCATCGTCATGACGGCCTCGCCTTGACAAGCCTCGGCCACGGTAGCCGCAGCCCTTGCTCCGAGTGCCACGATTTCGTCGGCCTTTGCACGGGTGCGATTGAACACTGTGACGTCATGCCCGGACCTCATGAAGCTGGCGTCCAACGAAAACTGACGCGTTTCGGAAAGGGTTGTCTCCCAGAAGGAATCGAAATCGCCCGGGCAGGTCGTTTCGCTTCTGTATTCGCGCAATTCCTTCAAGCCAAGATCATACAGTGGCGCGTGAAATCTCCGTGGTTATGCGGCCCTACCGGCACCGGTGCATTCAATGCCGAGTAAGCGAAGCCGGAAATAGCCTATCTGCTGCGGTGATCATCGTTTGCAAGCCCCTTGGTTTGTTTCGGCTCTGCTCAGAAACCGCTTACGTGCAACGGTTTGTAAGCGGCTTCGAGCTGTTCGATTTCCACAGCGGTGAGTTCGAGGTCGACTGCGGCGATTGCGTCCTCGAGATGGTTCATCTTGCTAACGCCGACGATCGGTGAGGTCACGACCGGCTTCTTGAGAACCCAGGCCATTGCGACCTGCGCCATAGAAGTGTTCCGCGCCTTGGCGACGGTTTCGACTGCGTCGACAATGTCCCGGTCGCCAGTCTTCTCATACATGCTCTTATTGTAGCGGTCAGTGGTGGCGCGCTTAGTCTCGGTGCCCCAGGGACGTGTCAGCTTGCCGCCGCCGAGCGGGCTCCACGGCAATACGGCGATGCCACGATCGGCGCAGAGCGGCAGCATTTCGCGTTCTTCCTCGCGATAGGTGAGGCTCACCTGATTCTGCATCGAGACGAATTTTGTCCAGCCGCTGACCTCGGCGACATGTTGGAGCTTGGAAAACTGCCAGGCCCACATGGAGGATGCCCCGATATACCGGGCCTTGCCGGCGCGCACGACGTCGTTCAGTGCCTCCATTGTTTCTTCGACCGGAGTGAACGGGTCGAAACGATGGATCTGGTAGAGGTCGACATAGTCAGTGCCGAGGCGGCGCAGGCTGTTGTCGATCTCGGCAAGGATCGCGGCGCGGGACAGGCCCTGGCCGTTCGGGCCGGGACGCATGCGGCCGAATACCTTGGTTGCGAGCACGATCTCCTGGCGGGGCGCCAGTTCCTTGAGCAGGACGCCGGTTATCTCTTCGCTGGAACCCTGCGCGTAGACATTGGCCGTATCGAAGAAATTGACACCGGCATCCCAGGCGCGCTTGAACATCGGCCGTGCTTCGTCGAGCCCGAGAACCCAGGGGCGCTCGTCCGTCTGCTTGCCGAACGACATGCAGCCGAAGCAGATGCGGCTGACTTCAAGGCCGGTTTTACCAAGTCTCACGGTTTTCATGATTTTTCCTCCGAGGTGATGATTGTCAGTGCTGGCGATACCCGGTTGCGACGTCACAGGCTGGACACGTATTTCCTCCAGGTGTGTTCTTCCTTGAAACCGAGAACCTCGCGAATCTTCCGGTTCGAGAGAGGCGCTTCGAATTCGCCGAGTTCTCGAACGATGGGCGTATTCGGCGCCCATCTGCCGAGGAAATCACGCGTCGGTTCCGTCGCGGTGATAGTGTCGTTGACGGCGTTGAAAACCTGAAATCCAAGACCGTCGACTTGTAGGCAAAGGTCAACGATCTGCCCCAGATCGCGAGCATCAATATAACTCCAGGCGTTCCGCTTGCGCGATGCCGGATCGGCGAGAAAACCGGGAAAACGGTCGTATTCATGCGGTTCGATGACGTTGGCGATCCGCAAAGCGTAGATGTCGATCCCGCTGCGCATCGCAAACGCGCGGGCCGTCTTCTCGTTCACGACCTTGGATAGACCGTAGCTGTCCATCGGGTCGATGTCATAGTCTTCTTCGAGCGGGAATGAGTGGAAATCCTTGTCGCCCTCCGCAAAACAGACGCCATAAGTCGTTTCGCTCGACGCGATGATCACCTTTGGGATGCCAAGCTTCACCGCAGCTTCGATGACGTTATAGGTGGAGAGTGCATTGACCATGAAGGTTTGGTTGTCGGGCTTGAGCAAGAGGCTCGGAATCGCTGCGAAATGCACGACGGCATCAACCGGCGCCGGTCCGCCTTCCGTTTGCAGATCCTCACCGCTGAAGTGCATCGACAGAGCGTTGAAAGTCTGACCGCTATCGGTCAGATCCGTGAATAGCGTCTGCACGCCGGGGCAGTCCAATGGAACGAGGTCGAGGTTGCGGACCTTGTGTCCCTTGTTCACCAGATATGGAACGGCATGGCGGCCGGCCTTGCCGCTTCCACCGGTGAATACGATTCGCTTGCTCATTCGATTGTTCGCCTCTTCTGAAACAACGCCCCGCGTTGAAGTCAGGGCACGTGAAGGTTCGATGCTGGGAAGCAATGAATCAATGGATTAGAAATCATTGAACCGATGACTCTGATTCATCGATCAGAAATAGCCCTAGAGTCCGTTGAGATTTCGAACGACCTTGATCAAGGCCTCGACCCCGAAGGGAAGCTGTCGTCTGCTGGAATAGTACATTGATAGTGGCGGGCCCATCGAAGCCCATTTTGGGAGAACCACCTCAAGGTGTCCTGCCGAAACGTAGGGGCTCGCGAGTCTTTCCAGGCAATAGGATATCCCGACACCTTCCAGGGCAGCATTGATGGCAAGATCGGTTTCTCCGGAAATCAGCGCCCCGGGGACGTCGACCTCGTGCCGCTCGTCGCCGCGTTCGAACTCCCACTTGTAGATCTGCCCGCGGCCTGTCCGGATACGGATGCAGTGATGGGAGTGGAGGTCTTCCGGCATCACCGGGCGACCATGGATCTTAAGATAGTCCGGGGCCGCAACCGCAACCCATTTCAGAGGGCCAGTGAGAGGAACTGCGATCATATCTTCCGGTACGGTGCCGCTGTATCGGATGCCGGCGTCAAAGCCTCCCGCTGTAACATCGACAAACTGATCGTCCACGGCGACCTCGAGCTCGACATTCGGGAAGCGCCGCTGGAAGACCGGAATTGCCGGCCTCAAAAGCATAACAGCAGCATCTTTCAGGACATTAATGCGAATGCTGCCAGCGGCCCCCTGATAATGCTCGCTCAGGTCCTCCAGTCCGGAGCTTATCAGCTCGAGTCCGGCAGAAATCTTCTCGGCAAGGGCTTTGCCGGCGGCAGTCGGCGCAACGCTGCGGCTGGTGCGATTAAGCAGGCGAACGCCAAGTCGTTGCTCAAGGGCCTTCATGCTGTGGCTAAGGGCGGAAGCCGTGACATCCAAGTGATCTGCCGCTTTCCTGAAGCTACGATACTGGACGATCGTGATAAAAATCGACAGCTCGTGAATTTCATTGCGTTTGAACTGCATATTGATCTCAGGAGGCTGGTTGAGGCGAAAACCGGTTTAAAGGCGGTCTTTCTGGGCACTGCGCAGCACTCGGATGCTTTGCTTCCGGTCATACAGTTACCGAGTAAAATCACGCCTTTCAATCTCGGGCAATCATGAGCATTTGTGTATGGATCGTTCAGCGGTGCAGGTCGATTTTGGTTAGTCAACGCTGCGGCCCCCAATCTAGACCAACAACTCAAGGGAGCGATGCGCGGTCTGGCAGCCGGCGTCACGATCATCACGTCGCGAGATGCCAGCGGAAGACCGAGCGGGATGGCCGCGACTGCGGTCATTGCTGTGTCGATGGATCCTCCATCAATGCTTATCGCCGTCAATCGTACCGCGAGTACCGAAGCGGCCGTGGACTTAGCCAAGCTCGCAGGTCTTTCTACGTCAGGCGTCATCTGTGAAGTTGCCAACGATGATGGCACGATGGCGCGTCTACTAGATCTTGAAACGTTCGCTGAGCGACATGGGCTGCATTTAGTAACCATTGAGGACTTGATAGCTTATCGGTCAGCAGGAATTTCGCAACCGACAGTGGAGCCAACCCTGGCATTCAAACGAACGATCCACAGCACCGCCTCCACGAAGCTAGCGCGTTGGTTCCCCCGCGCCTCAGGAAAGATTTCTAAGGTATATGGCGAGCAATTGCGTCTGTGATGATATTCCGAGCTTCCGGTAGACGTTGCGGCGATGGACCTTGACCGTGCCGGTCGAGATGTTGAGCCTCAGGCCGATCGACTCGGAAGAGTGTCCTTGAAGGACAAGGTCCACAATCGCGGTCTCGCGGTTGGTGAGATTGAGATCTCGCCACACGGCTTCGGCGGGCTGCAGGGACCCTTCACCAGCGTCGCGCCTGCGGCCACCGCGACCTCGTGAATGCAGTTGCGCATCGAAGCGGGATCCAAGCCCTGCCCAGTAATACCGGACCATGCTTGCGATCAGCGGTTCCGCTTTCTTCAAAAGAGCGAAATCTGGAGACGGGAAGGGGCCGGTCTTTTCCCGGCGCATCAGCGAGAGAACAATAGTGATGTCGTCATCGGCAGTGACAAAAAAGCCGATTTCCTCCGCCAGCCCCGTCTGGACGTAGTAGGTACGATAGTACTCGCTTGAAAAGAACCTGTCGGGTGCAAGTTCCCGCATGCGAAACACGCCTGCGCGGCGCTCGTGGGCAGTGTGGTAGAACGGGTCGAGCAGGTACGGTCCGGCCTGATAGAGCGTCACAAAAATGATGTGCTCCTTCGGGTCGAAGGTGCTGTAGAGATCGATCGGCCGCTCCTTGCCGCGATAGGCGAAAACAACGACATAGTCGAAGCGCACGAGTGCCGCCATCATCTGTCGAAAGGTCTCGCCGAATTCTGCGTCGCCCATCGCCGGACGGCCGACGGTGGCGTTGAAGGCCTGAAATAGCGCCTCCAAGTCAGTGCTCATTCCCGGGACCTCCTGATCGCCTTGCGCGGAAATCTGCGCTCCCCGTGTATATACCTTCCACGAAGGCTCGATGGCTAAAATACCTCTCTCGGGGTATATACCGTGAGGGAGGGCCGAGCTTAGTCTTTCCTTAACGACGGTGGCAAAAGGCAGCGCTAGACTGCCCAATCCAAACCAACCGCAGGGAACAGACGTGGCATCCGCTTCGACGAACGATATCGAATTCCGTTCGGTCACCAAGAACTATGGCGCTGTGACCGCCGTAACGGACATCAACCTCAATGTGCCGAAGGGCGCCTTTCTGGCGTTGCTCGGCCCTTCCGGCTGCGGCAAGACCACTTGCCTGCGCATGATCGGCGGCTTCGAGCAGCCAAGCGAAGGCACGGTGCTGATCGACGGGCGCGAGATGAACGGCGTACCGGCCTACCGGCGACCGGTGAATATGGTCTTCCAGCACTATGCGCTGTTTCCGCATTTCGACGTCCGGCAGAATGTTGCCTATGGGCTGAAGCAGATGCGGCCCAAGCTTGCGGCGACCGAAATCGACCGGCGCGTCACGGAAGCGCTCGAAATGGTGCGCCTCGGCGGCTTCGCCAAGCGCCGCATCCACGAGATGTCCGGCGGGCAGCAGCAGCGGGTGGCGCTAGCACGCGCGATCGTCAATCGCCCGTCAGTGCTGCTGCTCGACGAGCCGCTGGCTGCGCTCGACAAGAAGCTGCGCTCGGCCATGCAGATCGAACTGCAGACACTGCAACGTGAACTCGGCATTACCTTTGTTCTGGTCACACATGATCAGGAGGAAGCGCTCTCGATGGCAGATATCGTCTGCGTGATGAGCGCAGGGCGCATTCGCCAGCTAGGTTCACCACAGGAGGTCTATGACCGCCCGGCCGATCTGTTCGTGGCCGATTTCGTCGGCAAGACCAATCGGGTGAATGCAACGATGGAGGCGGATGGCGCGACCCTGCGTCTTGCGGACGGTTCCGCAATCGCTGCTGGGAGTCCCGTTTCGCCCGGCGAAACGATCGTCGCGATCCGCCCGGAATCTATCCGCCTGACACGGGCTCAGGCGCCCGGCTTTGCCAGCTTCAAGGGCACTGTCACCCATCGCATCTTCCTCGGTTCTTCTGCGGAATATGCGGTGACGGTTCCGGGGCTCGGCGACTTCCTGGTCACGGCCGACCGGCGCAGCATGAACGAGAGCGACCTGGTCGAGCCGGGCGAGGCGGTTTTCCTCGGTTTCGACCCGCTCGCAGCCCACGTCTTTCCAGCATCAAGTGCAGCATAAAATCAAAACAAGGGAACAGCATCATGAGCAAGGACTATAAGGATAATCTCCCCATTTCCGCCGAAGGCTTCATGGACGAGTTCATGCGCCTGAAGCGCGGCTCCGTCGGCCGCCGTCACTTCCTCGGCGTCACCGGCCTCGGTCTTGCGACCGCCGTGATGTCGCGCTTTCCCGGGGCGCTGTCGACACCGGCCTACGCCGCCGGCGAACTTGGTACGCAGATGTCGATTGCGACCTGGCCGAACTATCATGACCCGGCGACCTTCGAGAACTTCAAGGCGGCAACGGGCGTTGCCGTGGAAGTCAACGTTTTCGGCTCGAACGAGGAAATGCTGGCAAAGCTGCAGGCGGGTGCTTCCGGCTGGTCGCTATTCGTGCCAACGAACTACACGATTTCAACCCACCAAAAGCTCGGCCTGATCGAAGAGCTGGATCTTTCAAAGATTCCGAATTTCAGCCAGTCGACTGAAAACCCCCGCTTCACCAAGGAAGGCCAGATCGACGGCAAGACCTATGCCGTGCCGAAGAACTGGGGCACGACCGGCTTTTCCGTCAATACTTCGAAGATCAAGACGAAGCTTTCGAGCTGGAAGGACTTCTTCGAGATTGCCCAGACCGAAGCCGACAGCCGCGCCATGGTGCATGATTATCAGCTGACCACAATCGGCAGCGCGCTGGTTTCGCTGGGCTACGGTTTCAATTCGATCAAGCCTGAGGAACTGGCGAAGGCCGAAGAGCTGCTGATCAAGGTGAAGCCGCATCTCTTCGCCATCAACTCCGACTATCAGCCGGCCATGCGCGCCACGGACGCGTGGATGACGATGTGCTGGACGAATGACGGCGCGCAGCTCAACCGCGACATGCCTGAGCTTGCCTACGTGCTCGGAACGGACGGTGGCGAAATCTGGACCGACTACTACGCGATCCCGAAGGACGCTCCGAACAAGGCGGCCGGCTACGCTCTCCTCAACTACCTGATGGATCCTGCGAACGCAGGGAAGGAGCATATCGCCAACGGCGCGCCGGCCACCGACAGCCGCGTCATTTCATTGCTGCCGAAGGAGGTCACCTCGAACAAGATCGTCTATCCGGATGAGGCGTCGCTGACGCCGCTGGAATTCGGCGCCGCCGTAACCCTGACCGATCCGGGTCGTGCCGAGCTGATGGCGCGGTTCAAGTCGGCGTGACCCTGCCCTCATGCAATGCCTCTCCCCGGGTCCGGGAAGAGGCAAGCCGCCTCGTAGACTCCAAACAGCGAACGTTCAGAATGGCCGTGTCACCGGACACCAGAAAGCGACTAATCACTGCGGCGCTCGTCGCGCCGGCGAGCGCATGGCTGTTCGTGTTCCTGGTCTTGCCGTTCATCGCCATCGTTGTCTTCGCCTTTGGCGAGCGGGCGCCGGAGGGCGGTTATCAGGCGGCATTTACCTTTGCCCAATTCGCCAATCTTGGATCCCGTGCGGCGGCTTTCAAGAATACGCTGGTGCTTGCGCCGATCGGGGCCTTTGTCTGCCTCTTGGTGGCCTATCCGGTCGCCTATTATCTGGCGGTGAAGGCGAGTCCGCAGCATCGGCTATTGCTGGTGTCTCTTGTCGTGGTGCCGTTCTGGACCAGTTTGCTCGTTCGCACGTATGCCTGGATGTATATTCTCGGTGCGCGCGGCATCCCGCATCTGCTGGAGTTTATCGGTATCGAGAACGTGCGTCTTCTCAACACGCCGGGCGCAGTTCTCCTCGGCATCGTCTATGGCTATCTGCCGCTGATGATCATGCCGATCTATGTCAGCCTGGAGAAGCTGGACCGCCGATTGCTGGAAGCCTCTGCGGACCTCGGCGCCAAGCCGCTCTCGACCTTCTTCGGCATAACGCTGCCGCTGTCGCTGCCGGGTGTGATGACGGGCGTGGCGCTGGTCACCATCCTGCTGCTCGGCGAGTATCTGATCCCGCAGCTGCTGGGCGGCGGCAAGGTTTTCTTCATCGGCAACGCGCTGGTCGACCTCTTCCTGCAATCGCGCAACTGGCCGTTCGGCTCCGCGATCGCCGTCACCCTCGTTGTCGTCGTCGTTATCGTGCTTCTCGTCGCCATGCGCGTTGCGTGGCGCGTCGCGGGGACCCGCCAGGTGGATCTTGTTTGATGCGTGGGCTTGTTACGGCAGTCTATCTCTTTCTCTACACGCCGATTGCGCTGGTGGTGCTGTTTTCGTTCAATGCGGGCCGCAACGCCTCGGATTTCACAGGCTTTTCCACGCAATGGTATGGCAAGGCGCTGTCCAACACCTTCCTCATGGAAGCTCTTCGCAACAGCCTTGTCATCGCGCTTACCAGCGCTGCGCTCGCGGCCATCTTCGGCACCATGGCTGCGCTCGGCATGGAGCGGCTCGGCGCCAGGACGCGGGCCGTGTTCGATGGCCTGTTTGCCGCCGCAATCGTCGTTCCGGGCGTTGTGATCGGCATCGCCACGCTCGTCGCTCTCGTTGAAGTCTTCGGCTTCATCAATCCACTGCTGGCGGCGATCTGGCCAGGCGACCAACCGCCGAAGCTGTCGCTCGGCTACGGCTCTATCATCGCCGCCCACGGACTTTTCACCATGGCGCTGGTGAGGATGATCGTGAAAGCGCGTATCGCCGGCCTCGGGCGCGATATCGTCGAAGCGTCGAGTGATCTCTACGCGACGCCGCTGACGACCTTCCGCCAAATCGTGCTGCCGCAAATCCTGCCGTCGATCCTGGCGGGTTTCCTGCTCGCTTTCACCTTCTCCTTCGACGATTTCATCATCGCGTTCTTCGTCGCTGGATCGAATACGACATTGCCGATCTACGTCTTTGCCTCGATCCGCCGTGGCGTGACGCCGGAGATCAACGCCATCGCCACCATGGTGCTCACCGCATCGCTGGGACTGATCCTCATCGCGCGCTTCTTGATGCGCGAAAAAACACCAAACTGAACGGGAAACACCATGATTCTTGAAAATCGCGTCGCGATCGTCACTGGAGCCGGGTCGGGCATCGGCCAGGCCGGCGCGCTGCTCATGGCCGGGGAAGGCGCGTTCGTCGTGGTGACTGATCTCAGTGCCGGCAATGCCGCCGAAACCGTTGGTCGGATCCAAGCCGCCGGCGGCAAGGCCGAAAGCCTCGTTCTCGACGTCACCGACGACGCAGCACTCGAAGCCGGCATCGCCTCGGTCGCCGAACGTCACGGCCGCATCGACATCCTCCACAATCACGCCGGCGCCCAGGTGGCGGGCGATCTCGAACAGGTAGCGGTCGCGGGGTTCGACAGGTCGTGGAGCCTGAATGTTCGGGCGCACTTTATGGCGGCGCGCTTCGTCATGCCGCTGATGAAGAAGGTCGGCCGCGGTGTCATCCTCAACACCTCCTCCTCGTCAGGCGTCCTCTACGATCGCGAGATGATCGCCTACACGACGACGAAACATGCCGTCATTGCAATGACCCGGCAAATGGCCGGCGACTACGCCAAACACGGCGTCCGCGTCAACGCGCTCTGCCCGGGCTGGGTTGATACGCCGTTCAACGAACCGTTCATTGCCCAGATGGGCGGGCGCGGCGCGATCGAGGCCTACATCACCGAGAAAGTGCCGCTTGGGCGCTGGGCGAACGTCTCCGAGATCGCCGAGCCCATTCTCTTCCTTGTTTCGGACCGCTCGTCCTACATCACCGGGCAAATCCTCGTCGTCGACGGTGGGGAGACCATCGTCTGAATTTGGTCAGTCTCGTTTGCGCAAAGAGCGTCTTTGAAGACGCGTAAGGTCAACAGCCTACTTTGCAATTGCAGCGTAGTGACGATCGATGATCCTACTTCGGGGTTGGGCGATAAGGTGGAGCCGCGCAACAACCCTTTGAAATCATACAACGGGGTTACTTCAAGGAATGGTTGGTGGGCTATGAAAGTGCATGATCTACGATGCCGCTTCCTCCATCGGCGATGTGCGCTACAATCACCGCTTCCGCGCCGAGATTACCGCTCATGCGGTAACAGGGGCCCAACGCCAGTTCCATAATTCAGCTTATGCCATTTTAACAATTATAAGATGCATAAATCGCGACGTGCTTCTTAAAGTAGAAACGACAATATACCGCTCCCACGGAACGAGACTGAAACGCACCTCCGCCCCATAAGGGCCAAATTAATGATAGGCCATAGCCAAAATTAGACAGGCGGCAATCGACGGGACGGAGTTTGCCGGGTTCAGGGCTTTGGAAGACGGCATCGGCGATCGGAGAATCTCAATGAACGTTTCCTGCATAGCCCTCTTCTTCGGTCTTTTGCGGGCTGCGATCCGCCGATAGCCCTTTTGTCATCTCTTGCACCGTTGAGTACATCCATGCTGGAAGAGCGTCGACGTTTGAACGCAGATCGTCGGAAATTGCCTCCCGATGCGGGCTGTTTCTCAGCCTTTGGATGATCCCGTTGATAGCGGGCTCCAGGCTACTTCGATCATCACGCAACCAGGACAGCGCCTGAACGATGCGCATGGCTGGCCTACCCGCCCAGAACGCGGCCTTCGCCGAGATTCGTTTGAAGTCGAGCGTATAGATCACGCGTTGGCCGGCCTTCGGATCGCCGGCGCTCGCGTCGATCTCGATGGTGCGAGGGTATGTATCGGCGTGAACCGTAGACCGCGCTGGAACCGCCGTTGTCAGACCCAGGTCATTGGCCGCAGTCATTCCGTCCACGAGAATGCGCAGTTTATCGCGGCGGGCGATTGCATCGACAAAGGAAGCGCGAGGTGGGAAGACCATCTTGCCAGTCAGCTTGCTGACCGTGGGTTTGTCGTACAAACCTCGGTGTGGCCGGCGTATATCCCCTCGATTTGTCAGGCGTTGGAGTGCCTTTTCTACCGCGTTCGGACTTGCCAGATCGAGAAAGTCACCACGGAACCATACGCCAGAAGGCGCGCTAGCAGCGATCCTGGAATAGATCCGATCTAGGGTGTCTGACGTCGGGTCGGGCATCGGCTCTCCAATGTCCAAAGATTATATATAAACTCTGGTCAGTGGCAAGTGACCAAAGTTTATGTACAAATTCTGGTCAGTAAGATGTCGCCAGTCGGCCTAATCTGGATGGGATCACGTAACCACTTGGTGGGGCTGTGATTGTCGCGCAGCGTCAATCCCTCGCCGCAGCGGAATCTCCAGGTGACCGAGCACGAATCGAGAGTTTCTGGGCCTCAAGCGCTACGAAATCGGAAAGCAGCTTGACACGTGACGGCACGGTCCGACCAAGCGCGTGAACAGCACAGAAGCGCATCGGCTTGAGCGCGCCCGCGGGTGTCACATCGATCAATATTCCCGAATGCAAGTCGTCTGCCACCACACAACGCAAGAGCAAGGCTACTCCGAGACCGTGCCGCGCTGCCGAATGTAGAGCGATGCCGCTGTCGCAGTCTATTCGCCCGGTTGGGAGGATCTTGGACCCGTCGGCAAAGGCGATGTGCGCCGTTCGGCTGCCAACGGAGTACCGCGCAAAGGGCATGCTCTGAAAGTCATCGATTATCCTCGGCACGCCCCATTTCGACAGAAGCGACGGAGCTGCAACCAGAACCATGTCGAGATCCGCGAGATGCCGAACAACCAGATCGGGTTGCACGACCTCCCCGACCCTGAAGACGACATCGTAATCGTCCCGGATGATGTCGACGAACCTGTCTGTCAACCCGATGTCCAGCGTTAGGTCAGGGTATTCCTCGGCAAACTTGGTGAAGATCGCCCCGAGAAACAGCCCTGACATTTCGACGGGCATACTGAATCGCAATCGTCCGGTTAGTCCGCTGCTACTTGACAGCCCATCGTCCGATGCATCGAGTTCGCGCAGCAGTGGACCGATCCGCTCGAACAGCATCTGCCCGTCGGGGGTCAGTGTAAGGGCGCGTGTCGACCTGAGAAAAAGACGGGATCCGACCAGCTTTTCCAACCGACCGACGCTCTTCGAAATGGCGGAGGGTGATGTTTTCAGATCCCGAGCAGCCGCACTGAACGATCCAACTTCGACCGTGCGCACGAACGCGATCAATCCCGACATCTCATTCAGCAGATGGGTCACCTGAACCTCCGAGGAAAAAGTTATGTGCCGACGACACGGCTAAAATCCATTCAGGCAGCAGCATACGTTCGCCCTGTCAACATGGAGAACGAAAATGCCTAGTCTCAAAGATAAGGTCGCGGTCATTACCGGCGGCAATAGTGGCATCGGCAAAGCGACTGCCATGCTCTTCGCCCAAGAAGGCGCTCAAGTCATCATTACAGGGAGAAGGAAGGATGTCGTCGATCAGGCAGCCAAGGATATTGGCAATGGAGCCATTGGCGTCGTCGGCGACGTAGCGAGCAGGAGCCATCATCACGACCTTGCAGAAGACATCCGCCGGCGTCTTGGCGCACTTGATATCTACATGGCGAACGCCGGAGTGATCAATCTCTTGCCGTCCGACGAAGTCACGGAGGACGAGTACGACCAACACTTTGCGATTAACACCCGCGGCGTATTCTTCGGCGTTCAGGCCATCTCGCCGCTTATTCGGACCGGGGGTACCATTATCCTGACAAGTTCGCTCGCGGCGACGAAGATACTTCCAAATCACACGTTGTATGCAGGTACGAAGGCGGCGATCGCAGCGTTCGCTCGCAACTGGGCTCTCGAGTTCAAGGCCAGAAAGATCCGCGTGAACGTCCTCAGTCCGGGGCCCGTAGAAACTGAGATTCTAGCCAAACTAGGCGTGTCGGAAGAAAATCGGCCGGAGATGATCGACCAACTATCGAAAGCAATACCAGCCGGCCGTTTGGGTCGCCCCGACGAGCTGGCAAAAGCCGCTCTGTTTCTCGCCTCTGATGCAGCAAGCTTCGTAAATGGCGTCGAGCTCCACGTCGATGGTGGGATGGCGCTCGTGTGACAACAAGGCAGTGAACGCGATCCGATCCTGAGTTCTGCCCTACTTCGAGAAGTTGGTGCGCGTACCGTGTCGCTCGGGGGCAGCACCGGCTTCAAAGTCCCTTGTTGCGGGTGCGATTATGATGTGCCGTGTCAACTAGAACGCTCGTATATCTACCGCTACAATAGCCTCGGCGTAAATGCTGGAGACCATGGGTGTCGAACTAGACCTTAGATTTCGGGTGCAGATTCTGGACTGGCTCGCGGCCGGGGTTCGGTACCAGCCGCGGGGGGAGAAGGTCTTCGCGGAGCTCTGTGCCCGCATCGTCGCATGTGGGATTCCTCTTAGCAGAGCGACGCTGCATCTTCGGGTCCACCATCCGCAGTGGCTGGGAACGCGGATGACGTGGATGCGCGGCCAGTCCGATGCCAGCGTTCAGACGATCGCCTATGACGTCGAGGCAACCGACGTATTTCTACGCAGCCCATTTCGGGTGGCGATCGATAGCGGAAAGCGTGTTCGCCAGAAGCTCCAGATCAACGGCCCGCATATCTTTGCCGTATACGAGGAGCTGAAGCACGAGGGCCATACCGACTACGTGGCTTGGCCCCTCGATCACACGCAGGGTCGCCGCCACCTCATTACCTTCGCTACCGATCGTCCCGATGGTTTTTCGGATCAGGAATTGGCGCTCCTCGACACGCTGATGCCGTGGTACTCGCTCGTCACCGAAATACGGGTAAAGGACCAACTGGCTCGAACGCTGTTGGAGACTTACGTGGGTGCGCACGCCTCCGACGAGATATTGCACGGCGCGATAACGCGTGGCAGTCGAGAGACGATCATTGCAGCAATCCTGATCTGCGATCTGCGAAACTTCACTCGTCTGTCTGACAGTCTTCCGCGTGACGAACTGATCGAAATCTTAAACAGGTACTTCGATGTCGTCGCGGAGCCGATTGAACGTCACGGCGGCGAGATCCTGAAATTCATCGGAGACGGCCTCCTGGCGGTATTTCCAATGGATGGCGCGGATGCCTGCCAGCATCTGCTCGCGGCGGTGCAGGAAGGATATCAAAGCGCGTCCTGCTTGCGACGAACTGCCGAAGTGGTCCGCTTTGGCACCGGCATCCACCTCGGTGAAGTGATGTACGGGAACATCGGTTCCAAAAAGCGTCTCGATTTCACCGTGATCGGATCCGCGGTGAATCTGGCCTTCAAACTCGAGGCGCTCACCAAAACACTAAATCGTCCAGTCCTGCTCTCCGGAGATTTCGTACAAGCAGCCGCATGCTTTGATCAAACCGACTACCTCGGTCCGCAAAGGGTCTCCGGCTTCGATGCTCCGATCGGTGTTCACGCGTTGCGGTTGAACGCCTCTCAAATGCCTTGCTGATCCCAACGGTACTCCTTGATGAACGCTGGGGCAGCCAGAAAACACGTCCTTGTTCTGGATCACGACATGACGACCCGGACGAAGATAGCGGACGTCCTCGCCGCAAACTCGATCAGAGTTAGCCTGGTCTCAGAAGAACGCGAGCTCCGAAGGTTGGTCGCGATGGAAATCGCGGATGCGATGGTTGTAGAAGTTAATTCATCGGAGGCTCTCGCCACGGTGCGAAACCTGGCTTCGCTGACCCATACACCGATCATCGTTACTAGCGTCGACTTGACTGATGAAGACAACAAGGTTCGAGGATTGGAGGCTGGCGCTGTAGACTATCTCGTTAAGCCCTTCGAGTACCGCGAATTCATGGCTAGGCTGACTGTGGCGATGCGCGATAGGACGTCGCCGCTGCTGGCACGCGATCGACGCGGTTATCGCTTTGATGACTACAAGCTATCTGTTCGGCAGCGTTGCTTGATTCGGTTGGACGGAAGCGATGTGAAATTGACCACCGCTGAATTCAACCTGTTGATCGCGTTCCTCAATGCGCCAAGACAGGTGCTCAGTCGCAAGCAGCTCCTGTCCACGAGCCGCGTTCATTCCGAGGAAATCTTCGACCGCAGTCTGGACCCCTTGATCCTGCGATTGCGTCGCAAGATCGAAAAGGATCATGCGAGTCCTGTGCTGATCAAGACGGTTCGAGGCGTGGGCTATGTGCTGGAAACTGACGTGGAGGTCGATGAGCGCCCCCGGTTGCGGCGGCAGGTGGTTCGTGAAACCTAGTCCGAAAAATAGGCGAGGACCGACATCGGCGGTCGGTCCTTGCCCTGCAAATGCAAGCCGGATGGGTGGGACGCTCGGCTGCCGCTTCGTTGGCCGCAGGATGAAACCGGAAAAATCCCTGCGTTCATCGTCTCCATCGTGTCCGGTTGACACAGCTCACGGCGGTTGAGTTAGCCGTTCGAAGCGTCGCTAACATCCCAAACCTTGGTTTGCATTGACCTCGCTTGCCGTAAATCCGAAGCTTGCCCCGCCTGCTCGACGCGCGTCCGATTGGACGCGATAGCGTCTTTGGCGGCACCTGCAATGGAGCGTGAGATGAAGATCGCGGTTATCGGCGCAAGCGGCCTGATGGGTACCAAGATTGTTTCCGTCCTCGAGAGAGAAGGAATCGACGTCGTGAAAGCTTCGACCAGCAACGGCATCGACGCCTATACCGGGGTAGGCCTTGAGAGAGCACTCGCCGGAGCGGATGCGCTGATCGATGTCACGAACTCTGGATCTTTCGGAGAAAGCGACGCATTCGATTTCTTCAGGAAAGCCGGGGCCAACATGCTCGCTGCTGCCAGAACGTCGGGGGTGAGCCATTATCTGGCGCTCTCCGTCGTGGGCACTGATCGCTTGGTCGAGAATGATTATTTCCGTGCGAAACTAGTCCAAGAGAACCTCGTCCGCGCGTCCGGATTGTCGTTCACGATCGTACGCTCTACTCAGTTCTTCGAGTTCTTCGACGGAATTGTAAACGCCAGCGCGGTGGATGGAGTCTTGCGTCTGGCTTCGATCCTTGTCCAACCGATTGCCGCAGACGAAGCAGCAACTTCAGTTGCTCGTCTGGCGGCCGGAAAGCCCGCCAACGCGATCGTTGAGATAGCCGGACCTGAACGCCTTCATTTGCCTGAAATGGCCCGCGAGCTCGTCACCGCCACTGATGACCCGCGGCCTGTGGAACTCGATCATGAAGTTCGGTATTTCGGCGTCTCTCTACCAAAAGATGGCCTCCTTCCCACATCGGCAGCCGCTTCGGGAGACCTGACCTTCCACGATTGGCTTTCCAGGAACATGGTTTCACAGGAATACGCGTGAGGCTTTGATGCGACGCGTAGGTTACGCGCCCTCCGCTCCGGGAAGCTCCAGGCGGGAGTATGGCTTGGCACCGAACGAACTGAAGTTCAACGCGGAGCTTCGGGTAGCGGCGTTTCCAATATTCCATAGATTCGGCGATTTCGCTCAATCACACTTCTTCAGACGCCTCGAGCGCTTCCGAAACGGCCGATAGCATACTTAGGTTTGGATTGACGCGAATGCTCCCATAGGTCGATGATCGTTCCTCTTGAACGTAGTGATCGAAGGCGCGGTCTCGGCCCGACTACTGCGCTTGGTTCGGCAAGTGCGCTTTGGCCGGTGAGGATGCCTCCAATAGAGCAAAGAAGCACTACATCACATGGAAATGCTTCATATGCTGGTTGCCATCGTAGACGACGACGCAGTGGTTCGGGAATCATTGCTCGATCTGCTCGAAGTGTCTGGTTATTCCGTCGTGACATTCGCGTCTGCAGCCGATTTTCTGGAATCGTCCCGGATCCCCGAAATGCGATGTCTTCTTCTCGACATTTCAATGCCAGGCATGAGCGGCATCGACCTTTATAAGGAACTGAAGCGGCGAAATATCGCGATACCCGTCGTATTCATGACAGGCCATGCGCAAGAGGCGCTGATCAACGAAGCGAAGCGGGCAGGAATCTGCTTGTTCAAGCCTTTTGCTGGCGCGGAACTTCGAAGGGCGATCGAAACCGCTATTGAGATCTAGCGCATGTACGAAGCTTCAAATGTGGGCGGCGTAATCTGCACGACGGATCCTTAAGCTTCTTGGCCCTCGACCGGCAAATCAAAGATGAACTTCGCTCCGGTCGGATCATTCCTCTCCACCCAGAGCCTGCCGCCGTGCGCTTCGACGATTGATCGGCATATTGCCAGACCCATCCCCATCCCCTGCCCCTTTGTGGTGTAGAATGGTTCGAATATTTGCTCTGGATCTTCCACGCCCGGCCCGGTGTCGGATATTTCCGTGTAAACCCGCTTGCTGTCGCGTCGTACGCTCAACTGGAGCATCCCGCGATCTGCAGCAAGGTCCATTGCTTCCAATGCATTCCGGATGAGATTGACGAAGACCTGTTGTATTTGGATAGGATCGAAGAACAACGGCGGAAGATCTTGCTCAATTCGGCATTCCATCCGTACGCCCCGTCGCGTGGCTTCTTCAGCCATCAGATCGCGGGCCTCCACCGCCACAGCGTCAAGCGCCTGTGTTCGGCGCGCCTCCGGGGTATGCTTGAAAAGGGCACGGATGCGACCGACCACCTCTGTTGCGGTATTTGCGCTGCGAACGACGCGTTCGAGCGCTTTCTGTGCCCGTTCTACGTTTGGAGGGTCGCCGCTGAGCCATTGCTGGCAGGCATCTGAACTCGATACCATGGCCGCCAGAGGCTGGCCAATTTCGTGCGCGATCGATGCGGTGAGTTCGGCTAGGCTCGCCGCTTCGCTGGCCTTTGCGAGATTTCTTTGTGCGACCCTGAGCTCTTCTTGTGCGCGAAGCCAATCGTCTATGTCGATACATACGCCGTTCCACTGCACGATATCGCCGTCGGCATTGCGCATCGCCAAGGCCCGCGTCTCCATCCATCGGTACTCGCCGTCGAACCGGCGCAATCGATGCCTCATCGCGTACGGCTCGCCGGTCGGGAGCGACTGACTGTATTTGTGTTTGACGGCGGCTAGCTCGTCCGGATGGATAATGGCGTCCAGGGTCACATCCAGGCGGTGCTTGCCGATCTCGTCCTTATCTTCGATTTCGAATCCCAGATACTCGCTCAGCTTGTGACTACGATAGATCGGCGCACCGTCAGGCGCTAGGCAGTAGATCAACGCCGGCAGCGTCTCGACGAGTTGATGGAGCGAATGCTCACTATCACGCAACGACTGTTGAGTTCGCATCTCGTCATCGACATCGATGGATAGGCCATACCATTCCACTATCGCATCATCGGCATCGCGCAGCGGCTCGAACCGATCGTCAGTCCACCGAAATAAGCCATCCTTTCCGCGTCGACGATATTTCATAGAAAATGCTTCGCCTGACCGAATGCACCGAATTGCCTGATCTCTCACTTGCTCGACATCGTCGGGATGGATCAAATCCAATGCCGCTTTGGCGAACTCAGCGAAGTCCGTCTTCGTCAATCCTGCTTGTTCCAGAAATCGCTTGCTGACGTAGGAGAGTGCTCCTTCAGGCGTCCAACTGCAGATGTTTACCGGCAGCGCGTCGATCAGTCGTTGCAAGTGCCATTCGGATCGCTTGAGAGCTTCCTCTGTACGAACCTGGTCGTTCACGTCGTGACAGAGGCCGTACCACTGGACGATGCGGCCGTCGCGGTCCCGCATGGATTCCGCTCGGCTGGACATCCATCTGTAAACCCCGTCAAAACGACGCAGGCGGTATCTCATGAAGAAGCTTTCTCCCGTGACAAGGCTTTGATTCAGAGTGCTTCCGAATTCAGCCGCGTCGTCGGGATGAATTGCCATCTCGATCATGGCGTCCAGTCGGCTCAGACCGGGGCTTTCGATGTCTGCGACGTTTCGGCCGAGATAGTCGATCATTCTCCGGTTGAAGAAGATCGGCTCGCCCTCAGGTGTCAGACGCCACAAGTGGCCGGGAACCGTGTCGACGAGTTGCGAAAGTTCAAGCTCCCGGTCGTGCAACGTATCAACGGTTGCCCGGAAGCTGTCGATGTCGATCGACGTGCCATACCATCCGAGAATGTCGCCGGTGCCATCTCGGACAGCCCTTCCGGAGCTTCGAACCCAACCGTACCCGGCCCGGCGTCGGATACGAAACTCACTGTCGAAGGGTTGTCCGGAATGAATGGAGTGACGCCATTCTCCGGCAACGCGTTCATAGTCATCGGGATAGAGCAGTTGCTTCCAGGCGACCTCTCCCTCGCTCCACCAAGCGTTCAACTCGTCTGGCGTCTTGCCTAGAGCGGCTTGTAAGGCAGGTGAGAGGTAAATCCACCTGCCGCTCGCATCGAATGCCCAACCGACGCCGGTCAAGTTTTCAACGGTCTTTGCGGCCTCGATAGGCGAATTGCCAGCTGTGACAGTATCAGGCGTCATCGGTTGCTCTCCATCCGGAGCTTCGCTGTGATCGCTCGACATGTTTTACGCCCGCGCCGCGCTTCAGTCCAACGTAGGCACACGATTGGCTGACGACGCACAAGTTCCTTCCGCAACGGAAGGCCATCGACCGCGGGCATCCTTCGACAGGTCCAGGACAGGAAACGATGGGATCGCAAGGGGGCATCGAGACGGCTGTCACCGATCAAACGTACGTATAGCTTTTGCGCCAACGTGGAGATGCTAGCGTTGCGGGCCGGTGTTTCAGCACTGGAACAAGACTTAGCAATAGGAGTTCGGAATGAACGTCAATTCAATAACCACGACATCCGAAAAGGCCGGGCATGGCTACGTGACATCGATCGACGGCACCCGCATCTTCTACAAGGACTGGGGGCCGAAGGAGGCGCAGCCGATCGTGTTCCATCACGGGTGGCCCCTCAGCGGCGACGACTGGGACGCCCAGATGCTCTTCTTTCTGGGAAAAGGCTACCGTGTTATCGCTCACGATCGTCGCGGACACGGCCGATCGGAACAGGTCGGCGGCGGCCATGATATGGATCATTACGCTGCCGATGTTGCCGCCGTCGTGGAACATCTGGACTTGCGGAACGCTGTTCATATCGGTCATTCGACGGGCGGTGGCGAAGCTACCCGCTATGTCGCCCGCTATGGCAAAGGCCGCGTTCTGAAGCTGGTACTCATCGGCGCAGTACCGCCCATCATGGTGAAGACACCAGACAATCCAGGCGGACTTCCGACCGAGGCATTCGACGGATACCGTGCTGCGCTGGCGTCGAACAGAGCCCAGTTCTATTACGACGTAGCCAGCGGGCCTTTCTACGGTTTCAATCGGCCCGCCACCGTTGCCTCTGAGCCGATTATCCAGAATTGGGTGAGACAAGGCATGATGGGCGCGGCAAACGCTCACTACCTGGGTATCAAGGCTTTCTCGGAAACCGACTTTACGGAAGATCTGAAAACGATCGAGGTTCCGACTCTCGTTCTCCATGGTGATGACGATCAGGTCGTCCCGATTGAAGATTCCGCCCCTCTCTCCGCCAAACTTCTGAAGAACGCGACACTGAAGATCTACAAGGGACTGCCGCACGGGATGGTGACGACCCATGCGGATATCATCAATCTCGATCTGCTGAGATTCATTGCCGTATAAAAATAATGCGGAGGGTGCTTCATGCATCCTCCGCGCCATTCGGTTCAGCCCGCGCTTTGCGGGCTTCCCTCAGTTCCTTTGCAGTTTTTCGGCCTTGCGAACCAGATCGGCAAGGGAACGGCTCTGCATTTTGCGCATCACGCTCATTCGATGTAGCTTCACGGTCATTTCGCTGATCCCGAGCTGATAGGCGACCTGCTTGTTCATAAGCCCGCTGACGACGCCGAACATCACTTCCTGCTCTCGCGGGGTCAGCGTATCGACCAGCGTCCGAATCTGCTCGCGTTCGGTTTCAACTTTGCGTCTCTCGCCGTCCAGGCGAATGGCGTGATCTACAGCGTCGAGCAGATCCCGCGTAACGAACGGTTTGGTGAGGAAATCGGTAGCGCCGGCTTTCATTGCCCTGACGCTGGCGGGAACGTCGGCATGGGCCGTCAGGAAAATGACCGGCATCTTACTTCCGAGCGAGATCAACTGGCTCTGGACATCGAGGCCGGTGCCTCCGGGCATTCGAAGGTCGACAACGATACAGCCAGGGGCGGTCGTATCGGCCGTGCTCATGAACTCAGGTCCACTGGAGTAAGCGGAAGCCCGCCTGTTCGTTACCATGAAGAGGTCGAGAAGAGCGTCTCGCATGTGCTTGTCATCATCGATGACATAGACAATAGGTTCGGCGGACAAATCCTGTTTCGTATCTAGCTTTTCCATGATCGATCCTCCACTCGCTTGCGGCGCACTCTCCTATGAGGGGCGGAATGACGTCGATGCCAAGTGGGTGCCGCCGCTGGGGTCTAATTATCACGAACGCCAGGCCGAGTGATGATAAACCTTGGTTTACTTGCTCTCCAGCGCCTGACCCATGCATGCGTGCAGCGGCAGCGACAGCGGAACTGTTCATCACCCGACCAACTCCGAAAAAGGAGTGACGCGCCGCGGTCCAATGGCGGTGTAATCCGTCAGGATCTCTCCGGTTTCCAGTTCCAGGGCCGGCACGTATCCTTTTGGGGTGACGGTACCGAAATCGCGCCCGCCTGCTGTCAGGTTCGTTGCGAAGTCGACGCCCTCAATCTCGAAATCGACATCGGCTTCCCTCAACGCGATGTGGTCTGCCAGGCTGCATGCCACAGGAGAGTAGTAGAGCTTCATCGGACCGTTCCTTTGTTGTTCGATGAACGTGACGGGGCACGATTCAAGAACCGGGCGGCCTTGCTAGGATCGCTTCCACTAATATTGATGGATGCGCCTGACCGAAAATGGGGTCCACGACGTCATTGAATTCCGGGTGCGTCTGCAGGAAGTTCTGCATGAACGAGCACCAGATCACGGCCTTTTGGCCTCTTTCCCGGAGATTATCGAAGACGCCTTTGATGAGGGCGGCACCGATGCCCTGCCCCTCGAATTCCGGAGTCTCGACGTGGACGAAGACAAGTCGTTCGCCGTCCACCTCATAGTATGCCGCGGCCAACATTCCTGCATGTATCTGGCGTTCAAACCGATGCATTTCAGGGTTGTCTCTCACCTTGGAATCCATCGGTTTGTCCTTCCGAGCTGGTCTTATAGGATCGCTGGGGTCACGAACCGTCTGGGGCTGCCGAGGGAGGATACAGTCCGATGAGCGCGGCCGTAATCCAAACGTAAGTTTACTTGCTCGCCATTCTCTCCCGCCGTACCTAGACCGCGGGCGGACAGGTGGCTTCCGGGGCGCGCGTGCGCCGAATGGCCGACTGGGTGGTGCAGACAGACCGGTCGAGAAGCACGGAAGTGTTCGGCCGAAAATCAGCGGAGAAGACGATTGTTAGAGAAGTTCGACGTGGCGGCGTCGCTTTTTCAGATCGAGGCCGATGGGATGCCGCACGGTATGATTCGTCGCGCAACCGAGCCGTTTTCACGACTAAGACGACAGGACTGGGCGGACTTGGCCTGACAATCGTGAGCCGCTTCGCCAATGAAGCCGGAGGAAGCTTCCGTCTCGAGAGCAAGTTCGGCTTCGGGACGCGCGCAACGTGTCGCTGCCGGTCGTCTGAAGCGAGCAGCTTAAATCGACGTCTACCCCAAGTCACAGGTTTGATGGTGACTGAGTTTCACTCCCCCATAAAGTTTTGGGGCTGCACTTCTTACCAGAGGGGCTATAAACTCCGCATCCAGTGCGCCCTTAATTGTGTAGAATCGTGAGCGGGGCCGGAGGGAATCTGCCAGCAAACCAGCAACGGTGGATGGAGTAGTCGACAACGCGGAGGATCGTATGTCGAGTAGACAGGCGCGAACGAGGACAATGTCCACCTCAACGGACTCCGGCGGCGGCACCTCAGATTTGACGGCGCAGCTCGCTGAGAACATACCGGCGCATCTTTGGTCTGCTGATCCGCTTGGCAGGTTCACCTATATGAACCAGAGCATGCAAGCATACTTCGGCACGACACTTGATGCGGTCGCATTCTTCGTGCGAGGAGACCAATTCGGATGGCGACGATATATTCATCCCGACGATTATGAGAGCGTTGCAGCGAATTGGGCGCATAGCCTAGAGACGGGGGCGCACTTCGACAGCGAGCACCGCCTGCGTCGGGACGATGGCGAATATCGTTGGTTTCGAGCATCGGGCAGACCGTCGTACGATGGCCGAGGTTTTATCAATGCATGGTTTGGGCAGACGATCGACATCGAAGAGCAGAGGCGCGCCGAGGAGGATCTGCGCAATCGGACGGCCGAGCTGTCATTGCTGGTCGATATGGTCCCGAGCAACTTGTGGCGACTTACACCAGACGGGACTACCACACTGGTGAACAAGCGCATGGCTGACTTTCTCGGTCTGGAAGTCTTGGACCAGACAACTCTCGAGACCGTGATGGATACAATCTTCCATCCGGACGACGCGGCACCCGTAGGGAATGAGTTGGGGCGTTGCCTGCTGACGGGCGAAAGCTTCGCCATGAGGTATCGACTCCTTCGGGCCGACGGCATGTACAGGTGGATGTCGGGCCGCGCTGAGCCGATGCGCGACAAGGATGGGGACATCGTCACGTGGTTCGGCCTCTGCCACGAGATTCATGATCAGGTGCAAGCGGAAGACGCCTTGCGGCGCTCGGCCGCGAAGCTTGCCCATGCGACGCAAGCTGCAAACCTGGCCGAGCTGTCCGCCTCTATCGCACACGAGGTCAATCAGCCTTTGGCGGCGATTGCGGCCGATTCAGACGCCTGCACTCGCTGGCTTTGCGTCGATCCTCCGAACGTGGAGCGGGCAAAGCTCGCTGCCGAACGCATCACGACGGCGGCGGTATCCGCAGGGGATGTCGTCCGGCGGATCCGCGCCCTGTTCCAACACATTTCGCAACCTCGAACGCTTGAAAACGCAAACCTCATCATAGAGGAAGTCTGCCGCCTCATGGCCGACGAAGTTGGCGCGAACGCCGTTCGGATCACAACGGATCTGGATCCGAATCCTCCGATGATCGCCCTTGATCGCGTACAGATACAACAGGTTCTGATGAACCTCATGCGGAACGGTATCCAGGCGATGGATAAGACGGAGGATGGCGCGCGTTCACTGGACATCCGCTCATGTCGCGATGGGTCCGGAGCTGTGCGAATTGAGGTTCGAGACGCCGGGAGCGGGTTTAGCGACATCGAGCGTGTCTTCGAGCCCTTCTTCACGACCAAAAAGGATGGCATGGGGATGGGGCTCGCGATCTGTCGTTCGATCGTGGAGTCCCATGGAGGCGAATTCCGGATGACCAACAACGACGCCAGGGGCGCGACCGTTGCCTTCACCCTTTCGATGGAAGAAGATCTGTCGTCCGGGCCTCAAGGCGGCTCGGCTGATGACGATCATCGCAAGAATCCAGGCGACAGCCGTCATCGCGACGCAAACCGCACCAAGGCTTGTATAGCCGCTCGCCGCGATCACAAAGCCGCCCAAGACAGGACCGGCTGCAAAACCCAACAAGTAGGCTGATCCCGCCGCTGCTGCCCAACGCCCGCTACGGTCGATAGCCGCGGCAAGGCCGAAGAGGTAGGGCATCGAGAAGTAGTAAAGGATAACCGATCCCACAAGGGCGATCACATAAGCTGTGGAATTTTGCAAAAGGCACAGCACCAAAGCGATAAGCGCATAGCCGAGACAGAACGCGGAAATGGGCATCGCCCTTCCCAAGCGAACGTTCAGCGCCGTGGCCGCTACCGCGCCGATGAGACCGACGAACGAGGCGATGGTCAACGTGTATCCGACTGCGGTGGTCTCCATTCCTGCACGCTCGCCCAAGGGAGCGCTGAAAGCGTAAAGAGCGGCGGACATTGCAACGAAGAGGAGGATAGCGGCTAAGAGCAATGTGCCGACCAGGGGTGAAATGGTCTCAGCATCCGAGGCAGCTTCCTCTTCCTTGAACGGCCGGGTATCCGGAACAAGGAGAAGCAGCGGAGCAAGTGCGAGGGTAACTGCGCCCAACAACGCAAAGACACCCCGATGCGCAAATGCGGCTGTCAGTTCGCCACCGATGCTGAAGAGTGGGACACTTCCAAGGGCCCAGACCAGTTGGAAGAAACCGAAAACCTTTTCGGGATTGCGGCAGTGGGAGGCGACGATGCTTAGTGACATCGCATAAAGCGCTCCTTCTCCGACGCCTGCCATGCTCCGCAACAAAATCAAGGCGGTCCATCCGCCAGCAATGATCGAAGCTCCTTGAGCCAGCAACGTCAACCCTACAGCCGCAATGCAGACACGCCGGTAGGAGAACCGGGGCAAAACGGGGGCGATCGAGATCGCGGTGAAAGCGAGCGCAAGAAGTTCCACGGAGGTGACAATGCCCGCGTCGCGCTCTGACAGCGACAAACCGTCCATCAACCCGGCAATAACAAACGGCGACATTTGAGCGAACAGTCCGCCGATCACCTGGGCGGCAATGACGCCGACAACGAGGGCCGCTGGGTCGCGCGCCGCAGACGGGTTTGAGATATTGATCATGAAACGATTGCCATGCCGCCGGTCTACGAGTGAGAGCGGCAAATGTACGCGTTCGCGTTCGGCAGGTAAATCGTATTAAGGTCGCATGTCCGCCTAAGGCCGAGGCGCGGTCTTCCGCGCCCCGTCCCTAGCTATTCAAACTCAGCAGCAGCTTTCGCGCGCTGCGCGAACCAGGTCTTGACGTCCAGCCGTCCGAGCTTGGCGGTGCCCAGCGGGACCAGGGATTGGTCGTCGACGAGTGAGCCGAAATACCTGGCTTCCTTGTCGACCACGACGGTCCGAGCGTCATGAGTGGCGGCAAGATAGCCGGTCAGGAAGTCGCTCATCGGCTTCTTGTCCGGACCTGCGATCTCGATCGTCTGGTTTGCCGCAGTACCGGTCGCAGCCTCCGCGACGAAGCCGGCGACATCATCTGCCGCGATAGGCTGGAACGCTCCAGGTGAAGCGTGGACGGTCTTGTCGACCGTTGCGCTGTCGGCGATGCCGCCCAGGAATTCCATGAACTGCGTCGACCTGACGATCGTGTAGGGAACGCCGCCCTTCTTGACAATGTCTTCCTGAGCGACCTTCCCGGGGAAGTAGCCGTTGTCGGGTGATCTCTCGATGCCGACGATGGAAAGCGCGACGTGATGGAGAACACCCGTCGCCTTTTCTGCGTTGATGAGATTTGAGGTCGATTGTTTGAAGAACGAAAGCACGTCAGCGGGCGCGAATGAAGGCGAGTTGGCCAGATCGATCACCACCGCTGCACCGGCAAGTGCGCCGGAAAGCCCCTCGCCCGTCAAAGTGTTTACTCCGGTGGACGGAGAGGCCTGCACGACGTCATGTCCCTGGTTTCTCAGGAGAGCGGCAACTTTCGTTCCGATGAGGCCCGAGCCTCCGATGATGACGATTTTCATGTTTTCGACCTTTCGCTTCGTGATCCTTCGCGGATCATCCGGTTTTCGTAATCGGGTAGCGGCGGAGGCCTGCCGTGGCCCCCCGCATGGCAGCGACAACCTCAGTTGTCGGGATACACCAGCTTGGTTTCATCGGTGTCGACTACAAAGACTGCGAGAAGCTTCGCAGGCTCGGTTTCGCTGGCATTGGCGCTCACCTGGTGATGGTCGCCGGGGACTTCCATCCAGTTTTCACCAGTCTTGTAGACCTTCACCTCGCCACCGTTGACCTGGCTTTTGATTGCGCCCTCGATAACGGTTGCATAGATGAAGGCGCTCCTGGGGTGCATGTGCGAGGGGTTGTAGCCACCGGGGCCATACTCGACCAGAACGCCGCGCATGCTCTTGCCGGGGACGTTCGGAAGCTTGTGGTCGAACACCACGGTGACATTGGCATTGTGCGATTGATCCGCAGCCGCGGCGGGAACCGCGATCATAGCCGCGCATAGCAAACCGATTGCCAGCGTTCGCATGGTTATCTCCTTCTCGAGATGATTGATTACGCGCAGATCGTAGGCGATGGCCGCATCGGATGGATAGCTATACGAAGGTTAGCCGTGTCACCTGAACGTCACTCCGAACCTTGCGGATGGACCTCATCGAAGATGCGTACGAGATCTGCGACAGACCGGGCGTCAAGCTTCTTCATCATCCGACCGCGGTGCAGTTTGACCATGATCTCGCTTATTCCCATCTCGTAGGCGATCTGCTTGTTCATCAGACCCTTGGACACGAATCCGAACACTTCCGCTTCCCGCGGCGTCAGGCTGGCAATGCTGTCTCGGGCATGAAGCAACGACGCATATTTGCCGCGCAGTTCGGCGTTCCGATCCAAAGCGAGTTTCGTTGCCTTGATCAGACTTTCCGAGCTGAACGGTTTCAATAGGTAGTCGAAAGCGCCGGCCTTCATGGCGGATACGCTTGTCGCAACGCTGGCGTTTCCCGTCATGAAAATGATGGGAAGCGGGTGACCGAGACCTGTCAGTTTTTCCTGAAGCTCTAAGCCTGTCATCCCAGGCATTCTAATGTCGAGGAGGATGCAGCCGGGCAACGTCAGATCGGCGTGCTCGAGGAAATCGATGGCACTCTCGAACGCAGCCGCCCGCTGTCCTATCGAGTCGAAGAAATTGAGAAGCGACGCCCGCAAGTGAGCGTCATCGTCGATGATGTGAACCGTGGCGAGCGGGTGCTTGGAACTGGCAGTTTCAGGCATAAGGGCCTCCCGATCGTTGCGCCGAGAGCAACAATCGCACCGAAAGACTATGTCAGGTCATGCAGCATTCGCATCCAATGACGCCGTCCTGTCAATGGATTCAGCTTCCCAAGATGGTGAGCGAACCGATTAAGTCAGGTGCTCACATGGTTCCGATGTATCTGGAACATCGATCTTATTCTGTTGAGCAGGTCCAGACGCCGACGCTCATGCTGGATCGACAGCGTCGTCGATCTCTCTCCTATCCGCTCCCTGTGAGCCAGGTTCGCGGCCAGGTCTTCGGCAAGCTCCGGCCGGTCCCGCAGCAGCGGAGCAAAGGCGTCCTTGTCGATCTCGTACACGATGACGCGCGTGACAGCTTGCAGCGTGTGGTTTTCCTCCATACCGGCAAGCGATCCCTGTTCGCCGAAAAAATCTCCGGGTGCCAACCTGGCGATTTCGTCGTTGTCCTTCTTCATTGCCACGATGCCTGCCTGCACAATCATGAGTGTCGCGAGTGCCTCGCCCTCCCGGACGATTTCGGTGCCGGGGGCAAATATTCGTCGGGTTGCGGAGGTTGCGAGAGCGACGCGCTCGTCACTGCTCAAGAAAGAGAAGACGGGGATGGCCTCGATAAGGCCGAGCGCTGTTGGGGTCGTAGGCTGCTCCTCAAGTCGAGCGTTGGTCCCCGCAAACACCGAGCTTTCCAGCGGCATCGCCAGCTGCAAGCCGTTGGCCCTGCAGTGACGATAAACGAGATCGATGACTTCGCTACGGGCCTCGCCGCGCTGCGCCGGGCTCGTGACGCGGAACTGCAATTCGGTGGTGACTGCGCTGGCGTCGATACCGACGAGCACGACGTTCGAACGGGGTTGCTTCACGATCACGTTGCTGCTGTCGAGCACTGTGCGCATCACCTCCATGATTGTTCGAGGCATCCGCGTCGGAGCCACCCTCACCCGCAGCGTGATTTGATGGTTCTCGTCCGGCTGGCTGACATTGGTAAGGCCCAATTTGGCGAGAACGCTGTTTGGCAGGACGACGACATTGTGAGCGCCGGTAAGCAGGTAGGTCGAGCGCCAGTTGCTGGCCACCACCCTTCCCTCGGTACCGTCGCTCAACTCGATCCAGTCACCGATCACGTACGGACGACCGAGCGTTAGTGCGATGCCCGAGAACACGTCACCGAGGGTGTTTTGCAACGCCAGTCCGAGGATGATGGCGATGACCCCGGACGTCGCCATTAACGTTCCGATCGGGACGCCAAAGACGAAGGCCAGGATCGAAAGCAACACGCCGAGGTACACGACGGCCACGATCAGGTCCTGGATCAGCCTCGCCTCTCGCGGACGATGATCGAGGACGATGTAGATCCGCACGAAACCGATTACGGCCCAGGACAAATGGACCCACCAGAGGATCTTCGCCGAAACAAGCAGCGCGTTCGCCCCGTCGAGGCTGCCAGGGTCGTAATGGAACGGAAAGGCATGAGCGTAGGCTAGAACCGTTGTCATCACCGCAAAGAACGCGATCTGCACGATGAGCCGGGCAGTTGGGCGGGACGGGCCTTGCACATGCCATACTACAATCCCGGCGACCCCCAGGACACTGATAGCCAGCGGCAACAATGGAACTTCGTGACCCATATCAAATCTCGCGAGGAAATTTTCACCATACGCACGGCCTGCTGGGGAGGCTATCAAACGAAGGTTTGCCCCTGTGGTCTCCAGGCCGCTGCCTGAGGCTGTCGATCACCGATCGCATGCGAGGAGGGTGCAAAGTCAATCGTCCCCTAAAGGTTTGGCTGGTAGAGTGCTGAAGGTTCTGCAAATTCCTTAATGAGGGCGGCCATGGCAGACTCACATGGGGAAGCGCCGGTCAAGTGGGACTAGCTTGTCATATCGATGCCCTTTCAAATTGTGGGATCCAGGTTGAGCCCGACTGCATGACTCTGCTCGTTAGCCGAGCAGATCAACCTCACATTCGGTCGCCGCTCTTTCACGGCTGCACCAATATCCCGCTTCCGGCGGCTGGGCTCAGGCGACGAGACCATTCTGAGTGAGCGGCATTTTAGGCCAGTCTGCCATGCGGTTCGTCCACCTGCATCCGTCAGGACTGATCAGGCCCT
>NZ_FOCV01000038.1 GCF_900110205.1 Rhizobium tibeticum | reverse complement strand
GAGAACTTCACACCTGTTTTCTAAACACAAAAGCCTAAACCTTCGCGTCAAAAACCAGTGTAACTTCTCTTGATAAACGTGACCGCCAAAGTCTCTTTCTAAGAACCGAAATTCCTTCCGATCCTCGCAAGCTCCGCCGCCCACGTTTCTCTTTCTTCTCATCTTCAATTGTCAAATAACAGACCAGAAACCCCGGTCAAAATTCCTCGCCCCTAAACCATCCGGCCCAGGAAACAATCAGCGTCGCAGCCAATCTCAAGAAACTCAGAAGCGAAGGACATCGTCGCCAGCAGCGCCGCCGCCCTCGTTCAGTGAGTGGGCTTATAGATCCTACCCCGTTTTGAAGTCAACACTGGTTTTCAAAAAAAACGAGATTTCTTGCATCGCATTGAATTCTAAAAGGGATTTCCAGAAACCCTCCTTTCTGCCCTCCGGTTGCGCTGGTAGCCGGGTCATTTCTAGAGAAATAGCGCCTCAAAACGCGATGACGAGGTCTTTCGCCCTTACATCTTCACAATCAGATGGTCTCAAGGGTGAATGATTTGGGTCGCACATGCGGCCCATTTGACTTCCATTGTCAAACTATGCACTTTTCGGCGCCAGCCAGAGCCACCCGAAAAGCCTACCGAAAGGACGCGGATCCACCTGCCATGATGACGGAGAAGATGATGATCCGCTCGTTCGGCAACGAGCCGCCGCTTCTCGCCGATGGCAGACGAGCGCCCGACCGCCGCGAGGTTTCATTGCGCTGGCTTTCGGGTACGTTCCTCACCGGCATTACCTCAAGCGTGCTGATGGGGGTGGCGCTCTTTGCCGCGCTCGACGGTCGCCAGCAACTGGCGATCCCCGCCGAGGCCTACGCCAATATCAATGCCGAGGCGCATTCCGATACCGATGTGACGCGTGGCAGCCGCCTGATTGCGCCTGCGATTGCCGCCAAGCCGTCCGACCGCAAGATCATGGAGGTCTCGACCGTCGTCCACGAGGGCGACAAGGAAGTCGTCCGCCGCCAGCCCTTCGCGCGCGTAAAGATGACGCTGGCTGCCAACCACGTGGCGACCGAAGACTATCCGAGCTTCAATCCGCTGACGATCTTCTCGGCAGACGAACCCGACGCACAGCCGACCGTTCGCACTGGCCAGATCTACGGTTCGGACGTGGAGTCTGAGGTCAGTCTGAAAACGGTGGCCTACCCCGCGGCAAAGTCCGATCTTGAGGTCGCACCCGGTATGACCCTCGACGAGATCGAGGAGAACGTGCGCTCCAACGGCTCAGTCCTCACCGACGGCGCGGCCCAGGTCGCAGCACTCTACTACGTGGACCCGCGCCGCTTCTCCAACGATGACAACGACGTTGACCTGACGGCCGGCCTGACGGCCCGTGTCCTCGAGCAGAACATGACGGTCTCCGCACCGGAATCGATCACCCCGCAGACGGAAGAGTTTGCCGACGACATCATCCCGGTGCGTCAGGGCACGTCGATCATCAAGGCGATGACCGACTCGGGCTATCCGGAGCCGCAGGCCAAGGGCCTGTCTGCCTATCTGTCGCCTATGATCGGATCGGACGACCTCTCAAAGGGCGATGTGCTGCGGATCGGCATCCTGCAAAGAGGTGAACAAGCCAAGATCATCCGCGCCAGCGTCTATCGCGGCACCCGCCACCTTATCACCGTGGCGCTCGACGACCACGACCGGTTCGTCGCCGGACGCGAGCCGCCGCCGATCGACGCGGTCACGACCGCCTTCGACGACAACTCAACATCGGTCCCGTCCAACCAGAACCTGCCACGTGTCTATGACGGCATCTACCGTGCTGCGCTCTCTTACGGCATGACCAAGGATATGACCGCGCTCGTCATCAAGCTGCTGGCAAGCAGCGTCGACTTCCAGGCGGAACTGCGCCCGACCGATACTCTGGAGGCTTTCTTTTCCGTCGCCGACTCAAGCGGACAGGCAACGGCCGATTCCGAGCTTCTCTATGTGAACGCGCGCTTCGGCGACACGCAGACACGGTTCTACCGCTTCCAGGATCCGGAAGACGGTTCGATCGACTACTTCGATCAGGACGGTAAGAGCATTCGGCAATTCCTGCTGCGCAATCCCGTTCCGAACGGCATCTTCAAGTCAGGCTTCGGTATGCGCCGGCACCCGATCCTGGGCTTTGCCCGCATGCATACGGGCGTCGACTGGGCGGCTCCACGCGGCACGGCGATCATCGCGGTCGGCAACGGCACTGTCGAGAAAGCCGGCTGGGATTCCGGCGGCTACGGCAACCAGACCATCGTCCGCCATGCCAATGGCTACGAATCCTCCTACAATCACCAGAGCGCCATCGCCAAGGGTATCGTTCCTGGCGCCAAGGTGCGCCAGGGCCAGGTGATCGGCTGGGTCGGCACGACGGGCGAATCCACCGGCCCGCATCTGCACTACGAGATGATCGTCAACGGCACCAAGGTCGATCCACTCCGAGTGCGCTTGCCAGGCGGCAAGTCGTTGAAGGGCGGGGCGCTGGCAAAGTTCGAGGACGAGCGGCAGCGCATCGATGCCCTCCTCGGCAACCAGCCGCCACCGCAGGTCGCGAGCAAATAGCATCCGACAAAAATGGCGGCCGAGGCCGCCATTTCTTTCTGACGATCGAACCACTTTAAGCTGCTTCGTCGACCGCGGTATTCCGCGTGCGGAACAACAGCCGGTCAGTACCGCTGGTGATCTTCACCGTCGATCCGTCCGGCACCTGGCCGGAGAGGATCTGTTCGGCCAGCGGATCCTGCACATACCTCTGGATCACGCGCTTCAGCGGCCGCGCACCGTAGACCGGATCATAGCCCCTGTTGGCGAGCCAATTCCGGGCATCGTCGTCTAGCTCAAGCGTGATCTTGCGCTCGGCAAGCAACGCCACCAGACGCTTCAACTGGATATCGACGATCGCCCCCATTTCCTCGCGCTTCAGGCGATGGAATAGAATGATCTCATCGATACGGTTCAGGAACTCCGGCCGGAAGTGACCGCGCACGACCTCCATCACCTGCTCGCGAACCGCCTCGCTGTCGTCCCCTTCCTTGAGCTGGGTCAGGTACTCGGCGCCGAGGTTCGACGTCATGATGATCATCGTGTTGCGGAAGTCGACCGTCCGGCCCTGGCCATCCGTCAGGCGGCCATCGTCGAGAACCTGCAGCAGGATGTTGAAGACATCAGGGTGCGCCTTCTCGATCTCGTCGAACAGAACGACCTGGTACGGCCGGCGGCGCACCGCCTCTGTCAGCGCACCACCTTCGTCATAGCCGACATAGCCGGGAGGGGCACCGATCAGCCGGGCCACGGAGTGCTTCTCCATGTACTCAGACATGTCCATGCGCACCATTGCCGTCTCGTCGTCGAAGAGGAAGCGGGCAAGCGCCTTGGTGAGCTCCGTCTTGCCGACACCGGTCGGGCCGAGGAAGATGAACGAGCCGATCGGCCGGCTCGGATCCTGCAGGCCGGCACGCGCACGGCGGACGGCGCGCGACACGGCCTGAACCGCATCACCCTGGCCGATCACCGATTTCGCCAGCTCGTCTTCCATCCGAAGCAGCTTGTCGCGTTCGCCTTCCAGCATCTTGTCGACCGGAATGCCGGTCCAGCGAGAGACGACATGCGCGATGTTGTCGGGAGTAACGACCTCCTGCACCATGGCGCTGCGATCGCTATCCTGCTGTTCGGCCTCCGTCAGCTTCTTTTCGAGTTCCGGAATGACGCCGTAGGTCAGCTCGCCGGCGCGCTGGAATTCGCCCTTGCGCTGCGCGATTGCGAGTTCGTTGCGTGCTTCGTCCAACTGCTTCTTTAGGTCCGCGGCAAGGCCAAGCTTCTGCTTTTCCGCCTGCCAGCGGGCCGTCAGGGCATCGGCCTCTTCCTCGAGACCCGTCAGCTCGGTTTCGAGCCGCACCAGTCGGTCGGCGGATGCCGTGTCGGTTTCCTTTTTCAGCGCCTCGCGCTCGATCTTCAGCTGCATGATGCGGCGATCGAGTTCGTCCAGCTCCTCGGGCTTAGAATCCACCTGCATGCGCAGCCGCGCAGCGGCTTCGTCCATCAGGTCGATCGCCTTGTCGGGCAGGAATCGGTCTGTAATGTAGCGGTTGGAAAGCGTCGCCGCCGCAACCAGGGCCGAATCCGAGATACGGACCTTGTGATGCTGCTCGTATTTTTCCTTGAGGCCACGCAGGATCGAGATCGTGTCCTCGACCGTCGGCTCCTCGACCATGACGGGCTGGAAGCGGCGGGCAAGGGCCGGATCCTTTTCGACATGCTTGCGGTACTCGTCGAGCGTCGTCGCGCCGACGCAGTGAAGCTCACCGCGCGCAAGCGCGGGCTTCAGGAGGTTGGAGGCGTCCATCGCCCCATCCGCCTTGCCGGCGCCCACCAGCGTGTGCATTTCATCGATGAACAGGATGATCTCGCCGGTCTCGGCCTGCACCTCGTTGAGCACCGCCTTCAGCCGTTCTTCGAACTCGCCGCGATATTTCGCACCGGCGATCAGGGCGCCCATGTCGAGCGCCATCAGCTTCTTGTCCTTGAGCGATTCCGGCACGTCGCCGTTGACGATGCGCAGCGCCAGGCCTTCGACGATGGCGGTCTTGCCGACGCCCGGCTCGCCGATCAGCACCGGGTTATTCTTGGTGCGGCGCGACAGGACCTGGATCGTGCGGCGGATTTCGTCGTCGCGGCCAATGACCGGATCGAGCTTGCCTTCGCGGGCTTCGCTGGTCAGATCGCGGGCGTACTTCTTCAGCGAGTCGAAGCCTTGTTCGGCATTCGAGCTGTCGGCCGTGCGGCCCTTGCGGATGTCGTTGATGACCTGATTGAGCGCAAGCGCGGTCACCCCGGCATTCTTCAGCGTCGTGGACGTCGAAGCCGAAGACTCGATCGCCAACGCCTGCAGCAGCCGCTCGACGGTGACGAAGCTGTCGCCAGCCTTCTTGGCTGCCTCTTCGGCGGTCGAAAGAACCTTGGCAAGCGGCTGAGCAAGATAGATCTGCCCGTTGCCCCCTGATACTTTCGGCAACTTGGCAAGCGCGGCATCGTTGGCAAGACGTGCAGCCTTGGCGTCGCCGCCGGCGCGTTCGATCAGCGAAGCGGCCATGCCCTGGTCGTCGTCGAGCAGCACCTTCAGAACGTGTTCGGGCGTGAACTGCTGGTGACCCTGCGCGAGCGCATAAGTCTGGGCGGACTGAATGAAACCGCGCACCCGCTCGGAGTATTTTTCAATATTCATACTATACCTCCATGAATCGCCCTGCCCTCACGAGGCACAGGCCGATGACTGAGATTGAGCTCCCTCAATGGCAAGCTCATTGTCCGCCGCGGTTTGGGATTTGCGGCTGAACTTGGGCTGGATATGGTGGACAATTTCAAAAGTTTAAAGGGCAATCGGGCGAAAAAGACGCCGGTCCTGCGCGGGGAGACCCGCCGAGAAAGACGTCAGGCAGAAACAGAAAAGGCCGCTCCGAAGAGCGACCTTTTTATCCGTCAGCTCGGATCACTGAACGATCCGGCTATTCCGAAGCCGATCCGGCTATTCCGAAGCCGATCCGGCTATTCCGAAGCGGCATCCGCCAGAACAGGGGCGTCGCCCGAATCTGCGCCTTCGCCCTCGGCCGGAGCCTCGCCTTCCGTAGCGCGGCGCGGACGCCGTGGACGGCTACCGGCAGTGCGGCGACGCGGCTGCCGCTCGCGCGGCTGGCCTGCGGCGCTTTCCTCGTCCATCGAAACCTCTACCGGGATACCTTCGATCTCAGGCTGCGGACCGCTGCCGTCGATGGCTTCGGGCTGCGGCGCTGCCGATGCAGCTGCAGCCGGCTGCTGTTCCTGACGCCGCGGCTGGCGGGGCTGGTCTTCGTTGCGGCGCGAGTGCTCGTCGTTTCGGCGCTGCGGCTGCTCCTCCGAGCGGCGCTGCTGATGCTCATACTGCTGGCGCGGCGGCTGGACGATGACGACATCGTCGTTGTCCCCGCCTTCGATGTCGTCGCCCTCGCGCTCGGCGCCTTCACTGAACTCGTTGCGGTCGTCACGCTGGAAGCGCTCTTGCATCTGCGCCTGTGCGGCGGCAATGATGCGGTTGTAGTGTTCGGCGTGCTGCAGATAGTTTTCGGCGATGACACGGTCGCCGGAGCTCTGTGCGTCGCGACCGAGCTGCGCATACTTTTCAGCGATATGCTGCGCGGTACCACGGATCTTAACGTCGGGGCCGGAGCTGTCGTAGGTGCGCGTCAGCGGATTGCCGCCTTTGCGGTTGAAGTTGTTGTTGTTTCCCCCACCGCCGCCGCCGCCGTTGTTATTGCCACGCCCGCGACCGCGCTTGTTCTGCTGTCCTGGCCTCATAGATCGTTCACCTGAATTCATTGTTTGTTGTGGTTTGTTTTGTGGTTTGTTGTGGAGTGGTGGCACCAACCGCCGTGGCCGGTTCACCGGCTCAGGGCCTTCGTGCCGCAAGCATAATGCGCCTTCGCGCCAACCTGCCGCTTGTTCTCAAGTCAGTTTGACTGATTCACGCATTGGGTCGTGTTCAACCTTTGAAACTCTCGTTTAAAAGAGCCGACCCCCGAGGCCGAGCTAGTATCGAACGACTCACCGTTCTGTCCTATCTCTCCAACGCGTGGGGTCAACCTATATTGCTTCCCGTGGAAATCCAAGCCTTTTCTTCGCAATGACACCAATGTCCTGTTTAGTGCTTTACGTTGCCGCGCATCACTTGAGCGCGAACACAAGCGCCCGGTCATTCTGGCCGTAATCTTTCACGGATTCCAGAAGCTTGAAGCCCTCAGCCTCGAAAACGTCTGTCACGTCGTTTCGCTGATCGTAGCCGATCTCAAGTCCCACAACGCCGTCGGGCTGTATGAACCTAGCCGCATCTTTGGCGATGGTTCTGTAGGCGTCAAGCCCATCCGCGCCGCCATCCAGTGCGGCAGGTGGATCAAATTTCGTCACTTCGGGAGCGAGAGTGTGAACGATCTTAGATGCGATATAGGGCGGATTTGAGACAATCGCGTGAAACGCGCCGTGGATGTTTTCAAACCAACTGGACTGAATGGTTTCGAAGCGATCCCGCAATCCGTTTCTTTCCGCGTTTGATTGTGCCGTCCTCAACGCATCGGCTGATATGTCACTGCCGACGCCTGACGCTTCCGGACATTCGCTCAACAGCGCAAGGCATATCGCCCCAGTTCCGGTTCCTAGGTCCAGGATATGGATACGGCCCTCGGTATTTGCAAGATCGCGCAGATAAGGAAGCATCGTGTCGACGAGAATTTCGGTGTCAGGCCTGGGCTCGAGGGTTTCGGCAGACAATGATAGTGGTAGGCCGTAGAACTCGCGTTCGCCAAGAATGCGGTGAACCGGCTCATGCGCCAGCCGACGCTCGATTGCTTGCTCGATGCTTGCCACCTGCTCCGTGCCGACGGTTTCGGGGCCCCGCGTGACGGTAGCAGTCGTCGAAAGACCAAGTAGCCCTGCGACCAGCACGCGGGCATCCGCGGCAGCGCTCTCTATGCCGGCTTCGGTGAACCGACGGCGGGCCTCGGCCAGCATTTGGGAAACCGTAGGCCCGGCCTGTTTCCCGCTCTTGCTCATTGCTGCTCGCCGAGTTGCGCCAGCTGGCTCGCCTGATAATCGGCCATCAGCGCGTCTACCACTTCGTCGATCTCGCCGACCATCATCCGATCGAGCTTATAGAGCGTCAGGTTGATGCGGTGGTCGGTCACGCGCCCCTGTGGGAAGTTGTAGGTGCGAATGCGTTCGGAACGGTCGCCGGAGCCGACCTGGCTCTTGCGGTCGGCGGAGCGCTCGCTGTCGGCGCGTTGTCGCTCGGCGTCATAGAGCCGCGAGCGCAGAACCTGCATCGCCTTGGCGCGGTTCTGGTGCTGCGACTTCTCGGAACTGGTAACGACGATACCGGTCGGCAGGTGCGTGATGCGCACGGCGGAGTCGGTGGTATTGACGTGCTGGCCGCCGGCGCCGGATGAGCGCATCGTATCGATGCGGATGTCTTCCGGCCGGACCTCGATGTCGATGTCTTCCGCCTCCGGCAAGACCGCGACCGTCGCGGCCGAGGTGTGGATACGCCCGCCCGCTTCCGTTTCCGGAACGCGCTGGACGCGGTGGACGCCGGATTCGAATTTCAGCTTGGCGAACACTCCCTTGCCGGTAATCGTCGCGATGATCTCCTTGAAGCCGCCCGCTTCGCCTTCACTCGACGACAGCACTTCCACCTTCCAGCCGTGGGCGGCGGCATAGCGCTCATACATCCGGAACAGGTCGCCGGCAAAGAGTGCAGCTTCCGAGCCACCGGTGCCGGCACGGATTTCCAAAATGGCGCTCTTCTCGTCGGCTGCGTCCTTAGGCAACAACAGGATCTGGATTTCCTGCTCCAGCGCCTCCAGCTGCTCCTTTACCTCAGGCAGTTCCAGCTCGGCCAGATCACGCATTTCGCGGTCCACCGACTTGTCGTTCAGCAAGGTTTCGAGGTCTGCAAGCTCGGCAATCGCCTTCTCGTAGGCGCGGATCTTCGTGACGACGGGCTGCAGCTCGGAATATTCGGAGGCAAGCTTGACATAGACATCGGCCGCCGGGCCGGCCGACATGCGCGCTTCGATCTCACCAAAACGGCGTTCCAGCTCGCGCATCTTTTCAACGGGAAGCTTCGCCACCCTTCACTCCGATTCTGCTTGTCTTGAACTAAAGAGGAATATTGTGAGCATCGGCGAAGTGGGCAAGCACGTCGCGCATTGAAGTCGGCGACTTGGTATCGTCAAGCGCCTCATTCATCACCTTTGCCAGCGCCTCGGCATCAAGGCCGAGCAACATCGCCTTGACCGGACCGATCGACGCCGGCGACATCGATACCGAACGGAAGCCGATGCCGAGCAGCGCCATCGCGGAGATCGGCTTGCCGGCAAGCTCGCCGCATAGCGTCACCGGCGTGTTGTTGCGTTCGCCCGCCCGCACGATGTCGCGCAGGATCCTGAGGAAGGGCTTGCCAAGCGGATCGAAGCGGTCGGAAACTCGCGCATTGCCGCGATCGACCGCCATCGAAAACTGGAAGAGGTCGTTTGACCCGACCGAGACGAAATCGACGGCCGACATCAGCTCGTCGAGCTGCCAGAGTAGGGCCGGCACTTCCAGCATCGCGCCGAACTGCAGCTTGCGTGGCAGACCGTGGCCGAAGCGGGACAGGTGTTGCACTTCCTTCTGCAGGAGGTCGCGCACCGCGGCGATCTCGGAAACCTCGGTCACCATCGGCACCATCAGCTTCAGCTCCATGCCCGCCGCCGCCTTCAGCATGGCACGCAACTGCGTGCGCAACAGACCCGGACGATCGAGCGACAGGCGGATCGCCCGCCAGCCTAGAGCCGGATTTTCTTCCTCATGGCCGCGGAAATAGGGAACGACCTTGTCGCCGCCGATATCAAGCGTGCGGAAGGTCACGACCCGCCCGGCCGCCTGTTTCAGGACGTTGCGATAGAACAGTTCCTGCTCTTCCGCCTTTGGCATGGTGGAGGCGATCATGAATTGCAGCTCGGTGCGGAACAGGCCGATGCCTTCGGCGCCCGAGTCCGAAAGCTGCGGCAAATCGACCAGCAGCCCGGCATTCATCATCAATGACACGCGCTGCCCATCCTTGGTGCGCGGCTCGACGGAGCGCAGCGCCCGGAACTGCTCCTGCCGGCGGGCGCGGAACCGTACCTTTTCCTCGTAGGAACGCTGATGCTCAGGCATGGGGCGAAGATGCACATGCCCGCCATCGCCATCGATGATCACGGCATCACCGTTTTCGGCAAGCGCCACCACGCCCGCGGCCTGGCCGATCACGGGAATGCCCATGGCACGCGCGACGATCACCACATGGCTCGTCACCGCACCTTCTTCCAGCACGAGGCCGCGCACATTGGCACGCGGATACTCGAGCAATTCGGCCGCCCCCATCGCACGCGCCAAGATGATGGCGTCGCTCGGGAAGCCATCCCCCGCCGTGCGGCCGGTATAGCCGGTCAACTGCCGCAACAGCCGGTTCGCCAGATCTTCGAAATCGTGCATCCGCTCCCGCAGATAGGGATCGGTCATGCGAATCATGCGCGCCTTGGTGTCGCTTTGCACCTTCTCTACCGCGGCTTCCGCCGTCAGCCCGTTACGGATCGCTTCCTCAAGCTTGCGCACCCAGCCCTGGTCATGGGCGAACATGCGGTAGGTTTCCAAAACCTCGCGGTGCTCGCCCTCCATCGAAACGTCGCGCTGCGACAGAAGGTCGTCAATCGAGATGCGGAGCGACCCGAGCGCCTCGCTGAGACGACGGATTTCCTTCTCGGAATCCTCGTTCAGCAGGTTTGTGACGACGATACGCGGCTCGTGCAGCACGACGTAACCCAAGCCGATACCTTCGTTATAGGTGTCGCCGTCGATGGTCACCGAACGCGTCAGGTCGAGCTCGAGGCCAGGCTTGGTGATCTTCTTGAGCTCGCCGGTAGCAATCATCTCGGCGAGCACCATCGCGGTCGTCTCGAGCGCTTCGAGCTCTTCTTCGCGATAGGTGCGGCTTGCCTTGTTCTGCACGACCAAAACGCCGAGCGAACGGCCGGTGCGCAGGATCGGCACGCCGAGGAAGGAATGATAGATCTCTTCGCCGGTTTCCGGCAGGTAGCGGAAGGCCGGATGCGATTGCGCGTCGGAGAGATTGAGCGGCTGCGCCGATGCGGCGATCGTGCCGACCAGACCCTGCCCCATCTTGAGCTGGGAGAGGTGGACCGCTTCCTTGTTCAGACCTTCGGTTGCATAGAGCTCGAGGACGCCGTCGGCACGCAACACGTAGACGGAGCAGACCTCCGCCACCATGTTGCCTGCAATCTGGCGAACGATCCGATCGAGACGTTCCTGCGGCTCCAGCGGCTCCGCCATCAACTCGCGTAGCCGCTTGAGCAGCACGCGCGGACCGCCGGAAAGGTCTCTCATTGCGTCTCAAGCTCCAAAACAAACATCAAAGTCTCACAGCCAACAGCCGCGTGACTTCTCAACTTGAACGCGCGGCAAGCCTGTTCAGAATCAGTTCTTATCCAGACCGTAGCAGGAATGCAAAGTCCTGACAGCGAGTTCCGCATACGGACCGTCGATCAGGATCGAAATTTTGATCTCCGATGTCGTGATCGCCTTGATATTGATGCCCTTGTCGGCCAGCGCCTTGAACGCGGTGGCGGCAACGCCCGCATGGCTGCGCATACCGATGCCGATAACGGACACTTTCACCAGACCCGATTCGTTCTGAACGACATCGTAGCCGATCTTTTCCTTGTTCTCGCCGAGAACCTTGATTGCCTTGTCGACGTCGCCGGAAGGAACCGTGAAGGTCATGTCGGTCTTCGAGCCATCTTCGGAGATGTTCTGGACGATCATGTCGACGTTGATGTGGCTTTCGGCCAGTGGCCCGAAGATCGCCGCCGAAACGCCCGGCCGGTCGGCAAGACGGCGAAGCGAGATCTGAGCCTCATCCTTGGCATAGGCGATGCCGGTGACTACTTCCTGTTCCACGATTTCATCCTCGTCACAAATCAGCGTTCCGGGCGGATTCAAGAAATCACCCATGCCCGGAGCATCGGGATCTTCGAAAGAGGAGCGCACGAAGGTACGGACCTTGTGCACCATAGCGAGTTCGACAGAGCGAACCTGCAGGACCTTGGCGCCGAGCGAGGCCATTTCGAGCATTTCCTCGAAGGCGATCTTCTTCAGGCGGCGCGCCTGCGGCACGATGCGCGGATCGGTCGTGTAGACGCCGTCGACATCGGTGTAGATGTCGCAGCGATCGGCTTTGACCGCAGCGGCGATCGCGACCGCGGACGTATCCGACCCACCGCGGCCGAGCGTCGCGATGCGATTGTCGGGTCCGAGCCCCTGAAAGCCGGAGATGACGGCAACCTGACCTTCGCCCATGCGCTTGATGATGTCGGAGCCATCGATCTCGAGAATGCGGGCGGCGCCATGGGCGTTGTCGGTGCGGATCGGAATCTGCCAGCCCTGCCAGGAGCGGGCGTTGATATCCATCGCCTGCAGAGCGATTGCGAGCAACCCGGATGTCACCTGCTCGCCGGATGCGACGACCGCATCATATTCGCGCGCATCGTAAAACGGCGAATTGGCGCCAACGACCTTCGGCGCGCCCTGCACCCAGCCGACGAGCTCGTTCGTCTTGCCGGACATGGCGGATACGACGACCGCCACTTCATGGCCGGCATCGACTTCACGTTTTACATGGCGGGCAACGTTCTTGATGCGGTCCAGATCAGCGACGGACGTTCCGCCGAATTTCATTACGATGCGTGCCATATGCCTCTACCACGACCTAGCGCCGAGAGAGACCAAAGCCAGACCCGGCATCACGAGCCCTGTATGGAACCGCATGGCTGAAGAGCCAGGAATTGGGAGTTCTGGAACCCTTCTAAAGCCTTGCGCCCCCTAGGGCCCAAGTTGCCGCGTCTCTTAGCGAGTTTGTGGGGGGGTGGCAAGGTGCGCAAAGGAGAATGAGGGCGTGACGGAGCGGAAGGCAGATAGACGTCCTTGAAGTGAATGGGCTCGACGCTAATTGCAGCCCATCGGCCAGGACTCAAGTAAGGGGGAGCCTATGGAGCGATATGGCTTGCACGACATGAACAACACTGACCGCCGACGGTGTTTGGTGCACCTCCGTTCTGGGACCGTTCATGAGCATGTAGGGGCAACAGAAGAAGCCGTTGCCGGCCTGCTGCGTCCGTAATTTAGAGGGGATGAAGTTTGTCGCAGCCCGTTCTGTTCACGCCGTTTCGCGTCCGCAATCTTGAGCTTGCCAATCGGATCGTGATTGCACCGATGTGCCAGTACTCTGCCGAGGATGGTTGCATGACCGATTGGCACATGATCCATCTCGGCCAACTGGCTTTGTCGGGCGCAGCCCTTCTGACCATCGAAGCCACGGCTGTCGTTCCAGAGGGGCGGATCACGTTTGCGGATGCCGGGCTGTACGACGATGCCACCGAAGCGGCAATGGCCCGCACGCTCGAAGCCATCCGCCGCTGGTCCGATATGCCGATTGCCGTGCAGCTTGCGCATGCAGGCCGCAAGGCATCCACGGAGGTTCCGTGGCGCGGCGGCACCCAGTTTCCGCCCGATCACTTGCATGGCTGGCAGACCAAAGCACCCTCCGAGATTGCTTTCAGCTCAAACTATGTGCCGCCAACGGCGCTGGATCAGGAGGGGTTAAGACGCGTGCGGGACGGATTCGCTACCGCTGCGGTTCGCGCTGCGAGGATCGGTATAGATGCCGTTCAACTTCATGGCGCGCACGGCTACCTGCTGCATCAGTTCCTATCGCCGCTTTCCAATCAGCGTTCGGACGAATATGGCGGCTCGCTCGAAAACCGAATGCGGTTTCCACTTGAGGTCTTCGATGCTGTTCGAGCGGCCTTGCCGTCCGACAGAACCGTTACGATGCGGGTCTCTGCAACAGACTGGGTCGAGGGCGGTCTGGACGTCGACCAGGTCATCACCTTTGTCCAGATGCTTGAAGCGAGGGGATGTGACGCAATCCACGTATCGAGCGGCGGGCTGCATCCGGCCCAACAGATCCCGGTCGGCCCCAGCTACCAGGTGCCGCTTGCCCGCGCGATCAAGTCCGCAGTGAACATGCCCGTTGTTGCCGTTGGCCTGATCACGGAGCCGACACAAGCAGAGGCAATTGTCGCTACCGGAGATGCCGACCTGATCGCCATCGCTCGCGCGGCGCTCTACGATCCCCGTTGGCCCTGGCATGCTGCAGCCGCGCTCGGCGGCCAGGTGAAGGCCGCCAGTCAGTATCTCCGCTGCCAGCCGTCGCAGTTCAAATCGCTATTTGTAACCTAACGGCGCGGCGCAGCATTTAGCCACCTGAGCAAGATGCCCCAAAACATTGGGGTTCGGCTCTACGCGGGCGAGCTCCATGCCGGAGCTCCAACGGCCCGAAAGGTGCAGTTGCATCGCGCCACAGAAACAGGCAGCCTAACTGCGTCGAGAAGACGCCGGGCATGATCCACCGACCTGCGTCCATCGCTTCCGACGCAAGGGCTCCGATTGCATATGACGCGTGCGCAGCAAATCGGCGTAATCATTGGCCTCGCTATTGTCGCGGCCTTCACGGTGCTGCGGGCAAGCGATCCGCCGCTCCTGCGGCAGATCCGCGACATCACCTTCGACGAATACCAGCGCATTTCCCCGCGCGTCTTCGAGCCGACGCCGGTCCGCATCATCGACATCGACGAGGCCTCACTCAAGGAATTCGGCCAGTGGCCATGGCCGCGCGACCGGCTCGCGCTTCTCGTACAGCGGCTATCGGATCTGGGAGCAGCAGCGATCGCATTCGATGTGCTGTTTGCCGAACCCGACCGTCTCTCGCCGCGCACCGTCATGCGTGATGTCGCCGGCGTCGACCCGACCTTGCTGAGCCGGTTGCCTGACAATGACGAGCTTTTCGCCGAAGCGATCGCCGGACGACCCGTGGTGCTCGGCTTCGGCCTGACGACCGAAGGCAACTACCGACCACCGGTCAAGGCGGGCTTTGCCTTTACCGGCGAAAGCCCAGTCAACGCCCCTCCCCGCATCGACGCGGCGACACCGGTACGCCCGCAATTGCAGATCAATGCCACAGGTCTCGGCCATATCAGCCTCAATCCCGGCAATCCCTCCGCTGTCGTTCGCAAGGTCCCGCTCTTTCTGACGGATGGCGAGCAGCTCTATCCTAATCTGGCGATCGAGGCTCTGCGCGTTGCCCAAGGTGCTTCAACCTATGTGCTGGCGGCCGCCCCCGAAGCAGCCGACACGCTGACATCGGTCAAGATCGGCGAGTTCGTCGTGCCGGTGACGGCAAGCGGCGAGTTGTGGCTGTATACTAGTCCTGATGTTGCAGAGCGCTATATCTCCGCCGGCAAGATCCTAGCCCCGCAAGGCGTCGATCCGCAGGTCGCTGCTGCCATCGAAGGAAGCATCGTCTTTGTCGGGACATCCTCGGCCGGTCTGCAGGATATTCGGACGACGGCTCTCGGCCAGAACGTCCCTGGCGTTTCCATGCATGCCCAGACCGTCGAACAGATCCTGACCGGTCATTTTCTTTCCCGGCCCGACTGGGCGGATGGAATGGAAATCCTTGCGATTGCCGTGCTGGGCACGATCCTGGTTGTGCTGACCACCTTCGTCAGCCCGGCCGTAGCGCTCGCCTGTGGCCTCTGCATTACGGCACTTGCTCTTGCGGCCTCATGGTTGGCCTTTTCGGCCTGGGGCCTGCTTTTGGACCCGCTGGCACCGATCATTGCCGGCTCGATCATCCATTTCGCCGCCACGTCGTTTCGCATCCTCGTCATCGACCGCGAGCGACGCGAAGTCCGCCGGGCCTTCGGGCAGTATCTTTCACCCTCGCTGCTCTACCGGATCGAGCACACTCGCAATGCGCTGCGCCTCGGGGGCGACGATCGAGAGTTGACGGTGATGTTCGTCGACGTGCGCGGTTTCACCGAACTCAGCGAACGGCTGCAGCCAGCCGAGGTCGTCCGCTTCTTGAACACGCTGCTCGATGCGCTGAGCCGCCACGTGACTGCCAATGAAGGCACGCTCGACAAGTTTATCGGCGACTCGATCATGGCCTTCTGGAACGCCCCGGTGGACGTGATAAATCACCCTGCCAAGGCGACCCGCGCCGCCCTTGCCATGCGTGAGACGCTCGCTTCACTCAACACATCAGATGCCTTCGGCTTTGGTCAGGACTATCAGGTCGGCATCGGCGTCGGCATTCACACAGGCCTTGCTTGTGTCGGCAATATGGGGGCGGAGACGCGCTTCAACTATTCTGCCGTCGGCGATGCCGTCAACGTCGCGGCGCGGATCGAATCCGCCTGTAAGGAGGTTGGCTTCGATATTCTCGTCTCGGAGAGCACGGCCGCCGAACTGCCGCATTTCGCGCTCCTCGACGCCGGCTTGCTCGGACTGAAGGGCAAGAGTAGCAGGGCGCGGCTCTACGCAGTCGTCGGTGGTGAACAGGTTCGCGGCTCGAGCGCCTTTGCCGAAATGCAGCGGATCCACACGGAGCTTGTCGCCGCGCTCCGCACTCATTCGGCCGAAAGCCGCAAGATGCTCAACATCGCCAAGCTCAAGGCTGCGGAACTAACGGCGATCCTGCCCCAATTCTACAGCCGCCTCGGGCGCCGAGCCGATCATTTCCGCGACAATCCCGGCAATGACGATGACGCTATTCGTACCGGTTTGCCGCGCGAAACCAAGCTTCACCTTGAGCCTTAGTTATCGCTCCGGTGACCATGACGTCCGTTGCGATCGCGGTCGTCATCGTCTCCGTCATGCCCGCGGTGATCGCGGTCATGGTGGTCTCGACCATAGTGATCCCAGTCGTGATGGTGATGGTGATGATCAGGCTTGTTCGGTTTATCAGGCTTGTCCGGCGTGTCGGGCTGATCCGGCGTGTCCGGCGCTTGCTGCGGCGCTTGCTGCGGCGCCTGCTGTGGAGCCTGGGGCGCTTGCTGGGGCGTCTGAGGTGCCGGCCGCTCCTGCCGTTGCTGTGGCTGCGGTCGTTCCTGGCGGTCCTGGCGCAGTGATGCCAGCCCGCAACTGGTGCGAATGCCGCCGAGTGCGCCTGAGAGCTGCTGATCCCCGGAAAGGAACGGCAATGCTCGTGGATTGCTCAGTGTCTGCAGCGTACGGCGGTCGACCCGGCTGGGATCGGTCATTCTGCCGCCGCGGGTTGCGATCACGCAGTCGCACTGCTGCCGCAACTGCCTGCAGCCACCAGGCCCGCAGAAGCTCGCCGCACCGTTGAGCAACACGATGGCCGTCGTGCCATTGGAGCCGACGTAGAAATCGAAAGCCGTGCCGCGTACGCCGATTGTCCCGGCCGGGGTTACGATCGAATAGGCCGACGACGCCGAATTGCCACTGATCCACCGGAACGTGCCTTTCGCCGCCTTGATCGAGAGCCGCTTTACGGAAGCGGAATCGTCATAGACGAACTTGTCGATCACAACCGTCGATCCAGCGCCGACAGCAAGCTTCGTTCCGTCTTTGAATATGAACTGTCCGAGACCCGACGATGACGTGCGGATGCGCTCGTCTTTGTGGACGGGCGATCGCACCACCAGCGGGCCGGTCCGACCGGACACCTCCGTTCGGATCAATGTCGCTTGTCCGACCGGCTCGGCAGACAAGGCCAGCATCGGACTAAACAAAGCAAAGATGACGCCTGCAGCGACGGCACCACAGAAGCGAGACATGATCGACCCTCAACAAACCGTCAGTATATTAGCATATTGTTAACTTTAGCGTCTCCTCATCTTCTTGATGTAGGCAGGACCACTTTTCACTTCGTCTGGGAGTTGCTTGCGACGTCACGTCCGCGGTCAGCTCTTGACTTCCTCACAGCTTCGTCCGACTTCACTCAGAACGGATGCGAGGAACGGAAATATGAGCGAAGCGGCAAAAAGCACGATCGACCAGCAAGAGGTGGACCGCTTCTCGGCGATGGCGGCGGAATGGTGGAACCCCACCGGCAAGTTCAAACCGCTGCACAAATTCAATCCCGTGCGGCTCGCCTATATCCGCGACAAAGCAGCCGAAAACTTCGGCCTGGACGTGCGCAGCGCAAGGCCGCTGGAAGGTCTTCGCGTGCTTGATATCGGCTGTGGCGGCGGTCTGCTCTCGGAGCCGGTTGCACGCATGGGTGCCAGTGTCGTTGGTGCGGATCCATCGGAGAAGAATATCGGAATCGCCTCGACACACGCGAAAGCCTCCGGCGTTCCCGTCGATTACCGTGCGATGACGGCCGAGCAGCTCGCCGAGGCCGGCGAGAGCTTCGACATCGTTCTAAACATGGAGGTCGTCGAGCACGTCGCCGACGTCGATTTTTTCCTGGGCACCTGCGCCAGGATGGTGCGGCCTGGCGGGTTGATGTTCGTCGCAACGATCAACCGGACCATGAAAGCCGCCGCACTCGCCATCTTTGCCGCGGAGAATATCCTGCGGTGGCTGCCGCGCGGCACTCATCAGTATGAGAAGCTCGTTCGCCCCGAAGAGATCGAAAAGCCCGTTACGGAAAACGGCCTCTCGATTGTCGATCGCACAGGCGTGTTCTTCAATCCGCTGTCAAACCAGTGGAATCTGTCGAAGGACATGGACGTGAACTACATGATGCTGGCGAAACGCACTGGCTAATCGCATTCGCGGGGGTTCAGGCGACCCCTCGACGCGTCTGCCGCGAGCCGCAGCACTCCTTGAAAGGCTTGCCCGAGCCGCAAGGACACAGGTCGCGACTGCGCCGTTGCAAGCGACCGATCAAAGGCACCTTCACCGCCGATGGCAGCGCCGATGCCACGAAGGCCACCAGCTTCGCCGAAAAGCCCGGCACGACCAGGCGGCGGCCGGATTTGAATCCGCGCCAGGAACGCTCCGCCACATAGTCCGAGCTGAGCTTTGGCAGGATCTTGAACAGTGCAGCCCGGCCAGCACCTGACCGCTCGAGGAATTCTGTCGACACCGGCCCGGGCGCGACGCAGGTAACCGTCACGCCGGTAGATCTGACTTCCTGATGAAGGGCCTCCGAAAAGGAGCGGACGAACGCCTTGCTGGCATAGTACAGCGCCATGTTCGGACCGGGCGTGAAACCGGCAATGGAGCCGAGATTGAGAACGCCGCCCCGTCCGCGTGCCACCATTCCCGGTAGGAAATGCAACGTCATATCCGTCAGGGCGCGGATGTTGAGGTCGACCATGCCGAGCTGGTCGGCGATCGGAAGCGTTGTCGCCGGACCGCGCAAACCATAGCCGGCGCTGTTGACCAGAACGTCGCAGGCCAAGCCGTTGGCCGTAAGGAAGTCCTGCAGTCGCGTCGAGGCGTCGCTTGCAAGAAGGTCGAGCGACAGGGTGAATGCTTGGCCACCGGCCGTTTTCACATCGTTTGCAGCAGCAGCCAATCCGTCCAATGATCGCGCAACGAGGACGACGGTCGCACCTTCTCGGGCGGCCACCTTGGCAATTGCCCGGCCAATGCCGCGCGACGCCCCGACCACGACGACCGCGGGGCGCCATGTTTCACGCTGTTCGTCGGTCATGACGCCGTCCCCGACACCGCCTCGCCCGGGATCGCATCACTTGACGCCATGCCTCGGACTTCATCGGCGATCGCCCCGTTCAGGATGCTCTCGAAGCGAACCAGGGCGCGGGCGACATTGGCGCCATCCATCACCCGATGGTCATAGTGGATGCGGACGGTGACAGTTCCGTCTTCGGAAATCGAGCCATAATTGAAAATCGTGGTCAGCGGCGTCAGCGGGTTCAACGATTCTGCCCCCAGGCCCGAATACACCGACAGCTGGAATGTGCCGAAGCGCCGCCCGCGCTGCCGTCCGAGGTTCAGCCCGAGCCACATCAGGAGCCAGCGGACCGGACCGGGCGCGCGCGCAAACTTCAGTGCCCTGCGGAACTGCTTGATCTCGTGAATCGGCTTTGATCTGGCTGCAAGAAACAATTCCTCGATCTCGGCAATCGGCCGATGCTCCGGATCCTTGATCGTGCTCAACAGGACGATCCGCTCGCCCTCATGCTCGCGCTCATGGGCAACGGAGGCGATACTGACCGGATACTCGTAGAGCTGCGGCCGGGGTAATTTGACATAGGCGCGCCGCAGTTCCGGCACGTCCTGGCTGAGGAGCGCATAACCCTTCAGGAACAACACGGTCCAGGACGTCTTGCTCTCTTGCGCCATCCTCGCTTGTTGCAGCGGCGCAAGATTCATCTGCCGCTGCACCGTGACGCGCGGCACGCCGATCGAGAACCTCATGAGGTCTCCGACAAGACGTCGTGATGGCGAAAGCTTGATGGCGCGTCCCCGCATCATGCGTCCTCTAGTAGATGTAGGGGATAATTCGCTTCGTCCGGTCCATGTAGGCGCGATACTCAGAGCCGAAAATCTCCAGCATCATGCGCTCCTCCTTGTCCACCCGCAAAAAGAAGAGAATTGCGAAGCCGATGACGCCAGCCAGCCCCACCACCCAGTTTGCCAGCAGAAACGCCTGGCCGAGTGCCATGAGCAGAAAGGACGTATACATGGGGTGGCGGACGAGTGCGTAGGGGCCGTGGGAAATCAGCTCGTGCTTCTCGCGAATCTGCAGGGTGATCGACCAGTTGCGGCCGAGCGCCTTGTGCGTCCTGCGGAAGACCCACATGGCGGCGCAAAACAACATTGCGCCGAGGATCACCGCCCACGAATGCGCCGTATAGTCGGCAGCCTCCGGCATCCCCGTCGCGACATAGAAGCCGGGAACAAAGGCAAGTCCCAGGAGCGCGACGGAAAGACCTGCCGCTTCTACACCCGAGCGACGGTCGCTGACCACCCTTGTTCGCCTCGCGCGACGTTCCGAAGGATAGCGAATTGCGTACCAGGCAATGATGCCAAGCACCCACACAATTTTACCAATGAGAGCAACGCTCAATTCAGATCACCGGAGCCCTTCGTCGATCATGCAGAAGCGATGGACCCAACGGGCTCGCTCCGCACTCACGTATTCATCTCTCGAAGCTTTGTAATGAACTCTTGCGGCCGAAGCCAGATGCTGGGCGTCTTGTATCCCATGGAACGTGCGATCTCGCCGACGAAATTGTTGCAATTGTCGACCGTGGCCTGCCACAACTTCGATTTTGCCTGTAGCTGGCGAATGAAGGCGACAGTTTTATTGTATTCGGCCTGGGTGAGCAGGATGCGCCAGCTTGCCGAACGATAGGCTTCCTCGAGGTCTCCGTCTGTCGCCCCGGTTGACGCAGGAACGGGAATGAAGTGCCCGAGAACGTAGGGCGCGGCGTCAGGAGAAGCCGGCGCAAGCCCGGCGACCTGCGGATTGATCATCCCGCCGGCATTGTTCAGGCGCCCGAAAACCGCATAGGTATGGCCATAGGTCAGCGCATAGCGTGAACGGAATTCGATGAAATATTGGCCTTCGCGCTGGGAGGCTTTACTGACTTGTGCGCCCTGGGCGTCCGAGATGAACCTCGGTTGCGGTGGCTTGTCGTCCGATTGGCAGGAAGTGAGCGCGAGAGCAAAGAAAACGAGAAGGGATAGATGGCCTTTTGCAAGCGTCATAACTACGCGTCATCTCCGAGATCGAATGAGCACAGACACTCACGCAAAGATGCCAGCCTAGAGTTGCGCATCTGCGCGTAGGCCGCCTGGCTCCGACAACGATTTGGGGGAGGGGCCACACAAGTCCCTCCCCCTTACTCAAAGGTCAGATGTTACTTGGTGATTGGGGCGGCCTCTGCTATTGGCGGCGGGGCTTTGCCCTTGCCCTTACCGACTGATCCGCAAGCGCTAAGGCTCGAAACGGAAAACAACGCAACAAGGCACATGATTAGGATTCTGCTCATCAAGTAGTCCTCTCCGTTAGCATGGAATAGGTTATCGAAGGCAACGATTCTACTAATAGCGGTAAAATAGCCACAAGCCAAGTGCAGAAAGGGCACAGTGCGCCGCCGCGTCACGCAAGCGCCGCGCAATGCTAACAGACCGTGGCAATATCGATACAAAATGTAAGTATCATATGACCAAAACGCTGGTCCCCACGGGGGCGCGGCCATAGAGATGAATGATGTCTTCATTGGTCATGCGGATGCAACCATTCGACACAGCCTGTCCGATCAGCCACGGTTCGTTTGTTCCATGGATACGGAAATAGGTATCTTGCCCGCCTCGGTAGAGATAAAGCGCCGCCGCACCGAGAGGATTGTTTTCGCCTCCGGGAACACCGCCCGCGTACTGCGCCAGACGCGGCTTGCGCTCGATCATGCTCGCTGTTGGCGTCCACGACGGCCACTCGGCTTTCCGGCCAATAACGGCGCCTCCCTTCAGCGTGAGTCCTTCCTCGCCGACAGCAACACCATAGCGTGTCGCCTGGCCCTCACCCTCGATGAAATAGAGATAGCGCTCGTAAGTGTTGACGACGAGGCTGCCCGGCGGCTCGCTGCCTGAGTATGCAACCTCCCGCCGCCGGTAGCGGGAACTGACACGCGTCGAAGAAAAAGGATTCCCTATCGGCCAACTCGCTGTGGTGCATCCAGAAGCCATCAAAGCGACACAGCCCAAGACAAGGCCACGGCGCGTAATATGGTCGTTATCCATTGGTACCTGCTAAGAATTGCTGAGCCCTATTTCCTTCCTTTAGCATTCCGTTGTTTTCAGGCCAAGCCTCAACTCCGCAGAGAATCCAAAGCCTCCACAAACATCATATGCGGGGCGTCGATCGGCAGGCCGACCCGTCCTTTCCTTACAGAAACCATCCTATCGTTGTATAAGTCCTTCATAACGGCATCGCTTTGGAAAGCGCCTCTTGCGGGAACAAGCGCCGCAAAGCTAGGTTGGAGCGGTTTTGCGCGCTGGCGCCAGCGCGCATCTGAATTTCGAGGAGGCTGCAGCTGCTCAGGTTTGCAGTTGTCTTGTCGCAGGGGGAGCGATAGCAGGAAACGATGAATCTTGGTTTCGAAGGAAAAGTAGCGATTGTCACCGGCGCCGGTTCCGGCATCGGCGCGGCCATCTCCCGCCGATTGGCTGAGGAGGGTGCGCAGGTTGTCGTCGCAGATATCAATGCCGACGCAGCCGAGCGGGTTGCCGATGAAATTCGCGCGCAGGGAGGCCTATCGCGCCATTTTGCCGTCGACGTTACCGATGCGGCAGCGGTGGAGAAGCTGATTGGAACGGTCGTTGAGACGTGCGGTGGTCTGCATCTCGCCGTCAACAATGCCGGCGTCGACGGCGTGCGCAAGGCAACCGGGGACTACCCGCTCGACAACTGGCACAAGCTTTTGGACGTCAACCTCAATAGCGTTTTCTACTGCATGAAATACGAGATCGGGGCGATGCTGGCTGGCGGCGGCGGTGCGATCGTCAACATGTCCTCCGTTCTCGGCGTCGTCGCCTTGCCGATTGCATGCGCCTATACGGCGGCCAAGCACGGCGTCGTGGGACTGACAAAAGCGGCCGCAATCGAATATGCGCGCTTCGGCATCCGCATCAATGCGGTTGGGCCTGGCTGGATCGAAACGCCGCTTTCGTCAGAGCATCGCGATATTGCAAGCAGCCGACGCATGGAGGCGCTGCAGCCGATGGGTAGACGCGGCACGCCGGAGGAAGTGGCAGCACTCGCCTGCTTCCTATTGTCCGAGCAGGCGAGCTTCATCACCGGCAGCTACCATCTCGTGGATGGAGCCTACAGCGCGCATTAGCTTAATTCACATCGTCGGGCAGAACAGGTAGGGCGGCAATCTCGATGCCTTCGTCCAGAAGCGCCTGTGCCTCATCCGCCGTGGTCTGCCCGATGATCCCGCGGGCGTCGCTCTCGCCGTAGTGGATCTTGCGCGCTTCCTCGGGAAACCGCGTTCCGACATCCTCGGAATTCGCCTTGATCGCCGCGACGGCCCCTTTCAGCTTCTGGAACGCCTCCCGACGCATCGTATCCATCGCGAGCGTCTGCATCTCATCCTTCCTGCGCGCGGTTGAAACGGAAGGCGCCATCAGGAGCTTGGAGACGGACGCGGAATTGCAGACGGGACAAACGAGAAAGCCGGATGCGACCTGGCGATCGAAGTCGGCACTTTCAGAAAACCAGCCTTCGAATTCGTGGGCATTTTCACAACGCAGCGAATAACGGATCAAGCGGCCACGCCTCCTGCGACTGCCCCTGCAACCCTCTCGATTGAGAAATCCCGACCGTTTTTCAGGTTCGGAATCTTGTCATGGGCGGCCTTGACGGCGGCGCGATCAATCTCGGCGAGGATGATGGCCTCGTCAGTCGGGCCGGCCGAAGCCAGCACACGGCCCCACGGATCGATGATCATCGAATGGCCGAACGTCTCACGCCCATCCTCGTGACGGCCGGCCTGGGCAGCGGCGATCACAAAAACGCCGTTCTCGATTGCGCGCGCCCGCAGCAGGATTTCCCAATGTGCTTCGCCGGTCTGCTTCGTGAAGGCAGCCGGCACTGTCAACACTTCGGCCCCGGCCACAGCCTGGGCGCGGAAAAGTGCAGGGAAGCGAACATCATAGCAGATGGCAAAGCCCATTTCAGCAAAGGGAAGCGACAATACGCGCGCCTCTGATCCTGGACGGTAAGCGGCGCTTTCACGCCAGCTCTCGCCATTGTCGAGATCGACATCGAACATGTGGATCTTGTCGTAGCGATTGAGGACCTTGCCGTCGGGAGCGAAGAGATAGCCACGATTGGCGAGCTTGCCGTCATCCAGCGCGATTGCGGTCGACCCCACGTGCATGAAGATGCCCAGCTCCCGCGCCAGCTCCGAACCAGTACGAACGATGACATCGTTGGTCTCATCGCGCAGCAGCGCCTTGGCGGCCGCCCGATCGCGCTGCAGCATGCCGGTCATTTCGGGAGTCTGGACATAGGTCGCGCCCTTTCCCGCAGCCTCGCGAACCAGGCGTGCCATTGCAGCCGCGTTCCTCTCGGGATCGACGCCGGAACACATCTGGATGGCGGCAGCCCTAAACGTCATCGCTCTTCCTTACACGGCAAGCAGAGGATCGAGCTCGCCGGCCCGATCTAGCGCATAGAGATCATCGCATCCGCCGACATGCTGCTCGCCGATGAAGATCTGGGGGAACGTCGTGCGGCCGTTCGACTTGCCGATCATCTCCTGGCGAAGCTCAGGAACAAAGGTCGCATCGTGCTCGACGAATTCGACGCCCTTTTCGGACAGCAGCGACTTGGCGCGCACGCAATAACCGCAGGCTTGGCGCGTGTAGATGGTGACGGGTGCCATGAGAACTCCAGACAAATTCAAGTTATCTTTTCGTCATATAGTTTCTGAAAGAGCCCTTGCAAAGGTCAAAACCGTGATGTCCGCCGCCCCGCTTTGCGAAGCACCCTGGCTGCCGCAGCAACCGTGGCACCGGTTGTGTAGAGGACAAGCCGCTTGCCAAGACGTCGTTATCCCGCTCCTTGCCGGTGGCGAAAACACCGCGAATATTCTCCTCGCGCGCCTTTGCGCCGAACTCCACCTGTGGGGGGCGCGCTTGAGCAGGCGGAGCGCCTTTCCGGATTGCTGCGCCCCCTCGGCCTCGTCCGGAAAGAGAGCGCGTTTCGCCTCTGAGGAAAATCGCCTTGCGGCACCGCTCCGGCGGGACTATGCAACGCACCATGGATATCATCTTCGACCAGGCTCGGATCGCGACAAGCAGACATCGCGCGCTTCTCAACTACGACCCGAAGGCGACCTTCCTCCTCGATATAGCCGCAGAAGAACTCGGCGAGCGCCTCGCCGTGGTCGAACGGACCTTCGAGCACGCAGTCGAACTGCACGGTGCCACGGGCGCGGCGGCCCACGCTGCGATCACGACCGGCAAGATCGGACGACTGACGCGGGTCGAGAGCGAACGAGCTTATGCGAAGGCGGAAGAGGCCTTTATCGAGGCCGCGCTGGAAGAGGTTCCCCTGGAGCCGCAGTCCGCCAACCTCGTGTTGGCGCCGCTCAGCCTCCACCTGACCAACGATACGCCCGGCGTTTTCATCCAGATCCGCCGCGCCCTCAAGCCGGATGGGCTCTTTCTTGCCGCGATTCCTGGGGCAGGCACGTTGCAGGAGTTGCGGGAAGTGCTGCTGGCGACAGAAATCGAGATGACCGGGGGCGCGAGTCCACGAGTCATCCCTTTCGCCGACGTGCGCGATGTCGGTGGCCTGATGCAGCGCGCTGGCTTCGCCCTGCCCGTAATCGACGCCGAAACCTACACGGTACGCTACGACTCCATCTTTCCGCTCATGAAGGACTTGCGGGCAATGGGCATGACCAACCCGCTCGTCGCGCGCAGCCGCAAGCCTCTGACACGCGCCTTCTTCCTCCGGGCGGCTGAAATCTACGCCGAACGCTATGCCGATCCGGACGGCCGGATCAGAGCAACCTTCTCGATCATCTATGCCTCGGGATGGGCACCGCACGAAAGCCAGCAGAAACCTCTTCGCCCGGGATCGGCGAAGGTCAGGCTCGCGGATGCGCTGAAGGTCGAGGAACACAAGCTGAAGCAGTAGGTGTCCGCTTCTTTTAGTTCGGTACGGTCATATTGTTGCTGATGGCGAGAAGCACGTTGGCGAGGTTGCCACTCAGCGCTCCGAATCCAGCGATCATACCGACCGCGACCAGTGCCGCAATCAGGCCGTATTCAATTGCGGTTGCGCCACGGCCGTCTGCCAGAAATGCCCTTACTACTCGCATGCCCACCTCGGCGCTAGAGCGGCAGTCGTAAAGCGTTGCGGCTGCCGCTGCAGCAACGCCAGTGTCAGCAGCCGACCCCGCTTCCGTAGCCCTGAACCACGCAAACGGAACCTGGCGTCTCCTGAAGGACGCTCCGGCGGATCGTATAGCGCTTGCCGCTCTCGGTCTTCGGAATCGAGCCCGTCGTAATAGTATCGAATTCGGACGGTGCGCTCGCGAAGACGCTCGACTTGGACTTGTCGGCAAGCATCGGCGTCAAGATCAAAGTCAAGGCAACAACAGCCGTGCCAAACAGCAGCGCGATGTTTAGCACTCCCGTTCTGCTCGAGGCAGTCGAGGCCTGTTCTTTCTCTCTCACAGCTTTCCAGAAATCGTCGTCCATGCGTCAAGCCTTCCACACACACGCCAGTTGCTTGATTGAGGCCGATATTTGGCAGAAGGTGTTAAACGATCGATTAATATCCACACCCAAATTGGACGCTTGCCGGATAATAATCAGACGTTTCTAAAGTAGATCCTGCAATATCGGAATGAGCGGCTCGTCGGCAGGCGGCATGGGGTAGTGACGCAGAGCCTGCGGCTTCACCCATTTCAACGCCTGCCCTTCTTTCCCGTGCGCAATTCCTTCATAGCGCCGGCAGATGTAGAGCGGCATCAGAAGATGGAACTTCTCGTAGGTGTGGCTCGCGAAGCTCAGCGGCGCCAGACAGGCGACCTTCGTCGTGATCCCGAGCTCCTCGTGAAGCTCTCGCACGAGCGATTCCTCCGGTGTCTCGCCCGGCTCAACCTTACCGCCGGGAAACTCCCAAAGTCCGGCAAGCGACTTTCCCTCGGGACGCTGCGCCAGCAGAATGCGCCCGTCGGAATCGATCAGGGCGCAAGCGGCAACAAGCAGAATGCTTCGGGCTGCCTTGCTCATCGCGACGGCTCCTGTCGCCAATAGGAATAGCGGTAGGCCTCATGGAAGCCGAACCGTTCGTAGAGCGCCAAAGCCGGAGCATTCGTCGCCTTCACCTGCAACCAGGCGGAACGGGCGCTGCGCATCCTGGCCCAGCGCAGGGCGGAGGTCAGGATTTCGATGCCAAGTCCTTCGCGACGACGTTCCTTGGCGACAGAAAGCGACATGATGCCGGCGAGGTCATTGTCCTGAACGCAAAGGACGGTCGCCAGCGGCCCCGTCTGCGCGTCCTCAATCATGAAGAGACCCGATGGCGGCTTGATCGCATTGATGATCTCGGCGAGTGCCGGCTTCAGCTTGGACGACACCCCGTCGGTTGCCAGGTTGGCATCCACGAAGCGGCCGATATCGTGCGTCGGCAGATGGTCAAGTGTATCCGGCAGCTCCGCATGGGCAAGATCGCAGGTCATGACGATCGTCTCGTCGAATGATGCCCACTGCTGCTTCCGGATGAGATCGATCAACACCGGCGAGGCGAGCGGCGTCTGACGCAGGACCGCCGGGCGGCCATAGGCTTCGAACTTGCGGCTTGCCTTGGCAAGGCGAATCTCGACATCGCGGTGATCCGAGGGATCGAGCGGCACGATCGAGTTCAGCCGGTTGGACGGGTGACCCGCGGTCAGCCGTACCTGCCAACTGCCGTCATACTGCACGGACGAAGCCGGCCAGGCCCGGAAGCCGACGGCCTCCAGCCTGCGCACGAGCGGCAGATTCGCATTCTTGGGTAATGTTTCAGTCAATGAAAGATCAGCTCCGGTAGTCACCGTTGATGGCGACATACTCCTTTGTAAGGTCGCACGTCCAGACCGTAGCGGTGCCGTTTCCGAGACCAATGTCCACCTTCACAGGAATATCCTGCCTTCTCATTACGTTGGTCGCAGCTTCCTCGGAATAGCCGGCGTCGCGCTCGCCGTTGACGGCAACACGCACATCGCCGAACCAGATCGCCAGCCGGTCGCGATCGGCCATTTCACCCGATTTTCCGACGGCCATGACGATGCGGCCCCAGTTGGCATCCTCGCCGGCGGCGGCAGTCTTGACGAGCGGCGAATTGGCGATCGAGAGCGCGATCTTCTTGGCCGCGGCGTCGCTTTCGGCACCTGTCACGGTGATCTCGAGCATCTTGGTTGCGCCTTCGCCGTCGCGCACGACCTGCAGCGCAAGATCCCTGAGAAGATCGTTAAGGGCAGCACGGAAGGAGGCAAGGCGCGCGTCGTCGGCGCTCTCAATACGGGTCTGGCCGTCTTCGGCTGCCGCGCCCGTAGCAAACAGCATCAGCGTGTCGGAAGTCGAGGTGTCGCTGTCGACCGTCATCGAATTGAAGGTCGGATCGACGCCCGCCGACAGGAGCGACTGCAGCGCGGCCGGAGCGATATCCGCGTCGGTGACGACGAACGAGAGCATGGTCGCCATATCAGGCGCAATCATGCCGGCGCCCTTGGCGATGCCGTTGATCGCCACCTTCACGCCGCCGATCTCCGCGCTGCGGGTCGCAACCTTCGGATAAGTGTCGGTAGTCATGATCGCCTTGGCTGCCTCGAACCAGAAGTCGCCGGTCGCATCCTTGTGCATCTGGTCAAGAACGCCAGAGAATTTCGTCGCGTCCAGCGGTTCGCCGATGACGCCGGTGGAAGCGAGGTAGACTTCGTTCTCGCCGCAGCCCACAGCGGTAGCAGCGGACTTTGCCGTCAGGGTCGTCGCCTCGCGGCCCTTCAGGCCGGTGAATGCATTTGCATTGCCGGAATTGACGACAACGGCGCGTGCCGCGCCATGCGGCAGGTTTGCGCGGCAGAAGTCGACGGCTGCCGACGGGCACTTCGAGCGGGTAAAGACGCCGGCGACTGCGGCCGGCTTGTCGAACACCATCATCAGCACGTCGGTGCGGTTCTTGTACTTGATGCCCGCCGAAGCGGTGGCCATGCGCAGACCGCGCAGCGCCGGCATGGAGGCATAGGATTTCGGAGCGAGCGGAGAGATGGAACCGGACATGGCGATCGACCTGGTGGCTGGGAGGATTTCCGGGGCGAAGTATAAGCCGGCTCGCCCTGCGGAAATACGACAACGATTATAGTGAAGGGCCCGGAAGAACCGGGCCCTGCATTCTAGATTACTGCTGCGGCTGCGCGGGGGGCTCATCGCCCGGCTGCGGCTGCTTGTTGGCATCCTCGTAGCCCTTGCGCAGCGCCTCGTCGGTGATCTCGACCTTGGACTTTTCCTTGGCGCCAGCAAGAAGCGCGAGATACTTGTCACGCATGACGAGCTGGCGAACCTGGTCCTTGACCTGATCGAAGGCCGGCGGAGGAGCGTCGCGCTTATCCTCGACCAGGATCACGTGGTAACCGAAATCCGTCTTTATAGGGGTCTTGGTGTAGGTGCCCGTCTCAAGTGCGAAGGCAGCCTCTTCGAATTCCTTGACCATGCGGCCTTTGGTGAAATAGCCGAGATCGCCGCCATCGGCCTTGTTCGGATCGGTGGACTTTTCCTTCGCCAAGTCCGCGAAGTTCTTGCCGGCGTCGAGCTGCTTGATGACGTCCTTGGCCTCGTCCTCGGTCTTCACGAGGATATGGCGGGCGTGCACCTCTTGCTGCTTCGGCAGGGCAGCGACTTCCTTGTCGTAGCGCGCCTTGACTTCCTCATCGGTGACCGTATCGACGACATGCTTCTTGAAATAAGCATTGTGCAGTTCGCGATCAGCGAGATACTGCATGCGCTTCTTGAATTCGGCGGTCTGGTCGAGCTTTTCGGCAATCGCGTCCTGCGCCAGCAGCTTGACGTCAATGGCGGCGGACAGGGCGGCGACCTTCTTCTGCTCCTCCGGCAGCTGCGCGAGCTGCGGGTCGAGATTGGCGACGGCAAGATCGAGATCAGACTGATGAATCTCGACATCGCCGACCTTGGCAACGACGGCATCCGGCTTGTCTTCCGCATAGACCGGCGCCTGAAACGCAACGAAGGTTGCGAACGCCATCACAGCGATTTTGTTGTAGTTCAACATCAAATAACCCTTCACAGTTAAACCCACCGGCTTCAACGTCGTGAATCCAGCCTGAAACAGCCATCAACACCGGAATGTGGCCTTTCTATATCAGCCAAATCCGTTGACATCATTCGACCCCCCTCTTATCTGTCACGCAACCTCGCGTCCAGAAAAGTTTCCTGGCGTTTCGAGACGTGTGCCTGAAATTCGGCCGGGCCACGGATAAGAAAAGCCGGGGAAGAAATATTGAGAAAGGACCAGTCATATGGTCAGCTTTGGCGGTATAGCCCGCAAAATATTTGGCTCTGCCAATGATCGCCGCGTGCGGTCCTTCCAGCCGAACGTCGCCGCCATCAACGCCATCGAAGAAAAGACGAAGGCCTTGAGCGACGAGCAGCTGGCTGCGCAGACGGTCGAGTTCCGCAAGATGCTTGCAGACGGCAAGACGCTGGACGACATCCTCGTTCCGGCCTTTGCGGTCGTGCGCGAGGCTTCGCGCCGCGTTCTCGGCATGCGACCTTTTGACGTACAGCTGATCGGCGGCATGATCCTCAATGACGGCGCCATCGCCGAGATGAAGACCGGTGAAGGTAAGACGCTCGTCGCCACGTTGCCTGTCTATCTCAACGCACTCGCTGGCAAAGGCGTGCATGTCGTCACCGTGAACGACTACCTCGCCCGCCGCGACGCGGCGACGATGGGCAAGATCTATGGCTTCCTCGGCCTGACAACGGGCGTCATCGTCCACGGGCTCTCGGACGAAGAGCGCGCGGCCGCCTATAATTGCGACATCACCTATGCGACCAACAACGAGCTCGGCTTCGATTATCTGCGCGATAACATGAAGTACGAGAAGAACCAGATGGTACAGCGCGGCCACAATTTCGCGATCGTCGACGAAGTGGACTCGATCCTCGTCGACGAAGCGCGCACGCCGCTGATCATCTCGGGGCCACTCGACGACCGCTCCGATCTCTACAACACGATCGACGCCTATATTCCGCTTCTGTCGGAAGGCGACTACGAGATCGACGAGAAGCAGCGCTCGGCCAACTTCTCCGAGGAAGGCACGGAAAAGCTGGAGAACCTGCTGCGTCAGGCCGGCCTGTTGAAGGGCCAGTCGCTCTACGATATCGAAAACGTTGCGATCGTCCATCACGTCAACAACGCGCTCAAGGCCCACAAGCTGTTCCAGCGCGACAAGGACTACATCGTCCGCAACGACGAGATCGTCATCATCGACGAATTTACCGGTCGCATGATGCCGGGCCGCCGTTATTCGGAAGGCCAGCACCAGGCGCTGGAAGCCAAGGAAAAGGTGCAGATCCAGCCGGAAAACCAGACGTTGGCGCAGATCACCTTCCAGAACTATTTCCGCATGTACGCAAAGCTCGCCGGCATGACCGGCACGGCGCAGACGGAAGCTGAAGAATTCGGCAACATCTACGGCCTCGACGTCATCGAGGTGCCGACCAACCTTCCGATCCAGCGTGCCGACGAGGACGACGAGGTCTACCGGACGTTCGAGGAGAAGTACAAGGCGATCATCGCCGAGATCGCAGACGCGCAGAAGCGCGGCCAGCCCGTTCTCGTCGGTACCACCTCGATCGAAAAGTCCGAACTTCTCGCCGACATGATGCGCAAGCAGGGCTTCAAGGACTTCCAGGTCCTGAACGCCCGCTACCACGAGCAGGAAGCCTATATCGTCGCCCAGGCCGGTGTGCCGGGCGCCGTGACGATCGCCACCAACATGGCAGGCCGCGGTACCGACATCCAGCTCGGCGGCAACCTCGACATGCGTGTCGAGCGTGAACTGGCAGAGGTCGAGCCTGGTCCTGATCGCGACGCGAAGACCGAGGCAATCCGCGAAGAGATCAAGCAGCTCAAGGACAAGGCGCTCGCTGCCGGCGGTCTCTACGTCATCGCCACTGAACGCCACGAAAGCCGCCGCATCGACAACCAGCTGCGCGGCCGTTCCGGCCGTCAGGGCGACCCCGGCCGCTCGAAGTTCTACCTGTCGCTTCAGGATGACCTGATGCGCATCTTCGGCTCCGACCGCATGGACGGCATGCTGCAGAAGCTCGGTCTCAAGGAAGGCGAAGCCATCGTCCATCCCTGGATCAACAAGGCTCTGGAGCGCGCGCAGAAGAAGGTCGAAGCCCGCAACTTCGACATCCGCAAAAACCTGCTCAAGTACGACGACGTCCTGAACGACCAGCGCAAGGTGATCTTCGAACAGCGCCTCGAGCTGATGGAATCGCCCAATATCTCCGAGACGGTCTCCGACATGCGCCGCGAGGTGATCGAGGACTTGGTCGAGAAGCATATCCCCGAGCGCGCCTATGCTGAACAGTGGGATGCCGCTGGCCTGAAGGAACGGACGGCTGCTCTGCTCAATCTCGACCTGCCGGTCGAGGACTGGGTGAAGGAAGAAGGCATTGGCGAGGACAACATTCGCGAGCGCCTGACGGAGGCTTCAAATGCGGCCTTCACCGAGAAGGCGGAGCGCTTCGGTGCCGATATCATGAACTACGTCGAGCGCTCGATCGTGATGCAGACGCTCGACCACCTGTGGCGCGAGCATATCGTCAACCTCGACCACCTGCGCTCCGTTATTGGTTTCCGTGGCTACGCGCAGCGCGATCCGCTGCAGGAATACAAGTCGGAAGCATTCGAGCTCTTCACCTCGCTGCTTAACAACCTGCGCGAGGCCGTGACCGCACAGATGATGCGCGTCGAGCTCGTGCAGCAGGCGCCGGCCGAGCCGGAGCCGCCGTTCATGCAGGCGCATCATCTCGATCCGGATACCGGCGAAGACGATTTCGCGCCCGCCTACTTGGCCTCGGAAGTGGTTGTCGCCCCGGAAAACCGCAACCCGGCCGATCCGTCGACTTGGGGCCATGTCGGCCGCAATGAGGCTTGCCCCTGTGGCTCCGGCAAGAAGTTCAAACACTGCCACGGTGCCTTCGCACAGGCTTGAGCTCGCAGTCAATGTATTGAAAATGCCGCCTTTGGGCGGCATTTTCTTTTGTGGATGCCGCACGCCGCATTAGTTCCCAGCCGCTTGCTACAACCGTTTCTTAACGCTGTTCTGGCAAGACTTCCGCTACGATTTGCCTGAAGAGTTTTGCGTGTTTGTGATGGCGGTCATTGAGACGGCGGAAAAGATGCTGCCTGCGGGTCTGCGCCCGGCGGGGGTTCGTATGCTGCGCACGCTGGCTGCCTGCCTGACCGCGCGCGGCGAGAAGGCAGCCGCCCAGCGCATGGCGCTGACCGCCTTCTCTATCCGCATTGTCAGCGCCGCCCTCGCCCTTCTGTCGCAGATTGTACTGGCGCGCCTGATGGGCGAATACGAGTACGGGATCTTCGTATTCGTCTGGGTGCTGATCGTCCTCTTCGGCGATCTTTCCTGCCTCGGCTTCCACACCGCCATCGTCCGCTTCCTGCCGCAATACAGGGCAGCAGGCGCTCTTGAGAAGATCCGCGGGCTGACGGGCACCGCCCGCATCTTTGGATTGCTCTCCGGCACTGCCGCTCTCGCCATCGGCATGATCGCCCTGCATGTTTTCAGCGACAGGATCGAGAACTATTACGTCATTCCGATCTTCCTCGGTCTTATTGCAATGCCGATGATCGCCCTCGGCGATATTCTGGAAGGCACGTCGCGTGCCAACCACTGGCCGGTCATGGCACTGAGCCCCGCCTATATCGTCCGGCCGGTTCTCATCATCCTCTTCATGCTGACGGCGATCGGCCTCGGCGCGCCGCAGACGGCGGTGACCGCCATGCAGGCCGCGCTTGCCGCCACCTATGTCACCGCCGTCGGGCAGTATGTCGCAACGCTCCTGCGTTTGCGCCGCCATTACCAGGAAGGTCCGCGCGAGGTCGATTTTCTCGGTTGGCTCGGTGTTGCCTTCCCGATCTTCCTCATCGAGGGCGTCAGCTTCCTCCTGACCAATTCCGACGTCGTCGTGGTCGGCATCTTCCTCGAACCGCACGACGTCGCCATCTACTTTGCCGCCGCCAAGACGATGGCGCTCGTCCACTTCATCAATTTCTCGGTGAAAGCGGCATCCGGTCCGCGCTTCTCAAGTCTCATCGCCGAGGGGACACGCCAGCAGCTCGCTGCTGCTGCGATCGACGCCGCCAGGTGGACCTTCTGGCCGGCGCTCGCGATCGGGCTTGCCGTTCTCGCCGCCGGTCACGTGCTGCTTTCCCTGTTTGGCGGCGCTTTCACGGCCGGCTATCTCGTCATGGTGATCCTGCTGGCGGGCATTCTCGCCAAGGCGCTGGTCGGACCGGCTGAAACGCTGCTGATGATGGCCGGCAAGCAGAACATCTGCGTTCTGCTCTATGCCGGAGCGCTGACCGCGAATATCAGCCTCAACGTGCTCCTCATTCCCGGACTCGGCATTAAGGGCGCCGCCATCGCCACCGCCTCGGCCATGGGCGTTGAAGCCATCCTCCTGCATGTTGCCGTCCGACGCGCACTTGGCATCGCGCTCTTCGCATTTGCCACGCCTCCCGCGGCCAAGACAGATATGGAAGTCCGATAGAATGGTGCGCAATCCAACAGCTACCGAAACGACCGATCTCACGACGAACCGCATGGTTCACGAACTTGCCGCTCTCGATTTCGAGACGCCGCAGGCAGAGGCGCGCGTCGCGGTTGGCCGTCCCGGGCGCGAGCTCTGCGTCTATTCCGGGAAGCTTGGCTACGAGCTGCAGGAAGAGCTCGACTTCCTGTCCAATCGCGCCATGGAGCCCAATGTCTTCTTCACGGGACGATTCCTGGCGCCCGCCATGCCCCGGCTGGACGACAGGCAAGTCAACTTTGTGCTGTTGCGAGACCAGAGCGAAACCCACAGCCGGATGCGCTTCCTGTTGCCGTTTTCCGTGGAAAAGCCGGGCTTTGCGGTCGGCCCCTCGATCGTGCGTGTCTGGTCGAACAGCTTCGCACCACTTGGCACCCCACTGATCGATGCCGAGGATGCAGGCGAGACGCTGGACAATCTCTTTGACGGCCTGACCCATCGCGATCTGCGCTTGCCACCGATCCTCGTGCTGCCGGACGTCAGGCTGAACGGCATCTTTGCGCGCATGGCAAGGGCAGTTGCCATCAGCCGCAACCTGCCGATCACCACAACGAATCCCTATCAGCGTGCCATGCTGCAGAGCGACGAGGACGCTGCCACGTATCTGCGCAAAGCGATTTCTTCGTCGCATATGCGCGAGATGCGCAGGCAATGGCGTCTGCTCGAGGAGCAGGGCACATTGGTCTACAGCGTCGCCCGCCAGCCCCGTGACATCCACATGCGCTTCGAGGAATTCCTCGCGCTTGAAGCAGGCGGCTGGAAGGGCAGGAAGCGCAGCGCCCTGGTGACCGACCGCTACCACACCGCCTTTGCCCGCGAGGCCGTTTCCAATCTCGCCGCAGTCGATGCCGTACGTATCCACACGATCGATCTCAACGGCAAGGCGATCGCGTCGATGGTGGTCTTGATGATGGGCAGCGAGGCCTATACTTGGAAGACGGCCTACGACGAAGCCTATGCGCGCTATTCGCCAGGCAAGCTGCTGATGGGCGAGTTAACGGAATGGCACCTTGACGACGCCAACATCGTGCGCTCCGACTCCTGCGCTATTCCGGATCACCCGATGATCAACCGCTTCTGGCAGGAACGGGAAGATATGGGTACCATGGTGATCGGGCTTCACCAGAACGGCGACCGCGACGTTCGCCAGGTGGCCGCCCAGCTTCACATGTACAGCAGCACCCGCAACGTTGCGAAGATGTTGCGGCAGAAGATCATGTCGCTTGCCCGGCGCGGCAAGTCCCCTCAGTAGTCACGCCAAACGGTCTCAGCCGGCGCTGGCGCGCTCGCGAAGTATGCGGCGGATCACCTTGCCTGTCGTCGTCAGCGGCAGTTCCGAGACGAATTCCACCTCGCGCGGATATTCGTGCATGGAGAGCCGCATCTTTACCCATTCGCTGATATCGGAGGCCAATCGATCGCTTGGCTCGTACCCCGGCGCCAGCACGACATAGGCCTTGACGATCTCCGTGCGCACAGGATCGAGCTTGCCGACGGCGGCGGCAAGCTGCACGGCGGGATGGCCGATCAGACAATCCTCGATTTCCGCCGGCCCGATGCGATAGCCTGAGGAGGTGATGACGTCGTCATCCCGCCCGAAGAAGGTGACGTAGCCCTCCCTATCCTGGCGCCCGATATCACCCGTCAGCAGCCAGTCGCCGGCAAACTTCCGCTCTGTCGCCGCAGCGTCGTTCCAATAGCCGAGAAACATCACCGGATCCGGCCGTCGGATGGCGATCTGCCCGGTTTCGCCAACCGGCAACTCTTCACCCGTTTCGCTGACAATCGCGACGCGATGTCCGGGTACCGGCCGACCGATTGCGCCGGGACGGCTGACACCGATTGCGGCATTCGACGAGAGCACGAAATTGCACTCCGTCTGGCCATAGAACTCGTTGACGGTAATCCCGAGCGTCCGCTTGACCCATTCTTGTGTTTCCGCCCCGAGCGACTCGCCGGCCGAGCCTATCGTGCGCAGCACGAGGTCGTACTTCGAGCGTGGATCAGGCACCGACTTCAGGAGTCGCAATGCCGTCGGCGGGATGAAGCCGTTGCGCACCCTCATCTCGGCCATGATGCGATAGGCCGTGTCGGCATCGAACTTCTGCGCCGGCGACGAAACGACGGGGACGCCGAGCAGCAGGCTGGGCAGGAGCGCATTCAGCAAGCCGCCGGCCCACGCCCAGTCGGATGGCGTCCAGACCTTGTCTCCCGGCTGCGGGAAGCTCTCATGGGCAAATTGCATCCCCGGAATGTGCCCGGCCAGCACCTGGTGGCCGTGCAGGGCTCCCTTCGGCGGACCTGTCGTTCCCGACGTGAAGATCATCAGTGCCGGATCACGTGGCGCGGTCTTCGCGACCTCGAAGATTGGCGGATGGGCGCCCACCAGCGCCGCGAAGGATCGTGCGCCGGGCCCATCGCCGTCAACGCTGATGACCTCTGCCAAATCAGGCAGCCGTTCCCGGATCTGGCTGATGCGCTCGAGGCCGAATGCATTGGTGATAACGGTGGAAGCACCCGCCGTGCGCAGCCGGTACTCCAAGGCTTCGACGCCGAAGAGCAACGCCAGCGGCAGCGCGATCGCGCCCATCTTGTAGATCGCCACATGCGCGACGACCGTCTCGAAGGACTGCGGCAGGAGCAGCGCGACGCGATCGCCCTTCTTCAACCCCAGCAACACCAGCGCATTGGCCAGCGATGACGATCGATCCGCCAGCTCCCGGTAGGTCATGGAAAGGTGATTGCCATCAGGGCTGAAATGCTCGAGGCAGACACGCTCCGGCGCCCGCTCGGCCCAGTCGTCGCTGACCGCGCGGCCGATATTGAATTCCTGCGGTTCGTCCCACGCAAAATCGCGGTAAAGGTCTTCGTAGCGATCGCGCTGCGGCAGTCTCATCGGCGGAAATCCAGTCAAATGCTGCAGCAGCTAACACCCGGAAGCCGGCCTGCGCAAGCGCAAGACCTGCCGGACGCATTTGGATCGGTCACAAAAACTTTTGTGTGAGTGGCCGACACTTTCGCGCTTGCCGCGCTAGATCAAAGGACGCGCTGGGTAACGGTTCGATGTTTGGAGCAATTTCATGGACTACGTCAAATTTGGCGGTACCGGGCTTGAAGTGTCGAAAATCTGCCTGGGCTGCATGACCTTCGGTGAGCCTGGCCGCGGCAACCACAGCTGGACGCTCGGCGTGGAAGACAGCCGCGCGCTGATCAGGCAGGCGCTCGACCTCGGCATCAACTTTCTCGACACCGCCAACACCTACTCCGATGGTTCCTCGGAGGAGATTGTCGGGCGGGCGATAAGGGACTTTTCCAAGCGGGACGACATCGTGCTCGCGACCAAAGTCTTCAACCGCATGCGTCCCGGTCCGAACGGTGCCGGCCTCTCGCGCAAGGCGATCTTCGACGAGATCGACCACAGCTTGCGTCGCCTCGGCACCGACTATGTTGACCTCTATCAGATCCACCGTTTCGACCATGCGACGCCGATCGAGGAAACGCTGGAAGCGCTGCATGACGTCGTGAAGGCAGGCAAGGCGCGCTATATCGGCGCGTCCTCCATGTATGTCTGGCAGTTCGCCAAGATGCTCTACACCTCGCGCGCCAATGGCTGGACGCCCTTCGTCAGCATGCAGGATCATCTGAACCTGCTCTATCGCGAAGAGGAGCGCGAAATGCTGCCCTTCTGCCAGGATCAGAAGATCGCGGTGATCCCCTGGAGCCCGCTTGCCCGCGGCCGGCTGACGCGCGCCTGGGATGAGAAGACCGTGCGCAGCGAAACGGATGAATTCGGCAAGACGCTCTACAAGCAGGCGCAAGACGCCGACCGCGCCATCATCGGCATTGTGGGCAAGCTGGCTGAGAAGCATGGCGTCTCCCGCGCCCAGATCGCCACGGCCTGGATCCTGCAGAAAGGCCCGGTGACGGCGCCGATCATCGGCGCGTCGAAGGCCAATCAGCTGGCAGACGCGGTTGCCGCCTTGTCTGTCAAGCTGACGCCGGAGGATGTTGTGGCCCTGGAGGAACCCTACGTTCCCCACCGGGTCGAAGGTTTCAAATAACGAGGTCATTTTTGAGCATACCGGTCGCCGGCGTCGAGACGGCGGCCGGCATTCCGTTCAAGGATATCGCCATGACGACCATTCCATTCGAGGCGCGTCGCTTTCAATCCACGGCCGCCTACTACACACGCTATCGCGTTCCCTATCCCGATCGGCTCATCGAGCGGATCGCGGAACAGGCGGGCCTTTCTGTCGGCGAGCGCGTGCTCGACCTCGGTTGCGGTCCGGGCCAGCTCGCCATTGCCTTTGCCCGACTGACCAAGGCCGCGGTGATCGGCCTCGATCCCGAGCCGGAAATGCTGGAGGCCGCTGCGGCCGATGCCGCCGCTGCCGGTGTCGACATCGCCTTCGTCAGAGGCTCGTCCTACGATCTTAATTCGCGCTTCTCGCCGCTCAAGATGACGGTGATGGGGCGTTCGTTTCACTGGATGGACCGCTCGGCGACGCTGAAGGCCCTCGACGAGATCACCGTCGCCGACGGCTGCGTCGTGTTGTTCGGCGATCGCCATATCTCCTCGACACCGGACTGGCGGCAGGCGGTCAACACGCTGGCCGAAACCTTTGCGCCGGAGCGCAATGCCGATCGCGAACGGCGGAAGCGGCCGGACTGGATAGAGCACGAAAGCATCCTGCTTCGCTCCCCCTTCAACGATCTGGAACGAACCTCCGTTGTCAGGGAACGCAGGCTCGGCCTCGACGATATCGTCGGCCGGGCCTTCTCGACCTCGGTGACATCGCCACAGGCGCTCGGCGAAAGGGCTTCGGCCTTTGAGGCCGAACTTCGCGGCACCCTCCTCAAGCTTTCGCCTGAGGGTGTGTTCTCGGAGGTGGTGGAGATCGGCGGCCTGATGGCTCGTCGCAGCTAACCGCTAGCCCTTTTCGCGGAAGAAAGCGCATCGCGCGTCGTATAGAGGAAGTTGTCGGAGAGTTCGCGGCTTTCGACGGCGCGCGCCAGGACGACGGCGCCCATCATCGCCGAAAGTGTCGCAAAACCCCGCACGCGCCGCTCCTGCGAAGTCTCGCCGGGAACGATCTCGGACAGAATGCCGACGAGCATTGAAAGCCCATCGTTGAAGGCTTCGCGCACTGGCCCGCGGCTTCGGCTGACTTCCTGGGCAAGCGAAGCAAAGACGCAACTGCCGCCCGGATCATCGACGCTACAACGCGACAAATAGTGATTGAGCAGCGCATCAAGCGGCCGCTCCGGCGCTGAGGCGATGATCTCATTCCAGCGGATTTTCACCTTCTCGATCAAGGCGCGGCTCACTTCCAGCGCCAGCTCTTCCTTGGACTCGAAATGACCGTAGAATCCGCCATGCGTCATCCCGGCCGCCTTCATGATTTCGGCAACGCCGATGCCGTCGAAACCTTTTTCGCGAAACAGCACGCCCGCAACCGTCAGGATCTTCTCGCGGTTCTCGGCAAATTTCTCTCGGCTGACCCGCATTCGGTTCTCCGCAATTAGCAGCTTGACAATTTATATGACGTCCATCATCAATACGCAACAATTATGATGAGCATCATCTAAAGCTTCCGATAGTCTCCGACAACTCAAGACGGAACGGCCCCATGGTATCGACTGCACTTGCCTCATCGCTGGCGCGACGCAACATCCACTATGGATGGGTGGTCGTCGCAGCAACCTTCCTCACCATGCTGGTGACCGCCGGCGCGATGGGCGCCCCCGGCGTCCTCATCAAGCCGCTTCAGGACGAGTTCGGCTGGGAGACCTCGCAGATATCCTCTGCACTCGCCGTCCGACTCATTCTGTTCGGCCTGATGGGACCGTTCTCCGCCGCCTTCATGAACTATTTCGGCGTCCGCAAGGTCATCGTCTTCGCCATGGCCCTGATCGGCAGCGGCTTCGTCGGCTCGCTCTTCATGAACCAGCTCTGGCAGCTGCTTCTGCTCTGGGGCGTCGTCGTCGGCTTCGGCACTGGGCTGACCGCAATGGTGCTCGCCGCGACCGTATCCGCCCGCTGGTTCACCAAGCATCGCGGCCTCGTGGTCGGCATGCTGTCGGCGAGCTCGGCGACCGGGCAGTTGGTCTTCTTGCCGCTGATGGCCGAATTGACGGAACGCTACGGCTGGCGCGCCACGGTCTTTCTGGTCTGCGGCATGATCATGTTGGCCGCCCTCATCGTGCTGGCTTTCATGCGCGACCGCCCTTCCGACCTCGACCTGCCGGCATTCGGCGAAGAACACATTACCCCGCCGCCGCCGGCGCAGTCCGGCCTGCTGGCGATGCTCGCGGCCCCGATCACGGTTCTCAAGGAAATTTCCCGCACTTCGACCTTCTGGATCCTGTTCGCCACCTTCTTCATCTGCGGCCTCAGCACCAACGGTCTGATCCAGACGCATTTCGTCACGCTTTGCGGTGACTTCGGCATCATGCCGGTGGCTGCCGCTAGCGTGCTTGCCGTGATGGGCATCTTCGATTTCTTCGGCACGATCGGCTCCGGCTGGCTTTCGGACCGCTTCGACAATCGCTGGCTGCTCTTCTGGTACTATGGTCTGCGTGGCCTCTCGCTGCTGTTCCTGCCCTTCAGCGACTTCAGCTTCTACGGCCTGTCGATCTTCGCCGTATTCTATGGCCTCGACTGGATCGCCACCGTGCCGCCAACCGTCAAGATTGCCGCCGACCGCTTCGGACGCGAAAAAGCCGGCATCGTCTTCGGCTGGGTCTTCGCCGGCCATCAGCTGGGAGCGGCAACCGCCGCCTATGGCGCCGGCTGGTCGCGCACGGAACTGCAGAGCTATCTGCCCGCCTTCTTCATCGCCGGCGCCTTCTGCCTGCTCGCCTCGATCCTCGCGATCACGCTGAAGAAGTCGGGCCTCCATCAGCCCGCCGCCGCCGGCGCGCATTGATGCCGTTTCCGGCCGCAGCCGGCAGGCCGGAAACTCCAATAAATCAAGCCGAGAACTTCGCCCGCCGTCTTGCGCGCGCGGGCGAACGCATGCTAGACAGCCGCCTCGTCGGTATCCGTTGCCCCATTGGCGGAATTGGTAGACGCGCTCGACTCAAAATCGAGTTTCGAAAGAAGTGCTGGTTCGACCCCGGCATGGGGCACCACCGACAACAAACCCTGATCTGATCGCGTTTCACTCCATCGGCCGGAGCACCGCGTCACATGGCGCCCTCAGTGGAAACTCGCAGCGAAAACGACGCCCAGGAAAACGAAGATCAGCGCCCCGACGAGCATGGTAAGCTTCCCGATTGCGCCGGGGACGTGAACACCTGCCGCATCGACCTTGAACGCCAGATAGAGCGGGAAAGCCACGAAGAAGATCGAGATCCACTTCGGACGCATCAACGTCGCATCGACGGCGAGCATGATCACGAAGACCAGAATCATGCTGATGACAAGCATTCGGCCGATCACGCGTGTCCATTGGCTGGTCGCGGCGAAGATCGTGCGGATATGACCCCGATAGACGACGGCAAAGACAGCGAGCGTTAATGCGGAGCATTTGACAATCGATGCCAGCAACTGCCAGGCAGCCCTCAGTTGGCTGGGAGCCTCGTTGCTCGTTGCAGCCCGCATCTTCGTCAGCGTGTCGCCAGTTGCCGTATCGAGATGGGTAACGACCCAATAGACATGCGGACCAGCAACGACGAGACCAACTGCGATGGTCACCGCCAGCCGCCAGGTGAGCACCAATCGCCGCAGTCCAGGTTCGAGCAGGAGTGCAATAACCGTCGCGACGGGAATGATCGCAAAATTGTACTTTGCGAGGAATCCCATGCCGGCAGCCGCACCGAGAAGCGCATAGTTGCCGACCGATGGCCGTTCCGCCATCCGTGCCAGCACGTACAGGAAGAATGCAACGACGGCGAAGGCGCCAACGCTATGAGTCAAATCCCGCTGGGAGAGCAGAAAGATCGCGGGCAGGCTGAGCAGGCCGAGGACGGAGATCCAAGCAGTGTCGCGCCCCCCCGCCACTTTGCGCGCCGCCAAGCCGAGAAAGATGCAGCTCACCAGCAGCGTGGCATTTTTCAGGAAGGCGAGTGTGTCGACCGACACGCCGAAGATCTTGCCAAAACAGTAGAACAGCCAGTTGTAGAGCGGCGGCTGATCGCCGTATCCCAGCTGCAACGCATGCGAGAACGCAACTTGTTGTGCCTCGTCGGACGCCAGATCACCACCACGCAAGAGCCTAAGAATGAAGCTGGCGGTGAAGTATGTTGCCACCAGAAGGATCGGCAGGAGTGTGCTTAGCCGCGTGGCAGGCCGGGCAGAAACATATGAACCATCAGCAGTATCAGTCAATTCGGCCCCATATGCATTCGGCTTGGACGGATATTCAGTGACGGAAATATGCAATTCCTCTGATGGACTGTATAGCGGTTCACCTGCAATTTCGGGGACTTACCAGCGCTGTTCCGAAGAGGAGCGTTGCTCCAACGCAACGCTTGTGCGTCCAATCCCTCGCAGCATTGCCGCCGCAATCTCGCCCGACCCATCAATTGGCCGGGCGTTGCAAATCAACTGTTTAATTTCTCGGGCGTTTCGGCCAAACTGCGCCCGCCAAGAGGGAAAGTGCACGCGTGCATCAGGAAGTATCGCTTATTGCCACAGTTGCCGTGAGTTTCGTCTGCGCGGCGATACTCGGCTATATCGCCGATCGAGTGCGTCTGCCGCCGCTTGTCGGATACTTGTTGGCCGGTATCGCCATGGGGCCGATGACGCCCGGCTTCGTCGCCGACGCCGGGCTTGCCAGTCAATTGGCAGAGATGGGCGTCATCCTGCTGATGTTCGGCGTTGGCTTGCATTTTTCCACCGCCGATCTGCTCGCGGTGCGCGGGATCGCCGTGCCGGGCGCGATCGCGCGGATCGTTGTCGTCACGCTGCTCGGTGTCGGGCTCGTCAGATGGTGGGGCTGGGGCCTGGGTGCGGGGATCGTCTTCGGCCTCAGCCTGTCGGTAGCAAGCACGGTTGTGCTGTTGAAAGCCTTGGAGGAGCGGAACCTGCTCAACTCGGCCAGCGGCCGCGTGGCCGTTGGCTGGCTGATCGTCGAAGACCTTGCCACGGTTCTAGCATTGGTGCTTCTGCCCGCCGTTGCCGAATTGCTCGGCGGCCATGCCGCCAGCGGTATTGCACAAGGCGCCGGGCTGCCGCTTCCCGTGACGATAGCGTTGACACTTCTGAAAGTCGGCGCTTTTGCGGTCATGGCGATCTTTCTCGGACCAAAGATCGTCCCTTGGCTCCTGACGCTGGTCGCTAGAACCGGTTCACGCGAACTCTTCACGTTGACGGTCCTCGCCATAGCGCTTGGCATCGCATTCGGCTCCGCGCAAATCTTCGGCGTCTCGTTCGCACTCGGCGCTTTTTTCGCCGGCGTGGTAATGAGCGAATCCAACCTCAGCCATCGGGCCGCTGCCGATTCGCTGCCGCTTCAAAATGCCTTTTCAGTGCTATTCTTCGTCTCTGTCGGCATGCTGTTTGATCCTTCTATTCTGGTGCGCCAGCCGATGGCTGTGATCAGCGCACTGGCGTTGATTATCGTCGGCAAGACCATCATCTCCTTCCTCATCGTGGTGATGCTTCGCTATCCGATCGGAATGGCGCTGACCGTATCAGGCGGACTGGCGCAGATCGGCGAATTCTCGTTCATTCTTGCCAGTCTCGGCGTTTCCCTCGGATTGCTGCCGAATGACGGGCAGGATATCATCCTCGCGTCCGCGATCATTTCGATCACGCTCAATCCGCTCGTCTGCATGGGCGCCGAAGCGCTACACACCCAGGTGCACACCAGATGGCCGGCCCTCAGCAATCATTTCGGCCGCCGCCGGCATGAGGCACTCGGCCGCGAACTTGAAAAGATCCGGGCGATCAACGAAGCCCGCGAGCGCAAGCATCAGCTCGAGATACAAGAGCTTATCGAAACCTTTCCACTGTTTGCCAACGTGGACGAGGATTCGCAGGAGGAATTGCTGCTCCTCTTCCAGCCGAAATCTGCCTTGCCCGGCGAGCGCGTGATGCGCAAGGGCGACCGAGGCGATGGCATGTACTTCCTGTCGTCAGGGGCGGTGGAGGTGCAGCTGGCGGGTGAGCCGATCCGACTGGACCCTGGCGCTTTCTTCGGCGAGATGGCGCTGCTCAGTGGCGGACGCCGCACAGCAGACGTCGTCGCCGTGGATTTCTGCCAGTTCTTTGTGCTGGAAAGGCGCGATTTCAACATGTTCACGGCAAAGCATCCGGTTTTGCGTCAGGCCGTCAGCGAAATGGCACGCGAACGAACAGAAATGAACGTCATGCGGCAGAAGCGCGATCAGCCCTCCAGCGTCGACTCCTGAGCTCAGCGCCTCAGTTTGATCACGGAGATTTTTTTGGCACGTCACCCTACGAAGGACACAGCAGGCATTTACAGCCGCACCGACGCCCCATAAAGCTCATGCGCTTGACGCGAAAGGATTGGAATGCTCCGCAGACTCTACGACTGGACCATGTCTCTCGCAGCCCGGAAATCGGCCGAAGTCTGGCTCGCCGTTATCGCCTTCGTCGAAAGCTCTGTCTTTCTGGTTCCTGCCGACGTTCTCTATCTGCCGATGGCGCTCGCAAAACCGGAACGCGCCTATCGCTACGCGCTGGTCGCGACCGTCGCCTCCGTCCTTGGGGGCATCGCCGGTTGGGCGCTCGGCTACTATGCCTATGACGCGATCGCCCGTCCGGTTCTGGACTTCTACGGAAAGCTCGATGCCTTCGAGCAGCTCCGGATTTATATCCACGACGAGTGGGAAATCCTGCTGTTGCTGCTGGTGACCTCGGGCTTGGCGCATCTGCCGCCGATCAAGGTCGTGACGATCCTCGCCGGCGTCATTCACATGAATCTCGGCTTCTTCGTCATTTCGGCGATCGTGGCACGGGGCGCACGCTTCTTCTTCCTCGCGTGGCTGCTGCGCCGTTACGGCGAGCCGATCCGCCACTTCATCGAAAAGCGTCTTGGGCAGGTTGCGGGTGTTATTGCCGCCGTCGCCATCGCTCTCGGGATTGCTTATAAACTACTTGCCCACTGAGCCATTTGCGCGGAGTCCTCTCATGCCTGTCTCGTTGTCCCTTGTTCGCCCAGTCGTCGGCTACTCGATGGTGCTCGCGCTTGGCATGGCGGTGGTGGTTGGCACCGCGCTCGGCTTTCAATATCTTGGTGGGTACATCCCCTGTGCGCTCTGCCTGCTGCAGCGCCAGCCCTACTACTACGGGATTCCGATCGCGATCCTTGGCGCGATCGCTTCGGCAGTCGGTCTTCCCAGCTGGATCGGTCGCGCATTCTTGCTCGCCGCCGGCATCCTGATGATCGTCGGGGCTGGTATGGGTGTCTACCACGCCGGTGTCGAGTGGCAGTTCTGGCAAGGGCCGGCAACCTGCTCCACGACGGCAGGCAGCATGACGCAGAACGCCGGCGACCTATTGGGCGAGCTGAATAGCATCAAGGGTCCGTCCTGCACCGACGCCGCGCTGCGCATCCTCGGCCTGTCCTTCGCGGGCTGGAACGTCATCGCAAGCCTCATCCTAGCGGCCTTCGCCTTCTTCGGCGTCCGCAAAACGGCCTGAGGCCGACGGATGGGAGACTGATCAGGGCTGCAGTTCGCTATCCCAGTAAAGATAGTCGAGCCAGCTGTCGTGCAGATAGTTCGGCGGGAAAAGCCGGCCGTTATTGTGCAGGTCCTGCACCGTGGGCTGGTACGGCTTCTGATGCGGGAACATGCCAGCCTGTTTCGGCAGCTTGCTGCCTTTTCTCAGATTGCAGGGTGAGCAGGCCGCAACGACGTTTTGCCATGTCGTCTCGCCGCCATGAGCGCGCGGAATGACATGGTCGAAGGTCAGGTCGTCGTGCTCGCCGCAATACTGGCATTCGAACTTGTCGCGCAGAAATACGTTGAAGCGGGTAAAGGCCGGATTGCGGGAAGGTTGAACATAGGTCTTGAGGCAGACGACGCTCGGAAGCCGCATCGAAAAGCTCGGCGAAGACACCGAATGTTCGTATTCTGCAATGATATTCACACGGTCGAGAAACACCGCCTTGATCGCGTCCTGCCAGGACCAAAGCGACAAGGGGTAATAACTCAGGGGCCTGTAGTCAGCGTTCAGGACGAGCGCCGGCAGGGCCTGTGGGGAAACTGCAATCGTCAAGGGACTCTCCTGATCGATTCGGCATCTGCCCTCTTATATTAGGCCGGTTGTGACGGCATTGTGAAGTCTAATAAATTCAGACATCAATGCCGCGATGCAAAGCGCCATCGCTCAGTCGATCGGCAACATGCCGCGACCGAGCTTGATGGCATAATAGGCCCAGAAAAGCCTTGCCGCGACCGACCGCCATGGCGACCACGCACGGGCCAACGACGCAAGCTCGCGGGCAGGCGGACGGGCATCGAGACCGAATGCCGCAGCCACCGCGTTCTGCAGGGCGACGTCGCCGGAAGGAAAGACGTCCGCGTGGCCGCCGCAGAACATCAAGTAGACCTCGGCGGTCCAGGGACCTATTCCCTTGAGGGCCGTAAGCTCAGCCAGCGCTTCGTTGGGCGGTAACGCAGAGAGCGCAAGGAGATCGAGGCGCCCAGAAGCAACCGCGTCGGCAATGCGCGACAGCGTTTGCGCCTTGGCGCGCGAGAGCCCGAACTCCCGCCACGCGTCGGGATGGAGAAGCACGTAGTTGTCAGCCGTTAGCACGCCTTCGACCGGTCGCATCCGTCTCCAGATCGCTTCGGCACTGGCTCGCGACACCATTTGCGAGACGATGACGTGTGCGAGACCCTCGAAACCCGGTTCGCGCAACCGCAAAGGGAGGGGGCCGGCCTCGGCCGCAATGGGTGCAAGCCGCGGATCGAGGCGAAGCAGGTTCCCCAGCCCCTCCTTCACATCATCATCGCTGCGAATGATCAACACGCTTCCTCGCGATCCTATCGAATCCGTGGCAGAAGAAAGCATGACTGCGAATCCTCGTCAAAAGCCTGTCTTTCGTTTTGCGCCGAGCCCCAATGGCCCGCTTCATCTTGGCCACGCATTGTCGGCCCTTCTGAACCGAGACATGGCGATATCGGCGGAAGGACGCTTCCTGCTGCGTATAGAAGACATCGACCTGACACGCTGTACACCCGAATTCGAGGCAGGGATTTATGCCGACCTCGAATGGCTCGCCATCGACTGGGAACGACCGGTGCGGCGACAATCGGAGCATTTCGAGGAATACCAGGCGGCACTTGACAGCTTGATTGCCGAAGGGCTCGCCTACCCGTCGTTCATGACCCGGGGCGAGATCAAGACGCGGGTCGGCGCCGCCGAAGCAGATGGCGGGCCTTGGCCGAGGGACCCTGACGGCTCGCCGCTCTATCCACCGGATGATCGCAAGCGCTCCGATTTCGACCGGCAGCAACTGCTCGCATCAGGCCTGAAACACGCCTGGCGGCTCGACATGACGAAGGCCTTGCAGGTCGTGGGCGAGCACCTTTCCTGGGAGGAAACGGGAGATGGCAACCGCGGCCGGATAGCTACCGATCCTGGCGCCTGGGGAGACGTCGTTCTGTCGCGATCGGACGCGCCGTCGAGCTACCATCTCTCGGTCGTCCTGGACGATGCTCTGCAAGGCGTCACCCACGTGGTTCGCGGGCTCGATCTCTTTCCTTCGACCTCAGTGCATCGATTGCTGCAGACACTGCTTGGCCTGCCCGCGCCGGTCTATCACCACCATCGTCTGATCACTGATGAAGACGGACGCAAGCTTTCGAAAAGCCGAAGCGACACCGGGCTTGCCGAGCTTCGCGAACGCGGCCTGTCACCGGCGGAGATCCGCCACCTTGTCGGGCTTTGACGTCTTGTCCTGACCGCCGCCCAGGAAGTTGTTCTTGAAGATCGCGCGCACGCGAAACTTCAGGAGGGCAGCATTGAGCTCCGCGCCAATGATGAAGATCACGCTGACCATATAGAGAAAGATCAGAACGATCATCACCGACGCCAGACCCGCATAAGTCGCAGTGTAATTGGCGAAGGTCGCGAGGTAGTAGGCGAAGATCAAGGCGCCCGCCAACCAGAGCAGCAGCGTCACCAGCACCCCCGGCACGACGTCGAACACGCGGCGTCGCCCCGCCGGCAGCCATAGATGCACGACGAAGAGGCCGACGGTCAGCATGAACAGCGTGCCATAGACGCGCCAGCTGAAGACGACCTCAAGGGTATCGGCAAAGAGCGGAAACCACTGGCGCGCATAATCGAGGGCAAGCGGCACGGCCACAAGCAGGATGCTGACAGCCGCAAAGATAATCACGGCGATCAGGACATAGCCAAGGCTTGCAAGGCGGGTGAGATACCACGGCCGTGTTTCCTGGACACGGTAGGCACGGTTGAGCGAAATTCGCAGTGCCTCGACCCCGTTCGAGGCGAAGTAGGCCGCCGCCAGCACGGACACGGTCAGCAGGCCGCCACGCGGCACCGTCAGAACTTGGATGACCTGATCCACGAGCGGCTTGGCGATTGCCTCCGGCCAGGTATCGAAGATCAGGTGGATCGCCCTGTCCGAGAACTGGTCGGCGCCCAGGAAGGTCGCGAGCGTCGTCCCGAAGATGAGAAATGGAAAGACTGCGAGAAGGGTGGACAATGCGACATGGCTCGCCATCGCGAAGCCGTCGTCTTCAATAAGGTGGCAGATAGCGTCGTAGACCACATCATAGAAGATGCGCATTATCTTCGGCATTCCGTCTCCCGGGCTTTCGTCGTTGTGTCGCCCGTTCGAATATGGGAAACCACTCCCATTTTGTACAGGAATCATTCCATGTCGGATCAGCGCACCATCATCGTGACCGGATGCTCTTCCGGGATCGGCGCATACTGCGCCCGCGCGCTGAAGGCCGACGGCTGGCGGGTCTTTGCCACAGTGCGGAAATTCGGTGATCTGGCACCGCTGGAAGCCGACGGCATCGAGGCCTTCCGCATGGACTACACGCGCGGCGACACGATTTCGGATCTCGTGCGCGACGTGACGGCGCTGACCGGCGGGCGTATCGACGCGTTGTTCAACAACGGCGCCTACGGGCAGCCCGGCGCCGTCGAGGACCTTCCGACCGACGCCCTGCGCGCCCAGTTCGAAACGAATGTCTTCGGCTGGCACGAATTGACGCGCCAGGTCGTGCCAGCGATGCGCAAGCGTGGCCAGGGCCGGATCGTCCAGTGCTCATCGATCCTCGGCGTCGTGCCGTACCGGTTCCGCGGCGCCTATACCGCTTCCAAATTCGCTCTCGAGGGCCTCAGCATCAGCCTTCGCATGGAGCTGCAGGGCAGCGGAATTCATGTGAGCTTGATCGAACCCGGGCCGATTGCCTCCCGCTTCACGGCAAATGCGCTCGCGAAAATCAACGAACATATCGACGTGAAGAACTCGGTGCATGCGGCAGATTACCGCCGTCAGCTTGCACGCCTTGACGGCTCGGGCCGTCCCAATCGACATAAGCTCGGTCCGGATGCCGTCTATGCCGTGTTGAAGCACGCATTGAACTCGAACAATCCGAAACCACATTACCCCGTAACCACGCCGGCAAAGCAGGGTATGGTGCTGAAAAGGCTGCTGCCCGCCGACCTTTTCTACCGCCTGATGCGCTTGGTGGACTAATCAAGAAAGCCAGAGCCAGCATGTCCACGGTCACCTACATCCTCGCGATCATCGTCATGGGCATCGTCGCCCTGGTGCTGATTCGTGGCCTCTTCAACATGATGAAGGGCGGCAATCCGAACCTTTCCAACAAGCTGATGCAGCTGCGCGTACTGCTGCAGGCGATCGCCGTGCTCCTGATCATGCTGACGCTCTGGCTAACCGGTGGCGGCCGCCCTAGCTAAGCGGAAGGAGAGAGGGGGATAGACATGGTAAGGCTCAACAAAATCTACACGAAGACAGGTGACGACGGCACGACCGCGCTTGTTTCAGGGCCGCGTCGACTGAAATACGATCTGCGCGTCGAGGCCTACGGCACCATCGACGAGGCCAACTCCGCCATCGGCGTCGCGCGGCTGCATATGCAGGGCATGCCCGTCTTGGAGAGAATGCTGACGTCGATCCAGAATGACCTCTTCGACCTTGGTGCGGACCTTGCAACGCCGGATTATGGCAAGCCACCGGCACATGAACCGCTGCGCATAGTCGACAGCCAAGTCGCCCGCATCGAGAGCGACATCGACGAGTTGAACACGGACCTGCAGCCTTTGAAGTCCTTTGTGCTGCCGGGCGGGCATTCGGCTGCTGCTCATCTTCATCTCGCCCGCACGATCGCACGCCGTGCGGAGCGGCTGATGGTCGAGCTTGCCCGGACAGATGGCGAGGTCGTCAGCGACGCCGCATTGAAATACGTCAACCGCGTTTCGGACTTCCTTTTCGTCGCCGCCCGCCACGCCAATGACCGTGGCCACGCGGATGTGCTTTGGGTTCCAGGAAAAAACAGGTAGGCTGCCCCGACTATGTGACGCGAACGCCGGGGGCAGGCTTCATGTTCATACCGCTGCACGACGCCAATACGCTGAAGCATATCAAGGTCCAGTGGGTGACGATGGCGCTGATCGCGCTGAATGTCGCGGTTTGGCTGTTCACTGGTGTCGTCGCCAGCCCGTCTGCGTCGCAGGCGACGATCGTTGGCTTGGGCTATATTCCGGCGGTCGCCTTTCACTATGCGACGCTGGAGCCGGCGCTGGCCTTCACGCCGGAACCGCTGACCTACATCACCTATTCGTTCGTGCATTCCGGCTTCTGGCACCTCGCGTCGAACATGCTCTTCCTTTGGGTGTTCGGCGACAATGTCGAGGACGCGATGGGGCATCTTCGCTTCCTTGCCTTCTATCTGCTCTGCGCAACCGCCGGTGCGCTCTTCCACGGCCTGGTGGGGACGACATCGGAAGCGCCGCTTGTGGGCGCCTCCGGCGCGATTTCAGGCGTGGTCACGGCTTACGTCGTGCTGCATCCGCGTGTGAAGGTCTGGGTCCTGGTGCTGATGCGCGTGCCCCTGCCACTGCCGGCCTTCGTTCCGCTCCTTCTTTGGATCGGCCAACAATTCGTGATGCTGCTAATCGAACCCGATGGCAGTATTTCCTGGGGAGCGCATGTTGGCGGCATCGTCGCCGGCGGCCTGCTGGTCCTCGTGATGCGCCGCCGCGGCGTCCCACTCTTTGATCGAGAAGTCGTCACGCCGAAGGCCGTCAGGGACCGGCCCATCCCCAACCCGACCATGGTCGTGGCGCCCGGCCAGCAGTTGCGCCCGCGCCTTCCCTGGGGCAAGCCATAACTCCAATATTGACGTGAACGTAAACGTAATATATTCACGGGATCAATTTGCCTGTCTGCGTCATGGAAGCGTTGTGTTTGGAGGAAAAACGCGTATCCATGTCGCCATTCGACAATCGGAGCAGCGCCGAAACGCGCATTTTCTTGGCGAAAGAGTTGAAGGAAGGACCCCATGAAAATTCTCGTCCCCGTGAAGCGGGTGGTTGACTACAACGTGAAGATCCGCGTGAAGCCGGATGGCACAGGCGTCGAGCTCGCGAATGTGAAGATGTCGATGAACCCGTTCGACGAGATCTCGGTCGAGGAGGCGCTGCGGCTGAAGGAAGCCGGCAAGGCCGACGAAGTAATCGTCGTGTCGATCGGTCCTGCCAAGGCCGAGGAAACGCTGCGCACCGCGCTTGCCATGGGTGCCGACCGCGCCATCCTGGTGGAGACCGACGATCAGGTCGAGCCGCTTGCGGTTGCCAAGATCCTCAAGGGCGTCGTCGAGGCCGAACAGCCGGGTCTCATCATCACAGGCAAGCAGGCGATCGATGACGACTCGAACCAGACCGGCCAGATGCTCGCAGCGCTGCTCGGTTCGGCGCAGGCGACGTTTGCCTCGAAGATCGAGATCGGTGATGGCAAGGCTCAGGTGACGCGCGAAGTCGATGGCGGCCTGCAGACGATCGAGATCAAGCTGCCGGCCGTCGTCACGACGGATCTGCGTCTGAACGAACCGCGCTATGCCTCGCTGCCGAACATCATGAAGGCGAAGAAGAAGCCGCTCGACAAGAAGAGCCCGGCCGATTTCGGTGTCTCCACCGCACCGCGCCTCAAGGTGCTGAAGACCGAGGAGCCGTCCGGCCGCAAGGCCGGCGTC
>NZ_FOCV01000041.1 GCF_900110205.1 Rhizobium tibeticum | reverse complement strand
CAGGTTTGAAGGGCTTGACCCGTGAGGGCCGATTAGAGAAGTCCCGATTAAAACGACACTTGTTTTCCTGACTTTTGCGACATCGCAGAATAGGGAATTCTGCAACGGTCGCAATGGCCGGGATTGGCGGCAATTCCGCCAAGGCCGACCGCTCTCGGCGGCCCAATGCGGCCATTGCCAACGCGGCTGTTCTAGGGCTGCCCGAGAGGGTTCGCCTTCCCCGCCTCGCATTCCGGCAGTCGCACAGGTTTGGCGAATTTCGCCAGCGCCTCGTGCTTGGCGCACGCCGGGAAGCCAGCTAGCGGCATCGTCTCTATGAACCGACTGCGCTCCATTGTGCTTAGGCCGGGTTCATTGATCATGCTCTCGACAGTCAGGTCCGGGTGCTGCTTGAGAGCCTCTATAACCGAGGCATTTGCCTCATCGGTTCGACCCAGTGCCGCGAGCGAGCTGCTACGCACCACCCAAGTCCACTTTTGGTAGTTGTTAGGCGTCATGCGCTCCAGCATCTTCACCGCGTCCTCATATCGGCCCGCCATAAAATAGGCAGGTGCGAAGAAGTTGGACGCCCACATCGGATAGTTCGGGTCGAGCCGCATTACCTGGTCGACCATTTGAGCGCCGCGTTCGGGCTCACCGAAGCGTGCTGCAAAGCCGGTATAGAAAGTCAGGATTTCAGACGAACCCGGAGCTAGACGAAGGGCCGTGTCCAGCTCAGACTTGGCGCGGCCCATGTCGCCCTTGTTGGCAAGGCTCATACCAAACACTGCATGTGCTTCAGCGTCGCTCGGATCAAGCCGTACCGCGCGTTCGGCCACATCGGCAGCAGTCTTGCGGTTACTCTCGGGATCGACGCCAAAAACACCCATTAGATCATGAGCATGGTAAAGTTCCACCCAGGCCCGTGCCAGCCCCGGGTCCAGTTCGACGGCGCGGTTGAGAAGCGTGATGGCCTCCTGGTCATCGGCTTTGGTGAGCTTTTCAATCTTCTCGGACCCCAGAAGATAGTAATCATAGGCATTCAGGATTTCAGGCCGTTTACGTTTGGCTGCAGCCCGCCCGGCCTCTTGAATCAGTCCCACTCCGCCGCCGAGGCGGTTGGCAACCTGCTCTGCGATTTCAGTCTGAACGGCAAACACGTCCTCAGCGGGCCGATCCCAATTCTCCGACCAAAGATGGTGGCCGGTTTTTGCATCGATCAACTGTGCTGTGATCCGTACCCGGCCACTCTGCCGCTGGATCGAGCCCTCAAGTACAAAGCCGACATGGAGCGCACTTGCGACCTGGCGGGCATCCACCGGCGTGCCTTTAAAAACTTCCGTCGAATTCCGCGCCACCACCTCGAATTCGGGAAACCGCGCGAGGTCGGTGATGATGTCCTCAGTCAGGCCATCGGCCAGACGCCCGCTCGCCTCGTCGCCGCCATAATTGTCGAAGGGCAGCACCGCCACCGACGGCTTGCCGCTCAAAGGTTCGGGCTGCAAGAACCACCAGACGCCGGTGCCCGCCAGAGCAAGCGCCACGATCGCCGCCGCAGCCGGCTTCGCCCAACGCGGTATCATTCCGAGAAATGGGCGACGCGCCCGTTTGCCGTCGAGCCTCAGCCGATACATCCGCACCGGGCGGCTGATGTTCTTGACCTGCTGATTGCCGGCGAAATCGAGCGGCCAGTCGAGTTTGCCCTGGAGATGATCGTATGCCGTCCCCGACACCATCACGCCGCCCGGCTCGGCCAAATGCTCCAGCCGCGCGGCGACATTCACCCCATCCCCATACACATCGCCATCCACCAACGCCACATCGCCCAGATTGATCCCGACGCGGAATACGATGCGCTCCGGCTCCGGCAGACCAGCGTTGCGCGCCGCCACGCTATTCTGAAACTCCGCGGCGCAGGCAACCGCATCCACCACGCTGTCGAAGGCGACGAGCGCGCCGTCGCCCATCAGCTTGATAACGGTGCCATGGCGCTCAGAGATGGCGGGATTGATCAGCTCGGCGCGGATGTCCTTCAGGCGCTTGATGGTGCCCGCCTCATCGGCCTCCATCGCCTTCGAGTAGCCTACCATATCCGCCGCCAGGATCGCGAGCAGCTTCCGGTCGAGCGCGGGGGTACTCATCATCGTTGCCTTGCATGAACATGCAACAGTGCCGGCAGCTTACACCCACCGAAGCGCCGCAACCAGCACACCGCCAAAACGGCATGGCTGCTTGTGGCGCTTTGGCGTCGACCCTACCGGTGGGCCACCGTGTCAACTTGTCAGCCGGAGGGTCCGCCCGGTAGTATTCCGGACGGACCTGTTCGTGTCAGCCTTGGCGATTGGCCCACAGCCAGTGGCGATGAAGTGCTTCTACATCGCCGCTGGTCAAGATAGGCATCGCCTCCCCCAACGCTGCATCAGACCAATCCCACCACTTCATTTCGAGTAGCAATTCAATCTTCCTATCCTCGAAACGCCTGCGGATAGGCTTGGCGGGATTGCCTCCAACTATGGTGTATGGTTCGACATCGCGTGTCACCACTGCACGCGTTCCGAGCACTGCGCCATCGCCAACCTTGACACCAGGCATGACGATAACCTCAGAACCGATCCAGACATCGTTGCCGATCACGGTGTCGCCGCTAGGCAGGTATCCGTTTTCCGCTCCGCTGAATTCGGGTACTTCCGGCATCCAGAAAAACGGAAACGTGCTGATCCATTCGTTACGGTGCCCCTGATTGCCCGCCATGATGAAGGCAGCGCCCGATCCGATTGAGCAGAAGCTCCCAATTACGAGCTTGTCGGCTCCCTCGTCACCCAAAAGGTACCGGGCGCAATCGTCAAAGTTGTGGCCATGATAGTAGCCCGAATAATAGCTGTATCGCCCAACGATTATGTTGGGATTTGTGACCTGCTTGTCGAGCGTAATGCCCTCGAAAGGGCTTTCAAAATGGTTGTTCATCGATGTTCTCTCTACATACGTTCCTGACAGCATGCGCCATGGCAAGCGAATGCAAGGCGAGAAGCCCTTCAGACTCTCGCTCAGGCTCCTCGCGTTAGCGCGGGAGAACGATGTGGGGGGGTACTCGATGCTTTGATCATGCCGACTTCATATCGCAAAAGCTGCTGCAAGCCAATCGAAGGAGCGGTTCGCCGTCATCATAGTAACAGTTGCACCGACCCCAAAGTTCCTGCAGGTTCGCGCTGCTGCCCAGCCTTCTCGCCGCCCAGCCAGGAGACATGCAGGACGGTCATCGCATTCACGTCAACGACAAAGACCGATTACAGGACATCGACCAGATCAAGATACTCGCCGGCAGGGGGTCGGCAATTTCAGTCACAGGCATCCGTCCCGATCTTACGTTGAAGCGGTCGGGAACTGGATCCTGATCGCCGTTCAGGAGGCGCTATCCGCAGGCTGGCGCGGGATGCCGGGTTTTCTCCCGGCAAGCTCCAGATGATTTCTGACGCAACCGGCGTCAATCTCTTCCTTGTCGCCAGCGCGTAAGGAATCGCGTCGCTGAAACGCCAAACCGGGATCCTTCGTTCAACACCCGCTGCAACGCTGCCGAGGTTATTCAGGGGGCCAAGTCCTCGAGACATGCTGACGGATGAACAGGGCGAGAAGCTTAGGTTCTCGCACCCCAACATTCGGCGAACCGCAAATTGTCAGGCCGCCTTATTCGCTCCCATCATAGTCGATGCACTCGCGGGCCGACAGCGTCCTTTGCCGAAACCCTCCTATCCCGCCATTCGGTGGGATTGCTGTAGATAGGAGCGAGCTTCCGCCTCGATCCCGAGGCGCAACTCCTCATAACTTTCAACTTCTTCGCTATCGTGCTCCCGACGATGCTTTTCCAAGTGTAGATTTGCTAGGCTGTAGCATTCCAGAAGTTCCCCCATCTCAGGTGCAGCTGCCGAAAGTACGCGGAATTCTGGGAGCCTGAGAGCTAAGAGAGCCCATCCGTGCTTGACGTGATCGATCATCGAGTGCGTCATCTCCCTGTTGGACGGCGCATCGCCATCGCCCGCAAAACCCAGCATAGAATGGCGACATTCTCAGCTAAGTCACGTTATCCTTTAGTGCACCCTAAAACAGAAAATGGAGATGAACGAGAGTGATAATGGTCGTACCATGTTGCCTTAGAGCCCCGCTTGGAGCGTGTAGGAAAGATGTCTGCGGTGAGCCGCTAGTTGAGCACGCCCTGTCTTCCTCGGTTCGAGAACTGCTGGACGAGCATAATGCCCTGCTCGAGGAGGACCTCTGCTGCCTTGATATCCCCTGGCGCAAGGTCGCCGGACAAGCCTCGGATTGTATTGGCAACGAACAGTGAGTTGGCGACGAAGCGCGCATCGCCTTCATCCCCTGCTGCGTCGGCGGTTGCCTCGAGAGCATCGGCAACGGTTTCGATCAAGCTTGATCTCTCGAAAACGGTCATATCAGTAAGAGTTTTCGAAATGTCGTTCATGACTGTCTCCTCGCGCGTGCCGACCATAGGTCGCAGCGCCGGTATGCAATAGACACGCGTGGCGTACCTGGCAGGTGGAGACGATTGTTGGGCGACACAAGTTATGGCAGCCGCGCGCTTATTGCATGGATGAATCGAGAGGAACTGAAGTCTTACAAGTTAATTAATTAGTGAGGACGAGCTGCCCGACAAGGGTCACGCGCACTGAGCCGTTGCACATCGCCGATAACGGGACGGAGCGGGAAGACTAGTCAAGCGTGCCTGGTGGCAGAGTCTATGGACGACAGCTTGAACGATGCGCACAGTTCCGCAATCGTTGGCGACGAAATCGAGTCGGCCGACGGAGGGGACCCCGCACTGCGTTCGAGGATTACCGCACTTCGATGTTTACGGCTTTAGGGCCTTTCCCCCTATTGTCTGGCTCCGTATCGAACGACACCTTCTGCCCGTCACGAAGCGATTGGATGCCGGAAGCCTGAAGAGCCGAGATGTGTACGAACACATCATTGCCGCCTCCATCAGGACTTATAAAACCAAACCCTTTGTCGGCATTGAAGAATTTTACTGTACCGGTTGGCATAGATTACCTCATGAACTACGAGACGGCACCAACATGTAGCCGACGCTTGTCCTTCGCAAGCGAAAATACGCCTGCCGGATGTAATGTTCGTCGCGCCTGGGGTTACGTCACGGCGACCCGGTGAGTTCTTGCCGGCGCTGGAGGGTTAATTCAATCCTCGTCACACGTTCTTCGTCTGACCGAACTTCGAAGGCAAGGTTAGGTAGCGTTGCGATTTTGACAAAGGCGATTTCGGCGGCGGTGTTTTCGTCTGGGGCGTCCACGACCGTGGTCGTACTGACAAGAAAGCTCGGCATTGGTGCTTTTTGCGCATCGGTGGAATCGGAGGGCTATAACCGGTTCTGCCCCAATAGGTTGACCGCCTGTCGGACGTCAACCTCGCGAGATGTTTGAAATTGACTCTGGTGATTGGCTGCGCACTAGCGCTAGGCTACTAGCGCGTCCGCAGCAATTCGTCCCACGAATCCAGTGTAGGCCGCCTCGTGGCAGGGGCCCTGCTCCTCATTACTTCTCCACATCACAGCTAACGCGTTTCAAAATTCCGGCCGCCACGATATCTAAGCGCCCTACCGCGTCGATCTGCGCCAACTGCAGAGAGGAACCCTCAAAGAAAATGCCTATCCGAGAGCGCTTTGCGCGGCGCAAATCCTATCGACCAGAGCATCGAGTTCACCCCTTGCCGGACGGCTTTTCGCCAAGCGCTGCTTGACGTGCATGATTGGCTCAGCCAGGACTTCATCCAAGCTTTCCGCGCAGGTGAAGTCACCCGCCACGTGCTTGACCTTCGAATTGTCGAAGATCGCAGTCCAGGCCTTGTCGCCGATTAGCGGGCCTACCCAATCCGGATTGTACTTGATCAGGGTGTCCGTCGGCACGTGGACGATCTTGGCCTCTACGCCGAGCAATCTGGCGATCGTCTTTTGAATATCGTCCCAGATGTGTGCGCGATCGGAGGTGATGTGGAAAATCTCGTCAAGCGCCGCCTGCTTGCCGAAAAGCCCGACGAAAGGCACTGCGAAATCGACCGAGCGGGTCAGTGTCCAGGGCGTGTGGCCATCGCCCGCTACAATAGTGGGCTCGCCATCCAGCATGCGTCTCGCCATGACGTCGCTGTCGCCCATCATGATCGGCAGACCCGTGCGAACGGTGTGGCTAGGGCGGACGATTGTCCAGGCCAGATTTTTGGATTTCTTGAGCAAATCCTCGCAGGCAATTTTGGCTTGGCTATAGGGCCAGTAGGGATTGATCGCCGGTGTCTTCTCAGTAATGACATAGTGACGCGCCGGCTTCTCATAGACCGAGGCCGAAGAGATGAAAATGTACTGACCGCAATTGCCCGCAAACACCTCGATGTCGCGCGCGACCTGATCGGGCGTGAAGGCGATGAACTGGCATACGACGTCATAATTGGCCTTGGCGAGATCCGCGTAGGCCGTCGATCCAAGTTCGCCGACGATCGAGGTGACGCCCGCAGGCAGCGGGTCGCTTCTCAAGCCGCGGTTGTAGATGCTGACATGATGACCCTGGGTAACGGCGCGCTCGACGCACGGAAACGAGATTTGGCCGGTACCGCCAATGAAAAGGACTTTCAAAGCCATGTGGAGGACCTCAGTGTCTGACAGGCGGGATCTATGATCACTCTTCATAGCGCGAAAGAACCTGAGCGTCTCGCGCAAATCTCATGCACCCATGATCCCACCGCAAGCGTGGAGTTTCCGCTTTAGGGCGCCATAAGCAGCCCTGCATCTTGTTGGCCTCCGCGATGGCAGCGATGGCTACCCGAGGATCGTCGCCCTCGGTCTGCGTGGCCCTCACTTAAAGCACATGACAGTATCGACAACGTGCAGTTACTCTGGCCGCTCGAAGCGTCAGAGGAGAAACGAATGAACGAGGACGAGATAGAACGGCTCGCCAAGTCACTATGGGAGCGCGAGAACCACTCGAAACCGTGGGCAACGCCGACCTCTCGCCGCGTGCTCGGCCAGGACGTCGAAACAGGCGCCACCGAAGAGGAGCGCGAACGCTATCGCGATCGAGTGCGACACGGCGACCGCTGAAACGAGCAGACAACGCGAACATGGCATTCATACATGCGATGTGGATCGACAACGGCCAGAAGATCAGCATCGGCGACCACTCAAATCATTGCCATTTCTGTGATCGAGAGATCACCGACATTAAGCGACCGCCGCCGATGGCAACGCGATCCACGTCAAAGAATAGTACGCCGCCATCATTGGCATTCGAGCGCGGCTCGTGGATCTAAGTGAAAGCCATGATCAGCCCCACGACCGCCACGGCGCAGAGCAGAAACAAGACAATCCTCTCTGTTCGCGGGCTCATCGGGGCCACCACGCTGCCAAAGTGCTGAGAGCGAAGGTCAGCGCCAGGATGGCAATGAAAGCGATCCAGCCGAGAGTTTGGCGGACAGGACGAGGAAGAGCATCCAGACGGCTTTGCAGGCGATGTGTAAGGCGTGGTCCTGGGCGAACGTTGTTCTCCCCGTCACCTTCGCCTCGCCGATCGTCGCGTGAGTTGTCCATCCAGCCAAACCGAGCCATATGCTACCCGAGACCACCGCCACGCCGGCGCCTTGGATGCCGGAGTGAGCAATCAGATGGTAAACGCGTATTGGCCTTGATTGTTTGGCATTCGAAAGGAACTGGCCTCGAAGCGGGTAATCGCACAACCAATGGGCGCTAAGCAGCAGAAGTGCCAGCATCAGGAAATTTTCGATCATTATCGCTAAAGACTGGATCGACGCAGCTCACTTTTGTCGGTACGAGCCAGGAGCAGAGGAGCCAGCGCAACCTGCTTTGGAACTTGCGATCTACATGGTCAGTGAGGCTGGCGGCCGTCTCCGGTGGCTCGCTGAACTTAAACGCGCAAAACCCGCCGACCGGGTGACAAACCGGCGACGGGCTGAACCGAGGGCTCGTTGGCCCTCATTCGATATAGTAGTCTTGTCCGGCGTTTTGATACGTGAGTTTTAGCGTCCCGTCAGGCTGGACGACATAGCGCTCGTTAACGCGGTAGCCGAACTGCCCGAGGAATGTGTTTTTGATGACAGTTCCTGGCCGATAGGGAGAATGAACGACCCTGCCGCCGTATGTCAGGCTTCCTGGAAGCGGCTGGATCTCCGTCGTTGAGGTGGTACAAGCTGCCAAAGCGATTGCGAGCGTTGCGCTAGCAATCATTGGAATAATTCGCATTCGATGCTCCATGAAAGCACATCAGACAGCGGTTCTCTGCCAAGGTCCGCGGTTTGATAGGTGCCGCTGCCCCTCCCTGTTGGCGCAGTGGGCGTCAGGAGCGGATTCTAGTAAGGACCAATGCACTGACGCCGAGGGCCGTAGTAAGGCTGAAACGTGTTGTCATATGCCCGATAGGATCGATATCGAGAATAACACCAGTCAACGTGCGAGTAGCCATAATATCTGGGCGGAGCATAATATCTCGGCTGAGCGAGCATGCCGCCAATAATCGCGCCCGTCGCTAGTCCGCCGAACAGCAGGCCGAAATCGTTGTAACCACCATAGTAGTTGCCGCGGCCGTAGCCGCCATAGCGTCCGTACCGGTAGCCACCATAGGGCCGATAGCCGCCGTAGTAGCTGCGGCCGTAGTTCCTATAGCCGCCCCACGAGCCACCGTAGTGTCGGCCGTATGCGCGGGGGAAGTGCCTGCGATATTGGATCAGCTGTAGGTCCGAAGCTTGAAACGTCGGCCCGTTGAGGGTTGGGAAAGCCTGCGCTGGCATCACTGTCGAAAATGCAGCCACCAGAGACAGGCTCAAGACTGCGATCTTTCTCATTATATTCACCATCTGCGTTCAACACGCAAAACGGCCGGAAAGGTGTTTTGTGCCACATTAAATTATGGGTCACGCCAATGTGAACGCTCCCCGCGAAGTCCTGCAGTTCCACGGCGCATTTCTCCTAGCGTGCTGAGTGCCTGGACCGGCGCCGTTCGCGCACTGCAATATTACGAAGAGGGAGGCGTGGCCTCGAATTGGTGCCTGGCTACCCTCCCGGCTTGACCGCTGTCCACGGCCCGAAGCCGTGGTTCTCGATCGCCGGGGCAGCAGCGGCTCACCGCGCGTATTCTATGTAGCGCTAGACCGGATTGGTGGGCGTCTCTTCGCTCTCGATGGCCCTTCGATCCGCAAGCAACGAATCCAAAGCCTTGTGTTCCGGGCCAAACGGGCGCTGATTTAGAAATGAAGTCACGAGAGTCGTCGTTTCATGACCGCCCGACGATGGGTTGCCACGGTGAACAACCACCTCTCTGTTTGTTACGTCGTCGATGCCTAGAAACCACCGATCGCCATTTGTGCTGGAAGCAAATTCTCTTAGATTTTCCAAGTTAGTGCTCCTTCTAAAGGTAGAAGTAGAGCGCGGAACTGGAATTACGATGAAATACTTCGCTTCGGCTGCATGGATCACCACGTCCGCGGTTCGCATCGGGTGCTGGGTTGTCAGTTCTGGCCTGCTTCTTTGCTTACTGGGACAAACCAAGCGTATGCTAACCACTTGCTAAACTCCGAAGTTAGCTGCTCCAGAGGCAGCCGACTGAATGCTGCCGGCTCCCCGAAGCGGTGTTTTCGCTGTTCTGTTTTGCGAAGGGTGTCATGAACATCGCGTTCGCTGCGCCTTGAGCTCTACAGAGCCCTCCAAATCCCCTGTCCCGGTGGCTGGTATGACTGGCAGCCGGACAGAGCGGCGGCCACCCAGTCTCATCTAAGCCACCCTATTTGCAACGATGCCAGACCGAACGTCACCGCCACCAAGGCGAGATAGACGGCCCATGCAGCAGCATTGCGGACAGGACGAGGTAGGCGAGCCAGACGATCTTGCAGCCGATGTGCAGCGCCTAATCCTGGGCGAAAGTTGTCCTTCCGCGCACCTTCGCCTCGTCGATGAACGTATGAGCCAGCCATTCTGCTAACCCGAACCACATGTTTCCTGTGACCACAGGCACGCCTGCACCCTGTATGCCGGAGTGAGCGATCAGGTGATAAATGCGCAATGGGCCGGATTGTTTCGCGTCCGAGAGGTCTCCGTTCCGTTCAAAAATGGTCAATGGCGCCACACGAGCGTGAGTTCGCGCATGAATGCCTCGAAGAACACTTCGCTGCGGTTTTCCGTGAACAGCACGATATAGCCGTCACTGTCGATCAGCACCCAGCCTAGCCGGCCGTCTATCGTTGCCTTGCGCATGTAGCAGCAATGGTCGCGAGGGGCGAAACGGTTTGGATGTGCTTGCTCGGCCATATCAGAACCTCAACGAGACCTGGCGGCGGATCGCAGCCGAACATGACGAAAACCTGCGAACGAACGTCATGCTGGTCGGTTAAACGGCAGGGGAAAGCCCAGGTAGGCTGCCACGCTTCTGGGCCGATTGCGGTGCCCCCGTTTCGTCGCCTCAGGCGACCAATAGAAACGCTTGCTCTTCATCTCGGTTCAACGCGCCTGCCAATTCCTCGGCCTCTTCGGCAGTGAGCATGTCCATGACAAATCCGTTGACCACGGCTTCCCGCCCGGTGGTTTCTTCGACCACCGACCAGTAGATGTTGAGGTTCTTTTGAACGCTGTATGGCTGGGTTTCCATGGGAAACTCCTTCTTCAGGCACTTATAGAAAAGCACTGCCGCACCAGAAAGTGAATCGTGCGTGCGAATATTCACACTATCCTTTTGGATAGTTCGGCCACCCCCGCTCGCCCCGTGTAACCCGGTTCATCATTTGGAGAGCCACGTGAACTCTACTCAATCTCCTGCGTTTTAAAGCGCGAAGACCGCCGTTCGTGCCGGAGGAATGAAATGAGGCTCGTGCAATTGACCCTGATTGGACAGGCTGCGATGCCTGTTTTCGTAAACCCGAACCAGGTCGTATCGCTGGTTGCGCTTCCTGACCGTACGCAGATAGTGACGACTGCAACTGGTAACCATGGAGCTGCAATCGTCTACGATGTGACAGAGTTGGCTGCGGAGGTCGTACGCCTGCTGACGACCAATCCTTCTGTCGCCCCACCAGGGCGAGCCTAAGGCAAAAAACCCGCCGACCGGTGAAGGTGGCGTTAGCGAGTTGTTAGATTGAGAGCCTAGCGAGAACGGTCCGGTTCGGTTTCGTCAAAATTGACATCCCAATCCTTTTCTGGCCCCTCAGTTCCAGGCGGAGTGCGGTTTCCGGTTACATCTTCGGACCCGGTGATCACAGTAGGCTTCGCGCTTGCGACTCCACTGCTTTCCGCGTCGGCGCCCGATTTCGCAAACTGGCCCTTCGCGTCCTCTTTAGTCTTGAGGGCGTCAGACGGCCGGCGTAGTTCCGGGTCTTGGTTGTTTTCGCCCACAGCGTCCCGATCGACATCCGGCTCATCCTTTGCGGGAAGGTAACCGCGTGGCCGGTTCTCCTTGGGGCCTTCCCAGCGCGGCGACTGATCAGTTGTGCCAGGTGCGCCGTCTTTTGGTGAGTTCATACCCATAGTTTGATCTCCTTTTCTGGAGGTCAAAGCTCTGTGGCGTTGAAAAGTTCCTCTGGTCTTGCTCGGGAAAGCGAAGCTTCCGAAGGGCTCGCGGCTCCTCGGGGCCCACGCAGATGCACGTCGACCAGCGTCAGCCGCACTGAAGGGCAACCTTGTAGATGTCGCAGGAAACGACGAGATTGGTTCAAGTCATCTTCACCTCAATGAACTCAACCGGAGCTCCAGGGACATCATCGTCGAAGACCGCACATGAGAGCCTTCCATCGAAGACACATGCGCTATCGACGTTGGTTCTATTGCCGATCGTTCGGGGATTGTGGGCGGAGGGGGTATGGCCATGAACGAGGTGCTTGCCCCAGAATTCGTTGGAGTCGGAGGGAGTGAACCGCGTCCACATCAAATCGTGGGGTGTCTGATCCTCCAGATGGACGCCGTCTTTAACCCCGGCATGTACGAACATGCGGTACTGATCAGAGTGGATGAGCGGCAGGGTATCCGCCCAGTCTAAATGAGCCTGCGGAATGAGCCCGCCGTAGGACTCAACCGTCTCGATGCCACCGTTTGCAAGCCACCAGGACTCTTCGTAGCGGCCCTCCATCGCGCCGACCATCATGTCTTCGTGATTGCCCTTAAGCGCGATCCATTTCCACTCCAGCGACTTCGGGCCGGCAATCAGCCTCTCCACAACGCCCCGGCTATTAGGTCCCCGGTCGACATAGTCTCCGAGGAAAATGACAGTCCCGCGCCCATAGGGTTCGATCCAGCGAAGCATTGCCTCCAGTTGCCTGAGGCATCCGTGTATGTCACCGACGGCAAACGTGAAGCTCATGCTCCAACCCTTCCACCTGAATGACCTTGCTCGAACGATCGGTCGCACGGACGGAAATAGTGCGTTGGCTTGAGACTTCGCGTGGACCGTCTCACCGTCGCGAACGAGATGCCCGTTGAAGTATGCGAGGAGACGAGTTGTGACAGCCCTAAGGGCCTCGATCTCGGTCGGGAATACCTTCGGTTTGTCGCCGCCGACCATGATGGGCTTCGGGTGACTGCAGCGTCGGGGCCATCTTTGCCGTCTAGACGCTGTTCGATTTCGTGCACTGCGTAGAAATGGGCGTCCTCGCGGGTCTGAGCGAACCGCCCCTACTTCGCGCCGACCCTATAGCTGGCGCCGGCGCTGTCATCCAACTCGTCGACCGCATCCAGAGCCAGTCGGTATGCTGGTGGATCTCGATCCGCGCGCGGTCCCAGACGTCTCGGGGATGCTTGAGCTTGAAAATGAAGTTCGTTTCGGTCTGCAGGACCGGCTCATCCACAACGGCGGGAACGCGGACAGCTGGGCGGCGAAGCGTGTCGAAAAGGCCAAGCTGCTGCATCACAGAAGCCTCCCCTGCGTGGTCATACAGACGGAACGAAAATGGCGGCTCTTTCGTTTTTTGTATCAAAATGGGGAGTGCGATGTTTCAAACTGCATGGAGGAACTTGGCAGTAAGGCGAATGGAGGTTCCCGCGAGAAAGCTCGGAGAATAGCGATGAGTGAGAACGAAGTAGTTGTTCGCAGCGGAAGGAAGATTGCGGTCGGATCCGAGTACTGGGAGATTCGAGACGGCGGAGCGCCGGTCGAATATGTCGACATCATCACGGAGCTGAGGCATCACAATGGCGTAGTCTACGTCAGCCTGGGATCGGCTATCGTTGACGCAAACAACTTCCCGCTTGTTGCGATTGCTGGTCGGTACCGGATGGACATCGGAACCGCGCAGAGCCTGCACACGCTGCTCGGCGACCTGCTCGCCGGCATGCTGAAGCCCGTGGATCAGCCCAAGGCACATTGACATCAAAGCAACTCCCTCGCCTCGTACGGCTCCTTGAAATCAGGCCCGTAACTGGCCGTTGCGCCGGTCCAGCGGATCTCGCGCCGTCGCGGGAACTCGTTTTAGGAGAGAGAGAGAGAGAGAGAGAGAGAGAGAGAGAGAGAGAGAGAGAGAGAGGATCAGCGACCGCTCATCGCCTCGGCCGTCGAGTCCAGTGTCTTGTCGATCGCATAGCGGAAGCTCTCCGTCGGCTCGTTGCGTTCCTGAACCGAGGTAACAATCGCTGTTAGGCGCTCGCTGCATTCCTTGATACGTTCGATGAACTCCAGCTCGTCCCGAGCCTTGGCGCAGGCGAAGTAGGCCTCGTCGGCAATTCTCATCGCCTCTCGGCAGTTGAAATATCCGGTGATCGTATCGGCGAAGTCCAGAACGTTCATGACGTTGACCGCTACCATCGCGAGACGAGCAAGGTACTGCACCACCGTCATGTCCTTAGACATCGCCACCTGCGGCGGTATGAACGAACGGACCGTGATAGGAATCAGGCCCTTCTTCGCCTCGGCGACTGTGCTTACTTGAGCGAAGACGGCCCCCCATGACAGTTGAAGAGCCTCATGCCGCGCTCCTCCGGAACAAACGACCTGCGAGAGAATTGGGTCTCTAGAAAGGAGTTCGCAATGACGACCATTCCAACCGAGCCGACTCCAAGCCCTAAGCCTGGTCCCCTTCCCGATCTGCCGCCCGATGTTCCGCAGCCGCCGATCGAAGAGCCCGATCCTGACTTGCCGCCGGAAGAAGTTCCAAACCCGACCCCAGGCCCAAAAGAGTTTCCGCCAACGATGAGGTGAGCTCACGGGCTCCACCAAGCTGCCCTCCTCTTCGCTTCGAATGAACTGGTACGCAGTTCTATGAACCGCTACCGCATCCGCTTGATTTCGGGGATCGCGCATTGTGCAAGCAGAGAGGCAGACGCCGATAGCCTCGGCCGCGTCGCGTTGCATGGCCTTGTAGGCGGAAGAGCGAGCCCTCGCGCTGGGCGTATTCAACTAGGTCGTTCAGTTCGAGAGATGTGTGTGCAGGAATGCCTTCGCTCTGGTGAAGGACTGCTAGGTGTAACTGACACACCGGTCAGCCGGCGTCGGCATTAAGGTCGATGATCATCGAGACGGTTCCGAAGAAGTTGGTGGCAAACAGATCCTCGACCTCCTTGTCGTCACCCTCCTCGACCGCAGCCCGGTAGCCGTAGCCCGCGTTCTTTACGAGAACGTCGACGGAGCCGAAGTGGTCCTGCACCTGAGCAACAACCCGAGCCACCTGCCCTTGTCCGTGACGTCGAGGGCGGCTTCAGCAAGGCTTCTTCCCAGTCCCGTCGAGCAGCCCCTGATTATCCCGGTCGTCATCGTCGTTCCTTTCGTGTCGTCCTGATCTCTTGGCCGTACATAGAAGATGCCTCAATCCGGTCAGGTTCGCGGCGGCGCTTCCACGCCAGAGACGACCAGGACCTGGTCAGGTAGTCGCGCGCCGTTTACCTGAATGGCCGCGACGGCCTTGTTCAGCTCCGCGACCTCTTCGGGCTCGAAGTGGATGGAGGCCGCACCAATGTTCTCAAGCATGTGCGCAATCTGCGTGGTGCCGGGGATCCGTACGATCCATGGCTTCTGGGCCATGAACCACGCCAACGCGATCTGGGCGGGCGTCGCTTTCTTGCGATCAGCCCAGGTCTTCACTAGAGCGACCAGGGCCAGATTTTTCGGCAGATTTTCTGGCGAGAACCGCGACTCGACGCCGCGTATGTCTCCTTCGGCGAATCTTGTCCGTTCGTCGATGGCGCCAGCAAGGAAGCCGACGCCCAGCGGGCTCCATGGAACGAAACCGATGCCGAGTTCCTCGCAGAGTGGAATGACGGCCTCCTCGGGGCCTCGCCACAGCATCGAATACTCGTTCTGGACTGCAGTAAGCGCCAGCTCGGCGTGTGCGCGCCGTACGGTGTTGAGACCCATCTCAGACAGCCCCCAGTGCAGAACCTTGCCCTGCGCCACGAGTTCCTTGACTGCGCCCGCGACGTTCTCGATCGGAACCTGCGGGTCGACGCGATGCTGGTAGAGAAGATCGATATGGTCAGTCCGCAAACGCTTGAGCATGCCCTCGACGGCGAGCTTCACGTGCTCTGGACGACTGTTGAGCCCCGGCAGCCGCTTGCCGGTCTCCAGGTCGATGTTCCAGCCAAACTTGGAGGCGATGACGATCTGGTTCCGGAACGGCTGCACGCCTTCGCCGAGGATCCGCTCGACCTCATGCGGTCCGTAGGCTTCCGCGGCGTCGTAGAAAGTGACGCCACGCTCGTGTGCTGCCCTGATGATGCCGATCATCTCCGGACGGTTGGGGATGGTCGTCTGGTAGGTGCGGCTCATGTTCTGCACGCCGAGGCCGACGCTGGAGACCTCGAGCGATCCGACCTTTCGTCGCCCAAGCACCCGGCAGATGAGCCGGCGGCCGATGTCGACTGCGCCAAGGCAGGAGATAGGTTTGCTTCCAGAAGCGGGGTGGCTGCGAGCGATCCCGCCGCTCCCAGGAAGCTGCGACGGTCCAATGTCATCTTCTCACGGTCTGCCCCGCGAGGAAAGCTTCACGAAGGCCGCCGCCAAGCTCGGCGTGTCGCAGTCGGCCCTCAGCCAAACGATCCGAGGGCTCGAGGAGCGTCTGGGCATGAGACTGCTGACAAAAACGACGCGTCGGGTTTCACCCACCGCAGCCGGCGAGCGGCTGCTGCAGACCGCGGGGCCGCGTTTCGATGAGATCCAAGCGGAGCTCGCGGCACTGAGCGCGATGCGGGATGAGAAATCGAACCTAGAACTGGCCAAATAGGCGAAAACCCGCCAATTTCCGGCCAATATGGAAGTCAAAACTGGCCAACCGCATAACGGATTAAAACTACAGTAATTTCAGGCGTTTCGACGCCTGAAATTGGTAACTGGAACAAAGGGACAGCCCCCGAAGAATGGAAGGTCTTACATCCTGCGCCAACGACAGCGACACTTAAATGTCGACTGGGCAGGGCAGACGGCCTATACTCTTGAGACCAAGCCGCCTGGCGTCTTCCATTCTCCTTGTTCACTATATTTTCCCTTTCACCAGATCGTTGAACGCCCATAAATGAGCGAACACCGCTTGCATTGTTCACTTTAAGGCTTAGCTGGACAGCGTCATCGGTTGCGATGCCTTCAACGCCGTCATTATCGGCACGCGAACAAAGGGAGACAAGCTAATGGACTTGGCCTTTCAGCCGGAACTTACCGTGTGCGGCATTGACGAACTGCCGTCGCAAAGCGACCGCAATGTAACTCATGTGCTGTCGATCATCGATCCTGATCGCGCAGATCTTGAAGCCTTTTCGGCCTATGGACACCATGTCCGCACGACGCTCCGTTTCCATGACATAATCACACCGATTCCGGGCCAGATCATGCCTACTCACGATCACGTCAAAGCCGTACTCAAGTTCGGCGAGGACTTTCTATCGCGGCAGGATCGTACCGCTCGGAGCCACGTGCTTGTGCATTGTCACATGGGCGTCTCGCGCTCTACGGCCGCGATGATAACGCTGATGGCGCAAGCCAATCCCGACGAACCGGCTGAAGCACTATTCGCGCGGCTTGTGAAAATACGCCCGCAAGCCTGGCCAAATTCCCAGATGGTCGCCTTCGCTGATGACCAGCTCGGTCGCAACGGTGATTTGAGTGCCGCACTCTCTCGTCACTATGGCCGCCAGATAGAGATCCAGCCGCAATTTCGTGATTGGATGACCCGGCTCGGCCGCCAAGCCGAGCTCAAGATGGCGATCATAGAATAGACCCCCAGTGGCAGCGCAGTGGTGGGCAACATACCAACACCAAGAACAAGACCAATCGCAATGGCACGAAGAGCCTGTTAAAATTAATCGCATCTGAGCCATTTCAGGCCATTGATGGACCGGACTTACTTGCATTGTCTCTCCAGGCCACGGGCACTAGATGGCGATGGTAGCGCTTCCTAAATTTACGGACAGGTCGAAAGCATGGACGTGGATCAAGGCGACCACTGCGCCTTGGTCGCCTTGAAGGGATACGAACCGAAGACCTGACGACGGCGAAACCGCTTCGAGCGCGGTGCGGTCGTGCGTCGATTCTGGCGCAAAGCCGTCCATGCCAACAGCGGCAAGATCGCAGACGAAGGAGGAGAGAGCAGATGTCCGTCGACACCGTACCGAGAAAAGCGGACGCCGAATATGCCATTGAATACCTCCAGGAGCACCCGGAGGCTGGGCTCTGCTGCGAGGATCTACGCTGGTGGATCACGCCGAATGCAAACGAGACCGATCAGCAGGTTCTGCTTCTTGATGTGGTAGAGGCCGAACGGCTCAAAGATGATCCCCGCGTCCGGCCCGTGTCGGGAATCGCTCATGCGGGCCGGTCACTCTGGGTCGTTCGGCGAATGACATAAGTCCTGGTACTTGAGTGCACGCAACCTCTTTGGCATGCCCCTGAAGGCAAGGGACCGCGTCTTCCATGGCGCTCGTTCATATTCGACTTCATGCCAGCCTGTGTGCTGTTGTTGCCAATTCAGACCCCAAAAAGAGCATACCAGGCCCTGTGACGCCGCAGTCAGTTCGCGCACGGCTTGACCCGTTAAAGGGTCGTCGCCGGAGGTCCGGCTTGAGCAGGCGGCCCAAGGCCGGGAACCAGGACCGACCAAGCCGTTCCGTTCGATCGAGGGATTCCACCGTCGCGATCAGGCAACTCACCCCTCTCCTGCTCGGCCGCGCCAATGACTGCGCAATATCGATGATGTGGTCGCGGGCCGCGGTTGGGTCCTGGCGGTTCCAGGCGACCAAGCCCAATGCGGACTTATGGAAGTTCGATCTCGCCGTCAACCACGTGGTTGAGGCCGGTGCCTTCCGCCGTCAGCGTCATGCGGACCTTCAGCTTCTTGCCGTCGGTCTGCCCTTCACGCACCGTCTCCTCGATCTTGCGCTGCGAAGTGACGCCGACTTCCTTCAGGAACTTGCGGATCGACATGTTGAAAGCGTCTTCGTTCATGACGGAACTCCTGTGTGTCCGGAAGCGATTGTAAGGGAAGGCAAGTCGTCAAGAAAGCAGGGGATGAAGCGCGATGCCACACAAACAGACCGCGATCCGGGAGGAGGCGACGGGCGACGGGCAGAAACAGTCGTTGCCGCCAGGCGGGTGGCTAAGCTCCCGCATCCTTTGCGAACGTTCCAAACGATACATTATGCGCCTTCGACCAGCTTTCTCATTTTCCCTCACAGCATCTTCACCGGCGTATTATTAGCGGAATGCGCGCCAGACGCGAAGGCACGGTCAGAATCCATTTCCCCGACTGCGCCATCACGGCCTCACGACCGTGTGCGCTGCACAAATAAGTGCTCTCACGACGGCGATCACAACGAGCAACCGCACATTTCATGAGCATATGGAAAGTCTGCATAAAGAATAGGCATTCCTGGAATCGCGTGATTTCTCCTTTTGTTTCATATTGTTACGAGTTACCCCTAGAACTGGCACGCTGATTGCACGTTCCGACACGCACCGGTCAACGGCGACCGGCGCAGATAGGCGCGGCATAAGCGCCTACACACGACACCGACGTCGCAAGGTTTTTGATGTCCAGGATCCTCCGATCCCGTGACCGCAATTTCCGGCGGCGTTTTTTTGTGTCCAAAGTTCAGCCAGCAGAGGGAACCTGCGCATGACAAAGATTTCGACGACTGGGATTTCGACAAGCGGCGTTACCCGCCGCAGCATACTCAAGACGACTGCAACGGCTGCCCTCATCGGCGCCGTCAAGACTGCCTTTCCGTCCGGCGCCTTCGCAGCCGGGGCAGGCCCTGAAGTGAAAGGTGTCAAGCTGGGCTTTATCGCTCTCACGGATTCCGCACCGCTGATCATCGCCAAGGAAAAGGGCCTTTTCGACAAGCATGGCCTTCCGGAAACGGATGTCGCCAAGCAGGCATCCTGGGGCGCGACCCGCGACAACCTCGTGTTGGGCGGCGCAGCAAACGGCATCGACGGCGCGCACATCCTCTCGCCGCTGCCCTATCTCATGCAAACCGGCAAGGTGACGCAGAACAATAAGCCGGTACCGATGGCGATCCTCGCCCGGCTCAATCTCGATAGCCAGGGCATCTCCGTCGCCAAGGAATATGCTGAAACTGGCGTGCAGCTCGATGCCTCCAAGCTCAAGGCCGCGTTCGAGAAAAAGAAGGCAGAAGGCAAGGAGGTCAAGGCCGCCATGACCTTCCCAGGCGGCACCCACGACTTTGGATCCGCTACTGGCTCGCCGCCGGTGGCATTGATCCGAACAAGGACGTTTCGACCATCGTCGTGCCGCCACCACAGATGGTTGCCAACATGAAGGTCGGCAACATGGACGTCTTCTGTGTGGGCGAACCGTGGAATGAGCAGCTCGTCAACCAGGGCATCGGCTTCACCGCAGCCACGACCGGCGAGCTCTGGAAGGGTCATCCTGAAAAGGCGCTCGGGCTCCGGGCCGACTGGATCGAAAAGAATCCCAATGCGGCAAAGGCTCTGCTGATGGCTGTCATGGAGGCTCAGCAGTGGTGCGAAAGCATGGACAACAAGGCGGAGATGGCAGATATCCTCGGCAAGCGGCAATGGTTCAACGTCCCGACGAAGGATGTGCTCGGCCGCCTCAAGGGGGACATCAACTATGGTAACGGCCGCGAGGTCAAAGCCACCGACCTCTATATGAAGTTCTGGAAAGACGGCGCCTCCTACCCGTTCAAGAGCCACGATACCTGGTTCATGGCGGAAAACATCCGGTGGGGAAATCTGCCAGCGAGCACCGACATCAAGGCGCTGGTCAACCAGGTGAACCGCGAAGACATCTGGCGCGAGGCCGCCAAGGATCTTGGCGTCGCTGCAGCCGACATTCCCGCATCGTCTTCCCGCGGCAAGGAGACCTTCTTCGACGGCAAGGTCTTCGATCCTGAAAATCCCTCCGCCTACCTCGACAGCCTTTCGATCAAGGCTGCCTCCTGACCCCGCATCCGGCGCGCGACGCGCGCGCCGGCCTTTCATTCACGTGAGGAGCGCGTTGATGTCCGCCCTGGCAAATAAAGAAAATCCCTCCACAGCCGCCTCTGCCAAGACGGCGGCGAAGGTTCTGCCATTTTCCGGCAAGCATGGATCGCGGATCGATTTTCGTCGTGCGGGATTGACCGCACTTCGCAATATCGTTCCGCCGGCCGTCGTGCTGGCAGTTATCCTGCTCGTCTGGCAGGTGCTCTGTTCATCGACGGATGCGTCTTTGCCCTCGCCGCATCAGGTCTGGCAGGATAGCTATGACCTGATCGCCTATCCGTTCTTCAACTACGGCTCCCAGGATATCGGGCTCGCCTGGCGCGTTCTCGTTTCGCTGCAGCGCGTGGTTTATGGCTTTGGCCTTGCGGCGGTCTGCGGCGTTATCATCGGTGCAATCATTGGCCAGTCGGTCTGGGCGATGCGTGGCCTCGATCCGATCTTCCAGGTGCTGCGTACGGTTCCGCCACTCGCCTGGCTGCCGCTGTCACTCGCAGCCTTCCAGGATTCCAACCCTTCAGCCATCTTCGTCATCTTCATCACCTCGATCTGGCCGGTGATCATCAACACCGCCGTCGGCGTCCGCAATATCCCGCAGGACTACCGCAACGTCGCCGAGGTGCTGCGGCTCAACCAGTTCGAATTTTTCTGGAAGATCATGCTGCCGTCGGCAGCACCCTACATCTTCACCGGTCTCAGGATCGGCGTCGGCCTCTCCTGGCTCGCCATCGTCGCCGCCGAAATGCTGACTGGCGGCGTCGGCATCGGCTTCTTCATCTGGGACGCGTGGAATTCATCGCGCCTTCCAGACATCATCGTCGCGCTCGCTTATATCGGCATCGTTGGCTTCGCCCTCGACAAGCTGGTGGCCGCGCTCGGCAAACTTGTCACCCGCGGCGCCGTCGCCAACTGAGGAACGCACTGATGAACGCCTATCTCAAGCTCGACCACATCGACAAACATTTCGATCGGGGTGGCGTACGCGCCGACGTCCTGAAGGACATCAATCTGACGATTTCCGAGGGCGAATTCGTCTCGATCATCGGCCATTCGGGCTGCGGCAAGTCCACCCTGCTCAACCTCATCGCCGGCCTGACCCCAGTTTCAGCAGGCGCCGTGCTCCTTGAAAACCGCGAGGTCAACGAACCGGGTCCGGAACGCGCCGTCGTCTTTCAGAACCATTCGCTCCTGCCCTGGCTGACAGTCTACGAGAACGTGAACCTCGCCGTCGCCAAACTCTTCAACAGAACAAAGACCAAGGCCGAGCGGCATGACTGGGTCATGGCCAACCTCGACCTCGTGCAGATGGGGCACGCCAAGGACAAGCGGCCTTCAGAAATTTCGGGGGGTATGAAACAGCGCGTCGGCATTGCCCGCGCGCTTTCAATGGAACCGAAGATCCTGCTGCTCGACGAGCCCTTCGGCGCTCTCGATGCGCTGACCCGCGCGCATCTTCAGGACGCGGTGATGGATATCCACGCCCGGCTTGGCAATACGATGGTGATGATCACCCATGATGTCGATGAAGCCGTGCTCCTGTCCGATCGCATCGTGATGATGACCAACGGCCCGGCGGCCCGCATCGGCGAAGTGCTCGATGTGACCATATCCCGTCCCCGCAATCGCATCGAACTTGCCTCCGACCGGACATATCTCAAATGCCGCGAAGCCGTGCTGAAGTTCCTCTACGAACGCCACCGCTTCATCGAGGCCGCGGAGTAGATACCGCGAAATGAAGACCGGGAAACTCGTCCGTAACATACTGTTCCATCTGCCGGATAACTTCTACTGCCCAGCTCGGTAGCCTGATCAACCAGTAGGGACCACAGATTGGGGTGTCGGACGGGCGCTGTCGCAGTTCGTCAAGTTCCTGCAGCAGTCAGCCCCTCCCACCTGGTTGGCGAAATTGTCTCCCATCCGACCCATCAGCGAGGCGCGTGATTCGGTTCATCCGCAAGTTGCTTAGTTCCGCGTTATCGTCTTGCCAAACACGGCAAGCAGTATCAGTATTTCAGTGGTTCCGCATATTCGCGTCCCCCGCCTCGACAATGCCTTATGAGCTCTCCCGCATCTGAAGGGATGTCCTGTGAACCTCCTCAGGGAACCACTGCTCCACTTCGCCCTTGGCGGTGCGCTCTTGTTTGCGGGATACGCAGGGCTGGAGCGCGAACAGACCGATGCCAGCGGCCTCGAACCGGTCCGGATCAGTGAAGGCGAGATACGCTGGTTGAAGGAGACCTGGGCCAACCAGTGGCGCATGTGGCGGGTCGATCGGCCTGCCGACATAGCGGGGTCACCTCTCGCTGCTCAAGATATACGCGCCGAACTGGTGCTGTGATTGCCAGTGATGGCGAAATGTGGTCGAGGAAACCATCTCGGGGTCCGCACAATCAAGGCGGCCATCATGTCGTGCTGCCTCAACCACATATGCATTTTCGAACCCTGCACAAATGAGGTCGGATCACGTCGATAGCTGACGAACGTTCAAGGGAGACTGCCTCGATGACGACGATAGCGCAAACGGCTATGCAACTCACAGCCACGCTTACATCCGCGGTGCTGGCACTGACCATCGTGTCTGGAACGCCTTCGGACGCAGCGGCTGGCGAAACCGAGGCCAAGGCTTTGGTCAATGTCAGACCATATGGCCAATCAAAAGTCGGTCTCGTTCGCCTACGACACCAGTCTCGAGGTAGTCACAAGGAACATCAGAAACTGCTGCTGGCAAGTTCAGGCACGATGAATATGGCTCGGCCCGACAAAATCCGCGCCACCCGGTTCGGCGGCTTTGCCAATGTCGAGATCACCTTCGACGGAAAGACGCTGACGCTGTTTAGCAAGGACAGCAATCTCTACGCTCAGTTCGAAGTGCCCGGTTCGATTGACAATCTCATCGAGGAGTTAAGATCACCTACCCGTACCGGGCGCTGATCTACTCCAGTCAAACGTCTACGACGAGTTGATGCGCGACGTTGTCGAGGTGAAGGATCTCGGCAGTGGCGTGATTGGCGGCACGGAATGCGATCATCTCGCGTTTCGGGCCAAGGAAGTCGACTGGCAGATATGGATCGCACAAGGCGAGCACCCTCATCCCTGCAGATATGTCATTACTTCCACACAAGTAGACCAAGGACCGCAGTACAACGTCCAGATCAGCGACTGGAAGAGCGGCACGGAACTAAACGCGCAGGATTTCAGCTTCAAGGCCCCGACGGACGCCAAGAAGGTCGACGACCCGAAGCAACTTATCGATATCGATGAGCTTCCAGCTAACTTTGTCGTAGGAGACACCAAATGAACGTGTCGACGAAACTCAAAATCGTCCTGCTGACCGGGATCGTCGCGTTGGTCGGATTGGAACTGGGATCCGAGCTTTTAATTCCCGGCGTGCAGAGTTTTGTGACGACCAGCGAGGCGAGGGTTGGGCGACCACTTACCCCGGTCAGCGTCGCCGGGGTAGCACGGCGCACGGTGCGGCGCTGCGCGGTTGGTGTGTACTACTGCTAGGTGCTGCCTCAAGGCGGAGGTTTTGAAAACCGTCCCGGCGGGCTTCCATCGGCAAGATAAAAGCGCCTCGCGGAGCGGCCGACTGAGAGAGTGCGTTCGCGCTGATCATGTCGCACGATGATCTCAGGTTGCTCGACCGGGCGACCTTCGAGGCGGAGGAAGTCGCCGACTTGGTCTCGATGGGGACCGATCGTGTGAACGCGACGCTGGCCGTTGTATCGCTGGAACCGGGCAAGCTTGTCGAGGTTCCTGACGGACATCTCTTCCTGGGCGACGCTATCAGGGACACGCCAAGTGTAAGGCTGGGCGACAGTTTCGTCTTCACCATCCCGCAGACATTCTGCAGCCATGTGCACAGGATCATGGATCGCCTCGCCTCCGAAGCCGGACTGAAGGAGGCGTTGGAGAAGGCGCGCGCGGATTATCTCGAGCGAAAGCTGGACATAACGCTGCGACGGCCCTGCTAGGAGCCTACCTCTTTCCGGAAGAGCTTCGCGCCGTTCATCGCAACGTCATGCACGTGCTTGCATCGAACGCACTCGGTGAGCAAGGCGTCTAGACCTCCGTGCTGTTTCTAAGATCGACCGGCGGATGGGGTGTTCCTTACGAGGATTTACGGATCGCGAGACGCGTGGACTAGCGGTCCCGATCCTTGCTCAGTTCATTCTTGGGGACGTCTCTTGTTCGTCCAATGTGTCATCTCGATCATTGTGGGACGGAAACCGACAGCAGCGAACAAGCTCTGAGCCGCCTCGTTGCGGTACGCCGTCGAGAGCACCAGGAGCTCGGCGCCTTTGGACTTGAGATCGTAGATGGCTGCCTCAAGTAGCGACCTGCCGATGCCCTCACCGCGGCGGGCTGGATCGACGAAGAGATCGTGTATGACACCTGCGGGTCCGCGCAAGGACATGTAATCCCTGCCCTCGTGCGCCGCGTAGACGTAGCCGACTAGAGACCCGTGATCTTCGGCCACGAGAACGACCGCATCTGGTCGGCCAATCTCCCTCTCGAGAAAGCTCGCATACTTCGACGGCGTGGCAGACCCGGCCCCAATGAACCGCTCGGCGTCGAACTGATGGTGAAGCGCGATAAGCTCCGCTCCCCACGTCCCGAGAGGCTGCGCGTCCGCCGGAACTGCAGGGCGAACCGTCACGGCATCCTGAAACGCTGCTGTCTCCGCCATTCTTTCCACCTAGCCGCCCAACCAGCCTCTAACCTGCTCAAGCGTTTGTCGTTCCTGATCGGCCTCCATTGAAAAGGCTGGTTTCAGGTCTGCTCGAGGCGCCAAGGAAGTCAGCACGTCGATGCTGTTTCCCAGGCCGTATCCTCCATGGGTCATGAAGGGATATACCGCTTTTTCAGACAAGTCGTGAGTCCGGATAAACGAGCGGATCACCGGCGGCGCTGTCATCCCCCAGATTGGAAAGCCGAGATAGATCGCATCGTACTGACGGACCTCCCGGACGGACGCCCTGAGAGGTGGAAGGTATCCGGACGCTGTCTCGCGGCGGGCCTGCGCGACCGTTTCTTCGTAGTCCTCCGGGTAGGGGACTGCCGGATCGATTTCGAACAGCGCGGCATCCTTCGCTCTCCTGATCTGGTGTGCGATCACCCTTGTGTTTCCTGTTCGCGAGAAGTAGGCGACCAGTGTTCTTGGGCCGCCACCAAACTCCTGCGAAAGGGCGCCTTTCGGAACAGCCGACACGGCTGCCGCGGCGAGCGGCAGGGCCTGCAGGAAGTGGCGTCGAAACATTGATGCCTCCATCGCCGGTTTGCACCGCTCAATCAAGATTGCGGCCTGCGGCATAGTCTTCATCGGAGACCTTCTCCATCCACGTCACCGAGTTCCCGTCGAGGGCCTCGGCGACAGCGAAGTGCGTCATCGCCTCGTCGGTGGAGGCGCCGTGCCAATGCCGGACCTGAGCTGGTATCCAGACTACGTCACCGGGACCGACCTGCTCGACTGGGCCACCCTGCTTCTGAACCAAACCACGACCCGACACAATGAAGAGAGTTTGGCCGAGTGGATGGGTGTGCCACGCAGTCCGTGCTCCCGCCGAGAACGAAACGGTCGCGCCACCGATCCGAGCGGGCGCGTCGCCGCGATAGAAGCCCGACGTTTCGACCTTGCCGGTGAAGTACTGCTCCGGCGCGGCCGCCCTGCCCTCGCCTGCGCGGGTCACCTTCAGGTCGGCCGGAGCGGTGGCGGCCTGAAAAGCGGCCTCGCGACCTTCGAAGGTCTTCTTGAGAACCGGGACGGCCGACATCGCCCGAGGCCAGCCGGCATAGAAAGCCACTTGCGTGACAACCTCCGAAGCCTCGGCGTGCGTCAGGCCGCTGTCCATCGCGCGATTGGCATGGAATGGAAGCTGCTCGGGCTGTCCGATCGCGACCAGGGCCGCCATCGTCACCAGGCTGCGATCGCGGGCCGACAGATCTGGACGCTGCCAAAGGTCACCGAAGAGAACGCGGTTGGTGAGATCGGCCAGTGCCGACGCCGTCGGCGCAACGTTCGCGTCGACTGTGGCCCTGCGCGTCACTTCGGCTGCGGCTTCGAGCTCGACCCGGGCGGCGCCGCTGTTCGAAAGGGTGCCGATGCCCCGCTCCACGAATACGTTCTTTGTCTCGGTGACAGCCGACATAGCGTTCGGCCAACCGGAATAGAATGCGAGTTGAGTGATCAGCTCGCCGATTTCTTCCGGCTTCACGCCGTTGTCGAGTGCACGACGAACGTGGCCGCCGGTCTGCGCGACCCTGCCGGTCGACACGAGCGTGGCGACAGTGACGAGGCTGCGGTCGCGAGGCGAGAGCTCCTTGCGCTCCCAGACCTCACCAAAGAGGACATTGTCCGTAAAGTCTCCGAGCCCCGGCGCCGTCTCGTATACGGCCTGCGGCGCGACGCGCTGACGCTTCTCCTCGGCTTCGGCACCGGTCGCTGCCAAGGCCGACATTGCGGTGGTGGCTGCAATCTTCTTCATGAGCTCGTCTCCGTCGATGTTGGTTTGAAGGAGTGAAAGGAAAGGCCGCCGAAGCGCCTGTTCCGTCAGACGCGAAGAAGCGTCTTGATGGCGCGGCGCTCGTCCATGGCGCGGTAGCCTTCAGCGACGTCGGCCAGCGGGATCTCGAGGTCGAACACCTTGCCGGGGTTGATCGTGCGATCCAGGACAAGATCCATCAGGTACGGCAGGTAGCGACGCACCGGGGCCGGGCCGCCTAGCAGGCTCTTCTGCTGGAAGAAGAGGTTCTGGCCGTCGAACGTGACGCCGTGCGGAACACCGACGAATCCTATCTTGCCGCCCGGACGGGCGCAGTTGACCGCCTGGCTCATGGATTCCTGGGTGCCGACGCATTCTAGGACGGAATCCGCGCCGACGCCGTTCGTAAGTTCCTTGATTAGTGCCACGCCTTCGTCGCCGCGTTCGGAGATGATGTCGGTCGCGCCGAACTCCAGCGCGAGATCCTGCCGGCTCTTATGGCGGCTCATCGCGATGATCCGAGACGCGCCCATCTGCTTGGCGGAGAGGACGCCCATCAGGCCGACCGCGCCGTCGCCGACGACCACCGCCGTACCGCCCCCTTGGACGCCGGCGGCATCGGCCGCGTACCATCCGGTTCCGAGAACGTCGGAAACGGCGAGCAGGCTCGGGATCAGATCGTCCGACGGAAGCTCCGCTGTTGCGACGAGAGTGCCGTCGGCGAGAGGAATGCGGGCAAACGGCGCCTGCGCGCCCGTCATGAACTCGCGCTGCTCGCAGGAGGACTGGAAGCCGAACTTGCAGTGGGGGCACGTGTTGTCCGACAGGCAGAAGGAGCCGACCACGAACTGACCCGGCTTGACCGTCTTCACCGCGCTTCCGACGTCCACGACTACGCCGCAGTATTCGTGGCCCATGGCGAGCGGCTCGGTGACTTCGTTAGCGCCACGGAACGGCCAAAGGTCCGATCCGCAGATGCAGCTCGCCGACAGCTTGATAATGGCGTCGGTCGGCTTGAGGATCTTCGGCTCGGCGACTTCCTCGCAGCGGACGTCGCCCGGCCCGTAAAGCTTCGTTCCCAACATTAGCGTTGTCCTTTCGTTGTTGAGGTTGAGCCAGATCCCGTCACTTGGGTGCTAGCTCGCCGTAGAAGTACGAGGCGGTCACGCCGCCATCGATGAGGAAGTCGCTGCCGGTGATGAAGGCGCCGTCCGGCCCCATGAGGAGAGCGGCCAACGATGCGATCTCGTCCGGCGTTCCGGCGCGTCCTGCGGGAGAGAGGTCGATCATGCGCCTATATCCTTCGCCACGCGGGCCAGTCAGCTCGTCCTTGGCAAGTGGCGTGATGACGATGCCTGGGCTCATATTGTTCACGCGCGCGCCGCGCTTGCTCCACCTCACCGCCTCGGCCTTGACCCGCAGCGCGTTGCCGCGCTTGGAGATCTGGTAGGCGTTTAGCGGGTCGGCGACCTTGTCCGGCCGGAGCATGGGCAGCGCGAGCAGATCCTCGGCGGGAGTCGTGGCGAGAGCCTTGTCCTGCTCGGCGGTCAGGGCCGGTAGCCGGTGCCCGGACATCGACGCGATAACTACGCAAGAACCGCCTGGCGCGATCACATCGCCGAACTCCTCCAGCACGACCGCCGTCCCGTAGAGGTCGACCTTCAGGATGACTTCGGGAGGAGCCTGCGAAGGCGAAACGCCCGCGGCATGAACGACTCCAGATATATCACCAATGGCGGTGGCGGCTTCGACGAGGGCGTGCACCGAAGCCCGCGACGAGACGTCGACTACCATGGTGCTGACGTTGAAGCCCGCCTCGCTCAACACCTTTGCGGCAGCGTCGGCATTCTCTTTCCTGAGATCGGCAAGAACCACATGCTTCCCGGAACTGACACGCCGGGCGATCGCCTGACCGATGGAGCCTGCGCCGATGACAACGACCACATTTGTCATGAGGAAGTCCTTTCACACGGGCGAACTAGCCCGCCGTAGAGGTTCTTGTCGCTCTGTCCAAATCGCGTCGGACGCGGTCTGGCTCCTGATCGAGCGGCATGTTGTCCATGTCGAGGACCGCGTCGAGCGCGTCGTCCGGATCGCGCCGAAGCGCGGCGAAGAGCGGGTCGAGGTCTGCGGGCGCAGGGCCTTTCTCTGCGACGAGCTCCAGTGTCTTGCGCGTTGCGGCGTCCGACGTGAGGCTCTCGACCAGAACCTCTGCGATCTGCTTCCGGGAGATGACGCCGTCGCTTGGCGTGCCCAAGTGACGGCGGTCGCCCTGCAGGAAGACCAGACGATGCTGGTCCGCGGCATTATAGTCGAACCAGCCGGGACGCACGATCGTGTACGGCAGGCCGCTCTTGCGAACCAGTCGCTCCGCTCTCCGCTTCCAGTCGTGACCCTCGTTTGTCCGATTGTAGTGGCCGTTCCGCTCTGTGACTCCGATCGTTGTCATGAGGGCAATCCGCACGGGCCGTTCGCCAATGGCGACAAGCATGTCTCGGACGCCGCGATAGTAGACGGCCTCTGCCGCTTCTTTCCCCTGGCCGTCGGCGTTAACCGTGAGGACGACGGCGTCGATATCCTCGAGGGCGGCAGCGAACGTCTCTGGCCTTGTAACGTCGCCAACCACGACGTTCACGTCGGTCGAGAGTCGGGTTGTACGGGACGCGCTTCGCATAAGGGCGCGGACCTTGTGGTTCTTCTGTGAGGCATTCTCCACGACGAGGCGACCGATGCTTCCTGTCGCACCGATGACGAGGACGTTCATCCGTTGCATCTCTGGTGTTCCTTTCATCTCGCGGAGGAAGATAGCGCCGCCAGATTGATCTGATTAGACGCTCTCGATGGCATGTACCTATGCGCAGAATTCATGAATTCAGCGCGCATAACCACGTCCAGGCTTTCGAACAGTACGAGTCTTGCCGTGAGGTGGAAGCATGGTTTCTTCGCGCGCTCGTCGCCCTTGTTGCGGGCGTCGGTTTGTCCAGCCTCGGAGTGCTCGAAATCTGGATCAAGCTGACATTCTACAGCATGCGCTTGTGGACTTCAGCGAGTCCGGGGCGCCGTTTTTCATTCGATGGGGGTCCGTGCTTAGTCTCGGCGGTCATGTGTTCACTAAGCTCCGCTCCTGCCGTCGCGAAGGCGCGTGCCGTCTGTCACGAAAACGGCGGGCGACCGGTGGCATCTATGAACCGATTTCATGACCGCATGCCGATTTAGCAGACTAATCGCATCAAGCACTTCGTCCTATCTTCCGGTTCATCGCAACACGAGAGGTGACGACGATGAAGAAACGAAAACTCGGACAAGGCCTGGAGGTCTCGGCGCTCGGTTTTGGCTGCATGGGCCTGAACTTCAGCTACGGCCACGCGCTCAGCAACGATGAGAGCATTAGGCTCATCCGCGACGCCGTTGATCGCGGCGCCACGTTCTTCGACACGGCGGAAGTCTATGGCCCGTTCACAAACGAGGAGATCGTCGGTGAAGCGTTGCGCCCCGTGCGCGAGCGGGTGGTTATCGCCACGAAGTTCGGCTTCAACATCCAGGACGGCAAGATGGCCGGTGTCAACAGCCGCCCGGAGCACATCAAGCAAGTTGCCGAAGCGTCGCTTAAGCGGCTGGGCGTCGACGTTATTGATCTTTTCTACCAGCACCGTGTGGATCCGAACGTTCCGATCGAGGACGTGGCAGGGGCCGTCAAGGAGCTGATCACCGAAGGCAAAGTGAAGCACTTTGGTCTTTCCGAACCGGGTGCGCAGACAGTGCGGAAGGCACACGTGGTGCAGCCGATCACTGCGCTCCAGAACGAATACTCGCTGTGGACCCGCGGCCCCGAGACGAATGGCATCCTGCAGGCATGCGAGGAACTTGGCATCGGATTGGTCGCATACAGCCCTCTCGGTAAGGGATTCTTGACCGGCGCGATGGGTAAGGACAGCAAGATCGCAGAGAACGACTTCCGCAAGATCCTGCCACGCTTCACGCCCGAGGCGATGGAAAAGAACCAAGCCCTGATCGACCTGATCCGGCGCGTAGCGGAGGAGAAGAAAGCGACGCCGGCCCAGATCGCGCTGGCGTGGCTGCTGGCCCAGAAGCCGTGGATCGTACCGATCCCTGGAACGACGAAGCTTCACCGCCTTGAGGAGAACCTCGCCGCAGTAGAGGTCAAACTGACCGCAGCCGATCTCACCGAACTGGACGACGCCGCAGCGAAGATTCAGGTCGAGGGCGAGCGCTACCCCGAGCACCTGATGAAGACCACGGGTCTTTGATTCATTCGGAGGCGCCGCGAGGCGCCTTCCTTCTTTGCGAGCGAGTACGTCATGTCACAAGATTTCGCCGAGCAGCCGACCGCCTTCGTCACGGACGAAACTGCGGAAGCAGGCCCTAAGCCCCAGCGCCTGCGGGTGCTTGCCATCCTGAGTGCCCTTATGGGCTTTGCCTCGATCTCAACCGACCTCTATCTTCCGGCGATGCCGAGCAAGGCGAAGGAGCTCCACGCCAACGCCGGCTCCATGGAACTGACGGTGTCCGGCTTCCTGATCGGTTTCAGTCTCGGCCAGCTCCTTTGGGGGCCACTAGGAGACAGGTTCGGCAGGCGGCTCCCCGTCGCGGCGGGGCTCCTGCTGTTCGTGCTAGGCTCGGCGGGCTGTGCCCTTTCCGGAAGCCCCGAGCAGATGATCTGCTGGCGGATCGTGCAGGCCGTCGGTGCCTGCTCGGGCGTCGTGCTCTCACGCGCTATGGTGCGCGACCTCTACGAAGGCAGTCGCGCCGCGCAGATGCTGTCAACCTTGATCACCGTGATGGCGATCGCTCCGCTTCTGGGGCCCATCGTCGGAGGACAGGTTCTTGCTATCGCCGGCTGGCGCGCGATCTTCTGGCTCCTCCTAGTTGTCGGCCTGGTCACGCTTGCCGCGCTCTTCACCATGCCGGAGACGCTGCCGGCCGACAGACGCAGCAAGGATTCGATCTTCGACGCGCTACGTGGATACCGCCGGCTTGTCTCGAACAGGCGCCTCCTTAGCTTCGCCGCCGCTGGCGGCTTCTTCTACGCGGGCATCTACGCGTACATCGCCGGGACGCCGTTCGCGTTCATCGAATACTACCATGTGGCTCCGCAACTCTATGGGGTTCTTTCCGCGCTGGGGATCGTCGGCATCATGCTTGCCAATATCTTCAACGCTCGACTGGTGAGAAGCTATGGCAGCCGCCGTCTTCTGCAGTTCGGCTCGGCCGGCGCTGCGGTCTGCGGTCTGGTGCTGCTGGTAACGGGCTCCACCGGCTGGGGCGGGCTGGCTGGCCTTGCGATCCCGCTTTTCGTATTCGTATCATGGTCGGGGTTGGTCGTCGCCAACTCGATCGGCGGCGCCCTGCAGGACTTTCCCGCGCAGGCGGGCGCGGTTTCCGCTCTCGTCGGCGCGCTCCATTACGGATCCGGGATCGTCGGCTCCGCCGCGGTTAGTCGGCTTGCCGATGGGACACCTTTCCCGCTTGCCCTTGTCGTCGCCGTGGCAGGCGTCGGAAGCCTTCTGAGCCTTGTGCTACTGCCACCAAAAGCTTGACGGAGCAGCGGTTGCTTGCTTCAACTTAAGCAATCCGCCGCCATCGATATCAGGAGTTCATGAGTGAGACGCGAGGAACTGGTCGATCTAAACGCGTTCATGACGGTGGCGGAGGAACAGAACTTCACGCGCGCGGCGGCAAAGTTGGGAACGTCGCAGTCGGCGCTAAGCCATACGATCAGGCGTCTTGAGTCCCGGCTTGGCGTCCGCCTCCTCACCCGGACGACCCGAAACGTCGCCCCGACCGATGCAGGCGAGAAGTTGCTCGCCACACTCCGCCCCGCGCTTGATAGCATCAGATCAGAGCTCGCGTCCCTCAGTGCGCTCAGAGAACGGCCGGCCGGCAATATCAGGATCACCACCTCGGAACATGCGGCGACGACCGTCCTCTGGCCAGTGCTGCGGAATCTGCTCGGTGAGTACCCGGAGATCAATGTCGAGCTCGCAATCGACTCCAGTCTCATCGACATCGTTACCGAACGGTTCGACGCGGGGGTGCGCCTTGGCGAGGCCCTCGCCAAGGATATGGTTGCCGTCCGAATCGGGCCGGACCTTCGAATGGCGATAGTCGGATCACCCGAGTACTTCGCGAAGCATCCGAAGCCGATCATTCCGCACGATCTCGCGTCGCAGCGCTGCATCAATCTCCGTATGTTGAGCGGAGGCGGGCTGTATGCGTGGGAGTTAGAGAAGGAGGCACGCGAACTGCGCGTACGCGTCGAAGGCCAACTCGCGTTCAACAACGTCAACATGATCGTGCGCGCCGCCGAAGACGGGTACGGATTGGGTTTCGTGATGGAGGACCACGTGAGCCAGCAGCTTGCCGACGGACGCCTTGTGCGCGTGCTCGAAGACTGGTGCCCCTCCTTCCCCGGTTACCACCTCTACTATCCGAGCCGCAGGCAGCCGTCGGCCGCGTTCTCGGTGCTGGTCGACGCCCTGCGCTACCGCGGTTAATCAACTCCCCTCGGTAGAGCATTTCGGTATGACAAGGCCGACCTCCGCAAAGCAGCTAGTCGGCCTTGACGAACCATAACGGACAACATGGAAGGACGCCGTCTGGCCGCCGTCGATTGAGCGAGCTGTTGATGAGGCAACGCATTAACGAGCGGCTCGTTTGCTAAGAGCTGCCAGAATGAGCGGTGCGGCCGCCGTCGCAAACCTTCCAAAGGGAAGCCTTCTCGCCAGCCGTGTCAGCGCGAAGCTTCCCGCCATGGCACCTACCAGCTTCGCCCACGGGTATTCGCCGAGTTGAGCATGTGCGCTGGCATCTGCCCATTCGGCCCGTGATCTGATCGCGATTTCCGCCTGGCGAGTTAGGATGGCCAGGCGAGCCCGAAGATGGTTCATCTCATCCCGCACAGTCTCGATATCGGCCCGCACATCCTCGAATGTGCGCCTGTCCCGGCGGAAGTCTTCTGGAACCGATATGTCTTCGTCGGACGGCGTATCGGTCTCAAGGAGAGCGAGATGCTCCTGTAGCTCTTCGTCGGTGTCGAAGTCGGGCGCTCGTGGCCGGATCGCGCTCATGTCAATGTTTCCTTCCTCTGATCGTTGCCCGGGCCGTCGTCGTCCGACTAGGCGTCATTCTTCGCCTTGCGACGGTGGTCGGCCGACAGCGGTTTGCTGACATCGACAGCCCTCCTGAAGCGGTCGTGGTCAGCGCGGCGGATGTAGTGCTTGCCTGTTCCGGCATATCCATGAGTTCCCCTTTTGCAATGGGATCGCATACTTCGATTGTGCTGCGCATAACGCACAAGATTCCAAAAAGATGCATTAGTCGGCTTACCGACGACTTTTGCGGAACCCCGGCGCTCGACCGGAGTTGTGTCCCAGTGGAAGGAGTACTCATGCAAGTCATGGACACCAAAGTTACCCGCGACGGCACCGCGCTGAAGGCCGACGTCATCGGTGAAGGCGGCGAGGTAGGATCTGTTCGCATGAGCGACGAGGATCCCAAACTCAATGTCCAGACTGCGATCGACCATGCGAAGGTGATGATGGTGCAACTTTCGGCCTTCGGCGCGCGTGACAGCGGCGGAAGCGTCAATGAGTACGACGCTCTAGCCTTGGAAACATCGAGGACGGGGATACGAGCGATTTTGCAGCCAGTTCAGATGAACGCGAAGGAAAAGAAGATGGCCAGCCCGAATGAAACATCGCCTGCGGTTGAATCAATGAAACGCGAGCAGGCACGGCAGCTCCGTAAAGCTAAGAAAGGAGAGTTGGACAAGGGACTGGAAGACACCTTCCCGGCGTCCGATCCGGTTTCCATCACACGAACAAGCATCCCCGCAGGCCGTACCGACCAGGAAGAAGCGCAGCGTGTAAAGGCGCAGCCCAATGAATCGGAAGAGCCATTAGTGGAGGAAGCGTTAGAATCGCGGAGCCGTCAAGCAAGCGACTTTGGCGGAGCAGAAGTGCGCGCACTGCGCTCCGAAGCAGCACGCCTTTCGGAATCTGTGTCTGAGCTTGCATCAGGGTCGGTCCGGCTGGCGAAGGCGCAAGGAAAATCGTTTTTGACCGATCTGGAGGAGCGGGTGAAAGAAAGCCCGCTAACGGCCGTTGCGATTGTGGCAGCAATCGCGTTTGTCTTGGGTGCCACGCGGTAGGAAATGAAGGTCCGCAAACGGGATGGCCCTCTAGTGCAGACCGACACATCCAACCTGGGAACGTAGATGGGGACAGATCTTGCGAAAGCCTACGTCGATGCCGTTATCGAGGCGGGCGGCGATATCGTGGTTGTTGGTCCGGATGCCTATGTGATCGCCCGCACGATCAATGGCACATCATCGAAGTCAGACGAAGTTCTGGATCGATTTGGCAACGTAACACATCTGAAGAAGGAGATTGTCGCGTACCTTCGGAAGCTTGGTCGAACGATCGAAGGCGAGTGATACCAGCCTCCTTTCGATCGTTGCGTGTCGCCGCAACCAAGCCATCCGCAGCGGCTGGAGCCTGCGAGCGCCGTTCGTTTTTGCATTGCCTCCTTCGACTTGCGATCGGCTTCGCAGAAGCAGGCCAGCCTGTGCTTTTCACGTGAGTTCGCTCTGTCTCGGTCGCCGGCAGTGTGTCGCGGATTAAGGCGTCGCATCCTTCGAGAACGGCAGATCGTATCCAGGGGCAACTGCTAGGAAAATATGTTGCGAAAGGGCATGTGTTTGGCTGGTGACCCCTTATCCGGCATCAGCGGCCGTAGTCATTTCGTAGCGTGAGGACCGAGAAAGCGCACCAATCGGGTTGGCATCGGACGGAACACAACGTGCGGCTCGCAGTTTGATTGCTATCAGCAACAGCGATCATCGCCATGGGCTATCTGATCCAAATCCTGCTTCCAGTCGTCGAGGAAGTTGATTTCCGAACGATACTCGCCGACGTTCGGGGGCAGTTGATCGAGAAGTTCGGCGGCGTCACCCTGCATGTTAACGCGCCCGCCGAAGGGCTTTGGGACGATGGCGCGGGAATTGAGCGAGATCGGATAGTTGTTGTAGAGGTCATGTCCGGCGTCTTCGACCGCGCATGGTGGCTCGACTATCGATGTCGGCTGCAAGTTGAGCTTGAGCAAGATGAGATCGTGGTTCGGGCGTTCTTCATTGATCGGATGTGAACGTCCTTGCGATCGCGGGGAATCGATTTGCGCTCCAGATCTCGAGTGCTGAGAACTGGACTGCAACGGACTAATCGCCGGTAGGCTCCATACGGCGTCGATTTACGCTGCGCCAATGGAAGCAGACGGCTCGTGGTTGGAACTGACATCAGGTCGTTTGAGAAGGTCCGCCAGATGCGAGAACCTGGCGGCCCATAAAGGTCAGTTGAACAGCAGCGCGCACGTTCTGCGGCGATCCAACAAGCCGGAGAGTTGTCGAGCGCACAATCGGAACCTTAAGAGAGCCGTGGTCTCCATTCGCCGGCTACGGCGACTTATACAGATAGCTGGCTTTCGCCACCCGCTCGTTGGTCGGCCACACCCTCGACGCAGTCGGCCTTCTCCGCCAGTTTCCGACTCAGATCACGAAGCTCGTCTTCCCCGAGCTTTTCGATGCCGACAAACTTGTTTTGTGCCTGCGATGTAAGGATGAGTTCGTCCAACTTGGCCTGCAGCGCCTTGCCATCACGGTTCTGGGAGTTCTGAAGAACGAAGACCATCAGGAAGGTAATGATGGTGGTGCCGGTGTTAATCACCAATTGCCAAGTCTCGCTGAAGCCGAAGAACGGTCCGGAAATCGCCCAGACAAGAACGAGTGCGACTGCCGTTGCAAACGTTGCTGGGCGACCGGACCATTCCGCTACCGCGCTTGCGAATTTAGAAAAGAAGTTAGATGTGGCATGTTCTGACATTTAAATCTCCCGACTCGGCGGACAGTAAACGCCGAGCCGCAAGAACCGGTTCCACATGGCGTGCGAGTGCCGTTTTCTGTGCGGCACGGCTCGCTTCTCGTTAGCATGTTCTTTTCCGGATGCAGTGATGGCGAGGCCGGAAGGACGGTTGGCCGTTCGATCCGCCGGGTTTTCGATATCACCGATCATCTCGACAGTACGTGGCCCAAGCGCCTGGCTTCGGTCCGCCTCCGCCGTGAGCTACCAGTTCGACGCCCGTGCCTATCCGTCGCGGCCTCTGGGACCTTCCTCGCGAGCATCTGTCCGTCGCGACCGAGTACTGGGCAATACGCCAAAATGCGATGATTGACTACAATCCCTTCAAGAAGGGTGTCCGTGCGATCAACCTGGACCGCGCCGCGAGCGTCGGTCCGAAATTCAACAACTGATGGTCCCGATCGAAGTCGGGGCCGGAAAAGGCGTCGCCGAGCTCTTGTTGAGAGCGTCCGCGGCCAACGGGTACTAAGCAGCACGTGGATCTTGGATCGGATCGCTTACAAGAACTTCTTCCAAGTACCTTCGCGGCAAGCACGTGGTTGGAGCGAGGAAAAAGGAACTCGGCCCTCTGCTTAGAGTTAGCCACGACGCGGGTCTTAGTTTTTCGGAGCCATCTTTCTCAACTGCTTGCAGAAATATGGGTATGGCCGCTACAGCAATTTTTGTGGAGCACAAGTCGGTCTGCATTCTAGGGGGCCTCCTGGAGACCAAGGGCGTAGATAGCCCTTATGGAATGATGTGGGTCTCCGACATCCTTCGCACCCAGTGCCCAGCTTCGGTTGTCGCCATGCCGGAGTACGGCAATTGAGCTAAATCAGACCGTTGCGGGATTATGAAGCAGACCCACTGCTTTCCCGATCACTATGTTTTTTCCGGTATGTCTCACATAGGGGTTATTTGCTTTCGTGCGCTCCGTAGGGGGCGTATCATACAGGGGGTCGGCTCATCGTTTCCCGGGCAGGGCTGCTTGAGAGATTTTAAGTGCTCTTGCCTTGGGCAGGAGCCGTTCGATGAACTTTCTCACCAACGCGGACCTCAGCGACAACGAACTCGAAACTGTCACCGCCTCCCTCCAGGGGTGGTGCGGGACGACCCGAACTGACCCGAACAGCCTTTCGGTGCAGACGGCCGCAGGTGTTGCCATCGATCTGTTGTGGCAATTTCCGACGTTAACAGCCCCTGAGTTACTTGAATTGCTACTTCTTCGCCTTCCGGCCTCAGCTGGCAAATAGCGTGGAACAACGCCTCACTGTGGAGGTTCACAGAGTGGATCGCCGGGTGAGGATTTTTCTCCCCTCATGTCAAACGCTGGCTAACTGTGCGATCCACCATTTTTGCAGGGGGATCGGAGGACGAGTGTCAGCACCGGGGTGGCTGATCGTAATCGTAGAACGCAACAACTCGTTCTACACTATCGCGTCAGCGGAGGACGCACTGGATCTGCTGTTTTCAGATTGGCCAGTTAACAGCGGCGCAGCGTTCATATCGGCGATGGAAGCCTGCGCTGGCACAGCAACGGGCTTGGTAACCCAAGAAGAAGCTCAGTGGGCATTTCTTTTGGCCGCGGACGAGGCAAACGTACTTTTTAGGTTTGTTTGACCGAGGCAATCTATTCTAGTTCGAATACGGCAGCATTATCCTGCTCTCTCGCAACCCCTTATAGGACGCGTGGCGGAGCTTGCCGTCATGCGTCCCAGGCGCGATATTCCATCTCAGCGATGAGTGTCGGCTGAACCCAAACGAGGTTTTTTCGTCGATCGCTGTATTCGACAGGTGGCGTCTTTCGCTTGATCCGATCGAGCGTCTTCCGCAGGTACTCCGCGCTGCGCTCGTTGAAGCCGGTTCCGACGTTGCCAACATAGGCCCAACCACTGCCCCTGCGAGCGGCGAGTAGCAGGCTGCCAATCCCCGATCTGGCTACGGTCGAGAGCTCGTAACCCACGACGATGAAGCTGTCAGACTGGACGCACTTCACCTTTACCCAGTCACCAAGCCGGCCGGAGCGATAGGTACTGTCCTTGTTCTTGGCGATGATGCCCTCGAGGCCATGTTCACAGGCCGCAGCAAAGATCTCGCGGCCGTCGCCATCGACTTCCTCCGAGAGGCGGATCGCTCCTCCTCGTTCCGAAGCAGTGACTCCAGGAAGAACCGGCGTGACGACAACTCCATGTTCCGGATGTCATGGCCGTCGAAGTAGAGGAGATCGAACGCGAACATGATCGCATTACCGGCGGGCAACTTGCCGCCGCGCCCACCGAGGGAATTTTGGAGCCGACCAAAGTGCGGCCTGCCCTCCTCGTCGAGAACAACTGCCTCGCCGTCCAGGATGGCCGTGCCCACGCCAAGTCTTTTGAGATAATTACATCAAGGAATGCGCAAAAAGACAATTAACTTGATGTGACGATGAGCGAATACAAACCCGGCGGAACCAAGCGAAAGTGAAAGCGTTAAGGAGCAGGAAACGCGAGATTTGTCACTTCGCTCGCGTGTGCCCCTTTCCACAGTCCCTCTTCCTCGCCCCGCTTGGTACCCCATGCGGGGCTCTTTCTGACGGGACGCTATACAGGCGGAATTGCGACGGTATGGCCAAGTATGGAAACTGTGATCAACAGCGCGCACGCCAGGCAGATAAAGGCGGTTATGCCAAGAGCTATTGGGGTCTTTGGTTTCATGGAATGAAGATAAGAAGCTCGCTGCAGCGATGCTAGTGCGGCGTCTCGTCACGAAAGTCAGCGCAGCCCACACCTCGTCATTGACCGAAAACACGCAAAGGCCCACATTTATCCGCGGCGCATCCCCCAGAGCGCCAGTGCTCCTTAGCACTGCGGCCCGTTTGCCCCGGCGGCAGCGGGCCGTTTGCTTGTTGCCCCTATAGCGAAATGAAATGCCCGAATATCAACCGAAATATCGTTGGCGAGAAACGTCGCCAGGTGAAAGGTCATCAGGATTTTGCCGCGTGGGATGGCGATTCGGAATTCGGACGGATAGTGCTCGATCTCACCACCCCAAGAAATGGTCAGTGGATCTGGGCCATCAACCACATACCGTGGCAGTGACAAACCATCTCGCCCCACCACGGATGGACGCCGACGCCACGCTCGGCGTCTCGGCTGGTGGAAGGGACCTACGAGAAGGTGCAACAGTTGAATTTGACCACACCGCGATATGGAGCGGGAACAAAAATGCAGCGTCGAGCGTTGAGGCCCAGCCTTGAGAAACGAAACCCCTCAAGGCCCAACTCTCGCCTCTGCCCTCGCAGCCGCGACAGCGGGGGTTCTTTTTGCAGACTGTTCGAACTGACGGTGGCAATATGAACGTATCAACCGCTCGAAAATCGGTTGCAATGACGCGGGACCAGGAAACCCAAGCCGCCGTGATGGCGCTTCTCCCAAAGGTAAAGGCAGTCCTCAATCTGTACGAGATAGGACAGCCATTGGTCGCCCAAGGGTTCACGGAAACCGAGATCTTCGACGTACTGATCAATCTGACGCACCAGAAGGTCATCGAACTTCTTCCCGGCAATCAGTTGAGAGTTCTTAGAAGCCCAACTTGCTCGCGTTCATAGAGCGAAGGATGCTCGACTCGCGGGCTGACGCTGCGATCTGGAACTAATCTTGGATAGCCGCGTTTTGCCCAGGATGTCGATGTCCCTCGACATCAGCTCAACTGCACGAAGCTCTGTGTTCTCTCCTGTTCGCAGAGCCTCATCCGTGACGGCTTTGAAACATGGAAAACCCACGCTTCAACAGCTTTCGCTATGGATTGGCGGTGCTTCTGATGCGCCACCCACGTCTCCGGCCCTATGCCCCTAGCGCCCATTGGTGGATCGAAGATATCGAGAACTACGGTGACGCCGTCAGGTTCCGCGACAAGTTGCGTGCAGAGGGAGGCAACAAGGTACTCCTGAAGGAATACGAGCAACGCTGCCTCGAGCTTGAGGAGGAGGTGCTATCCTATTTTGGCGCATCCGACCACGATCGGTCGTGACGAATCCTCTCCCCAACCCGATGCCATGAGCGTATAATAACTGTTGTGCCAATGATGCGCATCTTTGGCACTCGGACGACTTCAGGTAAACCTCCAAAGCGAGCCTGAAGTCCCACTGGTGTCCTGTCCCCTAGGGCAGGATGCGTTGAGGGGTAAGGTTCTCGACAGCGTTGCCTGCGTGCGCCCAGCTGCTGAACCTCCCCTCGATGTTTTCTTTTTCGGACTTTGGTCCGACTAGCGATCCCGGCAGATCGGCGTACTCTGATGATTGTTCTGTCTCGGGTGAGTGGGTCCCGGTAGGGACGATGGTTGCCCATCGCCCCCCGGCCAGATCCGTACGTGCGGCACTACCGCATACGGCTCCTATCGGATGTCTTGACGGT
>NZ_FOCV01000035.1 GCF_900110205.1 Rhizobium tibeticum | reverse complement strand
GCCTTCGAAGCCTTCCGCGACGCGGCCTCCTATGTCGCGATCCTCAGTCATGAACTGACCCACTGGACGGCGGCGCCACACCGACTGGATCGCGATCTCAGCCGCTATGCCAAGGACCAAAGCGACCGCGCCCGCGAGGAACTGATCGCCGAACTCGGCAGCTGCTTCCTCTGCGCCGATCTCGGCATCGTTCCCGAACTCGAGCCGCGGCCCGATCATGCAAGCTACCTTGCCGCCTGGCTCAAGGTTCTTAAAGGCGACAAGCGGGCGATCTTTGTCGCCGCCGGCCATGCGCAGCGCGCCGTCAGCTACCTGCACTACCTGCAGCCGGATCAGACGGACGAAGAGGAGGCGGCGTAAGTAAGCCGCCTTTCCGATGTCACACGACCGCCGGCGCGTTCGAGCGACATACGCGGCTATTTCATCGATCGGGCACGGTCTCGCGTGAGAGAGCCGTAACCGTTGATGCACTAAATTGGCTCTTCCAGGCGGAAATCCACCGTCGAAAAAACTGACGTTTATGTCGGGGAACAAACCTTCAGACCAATGGTTCGTAGACGCGGCAGTTGCCGTTTGTTTCAGCCATGGGAGGCTTTTATGTCAAACGAGTTTTCAGGAATGGAGGGCGGCGTCGGATCGTCACCCCACCCGACAAGCGGCGAGTTAATCCCGCCCGCGAAAAGGCCTGCGGGGGTGGGAGATCTAAAGGAGCAGATCGTCGATGATCTCACCGCTGCGCGCGACACCTTGAAGGAGGACGCGGCGTCCGCCGTCGATCGAGTAAAAGACGCGGTCTCGAAGGAGACAAGTTTTGCAGCCCGTCAGGTTGGCGGTATCGCCACCGCCCTTGAAAAGGTTGGCTCGGAACTCGAAAAATCAGACCAGCCCGAGGTCGGCCGATATGCCAGGCAAATTGGAAGTAGCGTGCAAACCCTCGCAAAGCAGATGGAGGGCAGAGACCTCGGCGAAGTAGCAACAATGGCTGAAGACTTCGGACGCAAACAGCCGCTGGCGTTCCTTGGTATCGCCGCACTTGCGGGCTTGGCGGCCAGCCGCTTTCTGACCGCGTCGGCCAAACGATCGACGAGCGCCGCTTCTGGTTCTCCCTTGAACAGCGGAGAATATACAAATGGCTAGGTTACCTGAAAACACACCCTTGTCCGAACTCCTTGGCGGATTGGTGACTGATGTCGCTGGACTACTGCGCAAGGAGATCGACCTTGCGAAGACTGAGGCATCGGAAAAAATTTCGCAGGCACTCAGCGGTGTCGAGGTTCTGATTGTTGGGCTGGTACTCGCGATCGGTGCGGTCGGCATATTGCTGAGCGCCCTCGTCGGGGGTCTGGCTGCCGTCCTCGTCAACTACGGCATGACACAGTCCAACGCGAGCGCGCTTGCTGCACTTATTGTCGGTCTTGTCATCGCCGCCATCGCCTGGGCAATGGTGTCGAAAGGATTGAATGCATTGCGCGGAGATAAGTTGAGGCTAGATCGCACGGCAACCTCACTACGGCGCGACGTCAACGCTGTGAAGGAAAAGATCTGATGGAAAACTCAATCGAAAAAACATCCTCGGAGCTCCAACGCGAGATCGACGCCGATCGCCTGCGTATCGAGGATCGGATAGACGCCATCCAGGAGCGAATGTCACCGGGGCAGCTGATCGATGAAATGCTGGCCTACGCCAAAAGCAGCGGCGGCGGTGAATATGTTAGGAATCTCGGTCAATCCCTTAAGGCCAATCCGCTGCCGGTCGCTCTCATGGGGGTCAGCTTGGCATGGCTCATGGCGAAACAGGAAACGTCGTCATCTGGTGGCGCCGCATCTCGTCCCGGTTTCGACGGTGACTATCCTTTGTATCAGGTCGAAGGACCTGTGCGGCGCATCGGCCCACCAGAAGCAACGGAAAATGGCGCCCGCTACAGCCATTTTACCGACGCCTCCGGAAAGCGACTGAAAGCACTGACCGACGATGCCGGACGACGTGCCGGCCACTTCATGGACGAGGCAGGAAAAACCTATCGAGGCTTCGCGGATGCCAGTGGCAGGCAGATCGAGGAAATTGTCGACGAGACGGGGGCAATTTTTGACGCTGCGTCGGGATGGGCCTCGGAAACATGGGCTCAGATCAAAGACACCGCAAGCACTATTGGGACGCGAGCGTCGGATGCTGCCAGTTCGCTTTCGGAACGATCCGCCTCGACCGGAGAAAGAGTGCAAGAGCAAGCGAGCAAATTAAACGCCGCCATTCTCACTCACTTTCGGGATCAACCGCTCGTCGGCGGTGCTCTCGCATTCGCTGTAGGAGCAGCGATTGGTGCGGCGCTTCCACATACTGAGACGGAAGACGAGTTTCTCGGCGAAACTGCGGATGCGGCACGCAACGCCGTCTCGGCTCAGGCGTCGGCCTTGGTCAATCAAGGAGCCGAGATTGCGTCCGACGCCTATGATAAGGCAGTCGCAGTCGCGTCTGACGTTCATGAGGTAGCCAGAGATCGTGTGGTCGAGGAGGTTGACAAGTTCAAATCAGATATAGGCAGGCAAGAGCCACAGTCCTCGTGAAACCGCCGTCGTTGCGGCCACAATGGCTGACCGCCGGTTGGCGGGAGATGCCCATGCCCCACTCAGATTGTCGAGCGCAGCCGCCATTCGAGTCGGGGCGAGGGTGTTCGTTGCACTGAGGAAAGAGGATCTCGATCCTTTCGACGCACCGACGCCGGGTCAAGCAGAACCCGGCTAAGGAAGGACCGCGGCTTGTTCGAGCCGTACCCGCCAAGCGCGTTCGTGACGCGCTGGCTTTTCTTAGGAAGTAGGCCACCGAAAAATGGCCGGCGCTTTGGGCGAGTAAGACGCTCCGATTGTTTCGCACCCCCGAGCACAGGCAAAGCCGATATCGCCACGCCTACTTGGGTGAATTGACTGACGACACGGCCGGCCCACCAGACGCTCAGCCGTCATCGTCTGCGCTCACCAGGGGCTGGGATTTCGACAGAGCAGCCGGGCGTTTGAAGAACCTGTAGGACTTTTCCGATCTGGGCTGTGGGCTTTCCTGCTTCGAGATCGCCTTCTCGCCAGCACGGTTCGATGCGGCGAGGTACTTCTTCCATTTCTGCCGATCTTCCTGTGGCGAATAACTGTTTTAATATAATGGGTTATTAGGGAATTTTACAATGGTTTTGCCGATTTTCGCTTCCAATAATGACAGCGAAGTACGGACAGTCGCGGCGCGGCCAGCATCGTGAAGTCCAAGGCTATCAACTCAGAATCGGCATTCGGCCGATAGTTTATTGGGGACTTTCTCAGCGAACGAATTCGAGATTGGGGAGCGTTGGCCGGGCCAGTATGCTAGTCTGCGCGTAGCAGGAAATGGAGCTATGAGCGAGACGCGTAAAATTGCGGCGATCCTGGTCGCGGATGTGGTCGGCTACAGCCGTCTTGCTGGCGCGGACGAGGATCGCATTCTTGCGCGGCTGCGGGCTCTGCGCAGCGATCTCATCGATCCGACCATTGCCGTGCACAACGGCCGCGTGGTGAAGCGCACCGGAGACGGAAGCCTCATCGAGTTCCGCAGTGTTGTGGATGCCGTTCGGTGTGCGATCGAGGTTCAAAGCGCAATGCTCGAGCGCAACGCCGGCGTGCCGCAGGATCGCCGCATCGAGTTTCGCATCGGCATCCATCTAGGCGATGTCGTCGAGGAAAGCGATGGCGACCTTATGGGCGACGGCGTTAACATCGCCTCGCGATTGGAAGGAATCGCTAAGCCCGGCGCTATCTGTCTATCTGAAGACGCCTACCGCCAGGTGAAGGCGCGACTCGAACTTCCTCCAACCGATCTCGGTGCGACGCAACTCAAGAACATCGCTGAGCCGATCCGGGTCTATTCGCTTCAGGTCGGCATCGTCGCGCAGGCAGAGCCGGCGATACCAGAGACCAGTGTCCTGGCAGAACCTTCGGTGCTGCCACCTGTTGCTGGAAAGCCCTCCATCGCCGTGCTTGCGTTCAACAACATGAGCGGCGATGCCGAGCAGGAGTATTTCTCCGACGGCATCAGCGAGGACATCATCACTGACCTTTCGAGGCTGTCCGAGTTGCACGTGATCGCCCGCAACTCGTCTTTCGTATACAAGAAGGCAGCGGTCTCCGTGCCAGAGGTAGCAAGGGCGCTTGGCGTCCGCTACGTGCTCGAGGGCAGCGTGCGCAAGGCGGGCAACCGGGTACGCGTCACAGCGCAGTTGATCGACGCGAGCAACGGCGGACATGTCTGGGCCAGTCGGTTCGATCGCGATCTCGTGGACATTTTTGCAGTTCAGGATGAAATCACCCAGGAGATCGTAGCTGCGCTCAAGCTGAAGCTGACGGTCGGCGACAAGGATCGCCTGACCCAAGGGCGCGCAGTCAACGTGGAGGCGTACGAATTCTACTTGCGCGCTCGGGAGCGGGCGTCGGCGCATACCAGCAACGGAAATATCGCGGCGCGCAGTCTGGCAACCGCAGCCCTCGCTCTCGATCCGGGCTATGTGGCGGCCCACGCACTGATTTCGTTTACCCATGTGCTCGACTACGTTAACGCCTGGAGCCCCGATCCGGAACGCTCGCTGCGGATTGGGCGAGAGCTTGCGCAACAGGCAGTGGAGATGGCCGAGGAGCAGCCCAACGGTCACTTCGCGCTGGTCATGGCCAGCATGTGGAGCCGGCAAATGGACCGGGCGCGGGCCGAGGTGCAACGGGGATTAGCGCTTGCGCCAAACTCCGTCGATCTCCATATGGCGAAGGCCCATATGCAGATATTTTCCGGTGATCCGGCCGATGCGCTTGAAACGCTCGACGTCGTGATGCGGCTGGACCCGCACTATCCCGAAGTGCTGCTCCAATTTCGCGCGGAGGCGCTGTTTTCCCTCGATGAGTATCAGCAGGCGATTGATGCAATCAACCAGCGGCTCGAACGAAACCCGCAATCTGAGACCGCCTATGCCCTGCTTGCGTCGTGCTATGGCCACCTCGGTCGGCCGGAGGAGAGCCGACTGGCCTGGGAGCACGCGCTTCAGATAAATCCTGGTTTCTCTGTCGAGCGCCGGCGCCGCGTCCTTCCGTTCCGGAACCCCAACGATTTTGAGCGCCGCGTTGAAGGCCTGCGCAAGGGGGGGTTGACGGTCTGACGCGCGCGGATGTTGACGGAATGCGCCAGATGTGGTCATCACAACAACTGCAAAATCCGTTATTCCGCCGTTCAGGATATGGCCGATATAGCAGTGTCAATCGCAGCCATCCCGCCCGCCATGGCCCGACGGCGGAAGGCTGGGTCACTCCGAGATGCGCAAGATGAAGACCTTCATCAGGATAGGTCACGACCTTACAAGCGCTGCAGCGTGCTCCTCAATCCAGGCGATCTCAAGCGTCGCCTCGTCGAGCACACCGCGACGGGCGAGTTCCACCTCCCACTTGGAGCCGTCAGCGACGAGCTTCCACATGTGTTCCTGCAATTGCCCCACCCGCTCGATTGCCGCTTGCACGACGCTGACCTCAGGTTCGAGCCCGTATGCCTGAAGCAGCAAACGAAAGCGGCGGGCCTTTTCGGCGACACCGGTCGGGAGTCCGTGTGCTCGACACTTCACGTCCCGCCAGAACGGTACCCAACGCCAGGCGATGAATCCGAGGTCCCACGCGCGAGGCCCTGGTGCCGCGGCGTCCCAATCGATGAAAGCAACCGGCAGGCCTGTGCGAAAGACGGTATTCCAAGGCGTGAGGTCGTTGTGACAAACCGTCTCAACAGGCTGCCGAGCCTTTAAGCGCCACTCTCGTCCAGTCCACGGAAAGCTCGCCGCCGCATCGTGATAGGCACGTATGAGCGCGCCAAGATGCAGGAGCACGTCGTCGCGCCAGACATAATCTGGGAGCCGGACGTCGAAGCGGCCACCTTCGTCGGGGATGAACCCGAGACCTTGGCCGACCTCCCCTTCCATGTAGGTCAGAACCTCTCGTCCCTGGTCATCAAACCCGTGCACATGCGGGGCCCCGGAAAACCCTTCACGCTCAACGTGCTGCAGAAGATCAAGGACGGCGGGAGACCAGGCGCGACCGTTGCGCCGAACTGTCTGACCGACTCGAACGACCCTCGAGTCCGCACCGCCTACGAGAGGAATCTCTGGCTCAACCATACTCCAACTAGCTCTCATTGTCCCGCGCGTGCTCTCTGGAAGCTTAGGCGCGGAGCAGATGGTCGGTCAAATGGAAGATATGCCCGTAAGGCGACCATCGATAGACCCGGAACGCGCGCCATTAGGGGTCCCCGCCTCGCGCGGACCTCTGCCCGCGCGCCAGACTGCATCAACCAACATCAGGGCACGAGTTCGACTTCACTCAGACGCCATTCCTTCGTGAAGAAAGATTCGAGAGGGCTATAAAGACGAAGCAGCACGAACCACCCCTTATCAGGCATGGTCTGAATCCAGTTGCCGCGCTTTACGTCCTTGGGCTGGGTCGGACCAAAGTAGATCGTCGTGGAACCATCAGCGTCCGCTTCAGCAGCGGGTGACGGATAGGATTGGCTGCCCGCACGCGGATATCGCTGCGGCGTGTCGAGCATTGACCGCGATTGATTGTCGTAGAGCGTGAACGACCAAAATGCTTCGGCTGGAATGTCTGGCGGTAGGGTCACCTTGTAGGTCTTGCCACCGTCATAGGGTTTTTTATCCGCATCGACGAAGCCCATGAGGTACTGCGAGCCGACCTTGGGTAGCCGCATGATCATGCCGGGAGAGTCGAGAGTATAGCCGTAATAAAATGCCGTTTTGGAGTCGAGGGTCCGCGCGCCAGTCGGCGGCAAAGGGGCGAACATGCCTTCCTTGGTTATCATCGGCGGCGGCGTCTCGAAATTCGCGCCGCCTTCCCAAAGCATGTTGGCCCAACCTGACCCGGGGTAGAAAGCCCAACCTGGAATGTTGCTTGAATCCCAATTTAGCACTCGTCCCGACGCGTTTCCGACCGCTGCTGCGTCGGTGAGGATTTTCTTCATCCGTTCATCTGGTCTGAATTCCTTGCCCTTCACGATCCCGATCGCCGCCAACTGCCCCGCGAGTTCCGGGTTGTAGGAATCGGCCGGTTCGGCCTGAATGTTGGCGTTGATCATCTCGAAGAACGAGTAGTCGCTTGGAGGGATCGTATTGAACGATTTCCCACTCGCCTCGTTGAACTTGGTCTCAGGCACCACCGGATTTGCGGCAAGCTTGACCGTGCCTTCAAGCGCTGTCGCGATGCTCGTACCTACTCCTCCTGGCGTGTACGGATATATCTTCATGTGCTCCTTGATGTTCGCGACCGTTGCCTTGGGGTCGTTGTCAACGAGGTAGCCACGCGAGGCATAGAGGACACGGTTCGTCTTCGCCCGAGCCACGTAAAAGCCACCTTCGGGAACAGGACCGTCGTAGCCGGGTGGAAGGATCAGGTATCGCCCGCCTTCTCCACGGTCGGGACCGGGGAAGCCGATGTCGATGATCCACTGAAACCACATGTCATTGATGGTCCCGACGCCCTTTGGAGGCTGCTCGACTACCATCGGCCCCTTCGTCAGATCGACGACACTGAAGTAATAGACGGTGTCAGCATTTGCCGTGAGAAACAGCGACTTCGAATCCATCAGTTCGGGAAAAATAGTAACTGTGTTGTCCTCAGCACCGATGCCGAGAAGGCCCTTGTGAATCGCATAGGCGGACGCGCCGCCGTAGCTATTCAGGAACGCGTCGAGGCCTCGGGTGAAAGCCAGTGTGTCGTACACCTTCTTTATGGTTTCAGGGCTCGGAGCGCCGTCCTTAAAATCCAGTGTCCCGATGCTCGACTCGACTCTGTCGGGGGTAACCAGAATTGGTGGAATTTTGTTCGCCGTCTGGCCAAAAGCCATGCCCCCGCCGCACAGAGATGTTGCGGCGACTAGGGCCAGAAGTGAACATGGGCTTATATTTCTCATGCTGTCCTCCATATCCATGAACTGGGATCAGCTCAGACGACCCACTGTTGCGGTGTTCGAGTGCTATGCACGTCGGTTCGACCTTGGCTAAGTTGCCTGGCCTGTCGCCCGGCACAGCACGATTGCAGGTTGAATAGCTCAGAGTTACACGATCCTCTAAAATAGCAAGCACGTTACGGTAAATGTCGGCGTAAATGATCCGGTCTAAGCAGATCACCGGCTTAGCGGTTGCCATCTCCTGTGCTTCACTTCGAGTATAGTAACGTAGGGGAATGTCGCGTTTGGGCCCGATAGCGCAAGGCGGCCTTGGTCGGAGAGTGCATAAGCCGCCAATGGATGATGTTGCCGTCGTTACTCTGCGTTTTTGTGAGAACTGACACCAAACAAGCTAGTCGGTAATGGAGGGGTAAAGGATGGCGCTACTGAGGTGCGTTTCGATTTTTGCCGCAGCCTATTTTATGGTGGCGTTGATCAGCCTCATGATCCTTGGAGATCCACATTGGGGAGGTTGTTTTACTTCTGTTGTTCGCCGAGTTTTCTCGTCTCTTCACCGTGTGGTTCAACTTTGCATTGAGGGGAGAATAGACTTCCAAGTCGCGTTGTCGTTCCAGGTCGGCTTTGTTAGGCTCCTGCCGCTCTAGCCGACCTGGAGACGCAGAAATGCAGGACCGACACGACACAGTAGTTATTGGCGGCGGCCAAAGCGGCATGGCTAGTCCTTCTTCCGGCAGCATCTGACAATGAATGGTTCGCACACCACGCATCTTGAAACCGCACATCGAGATGTTCGCTTCCCGCTAAGACCTGCTAACGAGTGACCCCTTTGGCCGCAAGGCACAGCCTCGCCGATGCAATAAGCGTCGGCCGGAGGGTTAGTTCGTAGGCGATGCCGGCAAAGGTTCGTCGATGTCTTCAGGAATAAAGCCGCCGGTCTGGCGTTTCCACAGGCGGGCAAACAGGCCATCCTGTTCGACCAGTTCGTCCGGCCTGCCTTCTTCCAAGATGCGTCCCTGATCTAACACCACGATCCGGTCCATCATGGCAATGGTCGAAAGGCGATGTGCGATGGCAATCACCGTCTTGCCCTCCATCACCAAGTTGAGCTTTTCCTGGATTGCGGCCTCAGATTCGCTGTCGAGGGCGGAGGTCGCCTCGTCGAGCACGAGGATCGGCGCATCCTTCAGCAAAACGCGAGCAATCGCCACACGCTGCCGTTGACCGCCGGAGAGCTTGATGCCGCGGTCGCCGACGAAGGCGTCATAACCCTTTCGGCCTTCGCCGTCCGCAAGATCGGTGATGAACACATCGGCCTTTGCTGTCTTTGCCGCCTGCTCGATCTCGTGCTGGCTCGCCTCCGGTCGGCCGTAACGGATGTTGTCTCCGACCGAGCGGTGCAGCAGCGCGACGTCCTGTGCAATGACGCCGATGTTGCGGCGAAGGCTTGCCTGCGTAATATCGCGGATGTCCTGGCCGTCAATCAGGATCGCGCCGTCCTCGATGTCGTAAAAACGCAGCAGCAGACTCACCAGCGTAGTCTTGCCGGCTCCGGAGAGGCCGACCAGCCCCACTTTCTCGCCGGGCCGTACCGTCAGCGACAGATTATCGATGACAGGCTTCCCGGACTTGTATGCAAAGCAGACGTCTTGGAAACGAATTTCGCCGCTATTGACCGTGAGGCTCGCCGCGTCAGGCCGATCTGTGATGGTGGGCGGCGTCGTCATCACCGGCATCGCGTCCTTGATCGTCCCAATCGCCTGAAAGATCTGCTGGCCCATCTGCAGGAAGGTGAAGATCTGCGTGGAGAGCCGCTGGAGGATGTAGACAGCGCCGACAAACTCGCCGACCGTGAGAAAGCCGTTGACGAGACCCGAGAAACCAATCGACAGCATCACCAGCCAGAGCGTCGTGTTGAGGACCACGACAATCAGTTCCGAGGTGCGGTAGATGCGCTGTTCTCCGTGCTGCGTCTGTATGGCCTTTCGGATGATGCGGCTGATTGCGCCGGCTTCGCTGTCTTCGGCGGCGAACTGCTTGATCATCTGCATGTTGGTGTAGAGATCGGTGATGGCGCCGGCCACCAGGCTGCGCTGCTTGGCGGTGCGGCGCGAACGCTCGGCAAAGATCGGCGCCATCTTGACGGTGAGCGCCACATTGAGCGCGATCCAGACAACGACTGGCAAGGCGAGCTGCCAGGACAGGCTCGATAGCAGGATCACTGAGCCGACCAGCTGCAGCAGGAAGCGCGGAATGGACTGGAAGGCGGCAATGATCTGCTGCTGGACGGCAGACGACACCTGCTGCAGGCGCGAGGCCACCTGTCCTGCGTAGAGATCATGGAAAAAGGCAAGATCCTGCCGCTCCACCGCTTTGTGCCCCTGCCACTGGATGGCGGCCGGCATGCCGATGCCGAGCGTATGCGAGGTGAGTGTGTTTAGAAGGAAGGAGGCGACGGGCATGGCCGGAAAGATCAGGAGCCCGAGGACAGTCAGGAGCGGCCATTCGCTGTGCAGGAAGACGGATGCGCCCTTCTGCGATACGCCATCGACGATGACCGAAAGCCCCCAGACGATGGTCAGGTTGATGGCCTCCATCGCCATGGATGAAAGTGCGAGCGCGATCAGCACGCCACGGAACATCGACATGAAGTGCAGCAGAACCGCCACGGGCCCCTTGGACGGCAGCGGCCGATAGGGGATGTCGAGCGGGCGGATCAGCGTTTCGAAGGGACGGTAGATCGCATCTGAAATCGACATGGGCCGCTCGGGTCGAAAATTGGGAGGAGGGCGAGGGGACTCAGCTATGCAGGCCACATAGCATCATCTTCCGGCTGCAATCTCAATCAGAAAATCTTCGCAAATCTCCTGGAATTGGAAGGGTCGCAAACGTCAGATCTGCGATCGTAGGAAAGTGCCTGGGGCGTCCGACGTTTCTGCGTAGTCGATGTAAGGGAACCTCCTGAATACTTGGTCATACCGGGCTGAGAGCGTTGTAATGAACGGAAACGAAACGCCAGTCGTTTCCGGAAAGTGCCAACAGCATGTGTGATCCGGGCGTCTCACGACGGCGAGTTCCCCTGGTATCTCGGCCCAGCCGAGAAACCAGATGACGAGATTTTATGCTGCGCAAGACGTGTCGCTGCGCACAGTGACGATCTGCATTGTGCATGTTCCATTTCTGTTCCAACTATTGATTTGAGGGAGCTCCTAATGGGGTATTGCGGGGCTGGACGAAACGGGTCGCCTTGCCATTTACTGGATTCTAATGAAGTTAAGGGAGTTTAGGAGCATGGCTGGCGAGATCCCCGTTTTTATCAGCCCGATAGATGTCGAGATTGAAGGCAACACCGGCCGCTATCGACACGCTGATACGGTCGAGGATCTCGCCGCCATGCTCCTAAGCAGCAAATTGACGTTGTCAAAGGCACCTTCATTCCATCGTGCCCTCATGACCTCGCTGGAGGCGCTGGAATTCTATACAGATGCGGCAAGTGCCCGAGCGGCCTTCGTTGCCGTGGCCCATGAGGCGGGTCTGCACGTCGTGCCGGACGATGTTGCAGCCGAAAAGCAGGCTGAGAAAAAAGAGCCCCACATAGAGGCGGGGCTCAGGGAATGATGAGCAGTGCCCTAGAGCGGGCAACGCGCGGACGATACGCCTCACATTCGAGGCCTTCAAGGCAAAGAACTCCCATCTTCATTTCGTGATGAGCATCAATGACCAAATCTCCGCGTCCTAAGCCGTTGCTCACTGGGAACGAGCCACTTCGTTCCAATCCAAGAAAGCCTCGTGACCCCTCCCAACCACAGTTGCCCTTTGACACTATGCCAACGCGCGTCGAGCCATGTCTGGCGCTTGTCAAGCAGCGTGCGCCCGTTGGTGCGGAGTGGCTCTACGAGATCAAGTGGGACGGGTATCGGATTGCGGTCCATCTCGACAACGGCAATGTGCGCATCTTGACGCGCGGGGGACATGATTGGACATATCGTTTCCCGGCGATCGAGGCAGCGGCCAAGAGCCTGGGTGTCGGGACAGCTATCATCGATGGGGAGGCAGTCGTTCTGGACGAGCAGGGGCGGCCCCACTTTGGCATGCTGCAGAATTCGCTTGGCGGTCGAGGTGGGAAGCTTCCCTCAGGGCAGGCGATGATGATGGCCTTCGATCTTCTATATTTCGATGGGCACGATATCCGAAACATGGAGCTGTCGTCCCGTCGCTTCTTCCTGGAGTCTCTTCTGCGCAGCGAGCAGGGCGCTATTCGGCTATCTGAGGCCATTGACGGAGATGGCCGGGAGATATTCGCAGTCGCCTGCGAGCAAGGGCTTGAAGGTATTATTGCGAAGCATCGCGACAGCAGTTACCGGTCAGGACGTCTTGGCGATTGGATCAAGGTCAAATGTTTGCAAAGCGACAGTTTCATTGTCGTCGGCTACGAGCAGTCATCGGTGGCGCGGGCAGGGATCGGTAGCCTCCTTCTCGCAGCCCGCAAGGGCCATGAGTGGGTTTACGTCGGAAACGTCGGCACGGGCTTCACCGAAAGCAATGCGGAGTCGCTACGCAATACGCTGGACCGCATTACAGCGAAACGGCCGCCCGTAGAATACGATGGGCGGCGAAGGAACGTCGTGTGGGTGCAACCGACACTGATTGCCGAAATCGAGTACCGCGCCTGGACACATGACCGCAAGCTGCGGCACGCGGCGTATAAGGGCCTCCGCGAGGTGCAGGATAATGCAGCGATCTATGAAATCGAGTGATCTGCCCCGACCTTGCGACCGTGGAAAAAACTTCTCAATGCGCCGGCTTTTCGGGAACCTCGGCAAGTAAAGCGATAGTGAACATGGTCCCGTGCGACGACGGAGTCGACGGCAAGTTCGTCATCACCGCGACGTCGCACGAACCCCTGCAGGACGAAAAAATCGGCAAGCATCGAACCATTTACATCGACCGAGCCTGGTGCCGCTTTGAGCACTTTCTGCGCGACGGGGCCAGATCGGCAACCATAGCTATCTCAACACCGTGCTTACACGAACCCGCGTCCTGGCACAGCATAGGAACTTGCCGCACTGCTTTTTGTGTATGCCGCCGGCGTAGTATAGTTTTTCTTATTCGCAGGTGCGGTAATAGTAATACTAAACCAAATACTAAAAATATAAAGATAATAGTTGCTTGAAGGAAAAACCTAGGTTAGCTTTTGTCGTCAGAGGGACATAAGTATTTGCCAATATGAGCGTTCAGCGGTCGGCGAATGGCGACCGGTCGGAGGAACGATGACAAGATCCGTTCGAATTCTTCTCACAGTCTTGATGCATCGAAAGAGTAAACGTCTTCAATTCGATGCAAAGCGACGACCGCAAACATAGCGTGTCGTAAACAATTCATTCCAATTTGCTAATTTGATCCGCGTCTCGGATTGGAGTGCTCTATGCAAAGGCAAGCAGTCGTTTTCAATGGTCAGGAAGTCGGTATAGCCGTTCCCTTCGACAACCGGTTGAAGTTCATCGCCGTCCGCTTTCATGTGATAGATCTTGACAACAAACTGTTCGACACGGTCACGGATATCCGTCGGGCGATCACGGATCACCTAGCCGCTAGGAACAACGGCGAGGTACGCGCTGCAGTGCACTGATCAAAAACGGCGCCCGGCATACGAATCTGCATCATCTCATCCTGGTCGAGGACTTTTGAGCGTCGTCAGATCCGGTGGACGGCGAAAAAAACGATAGGTGGGCGTTGAAATAGCACCACGACTCTCGGCATTGCGTCCAATGCCTTGCGTCTTCCTCTCTGTCGGCTGCGGTGGTCGGACCGACATTTGATCTCCCGGCATCGGAAAGGTCGGTCTTCCCGTTCTCCTAATTGTAGGACTGCATGCACACGCGCCGATAGAATTCACACAGGTGAACTCGTTCTTCGGCCGTGGCGATCAGTATGCGTTCCAACCTCCGTTCGAATGCCAAGGATCGCCCTTGCGGGGATCGGCCGTGCGGGGTCAGCGGCGTCAGCTTGATCCGGTTGCCAAGACCAATTCGAAACTGAGCCAGCGTCATCGCCGCCTTAATGAGCAGCGCTCGGATAGTCGGCTGCCTCTCGGCGGTGATGGCGATGCGAAAAGCTTCGACAAGTGCTTTCTTTGGAACAGGAAGCTCGATTTCGTCGATCAGGTCATTCCCGATCTCGTCTTCCTTCATGAAAAGCAAAAACTCATCGATCAAATGATTGGCCATCAGGACATGATCATCCAGCACGTCCTGGCTGAGTGTATAAAACGTTTGTCCACGTACGTTCAGGCCCATGCGGATCTCCTTGAGGCAAGAAACGCCGTCGGGCGGCATTCGTTCGAACAATGGCTTTTAAAAGTGCAGGGTGGATGGAACCCCCGCGTTGTGTTCGAGTTTGGCCAAGGTCGCTCGGCGCAACCAGCTCTCCTGCTTCAAAATCGGCATTAAACCCCATCTGTCGCTGAGCGGGCCGGCACCCGACGATCTATTTCAACGACCCAAATCCCTCGGCACTAAATGCGCCTCGTCCTTCTACGCTGGAAATAGCTCAGTCCACGAGTCTCCTTGGCTGCGTAACCGGTTCCGTCCGCCTGAAGCAATGGGATCACCGCTCATTGCCGTTGTTTGGATTGTCCAGTTCGTTCGTCCACGGCTGGTGTCGTTTCGCGTTTCACGGCGTCCCCGCGGTCGGGTATGACCGCATCGGAATGCTGCCTGGCCGATTCAGGCATGCTATCCGGATCGGGATCGTCGTCGGTTTTGAATTCATCGTTTCCGTGAAGGATTTCACGCTCGGCCTGAAGCCAGTAATCGTCGTGTCGTCCAGGCGGGCTACCCTCGCGCTCCCATAGTTCGTAGGCCCGTCTTCGAATGCGTTCCGTGCGGTTTCCAACTAGGACGTCGTCACGCCTGTCGCGTGATGTTGCGATGGCGGTTTCGTCCGGACGTGTGCCTTGGATGGGAACCTTTCTTGCCATTTTGAGCTCCTTGGAAAAGTTGCGCATGCTAACGATGCCAAGTCCAAGATGTTCCCATGCGGGCAAAGCTTCGTAATGAATCGTACAACAATGTCAGTTGGCAGCGAGCGTTGCAGCGCGCCTAACTACTGCCACTAACCAGGCACAGACGCCTTACCGAGCTTCACCGATGGCTCGCGAGCCCAAACGCGGAGTTTGCCCAACGCCGAGACGAAGGCAGATATTCCTTCTTCGCCGGGAAGCGCAATGAGGCCCTCATCTTCCATACCAGCAACACCTGCTTTTTCCAGCAAGGGCACGGCGGACTGGTCGTATCCGATGAACTTGCAGTGCTGGAAGGCGTCTGCCACAAAGTCGCGAGCCGTCGCCTCCTTCGCAAGGTCGTCGATCGCCGCGGAAGAGGTCAGCATAGCTACGGCGTCAAAAAGGACGGACGGCCCGCCGTCGATCATATGATGGGCTTCAACCCAAGTGCCATCGGAAGCCGTAACGCCACCAACCTTCGGCGCGATCACTTCGAAGACGGCCTTTTCCTTCGTTATCGCCGTGGTCAGGCCTTTCAACAGGCTGGCGTCGACGCCATCGGTTACCAGAATGCCGAGTTTGCGGCCTTCGAAGCGTTTGGGGCCACGCTCGACGATGCTGAGTGCGGGCGACGGTTCAAGATCGTGACGGGTCGGCACCGCTGCCTCGGCCGGCTCCGGCATGGACTGGAAACCGAGCTTTTGGGCGACGGTGGATGCAAGGGTCTGATCTATGTTCATAAGATGCGAAACCATCCGTTCGCGGATCACCGGTGTTTGGACCTTGCTTAGTTCGAATGTCAATGCGGCCGCGATGTGCCGCTGTTCCGGCGGCGTCTGGCTTATGTAGAATTGCCGCGCCTGGCTATAGTGGTCGGCGAAGCTTTCCGGGCGCAGCCGAACTTTCTCTCCTTGCTCCTCGGAGGCAAACGGGCGATGCCCATTTGTTGGTGACTCACGCGGCCCTTCGCCCCACGAGTTAGGCTGGTAGTTGACGCGGCCCGCCGGGTTACGCATCGCCATATGACCGTCTTGCTGGAAATGCGCGAAGGGACACTTCGGCGCATTGATCGGCAGGTGCGTGAAGTTCGGACCACCAAGCCGCTTCAACTGAGTATCGAGATAAGAGAAGTTGCGGCCCTGCAGCAGCGGATCGTTGCTGAAGTCGATGCCGGGCGGGACGTTCTGGGTCATGAATGCCACTTGCTCGGTCTCGGCAAAGAAATTGTCGGGCATGCGATCGAGCACCAGACGGCCGACCGGCTGCGGCGGCAGGATCTCTTCGGGAATGATCTTCGTCGGATCGAGCACGTCGAATTCGAAGTTGTCAGCAAAGTCCTGGTCGAACAACTGGACTTGCAGCTCCCATTCCGGGAAGTTGCCGGACTGGATCGATTGCCACAGATCACGACGATGGAAGTCCGGATCGGCGCCGTTGATCTTGACGGCTTCGTTCCAGGCGACCGACTGAAGGCCGAGCTTCGGCTTCCAGTGAAACTTGACGAAAGTTGACTCGTCCTTTGTGTTCACAAATCTGAACGTGTGGACACCAAACCCTTCCATAAACCGGAAGGAACGTGGGATGGCGCGATCCGACATTACCCACATGATCATATGCATGCTCTCGGGTGTCAGGCTGATAAAATCCCAGAAGTTGTCGTGGGCCGATTGCGCTTGGGGAAAAGCGCGGTCCGGCTCTGGTTTGACCGCGTGGATGACATCCGGAAACTTGATGGCATCCTGAATGAAGAAGACCGGAATGTTGTTCCCGACAAGATCCCAGTTTCCTTCCTTCGTGTAGATCTTTACCGCGAAACCGCGGACGTCGCGGGCAAGGTCAAAGGAGCCCTTGCTGCCAGCGACTGTCGAGAAGCGGACGAATACGGGCGTCTTCTCCCCCGCACGCTGGAAGAGGTCCGCTTTCGTATACGCAGCCAGGGATTCGTACGTCTCGAAGAAACCATGTGCCCCGTAGCCGCGAGCATGGACGACCCTCTCGGGGATACGCTCGTGGTCGAAGTGGAAGATCTTTTCCCTGAAATGAAAGTCATCGATGAGCAGGGGGCCGCGTGCACCGATCCGCAACGAATTCTGGTCGTCAGCGACAGGCCCGCCTTGTGCAGTCGTAAGGATCGGCTGCCCATCTTCGGCGAACTGATGAAGCTCGCCGCCATCGCCGCGCTCGAGGATTTGATCGTGAATTGTAGCTGTCGAACTCTTTCGTCCCCGTGACGCGACAGATTTCTTGACCATGATGAACCTCCTGAGTGAGTTGGAAAGAGTGGCAGATTGGCACAAAGGCGAATTGCGCCGTGGCACCATCGTTTCGCCGAACACTCGCGGCTGATCATTGTTCCAACAGAAAACGCCGGAGGAAAGCCCGCTCCCAGCGCTTGCTCGCCGCCATCTGGTAAAGTTCTTTGAATTTAGGCTGACAGCAGCCGCCGTGGAATCTTGAGCATTTTGATCAAAGCGTCGAAAGTGTATGGCTTTGGAAGGAATGAAACACCACTTGGCAGGTCGAAATGGCCGAGCTGAACATGCCCTGACGTCACGATAAGCCGCGCGTCGGGAAATCGGGCTCGAACCAGGGAAACAAGGCCCAGGCCGTCAATCGAACCAGGCATGTTGATGTCGGTGAAGACCGCATCAATCGAGCGCTCTTGAAGAAGCACCAGCGCCTCGTCAGCGTTTGCTGCTTCAAGCACATCGAAACCATCCTGCTCCAGCGCGTCGACGGCCGCATAGCGGATGAGTGGCTCGTCTTCTACAACCAACACCTTTTCAATCTTCGTATGGTCGGCAAAATGGCCTTGATCCTCGCGTTCCAGCCCTTCGAACTCAGACACTGCCTGCAACCAATGCTCGCGATCGCGCCCCGATGGACAGCCGTCCTGCTGCCAGATCTGATGTGCCCGTCGGCTGATCCAGTTGTATCTGTCTCCGTCCATTTCCCGCCTCCGCTGACCCCCGAACGTCGCGCAGAGGATCCGGTTCCGCCGACGGATAAAAATCGAACGAAGGTCGCGGCTCGTGTCGCTAATAGAGATTAGACGAAGCCAAAGAACGCCTGCACGCGGATCGCTGAGCGGCACGCCGTCGCTATTAGCAGCATATCTGCCGGCATAGGCCTCCACGCCCTGGCGGAAGCATGCACCGCGCCGCAATTCCTGAGGCGCTAGTCGCGTTCGGATTTGCCAGGCGAGCATTGGCGTCACTCGGTCTCGACCAAAGCCGGCCGTTCCCGGTACGACTCGTATTGGCTGCCAGCGAGTGCTCCAATCAGGATTGCGATCCCGACAAGGACAATTCCGCCAATGTAGATCAACAAGGGAAGACGGTCTTGCGTGGTCATGTCTTTGTCTCCTTTCCCTACTGCTATGAACCTTGCGAAATCAGCTTGGTTCCAGATCCGCAAAGGGCTGAGCTTCGATTGAAGCACATGTTTATTTTCACCCCGGAATGTCGTCTGTGCAAACAGACATCTCGCCAGTGATGACGGCGACAACCGCAGTGGATGCGCTGTCAACAAACGTCTCAACGTTCGCTCTCCAGGGTTGTGTCGCTTTTAGACGCCTTGTCGCTTTTCAAGCCTTGGTTTATTGAAGGATTGTGTGAGCGAGCGTAAAAATATGGGCAGGCCGCTACAGATTGCGCCGGGTTTCATCGGAGGTCGCCAGTGTCTCTCTTGAATATACCTGCTCTCAGCGCGAAAGATATCGAGCTGGTCAACAAGGTCGTCACCAAGTGGTGTCGGAAGCACCGCGTCTCTCCTGACAGCGACCAGGGCCGGGCCGTAATGGTCGCGGCGATCGATCGCGTGCTTGCAGGAGAAAGGTCGGCCGCCGCACTTGGCGAGCGGATCCGATCCCACATGGCCATCGAGCACTACAAACAGCATTGGGATTAGCGGCCATGCAAAGTTGAATTGCCTCTGGCCTGAGGGGGGCCATCCTGGATTCGGCGTCGGGCTGCCGCTACCGCGCCGCGACATCGAAAAGCGACGTCTCAATCAACGCGTTCCCTCACGGCGCCCTTGAATCCAGTCTAACGGCCTCTGCTTAGATCCCAATCGTACCGCTCGGAACAGACGGCAAGGATGAGTGGTCCCTCCATTGAGCGGACGTCCACCGCCGCCCGCGCCTAAAATCGGTCCCTGCGCCACCTCCGCCGGTCGCTTTCGCGATCCTTGAACCCACCAGTTCTGCGCGCGCCGCCAGCCGTCGTCTATCGAGAGCTCAACGAGACAGGATGACGATTTCCATCGAAGGTTGGATCGAGGAACTGCGCGCGCAGCTTTCGAACGCTTAGACCTCAGCCAAGCGCCGGGCGAGGGCCTTTAGGAGGATTTCACGCGGTCGGGGCCAAGGGATTGTGCTTGGTTGCAATCTAATCGACCGGCAGCTACCCCACGTAGCGCGCAGCTAGCAGGAAGAAATGTTGGGCCATCACACTCGTGCGACATGTAATTGCTGCCCATCGCCTTACCACGGTTATTCGACAAGTCCGAAGACCGGGCCGAAACCGCCATGCCAGGATCGGTCATTGCGGCCCATTGCCGGATTGTAAATCCCCACGCCTCGTCCACCATCGAGGAACAATGCATTGGGGCACTTCAAATGATCACGGAAAAACCGCGCGAAATCATAAAAATTCACTCTGTCTTCGCTGATCGCGAAGCGAACGGCGCGCCTGCCGCAGACCCCCACACCGCTCCGCCGCGTTCTGTCTGTCGACCCGACAATAAAGATCGGATTCACCTTGTTCTGGATAGCTAGCATCGGACCAGACTGGGTGGCCAAACGCACCTTGGGCCGACGCTTCAGAAATTCATCCGTCGGCAGTATTCCGGCGCTTTCTGCATCGAGAAAGAACACGCCGTTCGGCTCTTTGTAGAAATTCGGTACCGGGCCGAGGGAGCGTTCGGGCTCTACGGTATTGGCGGATCTCAATTCCCGCCCGTTTTCGACGTAGAGTCCGATTGGCGAGAAATCGGGTAGGTACATGCCGGCGTTGAGCGCGAACGTCAGCGTTCGTCCCTCATTGCGAACGGCTTTCGCAACGCTTGAAAAATAGCGGTATGGCTCGCCATCGACGTTCTTCCAGAACAATCGCAGGTCGGCTTTACCCACTTCCACTGTACAAACGATGTATCTTGCCTCTTCGAAGGTTTGTCGCGCGCATTGTTGGGCAAGAGCCGGTTGCGAGGATACTATTGATGCTGCCAGGACCATGGCAGCAACGAGCACACCATGTTTGAGATCGGGCATCGTCGCCGGGGTCTCCTCTTCAATCGCCAATGGATCGATCCTCTGTGTGGTCGCATGACTTACAACGGCGGGCGGTCTGGACGTGTTTCAGCCCGACCCAGCATCCGCATTTGTGGATGACGATCGGCCGGCACCTAAAGACGAGGCGCTGCGGGCGCACCTTGCACGCGCTGTGTACAAACAATGCCGACGGCGATTGCGGCCTCTACCAAAGCCTGCCTTGCTTCCTCCGCTGGAAGCTGTCCCTCAGTGACCGCCGCGCACGTTGCAAGCGCATACTCGAAGGCTGGACCAAAAGTTACTGGCCACCGTTCGGCGAGAAGTGCCGAAGCTTCGTTTGTACTCTTCACATCGACCGGATGCGCCTGACCAGGCAACCAGACTTCGAGCCCATACATCCAATCCCCGGGAACGACCATCATCGTGCACCTCCTGTGAGTCGCGATGGTCATCATGCTGTCATTCTCGCTCAGCCAATTTAAGGCAACGGGACCACAATACCGCAATTTGCGGCCAGGATGCAGGAGTGTGGAGGTCAGGCGCGACTTGTTCCCTGTTTCCTAAGTGGCCTCGCAAGAGGGCAACCAATCGGGCGATTAGAACATTGTGCCTCACTGTAACGAGTTCGGGGATCTTTGAAGGGGCTGTCCAAATGGAACTTGATCGCCGGTTCCTGTGACCAACAGGGGACTTAGGACACCTGCAACCATACAAACCAGAATCGCGATCATCACGATGCGCACGGACGAAGTCTTTCAGCAAAGCGCATCCGCCATAAATGCGGGTTGTGCGCAGTAGCCAGGTTCCAGATCATTATGGCACTGACGTCCAAATCTGATAGTTGGGCACTCGTATAGCCGACCCAAACTTTCGTATGTGCTGGATCTGAGCTTCACTTTCATTGGGGCTCTTTACCGCAACGATCGAATCGTCCGTCGGCTCGTCCGGCTGCTTCCGTGCTTCTCCGGATTTGTTGACTATTGCCCTTGGTCCTTTACGAGCGAATCCAGTTATTGCGGCCCTTGGCGGCCGCGGCTTTCGATCCCTCGATCTTTGCGACTACAGCCTTAGAGCCACGGACGGTTGAGTAAGCTTGGCGTCGCTAAGCTCGATGGAAACGCGCCAGGTTGTGAGGCTTACGAAAAGAGATGGCGCAGCACGCGCCTTGCGGACGTTTCAAGGAACGCCATCCCTGGCACAGGCACGCATATGGAGCAGCCTGTCCTCACAGCTGATCTCACTCAAAGGCAGACACGGACGCCCGATTCGATCAGTTTGCTGCGGCGTTTCCGACGCGGTTTCCAGCATTCTGGGTGGCGTTAACCGTATTTGCGGTGTCGCGGCCAATTCCCTTGATGGTGTTGGCGCAAGAAGCCATGAAAATCACCAGGAAAAGGGCGGCGGCTACTCTCGTTACAATGGTCATGGCAAATAATCCTTGTTGAAGACGGATAAGTAACGTTTCGCGCTTCGAATTTGTTCTCCCAAAAGTTCACAATCATCGCCCTCACGCACGGGTCGGAGAAATGTGCGCGATTGGGTAGCAAATGCCGCCACGGCGGCCGCAGGAGACGGAGCGTCCTTCACATTGTCCGCACCAGCGACGAAGTGAACTACGTCACATCAGGCGAACTCGCCTTCCCCGGGCTGGCGAGAGCACTGTGGCGCAGTTTCATGCGGTGACTGGCGCTGGCGAAAAGGAGTGCTTTCGGCCAGTCGGGCGGAGATCCGCCACGCTGGACTAATTGCCGTGAACACGGCTTAATACGGCACGGGGGATGGCGGGATTGCTGGGATGTCGATTATGAGATCACCACAGCAAATGACCGGTAACGTCAATGTTCTTGATGCGGTCGTGATCGGGGCCGGCTGGGCCGGCCTGGGTGTCAGCTATTGGCTGGCACGACGAGGCCTACGCCATAGCGTATTGGAGCGAGGCCGCGTAGGAGAAACTTGGCGCACACAGCGATGGGATTCTTTCGAATGAATACCGCCAACGTGCAGACCGTCATGCCAGGCGACTGCTATGACGGTCCAAATCCGTCTGGTGCCCTGACGCGCGACCAGTTCGTCTCTCTCCTTGAGGACTTCGCCAGGCGCAACGGGCTCCCGATCGAACCGGATACTGCGGTGACCGAACTTGCGCGCACGCACGAGAATGGCGAGTATCGGCTAACCACCTCACGCGGCACGCTTTTGGCGCGGAACGTTATCGTCGCAAGTGGTAGCCTGAATTGTCCGGTGCGCCCAGTTTGGGCCGCTGCGTTGCCGCCTGTCCTTCGCCAGATCGACGCTTCCGGCTACCGCAGCGCTGCAGATCTCCCCGATGGAGCGGTGCTGGTGGTCGGAAGTGGCCAATCGGGTGCCCAGATCGCGGAAGAGTTGGCGGACGCAGGCCGAACAGTCTTCCTTGACACCAGTCGTGTCGGACGGCTCCCACGGCGCTACCGAGGCTGCGACATCATGATCTGGCTCCTCGAAAGCGGGTTTCTCGACGTGCGACGAGAGGAGGTCATTCGACTTGCGGGACGCATCCCGCCTCGTGGTGTGCTGGGGTCGGTGCGCACGATAAGCCTTCAAGCGCTCAGCGCCCGAGGTGTCGTGCTTCTTGGGCATTTCACTGGCGTCGAGAATGGCGGTCACCTCTCGTTCGCCGACGATCTTGAAGCGAATGTTCGTTTTGCAGATGAAGCCTCAGACAACATCAAACGCCATATCGACGAATATATCAGCCGTGCTGGAATCGATGCACCTGTTTCGGAGCCCGACCCGGCGGAGACGGTCGCGATGCGTCAGCCGAATCCGACGATCGGTTCGCTTGATCTCTCCCGGTCCGACATAACGACGGTGGTGTGGTGCACAGGCTTCAAGGGCGATTTCAGTTGGGTGAGACTTCCCGGTGCGCTTGACAGCGTGGAACAGCCTGTTCACGCGGATGGGGTCGCCTCCCTGCCAGGCCTCTACTTAGCCGGGTTGGATTTCGCCTCCACACGCAAGTCAGGCATAATATTGGCGATCGCCGAGGAAGCACCTCGCCTCGTTGAACACATCGTAGGTCATTCGTGACCGCCTTTTGGCGCGAGGCGGTCGTAGCGGAGTATTCGCGGCTGGTGGCATTTTGCTACCGAATCCGGAAATGTGGGCTGTTGTCCCTAGCGGTCAATGGTGGAACATCCTGATCGAACCGGAGTTGAGGGGTAAACTTGGTTGTCATATTCCAGGAGAATGCGATGGGTCTCAAGGCGATCGCTCTGAGTGCGACACTTACGCGAAGCGTGGCTGCGGCTGTTGCCAATGTGATTTTCGGCACGATGGGAAAGCGCATCAGCCAATTCCCGATTGCAATTGATAAAATCGCTGGCGGGGGGAAGATCTCAATGAATGATATGCCAGAATTGTAGAGGGCCGATTTTCTGAGCTCCGACGTTGGAGCTCCCGAGGGGTATGACGATCTCTATTGCGGCGGCGCTAACGTTTGAGCTGAGAGGATCCTATGTCCGAGCAAGATGATCCCGCGACCTTCGCAGACCGCCTGTCGGCGATGACAGACGACGAGGTGTTTTTAAGGATGCAAGACCTCGAAAAGCAGAGCGAAGCGCTCTCTCGCGCAGGGATGGACCTGGACGACACTCTCGCTTTTATCGCATTGGTGGAAACGGAAATTGAGCGGCGGTTCCCAGGTCAGGCACTACAACCATACAAGGAATGGCAGCGGAGGGGTTCGGAGTAAGCTTTTATCGCCCGACCGCAATCGACGTCAGAGCTCACAGACGATGCCTTTTCAGGCATTGGGCGGGTGACGTTGGATGTCGCGCCTCGCAAAGCTGGTGCTGTATCCTAAATCCGGCCGCTAACTTTCGCTAAGGCGTAGAGCCTCCTTCAACGGGAGACGCTCGATTATTCTTCCCGTATTGTCGGTAATCTCGAACACTTGACCATCGACAACGTTGCCTTGCAAGACCGCCTCGGCCAACATTTCCCGGGCCGCGGTGATGGCCTCGCGATGTGCGGCAGCAGCGCTGTCAAGGTCCACGCCTTCCTCATCTTCGATAATCTCATTGCCTGTGCGGAGGTGGAAGAAATATTTGGTCATCGGCAACACAAGACGCTGGGGCGAATTCACTCGAAAAGAATTGAACCAAAGAAACGCATCGTCTCTTCGTTGGTTCCGAGCGTGCGCGCAATTTCTCTATCCTATCGTCCTGGAGGGCTAAGGCCTGGAATGAAGCCCATAATGCCGGTCATCATCGAGCGACTGGAATTGGGCCATGGTAAAATGCTGCCGAGATGTCAGCTTGGAATGCCTATGGTGTCGAGGGAAGGGTTGGACTTCGCATTCACTGGTAGTCCGCCTTGGAGGCCTCACCTGTTGTTGGGTCGCGTTACTTGGGGAACAGGAAGGTTATGGACACTCGGAACCCGAGTCCTTCTGGGCCATTCTCCGGAGCGGACGCCCAATAACGAACTCCAGCCTGCAAGCTTATCGGTTGCTTGTCCACGGTAACGAGCTTCGACACTGTGAAGTTGATCGGTACCGACCAGTCATCTGACTCCCAGTCATACGTAGATTCCGTGTTCAACGCGAAGGTCCAAGCATCCGGCGTCGTGTAGGAAATAAAGGGTTGCAGGTAGGTAGAACTTACATCTACCCGGTCACTCTCGCCCGCAAACGACCACACGTGGTTCGCCAGGATCCCGACAGTCCACGGTCCGTCTTGCTTGAGAGCGACGCCGGTTGGGCCGGCGCCCCACTTTCCGCTCCCGAGCAGGTCGTTGGTACCAGTTGGAAGCAGGAAGACGGGGCCAACACCCCAGATGATTCCGCTTTCGGTTGGCTTGGCAGGCGACAGGAAGAAACTCTGCAGGGTATCACCCAACCCGAACTGCTCACCCGACGGTCCGGCAATATCGTCTTGCCAGGTCACCGGCAGGATTGTTCGGGAAATCAGGTTCCAGTCTTCATTTATCGAAATTGGGATAACAGGCTGAATATTCAGCGTGGTTTTATCGCCATCTTCCGGTCCATACCCGTGATCGTAGTTGAACTGGAACGGAACGCTGATCAGTGACGCAATCGGGTTTGAAAGCTTCTTCGCCAATTCTTCGCTGGATTGGGCGTGTGCCGACGCAGTGACGGACGTCAGAAGAAAGGTGTAGCTCAGGAGCCTGATCGAACTAGAGGCCATAGTCGTACTCCTACCTGTTCAAGTTTTGAAAAACCGGGGGAGTCATGCCCGAACTCTCCAGTCCGCATGCTGCAACTGACGCTGATTGAGTCCTCATGCCGTTGCAAGTGCGTGGCGGCAACACTGGCCGATATTCGCGTTCGAACTGAAGGGAAGCCACAAGGACGTTGAAGGTCGCCTTCCGATGGCTTTCATCGTCACGGGCGACCAGTCCCTGGCTTGCCGGAGTCAGAAACGGCCGCCATCTTACTTGATAGGTAACGGCGCACTCTGGGCTGCAAGAATCGGTTGCCACCACGGAGGTCGCGTGGTGGGGGTATCGGAGACGGATGAACGTTTAGTTGCGACGAGGTCTCGACGCTGCGCTTCAAGGGAGTACGACGCCCAGGTGGACGGCTCGTGAATTCCACGCGGGCTCGCTGACACCTGCTGGAGACTCGCATCGACGGCCATCGAACTGGGGAAGCGGTCGTGGGAGGCGTCAAATTTTGGTTCGCTTGACGCATCTGAAGCCAACATGGCTGGTGGAGGTGTCCTCCGGTTCCGCACGACGGGCGGCCGGACGGTAGCGTCGGCAGTAGTTCGGGGCGCAAAGATGCGAGCCGACTTTCAGCACCGCCTTGGAATTCGTATTTTCGGTCGCGAGGATCGAAGCACGCCTCTCGCTCGCCGCCACGAGGGTTCTTGGGAATGCAGCATGGTTTCGCCGCAGCCTCGGGGTGGCGGGTCGACCAGTGGTCCGACGTCCACTCCCATACGTTGCCGTTGATGTCGTAGATACCGTACCCGTTCGCCGGGAACGACCCCACGGGCGATGTTCTATTGGCGCCCGCAGGCTTTGTGCTCATCGTGGGAAACGTGCCCTCCGACGTGTTGGCTATAAGTTTGCAGTCTGGGTTCAATTCGTCGCCCTAAGCGAATTCGGCATTGTCGATGCCACCGCGGGTTGCCAGCTCCCATTCGGCCTCCGTCGGCAGATCCTTGCCGGCCCAGTGGGCATACGCCCGGGCGTCGCTATCAGCGACATGAACGACCGGATGGTCGAGCTTCCCGCGAATATCGCTGCGAGGACCGTAGGGGTGTCGCCAGTCGGCGCCGAACTTGAACGACCACCATTTGGTGATGTCAGGGCCGACGACTGTCTTCGGTTGAGTGAACACGAGAGAACCGGCCCGCAGCATTTCAGGAAGCGCGCCGGGATAGTCGGCAGCTTGTGGAGTCTTTTCCGCGACGGTGACATGTCCGGTGGTTTTGACGAAGGCGGTGAACTGACGGTTCGTGACCGGCGTCGCGTCGATCCAGAAGCCGTCGACCTTGACCGGATGCGCACGGGCTTCTTCCGGATGGTGCTTATTCGATCCCATCGTAAACATTCGTCCGGGTACCCAGGCCAAGCCTTCGAATACGGCATCGTATGCATCTACTGCGTTCATGGCCCTGCCCACTGCTGGAACGTCCACTGTGAGGATCCATGTGACATGCGGCCTCGGTCGCTGCGTATTGTCCTTTAGGGAGGTTGTTATCCGGTCGGAGGGAACGCGTCGGGGACGGCTCCGATCGCTGACAACTCGCAGCCTCGTCACGACGGATTCCCCAAAGGGCAATATCTGCTGACGCTAATACAATGTAGAAAATGGATGGAAGAGTGGAAAGTCCTCTTCCGCAAGTCGAGGGTCACCATGCGGGCTGAGGAGCCGCGTCTCTACCGAAATGATCTGTCCAATTTGCTGGTCAGTAAACTTGGACGTCGTCGCTGCGACAAACCCTCTTTTGCTTTGACTCGTCTTTCAACCAACCTTGGTCGTCCATGTGGCGGCCCCCTGAGGGAGGCATTAGAAATGAGACGGACTACGAAGTTCTTCACGGCAGCAATGGCGGTCGCGGGCAGCCTGTTGGCGAGCACGGCGGCAATACATGCGCAGGAGACCAGGAAGCCCAACATCCTGTTCATCATGGGTGACGACATTGGATGGATGCAGCCGAGCATCTATCACCAAGGTCTCGCGGTCGGTGAAACACCCAATATCGACCGCATCGGCCGGGAAGGAGCGAAGTTCATGACCTATTATGCCGAGCAGAGCTGCACGGCAGGGCGGACTGCGTTCATCACCGGCATGCAGCCGGTGCGCGTCGGCATGGTTCTACCGGAGATTCCCGGAAGCCCGTCCTACCTGAGGGCCGGCACGCCTCACCTCGCCAAGTTCCTGTATGATCTCGGTTACTCGACAGGTGAGTTCGGCAAGAACCATCTCGGAGATACCACCGAATCCCTGCCGACGGCACACGGGTTCCAGGAATTTTGGGGCTACCTCTATCACCTCGACGCCATGCAGGGGGTGAGCTTCCCCGACATCAACAAGACCTCAACCGAGCAGGGGATCGCGCCACCTTGCAGAAACACGCCGATCCCCGGCTTAACGGAAGACCCGGCGTCCGTCGACCCGAAGACCACGACCTGCCTGACGCCGCCGCGTCCGATGCTTGCGTGCAAATCGTCCGACGGATCCCCGGCGAACCAAAGCTGCAAGGATGAGGGCCCGCTGACGCTTGAGCGCTCCAAGACGATTGACGAAGAGATCTCAGGAAAGGTCATCGATTTCCTCGACAGGAACGACCCCGAGAAAACCAAAAAGCCGTTCTTCGTCTGGTACAACCCGGCCCGCATGCACATAACGACGGTGTTGCCCGACAAATATCTGAACATGGTCGGCGAGCCCGGCGGCAAGGACTGGGGCGTTAACGAAGCCGGCATGAAGCAGATGGACGACAACATCGGCTATGTTTTGAAAAGGCTCGAGGAGATGGGAGAACTCGACAACACCATCGTCGTCTTCACGACCGATAACGGCGCCGAGACGATCACCTTCCCAGATGGCGGCACCACGCCGTTCAAGGGCGGAAAGCTCAGCACCTGGGAAGGCGGCATGCGGGCGCCGCTTGTGGTTCGCTGGCCGGGGCACATCGAGCCCGGTACGGTCAAGAACGACATGTTCTCGGCGCTCGACTGGCTGCCGACGTTTGTGAACATCGCAGGCGGTCCGAAGGGCGACGGCCTGAAGACAGAGATCGAGGCGGGCAAGTATCCGGGGATCGTCAAGACCACGCTCGACGGGATCGACCAGCGCGACTTCCTGGAAGGCAAGTCGCCATCCAAGCGCGACAGTTTCTTGTACTATTCAGGCAAAGAGCCGTCGGCTGTCCGCTACAAGAACTGGAAGATGTACTTCGCCATGGTCTCCGACGATCCAGCTGGCTTCATTACCGGGGTGATGCCGTACGCCTGGACGCAGGTCGTCAACATCAAGCGCGACCCCTTCGAAACCTCGGTCGGTCAACAGTTGAAGACGCTCTTCGGTACAGGCGGCGCCATCGCGTCACCGTCCACCGCCTATGTCTATGACTGGAACATCCTGCCCATCGGCCAGCAGTTGTGGCTGAAGCATCTCGAGACCTACATCGACTTCCCGCCGCTTCAGAGCCCTGCAAGCTACAATCTGGAGCAAGTGATGCAGCAGGTCCGCGAAATGAAGACTGGTCACGACTGACGCGCGCAGTAGCGTAACGACGTCGGAGCGGACGCCCTTCGGGGCGTCCGCTCCATGCTTCACCTGTCAGGCCCTTGGGGCCGACTGAGGGCGGGACGATGAGCGATGTCATCCAAGCAGGTCGTGACGAACCTCGATGGCCTCCGGTGGTGGCGATACTTGCAGTGTTCGCCCTTTTGGAGGTGCTGCCGCACCATGTCTACGCCATGCCGCGATTGGTATCATACGCGGTCCTGGTGGCAGCTATCGTTCCAATGGTCATGGTGACGCTGGCGACTGACAACGCTGCCTGGCTGCGTATCGAGCGCGTTGCGATCATGCTGCTTGCCAGTGTTTACGCAGGCAATACGGCAGCGGAACTCGCAGATATGATCGGGATCATCACCGTGCACCCGCCCGAGACGCGATCAGTATCGTTGTTGACGTCGTCATTTACCATCTGGATCACCAACGTGCTCACCTTCTCGCTGCTCTATTGGCAGATCGACGCGGGTGGCCCATCGCGTATTGCGCGTGGGATAGCAAGGAGACCCGACTGGCTCTTTCCTCAGGCTTCAACTCCCGACGTCGCGGCGCCGGATTGGCGACCGCTTTTCATCGACTACCTGTCTCTCGCGTTCAATACGGCGACCGCTTTCAGTCCCACCGACGTGCTGCCACTCACCCAACGCGCGAAGGCGCTTATGATGCTCGAAAGCGTGATTTCGCTCCTGACGCTCGTCCTCGTGGCCGCGCGTGCAGTCAATGTCATTCCATAAGCTTCTCCGCAACGATTGGCATCGACAGGGTCGACATCGGACGTCAGCGTAAATGGCTTCAACCGCTCAAGGATTTTGCATGATGCAAAAAAGGCTGATGCTGGTCGCCGCAGCGACGTTCACCGCCGATGGGAGTCGGAAAGGAATGGCCAATCGATGCTGGTCACCCGACGCGGCCGACAATCGAAGGGTTTCAACTCATCAATCTCAATCTTGTACGGTAGTTCTTATGCTCCGCCCGGTCCATCCATCGAAGGCACTGGTATGTCTGTCGAACCTGATCAGCTTTCAACAATGATCAATCACGCGGTCGCGCCGGCGTTCATGCTCAATGGCGTCGCGGCCATGGTGGCGGTGCTGGTCAATCGGATCGCCGGCGTGACGCAACGGATCAGAAGCCTCCGCGAGATTGATGAAAGTGACGTCGCTCGAGCCTGGTTGAAGGCGGAAATCGGGGAGTTGAGGAAACGGGAACGCCTCTTGAACAGCGCGTTGCACCTGTCTGTTCTGGCCGGAATTGGCGTGACGTTTCTGCTTCTGTTCGGTTTCGTCGTCGCCTTCATGGGATATCGCCACGAACCGGGAGCCGCCGTCCTCTTCATCGCGGCACTCTGCTTCCTGGCCGCGTCGCTCTTCCGACTCCTGCAGGACGTCAGGCTTTCGCAAGGTGAGCACGACGATCACCGGGAAAGATGACAAGCAAACTTGTGTCACCGCAGGCTGCAGCGGCATGCTAGAAGTGGAAGGATACCCCTATGATCGGGCCCTGCTGGACGACGTCGAAGACAAACCCGTCGTTCTCGTAGTTGACGCCTAGTGCGCGGTACCCGGCCACCGCCGAGATGGTGTCGTTGAACTTGTAGCCGAGGCCGAGGCCCACGTCCCAGTCGACGTCGGCACCGCCGCCACCCACCAGCCCCCATCCCGTGACATAGATTTCCGGGGTGAAGAAGTAGTTCCCGCGCAGCCCGACGACGGCGTCCACCCACGTTGCGCTGTCTTCCCGCTCCACACCGGCCAGAAGTCCGCCGTTGAAGGAGATATCCGTCTCGACCGACCAGACTTTCATGCCGCCAAACACGTCAAGGTGGCCATTTTGATCTTCGAGTACGGCGTAACCCACGCCGAGAAGTCCCGCAAAGGTCTCCGAAGTCACCCCGACGCTGTCAGCGAAGATGCCGCGGGGCGTGTGCGCATCGGCACCCAGCTTGACGTAGATTACGTCGCCGACGATGCTGTAGCGGTCATATCTTGCTTCGGCCGTAGCCATGAAGGCGAAGTCGAGATTGTCGAGAATGTCGCCGAAATCGGAATCGATGTCGACCTCGGGAAGCCCGAATTGCCGTACGTTCCCGGAAATTCCGGCAGCCCAGAAGTAAGGCGCGACCGTGAATTCCCAGCCGCTCCGGGTCTCGACCGTCTTCGCTTCGGGCGCGAGCGGTGTGAGATCGGCGGCATTGCCGAACGATGCGGCTGTGACGCCGGCTAGCAAGACAATCGCATGCAAGTGAATGGCTTTCATGAGAATCCCCCGATCTCGTTTGCCGCCCTAGCGCTGCTTCCGAGTCGAGACTGTGTAACAGGAAGTGGGTTCCGGCAACCTGAAACACCTATTTGGGGTTGCTGGCGAGGCAGAATACCTGAAGCTGTGGCTTCCCGGCCTCAGTCTTGCCTGTCTCTTGCTGGGCCAGTGAAACGCCGCCAGGGCGGCGTGTCTCTGGTTGAAGATCAATAGCAAGGCGGGAAGGGGTAGTAGCCGCATTGCTGATTGTTGTTGTAGTAGGAATTGTAGTAGTAGGGGCGCGCTGCTGCCGCTCCAATGGCCGCGCCGGCCACCACGCCCGCCGCGACGGGAGCACCGCGATACCAGGCCCCGTGGTAGACAGGCGCATGCCAGTAGGTACCTCCCACACGGTTGATGTTGGTGTCGCCGATATGGACGTCGTCTCCGCGGTAGCCGCCGCGGAAATCACCTCCCGCGAAGTCTCCGCCGCGGAAACCGCCTCCGCCGAAGCTGCCGCCACCAAAGCCGCCACCGCCGAAACCCCCTCCACCGAAACTTCCACCGAAGTGATCGATGAAGAGGGCCGCGGGTCCGGTCGCACCGCTTAGGCTTCCCTCCAGAATGGCGATATCGAATGTCAGTGTCGTGCCGTCGAGTTTCGGCCCCTTCAGCGTGACGACGGCGTCGCTGACATCCGATCCGTCCCCGCCCAGCACCGACACTGTTGCGTTCGGAGGATCGACGGCGAAATTGTCCTTGCCGTCGTCCCACTGCATAATGAACTGTTCAGTCATCACATGCCCGGCAGCTCGCACCGGCCGGTCGGCGAAGACGATCGAATTGGCCGAGACGCCAGTCAGAATGAGCTTTCCGTTTTCGATTTTGGCGCCAGCCGAATTGATCACTGCCAATGACGGCACCGGACCTGTTGGCGTGACTTGGCCAATTGCCTTTTCGAGCGGTACGTGCGGCTTCTTCGGGGCGTCCTGCGCAAAGCCAGCGGAGGCCAGGGCGAAACTTCCGGCGAAGATGAGCGTGGTGAGACGGTCGACTTTCATGGCGAATATCCTCCCAGTTGGAACGGGCAGGAAGCCCGTCACCTTAATGCACGTTGTTGAAGTCTGATGTCACAAGCGTTAGGCAAGCCGCCCAGCCGAGGCGCACACAGTCCTAGTTCTTGAAGATCTGCTTCCAGTCGTTCTTCATGTCGACGACGGTCCAGCCGGTGATCGCGGCCGCGTCCAGCGCCTTGTCGAGACGTCCGAAATCGGTCTTACGGTCGTAGGCGTATTCGCGCTCCGCATCGGTGTGATGAACAAGCATCCCGAGACGCGCCGGCGCACCCGCCATCGTTGTCCATTGGAGCATTTCGAGATCGCCGTCGGAATTGCCGAACGCTGCAATCGGCCGCCGGCCGATCTCCTGGTTGATCCCGACCGGCTTGCCCGCCTTGTCGTCGATGAAGTTGACCTCTGGCAGGCGGCGCAAAGTCGGCATGTCGTCCTGCATCTTGAACTCCGTCTTGATCGAGGAACCGATGACCTGCTCTGGCGGGACGCCGTAGACCTTCTCCGTCCATGGCCGCATGAACTCTACGCCGCCACCCGACACGATGTAGGTCTTGAAGCCGTTGGCGCGCAGGTAGGACAGCAGTTCGACCATCGGCTGGTAGACGAGCTCGGTGTAGGGTCGCTTGAATCGAGGATCGCGTGCCGTGGAAAGCCAGTCGGTCACGACCTTCTGGAAATCCTCAGTCGTCATTCCCGCATGGGTGACCATGATGAGTTCCAGAAGGCCTTTTTCGCCCGATGCGGCAAGGGTTTTCATGTCGCCGTCGAGCACCGCCTTGAACGGCTGGACGCTTTTCCATTCAGGATGCTGCGGCGCGAGCGTCTTCACGCGGTCCAAGGCGAAGGCCAGTTGGGTGTACATGGGATGCTCGACCCAAAGGGTCCCATCATTGTCGAATACTGCAATCCGTTCGGGCTCCAGGACGAAATCGGTCGAGCCCTGTTTGGACACCCTCTCGACGAAGGAGACTATCGCCTGTTTCGGACCGGTGTCGTTCCAGGAGGGCAGGGGATCGCTTTGTGCATACGCGGACGCCGTGAGGAAAAGTGCTGCGATGACAACCGGAATCACATCGCGTGCCGATTTGATGAGGTGGCGGATAGTGAACATCGGGTGTACCTTCAAGTGAGAGAGCGCCCGGCGAATTGCACTCCGCCCCGGCGCGGCCCAACTCTAGCGAATGTGATCGCCCTCCGATATTGCACTTTGGGGAATCGTCGGGATCCTAAGGCAATCAATAGTGGTGTTTGCAACGGATGACACCACACCAAGAAGGTGTTATCGTCGCAAAGCTTTGAGGGTGGACCAATGGCCTTGGGCAAGGGGGAAGGTCGATTGCGATGCGCTGGTCCCTTGCTGGCGTCGCTCCTGCTGATTGCTTCGAACTCCTACGGTGTCACTCAAGATACGTCGCCCGCACTCCTCGATCGGCCGCCGCGGGTTCTCATACTTTATCCCTATGATGAGCGGATCGCGGCAACGACGTCTGCCGGAGAAGCGTTGCGCAGCCGCCTGCTGGAAGCGACAGATGGCAAGATCGATCTGTTTTCAGAGTTTCTGGATCTGTCGAGGTTTCCGGAAGCCGATCATGTCGCACGCATGGGACGATACCTGGCGCAGAAGTACGCCCCTCGTCGCCCGGATGTGATCGTCGCACTCGGCAAGGAGTCTGCCAGCTTCATATCGACGAACCGCAGCGCGATTGCTCCCGATGCGAAGATAGTCGCGGCCGGTTTCGGCAACTCCACCGCGGAGAACATCGATTTACCAGATGATGTGGTCGGGGCGTTCACGACATTCGATATTCTGAAGACGGCCGAAATGGCCCGCAAACTGCAGCCCAATGCCCGTCACCTTTACATCATCGGTGGATCGTCGGAGTTCGACCGGGGATGGTTGGCGACGGCGCGCGCAGATCTCGACGAGTTCTCCAAGTCATACGAAACGACGTACCTGGAAGATTTGACGATCGAGGAGTTTATCGAACGCGCATCTGACGTCCCCTCCGACAGTATCATCCTGGCGTTGACGGTCTTTAAGGATCGGGCGGGGCGGAATTTCATCCCGCGCGAAGCGATCAGGCAGATCGCGGCAACGGCCAGCGCACCTGTCTATGGGCCCTATCAGACCTACATCGACCACGGCGTCGTCGGCGGCAATACCGTCACATTTGACAGTTTGGGACGAACCGTCGGAAATCTTGTCGTCGATGTCATAGCGGGTCGGCCGGTCTCGGATATACAAGCACCCCAGACAAACATCGTAGATGCTCGACAGCTCCGGCGTTGGGGGCTTGCAGAGCGGAACCTGCCTGCGGACACCATCCAGATGTACAAGGAGAGGAGCCTCTGGGAAGAGCACTGGTTGGCAGTGACGGGAGCATTTGGTGTTGTCTTGATGCAGGCTGGTGTTATCGCTCTCCTCCTGCTCGAGCGACGCCGCCGTCATGATGCGGAGAGCCGGTCACGACTTCACCTGCTCGAAGCTGTTCACCTCAACCAGTCCGCAACGGCTGGGGCTCTGTCGTCGTCGATCGCCCACGAACTGAACCAGCCGCTGTCGGCCATTCGAAACAATGCCGAGGCGGCCTCCGAGTTGCTTCGAAACGGCAGCCCGGATCTGGAGTTGATCCAGCAAATCCTGCTCGATATCCAGGAGGACGATCAGCGGGCGGGGGATATCATTGGCCGGATGAGAGGGCTGCTCAAGAAGAGGAGCGAGATCGATTGGCAGGAGTTCGACCTGAACGACGTCACGTCGAACGCGATCCACATCATTCATGGTGAGGCCGAACGCAGAGGGATTACCCTCGATACAAATCGGCCGACGACCGAGCTGCCGGTACGGGCAGACAAAGTTCATGTGCAGCAGGTCGTCCTTAATCTTGCGACCAATGCGATGGACGCCATGACTGACGCCGATTCTGCCAGGAGAATTCTGACGTTCGCGACAGGACTTGAGAAAGAGAAGGCTGAACTCAGTGTGGCCGACACAGGCAACGGAATACCGGAAGAGCGTCTGTCCAGCATCTTCGAGCCGTTCTACACAACCAAGCAAGCGGGGACAGGCTTGGGTCTTTCCATCGCGCGCGCCATTGTCGAAACATACGGCGGCACGATCTCTGCAGATAACCAGCCCGAAGGCGGCGCCATCTTCCGGGTGGTCCTGCCTCTCGCCCGACGGGGGGAGCAAGGTTGATGAAACCGGTCATCCACATCGTCGATGACGACGAATCCTTCCGAACGGCGACTGCACGGCTCCTCTCAGCCTATGGTCTCAAGGTTGAAACCTATGAATCTGGAGACCAGTTTCTCGACCGCCTTCCAGATTGCGAACCCGGCTGCGTTCTCCTTGACTTGCAGATGCCCGGCTTATCCGGGCCGCAAGTTCAACATCGACTGTCCGAGCTTGCACCTCTTATCCCGGTCGTGTTCCTCACGGGCGAAGGAGACATAAAGGCCGGCGTCGACGCAATGAAAGCAGGCGCACAGGACTTCTTGGAAAAGCCTAGCCCGGCGGCGGTGCTGATGGAGGCGATCGATCGAGCGCTGGCTCAATATGAAAGGCGACGGGCCGAGCACGAGCGTCTTCAGGAACTGAGGACATTGGTGGCGAGCTTGAGCGCGCGCGAAGCGGAAGTCTTCGGGCTGATCATTCGTGGCAAGCTCAATAAGCAGATCGCCTATACCCTTGGCATATCGGAGCGGACAGTGAAGGTGCACCGCCATCAGGTTATGGAGAAGCTCGGAGTAGGATCGCTGGCCGAGGCAGTGTCCATAGCCGCGAGTATCGATCTCACCGGCCGGAGTGCACCGTGGCCTGGGATTTGATCGGGCGATCTTCCCCTTAGGACAATATGAATCGAGATCTAACAGGCCTACTGTGCCGAGGAACCCGTAATCACGAGGGAGGCTTGAGGTGGGCGACCTGCGCCGCACGATCGCTGTCGTTGATGATGACGCAAGCATACGTCGAAGCGTCGGGCGGTTGGTCAACGCTTACGGGTTCGCGAATATAGAGTATGCATCCGCAGAAGCCTTTCTCGTTCGCGATCCAGCGGTGGCGATCGACTGTCTTGTTCTGGACATCGATCTCGGGGGCATCTCAGGCATCGAATTGCAGCACAGGCTGAAAGAGGCTGGGGTGAACTTGCCGGTGATCTTCATCACGGCGCTCGAAGATAACCGGCTGAGAACCGAAGCAGAGCGGGAGGGGTGTATCGCGTATCTGCGGAAGCCCTTCGCGGGGTCCGTACTAATCGCGGCGATCAAAAAGGCGCTCGGATTGTGAAGCTTACGAGAACAGAGGAACACCCGCACGTGTCGGATGGAGAGGAAATGGAGTGCGCTCGCGGACTCGAAACAACGGGAGAACGAAGCATGCCATACCAAGTGACGGAAAGGCTTCTTTTAAAGCTCGCGCTGAGCTGCACCCTAAGGGGCGCCTCGGCCATAACCCTCACGTCCTGCACTACTGCTCAGAGATCGGTCGCGACAAAGGAGAGCAATCTGTCAGCGGCGGGCTTTCTCGCACGCCCAGCCAACACTCCCAAGCGTCAGGCGATGCTGAAACGGTTGGCGCCGAACACATTCGTAACAAGCACGCGCGGCAACAAGACCAACTACGTCTACACCGATCCGACGGGCTGCAAATGCCTCTATGTTTGAACGCAGCAGGCGTACGACCAATATCGGCTTTCTCAACATCAGGCAAAGACCGCCAATCAACAGCAGCTTGCTGCTCAGGCCTATGCGGATTCCGATTGGGACTGGGGCGAATGGGGACCGTGGATCTCGAACTTCAGCGGCCCGTTCGGTCCAGACTTCGACACCTTTTAGGTCGGAAGGCGGTCCAGCTATTCACCCCAGATACGGAGGCGGATCATGGATTGGGTCAACAAATGGCGTCCGGCGGCCAGCGCAATGGCGATCGCATCATGTTTGAGCATTTGCCCGTTCCTTGCGGCGACGGCGTCTGCGCAACAGACGAAGCCGAACATCCTGTTCATACTCGGCGACAATATCGGCTACGGCGACATCGGGGCCTACGGTGGCGGGGAGTCTCGAGGATCGCCAACGCCGCGCATTGACCAACTGGCGTCGGAGGGACTGCGTTTGACGCAGTTCCTGGTCGAGCCGTCCTGCACGCCATCGCGCGCCGCATTGATGACAGGACGCTATTCCATCCGCTCCGGACTGTCGCTGGTTGCCGTTCCCGGTACGTCGTTCTCCTTGCCAGCGAATGAGATCACCATGGCGGAGATGCTGCACGGCGCAGGCTATGTCACGGCGATCTTCGGCAAGTGGCACCTCGGCGATCAGACCTACAGCCAGCCCCAGAACCAGGGTTTCGACGAGTTCTACGGTATCCCGCCGGGGGACACCTGGGATGCGTTTGGTATGATCCGACAAGGCCTGCAGACAAAGACGCTCGATATCCCGCCTGAGAAGGGGCCGCAAATCGTCGAGGCAAAACGCGGCGAGCCGCTGAAGGCGGTGAAACCATACACCGAGGAGGTGCGTCGTGGGATCGACTGGGAACTGGTGGATCACGGCGTCGATTTCATGAGGCGGCAGAAGGCATCGGGCAAGCCGTTCTTCCTGTACCTGCCGATTTCCCGGACACACTTTCCGAACCTGCCCTCGAAGCGATTCGAAGGGGCGTCCCGGATCGGTCAGTTCGGCGACTCCCTGATGGAAGGCGATGCCATCGTCGGCACGATGCTGGATGCATTGACGGAGCTCGGCGTCGAGAAGGATACCATCGTGGTCTTCGCCTCGGACAATGGGCCGGACGGTCCTGGAGCTAGTCGGTTCGGCGCCGACATGCCGGACATGGGGAGTTCCGGACCATATCGCGGCGCGCTTGGCGACGTCAGCGAAGGCGCAATCCGCACCGCCGCCGTGGTCCGCTGGCCGGGACGGATCATGGCGCGGTCTTCATACGCGATGTTCTCGATCATGGACTTTCTTCCGACGTTTGCGCGAATTGCAGGCGGAAAGTTGCCGAGCGACCGCCCGATCGACGGGGTCGACCAGAGCGAGCTCCTGCTTGGCGACGGTGGCGTCGGGGCACGCGATCATCTGCTGACCTTCGTCGGTGCTGAGCTCGTCTCTGTCCGCTGGAAGCAATTCCGGGCCTATTTTGTCGACGTCGCACCCGGCCGGAGCGGCGCGGGTGGGGCAATCCTGCTAGGCGGGGTTGGAGCGAGCGCTGCCGCTATGAATGGCTATCCAAAGGTCTTCAATATCGAGTCCGATCCGCAGGAGGATCACAATATCGGCGAGATGTACAACTGGGTCCTCGGGCCGATACTGAAGGCGGTCGAGGAATACAAGAAGACCCTTGTCCGATCACCCAATCCACCTGCGGCCAACATGACCAAATTTTGAATTCAAGCACCGCGATCTTTTGGCACGTTGAGCTGAGGGATGTCGCTAACCCAACGGAAAGGAACGATAATGTTTAGACACTTGATCGCATGCTCGGTACTTGTCATTCCAGTCTCAGCAGGCGCTGCAAAGCTCGAGGTCGGAAAACTGGAGTGCGACATATCCAAAGGCGTCGGGATGATCATCGAAACCAAGCAGACCGTCTCGTGCACGTTCACGCCATCGCCCTCGGGCCCGACGCAGACTTACAAAGGTTCGATCGACGAGTTCGGCCTCGCCGTCGGCGACGTCAAGGCTGGGAGGATGGTCTGGCTGGTCTCGAGCGTCAGTGGCAAGCCGGTCTTGGGCCTGCAGGGGACCTATCGAGGTGTCGAGGCCGATGCCAGCCTTGGCCTCGGCGGCGGCGCGAAGGTTCTGGTTGGCGGAAGCCGCGATAGCGTTTCCCTGCAGCCGCTGTCGCTGGAAGGTGAAGAAGGCGTCAACGTCGCGATAGGCGTGGCTTCTCTGAAGCTCAGTGCAGTCGACTGATCGAGACGCAAGAACACTGCTCGCGGGGCGAGACCTTCGTCAGCATACCAGAACACGTCAGACGGGCGACAGCTCCCTCTACTCAGTCGCTCGCCTTGGCCGGGGCCAAACTCCCAGTACCCCCTGGGATTGGTGGAGATCTGTCGTTCACATTGAAGGTGTAGCTGATCTGGGGATCGGTTCCGAAGGTTCGCCCCTTGAAGTCGCCAAGTCGGGCTGGTTGTCCGTCGTGTCCCGCAACTCTATCTGCTCGATCCCGACCGGAATGATGTTGAGATCAATGGAGCCTGACGGGGGCGCTATTTACGAAGGCACGCAGCACGCATGATTCTGAATTCCGACTGACGTCGGAAGCAGCCCAGGGCCAGCAACGTCGGCAGGAGGGACTTCTGCCCAATGTCATCCGGCATTGAGACCGCCTTTCCATCAAGGTTTGTTCGGCGAATCGCGAAAAGACTTGGCCGCGATCGGGGTCGCTGGAGGAAGTCGTGAATTTCGAGCGGAAACCGCTCATGAACCCCGACGGGAAGCTTTAAGAAGGCTGGAGTTTCGGACTGCTTGAAAGGTTGGATTCGCGGTGCGAAACAGAGGGAATGGTGCTTGCCGATAATGGTTGCCAGAGCCGAAAAGGGAGCGAAACCTGATACTTAGTCAGCTTCCGTGGGCGTTTTAAGCGTCGCACGGTCACTTCACGTACATGAGGTCTCACTCTATGTCTTTGGGGGCAAACTTCATCATAGTTCTCAGCTGAGAACTTTGGTGTCAGTCAAGGAAGCGGTAGTATCCGAGGGTGAAGACCCTTGGACCCTGGTGGTCGTCCTCTCGGTACGCTGCACGAGAATGATCCGGTCATACGGTCGTCGCACCCACACGGCATGGTGCACGCCCTGGAACCTCCCAGAAGGGTTTTGATCTGGAAATCTACTCTGCCTGTGTTCCCGAAGTTCCGCCGCCGCGCGGTTAAATTGCAGTTGAGCCTGTCCAATTCGCCTTGACCCGACTCGCAGACTCAGCGCAATTTACGCTCATTGTTCATTTTGAAGCAGAAGAGCGTTTATGATGCCGACCAGCGCGAAATCGCTTGCCGAGCGCGATCAACAGGTTCGATCGCTAACGCGCCTCGTCGAGGCCGACGCGGATCTATTAAGCGCGCAGCTGCAGGCGTTAAGGGCGCGTGCATTTCCCCCCACATCGCAAAAGCAACTGCGCAAGTTCATGGCGGGAGAGGCGGCAAAGCTCATCGGCATCAGCGATGCCTATCTGCGTCACCTTTCCCTCGAGGGCGCCATCCCCGAGGCAGAAAAGAACGGCGCTGGTCGCAGACTTTATTCTCTCGAGCAGATCCATACCATCCGCCAGCATCTGGCTTCGACCAAGAAAGGTTACTCGCCTGTCCGAGCTGAGGGTGAAGACCTTCAGGTTATTGCAGTGACCAACTTCAAGGGCGGCTCGGGCAAGACGACGACGGCTGCGCACCTTGCGCAATATTTCGCCCTTCGCGGATATCGCACCCTGGCGGTTGACCTCGATCCACAAGCGTCTCTGTCGGCGCTCTTCGGGCTGCAGCCCGAATTTGATCTTGAACCAAACGAAACGCTCTACGGCGCCATCCGTTATGACGAGCAGCAGGTTCCTCTCGCCAGCATCATCCGCAAGACCTACTTCGCCGGCCTCGACATGGTTCCGGGAAATTTGGAGCTACAGGAGTTCGAACACGATACGCCGCGTGTTCTCGCGGAGCGGGGAAGGGCGCAGGACAGGATGTTTTTCGCCCGCGTAGGCGGCGCGTTGCAATCGGTCGAGAAAAACTACGACATCGTTATCCTCGATTGCCCACCGTCGCTTGGCTATCTTACTCTATCGGCTCTCTGTGCCGCGCGAAGCGTGCTTGTAACGATCCACCCACAGATGCTGGATGTCGCGTCCATGTCGCAGTTCCTCCATATGACGGCAGGCCTCTTCGATGTCGTGGAGAGGGCAGGCGGTGATGCCGACTATGATTTCTTCCGCTACGTCGTCACTCGATATGAGCCGAGCGACGGTCCTCAGAGCCAGATTGTTGGACTCCTACGCAGCCTCTTTGAGGAGCGTGTGCTGACGAATCCTCTTCTGAAGTCCGCAGCGATTTCAGATGCCGGACTGACAAAGCAGACCCTTTACGAAGTAGGACGGGAGAACTTCCATCGATCAACCTATGACCGCGCAATGGAAGCGATCGATAACGTTAACTCCGAGATCGAGGCGCTTGTGAAGAAAGCGTGGGGGAGAGCGTCATGAGTAAGCGGCGCGATGCAATGCGCGACATGCTAGCGCCAATTACAGGCGGCGCATCAGACGCGATGCGGCAAGCTAAGCCCGCTGTACAGTCCGGGGCGCTGCTATCTATGAATCGCGCCTTCGAGAGCCTCACGCAAGACGCCGAGGCCGCCGAGGCCCTGCGGGCGCAGATTGCAGCAGGAGCTGCGATTGTCGAGCTTGATCCAGCCGACATTGAAGCTTCGTTCGTCAAGGATCGCCTGGATGGTTTTGCATCTCAAGATTTCCTGGAGCTGCAAGAAAGCCTGAGCCAGCACGGGCAGATCTTGCCGGTTCTGGTCCGGCCCCATCCCACGAGCCGGGGCAAGTATCAGATTGCCTTCGGGCACCGTCGCGTCGAAGCCATACGCAGACTGGGCTTGAAGGTTAAAGCGGTTGTTCGAGAGCTTGACGATGACCGTCTTATCATTGCGCAGGGTAAGGAAAATCTCGAACGGAAAGATCTCTCTTTCATTGAGCGGGCGCTGTTTGGCCTCCGGCTAGAGGAGAGGGGAGTGAAGCGGGAAACAATCCTTGCGGCACTCTCCGTCCACAAAGGCAACCTGTCGACGATGATTTCGATCGTCCGCAGCATTCCGGAGGGGCTCATCGTAGCGATTGGCCCTGCGCCAAAGATCGGCCGACCGCGCTGGGAACAACTGGCGACCAACCTTGCTGCGCGCAAGGACGTCGATTGGATGGGCCTCGTCAATACGCCGTCCTACGAGAAGCTTTCGAGCGACGAGCGATTTGAAAAGGTCATGCGGGAAACAGCGCCAAGGCGCGTCCGCCCCGAAGCTCATAGCCATGTCGTTACGAAGACCGGCATCAAATTCGCCGAAGTCGAACGTGGCGCCAAAAAGACCAGGCTTGTCATCGACGAGCAGCGAGCACCGGAATTCGCAGCCTATCTCGTGGACCGTTTGCCCGAGCTATTGGAGACATTCCAGGCGCAACGCCGCCCGGACAAGAATTGAAACACGCTAAGGAGCAGTAATCGCAAAAGAAAAAGGCCCCCAAACGACCAAAGTCGTGGAAGCCTCTCTCTGATTTCTAGACAAGATCGAGAATCGCATTTCCACGAATCGTAGTCAAGAGTCTTTGGCACCGTTTCGGTGAGCAAATTTCTTTTGCCTGATCGAAGGTGAAGGAAATGGAGAGTGGAACTGTGACGACGCCCTTCGGGCGGCGGTCGATGACGCTTGGGATGCTGTCAAGCCAAGTCGCGTCTCGCGAGATTGAGCCAGACAAGACGGTCGATAAATGGAAGCTGTATCGGGCTCTATGCGAGGCCAGGCCTTTGCTTGGGGTAACAGACCGGGCGTTGGCGGTGCTGAATGCCCTGTTGAGCTTTTATCCGAAAAACGCGCTTGCGCAAGAGCATGGGCTCGTTGTGTTTCCCTCGAACGCACAGCTCTCGCTGCGCGCTCATGGAATGGCCGAGCAGACGATTAGACGGCACCTGGCCGTGCTCATCGAGGCCGGCCTGCTGATCCGCAAAGACAGCCCGAACGGCAAGCGCTACGCTCATAAAGGCAGATCCGGCGAGATCGATGAGGCCTTCGGCTTCTCGCTGGCGCCATTGCTTGCCCGATCAGAGGAGATCGAGCGCCTGGCCGCTGAGGTTATTGCTGAGCGCATGCACATGCAGCGCCTTCGGGAACGCTTGACGCTGTGCCGACGCGATATCACCAAACTGATTGAAGCGGCCCTCGAGGAAGGCGCGGCTGGCGATTGGATGACGATCAGCGCGCATTTGCGTGGTCTTCTGGAGCGCTTGCCAAGAGTTCCGACCGCCGCGCAACTTGCAGCGACCCTCGACGAGGTGGAGCTGTTGCGCGAAGAGGTGGTCAATCAGTTGGACATGCAGCTAAAAACGCAAAATCAAAGCGGCAATCCCGCTCAAGATGAGCGGCACATACAGAATTCAAACCCCGAATCCATTTTTGAACTTGAACCAGCTTTCGAAAAAAAGCAGGGCGAGAGGGCGGTGGGTAACAATGACCCGAACACCGAGCCGTCAGATGAGCGAAGCCTGAAAGCACCGACACCTTCCGGCCGGGCCAGCGGTGAGGCGGCCAGGGCGGCCGATCTGCCTGCAGGGCACAGCCTGAAATCCTTCCCGCTCGCCCTTGTCCTCCAAGCCTGCCCGCAAATCCTCGACTATGGCCCCGGTGGGACGATTGGCAATTGGCGAGACCTGATGTCGGCGGCCGTCGTCGTGCGATCGATGCTCGGCGTTAGCCTCTCGGCCTACGAAGAAGCCTGCGCAGGGATGGGGCCGGAAAACGCCGCGACCGTGATCGCCTGTATCCTGGAAAGGGGAGGGCATATCCACTCGGCAGGCGGATATCTGCGGGATCTGACCCGAAGGACCGAAATGGGTGAGTTTGCGATAGGGCCGATGCTGATGGCGCTTGTTCGAGCAAATGCGGGAGCGCGGCGCAATGTCAGCTGACGGTTGGAACATCCCGGTACCGGCCGAAGATGCCGGCTCGGATGAGGTTCGATTTTGGCGGATCGATGTCGGCCGGGGACGGCGCCGGGGTCGAATTGGCCCTCAAGCTGAGAACTGTCGTTTGTGCTGCCAGCCTGTCGTCATCACTGACTGGGCCAACCGGATTTCCGTCGACATCGTGGCGCTGGGCATCGGGCTGCGCGCAGTCAAACTAGGCACGCTTCGAATTTGTGTAGGCCCAAATGGCGCGGCGAAGGGCAGTCACCCGGAGATCAGGCTTCATCAGCGCGCGGATCTCGGCCTAGACGCCGAGCGCGAACGGGTCGGTGATGGCAGAGCCTCCGAGTTGGCCACCTACATCGTGTCGAAGGGACAAACCCTCGTCGTTCCGGTCAAGTAAGCGCAGACGACGTCAACATGGGATGCGTGCCATGACACATAAATCACTTGAGAAGATAGAAGTCTCGCGCCGGATGTTGCTCTTCACCGGCGCTGCGGTGGGCCTGTCTTCGGTTATCCTTCCATCGGCAACGGTAGCGGCCGCCCGAAAAAATCCGCTGCCGGGTGACTGCAGTGTTCAGCGATCGTCCTTCATGGCGGCACGCAGCGCATCGTTGATGCGTTCCTGCCAGCCTGGACCATCCGCCTGAAAATAGGCGAGGACGTCGCTGTCGAGCTTCAGTGAGACGAGCTCCTTGACATTTGGTAGCGCTCGCCGCTCGACGGCAGGCGCCGCAGCCACCTTGTTTGCCGGCTTGAACAAGGCCTCCGCGGCGTCTAGCGGATTGACGGGGCGGCGTGGTGCTCGTGTCATGCTTCTCTCCGGCTTATGAAGCAGGTGCCACAATAAGCTATGTTCTACTCATCAGCTTGCCCGCTGCGGCAATATGATCTTTTAGGCAGCAACTTCGCCAATCAGTGAGCCAGCAGGAATATTCCATTCTTTACTAAGCTTTCGAAGCTGGTCCAAGTTGATTTACCGCTTGCCATTCAGAAGATCAGCCGCTCGCGCTTTGGAACCAACTGCCACTGGTCGGCGCGGCTGTAATTGTTCGCAACCATCACCGACTTGACCACCTCAACCGGGCTCGCAGTCGGGATTGGGTAGTGCTTGGCTTCATACTGTTCGATCAGAAGGACCAGCGCGTCAAAATGAGCAGCCTCATTGGACCCTTCGTCGGGTTCGTTCTCGAAATACGGCGGGACTTCCTTCAACGCGGCATTGTATTCGTCCTCACTCTGAAGTGTTCGAAAAGCTTTCAAATTCAACATATCGATCTCCTTTCACGTCAGAGTTTATTCACGTCTGTCGCATCGTATTGGGCGTGCGTTCCGACAAAAAGGACGTAAATCCGCTTTGATCGAAACGCGACCAACCCCACTATGCGGTACTTGTTGCCGCCAACGTTGAGGATCATCGCGGCCGGCGTCTACGGCTTGGCGAGGTTCGTCTCGAACATAGAGAGCGGCCCGTTGGCTAGAGATTGCCGAAAGCAGCGGGTGTGCTCAGTTTGGAAAGGCAGGGCGGCAATGGGGCGGTCACCGCGCGACACCTGCAATGCTCTTCCGCCTCACCAGTTTGCTCGAAATGACGATCGGACCCTGAGTTGCGTCGCAGACCGCGCCGTCATACCCGATGAGCATCAGCGCGGCCCGTTCTCCCATTTCCTCCATGGGCTGCTGAATCGCAGAGAGAGTGGGGGAGCAGTGGGCGCAGACCGGCGATCCGTCGAAGGACACGATCGAGACGTCGTCGGGAATGCGGTAGCCCTTCTCCTGCGCGGAGCTCATGAAGGATATCGCCATGTCGTCGCTCGTCGCGATAACGGCGGTCGGCTTGTCCCTCTGCCTCGCAAAAAATTCCGCGGCCTCCACGCCAATCTGGAAACTATGCCGGTAGTCGAGCCCGCCCGAGCGCAGAATGGCCTCTTCCGGAAGGCCGGCTGCCAGCACGGCCTCCAGCGCGCCGGCATAGCGCTCGACGTCGTGATAGTTGCCATATGGGCCCGCAAGGTAGAGAAAGCGTCTGTGTCCGAGCGCGATCAAGTCTGCTGTCGCCTCACGAACAGCCTCCCGGTCGTTGGTGACGACGCTCGGAATGCCGACGTTGCTCAGGTCCTGGAGGAGCGCAACGACGGGAATCGGCGCGTCGGCGAGGGATCGCCCTCCGTCCTCCGGCAAGGTGGACGAAAGCACGATCGCGCCGCACACGGTTCCACCGAAGGCGAGGTCAAGGATATGCCGCTCCGACTTCTCGTCTCTGTCGAGGTTCGCGATCATCAGATTGTAACCGTTCTGCATCAAGGTTCTGTTGATGCTTTCGAGAACCTGCGGGATCACTTGCGACGTGCCGTAGTAGAGCGACCCCGGAAGCACGATCATCACCACGTTCGATTTCCCCACCCGCAGGCCGCGGGCCATCGCGTTCGGCGTGTAGCCGAGCTGCTTGGCCGCCGCGTCGATCTTCGCCCTCGTCTTCTCGTTGACCCGTCCCGGATTGGCGAGGGCCCGGCTCACGGTGGAGATCGCCACGCCAGCGAGACGTGCCACGTCGGCCATAAGCGGGCCCGAATTGTCGTCGCCTGACATCTGTCTGTTTTCACTCGCTTTTTATCGATGCTTCGTATTTTTCCAACGACTAGCGTAAGGCAATCGCGGAATTTTAGCAAACGTTTGCCAAAAACCGCTTGCCATAAAAAGCGGCACGGCTATTATATAGTCATGGCAAACGATTGCCATTCCGTAATGCATTGAAATCAATCGGCTTTCAATAGTGTAAAGGTCTCCTTTACAACCGAGTAGCCGTGTCTGAATGGAAGGCTTTCATGGCAAGTGAGGACAGACTTCGTTTCGGCGTCGATCTCGTGACGTTTTTTCATCCCGGATCCTGGGACGTCGCAGATCATGACGCGATCAAGGCCTATGCGCAGACGCAGCCGCGCAGGTTCTGGGACAAGATACTGGACGGCGTCGCAGCCTCCGGCGTGACGGGCATCGAGCTGACGTTCTCTCCATTCAACTGGCAGGACGCGATCAAAACATACGGGTCGGTCGAATCCTTCGCCGCTGAGCTTTCCTCGCGCGGGCTGACGCTGGCGAGCGGCTTCTTCGCCGAACTCGAGGCCGCGGGCGACTTCACGGAGGCCGGCGCGCAGTCCGCGATCATCGACAAGGCGGAACGATATGCGGATTTCCTCAAGGCTTGCGGAAGCGACATCATGGTCATCGGGGCGCCCCTTCGCCAGACGCCGGGCGCCACTCCCGTCCGTTTCTTCGATTTCGAGCAGGCCCGCAAGATCGCGGACTTTCTGAACAGGCTCGGCGCCGTTCTCTATGGCAGGGGAGTGCGGCTCGCTCTCCACACCGAGGCTCATTCGATTTTTGCCGGCGGCCGCGACGTCGACCTCATGATGCTGTTGACCGATCCCGCCTACGTCAACATGTGCCCGGACACCGCGCACCTTATTCTCGCGGGGTCCGATCCTCTTCAAGTGGTCGACCGTCACCATGAGCGGGTGATCATCGCCCATTGGAAGGACGGGCTTGGACCGATGCCATCGGATACTCCGATCGACGCGCACATCCACGACCGTCATCGGCCCTATTTTTGTGGCTTCGGCCTCGGACGTGTCGACTGGCCGGGCTGGGCGCGGCTTCTGCGCGACCGCGGATACCAGGGTTGGGCCATCCTCGAGCTCGACGCCGCGCCCGACCCAGTCGGCGACATAGCGAACGGTCTCCGGCTCGTGAACCAGGCGCTTCTCCCTATCTACCGATAAAACTCTCCCTAACCGAAGATCCCGCCAAAGAGGGTCGTTTTCCAAAAAAGGTGGAACAATGAAAACTGGAATGAAAGCATTGCTTGCCGGGGCCGTCCTGATCGCTGGCGTCGGCCCTGCTTTGGCAGAGGACAAGCCGAAGGCGGAAGTCGTCACGTCCTGGACGTCGGGTGGCGAGGCCGCGGCCCTTGGCGTCATCAAGGCGGAGTTTGAAAAGCGTGGCGGCGTCTGGAAGGATTCGTCCATCGCCGGCTTCGGCGCCGCGGACGCCGCCTTTCAGAACCGTTTGGTCGCGGGCGATCCGCCGGCTGCCAAGCAGGGCGTGATGGGCGTCGCAAACACCGACTTCGTGAAGCAGGGCCTGCTGAGTCCGGTCGAGCAGACCGCGGAGGCCGGGAAATGGGCCGACGTGCTTCCGAAGTCCATCCTTGATCTGATATCCTACGATGGGAAGGTCTATCTCGCCCCGACGGGCGCCCACGGCGAAAGCTGGGTCTTCTACTCCAAGGACGTCTTCGCGAAGGCGGGCGTCACCGAAGAGCCGAAGAACTGGGACGAGTTCTTCGCCGCGCTCGACAAGCTCAAGGCTGCCGGCGTGACACCCGTGGCATGGGGCGGCCAGTCCTGGCAGGAGGCAAAGGTCTTCAACATGATCCTGCTCTCCCAGGTCGGCGTGGATGGCTTCCTCAAGATCTACGTTGACAAGGACCAGAGCGACGCCTCCGTCGCCGGCCTGGCTAAAACTCTGGAAATCTATGGCAAGCTTCGAGGTTACGTCGACGAGGGTGCGGCTGGACGCAACTGGAACGACGCCACCGCCATGCTGATTTCCGGCAAAGCCGGCGTCCAGTTCATGGGCGACTGGGCAAAGGGAGAATTCCTCGCGGCCGGCAAGGAGCCGGGCAGGGATTACGGCTGCATGCTCGTCCCCGGTTCGGACGGGATGGTCTACGTCGCGGACGCCTTCTCGTTTCCCAAGACTGCGGACAAGGCCTCCGAGGCCGGACAGAAGCTTCTGGCGGAAGTGGCAATGGATCCTGCCGTCCAGGTCGCGTTTTCTCTCAAGAAGGGTTCGATCCCCATGCGGTCGGACGTCGACAAGTCGAAGCTCGACATCTGCGCGCAAAAGGGTATCGAGCTGATGACCGCGGGTAAGATCGCCCCCGACCAGGCGCTGGTCCTTACGCCCCAGCAGGCGGGCGCGCTCAATGACTTCGTCAACGAGTATTGGAGCGATGCTTCCGCCGACCCGGCGGAGTCTGCGAAGTCCTTCTACGAGATCTTCGATTAAGTTCCGCTGCGCGATGGGTGGGCGGTTCGCCCATCGCGACTTGAACGCGCCACCGGCACTGCCGTAAGGGCGCCGATCGTCCGAGGAGTTCGCCATGGCGCAGATGCGTAAGCGTTCAAGGACGGCAAGCTATGCACTGCTTCCCACATGGTTTGCCGCAATATTCGTCTACATAGGGACTATGGTCTGGTCGATCCGGCTTTCGTTCACCGACTCGACCGTTTTCCCCTCTTCGAACTACGTCGGGCTGGCGCAGTACGCGCGCCTCTTCCGGAACTCCCGCTGGCTGGCCTCGCTTGAGAACGTCGTGATCTTCGGCGTCTTGTACGTGATCGGCTGTCTTGTTCTCGGGTTCCTGCTTGCCGCCTCGCTCGACCGGAAGGTTCGATTTGAGAGCATGTTCAGGACGATCTTCCTCTACCCCTATGCCATGTCGTTCGTGGTCACGGGTCTCATCTGGCAATGGATGCTCAACCCGACGCTCGGCATACAGGCCTTCGTCCGCTCGCTCGGATGGACGAGCTTCGTCTTCGACTGGATCGTAAGCCGCGACATGGCGATCTACACAATCGTCCTCGCGGGTCTGTGGCAAGGCGCGGGGCTCGTGATGGTCATCACGCTCGCCGGCATGCGAGGTATCAGTGAGGAGCAGTGGAAGGCCGCTCAGATCGACGGGATCCCCGTCTGGCGCGTCTACGTGTCCATCATTCTACCGCAACTGGGTCCAGCCCTTGCCGCCGCCTCGATGCTGCTTGGCATGGGCGTTATCAAGACGTACGACCTCGTGGTGGCCTTGACCGGGGGCGGTCCGGGTTCGGCCACCGAAGTCCCGGCGAAGTTCATCATGGACAACCTCTTCGAGCGTCAGAATCTCGGGCTGGCTTCCGCCGGGGCTACGGTCCTGGTGCTGTCCGTTCTGATGGCCGTGGTTCCCTTCCGCTATGCCGTGTACATCCGATCCAGAAGAAAGGGCGTGCAACGATGAGCCGTTCCCATCCCCGCGGCGCAAAGCCGTTCCGTCTGACTGTCGGTCGCATCGGTCTTTACGCATTCCTCGGCTGCGCGGCGCTTTTCTTCCTTCTGCCGCGCTACACGATGCTGGTGACGTCGCTGAAGAACATGGAGGAGATCCGCCTAGGGCAGATTTTCGCGATGCCGGCGCAATTCTTCTGGGACGCCTGGAAGACCGCTTGGTCAGGTGCTTGCATGGGAACGCAGTGCGGCGGCGTGCGTGTCGGATTCTGGAACTCCGTCCAGATCACGGTCCCCGCGGTCGCGATCTCCGTGCTGGTGGGGGCCGTCAACGGCTACGCCCTGTCGTTCTGGCGACCGCACGGCTCGTCAGCCCTGTTCGGCCTGCTCATGGCGGGAGGACTGATACCCTACCAGATCTTTCTCTATCCGCTGGTGAGGCTGCTCGCCACCGTGGAACTCTACAACAGCGTGGCTGGCGTCGTCCTCGTCCATGTGATCTTCGGGCTGCCGTTGGTGACCCTGCTGTTCCGCAACTACTTCGTCGCCATTCCGGAAGAGCTTTGCAAGGCGGCCCGCGTCGACGGCGCCGGCTTCTGGCGCATCTTCTTCGAGATCATGCTGCCGATGGCCGTTCCGATGGTCGTGGTCGCTTCGATCTTCCAGTTCACCGGCATCTGGAACGACTTCCTAATCGGCCTTGTCTTCGCGGGCCGGGACAACCTGCCGATGACCGTCCAGCTCAACAACATCGTCAACACCACGACGGGCGAGCGGGCCTACAACGTCAACATGGCCGCGACCATTCTGACGGCGCTTGTTCCCCTCGCCATCTACTTCTTTTCAGGCCGCTGGTTCGTGCGCGGGGTCGCAGCCGGCGCAGTCAAGGGATAACCGCATGCAATCCGCTGTTTCCATCAAGGACCTCAAGATTTCCTACGGCGACCACGCCGTCATCGAGAAGATGTCGCTCGACATCAAGCCTCGCGAATTCCTTGTCCTGCTCGGCCCATCGGGCTGCGGCAAGTCGACTTTGCTCAACTCCATCGCCGGGCTGCAGGACATCACGGATGGCGAAATCTGGATATCGGGCAAGAACGTCACCTGGGAGGAACCAAGGGATCGGGGCATCGGAATGGTGTTCCAGTCATATGCACTCTACCCGCGTATGACGGTCCGGAAGAACTTGTCCTTTGGTCTTCGCGTTGCCGGGCTGCCGAAAGCGGAAATCGAGACAAGGGTCGCGAGGACCGCCTCGCTCCTGCATCTCGACGCCCTGCTTGACCGCTATCCGGCAGCGCTGTCGGGCGGTCAGCGCCAACGCGTTGCCATCGGACGGGCGCTCGCCCGCCAGGTCGACGTCTTCCTCTTCGACGAGCCGCTGTCCAACCTCGACGCCAAGCTTCGCAACGAGTTGCGCGTCGAGATCAAGAAGCTTCATCAGGACCTCGGCAACACCATGATCTACGTGACGCACGATCAGGTCGAAGCCCTGACGCTCGCCGACCGCATCGCCATCATGAAGGATGGCGTCATCCAGCAGCTCGCGGCGCCGTCGGAAATCTACCATCGCCCGGTCAACCTGTTCGTCGCAGGTTTCATCGGCGCTCCGGCGATGAACTTCGTCGAGGGCAAGATCGTCCTTTCGAGCGGCAATTCTGTCTTCGAGAGCCGCGGCGTCCGTTTCGACCTTTCTGCATACCGTTTCACGGATGGGCCCGTACCTGGTCCAGCGACACTCGGAGTCCGACCTGAACATGTCGCTCCCAATGGCGGGCAGGCAGGTCTTCAGACCGTCGCCGCAAAAGTCTCCGTCGTCGAGCCGATGGGCGCCGAGAGCGTCGTCTGGTTCGACTGGGGGGGCTCGAGCTTCTCCTATCGGGTCATGGACGAGGTCAGCCTTCAGCCTGGAGCCAAGATCGCTCCCGGTATCGACATTGCCAAGGCCTCGCTCTTCGGAGCGGACGGCCGTCGCCTGTAACACCGCATACGCAAATACGGATCAAGATCATGTCAGAGACTACTTACGACGCGCTGGTCATCGGCTCGGGCGCGGCGGGCTCCTTCGCCGCCATGGAGCTGACCGCGCAAGGGCTTTCAGTACTTCTTCTGGAGGCGGGACCCGCCGTTACTGAAAAGGACTTCGATCCCGCTCGCAAAAAGGCGCCTGCAAGCAGCATCAACATATGGGAGCGCGCACGAGCCACTGTGAAGGGACAACCGATACAGGCACGCGCGGCATTCTTTACTGAACGCTTCAGCCATTTCTTCGTCAACGACTGGAAAAATCCCTACACGACCCCGAAGGATTCGCCGTTCCTCTGGATCAGAGGACGACAGGGCGGGGGACGTCTTCATAGCTTCGGACGCGTTCTCCTTCGTTGGACCGACGAAGACTTCAAGATTCGTACGCTGACAGGCAAGGGCGAGGACTGGCCCGTGTCGTACGATGAGCTGCTTCCATTCTACGAGGAGGCCGAATCCTTGCTCGGGCTCTATGGCAATCCGGACGGGGTGGAGACACTGCCGGACGGCGTATACGCCAAGCGGGCGGGGCTGACGCCAGCGGAGGAGGCCTTTAAGGCGAAGGTCGAAGGTAAGTGGCACGGCCGCCATGTTGTCTCCTGGCGATACATCGCGCCGGATCCTACGCGCACATGGGCACCACTGCGCAAGGCTCAAGCCACCGGTCTTCTGACCACGCGCTACAATGCCGTCGTCCGGCGTATCACCACGGACGAGGGAACCGGGCTTGCGACCGGCGCTGAAATCATCGACCGCGTCACAGGGGGCGTCGAGAGTGTCAGGTCGGCAATCGTGGCGCTGTGCGCGTCGCCGATCGAAAGCGTGAGGCTGCTTCTGAACTCGAAGTCGACCAGACATCCAGACGGCCTCGCCAACAGCTCCGGAACGCTGGGTCGCTATTTCATGGACCAGCTTCCTTGCCTCGCCTTTGGCTCGTTCTCCGAAGCGAAGGGCTGGGCAAAGGACACCTCGGCGCCAACTGATGACTTCTACAATCCGTCCGGCGGCATCTTCATCCCTCGCTTCGACAAGGCGGAACTAAGCCGCGGCGACTTCGACTTCCAGGGCAGCGTCGGCCGCGCGCCGACGGACGCCGACGGCGACGCCCGTCTTTCTTTCTTCGGCTTCGGGCGTATGCTTCCCTATGCGGACAACCGCATCACTCTCGATCCGCGGCGAAAGGACGCCTGGGGCATTCCCGTGCCACACATACGATGCGCCATGAGGGACGAGGAACTCGCTCTCCTCAAGAAGCAGGAGGAGATCCTGATCGAGACCATCAAAGGTGTGGGCGGCGAGCTAGAATTCATCGGTTCGCCGACTGGCCTAAAGGAGATGGGGCGAGGGGCGTTTCCGGATGCGGATCGGTTCAGCCGCTTCATGTTTCGCAGATGGTTCCGAAAGACCATGTGTATGGGCGCCGCGATCCATGAAACCGGCGGCGCGCGGATGGGGGCGTCCAGCAATGATTCGGTGCTCAACGGCTACAATCAGAGCTGGGACGTTCCCAATCTTATCGTCACCGACGCCTCGGCATTTCCTGGCAGCGGCGTAGCTGGAACGACTCTTACCGTGATGGCCCTGACGATCCGGGCCTGCCGGCATGTCGTGCAGGGCTATCGGTCGAAACAGTGATTTCGGCAGGAAGGCCAACCAAGGGACTTGGCGTTCCCGATGCCGCCCAACTTCTGGCTGATGCAGACCGGCGCGACTGGCGATGGAAATGAGGAAGCGGTCGGCGCGGAAGCGGCGATAGAGCCAGCCCGATCCAATCAGTCCCGCCGTCGATCCGGATTTAATGTGGAAGTGGCCAGCCGCCCCGAAGAAGAAGGGACCGCATCTATCTCTTTCAGTGAGGAGCGATCCGCGCCCAATGTTGTCACTGCCTCGAGGAGCCTACTACGGTCACTTCAATTCTCGTGAAGGGTGGTGGGGCATGGCCGTACACGACTGATTTCGATGATCCCACATGGACCCTTTAGTCCCGGGGCGAACTGCCAGACCTGACAAAAAGCATCGGAACTTATAATTCGAGCAGTCAGGCCCATACTCTAAGCGCTCGTTCCATCCTGTCGGCGGCATATGTGACGACATAGGCGATGACCATGTAGATCACGACGGCGATCACAAAGGCTTCGAGGTAGTAAAAATTCAGCGCGGCGGTCAATTGGGACTGCGCGAAGATGTCAACGACCTCGATGGCAAATCCGAGGGAAAGCGCCTTCATGATCACCATGAACGAGTTGGCGAGGTCAGGAATCGCCGCGACGATCACCTGGGGAAGCATGATCCGTCGGAAAACTTGGCCGCGTCGGTATCCCAGCGAATAGGCAGCGTCAGCCTGGCCGGTGTCGAAGGAGTTCAGGGCACCCTTCACGACCTCCGCCTGGAACGCGGCGACGCAGGCGGTCAACGCGACGATGAGCGTGATCCAGTTGGGTGTCGAGTGACCGTTGAACTCCACCCCGATCAGGGAGGACAGAAACTGAAGGGTCGGCGGAAGACCGTAGTACGAGAGGAAGATCACGATGACCATCGGCACGCCCTTGAAGGCGACCTTGTAGGCCACGACGAGCTCCCGCAGCACCGGTATCCGCCTGTATTCGACCATCGCAAACAGGCTGCCGATGATCGTGGAGAGGACGAAGATCGCGAGCGCCATGGCGAGCGTCACGGGCACTGCGCTGAGGATGCTCCAAAGGTCCGGGAGCAAGACTTCGATATCGAACATGTGGTGACCCTCTCTTCGATCAGACGCTTGCCATGACGGTGGTTCTCGCCGGCGTCGCCGCCTTCGGCGCGAACTTCGATGAACGAAGCTCGAAGAAGCGCACGACGAGCCACGCCACCAGGCAAAGCACCGAATAGATCACCGCCAGCACGAGATACGTCTCGAACTGGTATTGGTTGTAGTCCCGCTCCATGACCAGGTGGGCGGTCGCCATCACGTCCGCCGCCCCGATGTACATGACCAACGCGACATTGTGGATCAGGTAAATGATGGAGTTGCCATAGCCGGGCAATGCGATGTGCACGGCCTGAGGGCCCACGACGCGAGTGATTTTCCGAAGGAAGGAATATCCCAGGCTGTCGGCCGCGTCGTGCTGGCCACGATCGACGGCAAGGTATGCCGGTCGCATGACTTCCGACAGATAGCCGCCATGGTAGAGGCTGAGACCGACCATCGCAGCTACGTTGGGCGACACGAAATCCTCGATCTCAAACAGGCCGACCACCAACGGAAGCCCATAGAAGGCGACGAACAACTGGAGCACGACGGGAACGCTCCGGGCGTAGGACACGTAGAGGTCTGCCAGTTGGCAGACCACGGGCGTCCTGCGAACCCGGAACGTCGTCGCAAGCAAAGCCAGGCAGAAGCCGACGATCATGGCAGTAAACGTGATCGCGAGCGTCAGCGGCAACGCCTTGAGCAGCTCGGGGATCATTATGGAAAGGTCCACCTTGGAACACTCCTTCTTGCAAACTTTGCCTTGATCGTCGGCGGGCCTGTTACTTGATGTACTTGGTGACGTCCTCGCCGAACCACTTCTGCGAGATCTGGGCTAACGTGCCGTCGTCCTTCAGTTCCTTGAGCACCTTGTTGATGTCGTCGGCCAGGGCCTTGTTCTCCTCCGACCGGTGGATCAGGAGGTAGGTATTGTTGATGGCGACCGGCTCGCTCGCCTTGATGTCGAGCTTCTGATTGTCGATCACGGTCTGCTCGCCCAGGTTCGACGGCAGAACTAGCGCGTCGTACTTGCCATTCTGGACTTCCTTCAGGCGGTCCGGATAGGGGACGCCAGCGCTCGATGCAGTGATCTCGATCTTGTAGTCGGGGTTCTTTTCCTGCCACTGGGTGGCGAACTTGTAGATGCCGCCGCCCGCCGTTACCGGTACGATCTTCTTGCCGACCAGATCCTTCATCTCGTTGATGTTGCTGTCCTTGCGGCTGTAGATCTTGATCAGGCTGGCGCCCATCGGGGCCTCCGGAATGAGGAACTGCTTTTCGCGAGCGGGCGCCCGATAGTAGCCGCCGGTCGCGATGTCGTACTTGCCGGTGGCAAGGCCTGTTTCCTGCGCGATGTCGGCCGCGCCTTCCATCACGAACTTATACTGGGGCAGCTTGGCGTTGATCGCCTTCAGCACGTCGGGCTCGTAGCCCTGCGGCTCGACTCCGATCGCGCCCCAAGAGAGCGGCTTGGATTCGGCCGCCGTGGCGATCTTGATCGTACGAACGTCCTGGGCATGGGATACGCCCGAGGTTGCGAGGGCGATGGCGACGCCGGCTACGGCGAGGCCGAAGGTACGGCGGGAAGTTGACTTGATGGGAGACACGTCAGGCACCTTTCTCTACTGGAGGGAGTGTTCGGAACTGAGGAACTGCGCGAGGCGCGGGTTGGAGGGCGACTCGAAGATCTCGGCCGGGCTGCCGTCGGCGGCGACGACGCCCCGATCCATGAAGACGATGCGGTTCGAGATGTTCTTTGCGAACTGCATCTCGTGGGTGACGAGCAGCGAGGTGATCCCCGAAGACGTGACGTCCTTGATCACCTTCAGAACCTCGCCGACGAGTTCCGGGTCGAGCGATGACGTCGGCTCGTCGAAGAGCATCACATCCGGCTTGACCGCCAGCGCACGCGCGATGCCGGTGCGCTGAAGCTGGCCGCCGGAGAGCTGGGACGGGTAGTTGTCCAGCTTGTCGGACAGGCCGACGCGCTCCAGCTCCTGCTTGGCGATCGCGCGCGCCTCGTCCTTGGATTTGCGCTGCACGACCACGAGGGGATCCATGACGTTCTGAATGACGGTCATGTTCTTGAAGACGTTGAACTGCTGGAAGACCATGGCCGTCCGGAGCCGGATAGCCTGGATCGCATTCTTGTCCGCCTGCTGGTAGTCCATCTTGATCTTGTCGAACGCGATGGTGCCCGACGCCGGCTTCACCAGGTAGTTGATGCACTTCAGCAGCGTCGTCTTGCCGGTGCCGCTCGGGCCGATGATCGACACGACGTCGCCGCGTTTCACCGAGAGATCGACGCCGTTCAGGATCTGCGTGCTTCCGTAGGACAGCTTTATGTTCTTGAGCTCAAGCATTTCAGGTCGGTATCCTTTCGGAAGGTCGTTCGGAAAGCGTTTCAGTCTCGTCGTCCGCCCATTCGTCTCCGAGCAGCTCGGGCGTGTCGAAGGCTTGCAGATCGGCGAAATGGCGCTCGCGGTCGGCGACGAAGAGGGCCCTGACGATGCCGCGCGCGAGCCGGTCGGCGCCTTCGCTGATCGCGGGAATGTCGCCCGTGAGCTTGCCATGGCTCAGCGTCGCCGGAAAGTTGAAGCAATGTATCCGGGAGAGCGCCGGGCATGCACCCGGCTCGGCCTCGAGGAACTCGAACGCGTCTCCGAGGTCGGGCGAGGCTTCGAGCTCGCCGTTCCCCATGCCCGCGGGCACGGGGAAGCGGTTCCGCCATAGGCGGATGTAAGGAGCGACGGCGGCGAGCTCCGGCCGGTTCGTCAGCTCGATCTTGAAGCCGGTACCGAAGATCAGGAAGTCGACGGGATAGCGGCCCTTCGGCGTCGTCACCACGACGTGATCGCCGTCCTGCTCCAACCCGGCGATTGGGCTTTCCAGATGGAGATGGGCCTGCGGGAAGGCGCTGACGCGCAGGACGCTCGGCCGTGGCGGCGGCGTCTGCTCGCGCATTGCGTAGTTGAGGAAGCGCCACTTCCAGTCGTCGGGCAGGCCGGCGAAGCCGTGCACCACGCCCTGGCTGCCGATGCCGGTGAACTTGTTGATCCGTGGCAGATCCGTCCTGCGCACGAACAGGTCGAGCCGCCCCGCCCCGGCCTCGAGCGCGGTGGCGGCGTTGTCCATCGCCGAAGCGCCGGCTCCCACCACGCCGATCCGCTTGCCGCGGAGCGCGGCAAAATCGATAGCGTCGGCGGTGTGGGCCCAGAACGTGCGCTCGATGTCGTCGGCGATGGGAGGAACGAACGGTCCGCCGAGACCGTCGCGGCCCGTTGCGAGCACTAGGTGGCGGGCGATCATCGTTTCGGTGCGGCCGGCCTGGCGGCATACGATGTCGAGCATGCCGTCGGCGCGCGGGAGGATAGCATCGGCGGTGACCCCGTTGCGCACCGGCAGGTCGAGCACGCGGCGGTACCAGACCAGGTAGTCCATCCACGTCTCGCGCGGCGCCCTGTCGAGCGCGACCCAAGCTTCGCGGCCATGCAGCGCCTCATAGTAGGCGCGGAACGTGAGGGCCGGCAGCCCCATCGCCGGTCCGGTCAACTGCTTAGGCGAGCGGAGTGTTCGCATCCGCGCGAAGGTGACCCACGGACCTTCCCGACCGGCGGGCGCCTTGTCGAGGACAACGTGGTTGGCGACACCGAGCCGCTTCAGCATGCCCGAAGCGACGAGCCCGGCCATGCCCCCGCCAATGATCACGACGTCGACGACGCGTTGGCCATCGACGTCGCGGGGAGGGACCCAGGACTTGGCAGGGAGTTCCAGCCAGGCGAGATCCTGCCGCAGGCGTGCTGCAAGGGCGTCGAGTCCATTCGGAAAAGAGGACAGGTCGCTCATGACAGCATTCCTCCAGGCGGCGGGGTTTGTCCGTAGACGGTGTCGGCCAAGGCCTCGACGCCGCCCGACTCATGCAGTCGGCAACCGGGCATCGCCAGAGCCACTGCGCGCGCCGCCTCGATCACGGCGGCGACGGTCGGGGTGAGCGGCATCGCGGCAGGCGAGATCGCGCCAAAGAGGAAGGGGATCGTGTGGTCGAGCACGCGCACCACGATACCCTCGAGCGGAACGCCAACGACGGTCGCCGGCTCGACAATGGCGGCTCCCAGTCCGGCACGGACCATCGTGAGGGCCGTCATCGAGGCGTTGACGTCAATCATCCGCTGCGGCATGACGCCCACCTTTTCAAGGGCCTCGTCGACGCGGTGTCGCAAACGATATGGGTTCGCCAGGGTGATGATACGGCGGTCGGCAAGATCGGCAAGGCGCACCACGTCATGGTCGGCGAGCGGATCGCTCGCGGCGAGGGCGACAACGCATGGTGCGTCGGCGACCCAGTGGACGTCGAGGCCAGGGTGTTCCAGCGGTAGGCTTGCGATCCCGAAGTCTGCCGAGCGGGCGAGCACCGCCTGCACGACATTCTCGGCCGCCAGCGCCTGCACATGAAGATGGCGGGGAAGCAGGTTCGGGGCGACTGCCGCGATCGCCTCAGGCAGAACGCCGGCCGCAAGCGAGGGAGTGGCCGCGATCGTCAACGACAATGGCTCCTCAAGACCGATAGCGTTCGCCCGCTCGCGGATGTGCGTCAGGCTTGCGAGATGGCGTTCCACCTCGGCGTGAAAAAGGAGACCACGCGACGTCGGCGTGATGCGCGGCCCGCTTCGGTGCAGGAGCGCGTAGCCGATGTCAGCTTCCAGATCCTGGATCAGCCTGGTGACGGCGGGCTGCGATCGGCCAAGCAGCCGTGCCGCCCCGGTCACGCTGCCCGCCGACATCACCGCCGCAAAGGCTTCGAGCTGCCGAATATCAAAAGAGTTAGAATGCATAATAGACATTAAACACCCTCCTTCATGTCAGTAAAGCATGACAATTCTCAATTGGCGATTGGGAATAGATAAAAATTTCGCATCAAACGCGACCATTCATTACCATTTGACATAATGAGATGCCGCGCCTACCTAGGTCGCATGCCTTTGACGTACTGAGGAGCTTGTTTTGACACTCATCGAAACCCTCGTCTCCGCAAGACCGGGCTCCGCGCTCGCGCAAGCCATGGAGAAACGCGCAGAGATCCTGCGCCTGAGCCAGGCGGCACACGACGCCGTGCTTCTGCCACGCGATCCCGGCGGCCTGTCCCACGGGCTCAGAGCCGCGCTCGCCGCCCGCATGGCGCGCCATAACCGCAGCCCGGCGCTAGCAAGCCACTACGACACCCTGGTCGCCCGCGCCGATGAAGGGGCGACCGCTTTGCTCTCCAAGCCCGACACGAACGTGCCGGACCCGCGTACCGCGGAGATCGTCCGTTACGCCGACAGGCTCACGGTCGCGCCCCGCGACGCCACGCGTGCCCATGTGGAGGCGCTGCGCCAGGTCGGCGTAACCGACGCAGACATCGTCCGGCTTGCGGAGCTTTCGGCCTTCGTCAACTACCAGGTGCGCGTTCTTGCGGGCCTGAAGCTGCTTGGAGAAATGCGATGAGCGAGGTGGTCCACACATTCACCACCACGGTGCCGCGCTGGCAGCCCTACGTGGTTCCAGTCGATTTCGCGACCGCCACCGACGAGCAGCATGCGGCGATGCAGACGACGCCGTCCAACAAGGGCATCTCGCCCTATGTGCTCACTCTGGCGCACGACCCCGAGACGCTCGCGGTTCGCTCACCACTTTTCAACCTCATCATGTATGGAAAAGATGGGCTGGCGGCGAGCGAACGCGAACTGGGTGCAGTCGCCGCGTCCGTCGTCAACCGCTGCGTCTACTGCGCCGCCGTCCACGCATCCCGGTTCAACAACCTGACGAAACGCACGGACGTCATCGAAGCGGTGTTTGCCGACGGTCTCGAGGCGACGCTCGACGAGCATCTCCAGGCGATCTTCGACTTATCGGCACGGCTGTCGATAACGCCGCCTGAAGCGACGGCGGCCGACGCGCAGGCGCTAGCAGATGTCGGTCTCGATGAACTGGAAGCTCTCGATCTCGTTCTCTCGTCAGCCATCTTCGGCTGGGCGAACCGCCTGATGCATACGCTCGGCGAGCCGATGAAGGATTAGATGGATCGCCGGCGCAAGGGGCCGAGAACCGTCGGCGGGCCGCCGCCGCGACCCACACAGTCTGCGGGATATTTGCAGTCACCCATGGATGAGCAGATGGCGCACAGGCTCCCGTTGCGCAAACTCGGCCTCCACGTGTTTCAGAACATGGCGCTGGCCTGCGAACGGCACCATCCTCAAGGCCTCCTCGAATGAAACCCAACGAAATTCGCTATGTTCGTCATTGATGACCACAGTTGCCCCAGCATCTACGAAGCCAACGAAAACCGGTAGCATGCTGATAGCATCGCGATCGACCTCATAGAATTGCTCGCATATGTCTGCCGAATAGAGGCGATCACAGTTCAAGCCGGTTTCTTCTTTGACCTCGCGTAGCGCGGCTTCCCATGCCTTCTCACCGTCCTCGATGCCGCCGGCGATCTGGCACCATTCGCCAATCAACGTGTGATTTCGACGCAGAAGCAGCACTCGGTTTTCAGCGCCTGTAGCACGGAGAAGAACGACCGATACAGCAAAGCAACGGATGGGAATTTCAGCCATGAGGTCAATCCAACGTGTAAGAAGGGGCAAAAGTCAGGAATAGCGCAACAGAGGTTCCGGCCCCTGATTGACAGGAACAGCTCTCCGCGACGACAGCTTCCCAATTACATAAATTGCATAGAATACGTGTTATAGGTAATTCAGTGGAGGCTTGGCAATGAAGCAATTCCTTTCTCAGATATGAGGCGCGCTTCGAGGGGAAACGAAGCGCGGTAAAGACAAGCTCGTCATTCTGGCCGCCGACCAATACACAAGCTGATTGGTCGTTCCCACATCGTTACATACGGCCTGATGGGTGCTGCCGAAGAAATCCATCAGGAACCTATGATCGGTCTCGAGGATAGTAGCGAGGGCCGACAATGCTTGAGCCTGGGCAACCTGCGGAAGCGCCAAGCGACCGCGGGTGACAAGTCCGGTCGCAAGGCGAGCCGCGTTTGCGTTGTCGTCGCACGGTGGCGGTGCCCGGGACTGTGTTTCTGTTTCCCCCATCACATCGCAATTGCACGACGCGGATTGGCTTTTGCTCGCCATCGGTCGAATGGAATGCCGTCGTGCCGGGCCTGGATTTTCCTGCTGGATCATTCTCGACGAGTACAATCGGATTGAGCTCGACAAGGCATTTCGAGTCGACCACGCCGCTCAGTTTCAGTCCTGCCTTCCTCAGAAAATCGCACTCACAGTCAAAAATGCCGACACAGCCCGAAGGCTCGCTGGTATCACGCATTCCTGATCCTAAGCTCGCCTCAGAGGGGGAAATGACACGCGCGGGTGTCGCAGCCTCGATCCTGGCGCGCCTGGATCCGCCATTCTCTATCCCTTCAATCTTTGCGCAAGGCACGCCCAGTGCGGTCTCGATGGGGCATGTCTGACCGGAGAACGCCTCACGCTGCTCGGCTCGATCGTCCTCCCGCAACGGCCGGCTCGTTTTCTTCCCCTGACGGCGACCACCCCACGTGACAGGTCACGCGGGGACCCCGGATCGGCGTCATTCCCCGCGATAACCAAGAAAGCCTCGGCCCATGGCCGTCCTCCACTTCGTTGCGGCCCTGCGGGTGCGGGCCGATCGTCGCCGGTCTGATCGACAGCCATCGAGACCGCGATGGGCGCGGCTCGAGCAACAGAAAAGGAATGCGACAATGGCTACCATCGGCTCCTTCACCGCCTCAACAGACGGCTTCACCGGCACCATCAAGACCCTCAACCTCAACGTCAAGGCAAAGATCGTCAGGGTCGAACGCGCCTCCGAAGGCGCCCCGGACTTCCGGGTGCTGGCCGGCAATGTCGATTATGCTGAGAACGTGATTATGCAGAGTGTCGGTCGCTGAAGGCCGGATTTGCCGGTGATTTCGGCGGATTTCTCTTCGCATAATTCCGGGGGGAGGAGATAAGCGCCCCGCGGCGAGCGGGACGCCTTGGTTGTTGTTTAGCGGGACCAGATGAGTTTGTGCTCGCCCTTGTCGCCCTGGACGAGGGAGGCATAGAC
>NZ_FOCV01000042.1 GCF_900110205.1 Rhizobium tibeticum | reverse complement strand
CTCAAGTGGACCGGCGTCCCAAATGCCATCCGAGATGAAATGATGCAGGCGGTCATAGCGATCAGGTGCCAGGCGCTCCGCCATCGGCTCGATACTCTTGCGATCTCCCGGCCCGATCAGGCCAGAAACATAGATCGGGCACATCTGCCGACGCTTCTTGTGGCCAAGCTTCTCAACAAACGGCTTCAGCCATTCCGTCAGTGCAACATCCTGCTCTGCCATCCTTCGCACCCCTGTTGAAGTGCCAAGGATCGCCGATCATCGTTAACCGAGGATTAATCTGCCAAAGTAGTGCTAGGCTCAGGACTCATTGATTAGAGCCAAAAGATGACGGTTGCGGCGACAGATCGCCGATCTTGAATCTGATTTGCGCCCCCTTGGAAATCCCTCCGATCCAAGACAAAATCATCCCGCTTTAGCTTTTGGGGAGACGCTGATGGAAAACCACGAGCCGTTTTTACGCGAGGCGATTGCGCTCTCGAAATCCGCGATGGAACGCGGCGACGAACCGTTTGGCTCGGTGCTCGTGAAGGACGGTGAAGTAATCCTGCGCGCCGAAAACAGCGTCTTCACCGGCCATGATATGACGAACCATGCCGAGATGAACCTGATTAAACTGGCGGCGCAGCACTACGACACTGCTTTTCTCGCTGACTGCACCCTCTACACCAGCACGGAGCCGTGCGCGATGTGCTCCGGGGCGATTTACTGGTCGGGCATCGGGCGTATGGTGTTTGCGTGCTCCGAAGCGCGGCTTGGCGAGATTGCTGGGATCGGGTTGAACGTGCCGAGCCGGGCGGTGTTGCAAACCGGTGCGCGCATTGTCACTGTGGTTGGCCCGAACCTCGAAGACGAAGCCGCTGAAGTACATCAGGAATTCTGGCCGAAGCATCTGGGCAAGGCTTAGAGCCTCGACTGACGGCTTTGCGCCGCCAACACCGGACATTGACAAGATGTCATGCCCCCTTATCCTCGCCACAGATTGAACTCGGTGATGGCAATGTCGGCGATAACGCAACATATGATTGCTCGCGGTGATGGCGCTGCTGTTGAACTCTTCCTGGCTCGGCCCTCAGCTGCAAAATCAGCCGGAGCGATACTGTTCGTGCATGGCAATCAGGGCGGGCTTCTTTTGGGAGGCAAAGAGGCTGTTGATGACGGATCGTTGCTTCGGTTCTCCGCTCGTCTTAACGTAACATCGGCTGCCGTGTCACAGCCCGGTTTTGGTGCATCCGATGGCCCTGCCGATTTCTGCGGGCCAGCTACCCAGCGAGCGATTGTGGCTGCCTTGGACTTCCTCAGGGAGCAGCCATCAGTCGATCCTTCACGCATTGTTCTCTATGGAAACAGTCGGGGGGCAGTCGCTTCGGCCATGGTCGCCGCTCAGGTGCCTGATCTGCGAGCGATCATCCTCACGGGAGGCGTCTACGATCTCAAAGGAGCTTACCGAAGCGGTTCGCGGGGTTTGCAACAGGCCATCCAGAAAGAGGCAGGCCTTTCAAGCGAAGCTTTCTCGGATCGCTCTGCTCTGTATCATTCGCACAAAATCCACGCAGAAACACTGCTGTTGCATGGCAAGTACGATGACCGTGCGCCGGTTGATCAAGCCGAGAGATTTTCAGGAGCCCTTTCAGAGACCGGTGTACCGGTAACTCTTCATACCTTTGAGTGTGGGCATCGCCTCCCACGAGAGCAGATCACACCAGTCCTTCGAGATTTCCTTACGCGAATACTCGCTCCTGCTGCCATCTATCACTGAGCCGATGGCCGCTTGGTACGAAAGGCGACCAAGGCTCTCAGAACGCCTATCGGCGGGCTGGTAACTCCCAAGCCCGATAATGGGTTGAAGACGAGCGTCATCCGGATCGGAAACCTAATGCCATATGGCAAGGCATCGCCGACAACGCGCTGCTTCATCCCTTTTTCTCATCTTTTTCACCGTTCGAAGCTTCTCGCTTGCGGCGCGGATGTAGATTGTCAAAACCCATATAGTGGTCGACATCCGACGTGTTCCATCTGCCCGCCAGATAGATGATCGCGATGACCGCCGCAAAGAAGAGCAAGGCGTAGATCATATCCATATCAACAATGTAGCGCGCTCGGATCGGTTAGACACCTCTCAAAGCAGCGGACCGATGTTCGGACTGGTGCAGGACGACGGAGCGAAGGAACGTGACGGAGGATGGCACTGGGCGGATGGCGAACCACTCTCATATACAGCATGGTCTCGTTATCAGCCGGGAAATTCGGGGGCCACCAGAACTTTGCCCAATTCCGAGCTGACGGTCGCGAACCAAAGCCCACTTGGGATGACATCGACCCAGCTCAGGATGCCGTCGTCATCGAAATAGAGGAAACCCAAGTTGGGCAGCGGACAAAATAGAGCTAGCCGACGCGAAGGACCTGCATTCCGACTGACCTTATCTCGTAGTCGAACGAGTAGACACCATGCTTCATATAGAAACGTTTCGACGTGACGAATTGCGGATCACTCGATGGTTGGTACCGCCCTGACAAGACGCCGCTTCCGTTGATCTGCACCGACATGTCAAATGCCCCTTGTCCATCGAACGCGAGAGTCACGCGTAGATGATAAGGCGTCCCATCTCGCCTAAGACTAGGGCCATTGTATCCACTCCCCTAAGGCCGCGGTTTTCCACGCAACCTGCTATTCCTTTGCCGCGTGTATAGTCGCCGTCAAAGCGAAGGGTGTTGCTCGGCAAACAGCCCCTCCGTCCATCATGGACCTGGAACAAGATGAAATCATTGCTTTGCGATGTCTTCATCGAGACGGTGGTGTCGAATACGTAGCTCACTCTGCTGGTGACCGAGATGTTACCAGAGTTCAGTTCGGATCGTTGCTGGAAAATTCCGCCGCTGCAATGGTTAGAACTCTGGTGGAATACGTAGGCACCGCTCGAGTGGCTTAGCGGACCTGGATCGACGCCGCATGAGGTCTGCCATCCCAGCGAAACCCTGCGGCCCTCAGCCACATCCGAAGCCCGCGGTAAGGACTGCCGCGAGAATAAAAGTTGTACCCCTCATATCCCTTGCCCTCCTTCGCACTCCCCCAATGTCCCTCTCAATTCGTAGCATCAGATGGGATATCACAGGAATCATCCAAAATAGGCAGAACCACCAACTCGCCAACTGTCGCACGCGGTACTTGACACTACAGTTCCAGATGGCAGGTTATCAGGAGGTCGGGGGACTCTTGAATGTTTGATATCGGAACCGGTTATCGTTTTGTAATGATCGAGGGAACATCCGAGGGCTGGGGCGGGCTGACCTTCATCGAGAAAGTGATCGACATCGACGGGCCTCTCCTGAAGCTCGAGTCGGGCCGGATCATCAATTCGCATTCGTCCCTGTTCGTCACCGCCACTCCTATGACCATGCTTGCCTCCGCATCGTCCATGGAGGAACCAGCATCGGACGTAGTAGCCTAAGCAGGAATATCCCTCCGGGAGAGTTGGCGAGGTTACCGCTCGAAGGAAGAGACGCGATGCCCCTTGGCGACGGCTATGTCCGATGTAACGTACACCTTCAGCGTAATCGGGCCAGTGCACGTGACGGGATGGCCCGACGTTTATTGCAAGTCCGCTTTAGGAGGCCGTCTGCGCGCCACTAGCCGTCCTACGCCACACCGCTGTTACCACGAGTTTTTGCCGAGAGCGCGCTTGCCGCTCATGACGTGGACAGAGGTAATGCCAGTCTTGCTCCAAGTCTCGCAGACCTCTTTGCCGGCATCACGGCCGCCTTTCCAGGTCCGACAGAACTTGTTCCCCTTGATGTGTGCGTAACCAGAATTAACGGTCACATACGCGGTCATTCAGTCGGTTATGTAGGCGTATGTGGAGATAACGGGCAACTGCGCGACCCACCCGACGTTGACAATGGCATCGCGAACAGCATTTCTGGCATCTGATGTTGTGGCGTTTGCTAGTTTCGCAGCTCTGCCGCAGCCCCATTTATTGCTGTAGCGCGCTCACCGTAACTAATCGCGGAGAAAACCAGTAAGACGCCCGCGCAACCAATGGCATTCCGTTACTGCTTCCCAGAACCATCCTGCCGACCAACAGCCAGATGGTCGATGTCAGAACGGCGACAGCCGAGAAGCTCCCGACGGCAGCGATCGGAAGGCAGCCCTGGTTTGGTGCAATCATCGTGAGCGCGATGATGAGTGCCTTAGGATTGAGCAGTGTCGTCACAACGACATGCCGCGCGCTGATGACGAGAACCGAGGCCGCACGTCCACAACCCACAGCTTCAGCGCGAGGTAAAGCACCCACGTAGCGGAGATGAGCTTTACGGCTTCAGAAACGGCGGGATGCGCCTTCAGAAAGGGGCCCGCAAGCCCAGCGACGGGGAGGACAACCGCCGCGACAAGCGCGAGGGCACGCGCAAAGCTAATCCCTTGCGATCCCATGGCCAGAACGGCATTGGTCGGATCCGAGAGGATAAGCAGCGCAAAGACGCTTAGAGCGAATGGAAGGAAAGACATAAAAGAGAATCCCAGCATCTCTGATGCCTTTTACATGGCCGCCGCAATCCGTCTTTGACAAAGATCATCTCGACGGGAAACCTTTTCAGAATTCGGGCGTTAAGGCGGAATCAACGGGGTGCCGCCATGCCTGGCATGATTTTCTTCATTCTCACTCGACTCGCTATTGGATTTGCGATCGGATGCGCCGCCGGAATTGCGATCTGGAGGAGTAGTTTCTCCGATATGGGCGCGGGCTTGGGGTCTCTCGAACATCTCGTTATCGAAGGTCTTTTTATATACCTTTTCGCAAGTGCAATCGGGATGGGATATTTGGCCACGGCGCTTCTATTTGATGAGGGATGACGGATCCCCGATCCACGGTTGCGGCAAATGATCACCGTGGAGCACCTTTCATCGCTCTTTAGGTGCTTTCTGGAACGGACGGCCCAAATGACGCCCCGAGATGAGAACGTTGATCGTCCTTACCAAGCGGTCGCCGACGGGCCGACCGCGAGCCGGAGTTAGTCCGGCACCACCATTCGTCCAGAGATGTCCTTCAACACAATGCCGAAGAAGACGTGTGGAGAGGCGTTTTGCACGGGCATTTCATGGGGCTTCAGTGCGCCTATCTCCCACCAGTCCGAAAATCTCTGAAGAAGCGACCATGCGTGCAGACGTTCTTGCTTCCACTGATCCGTGTCGGGGAATTCCTCATACCGTCCTTGCGCCACTACGCTTGTCCAGCTGTTATTGGGAGAGTGCTTTTCGACTTGAAGGCACACCTTGTCATTTCCTCGCATCCAATCGATTTTTTGGCCAGGCATGGCAAAGCTGTACGCTATGCCGCCCTCGTACGCGAAATAGATGGGCACGACATAGGGTTGATTGTCTTTACTGCAGGCCAGATGGCCGAAACGGGATTGCTCAAAGACGTCAGAGCACTCTAATTGACTAAGCTCCCTCAGGGCGAATGTCATCGCAATGTCCTCCCATTCCTCGGTCGACGATTGAGTGTTGGCAGTTTGATGTCTTTCCACATGGCGCGCTTTGATTTCTGTCAAATGCCCGGAAGGTCGGGGATCTGCGGTCCGAAACTTGCGTCGCCTGCCACAAACCCGCCTGAACGTCTGCCGCTCTCGCGTGCACCGTCCGACCTCGTTTGCGTCATATTACACCAGAGTCGCTCCTCAAGCTCAAAAGTGAAAAGCCCTTGCCGTCGATCTCCGTCAACGGCTTTATCGCCGCGTGTTTCAAGAGCAACGATTTCAAAAGCTGTCGCCGGCAGAGCATGCGTGGCCACAAGGCGCGCTCGCACCTCTTCAGCCTGTCTTGCGGCAAGCGGGCTGCCCATGGTTCCGATCCTCAAAGGCCAATTAACGCGCGGGTTAGCGTGCATTTTAGGCCGCGTTCACCTCGCCTGTATCGATCTTCTCACCAAACTGAAGAGCCGCAAGCCGAGCGTAGTTTCCGCCTTTGCTCAGTAGAGAAGAATGCGTCCCTTCCTCGACGACCCTTCCTTCGTCCACCACCAGTATGCGATCCGCCTTCAAAACAGTCGCAAGACGATGCGCGATAACGAGTGTCGTTTTGCCATGCATCAGGCTCTCAAGAGCGCCCTGGACCGCTGCCTCGTTCTCGGCGTCCAGGGCCGAGGTCGCCTCGTCAAGCAGTAGTATCGTGGCATCTCGCAGGATCGCCCTTAACGCGAGTGAGATGATCGCGGCTGCCGTCAGGGCCACGAGGGCACCCGCACAAGCCAATTTGTGCCGCGTCAGGAATGGGCTGAGGCGTCTAAGGGGCGCGATGGATTTGCGCGCCCAGGCTGACGCGGCAATCCTTCTTTGTCACGGTCATCGGAGCGAGCATCGAAGTGCCGGTCAGTCTGTGAGATCATCAAAACAGTAGTCTCCTTGAGAAGCGATTGTGCCCTTGTGCCAGCTCTTGCCCCGGCGATCTTTGATCGCGATCAAGAAACGGAGAGACCTGCTAACAATCACAATCGTTCCTGGAGCCGGCGCCCCTTACGTTCATGGTTGTAAGGCGCACTCAGGCCACCGACCAGATTGCCTGCGCTCAGAGCGGCAATTGTCAAAAACACCAACGTATAGCTCGACAGATAAGAAAACTGACGAAAATCAAGAATAGATTCGGTCAGATCTTGCGCCTATAAGTAGTATATTGGAGTTTTGTGCTAAATTAACCAATATTAAACCATGTAAAGACTATTGTTAATCGGACCATCCATACACAACTCTACTTCAGCTTGCGGAAAAACCGCCTCGCAAGCTTCTTGCAAGCATAAATTGTTGCGGATGATGAGCGATACTATTCCAGGAACAACTTCAGGAGGGGCAATGAGTTTCCTGTTCGGAAAAAGGTCTGATGCTGCACTTGTAATGGCAGCAATGGACAAATCCCAGGCCATCATCGAGTTCACTCTCGATGGCAAGATTCTGACCGCGAACGACAATTTCTGCCGCTCGCTCGGCTACGATTTGAGCGAAATCGTGGGCCAACATCACAGGATGTTTGTCGATCCCGGTGAAGCCGGGTCGGCTGAATACCGCGATTTTTGGACAAGACTAGGCCGAGGTGAATTCGATCGCCGTCAATACCGGAGGATTGGCAAGGCTGGCAAACAGATCTGGATCGAAGCATCATACAACCCGGTGGTCCGCGCCGGCAAACCATACAAGGTCGTCAAGTTCGCAACAGATATAACGGCGCAGAAGCTCAAGAGTGCGGAAGACGCCGGCAAGCTTGACGCTCTATCTCGGGCCCAGGCGGTTATCGAGTTCAGCCCGAACGGCGATATCATCACAGCCAACGGGAACTTTCTGGCGGCTCTTGGCTATCGACTCGGCGAAATTGAAGGCCGTCATCACTCCATGTTCTGTGATCCGGGTTATGCGCAAAGTGCCGAGTACGAAAAGTTTTGGGAGCGCCTTCGCGGCGGTGAGTATGCTGCCGAGGAATTCCTGCGGTTCGGCAAGGGAGGCAAGCGCGTTTGGGTGCAAGCGTCCTACAACCCGATTTTCGACATGAACGGCCGTGTATTCAAGATCGTCAAGTTCGCCACAGATATCACCGGACGCGTCGAGAACGTCGAAGCGCTCGCGCAGTCGCTCGGCATGCTTGCGGAAGGGGATCTGACCCTCTCCCTCGAAAAGACGTTCATCCCCTCGCTGGAGCGGCTTCGCACCGACTTCAACCAAGCTGTCGCAAGACTCCGCACGGCGATGGAAGATGTCGGCCACAATGCACGGGCAATCGCGGCTGGATCCACCCAAATCCGCGCCGCCGCGGATGACCTGTCGAAACGAACGGAACAGCAGGCCGCGTCGGTGGAGGAAACGGCGGCAGCGCTCGAGGAAATTACCACGACGGTTGCCGATTCCAGCCGGCGTGCAGAGGAAGCGGGCGACCTCGTCGCCGTGACACACGACAATGCCGAGAAGTCGGGGGACATCGTTCGCAAGGCCATTGCCGCGATGGGCCAAATCGAGAGTTCCTCCAATGAGATCTCGAGCATCATCGGCGTCATCGATGATATCGCCTTTCAAACTAACCTCCTGGCGCTAAATGCGGGGGTCGAGGCGGCGCGTGCCGGCGAAGCGGGAAAAGGGTTTGCCGTCGTGGCGCAGGAGGTGCGCGAATTGGCCCAGCGCTCCGCGACCGCGGCAAAGGAGATCAAGGGTCTAATCAATACGTCGGGAGAGCAGGTCAAGAGCGGCGTGAGCCTAGTCAATCAAACGGGAGAGGTCCTGGAAAAGATCGTTCAGCAGGTACAGCAGATCAACGTGAATGTTGCAGCGATCGTCGAGGCATCAAAAGAACAGACGACTGGCCTGAAAGAAATTAACACCGCCGTGAATACGATGGACCAAGGAACCCAGCAGAACGCAGCGATGGTCGAGGAGTCGACCGCGGCCAGCCACAGTCTGGCAAAGGAGGCTCACGCATTGTTCCAATTGGTTGGCCAATTCAGGGTCAGCGACGGAGTATCGCCTATGGCAACCGAGCAAACAAATACAAAGCATCACACCATATCCTCGCCGGCACATCGAGTGGCCGCGCAAGTCGCAAGGGCATTCGGCGGCAGAGCATCTGGCGTAGCCGACGATCAGTGGAATGCGTTCTGACCCCTGGTTTGTAGTTGTGCGCAGAACCAGACAGCATCCGGTTGGATGCTGTCTGGTAATCCCATGCAAATAGTGACACAGCCAAGTGACCATCTTCGTACGCCTGGTTGTCTCTATTCAACACCTTGAAGCTTCCGCGGTCTCGTGTCTTCGTCCTGCTAAGCAACGTGCCGGGCGAGCGCGCAGCGCGACCAGAGCGAATGCAGCGCATCCACGAGATGCTCGATGTCGGCATCGGTGTGGAGCGGCGTCGGGGTGATGCGCAGGCGCTCGGTCTTCTTCGGCACCGTCGGGTAGTTGATCGGCTGCACATAGACACCGCAATTGTCGAGTAGCAGGTCGGAGATCCACTTGCACTTTGCCGCATCGCCAACCATGACCGGAACGATATGGCTTGGATTTGGCATGTGCGGGATGCCGCGCTGATCAAGCAGCGCCCGCAGCTTGCGGACACGATCCTGGTGACGCGCACGCTCGAAGGACTGACCTTCAGATGCTGGATCGAGGCGACCGCACCGGCCGCCAGTGCCGGCGGCAGCGCCGTCGTGAAGATGAAGCCGATGCGAAGGAACGAAAACCTCACCCAGTCCACTTCGTCCAGCGACGATAGGAGGCGTGGCAGGCTTGTCAATGTCCGGGTTGGGCGCAAGCGGTCTCTCGCTGATGACTGCTTTCGGGCCCAATGGGACACTAACTTTGGTCCCTCGGTAGCCTTCTAGGGTCCCTCGTAGTAGGTCGCGTCGTCCTGTAAGAGCTCAAGCTTTGGCAGCGCCTCGCGCTGCTTCGTGCCCGGCAAAACCTCGAACCAGTTGTCAAACGTGACCATTGTCGAGCCAAGCTTAGCAAGCACTTGCGGATTGCCTTCCATTTTTGCCTTCCCGGCAGAGACCTTGTCTGACAGCTTCGCCGTCCCAATCATCACATCCTCCAGCTCGCGGCGGTCGATCGTAACCGTCAGATCAGCGTCGTCGGCTTGATAGCCGGCGATGGTTGTCAGTGTGGCGTTGCTCATTTCGATGACAAACTTTTCGCCGTTATCTGGCGTCGAGAGGTTGATCTTGAAATGCATGCCTTCCGCCTTGCGGCTGTCCATCTGGATGCCGAGGTAATTGAGGAACAACTCGGTGCTGGTGCCGCGCACAAAGTCGGGACTGCCCGCTTTTGCCGCCTTCACGGCGATGATGCCGTCACGCAGTTCCTTGGCGCCGGCCAGGAAGCTGTTACGGAGACTGGGGCTCTCGAACTGATAGCCCATCTGTTCGTAGGTGTCGGCGAGCAGATCTTTTGCCTCCTGATTGTCCGGTTCAGCATAGACCAGCTTGTTCAGAATTTCGGTTGCAAGGCGATATTTGCCCTCGGCATAGAGATCACGGCCTTTCGCCATCACCTTGGAGGCGCCGCCCATCATTTCCACGTAAAGCGGTGCAGACGCCTCCGGCGATAGGGGGACCAATGTCGTAGGGTTCAGATCCCAGAAACCGAGGTAGCGCTGGATGATAGCTCGGCTGTTGTGCAGATAGGAGCCGTGGTAACCGCGCGCATACCATTGCTCCTGCAGGCTTTTCGGCGGTTCGTAGACGTTGTGAATCTGGTTGATGGTGATGCCAGTGTTCGCCAGGTGCAGTACCTGGTTGTTCAAGTTCGCATACATGTCACGTTGTCCGCGCATCACGTCGGCAATCCGCTCTTTTCCCCAACGCGGCCAGCTATGGGATGCGAACATCACATCCGCCTGATTGCCGAACCGGTATAGCGCAACGTTGATGTATTGCGACCACGCTAGGGCGTCCCGCACCGGTGCCCCTCGCAGCGTAAGAATATTGTGCAGGCTATTGACGATGTTTTCCGCCGCCCAGAATGCCTTGAAGTCCGGGAACCAAGTATTCATCTCCGCTGGCGCTTCGGTGCCCGGTGTGTTTTGAAAAACCATTTTTACGCCGTCGATGGTCAGTTCCTCAACAGGCTGTTCGATGCTGATGGTGGGGGGCAGGATGCCGACATCGCCGCTAGCAGCCGCCTTGCCGATCGACGCATCGACATTGCCGTAGGGGCTCGGTGGCACAAGGTCGCCGTAAGTGTAGGTCTTGCGGCGGGTCATCACGTTGCCAGCGTAGAGGTTTTCCGCGATTGCCTCGTTCATGAACCCCTTGGGGGCAACGATCTGGACCTTTCCAGCTGCGAGGGCAGCATCATCGACGACGCCGCGAATTCCGCCGAAGTGGTCGGCGTGGGAGTGAGAAATGATCACCGCGACGACGGGTCGCTCGCCAAGCTTTTCATTGATGAATTTGAGTGCGGCACGCGCCGTTTCCTTGACAGTCAGTGGATCGATCACGATCCAACCGGTATCGCCCTTGATGAATGATATGTTCGCGAGGTCGAAGCCGCGCACCTGATAGATGCCCGGAACAACTTCAAACAGGCCATACTCCATGTTGAGCAATGCTTGACGCTGCAGCGATGGGTGGATGCTGTCGAAGTCCTTCCCTCTCAATAGGAAGTCCCAGTTGTCCATGTTCCAGGCCACATCGCCTTTGTCATTCATGATCTTGCGGAAAGGCGGGGCAGCGATGAAACCGCGTTCGGCTTCCTCAAAGTCCTGCCTGTCGGCAAAAGGCAGAAGCTGGCGCTGCTGTTGCTGCGCCTCGATCGTGTATTGCGAGGGCATCTTTCCCTTCGGACTGAAATGCTGCGGCTCCTGCGCGGTCGATGTGCCACCCAGTCCTCCAGCGAAAACTGCACCAAGCACAAGTGTCCAAAGTCTAAGCGATCCGCTCATGGCTCTCTCCTCCGCGAGATTGAGGCGCACGCAGTCGTGCCTCTGTGGACGGGGATTTTGGCACGGGCACCGCTGGCGGGCTATTGTCCTTTAGGGAGATTCGATCGTCATCTGCTATTCAGGAGCTTTATATCTGCTTGTGGCGCGTTCAGGGTGTGATCCAGGTCAGCTATCGGCGGCCCAAAGCGGGTAATCGCCGAAAATTCATTGGCTCAACTTCGATCCCGAACTGTTCTGCCCTAGCTGTGGTTCGGCATCATGCCGCTTCGTACACGACGTTGCTCGGTCAATAGCCTTAGGATCCTCGCTGGAGGCGTTGTAAGAGCGTGATCAGCTCAGGTGCCATTTCCCGGATTTCTCGCAGGTGAACGGAACTCAGCCGAACCAGGAGCGCTTCCGCTTTTTCAGTGAGCTCCAGGGTCTGCCGGCGCTTATCTTCCGGATCGGCGTGCCGCGCGATCAAACCCGCCGCATTCAACCTTCCGACCAACTCGGTCGCCGTATGCGGCGCGATCAGAAGTCGGCTGGCAAGCATCCCGACACTCATTCGTTCCGGGCCGGCATGACCTTTCACGGCGAGTAGCGCCTGGTGCTGTTGTGTCGGCAGGCCCTCCTCATACGCGGCTGAGGTGCTGAAATCCATGAACCGTCGCAATGCGTATCGCAAATTGGCAAGTGTCTCGTAGTCACTGTCGCTCAAGGAATCTCTCGTCGTTGCCACAGTGCCTCCAGTGGGTTTATGAATCTGCAACCTACGACATCCATGCAATCTGCTCTAGCCTTCGTCGTCCTGCAGAACGCGAAGGGCATGCATTAGCTCAGGAGCCATTTCACGTATCTCATGAAGGTGCGCTCCGCTCAACTGTTCCAGGATCCGCTCGGCTGCAGGAGTTAATGCCAAGTATTGCGGTCGCCAATCCGCTTTGGTTGCTGTGCGTGCCAGCAACTGCATCTCCTCAAGCTGTTGACGAGGGCCCTCGCCGAATGCGGGGCGATCAACAGACGATCGGCCAGCATTCCAATCGTCATTCGCTTTCCTTTGGAAATACCCTTGATTGCCAGAAGAGCTTGATGCTGTTCAGGGTGTCATTCCAAGCCGTTGGACTTCTCCAGTGCTGAAATCCGTGAACCGCCTCAGCTCGTATCGGAGATCGGCCAGCGCTTCGTAGTCCCAAGGAGAGAGTTGGTCGATGTGTCGTGTCATTTCGACTCCCAGAAGTGGATTGATTTATATCGTATCACGATATAGTAAGCTGTTTGAAAAATCGACCGCCCGCCGGAGAAAAAGCTTGGCCAGACCTATTCCCGAGAAAAAATACCCCCAACACGACTTCATCGGTGGCCTCGCACGTCGTGAAGCGGGCGACTTTACGACCGACAAACGAGTTCTGCTCCTGATCGGCATGGCAATCGTTGTTGGTTCCGGCGGCGCGCTGGCGGCCTGGGTACTTGTCAGTCTCATATCCGTCGTCACCAACATCGTTTGGTTCGGACACGTCAGCATCGTTCCATCATCGCTGGCGGATGCGCCGCGATCTGCTTGGATGGTGGTCACCCCGGTCATCGGTGGTTTGGTTATCGGTTTGATGGCGCGGTTCGGATCCGAGAAAATCCGCGGCCACGGGATTCCCGAAGCCATCGAGGCTATCCTCATAGGCGGAAGCCGGATGTCCCCGAAGGTGGCCCTTCTCAAGCCGCTCTCCTCGGCAATCTCGATCGGAACCGGAGGGCCATTTGGCGCCGAAGGTCCAATCATCATGACCGGCGGCGCGATCGGATCTCTGTTTGCCCAGTTCTTTCACATGAGCGCCGCCGAGCGTAAGACACTGCTTGTCGCCGGCGCTGCGGCAGGCATGACTGCGATTTTCGGTTCGCCGATCGCGGCGGTGATGCTGGCGGTCGAACTTCTACTCTTCGAATGGAAACCGCGCAGTTTCATTCCCGTGGCCGTTGCAGCGGCGGTGTCGGTTTGCTGGCGGCCCCTTCTCTTCGGCAGCGGTCCGCTCTTCCCTACGCACTTCCAAGTCAGCCTGCCATGGTGGGGAATCCTGCTTTGTGTGGTCATGGGGATCGCCTCCGGACTTCAGTCCGGTCTGCTGACCACGCTTCTCTATAGAAGCGAGGACGCCTTCGAGAGCCTTCCGATTCATTGGATGTGGTGGCCCGCCCTAGGCGGCGTTGTGATCGGGCTAGGCGGCTTGGTCGAACCCCGTGCACTCGGGGTGGGCTATGACATCATTGCCGACCTGCTGAGCGGCCATATTGTTGCAAAAGCTGTGGTCCTCATTCTTGTCGTCAAAACCGTAATTTGGCTCGTGGCGCTGTCGTCAGGCACGTCAGGTGGTGTGCTCGCTCCACTCCTCATCCTGGGAGGCGCGCTTGGGTGGCTGATGGGCATAGTCTTTCCCGGCGAGCCCGGCTTCTGGGCCCTGCTTGGGATGGCGGCCATGATGGGTGGTACCATGCGCGCGCCTCTGACGGGGACCTTCTTCGCCTTCGAAATCACTGGCGATGGAAGCACGCTCGTTCCGTTACTCGTTGCCACGGTCGCCGCCTATGCAGTCACCGTGCTGCTTCTTCGTCGGTCCATACTGACCGAGAAGATTGCCCGGCGTGGCCAGCATATTACCCGCGAATACGGCATCGACCCTTTTGAGCTGACACGCGCCCGCGACATCATGATTTCCGAGGTCGATACCCTGCCAGCTTCAATGACAGCGGCGGATGCCTGCGAGTTTTTTGCCGGCCCCCGGGAGACGCATCGCTATTATCCGGTGACATACGAAGATGGGACCCTCGCCGGATTCGTGACCCGCGGCGACGCGTTGCTTTGGCAGAACGATACCGAGCTGTCGGATCAAAGCCTTGGTGACCGGATTTCGGACGCCTCGATTCCCGTTGGGCATCCGGAAGACACGGTCGGCTTCATAGCCGATCTCATGATTTCCACAGACGCCGGCCGCATTCCTGTCGTAGATCCACAAACCCGAAAGCTGCTCGGATTGATCGCACGCAAAGATCTCCTGCGGCTTAGAAGCTCGCTCAGGACCACCGAATTGGATCGGAGAGCCTTCCTGCGGTCGCCCGCCAAGGCTGCGGGCTGATCCGATGAGCTAGAGCGGCCGGCTGTCACCCTGGAAGCTTCAACGGATCGCGTGGGGTCGATTGATTGTCCTGAACTCGACGGGTCGTTCGTTCCTTGAGCACGCGGGGAGCGTTTTGGTAGAGCCGCGGAGACCTTTCTTCGCGACGCTGCCGGTCTCCAAGACAGCCTTGCGATTTCGATCACTCTCAGAATGGCCAATTGCTCGCTCCCCGCGAAAGTCTACGCACCGTGCCCCCTACTGACGGACTGCATCTCGCATCCGGAACGCCCGCGACATAACGTTGTGTGAAAGGCCGAGCGTCGCGAGTTAACGGCTCGCAGCCCCTGTTCAGGCAGTTAAAGGTCATTGTTCCATTTTTGCTGGCCCAACTCGGGACGTTCGCGGCCGCCTCAATCGCTTTTCGCGACCCTGAGACATTGCTTGGACAGGGCTCCATGTGCCGCCTGCGCTACCAATCCGCGGCAATATCGACTATACTTTCGTGCCCTGACGATTTGGCTTGTTCGTCGGCCACGCCTTCGCAGAAGGGGCGCGTCGAAATATGAGCTTGCAGCAATTAGCTTGATCTCACCATGCATCCGCCATGTGCCGTGGGTCGGCGAGGGGTGCTCGGATGAAACCGAAACGACGCCACTACCTGTACCTTGCAGTTGCTGTTGCGATGAGCTTCCCTGCCATCGCCGCCGCCCAGCAGGCGTCGGCAAAGACGCCGCGAATCGGCCTTCTCGCCTGGTGGCCCTGCAACATGGCGGGCTATTTGGCTGGGTCCGGTGAGTTTGGATCATTCATTAGCGGGCTTGGCGAACTCGGGTACAAGCTCAACGAAACCGTCAGCTTCGAGTGCCGAAGTGCAGGCAAGCACAACAATGGCTTGCCGGCGGCGGCGACAGAACTGGTGCAGCTCCCTGTCGACGTCATCGTCACGATGTCGCATCCAGCCGGACAGGCTGCCCACGAGGCGACCAATACAATTCCGATCGTGTCGATCGTAAGCGGTAATCCGGTGGCGACGGGGTTCGTTCATAGCCTTGCAAAACCGGGCGGCAATTTCACCGGCATCAGCTACTACGCTAGCGAACTCGCCGCCAAACGTCTGGAGCTTTTGATGGAAGCAATGCCAGAACTGGCCACAGTCGGCGTGCTGGCAAACCCGGTGGTCTCCCATCTAAATTTCGAAAGGGACACCAAGGATGCGGCAAATCGGCTCGGCATCGCGGTGAGCATCCAGCACGTCGGCGAGCCGGAAGAACTCGATGCCGCAGTCGAGCGCATGGACGCGGCGGGCGCGCAGGCTCTTTTCGTGCTGCCCGACATGATGCTGGCCGACCAGTCTTCGCGCATTGCCACCTTGGCGATCGGACATCGCCTGCCGACGATGGCCTGGGGTTCGTGGTACGTCGCAGACGGCTGCCTGATGGCCTATTCGGCGGACTACGGCAAGATGCAACACCGGCTCGCCTTTTATGTCGATCGCATTTTGAAAGGCACCAAGCCAGGGGAATTGCCGATCGAGCAGCCGACGAAATTCAACCTGTCGGTCAATCTGAAAACGGCCAAAGCCCTCGGAATCGAGCTACCGCAGACCCTTTTGTTGATGGCTGATGAAGTCGTCGAGTGAGGATGGTGTGCGGCGTTCGGTCCAGCTCCAAGCCCTCCCGATGCGCCGATCGCTGTTCCGGAAGTACTTCCTCGCCTTTTTCGCTGCGGTCATTGTCCCGGTGGCTGTCAGCGGCATCGGCGACGCCTGGTTCAGCTATCGCGACCAGCGTGCCATGCTCAGTGCTTTGCTGCGGGTGGAGGCCACATCAGCGGCCGGTAAAATCCAGAGCTTTCTCGATGGCATCAAGGATCAACTGGGTTGGACGATCGAACATTCCTGGACCCAGGATGAGGGACAGCATCGACTCGATGCACTGCGAGTGATGCGACGAGTCCCAGCGATCATCAGCGTCACCCTTGTTGACGATGTCGGCGTCGAACGGCTGCATGTCTCCCGCATTGACTTGAACAGAATGGAAGGCGGATCGGATCGCTCTGGCGATCCTGCTGTCGTCGGAGTTCGCTCGAATGGCATTTGGTATGGGCCAGTCACCTTTCGCGATGGCTCCGAGCCGTTCATGACCATGGCCATGGCCGGAAACCGCAAGGCAGGTGGCACCGTCGTGGCGGAGATCAACCTGAAGCTTGTCTGGACAGTCGTTTCGGAAATTCGCGTCGGTAGAAGTGGTCGGGCGTTCGTTCTCGATCGGGCCGGCCGGCTCATCGCCCACCCCGACATTAGCAAGGTGTTGCAAGGTACTGACGACAACACCGCGGCCGCCCTCACCAGATTGCGGGACGAGATCGCCGCAGGCGGACGGGCGACCACGGCCCGCAACGCTGAAAATGAACCAATCGTGACCGCCATGACACCAATCCCGGATGTCGGGTGGACGGTGTTTGCGGAACAGGCACAGGCAGAGGCTTTTGCACCGCTGTATGCCTCGTTGTGGCGCACGGGTGGCCTGCTGCTCGCCGCCACCGTCTTCGCATCGGCGCTTGCCTACTGGCTTGCCACTCGGATGACCGGGCCCATCCGCCTACTGGAAGAGGGCACCGAAAAAATCGGAGCCGGACAGTTCGATCACCGGATCGACATCGACACTGGAGACGAACTTGAACGGCTGGCCGACCGGTTTAATGAGATGGCGCAAGAACTCGCCATATCTCGGGATCGTTCGGAGCGAATCGCGCGGCTGAAGCGTTTTCTCGCACCTCAGGTCGCGGAACTCGTGGAAAAGTCCGGCGACGAGAGCGTGCTATCCGGCCAACGCGCGGAAGTCGTCGCTGTCTTTTGCGATTTACGCGGGTTCACCGCGTTTTCGGCGCACGCTGAACCCGAGGAGATCATGCAGGTCTTGCGCGAGTACTATGAGGCGCTCGGCGCCATCATCACACGCTACGAGGCCACGCTGACCAACTTCGCGGCTGATGGTCTGATGGTGCTCGTCAACGCCCCGGTAGCGTGCGCGGACCCGGCGCTTCGCGCCGTTGAGATGGCGATCGACATGCAGAATGACATTCAGTGCCTGATTGCTGAGTGGCGACTGCGCGGCCATGCGATCGGTTTCGGCATAGGACTGGCGATGGGATGGGCGACGGTCGGCCGAATTGGTTATGAAGAGCGCGTTGACTACACTGCGATCGGCCATGTCGTGAACCTAGCATCGCGATTGTGTTCATCCGCCGATGATCTGCAGATCCTCGTCGACCATGCCGTGGCGCAATCCGTGCGTGGCAAAATTTCAATGGTTGCTCTCGGTACGCGGCAACTCAAGGGTTTCGACGAGCAAATATCTGCCTACGAGGTCGGAACGAGAAGCGGACTGTCGAGTGCGGTGCTCGAGTCGAAGCGAGGTTGAAGGGTTAGGTGGGTCGTTCGAGGGCAAGGTTTTGAATGATTATCAAGTGCCACAAAGTCGAGCCCGACCGCAAAGGCTACTGATCTCGCGGCGTGAAAGAGAGCTTCTTCTTTCTGGACGCAAGTCAGGCCAGACAAAGCGGTTCAGTTGGGGAAGCCGCAACCAATGCGGCCCGCGGCCCTCAAGCGATGCCGAATTATCGTTGGGGTCGGGTTCGGAGTGAGCAATGGGTACGACAACCACTCGAATCGCCGTCATGTCTTTCACGCCCGCCGCAAGGACGATCGCGCATGGCCTATCCTTGGACGCTTCGTATTTCCCTTTGCCCGCCGCCGAAGTTGCTATTGGTCCTGACGCGTGGCCCGAGGCATTGAGTCACCGACGAACGTCTCCGTCCGTCAACCACCTGCGAGCTTGGCTAATAGGGAGCGCCGTCTTTGTGGACGAAGTGTCCGTCAGCGTTTGTGCTTTTCATATCAATGTCTGAGCAGGTGGTGATGTCTTCGGGCCAGCGGGACCCAACCTCAATGTACACCGCTGTGGAAGCGGACCGATTGACCATGTGATGACCATTGCCGGTGTTCTTTGGAAATGCGGCGCAATCCCCTGCGTGCAGAACAGTTTCGCCCTGATCCTCAATCAGCACAACTTCACCCGCCAACATGAAGACGAATTCATCTTCGTGAGAATGCCAGTGACGCTGGCTCGACCAATTGCCAGGCGGCAGCCGCATGAGGTTGACGCCAAAGTCGGTGAGGTTCCCTGCATCTCCGAGCCTGCGTCGGATGCGATCAGCGCAAGGGGTTCTGAACGGCGGTGGATAGCCAGCCCCCTTGATCTGCGGAACTGCGTCGATTTCAACTTTGGGCATCGGTTCCTCCGTAGCTCAATCTCAAACGGCAAGCTCCCCGGCTTGCTGACGGGCTGCTGCATGGCTGGAATTTCGCATGCCATGCGAGTGGCCGCAAAAGGTGCATCAGGCAACAAGGCTCGCCTTGCCACTCGAACGGTTCAGTTCTTATACTCCTGTCGCTATGGACAAGACATTCGTCACCGCGCGGGAAGATCGGCCTGGGGAAGCTTGGCTATCCCGATTTATCGCTGGGCGAGCGGAGGCTGAGAGATGGTATTTCGGCCAAGCTGCGTCACCGACCCCAACCGCCAAAGACTGCCGCGCTGCCTTGCTGCAGTACATGCCCGAGTTAGTGCCTTACTATGAGCACGCATGCGCCCTCGTTGGAGATGATGAGGTGGCGCATCGGATGCTGAGCCATTACCGGCCCGCGCCGGAACGCTACGGCTGCAGTCAGGCTGTCTGGCTGGGCAAGGAAGGACCGGCACTGGTCCGCAACTTCGACTATCCGCCCGACATCGTTTCGGATCGCTTTGAGATGACCGCATGGTCGAGATTGAGGGTAATCTCCAAGGCGCAGCGACCATGGGGAGGTTGTGTCGACGGGATGACCGAGGAGGGGCTGGTCGCCAGTGTGACTCTCGGCGGAAGCCGCACTCAGGGCGTCGGTTTCTCGATAATCCTCATGATCCGCTACATCCTGGAGACTTGTCATCAAGTGAACCAGGCAGTGGAGGCGCTGTGCCGAATACCCGTGGCGCTTTCGCAGAACGTGACCGTCCTCGACCGCTCAGGCCGCTACGCCACCCTATTCCTCGGCCCTCGCCAGCGGCTGATCATTTCGCGCCTGAAAGCGTGCACGAACCACCAGCGAACCGCTAGACCCTCATCGTCCTCAATGGCGCGCCAGCTCATAGCTCAGCAAGCGTTGGAAGACCCCTCCACGTCGCTTTCGCGGCTGACCGACCTATTCCTTCTGCCTCCACTTTACTCCAGGCGTGGTTCGCACCCAACTCTCTACACGGCCGTTTACCGACCTGTGGAAGGGCGAGTGGATTATGTCTGGCCGGGTAAACGGTGGTCCCAACGGTTCGAGGACTTCCGAGAAGGCGAGTACACGCACATCTATGGCTAACCTTCCAGGGGTTTAATCTCTGTCTCTGTCGTGCAGAGATAAATCCCCGGTGGAAACTGATTATGGGGGTCAGACCCACGGGTGCCGGCTCCATTGTTCAGGAACTTCCCTCCTCCTCGCAAATTTCGTTCGCAGACGAGCCGGTCGCTGAAGGAGACATACGGTGTCAACGGATCTGCAGAAAGCAAGAACGATGTGGTTCCGGTCGCTGGAGCCTGTCCCGTTGGACGACATGATCGGTCTATGGCGCGACGTCGGCATACCGTCTGGACATCCTCTTGATGGCGTGCTCGAAAACCTGGACTGGTTCGGCAAGCGTATCCGTCCTGACCTGCGGGCCGACGCCCTGCTCTTCCAGTGGACGGGCGGCCACCCGATTGCGATCGAGCCAGCTTTCTTCCCGATCAGGCAGGCGATCAGGTTCTCCTCGTTAGGGCGCACGTTCATCGCTCGCAACTGGTTCTCGTATCTGCACAGGGCGTTCCGCGCTCGAGGCACCACGGCGTCCTTGGAACTCCGGACGCTGGACGGCGTCGAGACGGCAGCGATGGTCTACGACAGGCAACCGATCGTCGACTACCTCCGACTGATCGCTGATGAGGAAGTTGCCGGGATGATGTGCGTGGAAGGCGACGCCCGCAGGTACTTCTTCCGACTCCGGAGGGTCGAGCTTTCGACGCAGGGACCCCATTAGGCGTGAGCCTCGAGCTGTCCGGTAGCAGATGCCACCACTTAAGGGCTGGTCGGCTGCTCTGCGCCGGTGAACGAACCCGCTGCGCGGGGAGGGCGTCTGCGGTTGAGGTAGAGGGCACAGGCTGGAGGTTGCGCCTGGATTGAACGTCGTCCGGCAAGGGCGGAGCATGACGAGCTTCTTCAAAAAGGAGCCTGACCATGCAGCACCCCCATCTCGACACGCGCGTCAGCCCGCTACGCCAGCGGTTGATCGATGACATGAACATGCGGCGTTTCTCACGCGAAACGAAGCGCAACTATCTCCGCGACGCCCCCACATTCAGGGCTGGACACTAAGGCAAGTGCCTTTTTATCCTTGACCGGCACCCCCAATCCAATTTACTAAGGTATATGCCTTACCATTCGACTCCCCTCGACCTCGCCTTTCACGCTCTCAGCGACCCGACCCGCCGCGCTGTGGTGTCGCGGCTGGTCGAGGGCGAGTTGCCGGTCAGCGCCCTGGCCGAGCCTTTCGACATGGCGCTGCCCTCCTTCGCCCAAGGTGCTGGAAGATTGCGGGCTGATCGCCAGCGAGAAGCGCGGGCGCAGTCGCTGGTGCCGGCTGGTGCAGGCGCGCTTCGACGAGGCGGCGGACTGGATGGAAGCGGAGCGCCGGCGCTGGGCCGAGCGGTTGGATCGGCTGGAAGTCTACTTGGACAAGACTGAAGAGGATGATGAAGGACATGGCAAATCTGTTTGAAACCTGGTCGCTCGATCGCGAGATCGTGCTGGTGAAGCTGCTGAACCACCCACGCGACAAGGTCTTTGCCGCCTGGATGGATCCCAAGGCGCTGGCCGAATGGTACGGCCCGGCCGGCCTCAGCATCGAGAACCACGAAGCCGATATCCGCGAGGGTGGGGTCTGGCGGTTCGACATGGTGGGCGTGTTCGAGGGCCAGGAGCAGCGCTTCCCGAACCTCATGCGCTTTCTGGAGATCGTGCCGAACGAGCGGATCGTGATGGACTATGGCACGCCCGATCCCAACGACCCCGACCGTTTCCGCACCACGGTGACCTTTGATGAACAAGCCGACGGCAAGACGGTGCTGACCATGCGCCAGCTCCACCCCAGCCCCGAGCGGCGTCAAATCGTCATCGGCTTTGGCGCGGTCGAATACGGGCTGCAGACGCTGGATGGCCTCGCAGCCTGGCTGGACGGCTGAGCGTTTGGCCAAGCAGGGCCTGCGCGCCCGTGTATTCTGCGCTTGTTGATGCTGTTGTGGGCTCCACCGAAGGCGCAATGACTTCAACGGGCCCGATCGCTGCCGCTGGCGGCATTACCGAATACCGCTTAGTCAAACTCGCGGGCTGACGGCTGACGATCTCGCGGGTCGTGTCGCGCTAGAGGTTGATCCAGTCCGCTAGCATCTTGAACGAACATGCTTTTTCGAGGCCCAAAGCTGCTCCTCACCGAGAACCCGTAAATCTGGGCCAACAACGGCCCGCCACGTTCGATTTCCCAACCGAACTGAAAGGCGGGATTTGCCATCGTCCAAACCGCTGCCCTTTTCGACAACGCTGACGACCGCTCCACGTTTCAGATGATGCCGCATGGCGTCAGGCGAGATTCCAAATCGGGAAGCGAGCGCTTCCGCGTCCAGAATAAAATCGCCGTTTGAATCCGCCTCGATCTTCAAAGCATGCTCCATCAACCTGTACTGTAGCGGTCTCACATGCGGGACTGCGGCAAGTCTAATGTAGGTTGGATACCCCCGAGCTTCCAGGCCGTCACGAAAGCACGACTCCTCCGTCACCGGAAGATTTAAGAAATGCGGTGAGAATCTGAACGACATGCTCGGTACTCCTCTCCTTGATGTTGGCCCGCCTTTCCTGGGGGCGGACCAAGCATTCTTGTCCATTCGGGAACGGGTTGGGCCCGACCTTTCACAACGTAGCACCGACCCATCGCTCGTCTTTGCGCAAGATCAAAGATCGTTGATGAGCGGCCTGCCGCCGTCGAGGTCACCAAGCTTTTTGAATAACGACCAGGGCGCTCGGGCACCTTAATTCTCAATTCCTACGAAGGTCGCCGGCTGGCGGCGCGGCGCGAATGGGGTTCTCGGTTTCGCGGTCTGAGATTGGCAAAGTTCGCGCGAGCTGCCGGCTCAAATCGAATCAACTAGGGCTCGCGAATGCGGGTAGCACCGGCAGTGACCCAGCCACTAAGTGGAAAGTGGAGAGGTAGCGGCAGCTGGCACCCTGCCGCCCGCCACGCGAATGTTCTCGTGATGCTCACCTCGGCGATGTCGAGGTGGACAACCCTTGCAGAGCCAAACAGAGTCGGATAAGTTGCGCCGGTCCACAGCAACAATCGAAGGAGGCGTGTAATGACGGTCATTTTCATCTCGCACGCCACTTTGGCCTAAGGTTCCTGTAGCGCATTCCACTCCGCATCCGAGATCTTCTCAAGCAGCAACCTGCCACAGCTCGGCGTTTTGACACGCTGCCCGTTCGTGCGCTCAAGCGTACGCCACGGCCTGGCAACTTGCTATTAGAAGGCTCGGCGCCCATGCCGAGAACACTCATGGAAAAACAAACAGCCGCTGCCGACAATCTGGCAGCCACCATTGAAGAACTCTGTGCTCGTTTTGGTGTTGGCGCGACCGCCTTCGCGCTTCTTGTCGCAGCTTGGAGACATCACCGTGCACCTAACAGTGTCGCCACGCTGTCCGACTGGATGCGCCGCGACCTTGCGTTGGGCGAAGGTTAAAAAAAGGCCCGCTTTAACCTGTTCGAATTGAAGAGATCGCGGCAGCATCCGCGATCTCCTTGACCAGCAGGCAACGAGTTTAGTGCTATGAGACGTTCGCGCCGGGGACATTGCGTGACGCGGCCTCAGTTGCGGTCAAAGCTGTATCGGCATGGTGAAAAGCCAGCGCGAGATGTGGGCACCACGAAAACTCAATGTAGCGCCACATGAGGGGCCGCGCTGCCGGCGGCCCTTCGACGTGGTAGGATGCACGGGGCGGTCGCTTATGACATCGAAAGGTGGGCAGAGATATGGACCGGCGGCTCACAGCGATACTTGCTGCAGATGTGGTCGGCTATAGCCGCCTCATGGGAGAGGATGAGGGCGGCACGCTGCAGCGGCTGAAGGTCTGCCGCCGAGACTTGGTCGATCCCGCCATCGACGAGTTTCATGGTCGCATCGTCAAGCTCATGGGCGACGGCGCGCTGGTTGAGTTCGCGAGCGTTGTAGACGCGGTCCAGTGCGCTGTAGCGATCCAGCGAAAGATGGCCAACCACGACCAGGGCGTCTCCGAAGCAGACAGAATTCTGTTCCGCATCGGCATCAACCTCGGCGACGTCATCGTCGAAGGCGACGACATCTACGGTGACGGCGTCAACATTGCCGCCCGACTGCAGGGGCTGGCTGAGCCTGGCGGCATCCGCATATCCGGCACGGCGTTCGACCAAGTCGTGCATAAGGCCGATGTCGGCTTTTTGGCTCTCGGCGAGCAGCACTTGAAAGACATTGCCGATCCGGTTCGCGTCTACCGCGTTCTGCTCGACCCTTCCAAGGCAGGCAAGGTCATCGCCTTATCCCGCCGGACCGGAAGGCGGGGTATTATCGTGGCAACGCTCGCGATGCTGCTGATCGCGACCGCCGCAATCATCTTCGCATGGCCATGGCCCATTGCGCCGCAACGGCCATCGATCGCGGTCCTGCCGTTCGGCGATATCAGCGATGATGCCGCACAGGACTATTTTGCGGAGGGGCTTACGAACGATCTCATTACTGATCTGTCGAAGATTTCCGGCCTACTTGTTATCGCCCGCAATTCGGCCTTTTCGTTCAAGGACACATCCATGAACGTCCGGCAGGTCGCCGAGCAATTGAACGTCCGCTATGTCCTGCAGGGCAGCGTGCGGCGTAAGGGAGAGGCGGTTCGCATCAATGTCCAGCTCATCGATGGGGATACCGGAAGAAACGTCTGGGCCGAACGGTATGACCGCGACTACACCGATATCTTTGCGCTGCAGGACGAAGTTATCGAGCGCATTGTTCGCGCGCTCGCAGTGCGCCTGTCTGAAGGAGAGCGTACCCAGATTGCCCGCCTGCCGACCCGCAATCTCGAAGCCTATGACTTCTACACTCGAGCTGAGCAGAAGGTGTATTCGATAGACTATACATCTCTCGGAGAGGCTCTCTCCCTCTATGAGAAGGCAATCAAGCTCGACCCGGAATTCGCTGACGCCCACACAGGCTATGCTCGAGCCATCGTCGACGTGCTTGGCTTCGACTACCAGGCACTGATGTTGAGTGCGGTCGCCCGGCAGCGCGCCTACGAAGCGGCGGGGCGAGGTCTAGAACTGGATCCGCAGTCTCCGCGAGCCTATGCCGTACTCGGTATCCTGCAAATGCTTGACGGCGAAATCGATGAGGCGATCGCGTCGGTCAAAAAGGCCGTGGCTCTCGATCCGAATGGAGCTGAGTCGGAACTCAACCTCGCGATTGTTCTGACATATGCGGGGCAGAACCCAGAAGCACTGGCGGCCATGGAACGTGTCCTGCAACTGGACCCCAAGCCACGAGTCCAGGTCTACGACTACTATGGTCTCGTGCTTTACATGAACCATAGGTATGAGGAGGCGATCGGGGCACTACAGACAGTCCAACCGGAGGAGCCGAGCGATCTCGGCCTTGAGACCCTTGCCATGGCAAACGCGCGACTGGGACGCGTGGCAGAAGCGCACAAAGCGGTCGAAGCGATCCTCGAGAAGTCGCCTGGCCAGAGCCTCGCCAGCCTGCGAGTGGTGTATTCCCACCATCGTCGGCAACAGGACCTCGACCACCGGCTGGACGCTCTGCGCTCCGCCACGTTCCCGGAATGGAGCCACGATTTTCGTGGACGGGCAGAAGACCGCCTGGATGCCCATTCGATCCGGGCCCTGGCGATTCACAAGACCTGGATTGGGCATCAGCACGATGGTGTCCGCTTCTTCATGGAGCTCGACGCAAACGGTGATTTTGCATGGCGCGCTCATAACAACATCATCGTCGGCAAGTTCACTCTCGAGGACAATTTCTTCTGCACTCGATCCTCATCGACGCTTCTCGGCTATATTCAGCGAGCCGAATCTCGCGCTGCTGCTTTTCATGAGCAGCCCTCAACGCTTCAGCACGTGCGACACGTTCGGCAGGTGTTCCGAGAGCCTCGTCGTTCGCCGACTTCATCAGTTCGGTCATTTTGACAACGGTATCGTCGCTCGGTTGGTTGTCTCCTTCGCGCAGCCTTTTCAAGGTCCGCGTAGAAATACCCATTCGATCGGCAAGGACATCAAGCGGCACGTCGTCAAATTTAGCAAAAAAGCGCTTAACTGCATCATTCATTCTGGATGGCATCGGACGATCCTTTTGTCTTAGCCTATGATATGAGATGACACGAAATGGCGTCAACGATAAAACCAAACGGCCCTATCGTTTGTGACGTGGAGCGACGGATCCGTCTCGTGTGGTAGCTTTCCGTCGTTCATTGGGACGAGCAGGGAGCCCGGACACATTGGCGCATCAGCCAAGCGCAATTCCATGACGTTGCGAGCGGTCCGACAAGAGGCCATGTTGCCAGAGGCGGCTCACCGTGCTCGTGGCTTGGCGCGCGCTTTCAGCCGGCTTTCGTGTCGCGGTTGTTTCGGAGCGAGCGCGCCCAGCCGATGGAGGGGGGCGACGGAGAAGCATTTTCGTCGATGCCGAAGCCCTAACGGATCCGGATCGCTTCTGCCTTGGCACAGTGCATACCCGCTCGGCGACGAGGGATTTCGCTGTCGAATTCCTGTATTTACGTCAACGCAATATGACAACGTTGGACGCGGTTGCATTTTCCCCGCTGACGGTTGGAAGTCACTGCTGCGGTTTGTCGGCGAAATGTTTGATCGCGTACTCCGCAACGTGCTGGTTCGACTGCCTTGCATCATCGAGCCAGAACGGGAAGAGCTGCCACTGATGGACCATGCCTGCCCAAATCTCCGTCTGGACATCAACGCCGGCCTTTCGGGCCTTGTCGGCCAGCCGCAGGGTGTCGTCGAGAAGCGCTTCGCCCGCACCGACCTGCATCAGCAGCGGGGGAAATCCGGTCAGGTCGGCATAGAGAGGTGACACCATGGGATCGGCCGGCGAGCGCGTTCCCAGATAGGCTTTGCGCATCAGATCGAGTTCGGCGGAGTCGATCAGCGGATCGGTACTGGCGTTCGTCGTCAAAGAAGCGCCTGTGGCAGCCAGATCGGTGATCGGGCTCATTGCGACGACGGCTGCAGGCAGTGGTCCTTTCACCCGCATCTGCCGCAGCGTCGCTTCGATCGCCAGATTCCCGCCGACGGATTCGCCGGCAAGGACGATGTTGTTGCTCTCATAGCCGGAATCGAGCAGCCACCGATATGCTGTCAGCGCATCGTCGACCTGAGCCGGATACGGGTAGTCCGGTGCGAGCCTGTAGTCGATGAGGAGGACGTCGGCCGATGCCGCCTTGGCCAGCGAGCCGGCCAGGGCTCGATGCGTCCGCAGCGAACCGCTGTAGAAGCTGCCGCCATGAATATAGAGGATAGCCCGGCGGCCAAGGGGATGGTGCAGTCTTGCCGGCCAGATGAGCTGCGCGTCGACGCCGCCGGCGTCGACCTGCCTGATTTGGACGCGCGTCGGCTCGGGTGTCGATGCCATCAGGGCCTCGAAGGCGTCGCGCCGGTCGCGCAGGCTGTCGGCTTTTGCGTAGTACTGCTCCAGCGTTGCGACGAGTTTGCGGACCTGTTCCTTTGAGGCTTGTGTCTGGGGCATAGTATCGCCTGCCCGGGCGTGTAGCGCCAAAGGCGCCATAGCGATGCCGGCGGCCAACCACGCGATAGTCCACCTTGTCATCAAGCCGCCAATCAACCATGCAAACCCGCGCAACACGGCCATCTGTCGCAAAGCTCCGGCCCCAAGCACCACGAAACCTCCCAATCCAAGATATCTGTCGACGCGAGCTGAACCTGCCATGTCCGCAAGCCGTGTCAAGGCTTCGTGACCGTGACGATGCCTTGTCGTGCGCGACGTGCAGGTGCCCGCGACAGGAAAGGCGGCCCTCACATGAGCTCGAGAGGCTAGCTTTTCGTGTTCAGCTTCTCCACCCGCTTGAGATTGACCACTGCTTTGACTGGCAAGTGATCCGACGCGACGCGGGCAAGCGGCGTGTCGTGGGCCTCGACGGCTGTCACGACGCCCTTGCGGTTTGCCATGATGCGATCAAGAGCGAGGACGGGAAGTCGTGCGGGAAAGCTCGGCACTGCCACCGGCTGGGGGCCGAAAACGGATTGGAAGCTGTGCAGCGACGAGCGGTCGCCGAGCCGCCATTCATTGAGATCGCCGAGCAGGATGGTCGGGACCTCGCTCTTGTCTGCCATCAGCTCGACCAACATTTTGGCCTGCTGCGCGCGCGAGTGGCGAAGCAGGCCGAAATGGGCAGCGATGATGCGCAGGGCCCCGCCGCGTTCCAGATCGAGTTCGGCGACAAGCGCACCGCGGGGCTCGAGCCCGGGAAGATTGATTTGGTGCACGTCACGCACCAAGCCTCTCCTAAAGAGCACGACATTGCCATGCCAGCCATGAGCCTTGGCCATGCCGTTCACAGGTACCGGGATCAGTCCGGTTTCCCGCTCCAGCCGACCAAGGTCGAGGATGCCGGTGCGCTCGCCAAAGCGGGTGTCGGCCTCCTGCAGCGCGATGACGTCAGCGCCGATTTCATGAATCACGCGACTGGTTCGCTCCGGGTCGAAGCGCCGGTCGTTGCCGACGCATTTGTGGACGTTGTATGAGGCGATCAGAGTGCCATCTGATCGCGGCTTTTGCTCCGAATGTGCCGCATCCAGCTGCTTTCTTCGACTGCGGATCGACGCAAGGATGTTGGCGGGCAGGCTGTGCTTTTTGGCATGCATCGGAGTTTGCTGGCGTTCCGTTGGTCGAAGAGGTTCTGTTCGGAGTATAGGCCGGGTATTCAAACTTGCCACGCCTTTAGGCCGAAGAAATCTCCTACAAGTAAGGCGATCCGAGCCACAGGACCTTCTCGAGCAGCCGGACGGCCAAGGGGCGCGCGCGCAAGCCCTGGAGCGTGACCGGCGAAGCCGACTTGATGGCCTCATCGATATGGTCGTCTATCTCGCTGGCAAAACCTTCATTCAGCACTTCCAGGTCGATCTCGAAATTCAGCCGAAGCGATCTCGGGTCGAGGTTGGACGATCCGACGTAGGACCAGACGCCGTCGATCGACAGCAGCTTGGAGTGGCTGAAAGCACCGCTGGAGCGCCAGATGCGGCAGTAGTTGGTGAGGACCTGGTCGAATTGCGCGGTCATGGCGCGGTCGACGAGGACGAGATTATTGACAGCCGGAACGACGATATCGACCTCCACGCCGCGTCTTGCCGCCGTCGCCAGTGCACTGATGAGCTCGCGGTCCGGCAGGAAATAGGGCGACATGATCCGGATCGATTTGCGCGCAATGGAGAAGGCCCCCATCAGCATCTTGTGGTTTGTCTCCATACTTCTGTCAGGCCCCGATGCCACGACACGCATGAAGACGGGATCCCCCGGCTGCCGCTCGGGTATCGCGGTACGCCACGCCTCTCCTTGCAGGTTTTCGCCCGTGGCAAAGCCCCAGTCCTCAGCCGCGACGTTGAAGAGATCGGCGACAACCGGCCCGGTGACGCTGAAATGCGTGTCGCGGGCGAAGTTGTCTCCCGCCATCTCGCGGGTGAATCCGGCCCGGATGTTCATGCCGCCTGTCAGCGCAATGCGGCCGTCGACGATGAGGATCTTGCGGTGGGTGCGCAGGTTCGCATATGGCAAGCGCAACCCGATGATGACGTTTCCATTGAAGACCGAGACGGTAACGCCGCCCTCGGCAAGGTAACCGAGAATGCTCGGCACGGAATAGCGGGCGCCGACGGCATCGATCAGCACGCGCACCTCGACGCCACGCTTTACGGCGGCAATGAGGGAATCGGCGATCCTCAGTCCGATCGGGTCGCGGTCAAAAATGTAGGTCTCCAGCAAGACGCTCCGCTCAGCGCCATCGATCGCCGTCTTCATCGCGGCGTAACAGTCGTCGCCCGTCTCCAGCATGTCGATCGTATTGCCGGTTGCGAGCGGATTGCGGGCGACGCGGTCGCCGAGTGTCTGCAGGGCGGCGAAACGACGGCCGAAGCCAGTGATGACGATGTCGCTGTCGGCGTCGAAGCTTTCGAGCTCGTCAAGGTCCGCTTCGGGTATCAGCGCATCGCGCCGAAGGCTGAGCGAGGCGCGACGGATGCGGTTGATGCCTGCAATCGCATAAAGCACGGCCCCAACGATTGGCGAGAGGATGATGACGCCGACCCAGCCGATCGCGGCGCGGACCTCTTCCTTGGTCATGGCTGCGTGGATCGCTGCTGCGGCGCCCATGGCGAGCGAAACAACGAATAGAATATGTGGCCAATAGGTCGATATGAGATAAAACATTGCGTTGAACTATAACGACAAAGCTGCGGCGTTCAATTGTGCACGCAAGGGCGCGACGTTGCCCGACTTTCTTGCTTGAAGATCACTCGCCCGGAGAAAAATTGCTGTGCGGTGCGAGAGTTCATTGCTGCAATGCGGAATTTCTTTTTTGCGGTGTGTCAAAAATTGCTTGAAACTGCGTGTTTCCTCTGGAACTCTTGCGCCAGTATCGCGTTAGACCACGGGCATCATCTGACTGGAGATCGGCGATGACAGAGACTCACGAAGAGTGGATCAAGAAGCGTGCCTATGCGCTTTGGGAAGAGGAAGGGCGTCCACCGGGACGAGATTTCCTACATTGGGAACAAGCCCGGGCCGAGCGCGAAGCGCTTGAAGGGTCCGCCGCATCTGTGGATGGCAAGGAGGTGAAGACGCGCAAGCGCTCGGTCGCACCTGCGAAGGCAAATGGCGTGATGAAGGCGGCCGCTCCAAGGAAAACAGCCAGCGGCAAATCATCGTGACCCTCACGTCGGTTGTTGCAAAGGGCGTCCTTGTGACGCCCTTCGTCACACGAATGCATTGCTGTTGCTTTATTAATTTCCAAAGGGTGCGCGAAGGGCGCTTCGGGGAAAACACGGATGACGGTGCATAGCTCTTACCTCGCAGTAAAAATGCTGCGGCGGCAATCGGCGATGGAACCAAAGTCCCACTCGGATGTTCATAGCGGCATTGGGGAGCGTTGCCATGAACAGAAGCGGCTTCGATGCTATTGCGGTTTTGATGATCGTAGCGGCCTGCTACCCCTTCGTTGCGCCAGTGTGAGGGCAGAATGACTGTTCTCGTTATCGCCGCGATCGCCTATCTGAGCCTCGCCCTAATCCTTGTTTATGCGATCGACAATCTGGTCGCACTGTTCTTCCCTGATGCACGTTCGGCTGTGCCGCTGATCCCCACCTTGGAAAAGATGATGGCGGCTTCGCGCAAGTATTATCGCAAATAGGTCGCCTCGTCGGAGCACTCTCCCGCAATGAGGTAGGTGCTATGGGAGAAGGATCCTCACGAGGCGTCCCACAAGGGCGCAGAGGCGCCGCCACGGCGCGTCCCGTGGGTGAGGGCTCGACCCTTCGCGAAGAAGGCCGCGGCGACACAGCAAGCACAACGAGCAGCATACACATCGCAATATGATGCGAACCACAGGAGGGCATTCATGGCATATGAGCTGTATTATTGGGATGGCATTCAGGGCCGCGGCGAGTTCGTGCGTCTGGCGCTGGAAGAAGCGCGAGCAGACTATGTCGACGTTGCCAGACAGTCCGGACGTGGGATGGGCACCGGCGTCATGCTGGAGCTGATGCAGAGCAGGCTCGAACCCCATATTCCATTCGCGCCGCCATTTCTCAAAGATGGCGATCTGATTGTCTCTCATGTCGCCAACATCCTCTTCTATCTCGGGCCGAAGCTCGGTCTTGCGCCTGAGGTCGAAAAGCTCCGCTACGTCGCCAACGGCCTGCAACTGACGATCACCGATCTGGTAGCGGAGGTGCACGACACGCACCACCCGATCGCGACGTCCCGCTACTACGAGGATCAGAAGGAGGAGGCGAAAGCCCGCTCCGCCGCTTTTATCAGCGAGCGCATTCCAAAGTTCCTCGGCTACTTCGAGCAAGTGCTGCAACAGAATCCAAAGGGGCCAAGCCACATCGTTGGCGACACGCTTAGCTACGTTGACCTGTCCCTGTTTCAGGTGATCGAGGGCCTGAGATATGCCTTTCCAAATGCGATGAAGGCTTATGCGACTGCCTATCCAGCCTTGGCAGCGTTGCACGACGCTGTCTCAAAGCGCCCCAGCCTCTCAGCCTACCTACGCTCGGAGCGCCGCCTCGCCTTCAACGAGGAAGGCATCTTTCGGCACTACCCCGAACTCGATGTTGCGACGTAGCGATATTGCATTGCCCCGGGTCGAGAGAGGCTGATAAGCTCCCAACTCGCCCCTATCTGTCCCACCACACTGCGGAGGCTGTCGCTGCCATGGCAAATCTTGCTCAATTGCTTGCATCCATGAAGATTCCGGACCTTGCCGGCAAGGCGGTGTTGATCACCGGCGCTTCGACGGGAATCGGTGCTGCCTTGGCGCGGGCTTTTGCCGCCCAGGAAATGAAGCTCGGCATTCACTACAATGCCAGCCGGGAGCCGGCCGAAGCGCTTGCCGAAGAGATCCGGGCGGCAGGCGGTACGGCGCATCTCGTGCATGGCGACGTGTCACGGGAAGGCGAGAGCGAACGCGTCGTCGAGGAGACGGCGAGAACCTTTGGGCATCTTGACGGGCTGATAAACAATGCCGGCGGCATGCTCGGCCGCAAGCCAACCGCTGAATATACCGACGAGCACTACATGAAGGTCATGGATCTGAACGCTCGCTCGGTGCTCGCCGCCACACGCGCGGCCCATCCGTGGCTGAAGAAGCAGGGTGGGTTCATCATCAACACGACTTCGATTGCGGCGCGCAACGGCGGCGGCAACGGCGCCGTGCTTTATGCGGCATCAAAGGGTTTCGTTTCGACCATCACCCGCGGTCATGCCAAGGAGTTCGTTCCCGACCGCATTCGCGTCAACGCGGTGGCCCCTGGCGTCATCGCGACACCGTTTCATGAGCGCTATACGAACGACGAGCAGATGGAAATGCAGCGCAAGTCCATCCCGATGGGTTTCGTCGGGACGCCGGAGGATTGCGTCGGCGCCTACCTGTTCCTCGCATCTCCAACACTTTCCGGTTATGTCACCGGCCAGATCATCGAGGTCAACGGCGGCCAGCTGATGCCCTAAGCAACACCGCGCAGATGGAAATCGGCGCAACGGTCCTGCCGCGCCGCTTTCTTTTGTGGCGCGTGTCAGACGCGCTCAAGCGCGATCGCAATCCCCTGCCCGACTCCGATGCACATGGTCGAGAGCGAGTAGCGTCCGCCGGTTTCGCGCAGTTCGACCGCTGCTGTCCCCGTGATGCGCGCGCCGGACATGCCAAGCGGATGGCCAAGCGCGATCGCTCCACCATTGCGGTTCACCCGGCCGTCGTCGTCGGCTATGGCGAGTTCGCGCAGAACTGCCAGGCCCTGCGATGCGAAGGCTTCGTTGAGCTCGATCACATCAAACTGGGCTTGCGTCATGCCAAGCCGCGACATCAGCTTGCGCGACGCCGGAATCGGGCCGATGCCCATGATGCGCGGTGGCACGGCGGCCGCTGCTCCACCCAGAATGCGGGCGATCGGGGTCAGTCCATACTTTCTGACCGCAGCTTCGCTGGCGATGATCAGGGCGGCGGCGCCGTCGTTGACGCCGGAGGCATTGCCGGCCGTTACCGTCCCGCCTTCCTTCTTGAAGGGAGTGGAAAGCTTGGCGAGCGCTTCCATTGTGGTCGCACGCGGATGCTCGTCCTTGTCGACGATGACAGGATCTCCCTTGCGCTGCGGGATGGTGACCGAGGTGATTTCCTTCGACAGGCGGCCGTTTTCCTGCGCAGCCGCGGCCTTGGCCTGGCTACGTATAGCGAAGGCATCCTGATCTTCGCGCGAAACCTTATAGTCTTCGGCGACGTTCTCGCCGGTTTCCGGCATGGAGTCGACGCCGTATTGCTTTTTCATGAGAGGATTGACGAAGCGCCAGCCGATCGTCGTGTCATAGATCTCGGCGTGGCGCGAAAACGCCGTCTCGGCCTTCGGAATGACGAAGGGTGCGCGCGACATGCTTTCGACGCCGCCCGCAACCATCAGCTCGGCCTCGCCGGCACGGATTGCACGGGCAGCGGCGATCACCGCATCCATGCCAGAGCCGCAGAGACGGTTTATCGTCGTGCCAGGTACGGAGACGGGCAGGCCAGCCAGTAGCGAAGACATCCGGGCAACGTTGCGATTGTCCTCGCCAGCCTGGTTGGCGCAGCCGAAGATCACGTCGTCGACGGCTTCCCAATCCACCTTGCCGTTGCGCTCAATGAGCGCCTTGACGGGCACAGCGCCGAGATCGTCGGCACGAACGGTTGAAAGCGAACCGCCGAAGCGGCCGATTGGGGTGCGGATATAATCGCAGATATATGCGTCAGGCATCTATGCGGTCTCCTTGTCGCCCTGATGGGCTTTTTTCGTGCGCGCATTGATGTCGCGCAGCGTCATGAGTTCGGTGTCGGTCGGGACCGGGGTTTCGATGACTTGGTCGGCAAACTTGATCGTCCAGCCGCAATTCTCGACGATCTGCTGTCGGCTGACGCCGCGATGGATTGAGACGACCGTAAGCTCCTTCGTCACCGGATCCGGTTCGAGAATGCAGAGATCGGTGATGACGCGGGTCGGCCCCTTGGTCGTCATGCCGAGACGCTCGCGGTGATTGCCGCCTTCGCCGTGGCCCATGGAGGTGACGAAGGGGAGTTTGTCGACGAAGCCGCGCTTGGAAAGCGCCATGGTGATGAAGATCTGACCGCAATTGCTGGCGATCTCGGGCGCCCCACCACCACCGGGCAGGCGTACCTTCGGATGATCGTAAGGGCCGACCACCGTCGTGTTCAGATTTGCGAACTTGTCGATCTGTGCGCCGCCGAGAAAGCCCGTGGTGATGCGGCCGCCTTGCAGCCAGTAGCGGAACATTTCCGGCACCGATACGGTGAAAAGCGCGGTGTCGCAAAGTTCGCCATCGCCGATCGACAGAGGTAGCACGTCCGGTTTGGTGCCGACTGTGCCGCTCTCGTAGATCAGCGTAATATCAGGTGCGTGCGTGAGCCGCGCAACGTTGCAGGCGGCCGAGGGTGCACCGATGCCGACGAAGCAGACGTCGTCGTTGGTCAGCGCACGCGCGGCGGCAATCGTCATCATTTCGGTAGGGGTAAAGTCGCTCATTCTTTCCTCCTCACGCAACCTTCTTTGCATGCTTGGCAAAGTCTTCCGGGCTCGCCTGCATGACATTCTCGTCGATCCACGTCTTGAAGGCGTCGCGATCGCGAGCGATCTCGTCCCAGGCGATGTAAAAGGCGTTCGAGCGCGGATAGTAGCCCTGCGCATAGGATGGGAATGCGCCGCCCGGCACGTTCGCCACAGCGCTCACGGCCCAGGTCGGCAACACGACTGAGTTTGGCGATGGCGGGTCGAGCTCATCGACGATCTCCTCGACTGTCACGATCGAGCGCTTGGCGGCAAGCACGGCTTCCTTCTGCACGCCGACGATGCCTTCGAGCAGGACGTTGCCCTTGCGGTCGGCACGCAGCGCGTGAATGATCGTGACATCAGGGCGAATGGCCGGAACGGCGGCCAGAACCTCGCCGGTGAAGGGGCAGGTGACGGACTTGATGTTTTGATTGACCTTGGGAAGATCGGCGCCGATATAGCCGCGCAAAGCGGCAAACGGCAGATTGGCCGCCCCCGCCTCGTAGGCATTGGCCATGGCCGCGTGGCTGTGCTCTTCGATTTCCAACAGCCGCGGCCACTGGTTCTCCACCGCATCGCGGAAGCGATGCAGTGAGCCGACGCCCGGATTGCCGCCCCAGGAGAACTTCATGCCGCGCGCGGCCCCTACCCCGATCAGCTGGTCGTAGAGAATGTCCGGGGTCATGCGGATCAGATAGAGATCCTTCTTGCCCTGGCGGATCACCTCGTGGCCGGCGGCATAGGGGATGAGATGGGTGAAGCCTTCCATGGCGACGGTGTCGCCATCCCTGACGTTTTCAGCCACGGCTTCCTTCAACGATACGATCTTCGCCATGTGGCCTCCCGTGATCCTGCTGTCGAATGCCGGCCAATAAGCGCTTCTACGAAACCGACGTCAAATATTTTGTGCGGTATTTGACATTTGTTCGTATATCGCACAGAATGATGGCGGGGAGAACGGTGATGCGTGAAACAGATTTTGTCAGTGGGTTTGCCAGAGGACTGAAGGTCATCGAAGCATTCGAGGAGACGCGCCAGCGCCTTTCGATTGCCGAAGCCGCGAAGCTGACCGGGCTCGACCGCGCCACGGTGCGCCGCTCGTTGCTGACGCTGGCCGAACTTGGCTATGCCGATTATGACGGCAAGTTCTTTGCCCTGACGCCGAAGATCCTGCGGCTCGGACACGCCTATCTCTCTGCAACGCCCCTGCCTGTTCTTATCCAGCCCCATCTCGACCAGTTGTCGGAGAAGGCCGGGCAGAGCGCGTCAGCTTCGGTGCTCGACGGCACCGAGATCGTCTATATCGCCCGTGCCTCGCAGCGCCGCGTCATGTCGATCAACCTGACACCCGGCAGCCGCCTGCCGGCCTTCTGCGCCTCGATGGGTCGGGTGCTGCTTGCGGCGCTCACGGAGACCGAAGCCAGATCCATCCTCGCCCGCACCGACCTCAAGCCCAACACGCCGAATACCAAGACAGATGTGGAAGAACTGGTCAGCGAGTTCCGGCGCGTGCGCGAACAGGGCTATGCGGTTATCGACCAGGAATTGGAAATTGGCCTTTGCTCGATTGCCGTGCCTGTCGAGAACGACCGCGGACAGACGGTGGCGGCGATCAATATTGGCGCACCGGTCGCCCACGCGCCGGCCGCCGATATGCCGGTCCGTTATCTGCCTCTGCTCAAAGAAACACAAAAGGCTCTGCGCCTGGTGTTGCGCTAGACGCCGAGTTTGGCCCGCTCCGCCACGCGCCATGCCCGCGGTGTCTGGCCGGCCTGTTTGAGGAAGAAGCGCGAGAAATAGGCGGGATCCGAAAACCCAAGCCGGAAGGCGATCGCCTGGACGCTGCCGAAGGTGAAGACCAGCTCGCGCTTTGCCTCGTCGAGGAGTTTGCGGGTGATCAGCTCATGTGCTCCGTGGCCGGTCGTCGCGCGCACGATCCGATTGAGGTGCGTCGGCGAAATGCCGAGCGCCTTGGCATAGAAGGCAGCCGGCTCATGCGACTTGAAATGCCGCTGGATCAGCCCGTGCAGCAGCTCCATGCGGCGCTCATTTTCATCGGCAGCCCCCTGGTCTTCCTGCTTTTCGGAAGACAGCCGCGCCGTGATCAGCAGGGCCGATGTCAGATAGGACTCCAACAGATCGTTGCGCCCGGCCCGCTGCTGCGCGAACTCGTGCCCCAGTCGCTGCAGGCAAGCCGCGACATAGCGGCCGTCCTCATCGTCCATGTCGAGTTTCGTCAGGTGCGGCGATGCCATCCACTCTCCGAGCCGACTGCGGTCGCCGGGAAAGGCCTTCAGATGCGAACTCAGCACCGTGATGACGAAGCCGCCAATATCCCTGGAGAAGCGAAATCCATGGTCGAGGCTTGGAGGAACAGTGATCACCGACTGCGGTTCGATCGGGTGCCAGACGCTCGAGAACATCGCCTCCCCAGAACCGCTATCAATGTACAATATCTGAAAAAAACTGTCATGGCGGTGCGGCCGGATCTCCCAATGATGCAGGCTGCTCCTCGATGGAATCGTTTCGCAATGCAGCCAGAAATCCGGCTTTCCTCCGGTTTTCTCCCCGTAGAGCTCATATGTCGGAACGATCCTCGCCACCGTCGCCTCCTCTCCATCCTATGTTCGATTAGTGCAATTTCATGATGGAATTGTCCATTGCTGACGGTCAACTGCCTCGTCAAAATTTGGCAAAAGACAAGTGCGGGAGGACACCATGCGCACACAGGTAGCCATCATCGGCTCCGGCCCATCGGGGCTTTTGCTCGGCCAGTTGCTATCGCAGGCCGGTATCGACAACATCATCCTCGACCGCGTTGGAAAGGACTACATTCTCGGCCGCGTGCGCGCCGGAGTGCTGGAGGAAGGAACCGTTGGTCTCATCGACAAGGCAAAGGCCGGCGCGCGCATGCATGCCGAGGGGCTGCCGCATGATGGCTTCTCGCTTGCCTTCGACGGGCGCGATCACCGCATCGACCTCTTCGGCCTGACTGGCGGCAAGCGCGTCATGGTCTACGGGCAGACAGAAGTCACCCGGGATCTGATGGAGCAGCGCGAGATCAGCGGGGCGCAGACGATCTACGAGGCGGCGAGCGTCGAGCCGCACGACTTCGACAAAGGGATGCCTTACGTGACCTACGAGAAGGATGGCGCCACCCACCGCATAGACTGCGATTTCATCGCCGGCTGCGACGGCTTCCATGGCGTCAGCCGCAAGGCGGTGCCGGAAATGTCGCTGCGTACCTTCGAGAAGGTCTACCCTTTCGGCTGGCTCGGAATTCTGGCAGAGGTTGCTCCCGTCAACCACGAACTGATCTATGCCAACCACCCGCGCGGATTTGCGCTTTGTTCCATGCGTTCGCAACATCGCAGCCGCTATTACATCCAGTGTCCCCTGGACGAGAGGGTTGAGAACTGGAGCGACGATCGATTTTGGGGCGAGTTGCGGTGTCGGCTGCCTGTGCACCATGCCGAGGCGCTTGTCACGGCGCCCTCCTTCGAGAAGTCGATCGCGCCGTTGCGCTCCTTCGTTGCCGAGCCGATGCGGTTCGGCCGCATGTTCCTTGTCGGCGATGCCGCCCATATCGTTCCGCCGACCGGCGCCAAAGGCCTCAATCTCGCCGCGAGTGACGTGCACTATCTGTTTTCAGGCCTCGTAGAGCATTACCAGGATCGTTCGAACGCAGGCATCGACGCCTACTCGCAAAAGGCGCTTGCCCGGGTCTGGAAGGCGGTTCGTTTCTCCTGGTGGATGACGACGATGATGCACCGGTTTCCAAACACCGGTGACTTCGATCAAAAGATTCAGGAAGCCGAGCTCGACTATCTCACGCATTCGCGCGCAGCCTCGACTGCGCTCGCGGAAAATTACGTCGGCCTTCCCTACTAAAGCTTGTCGCACCTAAATCGCCTCATACCCTGCGGCCTTGAAGTAGTTTCGACATTCTTCAACGGAGAACAGTGCACAGATGTCACTGAGGGCATTCGATATTGTGTCGAAGCTCCTTGCGGCTTTCTTTCGTAGGAGCGACTTGAGTTTCGAGAAGGCCATTTCGATTGGGTTCAGGTCGGGCGAATAGGCAGGTAAGAACAGCAGCCTGGCACCGGTTTGTCTGATGAGTTTTTCGGCCTTTTGGCTTTTGTGGAAACCGACATTGTCGGCAATGACGATGTCGCCCTTTGATAGAGTTGGGACGAGTTGCGTTTCGATCCAAGTCTCGAATATCTCGGCATTCATTGGTGCGTTGACGATCCATGGCGCGACCATGGAATGCGATCTTAGGCCCGCGATAAACGTCTGCGTCTTCCAGGATCCGAAAGGCGCATGACTGCGGTAACGTTGGCCCCTTAACGACCAACCGGAGCGTTTTGTCAGCTTTGTGTTCGTCGACGTCTCATCGATAAAAGTAAGGCGCGCCAGAGCCTTATCAAAAAACGGCTTGCGTCTTTCTATCCATAGATTTCTCGCCCGAGCGATTTCCGGACGAAGCTGCTCGCTTGCCATGAGGCTTTTTTTTGTGGCTTAACCCGAGCCGGTGCAACATGCGGCCGACGCTCGAGCGATGCACAATGACGCCGCGCTCGGCAAGCTCGAGGCACAATTCGTCAAGCGTCAAATCACCCTTCTCAGCCATACGTTCACGGAACCATGTTCCATGGTCGCTCAACTTGCCGCCGCCGACATGGCCCTGTCGTCTCGGCAGCAGAGAGCCCGTCTCACGCTTCAGGATAACAAGGTTATTCACAAATCGAGGCGACACCCGGAAATGACGGGACGCCTCACGATGGGTGTTGCCCTCTTCAACGAATGCAATAACACGGGAACGCAACTCGATCGGATGTGATTTGCCCATGATCGGTCTCCTTCCAGCTACGAAGGAATCACAAATCGGTCGATTCGAGAACCTGAATCAAAAAACGGGCGACGCGCTTTAGC
>NZ_FOCV01000149.1 GCF_900110205.1 Rhizobium tibeticum | reverse complement strand
CTTCGGGTTCTCGTCCGGGATGGACGAAGCCTCGGCGATCGGTTGGTCTCAGAGGGTCTGGCACGAACGTGGTCAGGTAGGCGCGAGCCCTGGTGCTGAGGGACCGACCCGCCGGAGCGGGCCAGATCCTTTCTTTGGGGCGCCTTACGGGCGCCTGTTCCAGTCGGTCTCGAAGTTGACCTCGATGTCGATGAAGAACGGGATCTTGATCGCGAGCTTCAGACCGAGCTTTCCTTTCCGGAAGAAGTGACCGATGACCCTGCCGAGAGTGCGCAGACGGCGGCCGGTGGCGGTGAGGTATTTTGCGAGCTGTTGCATGATGAACTCCAATGAAAGAACACAAGGGGCAAGACACCACCATTTGGCGGCTTTTCCTTGCGTTCGGTTATGTTTTGACCGGCATTTGTGCCGCTCGGCAAAAGTCCTTCATTCCGTAGGACAGATTGCTTTTCCGTCTTTCGGTTCTGAACCATGCTCCAATGCGTGACCCTGATGCCTGTGGCTTCGGTCACAGAATGGCGTTCGGCTCCCGGCTTCCCATTCTCCTCAAGAGGCGCAGCCCAGTCCTGCCGGGCTCGCTAAGTAAACATCAGGACAACCGGGATATCGTCGACGCGCCTTCCATGGTGCTTTCGCCGCGCAGCTCGTAAGCATCCGGTCACGGCGGCGATTGCAAAAGGCAAAGACCGCAGGCGCAAACGGGTCGAGCTCCATCGTCTTCTGCACCAGGACCGCAAGGCTGTTGATGCCGGCGCGGAAGTCGATCGGTTCGCGGTGCAGGTAGACCTTGAGATCAGCGGCCAGTCTGAACATGGCCCAATGCTCCGATGACAGCCGTCAACGCATCCACATCCCTGCATTCCAGCGAAAGCTTCACGCCGTTTGGCAGCAACGCGCTGATTTTGGATAAACCTGACGGATGGCCCGTCTTCTCCAGTGATGCTCGTTGTTCTTCATCACACGTGACCGACATATCCAGCGAGCAGGTCCCGACAGGCAGGCTGCCGTCTGCTGCCACGACCGGGATAAACGCCGATCGTGGAGATACCGCCAGGGGGCCAGACTCCCTGGCCTCCTTGACCCACTTGCGCAGTAGGTTGGCATTGATCCCATGCGTAAGCGCAAGGCCGGATATCGACACACCAGGTTCAAGGCAGGCCGCAACAAGCCGCGCCTTTGATCCTGGATCGTAGCGGCGTCGACCATCGCGCCCCACATGCCGCACACGCAGTTTCTGCTCTTCGTCACTCATATTTGGTGTCCACCTATTTTAAGTGGACACTTCATGCGGCAGAGGCATCAACGAGAAAAGGCGCATGGAAATGAGCGCTTATACCAACGTGAGCGGTCTCTGACTCGTTTTGCGGTTTCCAAATCAGTTGAATTCTGAATCTATGTCGCAAACGGAGGTTTGCGGATGACA
>NZ_FOCV01000159.1 GCF_900110205.1 Rhizobium tibeticum | reverse complement strand
GGTCGTGTCCCGCCGAGTGGTGTAGTTCGGTGGTAGCGAAGCCGCTCGGGAGCGCGTTCTCAACAGCGCTGTAGCGAGCGAGCGGCGGTCATCGAAGTTCTCCGGTAAAGTCGGGTTGCTCACACCAACCTGATTGGAAGGAACCACCGATGACCGATGTCATGATGAACCTGCGCACGCTCGTAGAGAAGACCCCTGACGCCGATATTTTGCGTGAGATGATCGGTTTTGCCGCTGAACGCCTGATGGAGATGGAGGTGGGGGCCTCCACCGGTGCCGCTTATGGCGAGAAGAACCCGTTGCGCATGGCCCAGCGCAACGGCTATCGCGACCGGGACTGGGAGACGCGGGCCGGCACCGTCGAGCTGCGCATCCCCAAACTCAGGAAGGGCACCTATTACCCTTCGTTTCTGGAGCCACGGCGCATGGCCGAGAAGGCGCTGACAGCCGTCATTCAGGAGGCCTACATCCAAGGCATCTCGACCCGGTCGGTCGACGACCTGGTCAAAGCCATGGGCATGAGCGGTGTCTCCAAGAGTCAGGTCAGTCGGCTCTGCGAGGAGATCGACGGCAAAGTGAAGGCTTCCCTGGACCGCCCGATCGAAGGCGACTGGCCATACCTCTGGGTCGACGCCACTTACCTCAAGGTGCGCCGTGGCGGCCGGATCGTTTCCGTTGCCGTCATCATCGCCGTCGGCGTCAACACTGATGGTCGGCGCGAGGTTCTGGGCATGGAGGTCGGCACCTCGGAAGCCGAGCCGATCTGGACGGAGTTCCTGCGCACGCTGACAAGGCGCGGCCTGCGCGGCGTCAGGCTCGTCGTCTCCGATGCACACGAAGGGATCAGGGCGGCAACCTCGAAGGTTCTCAGCGCGACCTGGCAGCGCTGCAGGGTTCATTTTGCCCGTAACGTGCTGGCGCATGCCGGAAAGAGTGGCCGCCGCGTCGTGTCGGCATTCATCGCCACTGCCTTCGCCCAGGAGACGGCAGAGGCTGCAAGCCTGCAGTGGCGCGCCGTATCGCTGGCCAGATCCGTCCGAAGGTACCGAAGCTCGCCGCCATCATGGATGAGGCCGAACACGACGTCCTCGCCTATATGAGCTTTCCCAAAGAGCATCGCGTCAAGCTCCATTCGATCAATTCCCTTGAGAGGCTCAACGGCGAA
>NZ_FOCV01000043.1 GCF_900110205.1 Rhizobium tibeticum | reverse complement strand
CACGATCAAGCAATGGATGAACCAGGGCGCGTTCCTGATGCGGCGGCTGGAAAACGTCCGCGGGGAGTTCAGCCTGACGGCGCTCGCCTACAACATCAAGAGGGCCATCTCCATCATCGGTGTGCCGGGCCTGATCGCCGCGTTGCGGACATAAAACGCCCCATTTTGCGTTGTTCTCAACCCAAAATAAACGCCACTATGCCCATGAACGCCACCATCGCACCCGAAAACGGAAAAGCTGGAAATTGGACAAAACGCCGCCGTCCACGCCGAAAATCAACTACTTTCCATCATTCGAAGAGTTCTCGGACGGTCTGCTGGAATTTAGTAACCGCTGTTCAGCAGTGCGACCTCGGTTGGCGGAACCTTGGTCGCACCGCCCGTGAGCATGGCTGATGGTCACTTCTTTGCGACGTTGCGATCCAGGAAGTCGTTGATTAACGGAGCAGCGACGTCCAGCTTTTCTTCGAGCAGGAAGTGACCTGAGTTCAGGATATGAATTTCGGCATCCGGAAGATCCTTGAGATAAGGATGAGCGCCGGCCTCAGGAAAGATATAATCGTTCTTGCCCCAGACGATGAGCGTGGGCGGTTTGCGCTCACGAAAGAAACTTTGGAACGCAGGGTAAAGCGGCGCGTTGGTGCGATAATCGTACAACATATCGAGCTGGATATCCTTGTTGCCTGGTCGGTCCAGAAGAGCTTGGTCGTGAACCCAGTTGTCAGGGCTGATGCGCGACACGTCTTCCATGCCATCGGTATACTGGAACTTGGTCGTTTCGAGCGTGACGAGACCGGAGAGCGCCTCACGGCTCTTCTCTGACCCATCGGACCAATAGGTCTTGATGGGATCCCAAAATTCCTTCAGCCCTTCATCATAGGCGTTGCCGTTCTGGATGATCAGCGCACTGACCCGTTCCGGATGTTTCAGCGCCAGGCGGTATCCCACCGGTGCACCATAATCCATGACGTACATCGTGTAGCTTTTGACCGCCAAATGATCCAGCAACCGTTCTACGATATTGGCTACCCCGCCAAACGTATAGGCAAATTTGCTACGATCGGGAGATGCACTTTGGCCATAACCCGGATAGTCCGGCGCGATGACGTGGTATCGGTCTGCAAGGAGCGGGATCAGATTCCGGAACATGTGGGAGGACGTCGGAAAACCATGGAGCAGCAGCACGACTGGAGCGTCGGCCGGACCGGCTTCCCGGTAGAAGATATCGAGGCCCTCGATCTTCGCAGTTCGGTAGTGGATGGGAACCGGAGTTTCGCGAACGTCCGTCGCGGCGTGCGCAGGAAGCGCGCTTACCATTGTTGCCGCGGTCATGCTGGCGGTCGCCAACATCAGGCACATAATCAAACTACGCATGATAGTCTCCCCATAAGTCGAGATGAAACGAAAATTGGCTTTCGAATGAGGGCTGCTTTGGGCCGTTCAGGCCAAGCAAACGCCGTCGCGATCCAACGTCACCGGAGGCTGTTGCTCAGGTCAGGAAATGGCAGTGATGTAGAATTTCAATGCACGTTCGATGTGAAAGCGACGACGGACCTGCCGACGTCGCCATTCATCAAGGGCCTCTATGTGTAGGAGTAAGCGGGTTTCTGATCGCTCTCAATTGCGATCTAGGTCACGTGCAACTAGACGATGGCATTGCAACCATAGACCTTCGTATATCGATTTGTCCTTACGCAACGCGTGGAAATCCCGTAACTATTTCCGGCGGACGATCGGCCACCCTTCTCTATTTCCTGACATTGAGTCGGAACTTCTAGGCCCCGGAACGTCTCAAACTCTGAACGGAGAGTGCGGTGGAACGAGAGCCGGAAACCGATCCCATTATTGATCTGATCCCCGCCATGGTGTGGTCCGCAACGTCGGAAGGCATGCTCGATTTTGCCAACCAGCACTTTCTCGAGTTTATCGGGGCGCCGCTTGAGGAAATCTCCGGAGTGGGATTCTATAAGCTATTTCATCCTGACGACACGTCACATCTTGCTTCGGAATGGCATGACATCATGGCCTCGAAGCATGCCAGAGAGGTCGTGGGCAGGCTCAGGCGCGCCGACGGCCAATATCGTTGGTGCACGCTTCGGCAGAAGCCGCGGCTCGATGCCGAAGGAAATGTCTTGAGATGGTATGGTGTGGTCCTCGATATCGAAGACCGCAAACAGGCCGAAAACGCATTGAAGGAAACGAAGACTGCACTTGCGGCCAGCGAGCAGAACCTTAGCCTTATCATCAATTCGCTGCCTGTTCTCGTATGGTCAGCGCGACCGGATGGCAGCGCCGATTTTGTCAATAAAAGCTGGCTGGACTATGCAGGCCGTCCTGCTGACCAAATTCTCGACTGGGGCTTCCTGGAGCTTTATCACCCAGACGATATTCCCGGTATGGTGGACATCTGGAAGAGAGACCTTGAGCATTCCGACCACACTGTTTTGAAAGGACGCATTCGCGGAGCAGACGGCAAATACCGTTGGTTTTACTTCTCAGGGCGAAAGCTAGTCGATGCCAACGGCGTCGTTCGTTGGTTCGGTGTCAACATCGATATCGAAGACCTGCAACGTGCGGAGAATGCTCTTCGGGAAAGCGAAGCTGCGCTCAGGGAAAGTGAACACAAGCTCAGTCTTATCATCAACACGATACCCGCCATGGCTTGGTCCTGCACCTCGGATGGCCGGCTTGAATATTTTAATCGAAACTTGATCGATTATGTCGGTCTACCTTTTGAAGAGATCGTCGGCTTCGGTTTTTATCGCATGTTTCATCCTGATGATGTCGAGCTGATGCGTATGGCCTGGGACGATATCGTAGCCTCAAAAAAAAGCCGCCCGGTAGACGCCCGTATCAGACGCGCCGATGGCGAATATCGGTGGTTTAACCTTCGACAAAGCCCCCTTCTGGATTCAGATGGAAATGTTGTGAGATGGTACGGCGTCGTCGTGGATATCGAGGATCGTAAACGGGCGGAAGATTCCTTGCGGCAAAGCCAGAGTGACCTCGCGCATGTGACCCGGATGACGGCCACAGGTGAACTTGCCGTTTCGATTGCCCATGAAGTCAACCAGCCGCTGATGGCAATCGTCACGAATGCCGGCACATGTCTGCGCTGGCTGCAACCGGGACATACCGATATCGAACAGGCCCGGCTCGCGGCGGAGAGGATCGTCAACGATGGTCATCGCGCCGGCGACATCATCGCGAGTATCAGAGCACTGGCTCAGAAGTCACCAGCCCGGATGGAGCAAACTGACTTGAAGTGCGCCTTGCGTGATGTGCTGGATCTTTTGAGAGGGGAACTTCGTCACCGAGAGATCGAACTCGATCTCGATCTTCCGAAATGGTCTCTGGAGGTCATTGGAGATCGAACTCAGCTGCAACAGGTCGTTCTAAACTTGGTCATGAACAGCGCCGAAGCGATGGCCGCTGCTTCAAGCGAAAGACGTATCAGGATCAGATGCACCGAGGACGAGCAGCAATTCGTGAGAGTGAGTGTCTCGGACTCGGGGCGCGGTGTTCCTCCCGACGAGTTGGACCGAGTGTTCGAAGCATTTTACAGCACGAAGGCCGACGGTATCGGCATGGGACTTTCCATATGCCGCTCCATTATTGAAGCCCATGGCGGCCGGATTTGGGCTTCGGCGGCAGACAGTCGGGTCGGTACGGTGTTTACGTTTACATTGCCCATGGCGGAGGTCACAGCCGACTATGATCGATGATCGCAAAAGAGGCCCGCCGACCGTCATCATCATAGATGACGACGGAAGCGTCCGCGAAGCTTTGAGGGGATTGTTCGAATCCGTAGGGCTTGCCACTGAAACCCATGGCTCGGTGCCGGAGTTCCTTTCTGCGGATGATCCCGACCGGGCAGGTTGTATTGTTCTGGATATTCGTCTGCCAGGCCAGAGCGGTCTGGAGTTTCAAGAAGCTCTGGCGAAAAGCCGACGTCCGAGGTCGGTGGTGCTGATCAGCGCCCATGTCGATGTCGCGATGGCGGTCCGCGCAATGAAAGCCGGAGCTATTGATGTCCTGACAAAGCCCGTGCGCGAACAGGACTTACTGGAGGCGGTAAACCGCGCTTTGGCGGATGATGATGCTCGACGCAAAGAGGCAAACCAAACGGCTGGGTTGCGCTTGAGGTATTCCAAGCTTACCGAGCGTGAGCGGCAAATCATGGCATTGGTCGTCGCCGGGAAACTGAACAAGCAGATTGCGGCTGAGGTTCAGCTCGCCGAGGCCACCGTAAAGCTTCACCGCGGCCACATGATGCGGAAAATGCACGCATCGTCAGTTGCAGATTTGGTTAGGATCGCGGGCATTCTGGAGGACTGAAAGCAGCTATTTGGGGAAAACGGGGTTCTATCCCTTGCAAGAGCTGGGGTTCCTACATCGACAGATGGCGATTGAGCCGGTACCTTTGTGCCACAATCCGGACCTGAAAACTTCGCGCTTCGATTTGAACGTCTTCTACTGAGTGAACGACACCGGGAGCTAGCCAGTCCGCTACCGTGAAGAGTTTCGGGCGCCGGCAGGCGTACGAAAGTCCCCGAGGAAGGAACCCGCGGGCCACAGTTGAAGGCTATGGAGATTTCAATCTGCGGCTCATATCCGCGATCGCACGATGGCAGCCAGTGAGCGGGATTATGGACACTGACAGGCCGCTTCGTTGTACGTATGCGTGGTTCTTCTGGCGTGTCACTACTTTCGTCACGACCCTGTCGGCGGCTCAGGCGCATCAACGGCCGATACGAATGTCAGCGCCACCAGGACGCCAACGCCGGGCGTCGTCATCAGCCGTCGTGCGTTATTGTCCTGGCGGGCCATGGCACGCAGCGTTCGGTCAAACCCTGCAAATTCGTCCGCAAGTGCGTCGCGCACCTTCAACAGCGACGCGGCGATCGCCTCCAAGGTCGGATGACCTTCGGTCAGCTCGCGGATGCGTGCCACATAGGTGCGCCGCGTCGTCGGCCCTACCTTGAGGCCGAAGCCGCGCAGTATGCCCCGCATGCTCATCTCGATGTCGTGAAGCTTCCCCTGGATGAGCTTGCGGGCGGTCAGCAGGGCGCGTACCTCCTGGGCCGGAAGAGATTTGCAGTGAACCGGTCTGAACCAGCCAAGCCGCATCAACTGCGCGATACCCCGCGCATCCTTCTTGTCGGTCTTCACTGGCATCGTCTTGAAGGCCGCACGCACGTGCCGTGTCTCGATCAGTTCGACCGCCAGACCCGCCTTCGTCATCCCGGTATAGAGCCACTGCGACAAGGGGCCGGCCTCAAGACCAATTCGTTCCATGGCCACACCGTGCTCGCCAAACCAGGCGATCAGCGCATCGGGTTCACTGTGGACCTTTCCTTCACCCACGATGCGGCCATCCGCATCCAACACGCACACACTTGAGTATTCCAATGATACGTCGATGCCGGCATACTGTCTCATGGTCGTCTCTCCCTGATGCTATGGAGCAGGCCAAAACCTGACTCCGCGACACCATCATTGTGAGGGACGACCACCTCCAAACCTGGCTGGCTGGGTTCTGCCCGTTACACCATCTTGCTTGCAAAAACTCGTTCGGATGATGGGTGTCGGGACCGAAGATAATTACGTCAGAGCCTTTCCCGCACGGTATGGGACTCAACCTCTAAACCGCGAGCCGCGCCGGCTCAGATCCAAGATTGCGGTAGGCTGCGCCGGGATGCGGGACCGCGAGGCGCGGGCCTTTTCCACCAAGCTTTTCGCGCAGGGTGCCCTGGCGATATTCGGTTTTGTAGACACCGCGCCTCTGCAGTTCCGGCACGAGAAGGTCGACGGCGTCCTCAAAGCTTTCCGGCGTTATCGCATAGGCGAGATTGAAGCCGTCGACATCGGTATCGTCGACCCATTCCTGCATCAGATCGGCGACCGTAGAGGGCGAGCCGACAAAGACGGGGCCGAAGCCGCCCACGCCCACCCAGTCCGCCATCTCCCGAACCGTCCATTCCCTGCCGGGATCGATGGTCGTGAAGGTTTCGACGGCCGATTGCACGGCATTTGTATAGCGGTGGCGCAGCACCTCATCGGGGTCAAACTGGCCGAAGTCGATGCCCGTCCAGCCGGAGATCAGCGTCAACGCCCCCTCGAACGAAGCATATTTGCGGTATTCATTGAACTTGCGCTGTGCCTCGGCATCCGTTTCGCCGACCACGACGGTCTGCAGATTGAAGGCAAGGATCTCCCGGGGATTGCGGCCGACACGTTCGGCCGCTTGCCGCACATTGGCGACATAGCGTTTGAGTACGGCCTTGGACGGGGCTGCGACGAAAATGCATTCGGCATGGGCGCCGGCGAAATCCTTGCCGCGGCTGGAGGCGCCGGCCTGGTAGAGGACGGGCGTGCGCTGCGGCGACGGCTCGCTGAGGTGAATGCCGGGAACGGTGAAATGCTTGCCAGCGTGACGGATAGGGTGGACCTTCTCCGGGTGGGTGAAGACGCCCTTTTCCCGATCACGCACCACGGCACCGTCTTCCCAGCTCCCCTCCCACAGCTTGTAGCAGACCTCAAGGTATTCTTCGGCGAGCTCGTAGCGTTCGTCGTGGTTCGTCTGGGCGGGCTGGCCGACGTTGAGCGCACCGCTGTTGAGATAGGACGTGACGATGTTCCAGCCGACCCGGCCCTTGGTGAGATGGTCGAGTGTTGAGATGCGCCGGGCGAACGTATAGGGATGCTCGAAGGAGAGCGACGCCGTGAGGCCAAAGCCTAGATGTTCGGTCTCATAGGACATTGTCGGGATAAGCTGCAGCGGATCGTTGACCGGCACCTGGGCAGAATGGCGCAGTGCCGCATCGACATTGCCGTTCAGCACATCGTAGACCCCGAGCACATCGGCTATGAAGAGCCCGTCGAACTTGCCGCGCTCCAGCGTCTTTGCCAGATGCACCCAGTAATCGAGATCCTTGTAGGTCCATGACTTGTCGCGCGGATGGCGCCAGAGGCCCGGAGACTGGTGTCCGACGCAGTTCATGTCAAAGGCGTTCAGCCTGATTTCTCGGCTCATGTCATTGTTCCTGCATGGTTTCGATTGGGCCTCGCTCAGGCGTCGGCCGCTTTCCGGTTGATGAAGCTGAAGGCCAGCACCGCGAATATGAGCGTGCCGGTGCCGACCTGCTGCCAGTAGAAATTCAGACCGGACAAAAGCAGACCGTTGGCAACGATGCTGAGGAGCAGGACGCCGAGGACGGTGCCGCCGACATTCGGGCGCCCGAGCGGCGAGAATGTCGTGCCGATGAAGGTGGCGCCAATCGCATTCAGCAGAAAGGCATTGCCGGAAGAGGGGATATAGACCGTGACCGTTGCCGTCAGGATGATGCCCGCGACCGCCGCGATGATCCCGGCGAGGATGAAGGTCGCGGCAACATGAGGGCGAAGGCCGACCCCGGAATAGCGTACGACGCTTGGCTGAATGCCGATCGAAAGCACGACACGGCCAAACCGCGTCCGGGAAAGGAGCACCGAGATGCCGGCAATGATGAGAGCGGCGATCAAGAGTGGCACCGGTACGCCCGCGATAAATCCGTGCCCCAGAAAACGGAAAGCCTCCGGCACGCCCGCGGGCGGCAGGTAGACCGGATTGCCGCCGTTCGTCAGAAGCTGCTGGATGCTGCGCCCGATGAACAAGGTGCCGAGCGTTGCCAGAAACGGGGACACGCCGATCGCCGAGATCAAAATGGCGTTGAAGGCGCCGACGACGGCACCTGCCGTAAGACCGCCCAGAAGCGCAACGGTGATCGGCTCACCCGTAAGCACGAGGGAAACGAAGGCGAAGCTTGCGAAGTCCACCGCGGTGCCGACTGAAAGATCGATGCCGCCGGCCGATACCGCCAGGGTCATGGCGATCGAGACGATCGCGAGCAGGGTGAAATTGTTGACCAGAATGCTCTGCAGGTTGCCCAAAGTGAGGAAGGTCGGTGCGGCGGCTGAGAAGATCGAGAAGACGACGACGAGGGCCAGTATGAGGCCGTATCGAGCCAAGCCTGCGGCGTATTGCCCGGCAAATGTCGAAGCGGACATGGTCAGATCTCCCGTTTGCGCACCAGCGTCGTGGCCGAGACGACGATCAGGATCAGGAGACCCTGGACGCCGCTGACGAGCGTGCTCGGCAGGTTCAAAAGCTGGAAGCCGTTGATGAGGAAGCCGACGAAGAGTGCGGAAACCAGTGTTCCGGTGATCGTCGGCACGAGGCGGCGCGAAAAGACCGAGCCAAGCAGTGCAGTGACGACGACCGGCAGTAACATCTCGCCCGAACCGGTGGTGCTGCCACTGAGATAGGAGACGGAGATAATGCCTGCGAAGCCACCGCACAGACCGCTAGCGACGAAGGCTCCCGCAAGCAACCGCTTGAGCGGCAGGCCTGCTGCACGGGCTGCATCCGGGAACTCGCCGGCGGCATAAAGCCTCAGCCCCAGCGGGGTGTATTGGACAATCGCCGCTGCAAACGCGGTGAACCCGATCAGGACATAGGCAAGGATTGGAACGCCGAAGCCGTCGGACGCCGAGATCGCCGTCAGGAAATCAGTCGAGGCGGGGACGACGGTGTTCTGGGTAAGGACCAGCTCAAGGCCGGCGACAACGTTCATGACGGCAAGCGTTGCGAGGAGAGGCACGATGCCGGCAAAGACCACCGCTGCCGCATTGACTGCGCCAATTGAAAGTCCTGTGAGCAGCGCGCCGCCTGCTGCGGTAAGATCGCCGTATCCGAGCTGGATCAGCGTCGCATAAGTCGCAGCGCTCAACCCCATATTGGCGGCAAGCGACAGATCGATACCGCCCGTGACGACGTTCGATCCGCCGGCGATGAGCACGATCGTCAGGCCGATCGCCAGGACGCCTGCGATGGCCGACTGGCCAAGGACATTGCCGATATTGCCGATCGTCAGGAAATAGGGTGCGGTGAGCGAGAACACGACAAGGATCGACGCGAAGGCGAGCAGCGAACCGAAGCGGAGCGCCGAAGCTGCGACCCTGCCCTTCGCCCGCGGTAAATGCCCGGTCGAAGCAGCGGGGAGGGAGGCAAACTGGACGTCAGCCGACATGGCGCAATCCTTCCGAAGCGCCGGTCGAGGCCGCCAGCACTTCATCCGTTGTGGTCTTCGAGGAGACGAGCTCGCGGATCACGTGGCCGCGGAAAAACACAAGAATGCGGTCGGTAATGCCTACAAGCTCGGGCAGATCCGACGAGAGCACGATGACGCCGGCGCCACGAGCAGCCAGCTCGCCGATCAGAGAGTAGATCTCGACCTTGGAGCCGATGTCGACGCCAACGGTCGGCTCGTCGAGGAGGTAGATCTCCGATCGGCGGCTAAGCCACTTGGCTATCGCCACCTTCTGCTGGTTGCCGCCGGAGAGCGTGCGAACCAAGGCGTCGCGGCCGGCGGTCTTGATCTGCAGGCGCTTGATGAGGTCGTCGGTATCGGCGCGCTCACGTCTTCGTTTCAGGAATCCGAAGCGCGTATATCGGGCAAGGCTCGATAGCGTGATGTTTTCGCTAAGGCTGAGATCAAGGCCGACGCCATGGCCGCGACGGTCCTCAGGCACAAGCGCAAGCTGCCGATCGACGGCCTGTACCGGATTGCGCGGGTGCGCCGTCTTGCCCTCGATCTCGATCACACCGGATGCCGCCTGCTCAAGTCCGAAGAGCGTGCGCACAAGCTCCTTGGCCCCGGAACCCAGCAGTCCGGTAATGCCGAGGACCTCTCCACGGCGCAGCGAAAAGCTGATGTCGTCAAAGCGGTTCGGCGCCGACAGGGCCTGGACTTTAAGAACGTCCTCGCCGAGCTCTACCTGGCGTTTCGGGAACATCTCGGTGATGTCGCGCTCGATCATCAGGCTGGCGATCGCCTTTGCAGACGTCTCGCTGATCGGCAGCGAGGCGACGTCGATGCCGTTGCGCAACACCGTCACGTGGTCGCAGAGTTCCTCGATCTCGTTCAGATAATGAGAGATGTAGATGATGGTCACGCCCTCGCTGCGAAGGCGGCGGATCAGGCGGAAGAGAATTTCGGCCTCGCGACGGACAAGTGCCGCAGTCGGTTCATCGAAGACCAGTATTTTGGGCTGGTGAAGAAGCGCGCGGGTGATCTGGACGATCTGGCGCTCGGCGGTGGAAAGCTCGCCGATCAAGGCATCCTTCGGCAGCTCCACGCTGAAATAATTGGCGAGAATTTTTTCCGCGCGCCGTTGCATGGCGCGGCGATTGAGAAACGGCGTGCCTGCAAAGCGGGCCTCCCGCCCGAGAAACAGGGCTTCTCCGACCGTGAAGGTGGGTACTAGCAGCCGATCCTGATGGATGAAATGAATGCCGAGATCCTCGCACAGATGCGGCGTCAGCCGGTCGTACGGCTTGCTTTCGATCTCGATGCGTCCCTCGTCCGGCGCGTGCAGGCCGGCAAGAATCTTGATGAGCGTTGACTTTCCGGCCCCGTTCTGTCCGACAAGCCCGTGCACGGTGCCGCGGCGCACGGCAAGCGCGGCGCCGGTAAGCGCCTGCGCGCCGCCGAAATGCTTCACGACATGGTCGAAGCGAATGATGTACTCGTCATTCTCGGTTGTTTGCGCGAAGGCGGATGCGGTCATGTTGCAGGCTCACAAGAGAAATGGGAGCGATGCGGCCGCTGCCGCATCGCCAGGAGCCGGTATCAGCCGATACCGAGCTTCTTGATGATCTCGCCAACATTGTCCTTGTTTGCGAGCAGTGCCGGTACATAAGTTTCGCGCGGCAGGCTCTGGCCGGCGAGAAGCCTGGCGACGCGGCGAACCGCAACACGGCCGATCTCGGCCGGCTGCTGGGCGGCATCTGCACCCGCAGGCGAGTTCGGATCGGCAACGAGCTGGAGAACTTCCGGGCTGCCATCGACGCCATAGGTGCGGATCTCGTTGCGGCCGGCTGCGGCGATCGCCTGGGTGGCGCCGAGCTGCGGGATATCCCAGGCCGACCAGACGGCCTTGATCGAGCCCTTGTCCGGATACTTGTTGAGGATCGCGGTGATCTGCGTGAAGGCGTCCTGGACCGTGTTGGGGATGACGTCGCGCAGCTCCGGCTGAAGGATTTTCACCTTCGGGAAATACTTGATGACATTGACGAGCTGGTCGTAGCGGATCGCGCAGGGCGTCACGCCATAAAAGCCGTTAAAGACGACGATATTGCCTTCGCCTCCGATGTCGGCGACGAGCTGCAGGGCGAGGTCCTTGCCGATGCCCCAGTTGTCGGACGTCGTATTGTTGATAGAGTTGGTCGAGCCGACATCGACGGTCAGGACGGGAATGCCTGCGTCGCGCGCCTTCTTCAGCCAGGGATCGATGACGCTGAGCGTGCCGAGGATCTGTACGAGGGCGTCCGGCTTCTGCGCGACAAGCGTCTGAAGCTGGGCGATCAGCTTGCCGTCATTGCGGCCGGCATCGACCGCGATCGGCTCGCCGCCCAGCCGCTTCACTTCTTCGATCTGGGCGTTATAGACCTGTAGGTCGAAATAGTGGTCGGTGCCCGTGGCGCTGATCGCGACGCGCTTGCCCTTCAGCGAAAGACCGTCGCCTGCGGCACTTGCCTGTCCGGCGGCGAAGATGCCTGTTCCGGCAAATGTCGCCCCGGCGACCGCCGCGAGCTTCAAGATCTCCCGGCGCCCGAAGCCCGGTTCACGTCCCTCACTCATGAAATAACCTCTCTCGTTTCGTGTAGTCCACAAATTATATAGATTTATATCTCAAAGGAGGAACGTTATTCCAAAAGCGGCGCCTCCCAGGAAAATTTCGAAAGCCTGGTGTCGAGTGTCAGCGATCGACGTTGCGGCCAAGACCGTAGGTGAGGGCGAGCGCCCCGACTAAAACGGCACCCTTTACGAAGTCCTGCGTGTAGTAGGGGGCATTCAGCATGGTGAGACCGTTGAGGAGTACGCCGACGAAGACGGCGCCGACGACGGTGCCGAGCACGTTCGGGCGGCGGAGATTGAGGACGGCAAATCCGATCAGCGCGGCCGCAACCGAATCCATAAGCAAGGAGCCGCCCGACGAGACGTCGCCACGGCCAACCCGGGCTGCAATCACGATGCCACCGAGGGAGGCAAGCGCTCCGGATATGACGTAGGCAAGGGTCTTCAAGCGCGTCGTGGATGCTCCGGCAAGCCGCGTGGCGACCTCGTTGCCACCCGTTGCAAACAGCAGCCGACCGATACGCGTGCGCTCGGTCAGGACGAAAAGGACGATGGCAACGACGACCATCAGCAAGACGGAGACCGGGAGCGTGCCGAGGAGGCTATAGCGACCGATCAGGAGGAAGGCTGGATCATATGCGCCCGTCGCCTTGGAGCCGTCCGGCAGGACGAAGCCCGCGGAAATAGAACGCCCAGCCGTTGGAATGAGCTGGAGGCCCGAAAGCAGGAACATAACGGCGAGCGTCGCCAGCAGATCAGGCACGCGCAGACGTACGATCAGGACAGCATTGATGAGCCCGATCGCGGCGCCGAGGGCCAGAACCAGCGGCACTGTCGCAAAGGCATCAAGATGCCAGACGATCATCGCATAGCTTGCGGCCATGACGCTGGAGGCGGCGACGGCGCCAATCGACAGATCGAAACCGCCGACGGCGAGTGTCACCGTAACGCCCGCACCAAGAATGGCGACGACGGACACGGCCTGCAGGATGCTCATCAGATTGCTAAGAGTGATGAAGGCCGGCTCGGCAATAGCAAAGCCAACGAGCATCAGCCCGAGCAGGATGAAGACGGCCCCGGAACGGAGGATAGCACTCGCGGTTCCTTTCTGGCGGCCGTTGCTCGCGGTCTCCTGCGTTGCAGGCTGTTGCGCGAGAGCCCCGTCGTCGATCGTGGTCATGCATATGTTCCCTGAATGGCTGAAGAGACCGCATCGGCCGCAACTGGTAGCAGCGTGTGGCGATCGATCGTGAGGATACGGTCGGCGACCTCATGGGCCTCCTCCGGATCGGACGTGGCGATCAATGTGGCGCGGTCGGTGCGGGCGCGGATCGCCTCGATGATATCGCGGCGTGCACCGACATCGACGCCCTGGAACGGTTCGTCGAGGAGGAGCAGCCTGCTCGGTTCCGCTTCCCACCGTGCAATCACCGCTTTCTGCTGATTGCCGCCCGAGAGCGTCCAGATGGAGGCAAGAGGCCCCGCGGTCTTGATCCCGAGGCGGGCGATCGCGTCGGTCGCCTCACGCCTTTCGCGGCCACCGAAAAGGAACCCGTTGCGATACCATTTCGCAAGATGCGGCAGGCTTATGGTCGCGGCCAGCGAATTGCCCGGCCAGGCGGGCGGCATCAGTGAGGAGCGATGGCGATCCTCCGCAGCCATGGCGACACCGGCGGCAATCGCGTCGGCAGGAGATTTCGGTCTGTGAGGTCGGCCGCCGAGCAACATGTCGCCGCCGGCGAGGCGCGCGACGCCGAAGATAGCGGAAAGCAGCCGGCTCTTTCCTGCGCCGAGCACTCCGGTCACGGCGACGACTTCGCCTTCACGCAGTACCAGATCGAAAGGGTCACTCGCGGGCACCAGTTGTGCGTTTCGCATCTCGAAGACTGCCGGTCCCGTCGCCAGTCGTGGATCCGGTCGTGCTGCATCCAGCCTGCGGCCGATCATCGTTTCGATGGCGCTCGGGAAATCGATTGGCCGTTTGAAGCTGCCGACGACGCGCCCCCCACGCATGACGACGGCTCGATCGGCGATCGCCTCAAGGTCCGCCGTCCGGTGCGATATGTAAAGGATAGCAAGCCCCTCGGCGCGCAGGCGCAGCAAAATATTAAAGAGCCGACGGCTTTCGTCGCCTGAAAGGCTCGCCGTCGGCTCGTCGAGGATGAGGAGATCAGCTCTGTTCGCCAGCGCGCGGGCGATCGCGACCAGCTGGCGGTCGGCGGCGGATAGATCGCCGAAATCCCGATCGAGCGAGAGCGAAAAACCAATGGCGTCGAGCATGGCCTTCGCCTCGCGACGGACGCTCCTGCGCGAGACGAAGAAAGGCGTGTTGCGCTCGGCAAAGCGATGGAGGAGCAGGGCGTCGGCCACCGTCAGGCCGGCCGCACCGACGATATCGGTCGATTGATGCACTGTCGCGATGCCGGCCTTTGCCGCTTCGGAGGGTGTTCTTGGGGCGAAGGGGCGATCATCCAGGCTTATTGTGCCGCCATCGGCCGCAAGCACGCCCGAAAGAATCTTTACCAGCGTCGATTTTCCGGCACCGTTTGCGCCCATCAGGGCAACGATTTCTCCGCGTTTAATCGACAGATGTGCGTCGGCAAGAGCGCGGGTCGAGCCGAAGCTGCGGATGAGATTTTCAACGTGAAGAAGCGGCATCTGGCGGCGTTCCGGGGTCTGCTTTCAGGACGACATATTGGCTTGCATGGCTGCTCAACTTCCAGGCAAGCCATTGCCGCCGAGACCTTTCAAACGGAACAAAGAATCTCTCAAGGGCCGCAAAATCGGATCATTTAATCTACTAAAATTATAGAGTTTATATCTAATGATTTCATGCGTCGCGGGGATTTTTCGTCCGTCAGACGACGCTTACTATGACCAGAGGAACGCGACGATGAAATCTCTTGCACGGCTTGCTTTGAGCGCCGCCATCCCATTGCTTTTTGCCCAGGCCTCCCTCGCCGAGGGACTTGCCGGCGCGCCCGCTCCCTTCGACAAGGGTGGCGTCAAGATAGCGCTGATCAGCTATATCTCCGCCGGCGACTTTTTCCAGGCCTACCAGGCCGGCGCCGAAGCGCAGGCCAAAGCGCTCGACATCGACCTGCGGGTCTTCCCCGGCCGTCAGGATGCGGCCGAGCAGCGCGAGCAGGTGCTGCAGGCGATCAATCTTGGCGTCTCCGCCCTCGTGATCGATCACGGCCTGCCGGAATCGCTCGCCGATGTGGCGCAGCAGGCGCTGGACACGGGCATCAAGGTTGTTGCGTTCGACGTGAACCTCAACAATCCAAAGATCCCCCAGGTGGAACAGAGCGACCACGAGCTCGCCCAGCTTGCGCTCGATCAGGCGGTGAAGGATAACGGCGCGAGCTTCAATGCCGCCTATGTCTATGTTGCAGGCTTTGCGCCTCTCGATCGGCGCAACGAGGTCTGGGACAAGTTCAAATCACAGAACTCGGGCGTCGTGGAGAAGACGCGCTTCGGCGTCGTCAACGACACGACGGCAACCTCGACAGCCGACCAGGCGAAGGCGGCCCTGAACGCCAATCCGGACGCCACCGTCGTCTTTGCGCCCTATGACGAGTTCGCCCGCGGCGTGAAGCTTGCCGCAAACGATCTCGGCATCGCCGGGAAGCTGAAGATCTATTCGGCCGACGTTTCGACCGCCGACATTCAGGAAATCACCGAGGAAGGCAGCCCGTGGGTGGCGACGGTTGCAACGAACCCCGCCGTTGTCGGCGCAGTGTCCGTGCGTGCGGCCGCGCTCCAGGTGGCCGGTCAGGTCGTCCCCCCACAGATCGTCGTCAAGCCAACGCTCCTCACCCAGGAAAGCCTGCGGGCGGCAGGCGTGAAGACGATCGAGGAACTGGCGCAGAAGATCCCGGCCTTCAGCACGAGCGACGCGGCGACCGCAAGCTGGATCCCGGACAAGCTTTTCTGATCCGCCTGCCTCGATCCTTCGGCGGGGGCCTTGCGGCCTCCGCCGATCCCATTTCAATGAATCGGAGTTCCCGAACCATGAGCCAATACAACGTCGTCTTCGCAACCAACCGCAATACAACCCGAGAGGACCTCTTTGCCCGCGCGGTGGAAATCTCGGCGGGGCTTTCCGGACGCGCCGCAGACCTTGACCGCGAAGGTCGTCCGCCGCTTGGCGAGATCGTCAAGCTGAAAAATGCCGGTCTGCTGAATGCATTGCACCCGCCTGAGATCGGCGGCGGTGGCCTTGACTGGGTCGATGGCCTGAGGCTCGTGCGCATTCTCGCCCGGGGCGAGAGCTCCATAGGCCAGCTCCTCGGTTATCACTACGTCAACAGCCAGTATATCTACTGGACGCTGGAGGAAGCGCGCGCCCGAGCTCTCGGGAACGAAACAGTTGCAAAGAACCTCTACTGGGGCGCTGCGGTCAATCCGCGTGATCCCGGCCTCGTGCTGACACGGCGAGGCAACGGCTATGTACTCAACGGGCGCAAGTCGTTTTCGACCGCCGCGCATGTCTCCGACTACATCAATGCCAATGCGAGCCTTGACGACAAGGTCGTCGGCTTTGCCGTTCCGACGAACCGTCCGGGCTATTTCGCGAATGACGACTGGGACAATTTCGGCCAGCGGCTATCGGACAGCGGCAGCGTCGAATTCCGCGACTTCGCGGTCTACGAAGAAGACTTTGTTGGTGCGCCTGCTGCGCCGGACGCCGCACCGCCGGTACTTTCGACCTTTAATACGCCGCTTATCCAGCTGGTTTTCGTGAATTTTTACCTCGGCACGGCTGAGGGTGCGCTTGCGGCCGCAGTCGACTACGTCCGCACGACAACGCGGCCGTGGGTAACATCGGGCGTCCAGCGCGCATCCGAGGATCCATATATCCTCGAGCGCGTCGGCGAGTTCACGGCCTCGTTGAAGGCATCCGCAGCCCTTGCCGACAGTGCCGCCGCAGCCGTTCAAGCTGGTCTCGCCAAGGGCCATCACGTGACGGCTCGCGAACGCGGCGAAGCAGCGGCGGAGGCCTATGCGGCCAAGGTAAACGCCACGAATGTCTCGCTGGACATCACGTCGCGGATCTTCGAACTGACCGGTGCGCGCTCTACGGCCGAGAGGTACCGCTTTGATCGCTTCTGGCGAAACGTTCGCACCCATACGCTCCACGATCCCGTCTTCTACAAGGCCAAGGAGGTCGGCGAGTTCGTGCTGAACGACAAGATACCAGAGGTCAGCCTCTACAGCTGAAATCCGATCGATCTGAATGAGGAAGAACCCCATTCCCGAAATCGGAAATGGGGTTCGTCATCTTGGGAGGACGTGATCAGAGCGCGCCATTCTTCGGTGGAATGACGCCGTTCAGATGATAGTTGCCGACGACATGGTATTTCCAGCGCACCGGGTCGTGCAGCGTGTGGGTTCGGGCATTGCGCCAATGGCGATCGAGGTTCAAGCCGAGCTTTACCGAGGAGGTGCCGGCCAGCTCGAAGAGCGTATCGGTAGCCTCGATCGCAATCTCGGTCGTGAGCACTTTTGCGGCAGCAACGGCAAGCGTCGCCTCCACCGCCTCCCCCTCAGTCGTTGCGATTTGCGCTCGGTCAACCTTTCGGCCGGCATGTTTGACGGTCGCACTGGCTGCTTCCAGCCGGATGGCAATCTGGCCAATCCTCGCAATCGTTAGCGGATCGTCGGATGCGCGCTCCACGCCACTATCCATCCAGGGGCGCGACTTCGTGCGCACGAATTCCAGCGTCTCGGCAAACGCCGCGCGGGCAATGCCGAGATCGATGCCGGCGTGGATGATCTGGCCAACCGAACCGATCGTCGAAGGACGCTCAAAACCTTTGTGATGGGATACAACAGAATCCGCACGCACGTAGACATTGTTCAAAATCGTTGTGCCGCTGCCGGTCGTGCGCTGCCCGAACCCGTCCCAATCGTCGATGACCTCCACGCCTTCCGTTTCCTTTGGAACGATGGCCATGACCAGTTGGTCGGCTTCGTTCAGCGCAAAGATCGCAATCCAATCGGCAAACAGCACCCCTGTCGAATAGTATTTTCTGCCATCGATGCGGTAGCCGAGGCCGTCGGGGGTGATGCGCGTTTCGTAGTCGCCGACGGTTTTCGTGCCTCGCTCGGAAAGTGCGTTGCCGAACCGGTCGCCTGCAAGCGCACGGGCGAAGAAATGGCGCTTCTGTTCCTCCGTCCCGTCGGTGCGAAGCGCTTCGAGAATATAGAAGTGGTTCTGCGGGATTTGGCCGATCGAGCCGTCGGCCTCGGAGAGAATAGCGATAATCTCCGCAAGAACCGCGTTCGACACATCCAGGCCACCGTATTCTTCCGGCACCGTGATGGCGAGCAGTCCCGATTGCGACAGCGCGTCGAGCTCCGCGAAGGGCAGCAGCCTCTCGTGATCTCGCCTTGACGCAGATGCACCGAATCGTTCGGCAAGCTCGCGCGCGACAGCGATGGCTTGCTGCTCATTTTCGAGCCGCGTCGCGGCGGGACGATCCAAGGTGAGATGGTGTAATTGCGCGTTCATACGCTGCCTCCGATTTATTCGGGGCCACGATGCAGCATTCACTGGTGTGCTTCGAGGAAAGACTTTTCCTTTTTGGCAGACGCTTCAGGCCGACGTTTCTTTGTCCATAGAATTGATAGATCATTACTGCGATGGAATTGATCTTCCGCGTAAGTGTTCGAGAGAGGGTCCGGAGTCGGATCTCCTGTTCTTCCTCATCGAGCCGCATTGAAGGAAGCCAAAGGACGAGGCGCTGCGTCGCGGGTCGGTCTTCGATGTCGAGCGGGAAAACGATCTTCACTGGCCGGAACGAATGAAATCGCCGTCCCGGGGTGATTGAAAGGGAAGCCTCGGCAGGGTCTACTGCAACATGGGCGTCGCATGGGGCGAGAGCTTCCCTTCTTGTCCTGCTCCCCAGAGGTCAGAACAAGCACAGATTACGCCAATCTTCCGGGATCGCTAGTCGGACCAAAGTCCCTAGCAGCAGGAAAATCAAGGGGAAGTTCAGGAGCTGGACGATCGCGCGGTCAGCCAGCGTATAGCATGAAGCCTCGCCCGGCGACCCAATCCTGAACCTTCGGAATGGCTAGGAATTCCACGCTAATCGCTGCCCACGCTAGAAAGCCGGTTCGATAGTATTTCAAGCAACTCTTCGGATGTTATCGAGGGTCGTGTTGAAAGCAGTTCAAGGGCGAGAGCGATAGCTGCGCGCGCTGATGGACCATCTAGGTCCACCTTGCGGTTGGCGCACCACCCCTTGATGCTGGTCGTCACGGTATCGAGATGTTCGTCCGTGAGGTCGACGCTGGCTAGAAAGTTCATCTGCGGCTCCTACGCAAAGGCAAGAGCACATATGATCTCCCAATCGACTCTGCCCGGAAAATTTGGGCCGACCCTCAGACAGTACGCCTATGGGCACTCTGCGGATAGAGGCTTTATAGTCCCGTACGATATCGCACGGTAGAAACTCATTCAGCGTCCCCATCTTAAGTAACGGCTTAGTTATTGTTGTCAGCACAGGTGTCTTCTGTGTTCTCCGTGCCGCTGTTGCCGCCTTGGGTCTGCAGCGATCCCTTGCCGTTCACGCTTTTGCAGTTTTGCTTATTGAGCGTGCGTGCGGTGCTGTTGGTTACCGTTTTGTCGACCTTCTTCATTTTCATGGTGCCGCTTGCGGCGCCGTTAGTTGTATGATTCTTGTCCATCGTCGATCCGGCGGGAGCCGGGTTGGATTGAGCCAGGACCGAGCCCGCTAGGCCGACGGCAAGCAGCGAAGCTACCAGCAGTTTAGAGCGCATGTTATCCTCCTTAGACGTCGCATCATTGCAACGAGATGGAAACAGCGTCCGCGGGTCGTTGTTCCGGATCAACGCTGGATGCATCCCCACGGAGGTCTTCTAGGCCGCGGACACCCAATGCTTGCGCAGGGGCCTCAGCTTCAACGCGCGTGCTGCCACTTGTCGAACCATTTGTTGAACAGCCGCTCATAATAGTCTTCGGCGATGCGCAAGGCTTCCCAACCTTTCGGTGTGAAGCCCCTGATGCGGCATCGGCCGATCTCTCACCTCCGACCATGGCCACTCCACTGCCATTGCCTGCGCTATCTCGGTCGTACTTTCGTCCGAGATTGGGCTCACGCTCCAGAGAGGCTTTTCTGGATCAAAGATGTCTTGCACCGCAGGGAACCAATCGTGGTTGCTGAGGTTAGCTCCATAGGCATGGCGCTGCCAAAAGCCGAGGAGAATAATGATGGAATTTCCAATCAGACCCACAGCCAAAAGACCTGGCACTTCGAGCAGGCCCACTCAGCCGAACGCTTTTCGCAATGCCCAGGTCTTGCCCCCGCATAAGGTCGACCTGACGCTGGCCCCGACCACTCAGGAACAAATGCGCGCTTCACCGAACATAATCAACCATACGAGACATTGATGTTTTAATGGGGAGGATCGAGGCAGAGGCAGCGGAGTCCGCAACGACTGCTCCTTTTGACGGCGTACGAAGAGATTGGCGGCAGCAATACTCCCTTCAAGCATTTATTCAGCTCTTCTGACGTTGCGCATTCATGGCCAAGCTTCCTTTTTCTCAGCCGCTTCGTTCGCGCGCACGAAATCTGCGTGATCCTTCCAGCCACGCTTTCCATTTGATCCAATGCCTGGCCGCGCGCCGTGGCTGCGATGATCATTCAAAGTTGAGCGCGCTTTTCCACGCCCGCAACCAATCGGGGTGACCAAAGGCAAAGAAAAAGGTCGGCACCTCCCTCCGTGCCGACCTTTCTCAATCCGCCTCAACAACAACTGCCAGTACATCCGTGGTCAGTCGCTGGAGACACGATGAGTTGAATTTAGCTCAAGTTGGCTTTGCGTCAAGTACGGCTTACGAAGCAAGTCGCCGCCAGTCAACGATGCGCTCGGCCTCTGCCTTACAGTCCGGTGGCGACGGATCGCACGCGGATTGGGGGCCGGCTGGAAATCCAGGCGAGTCGGGTGAGGGCGGTCAAGCTCTAGATCAACTGCGCTTCTTGTTCGACGGACGGACCGCCCCTCCTTCGTTCTCCCACGTGGCGAGAGCATTCGGATCGGCGTTCCGCCTACGTCGTTTCGAAGCAGGGTAGTTCTTGGACGGAATGGTGCCGGCTTGAATCCTACGGATGACAATGGCCTCGTCATGAGACGCATCGCCTTCGGCGGTTTCCATATCGGCGGTCGCATAGTTTGCGCGCTTGAGAACACGTTGCAACGTCGACGGCTTATTGTCCCGGCGTTGATTGTCCACGGAAGACATCGGGCCCTCCTTTGGTTGGGGCGAAGGTCTTGCCCTCTGGCGGCAGCGCCCGGTTCATATGCTGCTGGTAACAAAGACTTTGCGCTCAGAATAAGTCACAGGAGTGGCGCACCCGTTTTATTGCGTTGACTTTCACGCCGATAGGGAGCGCTGTGTGTGCAAGGTCTTGCGACCAAGCGTCGAGCCTCGCCAAGCAAAGGCATCACGGCCGACACGAAGGAGGCCAACATGCCGTCCACTTACACAGTCCGATACCAGTGGGAGAAAATCGTTCGCTCCGTCCGTACCTACGACTACCAAGGTATAGCGATCAACCTGGCGGTCCTAATAGTGATGTTTATTTTAGTCGCGATAGCCTCGCATCTGTTCCCGCGCGCTTAAGGGCAACACACGCCGAGTCACTATACCATATTAGACCTACCGAGCGCGCCGCTTGCTCACGCCGTCACCGCGTTCGTCATTGACAAATTCAATACCGGCCGACGCCAGGGCTGTCCGCATATCTTCAACAGTGCGTTCTAAGTTCCGCACCACCCACAAAACGCGACACCGTGCCCGGCGCAAGCCGGCCCCGTTCTTCCAAAGTCCTTCTAAAAGCCGTAGGCAATAGTTGCTAAGCCCTCGAACGGGGCGGGAAAGTGGCTGTTGTCGACAACAAGTGCGCCATTGACTTCGCAGCGGAATGCCTCCGTCCGCCTCGCTACAACCACGCCAGTTCCGAAGTCTATTGCCGATTCCATTGCCACAAACTTCCCTGTTCTCAACACACCTTTGTCGCGGTTCCTTCTGAAAGGACGCGGTGCGGATTCAAAAAGCGGAAATTGAAAGGGGCCCGGGCCTGTAGGTTAGGATAATCGTGACAAGCATGCCTTGTCTGGCGGGCAGATGCTATTCAAACGACTACGTCATTGGACCGGAACACCGCTCCCAAAAAGAAAGAGCCCGGTGCTAGCGGCGCACCGAGCCCTTTGACTGGCGTTTTAGGGCGATGCCAGTCACCGCGCAACGTTGATTGGGCTGCGTTGCATAGGTAGAACCTTCGTGCGCGGGAATGGTTCCCTAGCGCTCGGTAGTCGACCCAATAGTTCGTCTGTGCTTGCGGCGCTCCTTCAGGATCAAGAGAGCATCATGCTCTGGAAACAGTTCCTCCTGGTCGATGACGCCGACAATTGCATGAACTCCACCTCGCGCTTCAGGTCCCTTAACTGCTCTCGAGCCCAATTGATCATTCTGTCATACAAAGCAGAGAATTCATGTCGGCTGATCTTCCTGCCTCACGCAAAGCCGGCCTTCTCGCGATCCCACTCAGGCTGCGTCGGGACGGTGGAGTGTCTTCACCTCTAAGAAATCCTCAAGTCCAAACATTCCGCCTTCGCGCCCATTGCCCGATTGTTTATAGCCGCCGAAGGGACTCCCGTAGCGATAGGGCGCACCATTAATATGGACCATCCCGGCCCGCAGCTTTGCCGCGACGCGCTCGGCGCGCGCGAGGTCGCTGGTCTGAACGTAAGCTGCGAGGCCGTAGCTGGTATCATTGGCGATCGCGATCGCTTCGTCTTCCGTCTCGAACGGCATGATGGCCAACACCGGCCCGAACACCTCCTCGCGGGCAATTCGCATCGAGTTGTCGACATCGACGAAGATCGTCGGCTTGACGAAATACCCCACCTCAAAACCGTCAGGCTTGCCGGCCCCGCCTGTCAGGAGGCGAGCTCCTTCGGCAATACCCGCTTCGATCAGCGCCTGCACACGCGCGAACTGTATGTCGCTGACCAAGGGGCCGATGTGGGTTCCTTCCTGCGTCGGCTGGCCGACGCTTACCTCACGACCGACGCGCTCAGCGATTTCGAGCGTCCTAGCATAGACCGGCTTCTGCACCAGCAGACGGGTCGGTGCATCGCAGGATTGCCCAGAATTGTTGAAGCATTCAAGCACGCTGCCAGTGACGCGATCTTCAAGGTCAGCGTCGTCGAAGATGATGTTAGGCGACTTGCCCCCGAGCTCCAGCGTCACGCGCTTGACCGTATCGGCCGCATCCTTGCTAACGGTGATGCCAGCACGCGTCGAACCGGTAAACGACACCATGTCGACGTCGGCGTGTTTCGATAGCGCTGCACCCGCGTTGAGACCGTCACCATTGACGAGGTTGAACGCGCCGGCTGGAAAACCTGCCTCGTGGATCATCTCGGCGTAGAGCATCGCGTTGAGTGGCGTGAACTCGCTCGGTTTCAGCACGCATGTCGAGCCGGTAGCGAGGGCAGGCACCACTTTCAGAGCAATCTGGTTGATCGGCCAGTTCCAGGGCGTGATCAGGCCGCAGACGCCAATCGGCTCGCGTAAAAGAATGTCGCCATTTTGCAATTCCTCGCGCATGGAAAGGCGCTTCAAGGCATCTATAAAGCCTTGAAGATGACCAACACCCACATCCGCCTGCTGTTCGCGGCTCATGGTGATCGGCGCCCCGAGCTCGAGCGTGATCGTCTGGGCCATCTCCTCGTAGCGACGCTTGTAGATGTCGAGAAGCTTTTCCAGAAGCGCGAGACGCTCTTCGACGCTCGAGCGGCCGTAGGTTGCAAATGCGGCCTTGGCGGCGGCCACGGCACGATCGACATCGACAGCGGTGCCCATCGAGATGACCGCAACGGGCTTTTCGGTGGCGGGATTGAGAACCTCGAGATCATTTGCCGCAAGAGGAGCAACCCATTCGCCCTTGATATAGAATTTACGCTTGTCGAGCATGTCCTGTCCTCCCGTCACATCTTTTTCTGTTTGTTTTTCAGCCAATCGGTGATCAGCGCGCGGTATCGCTCGCCGCTGAAGCTCGGAAAATGCCCGCCGTGCACGACGTGGACCGGAATCGTCAAAAGTCGCTCCATCGAGGCGACATAATCTGCCGCGTTGGAATGATAGGTGTCCTCGATCAACGGCCCGTCATAGAGAATATCGCCGGAAAAAAGCGTCTCGGTCTTGGCTTCCCACAGGGCGATCCCGCCGGGAGAGTGGCCGGGAGTGTGGATGACGTCGAACGTTCGATCGCCGAGATCGATCACGTCGCCGTCCTCCAAAATGCGCGTCGCCGCGGCCTTCTTCACGCCGTAGCATTTCGAGCAGTAGGGCTCCGGCGGTAGCGCATCGAAAATCTCGTCGGTGACGTAAGGGTCGGCAAGCGTGTTTGCTCTGGTGGGATTGGCAAGCAGGTCTGCTTCCGCGCTGTGAACAGCGCGGCACTCGAATTCGTGGTGGCAACCGATATGGTCAAAGTGCGTGTGGCTGGCGACGGCGATCACCTCGCGCTCCGTCACCAGCGGCACCCATTCGCGCAGCGAGACGACCCCCATGCCGCTATCGACGAGCATGTCTCGGTCGCGACCCCGCACATGCCAGATATTGCAGCGATAGAACTCCTGAATAAACGGCTCCGAGATCGCCGTAACGCCATCATCCAGGCGCCGGGTCTGATACCACTTGTCCGGGCTGATGCGTTCCATTGAATTAATTCCTGCCGTGGGCGGGCAACGCTACGATATCGGAGGGATTGACAGCAAGCGCGACACGCGCGCCTTCCGCAAGCTCCGCCGATTGCGGCATGTGCGCGACAATCGAGAGACCCGGCGCGTCTACTGCTTTGAGATGGCAGCGGTAATGCGTGCCAAAGAAAGCGATGCCTGTTACGACGGCTTCGCCAAGAGCCGTCCCAGGCTCAACCGCTTCGGTTGCGTGCCTGAAATGCTCCGGTCGTATGCACAACGTTACCGCCCGGCCCTCGACTGGTATCCCGCCCGTGAAATTGCTTCGCGCGATGACAATGCTGCCGATTGGTGTCTCGAGTTTGGCGCCGGCCACGTCGACACTCTTGACCTTCGCGGGAACAAAGTTCGCCTCGCCCATGAAACCGGCCGAAAAGAGCGAGCGGGGCCGCATGTAGATGTCGGACGGTGGTCCAAAATCCTCGATTTTGCCCTGGTTCATCACCACGATCCTGTCGGCGATCGCCATGGCCTCTTCCTGGTCATGAGTGACGTGGACGAAAGTCGTTCCGACGCGCTTCTGGATCGATTTCAACTCGTCTTGCATCTGCCGGCGAAGCTTGAGGTCGAGGGCGCCGAGCGGCTCATCGAGGAGCAACACATCCGGGTCGACGGCCAGAGCCCGGGCCAGAGCAACACGCTGGCGCTGACCACCCGAAAGCTCATGCGGCTTCTTATCGGCAGAAGCCTTGAGGCCGACAAGGTCGAGGAAGCCCTTGGCGCGCTCCTCGCGCTCGGCCTTGCCGACGCCACGCATTCTGAGGCCAAAGCCGACATTGTCCTTGAGCTTCATATGCGGAAAGAGCGCGTAGTCCTGAAACATCGTCGTCGTCGGGCGTTTTGCCGGGGGGACGTTGGTCATCTCCCTGCCGCCGATCGCGATCCGCCCCTTCGTCGGCGACAGGAAGCCTCCGAGGATGGACAGAAGCGTGGTCTTGCCACAGCCGGACGGCCCGAGAAGGACGATGAATTCGCCCGCAGCAATGTCGAGGGAAACGTCATCGAGCGCCGTGAAGCTGCCGAAGGTTTTCGTCGCGTTCTCGATTGAAACCGGAGCGGTCATGATTTTTTTGTCCTTCCGAACAGGAACAGTTCCAGCACGATCAGCACGGTGACGGAAACGAGAAACACCAGTGAGCCGATGGCATTGGTCTTGGGGTTGAGGCCCGAACGAAGCAGGCTCCAGATTTCGACGGGTAGCGTCACGTCGAAGCGCGACAGCAGGAAGGCGATGATGAACTCATCCCAGCTGAAGGTCATCGACAGGAAGAAGGAGGCGAGCAGCGACGGCAGCAGCATCGGTGCCGTCACCAAGGCCATGACCTTGACATCACTCGCGCCGAGATCGCGCGCGGCGCGCTCGATGTTGATGTGATGATCCCCCATCGACGAATAGATGATCGCAAAGCAAAGCGGCAGATTGATCACCACGTGACCGATGCCGACGGTCCAGAGCGAAAGGCCGATGCCCAACACGTTGAGGACGGTCAAAAGCCCAAGCGCGATGATGAGGTAGCTGACTGTCATCGGCGCGATGAGCAATCCGCGTTGCCAGGCAGAGCCCGGCAGCTTGAAGCGCGCGAGTGCATAGGCGGCGAGAAATCCGAGAAGGCAAGCGACGAAAGACGATATCGTCGCCACCAGGAAGGAGTGCAGCAAAGCAGACATTAGCTTGCGATCGGCAAAGACTGCTTCATACCACTGCAGGGAAAATCCGTTGAACGGCGGCACCGGCAGGCGCCCATCCTGGAAAGAAAACAGCACAAGCACGATCACCGGCAGGAAAATGAAGCCAAAGATCAGGGCTGCGTAGACGCTCGAGACGATGCTGGTGATCGTGTTGCGTGTCATTACGTCCTCTCGATCTTCAGCCAGCGCGCACAGGCGACATATGCCGCGGTAACGGCGAACATCAGAATGATCGACAGCGCCGCCGCCATCGGGAAATCAGCGCGACGACCGAGCTGCAGCATGATGATTTGCGGCAGCACAAGCTCATTGTTGCCGCCAAGAATCTGCGGCGTGACGTAATCGCCGATGCAGAGCACAAACGTCAGGAAAGCCCCAGTCATGATACCCGGCATGGTCAGCGGCAAGATGACGTGCCGGAATGTTTGAAACGCATTTGCCCCGAGATCGGCGGCCGCGCGGCGATAGTTCGGCGAAAGCTGCACAAGATTGGCATAGATCGTCAGGGTGAGAAGCATCACGAAGAAATGGACGAAACCGATCACCGTCGCAGTGCGGTTGCTAGCAAGTTCCAGCGGCTCACTGATGACGCCCATATTCATCAGTGTCTGATTGATGACGCCATTGCGCGACAGCACGAGCAGCCAGGAATAAGATCGCACAACGTAGGATGTCCAGAACGGCAGGACCGCAAGGATCAGCGCCGTTCGCTGGAATTTCTGCGGCACCCGCTCGGCGATAATCCAGGCCAGAGGATAGGCAAGCAGGATCGAGAGAACCGTCACGATGGCGGTGATTTCCAAGGAATTCGTCAGTCCGCGGAAAAGCGCGTCCTTCTCGAAGAAGGCGATGTAATTGCCAAGGTTCCAGACACGGACGATCGAGCCTCCCTGCTGCGCCCAGAGGCTCATGGCCGCCATGAACAGAAACGGTGCCACGAAGAAGACGACCGTCCAGGCAAGTGCCGGAGCCACGAAACCCCAGGCCTTGCGGCGCTCTGTATCTTCAAGCGAAATAGCAGCCATGGGCAAGCCTCCGACTTCCTCTCGCGTTAACGGGGAGAGGGGCAAGGTGATCGCAATCCCGAAAGGACGAAGCCGTCAGTTCTGCAGCATCTCGGTCCAGACGTCCTGCATCTTTGCGTCCAGTTCCGCGCTTGGGATCGGATAAAGCTGCGTGCGATTGAGATAGTCGGCCTGCTCGTTCCAGCGCAAAGCGGTCTTCTGTTCGGCACTCAGATGTTCGCCGGCCTTTGCGTTTGCCGGCATCGCCCAGTAGCACGAAGAGGTCGCAAGCCGCGCTTGCCCTTCCGGGCTAACGATGTATTGCACGAATTTTAGAGCGAGATCCTTTTTCGTGGAGTCCTTCATGACGCCGATCGACTGCGCCCAGCGTAGCGCGCCCTGCTCGGGAATGACCCAATCGAGATTGGGCTTGTCCTTCACCAGCCCGGCCGTCAGCCATTCGCCTCCACCAAAGACAATGTCGACCTCGCCTGTGGCAAGCGCCGTTTGCGACGAGACGACGTCGCTGACCTGTTTGGCGTTGGCCTTGAGTGCAAACAGCTTGTCCTTGATTGCCGGAAGGTCGGCATCCGTCAGGCTTGCCGTCGTCTTGCCAAGATCGATGCCGGTCAGCCCGATCATCGGCAGATAATAGTCGTAAACGGCGATGCGCCCTTTGTATTTCTCCGACCAGAGTTTCGACATATCCTTCATGTCGGCCGGATCGACTTTCGTCTTGTCGTAGGAAACCGTGTTGTAGCCGAACTTCTCGGTGACGGCGTAGGTCTTGCCGTCGCGGGTATTGTTGGCTTCCATCCGGACTTCGGGGAAGATATCCGCATTCGGAAGCGCATCGGCCGGCATCTCCGCGAGGATGTCCTTGTCGACGGCGCGCTGCACGTCGACGCCATCGATAACGAGCACATCCCAATCTCCCGGACGTGACTGGTCGATGATGGAGAGACCGGCACCTGTTCCCTCGTATTCCTTCAGATTGACCTTGACGTTGTTGGCCTTCTCGAAAGGCTCGATCAGCGCGGGATCCGTATGGTCGCACCAGACGAGCGCGTTCAATTCCTCCTGCGCCAGGACTGGCGCCGGGTTGATCGCAGTTGTTGAGACGGCGAGCGCCAGAGTGGCGGCGGAGCCCAGAAATCGACGCGCAAAAGCGCTTTCAGTAATATCAATCATGATGTTTTGCCCTCTGTCGGTGACGCTCATTCCGGCGCCTTCACGAAAAAGATTGAATGAGTTCATTTTTTAAGTCAATATGATTTTTGAGGGCATTCATTATTTGAGAGAGTCGATCATGACGGGACTGCGCGCCAAGCAGAAAGCCGATCGCAATCGCCGCATACTGGAAGCGGCGACGAGCCTTTTTCGGGAGGTCGGATATGACAGCGCCCGCATCGAGGACATAGCCGAGCGTGCAGAGGTGTCGGTCGGCACTTTCTACAACTACTATGAAAACAAGGGAGACATCCTGGTCGCCACCGTTTCCATGGAAGTCGAAGAAGTCTTGGCGTCCGGCAAGAGCATCGTTGAAAATCCACCGGCCACGACGCTGGAAGCCCTTCAAGTCCTGATCGACCAGTATTTCGATCATTCGCTCGTCTATCTCAGCAAAGAGATGTGGCGCACGGCCATGGCGATCTCCATCCAGCAGCCCGAGAGCCCGTTCAGCCGCCGATATACCGAACTCGACGGGCGCCTGTGCGATCAGGTTTCAATGCTGGTCCAGAAACTGCAGCTTCGCGGCGCTGTCATGCCGGGGATCGACGCGGTTGCGGTGGGTCAGATGGCCTTCAACAACCTCAACATGATGTTCCTTGAGTTCGTCAAAGATGACGCGATGACGCTTGAGACACTCAAGGAACGCGTCGCACGGCAGAACAGGCCGCTTGCCGTTTTGATCAGCAGCCCCAAAATTCAATAGCAGGGAACGTCACGGATGGAACACCAGGAACACGCTGTGCTTGCGGCAGCAGATCGCCTCGTCGCGGCTTTCGGCAGACACGACCGCGACGGCTACTTCTCGGCCTTTGCGCCCCAGGCCACCTTCATATTTCATAATCTCGACCGTTGCCTTCGCACGCGCGCAGAGTATGAGTCCGAATGGACATTGTGGGAGACACGCGACGGATTTCGTGTTTGCGCCTGCCGTTCAAGCGACAGGGATGTCCAGATCGCCGGCTCCGTTGCCATATTCACCCACTCCGTCGAGACGGACCTTGCCTTCAACGGCGAGCCTTCGACGAGCACCGAGCGCGAAACGATCGTTTTCGAGAAGCAAGCAACGGGCGAGTGGCTGGCAATCCACGAGCACCTTTCGCCGCGGCCGTAAGTGCTGACGATCGAGGCAGTCCGCAAAATACTTGTCGCCCGGGCTTGCGCCCGTCAGTCATAATGCCGCGCAATTTTATAGGAAGGACAGGACGATGGTTGAATTGAAGAAGCACCTTGAGGACCTGCGCAAGAAATTTGCCGATAGCGCCGAGTTCTTCGATCCCCGCTTTCGCCGTGTCGCCGAAAAGATTTTCAAGGGGGGCACACGCGCTGCCCCCTATTCCGGCATTTCGACCTTCGCAGGTTTGCCATACAGGGAAGTCGATTTCGCCGCCCCCGATTTCGGCGACCTACAGGTCGCGACTGTCGGCGTCCCCATGGATCTCGGCGTCAGCAATCGGCCGGGCTCGCGATTTGGACCAAGGGCCGTGCGCGGCATTGAACGCATTGGTCCGTATAATCATGTGCTCGACTGCGCTCCGGCCTACGATCTGCGTCTAGCCGATATCGGTGACATCCCATTCGGCAGCCGCTACCGGCTGGAGCAATGCCATGAGAATATCGAGGCGGCAATCCGCAAGATCGTCGAAGCAGGTATCATTCCGGTCTGCGTCGGTGGTGACCATTCCATAACGCATCCAATTCTCAAGGCAGTCGGCGCCAAGGAGCCGGTCGGCCTCATCCATATCGACGCCCATTGCGACACGGGTGGCCCGTTCGATCAGACGAAATTCCATCACGGTGGTCCCATGCGCAATGCCGTTCTGGATGGCGTTCTCGATCCGACCCGCACCATCCAGATCGGCATCAGGGGACCTGCTGAATATCTCTGGGAGTTCTCCTATGAATCCGGCATGACGGTGATCCATGCGGAGGAAATCAACGGCATGGGCATCCCCGCGATTATTGAGAAAGCCCGGCAAATCGTCGGCGATGGCCCCACCTATCTGTCGTTCGATATCGACAGTCTCGACCCGGCCTTTGCGCCAGGCACTGGAACGCCCGAGATCGGCGGCCTCACCAGCCGTGAAGCGCTCGAGCTGCTGCGGGGTCTGAAAGGTCTGAATTTCGTCGGTGGCGATGTCGTGGAGGTGGCCCCGCAGTATGACAGCACCACCAACACCGCACAGGCCGGTGCACAGGTGCTGTTCGAGATCCTGAGCCTCTTGGTGTTCAGCCCGGCGGTGAGGGCCTAAATACGCCGTCCGGTAGCAAATGCCACTATAGTTGAAGGCAGATGTGAAAATCACCGTCTCCAGATCGTAACTCATCTTCATAACGGATCAGGAACAACTGGTTTCTCGTCACCAGGTGATGGTCCCCCGGATGAAGGATAACAGAGAATCCGTTGGGCCTTTCCTCACCTGAGATCTGGGTACGGCCCGGCAGTCTCCACCGAGATCTTTACCGGTGCAGCACGATGGGGGTATGTCCAACCGCTGTCGGATTGGTGGGCATCGCTCTGTGCGAAAAGGCCGTGCGGGCCGGATACGCTCAGTTGCTCAACGGCCGCAATGCCTCCTCGACATCGGCTGGCATGCCGTAACTCAGATCAGTCTCCCGCTTCTTGGTATTCCAGGGGTGGTGCGCGACGAATATCAGGAACAGGGCTTAGCGGCGCCAGGGGAGGGAGTGCCGATCTCCGCGCGTCAGGCTTCGAGAGGGCAGGTTCACGGCAGGCATCCTTTCAACGACGAAATCCCATTGCGATTTAAATCTATGCATTGCATAGGTTTCGAGTCACTTTTGCGGAGTTCGTCCGATGCCCCTTGCCAGCCTCGCCATGTACGTCAGCCCGCCACCGATCATGGAGGCGACGCGGCTGCTCTGGGAGGCGCTGCGCAAGCGCATTCGCGCCTATGTGCTCGACGCGCCGGAGGCGCTCGACGACGAAGTCCGCTACGACGAGGCGTGGCTTCGCCCTGACCTGCTGTTCGGCCAGACCTGCGGATACCCCTACGTCCAGCATCTCCGCGATAAGGTGCAGCTGGTGGCGTCGCCCGTCTATGGACTGCCGGGCTGCGATGGGCCGCTCATATGCAGCTTCGTAATCGTCAATGCGAAGTCGCCCGCACAGTCGATTGCGGACATGAGGGGCACGCGCGCTGCGATCAATGAGCCCGGCAGCAATTCCGGCTACAACCTGTTCCGCGCCTTCGTGGCGCCTCATGCCGTCGATGGCCGGTTCTTCTCCGCGGTGCTGGAGACCGGCGGTCATCGGGCAAGCATCGATGCTGTATCGAGCGGGGAGGCGGATGTCGCGGCGATCGACTGCGTAACCTTCGGCAACACCCTGCGTTTCGATCCCGACTGTGTCGCAGGCGTGCGCATCCTCGCGGAGACGGCGAAGGGGCCGGGCCTGCCCTTCATCACGGCCGCCGCGACGTCCGCAAAGGACCTGGGGATCCTGCGCCGCGCTTTGGCGGAGACGATCGCGGATGCCGTGCTTGCGAAAGTCTGCGACACGCTCTCGCTGCGCGGCATCAGTCTGCTCGGCGATGCCGACTACGAAGTGCTGGCGCAGCTTGATCGGGGTGCTGTGTGTCATGGCTATCCCGCTATCGCCTGAGACATGACAACCGGTTCGGTTGCGAGCGGGCAGTGGCATGCGACGCTGCGTCCATCCGCCCCGGCCTGAAGGACGAAGCTTCGCTGGCGCATCTCGGCTGGGCCAACGGACAGCTTATGGAAGCGGCATCCGGAATGCGGGTTGCTGGGGCTCGGTAACTCACCGGAAAGCACGACGCGCTCGCGGCGGCGATCGGGATCGAGCATCAGGTTGGCCGAGAGAAGCGCCCGCGTATAGGGACGTGGCGGATCGCGAAACAATGCGGCCGTTGGCCCGCTTTCGACGATCTGCCCGAGATACATCACCGCAACGTCATCGGTAACGCGGCCGACGACATTGAGATTGTGGGAGATGAGCAGATAGCTCAGCCCCAGGCGATCGCGAAACGCCCTCAGCTTGCAAGCGGCGGGCGCACGCCAAGACCGAGGGAACTCAGGCCCGCCTCGATGGTGATGACGACGGGAATATCCATGCGGGCCAGCACGAAGATGGGGCCGATGATGTTAGGCGTGACGTGGTGCAGATTACCCGACAGGTCTCCGCCCGAGAACCCTTTCGGCTTCGATGAAGGGGCTATTGCGGATGGCGATCGTTTGGGCGCGGGCGACGCGGCCGAAATGAGGAATGAAGACGATGCTGACGAGCAGCGACATTGCCGAGGCCTGGGCCACAAACCGCGACCAGCGCCAGGATGATACTCGGAAACGAGGTGACGATATCGAAGATACCGACGATGAAGATGTCGATGGTCCGTGGCGCGAGCGCCGCGCGAGATGGCGATGACCGAGAGCGAAATGCCGAGTGCTACCCGTGAACCATAGATCGGGCGGCTCAGGATATCGCGGCCGAAGCGACGGATCCATAAGTTGGTTGCCGGGCGCGATGGCGTTCGGTCCATACGGTGCAATCAACGGCGCGGCGATCGCGCCCAGACAGAGAAGCGTCACGCGATGAGTGCGAAAGTGCTGCCGGGGCGGCGAGAGAGATCGAGAAGCCCGGCCATTCTATCGCCCCCGCCCGGAGGCAATGCGAGCGCGCTCGCGCGGATCGATCAGGCTCTGGGAAAGATCGGCGATGAGATTGGTCAGCACATAGAGCAGCACGATTACGAAGACGCCGCCCTAAATTCTAAGGGGATTTTTAGAAGCGGCGTTTTTCACACAGCCCTTCCCTAAGCTGCACCTCTGAAGAGTCGCCTCTAAAGTCCAGATAGGGCGGAAAGAAGAAGTGGTAGGAAATTCTGCTAGTTACCTTTTTGCAGAGTTGGAATTACCGGCTGGGTATCCGTGGCGCCATCTGCCTTCAACCGATCGAAACGCGTCGCCACTTTTCGATTGGCTTAGTTCGTGGTAAGTTTGATCCCGCCCTTCGATGATGACCATCTGCTAAGCCATTGATAATCCTGGGAGGAAAGATCATGCGCGATGAGGATGTGACAAAATTCGCTGGAGCAATCCGCGGCAGTCTCATTCAAGCTGGCGATCCTGAATATGAAGAGGCCCGCCAGCTTTACAATGGCATGATCGATAAGCACCCATTGATGATTGCTCGCTGCGCTGATGTTGCTGATGTGATTTCTGCGGTGAATTTTGGCCGCGACAACGGGTTGCTCGTCGCCATCCGCGGTGGCGGTCACAACGGCCCCGGCCTTGGCGGCTGCGATGATGGGTTGGTCATCGATCTATCGACAATGAAGGGAGTGCGCATTGACCCGTCAAGCCGGACTGTGCGTGTTGGCCCCGGCTGTACGTCAGGTGATGTTGACCACGCCACCCATGCCTTTGGGCTCGCTGTCCCCTTCGGCATCGTTTCCACAACCGGGGTCGCGGGGCTGACGCTTGGCGGCGGCTCGGGCTATCTGACGCGAAAGTATGGCCTCACCATCGACAACCTGCTTGAAGCCGACGTGGTGTTGGCCGATGGCAGCTTCGTGACAGCGAGTCAGAAGGAGAACCCGGATCTGTTCTGGGCCCTTCGAGGCGGCGGCGGCAATTTCGGGGTGGTGACGAGTTTTCTGTTCCAGGCCCATCCGGTGAAGATGGTATTTGCCGGGCCGATTTTCTGGGACGCCGCGCTCCATGGCAAGGAAATCATGAGTGCGTATCGCGACTTCCTGCCGAAGTCGCCCGAAGAGCTAGGTGTTTTTGTCGGGCTGAAGACGGTGCCCTCGATGGACCCGTTCCCGCGCGAGGCGTGGGGCAAGCGGGCCTGCGCCATAATCTCCAGCTTTAACGGGACCGAAGAGGATGGCAGACGCGCGCTGGCGCCGCTCCTTGACAAGCTTCCGGCGCCCTTCTTCAATTGGATGGGGGTGATGCCGTTCCCCGCTATACAGGGATTATTCGACCCGTTCTTCCCGAAGGGCCTGCAATGGTATTGGAAGGGTGATTTCGTGAAGGACCTGCCGGACGCGGCAATCGATACCTACATCTCGGAGTCGGCAAAGGCGCCGAGCGAACTATCGCTGATGCATCTCTACCCGATCGATGGCGCCGTTCGCCGTGTCGGTAGGGACGAGACGGCTTGGGGGGCGAGGGACGCCACCTGGTCAATGGTGATCGCGGGGATCGATTCCAATCCGCAGCAGGCAGGGGCCCTGACGCGCTGGGGCCGGGCCTACTGGGAGGCGGTCCACAAATTCAATCCCGGCGGCGCCTATGTCAATTTCATGATGGACGACGAGGGCGAAGCGCGCGTTAAGGCGAGTTATGGCGACAACTACCCGAGGCTAGCTGCGATCAAGAAGAAATACGATCCTGCCAATCTCTTCCGAGTTAACCAAAATATTCGACCAGCCGCCTAAACCAAGACAGACGCTCAGTCGGTCAACGTAGGCTGTACCAGAAGGCCGATGCGCTTAACGGCCGAGTTGGGTCGAAACGCAACCTGCGTGGCGTTACCGGAAGGTCTGGATGTGGCGCATTCCAGCCGAGCACACGTAGAGGGACTATGCCGAGCTTGCAACTTGGACCTATCGGAAATCGCGGGCTTTAGGGATCCGGTTCGGCATGGTGTCGGGCTCGGGATAAGTCCCCGATCTCCATATTGACATATCGAAGGTGAAGAGCCGGAATTTTCCGTAGGTCCCTCTGATATAGAGAGTTAGCCCACCCGAATATACAGACTGGGCTAAAACCATTCGGTCATTCGATCAGATGACGGAGACGTTTTCGGCCTTCGACTTCCCGGTCTTGCGATCCTGGCCCACTTCGTAGCTGACCTTGTCACCTTCGCGGAGCGAGGCGCCACGCTGCAGAGCTGAGAGATGAACGAAGACATCCGGTCCGCCATTGTCTGGCGTAATGAACCCGAATCCCTTGTCATTGTTGAAGAATTTAACCGTACCTTCCGGCATGAAAGTTCCTTTTCATTGTCTTGGCCGTTTGAATTGCGAGGCGAACCTACAGCGCCAATGCGTTTCGATCAACCACAACGATTGCACGCGTGGAACTATTGCATTTGGTGGCCGACGTGCGAGCTCGGAGGACCTTGTTGATCCAGGAGGTTTTAAACGAGGTGGCGTCGACGCTCCAATGCTACAATGCTACATCACCACGCTCATCCACCTTACCTTCAGCGATCGCCGCCAAAATAGACAAAGTCGTGTAGCAAGAGCCGACGCTCATACTTTGGAAAGTGAGACATGCCTTTGCCCACTCCGACTGACCTTGACTGCCAGGCCTGCGGCGCTTGCTGTTCGTTTTCGCCCACTTGGCCAAGATTTTCCACTGAGACAGAAGCTGATCTCGACTCCTTACCGCCGCGCTTCATCTCTGAGGATCAGGGAGGAATGCGATGTTACGGCGCGCGCTGCTCTGCCTTGGCCGGCTGCGTTGGTTTGAGCACATCATGCTTGGTTTACGAGCTTCGGCCTGATGTTTGTCGCGCCTGTGTCCCAGGAGACGACGCCTGTCTGGAGGCCCGCTCATCTTTTGGGCTCGTCTAGCCGATGGCGCTTCTGTTGGATCAGGCTCGGGCGGGTACCGATGATAGCGGGCGAGCTCAGCCGTTTACGCCTATCGCTGGCACATGATTATCGGCGAGTCGATGCTGCGGTTATTATCCTTTCAAGGCGTTCGACCGGGCTATGCTTTCTAACACTACTTTGGCAGATTAATCCTCGGTTAACGATGATCGGCGATCCTTGGCACTTCAACAGGGGTGCGAAGGATGGCAGAGCAGGATGTTGCACTGACGGAATGGCTGAAGCCGTTTGTTGAGAAGCTTGGCCACAAGAAGCGTCGGCAGATGTGCCCGATCTATGTTTCTGGCCTGATCGGGCCGGGAGATCGCAAGAGTATCGAGCCGATGGCGGAGCGCCTGGCACCTGATCGCTATGACCGCCTGCATCATTTCATCTCGGATGGCATTTGGGACGCCGGTCCACTTGAGGCGGAATTGGCGGTGCAGGCTGACAGAATAGTCGGGGCTTCG
>NZ_FOCV01000097.1:0-2500 GCF_900110205.1 Rhizobium tibeticum | reverse complement strand
CAAACTCCGAATACCGGGGAGTACTAGTCGGCAGACACACGGCGGGTGCTAACGTCCGTCGTGAAAAGGGCAACAACCCTAACCTCCAGCTAAGGTCCCCAAGTCATGGCTAAGTGGGAAAGGATGTGAGGATCCCAAAACAACCAGGATGTTGGCTTAGAAGCAGCCATCATTTAAAGAAAGCGTAACAGCTCACTGGTCTAAATAAGGGTCTTTGCGCCGAAAATGTAACGGGGCTGAAGCCATGCACCGAAGCTGAGGATGTGTAGCAATACACGTGGTAGCGGAGCGTTCCGTAAGCCTGTGAAGGGATACCTGTGAGGGGTCCTGGAGGTATCGGAAGTGCGAATGTTGACATGAGTAACGATAAAGAGGGTGAGAGACCCTCTCGCCGAAAGACCAAGGGTTCCTGCTTAAAGTTAATCTGAGCAGGGTTAGCCGGCCCCTAAGGCGAGGCAGAAATGCGTAGTCGATGGGAACCACGTTAATATTCGTGGGCCTGGTGGTAGTGACGGATTGCTCAACTTGTTCAGACTTATTGGATTGTCTGGGCAGGGACGCGGTTCCAGGAAATAGCTCCACCGTATAGACCGTACCCGAAACCGACACAGGTGGTCAGGTAGAGTATACCAAGGCGCTTGAGAGAACTATGTTGAAGGAACTCGGCAAATTGCACGCGTAACTTCGGAAGAAGCGTGACCCCATGCTACGCAAGTATTGTGGGGTGGCACAGACCAGGGGGTAGCGACTGTTTATCAAAAACACAGGGCTCTGCGAAGTCGCAAGACGACGTATAGGGTCTGACGCCTGCCCGGTGCTGGAAGGTTAAGAGGAGAGGTGCAAGCTTTGAATCGAAGCCCCAGTAAACGGCGGCCGTAACTATAACGGTCCTAAGGTAGCGAAATTCCTTGTCGGGTAAGTTCCGACCTGCACGAATGGCGTAACGACTTCCCCGCTGTCTCCAACATAGACTCAGTGAAATTGAATTCCCCGTGAAGATGCGGGGTTCCTGCGGTCAGACGGAAAGACCCCGTGCACCTTTACTATAGCTTTACACTGGCATTCGTGTCGGCATGTGTAGGATAGGTGGTAGGCTTTGAAGCGGGGACGCCAGTTTCCGTGGAGCCATCCTTGAAATACCACCCTTATCGTCATGGATGTCTAACCGCGGTCCGTTATCCGGATCCGGGACAGTGTATGGTGGGTAGTTTGACTGGGGCGGTCGCCTCCGAAAGAGTAACGGAGGCGCGCGATGGTGGGCTCAGACCGGTCGGAAATCGGTCGTCGAGTGCAATGGCATAAGCCCGCCTGACTGCGAGACTGACAAGTCGAGCAGAGACGAAAGTCGGTCATAGTGATCCGGTGGTCCCGCGTGGAAGGGCCATCGCTCAACGGATAAAAGGTACGCCGGGGATAACAGGCTGATGACCCCCAAGAGTCCATATCGACGGGGTTGTTTGGCACCTCGATGTCGGCTCATCGCATCCTGGGGCTGGAGCAGGTCCCAAGGGTTTGGCTGTTCGCCAATTAAAGCGGTACGTGAGCTGGGTTCAGAACGTCGTGAGACAGTTCGGTCCCTATCTGCCGTGGGTGTAGGAATATTGACAGGATCTGTCCCTAGTACGAGAGGACCGGGATGGACATATCTCTGGTGGACCTGTTGTCCTGCCAAGGGCATAGCAGGGTAGCTACATATGGAATGGATAACCGCTGAAGGCATCTAAGCGGGAAACCAACCTGAAAACGAGTATTCCCTATCAGAGCCGTGGAAGACGACCACGTTGATAGGCCGGGTGTGGAAGCGCAGCAATGTGTGAAGCTTACCGGTACTAATAGCTCGATTGGCTTGATCGTTCTCATTGACAATGCTCATAGGGCAAGCGCGAAGCGCTTGTCCCGACAGAGCAGAGGCGTAAGCCTTTGCGACATGCCCGGCAAACACGCAGTGTTTGTCCGGTTTGTGACGCCTAGACGTGTTCAAGACGGCGAACATCAAATGTTCGCCCGGAAAAACGAGGTCGCAAGACCTCTGCCAGCTTCTCAATTGTTGCGCTTCGCTGACCTGGTGGTCATGGCGGGGCGGCTGCACCCGTTCCCATTCCGAACACGGCCGTGAAACGCCCCAGCGCCTATGGTACTTCGTCTTAAGACGCGGGAGAGTCGGTCGCTGCCAGGTCTGCTAAACGCAACATACAATCTTCTCATCACCTCCAACGGCCCAAGCCGGAAACAAAGGGCCGCCCAAAGCGGTCCTTTCTGCTTTCCAAACGCCGAAATGCAGAGCAAAATGCAACATGAGACAAATTGCGACCCAATTTGCTCAGGCACAATGCAGCACCGCAAAGCGGTGACGCAACCGTGACAAATCCAAAACGGATTTGCACACACCGGATAAACCGCATAGCGGTTTACCAAGATGGCGCGGGGTGGAGCAGCCCGGTAGCTCGTCAGGCTCATAACCTGAAGGCCGCAGGTTCAAATCCTGCCCCCGCAACCAAAT
>NZ_FOCV01000126.1 GCF_900110205.1 Rhizobium tibeticum | reverse complement strand
GCGAAAGCGATGTCGACGATAGAGTGGATCACGGTCTGTCATGAACCTTCATCGCACATCGAATTCCACATTCCGTTAAGTTGACGATGCCGTTTGGCGATCAGAGCGGCTTCAGTTTGTGCACGATCTCCTCTATTCTGCTTGCGACAAGAGGCCGAATAGGCTCTGCGAGGGGCAGTTACCCCCCTTGAACTAGTAGGTCCTGGAGGGAAGAGTGAACAGCGAAGCCTTGGCAACCGCAAATATAATGTTCGACTTTATGTCGGAAGCTGCAGTGGCAAAAAGTAGGGAAGATATACTGACGTCGCTAGACCGAACGGCACGCCACTTTGGTTTTAGTTGTTTTGCAATGTCCGGCATACCTTTGCCTACGGAGCGCATTGATCCCTACTTCATGTTGAACGCGTGGCCCTATGAATGGTTTGAACGTTATTTAGCGAGTAACTACGTCCATTCCGATCCCATAATCCATCTGAGTAAGATGCAAGACAGTGCCTTTGTTTGGTCAGAAGCACTGCGGGATCAGGAACTCGGCCGTCATGCGCGCCGAGTCATGAACGAAGCCAGGGAGTTCAAGATGAATGATGGTTACAGCGTGCCACTGCACACCGCCAATGGCTTTCAGGCAATTATAACTTTCGGGGCGGAGCAGGTGGATCTCTCGCGTGCTGCCAGAGGAGCGCTGCATATCATATCGATTTACGCCCATAACACGATCCGCAGCCTATTAACGCAAAAAGTTAAGTCGCAAGATAGGAGCCTCTTAAGGATAACAGCGCGTGAACGTGAGATTATTCAGTGGTGCGCTGCAGGCAAAACAGCGCTAGAGATCGGGGAAATTCTGGGCCGTTCACAGCGAACCATTCAAAATGAGATACTCAATGTTCAACGCAAACTCAATGTGGTCAATGCGGCGCAGATGATAGCGGAGAGCTTTCGTTACGGAATTCTTCGATAAAGGCGTGAAACTAGGCAATTTTACTCATTTAAACCACAGCGAGTGTCATGCATCCTTGCTTTAAAATAGGGTCAAGGATGATAAGACTTTACGTCGGTCGCCCAGCATCAAGCGGGCAAGCAATGGAGGAAATCTGGCGCTTTCGGCGCGAGCAATTCGTGGAAAGGCTCGGCTGGGAGGCGCTGCGCAGAAGTGACGGTCTGGAAATTGACCAGTTCGATCACGACCGCGCCCTGCATCTCGCACTCTTTTGCGAAGATACTATCGTGGGGTATTCGCGACTGCTCCCTACGACAGAACCCCATCTCTTATCGGACGTGTACCCCCAGATAATGAATGGCCGAACGTGGCCGCGTTCGCCCGAGATTTTCGAGTGGACCCGATGTGTTGTCGCGGAAGGTGAAATTCTAATCAACGGTATACCAGCCTCCCATGTTTTGATGACTGGAGTGATGGAATTCTGTCTTGTTGCAGGCATTACATCAATGATCGTCGAAACGCACCCAAGGCTGGTAGAACTCCTAACTTCCACTGGTTGGAGGGTAACCCAACTTGGTTTGCCTTCGGTGCTCGACGGCGGACTAATCGTACCGATCCAGGCAACGCCTTCTATGTCTGGCTTGATGAAGCATCATCTACTCTACTCCATCCGGGGAAGCACGCTCTTGCTCGAGCCGGAGGTCCGGAATCCGCTGAAGCCGGGCGCCACTTTGCGCCATTTGCCTTACTTGGACCATGGGGAAATTCGTTTAGCCGATAGAAATAAGGAGAGTGCCTGTTTGGGTTAATTGAGGGCGATAGCCTGTCGGTTAACGCGACTAAAGCGGCTCTGAAGCAGGTGATATCATACGGTTAGTCATGACGCGGACGCCATCGCGTGCTGAGGCCCGACCGACGGAAAAAGGTCAGGTCTCTCAGTTCATGCGTAAACTGGATGAGGGCATGATGCGATTTTTTTGCGGGCTGGTTGACCGGATTCGTTCCATTCAGGAGCGGGTTCGCTATCGAGACGAGGTGGATAAGGCCGATGAGCTTTGGGTGCAAGTTATGATCCAATGAATTCGATCGCGAATTAAAGACAATAGAGAACCGAGCAAATCTGAAATGCGCTTCAGCGCCAGCTGGTGAGAAATGATAAGAGACAAACAGAACAACAGTGTAGTCTTCGTAGATCCTGAAGATTACATAAAGGGACTTGTGCACGATCAGGCCAATAGTTTGAACACGATCATCACACAGGTATTTGAAAATCACCCATCGACCGAGGATGTGGCATTGATACGCTATCTGCTTCAAATGCTCAGCGTGGCAACTCTCGGCGAAAAAAACGAACGTTAGTTCCAGAAGGATTGTGAGCGCGACGAACAACCCACTGGAGTGCCCCCCGTTTTGCCGGACAGGTCAGCTATTGAGATAAAGCTTTGATGAACTCCCTTGGGGAAGCCATCTTCAGCGCTGAATGTGGATGGATTTCGT
>NZ_FOCV01000134.1 GCF_900110205.1 Rhizobium tibeticum | reverse complement strand
GTAACCGGGGCAGATTTGGTGGCAGTGCCTGATAGCGGGCAAATTCGTGAACGACATTGCGTGCTGGTGCGGCGATTGGCATGGTGGCCTTTGGGACGAACGGGAGGGTAGGGCGACGCGCATGCGGCAGATCGATATCGACAGCCTGGACGAGGCTACCCTCATCGAGCTCAACGCCCGCATCGTCGAGCGTCTGCAGTTTCTGCATCACCAAAGAACCGCAGCAGCCCTGCAGGATATCAGGGTCGGAAGCGGCGTGATGTTCGAAGGCCCTGGCGGTGTCCCGGTCCGTGGCGTCGTCATTCGTCGCAACAAGAAGACGGTGACGGTGCATGCCGAGGATGACCGTCAATGGAATGTCTCCCCGACGTTGCTGAAGCTCACCGGCGCCCACGTACTCGACACCGCCGGCCCGATCCCGTCCGACAACAGCAAAGTTGTTGCCTTCCCCAAGCCAGATCGCCGTTGATGCGCTCAGGTTCTTGCGACGATCATCGTGGCCAGCGGGGGAATGGATGGGTGCGATGCGCCGACACCCAGCCGATCGCCGAGGTAGCGCCAGAACGACAGGCCGAGCTTTTGGCAGGTCTTCATCAGGCCAAGCATGCTGTCTCGCGCCTGCCGCCCGTTGCGGCTGACCGTGCCGCCCGAAATCTTTCGCTTGATGACAAACCCCCGCAGATCTCTCTCCGACGCATTGGTATGCAGCGGCGTTTCCGGCCGCTCCAGAACCCGCAGCAGTTCTGCCTTGCGGCGCTTCAACCGAGACAAAAGCTTGTCGAGATCGCCATACCCGGTTCGAATGGAGAAAATTCGGTCAAACCGGACCTCAAGGCCTTGGGCCGCACGTCGACTGGGACTTCGCGAAAAGTCTTTCAGAGCCTTGTAGAAGAGCCAAATGAGTTCGCGCAGGGTTTCGACGTGTTTCACCTGGCGCGGCGTCGCCGGCATCAGCTTGTGCAGCAGCCGTTCGGCGTGGATCCAGCACAGCGCATGGGTGCCGACCCGGAACTGGCCGGCGTCGTCGGACACGATCACTGCATTGCCGACCAGGCCATGGTGGCGGATGGCGCCCCAGATGCCGGCCTCGGCGAATGGGCGGATGATGTCCCTGTCGAAGATATCGATGCCATTTTCAGCCAGATACGCGAGAAACGGAACCTGATTGGCAAACCGCCGCGGTTCGCTTCTCTTCAACCGCGCCAGAAGGGCAGGGTCCACCTGCCGGTCTTCCAGAAAGGTGAAGGCAGCATCGTTGAGGACATAGTCCTGATAGTTGCCGCGCAAAAGGGCCAGAAAGTTCAACCGCGACTTCGAGGACGCCGTACGAAAGACAGTGAAATGCTCGCCCCCGATATGCGTCGTATGAAAATTGCGGTTGGCATGGCGGGCACCAGTGTCGTCGACCGTCACAAAGGGCGCCGAGACCAGGCCGGCATGCAGAACGGCGGCATCCTCGGCATGAAAACCATCCAGACGCTCTGTCAGAAACCGGATGACCTGACGTTTGGAAATCTCGACACCGACATCGTTGAGCAAGGTCGTCAGTCGCTGCGTCGTGACCTGACCTTGAGCGTGCAGCATCAGGCAGAAGCGTCGCAGATTGGGCCCAAAGCCGCCTCGTATCCCCGCAGGCAGCGGCGCGATAATCGTTCTGCCGTCCGGCGTCACCCAGCATTCGCGGCGATAACGCACCACGTCGGCCCGCACGACCAGATCCCGCACCACGCAATCCTTGTAGCCCTTGAAGCGCGAGCCGGGTGGCGCGTCGGCAGGCAGCAGCTCTTCGCGCGTGACGTTGCCTGTGTCGCCTTTCGGGCCGCGACGCCTCGCAGGTTTTTGCCTGCCAGCAACCGTTTTTTCACTCGTTGCCTGTTCCATGCCCGACGGCCTGAAGGGCGGGCGTGGCGGCAGGTTCTTCAGCCGCGCAATTTCGTCACGCAGAAGCTGGTTGTCGACCTTCAGCCGTGTGTTCTCGATCCTGAGCTGGTCGTTCTCGTCACGAAGCTTTTGGTTTTCGGCCTCGAGCCTCTCGATCCGGATGTCTGCCCGATCAGCCCGCTCTACCAGACCTGTCACCAGCTCTCGCAACGCCTTCAGCGACAGCGTGTCGGCATGCTCGATCATGGGAAGGCGGCGCTTCGTCATGAAGGAAGAATCTCATGATTTACAAAAAACAGGAATCCCTTCTGCCACCAAAAATGCTCCAGGTAC
>NZ_FOCV01000098.1 GCF_900110205.1 Rhizobium tibeticum | reverse complement strand
CCATGAAGCAGAGGCCAATGGGCGAACAGCCGAGGTTGGCGCTGCGCGATGCGCAAAAGCCAATGTCGGGATCGCCGCTTGTGTCTACGCAAGGACTTGTACTTTCCCGAAGCCCATCGAGCCAAGTATCGTTCGATGCTCCAGAGCGTAGGTTGGAGAGCTGAAGGACAGAACCGACCATAGTAATTGATCCAGCCGCGGATGTACGAGTTGAACATCCGTGCCAGATCATCGAGAGCTTTGTCACTGCGAAGATGCAAGGACCAACTACGGATGGTGCCCCGTATCGCCTTGAGCGCCGTCGGACTGGCCGCAGGACCGAATGAAACACCCATGCCCCCGGCCTTCTTGCTCACAAGTCTCGGCCGGAAAGTGTAGCCGAGAAAGTCGAACTTGTAGACCGGGTGAGTACCTCGCCGACTTTCATCCCTGCAGTAGACGATTTTAGTCTTGTCAGGATGAAGCGTCAGCCCGCAGTCAGTAAAACGCGCGTCCAGAGCTTTCTGAAGCGCCATCGCTTGGTCCTCGGTCCGACAATGACAGATCGCGTCGTCAGCATAACGCTCAAACGGAATGTTCGGGAAATTCCGACACATCCACATGTCAAACGCATAGTGAAGAAAGAGGTTTGCCAAGAGGGGGCTGATTACCCCGCCCTGTGGCGTTCCTCGTTCTCTGGCGACGATCTTTCCGTCCGGCATCTGCACCGGCGCTTTCAGCCATCGTTCGATGTATAAAAGCACCCACGGGCAATCGGTGTGCTTGCGCACAGCCCGCATCAGCAGGTCCGGTTCGATGCTATCAAAGAAAGCCTTGATATCGAGATCAAGAACCCAGTTGTAACGCCAGCATCGCTGCCGTGCCACGCTGATCGCAGCGAGCGCCGATTTGCCGGGCCGATATCCATAGGAATTCTGGTGGAATTTGGGCTCCACCGTCGGTTCCAGATGGCGTTTGACCACCATCTGCGCAATGCGATCGGCGACCGTAGGTATGCCCAGCGGTCGCGTCTTCCCATCGCTCTTGGGTATGTCGACCCGCCGCACCGGCGGCGGAAAGTAGCTGCCCGACGCCAGCCGATTCCAGAGCTTGTACAGGGTGTTCGTAAGATCAGCCTCAAAGTCCACAATCGTCTGGCCGTCAATACCAGCCGCTCCTTGGTTGGCTCTAACCCTCTTATATGCTTCCCACACCTCCCTTTTCGGAATCGTATACGGCTTTGCTCTATCCACGAGGATCCTCCCGTCGCCGGTTGTCCTCGCTCCAGAGCTGAACAACGCAACCCCTTCGCTCCAGCCCCATTACAGGACCTTCAGCACTACTACGGGCTGCTCCGCCCCTGTGCTCCGCTTCGGTAATCTCACCCTCGCAGGGACCACCTGCTTGGGCTTCTCCCTTAACATCGGAGCGACAGGTTCCCGCGTTCCACACGAAAGCCTGGTGAAGAGTCACGCCGCCTTTATGCCGGATGCCGCCTGGGCAGAAATCAGGTCGCCCCCCAGACTTGTCCCGGGCTAACGAATTCCTCCCGGTTTCGACATCATCTTGCACTTTTCGACACGTCATCAGCGGTTCGCTTGCGCTCGTCTCTCTAAACCTCACCTGACGAACTAAAGTCCGCCTTTTCTGCAACGCTCACCACCACGGCTCTTTACCGTCGCAGCTTGCAGTGGTTTGAAACCTACCCCTGACGGTCGGCTTCGAGGGGCCATACCCTCATCTTCCGTGCAGCTCGGCTCCCACATTGCTGTGGGTGCCTCGCGGCACACCCTCGTCCAGATGCCAGATATCCTTCCGCGACGGCTTCTTTCTAGGCAGCTGCTTGACGTAGGCTGCCCCGAATTTGCGGCCCCATCGCCGTATCGTTTCGTAAGAAACGACGATGCCGCGCTCCAGCAACATTTCCTCGACCAGCCGCAGGCTCAACGGGAACCGGAAATACAGCCAGACCGCACGGGCGATGATCTGCGGTGGAAAACGGTGGTTCTTGTAGCTGATGGTCGATGAGGTCATCTCAACCGAATTATCCGCCACCCGTTAAGCTGCTGATAACGTGACATCGCCAGATCGATGCTTCATGCCCTAGAACTTCAAAGCTCAGACGGTCTGAGCTCAACGCTTACTTTCAGACGTAACACAATTTAGATTGACCACTCAAAATACATGCACAATCTATTGCAATTAGGAAGGCGGAACAGCTCGAGATATGCAAGGGAAAGGTAACGCATCACATGAAATTAAAAATTTCAACGTCAGGTATCAAACGCACTCGTACCGCCGAATGGCCTGCGGGGAGGAATAATACAATCGAGAGTTCAGACGACTACCCTCCAATGGACAATCCGGAATTGTTTATGGCTGATCGAGAGCGCCGCCTTATCGCAATGAAAAGAGCAGTTAAGGCTCGGGACGAAAAACACAAGAATATAAAGTGAAATACTTGCAATAAGCTACGGAAGGACGATTTCTGTGGGTGATAATGACAGTGACATGCAGGACGACGCCGTTGCTGAACGGCTGTCAATGCTTAAGCTGGCGGCCGATCGGCATGGAAAGGCCGCCAGACTCCCATCGGATGAAAGTATGTTGATTGGCGTTCAAGACATCGAGCTTAAAAGGAGCGGTATTACTGTAGTGCCAGTGGGTGGGGACGCCCCAGAGGACGATCGAGCGAAAAACGCTTATACCTTCTTCAAGGGGACAGAATTTCAGGCTCTTAATCAGGTTGGCAACAAAACGCCCAAAGAGCTTGACCGCGAGCTTGTGTACATAATGTACGACGGAAACTATTACACTAAGAACGGCCTTTGGCATGCCATAAAGGCGCCAGATGGCCAACTGACAACAAAAGACTATAGGAACTATGAATTCAGGAACATAACAACATCATTAGGTTTGACCGCAGAGCGAGACAACAGGCTCTACCAAACAGGCGAAGCCGTTAAGAGAGATCAAAACGGAAAAACGGTATTCAAGGGCGGAAAACCAGAAACGGTTCCGGAATATAGACTGGACGGCGAGAAGCAGATCTATAAAACCCCAGCTGGGGATAGAAGGCGCGAATTTGCTCACATGGACCCCTACACAAGCGGCGAGCAGGCACCTGACATCCTGTATCGAAGGCGGGATGGTAAGATAAAGGGGTTTTCGCGACTTCCGAATGATGGTTATGAGACGGTTAGCGCTCGGGAAATGGAGGACGATCTTGGCGGCCAGGTTTGGCTGAAGTCGAAACTTCACGGTTACCAAACAATCGACTACATCGAGAGCACGCAGGGTAAATATCAAGCCACCCACCGTTTGCGGGACTATGTCGGTGAAGACCGAAGCTACAACCGGAATACGCATAGTGCCTACGTAAAGATCGACACGACGTACTTTCCAATCAGCGAGGTTGTAAAGGAATTGCCCGGCGACGCTGCCGCGAAGGCCGTCCAAGGAAAGCCCTCCATGGATGCGATGGAGCACCGGATGATCATCAGAATGCCTGAGGGAAATACGTTCGCCACCCCGGATTTTGTAGCTAGTCGTCACCCAGAATACTTCAAAAGTGTGTGCAACGAACACCGGATCAACGAACAATGGGGTAAATTTAAGCCTGACTGGAATAAGATGCTTGATAAGTATGCCTCCGATTCTCGTGTCCTTGTGGAGGTAAATGGAACGCTAGTTGACGCCGGTTCCGTTGAACTTAAAGATCGTGCGTCCATAGTGGACACCTATGCTTCAGACAGGATTTTCTACGCAGATGACGGAAAAACCGATAGAGGCGGAATATATACGAAACCCTCATTTACGTCACTAGCTCAAACTCTGCAGAGAGCTACTCAGCAGAAGAATGAAGGTAAACAGCTGGATATTCCGAATTGCGTAACTGATACCCTCATAGGACGTGGCGGACCCGACTTGGACGGCGTCATAGACGTGGCTAGCCCGCAGCCGCCTCCGACTCCGGATAGGAGGTATGACCAGCGTCACGACAGAATACGTGACACCGCCAACAGTGTTTGAATCGTGGGCCGGCTCAGGCTCAGTTGAGAATGAGCTGAGCAAAATTCAGTCACCTTGCTGTTGTTGTCAATCGACGTTCTTTGTAGGAAAGTAACACTTATGGCAGATATTGGAAAGAAACCAGTTAAATTGCGGAATCCAGCCTATAAGCAGGCACGTTCAGCTAGACGTGAAGAAGAGCAACGGTTTCAAGCGCTGGAGACGGCCCAACAGGCGCGCGGAATAAAGCGTGAGCTTGAGCGACCAAGCAAGCAAAAGCGATATGCTAAAGTGATGGACATCTTTGACAGTGTCGGGGAGGGCTATCGCGGAGAGGTCGGCTATAAGCTGATAGGCAACAAGAGGCTGAACATCGCCAAGGATGGCGAGCTCACTCACAAGAGTGGCATTGCTAGCAGGAAGACGGAGGTCCTAAGACGCGACCCCGACTCAGGAAGTGTTTACATCAGCCGACTTGGGAAGGAGGGTTGGCGGAAAAAGAGGAGTTACGAGTTTGACGCCAAGGGTGAACTTCACTCTCTAAGCCGCGAGCGCAAAGACGGGAGTTTCCGCGAACGATGGGAACGCGATGAAACCGGCAATCTGATCCGCACAAGCTATTTCACGAACCGTTTGCAGGACGGTAGGATTTTCCGCGCCATTTCAGAGGAGTTGAGCGCCCCGTACGAAGGTCCTAACAACAAGAAATATCGCCTTCTGACCCGCAGGAAAGGCTCCAAAACAGAGGTCTTCGAGCGGGATGAGGTTGGCAATCTGGAACTGGTTGAACGCAAAGCGCGTGGGTTTCGGGAATATTCGACAAAATCGCGAGATGGGAGAACCAAGGAAACGGAGAGAAAGAGTCTTTTCGGTAGCAAAACATATCAGTCCCTCCTAGATGTGAATGGAAATGAGGTCGGCCGAAACATTAGGTCCCATCGAAGGTTGCTGAACAAACGATCGGCGAAATTCGATGAGAAGACAAATCAACTAACCGAGGCCAAGCATACGGTTGGTAAAATGTACAAAAGTGAGACCAGGTATCTTTCCAATGGCATGAAGGTGGTATCAAGAAAGTTTTTTGGAGTGAAGCTTCGTACGGACCTGAAAAAGCTCACCAGCGACGAGAGTAAGGCTTTCGAGATGGGAGCCGAAGAAGCAGCCCAGCATAAAGAAACCTGGAAGAGCGTCGTGGTCACGCCAAAACTGCCGTCTTCCAGCATGCCGAAGAAGCTTGGGAGCGCGGTAGCTCAACTCGACGGCAGTGGGGGCGAGGCACACGCAACGCCGGCACCTTCCCCGTCATCAAGTCCATCAAGAACGTCAACTGCCGAGCGGCCGCGCTCCCAGACGAACCCAATTGCGTCCGACGGAGGAGAGTTGAAACAGACCGGCCGGGGCGCGATTGGCACCGACGCGGGTCAACATGATCTCAACAAACCGCAACCTCCCAGTGGACAAAGCAAATTTGACAACGATACGTTCGTGGACAACGCCAATCGAAGAAATGCGAGAGACGCAAATGCGTCATCGAAGCAGCGTCCCGACGACAATCTCGCCAGAATTAGGTCGGCTATAGCGCGAACCCAGGCAGACGGGGATGCCGCGCTGCCACAAAACGAGGCGAACCCTGCCGGGGTTAAGCTGCAGGCCTCGTCTAACCAATCATCTAGTGATAAGCGAGCGGCTATGATTTTAGCAGCGAAACGCCGTGATGAAGGAGCCAAGAGTGCAGGCCTCTGATCTGAACCCTTCAAACTGGACCAATTTTAGCTAGAGTTTTCCGGTGCATTTTCCTGGCTGGGAAAGGAACGGAAGGCGCTGAAGGCATCGCAGTTTTCGGACGCGCAGATCGTTGTAGATCCTATGCAAGCTCGCCGCGGAGCTTGATAATTCACCTCCGCTTTTCCACGGAGGATGGTAAGCGACAAGCCGGGGCCGTTCAGGGGGCCTAGTTCCATGGCATGAGCGCGTCGATTTCACTGCTGGGCCATCCATTTGCAAGGCCTCAAGCGTCTGGGTCAACCAAGCTTGCGGATCGACGACATTCATCTTTGCCGTTTATGCCGACCGCCGGCGATGTCACGTTATCAGCAGCTTAACGGGTGGCGGATAATTCGGTTGAGATGACCTCATCGACCATCAGCTACAAGAACCACCGTTTTCCACCGCAGATCATCGCCCGTGCGGTCTGGCTGTATTTCCGGTTCCCGTTGAGCCTGCGGCTGGTCGAGGAAATGTTGCTGGAGCGCGG
>NZ_FOCV01000100.1 GCF_900110205.1 Rhizobium tibeticum | reverse complement strand
AAATCAGCCAGGCCGTCGATGAAGGTGCTCATGCCGTGCTGATCGTTGATCAGGCTGGATGGCACGTCACGCCGAAACTCAAAGTACCCGACAACATCACGCTGCTGTACCTGCCGCCGCGATCGCCCGAATTGAACCCTGTCGAGAGCCTGTGGCAGTTTATGAGGGAGAACTGGTTGTCCAACCGGATATTCAAAGACTACGACGACATCGTTTCCCATTGCTGCGACGCATGGAACAAGCTGGTCGCGCAGCCGTGGAAGATCATGTCGATGGGAATGCGTGATTGGGCGCACCGGTTTTGATTAGCGCTCGTTGGTATCATAGATAGGGATCGCGTGAAAATGGATCGGATAGCCTGGGGAGTGCCCGTAGCGGCCGATGTAGACCCGTCGGGCACCGAGCGCATTCAGCGCACGCTGGACCTTTGCAAACACCGTTCCCATCAAACCTAACACTTCGGCAGACAAATCGCTCAGATCATTCGTGGCTTGTGTCGAAGCAATCATGAGGTAGCCAGGAAGCGCCGAATTGATGCGATGGTTCACTGACCAGCCAAAAGTCTGGGCGATATGATATTGCGGAGGAATGTCATGGTCTTTGCTCATCACCTCACTTTATCAGGCACAATTGCGGTCGCAATGACCGCTGGTGGCGCTCTCCGGCAGTGGGAGTTTGTCCGCAGTCGCATGAGATCCGTAGTGCTCCCCGCTTCTTCATGGTAGGCACGCTTCGTTCCATCATGGCGACGCAGTAGGAGACAGCCGCAATGAAGTGCCTGCGCATCTATGCCACCTCAGACGGCGAGTCGCATTTCGACGAAGTCGAATTGCCGACGACGAAGAGGTCGGTGCACCCCGATGCCGTGCCGTTCGACGTTACGGCCAGTTATCCGGCGTCCCGCGTCCGCTTCACCCACATCCCGGCGGGCATGCGCGAGGTTGCTTGGCATAAGGTCCCGGAGCCCGTGTTGACGGTCCGGCTGGATGGTTCGGTGGAATACGAGACGAGCGACGGAGAGGTGCGCCACGTTCCGGCAGATAGTTTCGTGTTGGTGGAGGACACGCATGGCAAAGGCCACTTTTCGCGCCATTCCCCTGAGGCGCAAACCGTCATCTGGATCTCACTGCCAAACGGCCTCGAATTGCCGCCCGCATAGTAGGGATCGTTTGCTGGAGGGGGCGAAACAATACCTTAAGACCGAGGTGTCAGTGGCTGGATCATGAAAAGGCACGGGTCGCTGGAGCTACAAACGGGCGTCTTGGCTCGCTGCATGCACTTTCGCCGCCGTGATCAAGGCCCGGCCTATACCCCGGTGCCAACTTTCTTTGACGCCCATCAGATGGATCTCGACGGCAAACTCGGAGGTTGGTTTCAAGGACAGAAAGCCGATTGTTGTTCCATCCGGCGCTGAGCAGGCGAACATCGGCAGAACCTCCGCCTCTTGCGCATATGCGGCGATAGACGCTGGAATACCGAACCATTTCGGCAAGTCATTCAAGATTTCTTGAACGATGCGAGCTTTGTGTTCGGTGACCGCTCGAATGTGAAGCGCGGCAGCCTTTTTCACAATTGAGGCAACGAAAGGTCCTTTGTTTCCGGTGTAGTGGTCCCAATCGTTGTCAGTTTCAGAAGCCAGGCGTCGTTTCAGCGCGCCCTATGCTGCGGCATCTTCGGGATGTCCCTGCAGGTAGTCTCGAAAAAACAGCCGTTTCTGATGTGTCGGCGTCCCCGGAGCGCACAGGTAAACGCGCTCGCCAAACGAACCTCTGCCTGTCGTGAACGCCCACATGCCGTCGTTATATTTGTTGCCATGATAGGTGTAGCCGGCCAGCTTTAGCCTCTCGATCCCTTGCGGAATCAGTTCCTCCGATTTCAAGACAACATCGACATCGATTTTTGGTTTCGCGCACATGCCTGGAACAGAGGTGCTGCCGATATGCACGATGTCTGCAACGATTCCATCGAGCAGGCCACCGAGCTTAACCTTGACCTCTTCAAATTCCGTTGGCCAAGCCGGATCGTAATCCAGAACTACAATCGCTCTGTATTTTCCGGTACGCATCAGATCTCCGGTCATGCTGCACCCTTCTGTCGCGATCGTTGCACAACGTCGGCGACCGTGTTTTTGCTGATGCCAAGATCGCGAGCGATCCAACGGTAGCTACGACCTTCGGCCACGAGCGACAGGACTCTCGGCGCGAGCCGATCTGATTTTGGGCGTTCGCCAGTCTGGCGGCCGAGCTTCTTGCCGCGTGCCTTTGCTGCGGCGAGACCAGACTTGACCCGCTCGCTGATCAGATCGCGTTCGAATTCCGCAATACCGGACAGGAAGGTTGCGAGCATTCGGCCGTGCGGTGAGGATAAATCGAAGGTCATGCCATTCATAGCGATGACCGAGACCTTCCACCCCTCCAACTCCCGCAGCGTGCTAAGAAGGTCGATGGTCGAGCGGCCCCATCGGGAAAGTTCGGTGACCAGGATGGCGTCGATCTGTCTGGCTTGCGCGAGTGCCATCGCCTTTTTGCGTTCGGCACGATCGAGCTTCGCGCCGGAGCCTGTCTCCTTGAATATCGCGGCCACCTCGTAACCGGCTCGGTCAGCGAAAGCAGTCAAGTCCCGCTCCTGCCGCTGGCATGACTGGTCAGCAGTCGAAACGCGGCAATAGATGGCGGCGCGCTGTCCCAATTGAACCCTCGTGGATTTTGGTGCCGGAAGGCCTTGATTTGTATGGGCCGATTGTTGTCCAAAACAGACTATACTTCAATAGGGACAACTACGGCATGCCGAGGCGACATATTCTCACCGAGCGACAGCGCTCAGCGCTGTTTGATTTGCCCATCGATGAATTGTCACTGCTTCGACATTACACACTGGGCGACGACGATCTCGCACACATCCACGATCGTCGCAGGCCGGAAAACAGGCTGGGCTTCGCCCTGCAGCTTGTGCGCTACGCTATCCAGGGCGCGCTCTGACTCCCGGCGAGTTGATCCCGCATGAAGTTCTATCCTTCATCGGGGTTCAGCTCGGCATCCCGGCCGACGCGCTTCTCACCTATGCAGCCCGGCGTCAGACCCGCCAGCAGCATATGGAGGCGTTGCGCCAGATCTACGGCTACAAGACGTTCGCAGGCCGTGGTGCCCGTGATCTGCGGGACTGGCTTTTCGACCAGGCTGAAGATGCCAGATCGAACGAAGATCTTGCTCAGCGTCTGGTCGCGCGTTGTCGTGCGACTCTGACGATCTTGCCAGCAGTATCGACAATCGAGCGACTATGCGCGGACGCGCTGGTCGCCGCCGAACGCCGGATCGAGACGCGGATCGCGGAAAAGCTCGACAATAACGCACGCGAACGGCTTGATGGGCTGCTGACTGAAGTGCTCGATGCCAATGCCAGCCGGTTCATCTGGCTTCGCCAGTTCGAGGTCGGCAACAATTCCGCAGCGGCGAACCGGCTGCTCGACAGGCTGGAGTTGCTGCGTGGCCTGACTCTTGATCCGCAGCTTCTCGCCGGTATCCCGCCGCACCGTGTCGCACGCCTGCGTCGGCAGGGCGAGCGCTATTTTACCGATGGCTTGCGGGACATCAGCTCTGATCGGCGCTGGGCGATCCTTGCCGTCTGCGCAGTGGAATGGGAGGCGGCGATCGCCGATACGGTGGTCGAGACCCATGACCGAATCGTCGGAAAGACCTGGCGCGAGGCGAAACTGCTGCATGAAGAACGGATTGCCGATTCCAAGGCAACCGTCACCGATACGCTACGTGCCTTCACCACACTCGGAGCTTCCCTGCTCGAAGCCCGCAATGATGGTCTGCCGGTGGAAATGGCGGTCGCCAAATCGGCGGAATGGGGTCGGCTCGAACAACTGGTCGCGACCGGTGCCCAGCTCAGCAATACGCTGGCGGACGATCCATTGGCTCATGTCGGACAAGGATATCATCGCTTCCGCCGCTACGCGCCGCGCATGTTGCGGTGCCTGAAGCTCAAGGCAGCATCGGTAGCCCAGCCCTTGATTGCGGCGGCAAAAGCCATCGGCGAAATGCAAGCGTCACCATCGGCGACCGACAGCTTCTTGCGGCCGAATTCGAAATGGCACCGCCATTTGAGAGCACAAGACCAGGGCGACAATCGCCTTCGGGAAGTGGCGGTCCTGTTTCACCTGCGGGACGCCTTCCGATCCGGTGACATCTGGCTCGACCATTCGCGCCGCTATGGCGATCTCAAACAGGTGTTGGTGCCGATGATTGCGGCACAAGCTAATACAAGACTGGCAGTGCCCTTCGATCCGCAAGTATGGCTGACTGATCGAAAGGCTCGGCTCGCCGATGGCCTGAAGAGACTTGCACGAGCAGCGCGCGACGGAACCATCCCTCGTGGCAGCATCGAGGATGGAACGTTGCGGATCGACCGGCTGACGGCTGACGTTCCGGACAGTGCCGAGGAACTGATACTCGATCTTTATCGCCGGATGCCGCCAGTTCGGATCACCGACATCTTGTTGGAGGTCGATGCTGCGCTCGGGTTCACCGAAGCCTTCACTCATCTGAGAACCGGGGTTCCATGCGGTGACAAGGTTGGCCTGCTCAATGTGCTGCTCGCAGAAGGGCTGAATCTGGGACTGCGGAAGATGGCGGAGGCCACGAACACGCATGATTACTGGCAGCTATCGCGCCTTGCCCGATGGCACGTCGAAAGCGACGCAATGGACCAGGCGCTGGCAATCGTGGTGGCTGCCCAGGCAAAGCTGCCGATGTCCCGGTTCTGGGGCATGGGAACGACCGCATCGAGCGATGGTCAGTTCTTCCCTTCGGCCCGGCAGGGCGAGGCGATGAACATGGTCAACGCCAAGTATGGAAACGAACCCGGCCTCAAGGCTTACACTCACGTCAACGACCAGTTCGCGCCGTTCGCGTCACAGACTATTCCCGCGACAGTCAGCGAGGCCCCATACATCCTTGACGGGCTGCTGATGAATGAGGCCGGTCGTCAGGTTGGAGAGCAATATGCCGATACGGCCGGCTTTACCGATCACTTGTTCGGGACCAGCAGCATGCTCGGATACCGCCTTGTCCTGCGCATCCGCGATTTGCCTTCGAAGCGCCTTTACGTGTTCAATCCCGCAGGGACACCCAAGGATTTGCGCAAACTGGTCGGCGGCAAGATCCGCGATGAATTGATCATCGCGAACTGGCCCGACCTGTTCCGCTGCGCCGCTACCATGGCTTCCGGCAAGATCAAGCCGAGCCAGTTGCTCCGCAAGCTTGCCTCCTATCCACGCCAGAACGATCTGGCGGTTGCGCTGCGCGAGGTTGGCCGCGTGGAACGGACACTCTTTATTATAGAATGGATCCTCGACACGGACATGCAGCGGCGTGCCCAGATCGGCCTCAACAAGGGCGAGGCCCACCATGCTCTCAAGAATGCGCTACGCATCGGTCGCCAGGGTGAAATCCGTGACCGCACCACCGAGGGCCAGCATTACCGCATCGCCGGACTCAACCTGCTCACCGCAATCATCATCTACTGGAACACCCTCCATCTCGGCCAAGCGGTCGCAGAGCGCCGGAATGAAGGACTTGATGTGCCGCCCGAACTTCTGGCGCATATCTCTCCGCTGGGTTGGGCACACATATTACTGACCGGCGAATATCTCTGGCCCAAGGAAGCAACGGCTTATACCAACGTGAGCGGTCTCTGACTCGTTTTGCGGTTTCCAAATCAGTTGAATTCTGAATCTATGTCGCAAACGGAGGTTTGCGGATGACA
>NZ_FOCV01000101.1 GCF_900110205.1 Rhizobium tibeticum | reverse complement strand
GTCGAACATCGATCGCACAAGGGCCTTAACAATCGCGCAGAGAATTCTCACGTGCCGCTTCGAAAACGAGAGCGGATGATGCAGGGCTTTCGATCCGTCGGAGGTTTGCAACGTTTCATCTCGGTCTTTTCAGCAGTCAGAAATCTTTTCGTCGCGCCGCACCAGAGACACTCAGCCCTAGCCACCCATATTCATCGGATCCGCGCCATGGCGCAGTGGAAAGCCGTGACCGCTGCAATTGCCTGAGTTTACCGACAAGCGACTTTTCGGCCGTTGATCAAACAACGTGACATCGCCTGAGCAGGTTCTCCTGCCAACCTTGGCACCAGGTGACATCGTCGTCATTATATTGCAACTGTAACCGTGCATTCTTGGAATGCTGGGGGCGGTTTGTTTATATAGACAAGCGCTCTTCGTGAAAGATGAGCGTCTGGATACAGTAAGCTGTTCGCCCTAACCGTCGGTCGGCTTGAGACTTGTACTATGACCTATGATGAAAAGCGGGCCTTATCTGAGCTCTTCGATGCTCCGTCGCACGGGCACAGTCGGCGAGTGGAAATGGCTACAAGGTTGGATCCATCCGGGCGGAAGTTCGCCGAAACCAACGTTCCAGGCAGATAATCCTACAGCAGGCATGCGAAGAGCGCAACGGCATGCACGACGTCCAATCGGCCACTGGAACCAATATCAGGAATAGCCCCGCCGACGTTGCTCGCGGGCATTCTGCATCAGTTCCCCGGGGCGCATGCCACGGCTAATGACGAAACGCTCGAAGGACCGCAGCGAAGCGGGGGTGAGCATAGTAGCGCCGCGGAGGTCAAGAGGAATGGACGGGAGCACGACTCGGAAATTGAACACGCTGCTGTTTGCCTTCCTTCTTTCGCTGATAACCGGGCTTTTGTTCGCGAGTATTTATGCAAGCTTCTATCGGCACGGCATCAGCCGCGAAACTATCAATCGCTTCGACATCTTCTCCTTCTGGTACGAAACGCCCCTATATGTTGGCTACGTCACACCGGTGTTCCTCCGTGGCTTGACCATCGCCGTTAGTACTGCCGTAATCGCTACAATGGCGGGCGCCATTGTAATTCTAAAAAAGCCGCATCATCACGGCACGGCGCGCTGGGCCGCGCGGCAGGAACTACAGCGAGTGGGCTATATCAGGCCCTTTCGCAACATAACCGGACCGATCTTTGGCAAAACGGTTGGGCCGCGTTGGCCGGGTCGATATCTAACTAACGGCGAACAGCCGCATAGTCTCGTCGTGGCCCCGACGCGCGCCGGCAAGGGCGTTGGCGTGGTCATCCCGACGCTTCTGACCTTCAACGGTTCGATTCTGGCGCTCGACGTGAAGGGGGAGCTATTCGAGCTCACTTCGCGCGCCCGCGTGACGCGGGGAGATCGGGTTTTCAAGTTCGCCCCACTCGACGGTGCGGGGCGGACCCACAGTTACAACCCTGTGCTTGACATCGTCAACATGCCGCCGGAGCGCCGTTTCAGCGAGACGCGGCGGCTGGCCGTTAACTTGATCGTTGCAAAGGGGAAGGGATCGGAAGGCTTTATTGACGGCGCCCGAGACCTTTTTGTCGCTGGCATACTCGCCTGCATCGAACGGGGTACGCCGACGATCGGTGCGGTCTACGACCTATTTGCCCAGCCCGGTGAGAAGTACAAGCTTTTCGCCCAGCTAGCTGAGGAAACGCAAAATCAAGAGGCACAGCGAATCTTCGATAACATGGCCGGTAATGATACTAAGATCCTGACTTCCTACACCTCTGTCCTTGGTGACGGCGGCCTAAATCTCTGGGCGGACCCCTTAATCAAGGCAGCTACAATGACATCGGATTTTTCAATTTATGATCTCCGCCGCGATCCAACGTCCATTTTTCTCTGCGTTAGTCCAAACGATCTTGAGGTAATCGCCCCCCTCATTCGGCTGTTCTTCCAGCAGGTGGTCTCCATTCTACAGCGGACACTGCCGAAGAAGGACGAAATCTTCGAAGTGCTGTTCTTGCTGGATGAGTTTAAGCATCTCGGTAAACTCGAAGCGATAGAAACCGCGGTAACTACGATTGCTGGCTACAAGGGGCGCTTCATGTTCATCATCCAGAGCCTCTCGGCTTTGACTGGGGCATATGAAGAGTTTGGTAAGGAGAATTTCTTAAGCAATACTGGCATACAGATCTTTATGGCCACTGCCGACGACGAGACTCCAAACTATATTGCGAAAGCCATCGGCGACTATACGTTTCGCGCCCGCTCCACCTCCTTCAGCCAGCGCAACATTTTCGATACCAATATTCAGCTTTCCGACCAGGGCGCGCCGCTGTTGCGGCCCGAGCAAGTTCGCCTCATCGACGACGACATGGAGATCGTGCTGATCAAAGGGCAACCGCCGCTCCGGCTAAAAAAGGTGAAATATTATTCCGACCGCGTGCTGAAGCGGATTTTCGATAGCCAGTCTGGCGCCTTGCCGGAGCCAGAACGCCTCCACCTTGCGACCACTTACGTTCAAGCGCCCGCGACGCTGCTCGTTGCCGCGGAATCGCAACCGGATGGAGCGAAATTGGAGGACGCCGTGCAGGCCGCGTTGCCCGATTTTGACGATGTCCCGGTGGAAGACCAGGCATTCAGCGACTTTCCGGCGGGGGGCGCGACCAGTTCGGATGCTGGCGGAGAATACGCTGATGTCGAACATGCGCACGACGTCTACGGACCGAACCGGGTGAGCGACGATCACCTGAGCGAGGAGGAACTACAGGCTCGTGCCGCCCAGCGGGCACTTCTTGACCGGATCATCGATCTGCAGAGGCGGACGAATGCTTGGCAAACAGGTGAACTGGCGCCAGGAGCCATGCACTCGGATGATACGGTTCTTGAATAAGATACGGGAGTGCCGGATGCTGTTCCTGGCGACAGATGAGAGGAGTTGCATCGCGAGAAGACGACGAGAGAATTATCCATCCGGATCTGCGATACGCGTGGCCAAGCGCGCGACATGATGCGAACTCCCGGAAACCTATCTACCGATTCTAAGACGACAGTCCCGCCTGCTGCGCTCAATCTCGAGGCCGCGCTGACAAGCGCGCTGGTCTTGCCGGCTCCCGGCTCTCCGATGACGAGCAGTGAGCCTCCAGCGATTGCCTCGAGAAGGGGACCGTCACATTCTCGGGATATGGATAAACCGGAGCCGAATCGAAGTCGGGCATGCGCTGAAAGTCGCGCTAGCTCATCGGCGGACGCCTTCTTCAACCGCGAAACGTTTGCCTGGAAACCTGGAGCTTCGGTGTCATTGCAACCACGGCTTCTGAGAGCCTGCAGCAAGCCGTTTCGATCGGCAGGAGCTCCGGACTTGATCCAACAATCAGGATACATCGTGCCACGAAACCGCTCCTTTCGATGCGTTTCGACGGTCCGATCGCGCAAGGGCGACAAAGGAGAGCCGTAAGCTTCAATTGCAAGAAAACTAACGTTGAATATGCCCCACTTACACACGATGCTCGTGGCGAGAAACTCATCCAAGGCGTGGCCCATTCGCAAACCGCTGCGCTCACTTTTTATGGAAGGGCCCTACAAATGCCCGATCGATCAGCCTTAGAGTCCGTTCTGAAATCAGGGATGTGCAATTTCGTCGGACACGGTCTCCACCCATGGCGACGAGGATCGTGGCGTGAGAGACCGTCGATGCGCTGTTCATAGTCGCGCATGAGGCGCCGCCAGCGGGTCATCCATCCGAATGTGCGATCGACCACCTAGCGGCGCGGCAGGACCTGGAGTCCCTTCTGGTCGTCGGATCGACGAATAATCCCGACCACGAAGTCGAGATAGGCGGCTTTGTCCATGAGCTTCAGCCGGTCATAGGCGCTGTCGGCGAACAGATGCTTCACCCAGGGCCAACGCTTGCGGATGCCGTCCAGGAGCGCCTGAGCCCCGGCACTGCCGGAAATGTCGCGGTGGTGAGATTGACCATTAAGAGCCGCCCGTCGGTATCGACGGCAACGTGGCGCTAACTTTAAACGATTGGGTACGAGGACCGAAAATGGAAACACTGGAATCTGTCGAAGTTCTTAATAAGTTCTTGGCAAGGAAGAGGAAATTAAATTCAAGGGAAGCGAAAGTAATATTTGAACGTGACATCTTAGGTAGCATGGCAGCCGAAAATGGAAGGCTGAAGAATCCCATATTTCTTGTTGTAGGCGGACAACCGGCAGCGGGCAAAAGCTCCGCAATCAGGCAGTTACTGAATAAATATGATCCCGAATACACTCAAGTGGTAAGCGAGAACGAACTCACGTCTTTTCTTCCCGACAACAACCGCGCTCGAATGCGGGGATCTCATGTAGTTGAGGAAATAAATCGCTTCGTTGTTTTGAACTGGCGCGATCAATTGATTGACCATGCGATACGGCATCGATCAAATATCATTTTGGAGACGCGAGATCCTCCTAATTACATCGTTCTCGCGAGGGCTCGTCACATTGGCTACAAGACAGAGCTAAATATCGTGGCCACAGATAGAATCACTAGTTTTACCGCCATGCATGATCGTTATGACCGCTGGCTGGCGCGAGACTCCATCGCCCCTATCCCCTCTCCAGATGCTAAGTCGCACGATCTGAGTTATTCCGTTTGGGCATTCATAGCGGCTACAGGCATTTGTTACGACTCTTTTGATCGAATAGCAATCATTGGTCGAAGTGGCGAAATAATCTTCGAAAATAAGCAAGCCAACGATCCCACTGGACCGATGAAGACGATAGGTGAGCAGGGCGTGATGCAGGCACTTATGATTGCCCGTAATAGGCCATTGGGAAAAACTCACCGGGACGAGATTCAGAATATCTGGATCAAGCTCGAACAGAGCGATAGGTTCGCTCGACATCTACCTTGCGCTAACCTGCCAGTAAAATCTTACAAGGCGGAAATAGGCCTAGCGCTTAACAATCAAGTGGATTTTGATCCATACAAAACTCCGGCTGACGATCAGCGACATATGGCCGAGATGTTCGTTCGGACTGTTAAGCGAGATGAAGACTTTATAGTGGCAAATATCGGCGAGCCGTACTGCTACGAAAGTCATCTCATTGAGAGAATTACATCATGCCATAATATATTACAAGAGCGGTTTCTCGGAAAGTCTGCAATTGCTAGAACAGGACCATCGGATTCGACCTTTGCTCCTCAAGAGGATACAACCTTGGGCACTCCCCATCAGGAGCCACCTCAACGGTCATCCATTGTGAAGCGGAAGAGGACAGATCCTGCTAGCCTGGTAAATCGATCGCCGCAACAGGTGTCTGATGCGGCTAAATTGCAGCGACCAAAGTTTTTGGTCGAGGTGTCCCCATTTTCCAAGCGGCATACAGGCGCGGGAATGGCCAACGATGCAGCGCTTGGCGGCGTGCAGGGTGAGCATTCGGCGTCGGCGCTGAGTCCGTCAGAACCAAGGTTCGACTTCCCCGAATTTACCGAGGACGAGCTGGCAGGAATCGATGCAACAATGGA
>NZ_FOCV01000102.1:991-4789 GCF_900110205.1 Rhizobium tibeticum | reverse complement strand
GGGACGTGATGCCCACTGTCGAACATCGATCGCACAAGGGCCTTAACAATCGCGCAGAGAATTCTCACGTGCCGCTTCGAAAACGAGAGCGGATGATGCAGGGCTTTCGATCCGTCGGAGGTTTGCAACGTTTCATCTCGGTCTTTTCAGCAGTCAGAAATCTTTTCGTCGCGCCGCACCAGAGACACTCAGCCCTAGCCACCCATATTCATCGGATCCGCGCCATGGCGCAGTGGAAAGCCGTGACCGCTGCAATTGCCTGAGTTTACCGACAAGCGACTTTTCGGCCGTTGATCAAACAACGTGACATCGCCCGTTGACCTCATCAGGCCCGATTAAAGCGAAAGTAGAGCCGGACAGCACGCGCTACGATTTCGATCGGATAGCGGTGGTTCTGGTAGGTCGGTGCACTCACGCTCATGGGTGTGATGCTACCTCAATTTCCTTACCGCTCAATCAATGTGACAGTACTTTTCGTGTCGATCTTCTCCACCGTCCGAAACCTCATCGTCCCATCCCAGACCAACCGCTCCGCAGCACAAATTCGAACCCAGATCAGCGTTGTCTGTGGGTAACTTTCTTTTCGTTGTTAAAGAAAATGCAAAGAGCCGAGCTAGCAAGTTTACGGCCGAAGGCCCGGGCACTATTGAAACCCAACGGATCAAAATGGGCGAGGGCAATATCGACCAGCCGTCGCGGCATCATGCGCGACGTCGCAACTATAGATAGTGGCTCCTCAACGGAGTAGGCCGGCGCGATTTCGGCAAACGAGCCGGTGGACAGCATCAACTCGTAGTCGTCCAAAGCACGCTGTAATATCATCTGTAGGGCCCGGGCAGGGCGAGACTCGGCACTTAACGCGTCAAAAGTCGCGGAGATGCCGCGGGCGGGAAGCGCCGCTGACAGAAACACCTGCACCTTCGGATCTTCGTCGTGGCGTTCATTCGGAAGAAGAACGGACCTTCTCGCGGGCAAAGCTTGGGAAGGTACTGTTCTATCACCCGTCTGGCGACTGGTCGGCTCGAGTGGTGCGATCGCTACTCGCGGATTTGAGGAGGCCAGCATACTCTCTTGGAACGACCTCGCCGATTGGCCCGTCGCAAGTCGGCGCGCCTCCTGCGCCGAAACAGCCGGTTTGCGGATACCCACATCAACCCTCCAACGCGTTCTCTACGAAGGCACCGATCATGGCAAGCTCATCCAATGCGCGGCGATTGTTACGCAACATTAGTCGCATTGCGGGAGCGTGGGACAGATTCGCCACCGTTATATGCAACATCCCCCGCTCCTTCATGGCCGCGAAGGCATCACGCTCATACATTGGCACATCAAACACTGGCAGACGCTCTAGCATATCATAGGCGGTCTGTTGAGAGACCGTCAGTCTGCCAATGGGAACTCGCTGGCGAAGAATTGCGGTATGCGTTTGCAGTTCCTCTGCCAGTAGCAGCTCGATGATGTAGCGATACGTCGCAAGCGCTTCATCGATGTCCAGAGGTGTCAGCATGGTCGGCACCAGCAGAAAGTCGGAGCTGGCAACAATAACATTGTTCAGTTCACTCAGACCGCCATGGGTGTCAGCCAGCGCATAATGGAAGCCAGCAGCTTCAGCCTGTTGATATGCGTCCTCCAGTAGAGGCAACTCATCGGCGACGAACACCTCACATTGATGATCCCAAGCGCCGTTGCGAAGGGCGTTTTCTTTCCATTTCGTAAGGGGACGGTTTTCGTCAGCTTCGAACAACGCAACCCTCCTCTTCTTGGAGGCAAGCCAGGAACACAGCCCCATTAAGGCTGTGGTTTTACCCGCTCCGCCTTTGAATGAGCAGCAAGTAATCAGTTTCATGTCGTAGTTTTGCCTGCGCCTTGATGCTTCCACAAAAGCTAGAATCGCTTTGTATTAAGTACCGATGTAATCATGAAGCTCGCCTGTGGCAACGAAATTCCATCGCATATTAGTAAATGCTTCATCGCGCTCAGTTACACCTGTAACCGTTCGCCTATTCCATTTACGATGGATATCTCTATGATAATTTCTGCTAGTTTCCGTTGTAAAATTGCGTGAGACTATTTCTGCGAATGCGGGGCATAGAAATGACAGAGGACTACTCCCCTAACTTGTTCAGCGATGCTCCTGTTCGTAGAAGACGAAGCGCCGCAATAGTTGACCCGCTCGGCTATAAGATAGTTAGCGTGCGGCTGCGGTCGGCCGAATTTGAATCTTTCTCGGAACAATTGCGGACGCTCGGGCTGACAAGCAACTTAGCTCTCCGCATCGCAGTGCGTCGGATAGCAGGCTTCCTGGAAATTGACGCCCACACTCGCCAAAACCTCCAAGAAATCACCAGCAGCATTGGTCAAATTGCCGATGCGCTCAACGACACGAGCCGGATTGCAAGTCGCGATGGTAGAGTGGATATCGAACGCTTCGAGAGCTATAGGCAGCAGTTTGGCCAAGAATTCGCCGCCCTCGACGCCCTGCTTCGCACAATACTGAACGTTTCTCGACGGCGGCAAGACGGCCGAAGATTATTACAGGAGAGCGAACAGTGAGAGGATATTCTGGGAACGTCGCTGTCAGGTGGCCAAGATGCCCCCGCAAGCCATCATAAGAATTGTGCCTCGAGGCGGCGCTCGTACCGCACGCCAAATCCGGGATCAGCTGAATTACCTGTCTCGCGAGGGCACCATTGACCTCCTGCGATCCTCGCGTCTTCAGAGTGTTGCGGTGCCATACGATCGCCTTTTCGAGATGGCACGCAGTTGGGCCGAGCAAACCGGCAACTACCAACCTGGCCAGCCAGAGGCAGAAAGCAACCAGGACCTGACCACGCACATAATCGTCAGCTTTCCGCGGGGGACCGATACCAACAACGCACACGCTGCGGGCCGGGCGTGGGCGGAAAACGTATTCGGTTCGGGGCGCCAAGGCGGTACATTCGACTACACCACTGCCTTTCATGTCGACCGCCAACATCCACATTTGCATGTTGTGGTCAATCGCAGGGCACTGGAAGGCCACTGGTTGAAAATCTCGCGCCGCCATCCCCATCACAATTACAACAATATGCGCACAGCACTTGTTGATGCCGCGTATGACAGCGGTATCGAATTGGATGCGACCTCGCGTGCTGAGCGCCACATCATGGAGCGACCGATTACTTATGCGGAGTTCCGACGCAGGCAGCGGGCTGGAGAAACAGTTGCGATTCGCCCGCACCCAGAACCCGATGTTCCCGCCACTCCCCGAGGATCATCCAGCCCCCCAAACCTTGGCGACGCCGACAGGGCCCTAAGGCCCAGCGGCGGTCCATATGGACCAAGTCACGGAGACACCCCTGGGCAAGCATCGGGAAGCAACGCCAGACCGGCCACCCGCGACAATACGGTCGATGAAGTTCGTATTGACGACGATTTTGACTCGAGAAGACGGAGCGATTCCGATGGGCAGGGACAAGCTGTGGGACACGGTACACAAGACGAGAGCGGTTTCGAGCAACAGCGCCAAACCCGACGTCGTCGGCGCCCGGAGACGGAAACTCAAGACGGCGGTTCCAATACACACCCGCGCCCACGGCAGCGCCGCCGCTACGCCCCCGGGATCATCGAAACCCGGAGCCAGCGAGCGGCCCGTGAACAACGTGAAGCCGAAGAACGCGCAAGGCGGGACGTCCAAAGGCCAGAAGAGCTCGATTTGGAGCGGCCGGAGCAACGTAAGCGCCGCCGCTACGCCCCCGGCATCATCGAAACCCGGGGCCAGCGAGCGGCCCGTGAACAACGTGAAGCCGAAGAACGCGC
>NZ_FOCV01000102.1:0-896 GCF_900110205.1 Rhizobium tibeticum | reverse complement strand
GGGCCAGCGAGCGGCCCGTGAACAACGTGAAGCCGAAGAACGCGCGAGGCGGCACGACCAAGGCCCAGAAGAGCTCGACCCCGAGCGCCCAGAGCGACGTAAGCGCCGCCGCTGCACCCCCGGGATCATCGAAACCCGGGCCCAACGAGCTGCCCGTGAACAGCGCGAAGCCGATGAACGCGCAAGGCGGCAACACCGCCGTGAGCCCGATCCTCAAGACGTCGATCCTAATCAACCGCGGCCCCTTAGCAGGGGTCGCCTGGTCGAACGATCGCGCAAGGCCCCCGGCGGTTCTCGCTGAGTACGACCACGAGCAATATTGAAACCACAAATGCCAAGCCTGGCTCAGGAGAACTCAAAAAATCGGACTCGCGCTAATTCTGGAGGCGGCTCTCATGAGCACTGTTGAACGGATCAGACGGGCGTGTCGCAAAGCGGTCGGCCGAACGCGTTGAGCTGAAATACGTTCTGCTCTTCACGCCTGATTAACCTTTTGAAGTCCGAGGAGACGCGTATGCGGCCTCCACGCCCCATCGGTTTTTCAGTTGCAGCGATCTGAGGTGATCTACGGGCCGTCAAATGGGCGATGTCACGTTGTTTGATCAACGGCCGAAAAGTCGCTTGTCGGTAAACTCAGGCAATTGCAGCGGTCACGGCTTTCCACTGCGCCATGGCGCGGATCCGATGAATATGGGTGGCTAGGGCTGAGTGTCTCTGGTGCGGCGCGACGAAAAGATTTCTGACTGCTGAAAAGACCGAGATGAAACGTTGCAAACCTCCGACGGATCGAAAGCCCTGCATCATCCGCTCTCGTTTTCGAAGCGGCACGTGAGAATTCTCTGCGCGATTGTTAAGGCCCTTGTGCGATCGATGTTCGACAGTGGGCATCACGTCCC
>NZ_FOCV01000103.1 GCF_900110205.1 Rhizobium tibeticum | reverse complement strand
ACGATCAAGCAATGGATGAACCAGGGCGCGTTCCTGATGCGGCGGCTGGAAAACGTCCGCGGGGAGTTCAGCCTGACGGCGCTCGCCTACAACATCAAGAGGGCCATCTCCATCATCGGTGTGCCGGGCCTGATCGCCGCGTTGCGGACATAAAACGCCCCATTTTGCGTTGTTCTCAACCCAAAATAAACGCCACTATGCCCATGAACGCCACCATCGCACCCGAAAACGGAAAAGCTGGAAATTGGACAAAACGCCGCCGTCCACGCCGAAAATCAACTACTTTCCATCATTCGAAGAGTTCTCGGACGGTCTGCCTAAGTTCAACGACTGACCTCTCAGCATCAAAAAATGAGAGGAATTCCTGTCGCAATACCCGTGTGTAAGCGACCGAGTTTTGCAATCGTCTGATGTCTGCATCGGGTCGCGAAGTAGACGTCGGACACCACTTTGTGCATGGCCGCATTCGTTTTTCACGCGCAGACGGCCCCAAGTTGGAAATAATTTCCGCTTTGCGCCCCATAATGTCATCGAGCCACCCGTCGCTGTTGCTGCAAAGCGGACATGACGCAGTGACAACGCGGGTCGCAGTTGCGCCAAAAAGCCGCCATTCCGCCCCATGCGGGTGATTAGATCACGAATTCCTCCTCGTACGTCTGTGGCTCGGGAACGACCGTAACCTCCACCGGAATGATCCAATTGGCCGCGTAGCTCTCGCAGTCGGAACGCTGGAGGTCGGGCTGCACGCACCCGGCCCCATCGATCGCGCGACATCGCAGTATATATCGCCCCACTTCTTCAGGGGTCCACATGTACTCCCACAAACGCCATGCAAAGGGACGTTCTGTTTCGAGAAGCCTTCCCTCGCGCCAGCCCCTGCCATCTCCGGTGCAGACCTGCACCTGCCGGATAACAGCCTCTCCGCTCCAGGCGGCTCCGAAAATCCGGTACGGTTGGCCGACGATGAGATGCGCCCCCTGTACGGGACGCGCGATCTGCGCTTTGACCTCCATCTCCGCAAGGGGGACCAGCCTGGGTTCCCCGAGGCTGCGCTCCCAACGGAAATAGTCGCGCGCCTGCCAGTAGCCAAGGAACGGTTGCTCCACAACCGTGATATGCGTGATCCACTTGACCCAAGCCATGCCGAACCAGCCACCCACGACCGCGCGTAGCGGGTAGCCGTGATCGCGCGTCAACGGCTCCTCGTTCATCGAATAGGCAAGGATCGTGCTGTCAGCGATGGCCTTCTCAAGCGGTAAACTGCGCGCAAAAGCGATGGGGCCGGGAGAAGCCGTTTTCTTGTTCGTGTCGACGACGCCGCTGTCTGCGCCTGCGAGCAGAACCTCACGTGCGGTTCGCTTAACGCCCGCCATTTCCAAAATCTCGCGCAGAAGAACACCTGTCCACGCGGCATTGCCGACGGCTCCATTCTGCCACTGCAACCCCTCCTTCGGCGGCACATAGTAGACGCGCCCGTTCCCTGCGCACTCGACGACGGCGGTGAACGTCGTGCTCGCCATCGCCTTGATGCTGTCGAGGTCAAGTTCGATCGGCCGCTCCACCGCCCCGCCAACGCGCAATCTCCAGTCTCGGGCATCGAGGTCCGGCGACGGGAAATGGTTCCGCACGAAGAACAGCTCGGTTGGGATCAGCCAATCGGAGAGCGACGCAAACGGAAACTCGATGTTCTGTGGGGATTTCTGTCGAACTATTAGACTGGGTTGCTGCGGTGTCGGCATCGTCCTCGTCTCCCCTTTCAAGAGCACAACGTCGGTTCTCGGTCGCGCGAATTCCGGTTCGATCACACCGCCCCCCGCAGTGCGTCTGTCGCATTCCGCCTTCGGGCCGCATTCTAGCACATACCGCACGTTCCTCGGATCGACCTCGAACGGCAGCAAAGGGGCCGACGCGGTCTTGACCGCTTTGCGCCCCATAGTGGACATATAGCCACCGGTCGCTATTGCTGCAAAGCGGACATGGCGCAGTGACAACACGGGTCGCAGTTGCGCCACTTCCGAACTCTTGCCTTTCGTGCCGCAGACATCACTTCGATCTCATGCCGGACGTTCGACCACGGCTCGGGCGATCTCCCTCTGAGACGGGGCTGCTGTGATTGGTTTATAGTGCCAAGCTCGATATGGGAGGATGGCTTGAGCGAATCCCGAAAGCTTACTGCAATCCTGGCGGCGGACGTCGTCGGCTACAGCCGGCTTGCCGGCGCGGACGAGGATCGCACCCTGGCGCGGCTCCGGGCGTTGCGCAGCGATCTTATCGATCCCACGATCGCCGTGCATCACGGTCGAGTGGTCAAGCGCACTGGCGACGGCGCCCTCGTCGAGTTCCGAAGCGTGGTCGACGCGGTGCGGTGCGCCGTCGAGGTGCAGAATGCGATGCTCGACCGCAATGCCGGCGTCCCGCCTGATCGACGTATCGAATTCCGCATCGGCATCCATATCGGCGACATAGTCGAGGAGAGCGACGGCGACCTGATGGGCGACGGTGTCAACATTGCTGCCCGCTTGGAAGGCATCGCCGAACCTAATGGGATTTGCCTGTCGGGTGCGGCTTATGAACAGGTGCGCGACAAGCTGAAGCATGAATTCGAGGATCTCGGTGATAAGGAACTCAAAAACATTGCGCGGCCGGTGCGAGCCTTTCGTGTGGTCCCAAACCCGGACACTGCCAGAGGACCGATTGTTCCCGCGCTGGCAGATGGAAAACTAGCGCTGCCCGACAAGCCGTCGATTGCCGTGTTGGCGTTCCAGAACATAAGCGGCGACCCCGAACAGGAGTATTTTGTTGATGGCACGGTGGAAGAAATCACCACTGCGCTATCCCGAATGCGCTGGCTATTCGTCATTGCACGCAACTCCAGCTATGCCTTCAAGGGCCGGATTGTCGACGCGAGAGAAATAGGCCGGGCGCTCGGGGTGCGTTACCTGCTCGAGGGGAGCGTCCGAAGGGCCGGTGGCCGCATCCGCCTCGCTGGCCAATTGATCGACGCAGAGTGAGGCAGTCAGCTCTGGGCGGACCGGTACGATGGCGATCTTGCCGACATCTTCGACCTTCAGGACCGCATTACCGAACACGTCGTCGGAGCAATCCAGCCGTCGATCCTATCTGCCGAAGTGGAGCGTTCCCGGCGCAAACGGCCCGAAAGTCTTGACGCATACGACCTCGTGCTGAGAGCGTTCCCGCTGGTCTGGTCGCTTGACAAGGACCAGAACGAAACGGCCCGCTCGCTTCTCGCTCAAGCGCTTGCCCATGACGTTGACTATCCCTTCGCTCTGTCGCTGCTCGCATGGTGCCACGCGCAACGCGCCGTGTATGGTTGGACCGACGCTCCAGGCCGTGACCGCGATGAGGCCTTGCGCCTTGCACAGCGCGCTGCCTCGCTCAGCCACGATGACCCGATGGTCCTCGCGATCCTTGGAGCGGCGCATTCGTTCGCACGGGACTTCGACGTGGCAGAGACACACCTTGAGCGAGCGCGATCGCTCGATCCGAATTCAGCCTGGGCCTGGCTGCGTAGCGGTTGGCTTGATGTGTATCGCGAACGCTCCGCGTCCGCGCTCGGACATTTCGCGCGGTTCCGTCGGCTGAGCCCGCTCGATCCGATCGCCTATATGGCGGACGTCGGGGTCGGCGCCGCCCATTTCGTCGACGGGCGATACGACGATGCGATTACCTGGATCCAAAGAGGCCTTAGCCAGCAGCCTGACGCGAGTTGGGCTCTGCGGTGGCTCGTCAGCGCCTATGTGCACGCCGGCAGATTGGATGAGGCACGACGTGCCTGCCTTCGACTGCGAGAGAGCCATCCCGACCTTACGCTTGCCAAAGTCAGGGATACATGGTGGCCCTCTGCTATTATGGCGCGCATCTTATCGGGTCTGCGTGACGCTGGCTTGCCCGAAGGCTGACTGGATCGCCTCAACCGAGGTCTTCACCGAGATCCACAAACTTCATCGAAGGTCATGAATCCCTCCAATGAAAGAACACAAGGGGCAAGACACCACCATTTGGCGGCTTTCCTTGGGTTCGGTTATGTTTTGACCGGCATTTGTGCCGCTCGGCAACGTCCTTCGTTCCGTAGGACAGATTGCTTTTCCGTCTTTCGGTTCTGAACCAGTCTCCAATTCGTGACCCTGATGCATATGGCTTCGGTCACAGAGTGGCGTTCGGCTCCCGGCTTCCCATTCTCCTGCAAGAGCGCAGCCCAGACCTGCCGGGCTCGCTAAACGACAATCAGGACAGCCGGGATATCGTCGACGCGCCTTCCGTGGTGCTGGTGTCGCGCGGCTCGTAAGCGCGCTGGTCACGCAGGATCTGGAAGGCGATCGTCAAAAGCTTGCGCGCGATCGCCACACGCGCCTTGTTCACTCCTCTGAACTTCAAGTGTTCGTATTGGCCTCGAAGCTGCGCATCGCTGGCGATCGCGGGAGTGACCGCTTCGACGAAAGCCCAGCGCAGCCACTTGTTGCCCTGCTTGATGATCTTGCCGTGGAAGGTCTTGCCGCCGCTCGAATAGGTCGAGGGCACAAGCCC
>NZ_FOCV01000104.1 GCF_900110205.1 Rhizobium tibeticum | reverse complement strand
TCCCGCAATCAAGAATAGCACGCCGATACCGCGGACTTCCTCGTTTGTCAGGGAGCGACCCTCAACCTGCGCCCGCACGACGAACGTCATGAAATAAAGCCGAAAGAGGTGCGCTTGTCGCGCCGACCCGCGCCCTCGTCTGGCGCTTATTCAAGGCGCTCAAAGCCTAGAATCAGGAGACGTCACCACAAGCAGCCGATGGGTCCGGCGCAGGTTCGAGAAGATGGTCGCACTCTGAACTGCTGATCGTGTCGGGCTGACGCCCTGGTTTCTCGAAAACGGACGCAAATTGCCGGCTTGTTCACCATCGCCCGCCGGCGATTTCATTTTCCCGCCCGAAGCTTGAATTTGGCGTTCAATCCGGCAATGAGACACTTCAGCTCCGGTTCAGGAACCTTTGAAGATGCCTCGGTCGGTGGGAGCCAGGCTAGCACGCGTTCTCGACACTCCGGAAACGTGGGTCTGACCTTCTTGACCTTCAGGAGATGGACTTCCACGACGCACTGAATGGAGCGGTCGTTTCTAAGCCGTTTCAGATATGCGAAGTACCCGTATGGCTTCTTTTTGGCTTTGCCTTTTATGCCGGCTTCTTCCCACGCTTCACGTTCCGCAACTTCATGCGGCTGCAATCCCCTGATCGGCCATCCCTTCGGAATGGTCCAGCGGCCGGTTTCGCGTGTCGTGATCAGGAGAACTTCGAGGATCCCGTCAGGATTGGCCCGAAAGCAGATCGCACCGACCTGAATGACAGCCTCCCCATGCATCATTGCCTCCGCATGGGGAGCAAGTCGCGCACTCGCCTAGGCGAAAACAGCGGATTTAGGAGTGTAAGAAAGATGCCATGGGTCGGTGGATCGATATCGAGCGGGATCATTGACCAGCTTTCTCCGAGCGCTTTGGAGAAGATGCTGCGATGACTGGAAGAGGTCTCGAGGTCCTGCAGCGCCTTGCGCTGGTTTCGCGCGCGCGTGATCACGCGGCACTCAGAACAAAAGATTGTGGGGCCCTCCACGGACGCAAGCAACAGCTGCGCGTAGGTCTCCATCGGGAGCCGGTGCCATGCCGGGCGACGTGAACAGACCTTCACAAAATTGGCGGGATATGATCTGGGATGGAACCGCTGTCCACTCGGTTTTCTCTTTCTATCTTGCCACTCATCAGGTGGATCGTTTTCACATTCGGCAAGGTCGGCGGGCAGCGGCCTGTCCGGCGAAGAGAGGACGAGCGAATTCGCCGAGGGGCGGCATTTTTTCAGACTCGAATGGCGCGATGAAGATGCACGATCACGCGCCGGCCGACGGCAACTGGGGGTCAGGTTCGAGAGGGCCGGAACCGGCATCGCATCGCACTCCAAAATGGAGCGAGACGATGTTCTCTTCTTCCATGCAGCGTGATGCTTTTCCAAAGTCTTTCTCTTCCTTTGCTCCATCGCGCCGCTTACCCACGACACAGTGCAGGCCCGAAGTGGATCGCCGCCTTGTGATGGAAAGCTTCAAAACTCATGCCAATCTGACTGATTAAGCCGAGGAAGTGCTTTTATGACTGCTTTTCAGCTGTTTAAGCGTTAGGAAGGCGAGAGGCAGACGAAACTGAACTGTGTCGCAGATGCGACAAACAAGACCGGTTGTCTTCTCTATTCGGCGTGGTGAGGTTAAGCACCTTCTGACTGTCCGCAGCTTATGGTGATTGATGTCTTCGCAGTATCGCGCTTCTCTCCGGGATCGGCCTGCGTGGCCCTCCCATTATGGGACCAGAAGAATGAGGCGGAACAATCTAATCGGCGACCTGATCGCAATAAACGACCGTACCAAGACAACCACGCGAACTCACCTCATCCATCGTCCTGCGAAGGACATCTTTCCACCGGCGGCGGATTCTTCTTGTCTCCTTTTGTTCTTGTCACCTTGGTTGCTCGCTACGCAGCAACAGGCAAGCTCTCCCGTGCCCAACAGAATTCGGTTCCGTCATTCCACATGCGATGCATGATCACAGCAAGCCGTCGCGCCAAGGCGACAACCGCCTTTTGCCTGCCGCGGCGTCTAGCGATGTTCATCGCCCACGCTTTTAGCCACGACCATTGCTTGACGTTTACAAGCAAGACTTGCGCTGCCTCGTACAGCAGGGATCGCATCATCGCGTCACCGCAACAGGATACTCGCCCGACCCGTTTGCTTTCACCAGACTCGTTCAGTTTCGGCGTCAACCCGAGCACAGACCCGACCGCCTTGGAATGTGTAAACCGACCAGGAAAGTCGATGGTTGCCGTATAGGTGAGAGCGACAACGGGCCCGACGCCGGGGATCGTCGTCAAGCGGCGACAGACTTCATCCTCGCGGACCAAATCCAAAACCTTCTTGTGCAGCTTGGTGAACTCGTCGCGCAACAGTTTGCGTGCAGCCAACAATGGCTGCATGATTTCACGAAGATCAGGCCTGTCTTCGACGAGCTCATTGATCCGCTCCTCGAATTTGATCTTGCCGACTAATCCGACCTTCAGACCGAAGTTGCGCAACAATCCGCGAATGTCATTCGCGATGGCGATGGCTTTTTCCTGCAGGAGTTTGCGCGCGGTCAGCAATGCCCGGTGCTTCTGGCTCGTCAGTGTCTTCACATGTACAGGCCGGTAGAGATTGACGCGCATCATCTGGGCCATGCCACGCGCATCGTTGCGGTCCGTCTTATTCCGTTGGGCTTTCAAAAATGCCTTGGCATGCCTGGTCTCGATGCAGATCACCGGCAATCCTGCCTTGGCAAGTCCTTCATAAAGCCATTGCGACAGTGGCCCGGCTTCAAGACCGATCCGCTCGATTTGCCGCTTCGCATCCTTGATGACCGAGATCAAATCCTCAGGGTGACTGGCAACTTTCACCTCTCGGCAAATTTTGCCTGTGTCATCAACAATGCAGACCGCGGTCTCTTTCACCGACCCATCCAGTGCACAATAGTGTTTCATGCTGCGCTCCTCCCTTTGATGTTTGAGGCTGTTGAAAGACAGGACCTCGTTTTACCATCAGCCAGAAGCGCAGCACCGCAATCCACCATGGCCAACGCTGAGACGCAAAGCCGAATATCCCATCTAATCGCACGCTACTCGTCAAGATGGTTTTGGCACTCGGCATCGTCACCGCGTCGGAGAAAGCGAACACGGTGTAAAATTGAATGGTTGGTCGTCCCCTCAGCGACCGTCTTACCAGTCAGAGCTATCCAGTGCCGGGAGCAGGGTTGTCTTCGCGATCGACAGGTGTCACCGCATAATGGGTCTTCGCAGGTAGGACCTTCCTATGTTTTTGGCGCAGCTCGATGAGGTGCAGCCGCCGGAACGGAATGATCCAACCCACGTCCGCAGCAGGGACGCTCAGTGCCTCAAACCAGGTTTGACGCGCCGAGGGAGATGGCTGGCGTGTCGCTTACGCTGTGGCGCCAGCCGATGCATGGAATACTTCTCCTGTCTTGAGCATGCTGTGCATAATGACCGCGAGCTTTCGGGCGACGGCCACCGCGGCGCGCTTGAAGCCCAAGCGCTCACGCAGCTTAAGTCCCCAGCTCTTGAGGCGGCTTTCGTTATTGGCTCTGGTTCTCGTGAGGATCACCGTTGCTGCTTCATAAAGCAGGCCCCGCAGATGGTTGTCGCCTCGTCGCGAGATATGGCCGTCATAGTCGACCTCGCCAGACTGGTAACGCCGCGTTGTCAGCCCAAGCCAGGCGCCAACCGAGCGCGACGTTTTGAAGTTATCTGGATCTTCAATCGCTGCAACGTAGGATACCGCCGCGACGGCGCCGATACCCGGAATCGTCATTAGAAGCTTCGTCGCCTGGCTCTTTCGCGCCGCTGCGAGCAATTGGCGATCGAGATCAGCCGCCCGCTTGCGTATGTCGCGCAACGCGACGAGCAGCAGCAGGATCTGGTCGCCGAGGGAGAGCGGTGTGTCGGTCGCCTAGGCGATGAAGAGCGCCGCAAGCGTCATGTAGATGTTGGTGCCGTCGAGGTTAAAGGAAAAGCCGGTTGGGATGACGAGACCCACGACCGAACGCTTGCAGCCCGCCTTCTCCATCTTGTTCATGAGGCCCGGAAGAGCCGCTTCCGAGGACGAGGTGCCCAGTACCAGCAGCAGTTCGTCCTTGATGTATCGGATGAGCGAGACGACCGAGAAACCATTGTAACGCGCCACCGCACCAAGCACGAGGAAGACGAACAGGAACGAGGTGAGATAGAAGGT
>NZ_FOCV01000156.1 GCF_900110205.1 Rhizobium tibeticum | reverse complement strand
TGTAATGGCCCCATAAATATCCGGACAGGATCTCCCACTTAACAAGTGTGCGAGGTAATGTGCCCATTATGACTAGTCACAATCCGAAGATGGAAGTCCTGTCCGGTCCTGAGCGCCGCCGTCGCTGGTCGACGGCAGAGAAGCTTGCCATCATTCAGGAGACATATGAGCCGGATGCTACGGTGAGCATTGTTGCTCGCCGCTATGGCATTCAGCCGAACCAGTTGTTCACCTGGCGTAAGCTCGCCACTCAAGGCGCTCTGACGGCCACGGCTGCGGAGGAGGATGTTGTCCCGGCGTCCGAATATCGCGCCCTTCAAAACCAGGTAAAAGAGTTGCAGCGTCTGCTTGGCAAGAAGACGATGGAAGGCGAGATTCTCAAAGAGGCGCTTGAGATCGCCACAGGCCCAAAAAAACACTTGTTGCGCTCGCTGTCGTTGCCGAAGGGAAGTTCCCGAGGTCAAACATGGCTGAGCGAGTGAAACAGCGTCCTTCCAAAGCCCGTGGTCGGCCGCCGCTCGCGGATGATGATCTCGTTGATGAAATCAAAGCGATCATCTCCGAGATGCCGACCTACGGATATCGCGGGGTTCACGCGATCTTACGCCGTAAAGCCCGCAGCGAAGGCCGCCCATGGCCGAACGCTAAACGCGTCTATCGGTGAAGATGCACGGCCTGCTTCTCCACGCCACACAGGTGCCATTGATAGCCGTCGCCATGACGGCCGTGTTGCCGTGGAGCACTCGAACCTGCGTTGGTGTTCTGATGGCTTCGAAATTGGCTGCGACAACAGAGAGAAGGTCCGCGTTGCCTTTGCTCTCGACTGCTGTGATCGTGAAGCCATCGCCCATGTCGCCACCACCCAAGGCATCAAGAGCGAAGACGTTCAGGACCTTGTCATCACCGCCGTCGAGAACCGCTTCGGTCGCATCAACACCCTTCCCAAGCCGATTGAATGGCTGACCGACAACGGCTCGTGCTTCATTGCAAAGGACACGAAATCGCTGCTGATGGACATCGGAATGGAGCCTTGCACGACGCCGGTTCGCAGCCCTCAGTCCAACGGAATGGCCGAAGCCTTTGTCAAAACATTCAAGCGCGACTACGTCTCGGTCAATCCCATTCCCGACGCAGAAACCGTCATCGCCCAACTGCCATTGTGGTTCGAGCACTACAACACGCTTCACCCGCACAAGGCTTTGGGATATCGATCCCCGCGTGAGTTCTTAAACCGTCAAACAGAAATCTGATCCTGTCCGGTTTTTATGGGGCAACTCCAC
>NZ_FOCV01000105.1 GCF_900110205.1 Rhizobium tibeticum | reverse complement strand
AATGTCATCCGCAAACCTCCGTTTGCGACATAGATTCAGAATTCAACTGATTTGGAAACCGCAAAACGAGTCAGAGACCGCTCACGTTGGTATGAGTGGGTTGAAGATCTTTTCTGGAAGGATGATCGCTACCGGGTGCTCGAGCAGTTCGCAGACGGACCAGGAGAGACTCCGACCGACGGAGCGGAGTTGACATTATTCGTCTGGCGAGAATTCTGCGAACGAGCTGATCCGCCCCCAATTAAGGGGCCGTCGGTGTCGGAAACCATCGCACTCCTACGTCAGGCCATCCAATTTTCGTGACACTGGAAGTCCACTTCAGGCCGACCACGGCTTTGGCAGGGGATGCGCCAGTTCCGGACATTGCGATCCCCTCCGATCCCACTACTATCTATCCGATTTCGGGAGCAGCCGAATAGTCTCATCAATCAGTCACCAGAAGGCAGCCATGAAACCTATCGTTCTGATCGCAGCTATGGATGCGGGACGTGCCATCGGCAGAGGCAACGATATTCCATGGCACATCCCCGGCGAACAGAAAGTTTTCAGGGAACTGACAATGGGCAATGCCCTGATCATCGGGCGCATGACTTACCTCTCGCTACCTCGTCCGCTGCCGGGGCGGTATTGCATCGTACTATCTCGTTCGTTCGTTTCTCAGACTGCCGGTGTGCTCTTGGCTACGTCGCTCAACGAGGCTCTTTCACTGGCATCGGAGTTGCCGGGTTCAGAAATAACTGTCGGTGGTGGCCAGGAGATTTATAAGCTCTTCCTTCCGCTCGCCAATCGGATTCATTTGACGGTGCTGGACGCTACCTTCGGCGGCGACCGCTTTTTCCCATTGTTGCCTGAGGATGAGTTCTCGATTGCTGCTTCAGAGCGCGTTGAGGGTCCATTACCATACACGCGCTTCATATACGAACGAAGGTCTAGGCTTCCGAGTTAGCTGCGTAATGACCGCATAGGCCGGACTATGACCTCCAGGAGATTGTCCAACAACCGAATTCTTATCCGCGAGCGGCCGGAGTCGCTTAGGGTGTCATTTCGCCCTCAGCCGGAACCGACCCCAACATGATGTTCGGCACCTACGATGGCATTGAGCGCGATCTGCGCACCGGCTTGCGTGAGGTACTCGAAGGTGACGCCCGCGATCCAGAGGTGTTGGCGAAACTACGCGCCGATGCGGGCGATGCGATTGAACGCGCCCACATGCCTGAGGCGGGTGAAGCCGCCCAACCCCTGCACGCGCAACTGCTTCGCCTTGACCAGCAGGTGTCCTCCGCTGACGTGCCGCAGCTGCCCGATGCGCTGGCGGAGGCCTTCCCGAACCTCGCCAAGGCGTACGTTGCTGCGCCTTCTGCTGAGGCACGTATCCACGCCATCCTTGACAACTACCCTGTGTGCAGGCTCTCACATGCGCAATTCCCTGCCGGACAACCGGGGCTCATCCCCGGCGAGCCGGAACTGACCATGCGCAACCTTTTCACCATTGCGATCAAGGTAGGCACCGATGCGCTGAAATCCGACACCGGCACGGCGCTGTTTGCCAAGATCGTGGAGGCGTGCGAACGATCCGAGCGGGGGTTCACCGAGCGGGTGCGCGTGGTGCCGTACAGCAAGGCGACAGCCCGGGCCATGCACGATGGGAGATTTAATGCTGAGCAGACCAAGAGGCTCCTGCAGCACATGCCCACAATGGCCGCTGGTGTGATGCAGGATGCGCTGCACGCGCTGCAGCAGGCGCGCCTGATCGATCCGCCACCGCCACCGGCCGAGCGCCTGCGCGACGTAAGGACCGAGGACATCACGCTTAACGCCAAATCCCTGCTGACACGCGCCGGCGATATGGAGCCCGTGGTCACCGACATGCTGAAGCGTGCGGCCGAGCACTATAGTGGGCGACTGGTGGGAACACAGCATCAACTGAAGTCGCTCGGCTCACCGGAGGAAAAGCTCAAGCAGCAGATGGCTTTGAAAAAGCAGACCCTGGAAGAAGCGACGGCCGGCGTAAACGACGCGCGGCGCTACAGCGTGGCACTGAATCCGCAGGACTTCACCGTCGGCCTGCGTGGCGTGCTGGCCTCGCTGGACGATCAGGGGCATGTGCGCGTCAAGTCGACCAACACGTTTACGAAGCGGAGGCCGGCATTCAAGGCAGTCAACGTCACGTTGCGCAGTCCCAAAGGCGCGCTCTGGGAAATCCAGTTCCATACACCGGAGACCTTCGAGCTCAAGGAGAAATTCCATGATCTATACAAGCGCAACCATGCGCTGCAGATGAAAGGCGCTGCACTGGCTGATCAGGGGGAACTGCAGGCGGCGCAGGAGGCCTACAGTCGCGTGGCTTTGCCGCCGGCGTGTGAGGAGATCGACGATTGGGAAGCGTTGTGCAGCGGCAGAGAACCCGCACTGCCAGCTGCCGAGATATCACATGTCTCCGGGGCGTTGTCACGTTGCTTAAATGTGGCCACGTGAGGCTGAGCCTGCGCGTTTCAGGCAGGGCGTGCACTCACGGCTTCCAACGCGGCCATTGCCTGGCGTCGATGGGTTCGAATTTGTGCCACGGAGCGGTTGGTCTGGGATGGGAGGAAGAGGTTTCGGACGGCGGAGAAGATCGACACGAAATGCTGCAATGAGCCAACCGACCGGACCCTGTCGCCTTCGCTCCCGTTTCGACTCGTTTCGACTGGGAGGCGCTGCACTCGCCGTTGGCGTGGGTCCACCAGCAGCCGCACGATGAGTGCCGTCAACGCCTGTGGCGTTCCTTCGGACAACGTCTGCCATTGCGGCATCGCTGGTGTCTTCCCGCTGTGCGCGCTCGAGAACAGATCGAACTGATATGTCGTAAACTGGCGTGGCATGGACATCTCCCCGACTCGTTTCGTCAGGGATCAATGCTGCGCTCATATCCGCGCCTTGTGAGGGAGTGCCTGCCTCTTCCAGCAACTTTGCCAAAGCCAGCAGGCAAGCAAAATTGGCATACGCAATTGGTAAGGCCAACCACCTCGCACTCAGTGTCCGGTCAAACATCCACACCCGGACTTCGAGCAACCGGCATGACGTCGAACCCGAAAGGCTGCAGCGGAACACAGCAGACCCCTTGTCCACCAATCCATGGATATGGATAAGCCGCCCAGACCAGGGATGCCACGGATACAAAAGCTCACGAATCTCGGTCCCGTGGGTGTTCCGTCGCCCTGTTGTACAACACGCTTCACACGCATAAAGCTTTGGGATATCGGTAAACGAGCGAGTTCTCAAACTGTCAAACAGAAATCTGATCCTGTCTGGTTTTTATGGGCCAACTCCACGCGTTGGGACATGATTTCACACGGAAGCAAAGAGGTGACGACTATGTTTCTACTTAAGACTATTACGCTGGTTTCGTTGCTTAACGCAAATTGTGATGTCGCAGCGATCGAAATCGGAAAACGCCCATTAATCGTGATGGTCGCAAATGCCTCGGATGAGCGCAGCCGGGGACTCATGCGCAGGCGAGTTCTTAGCCCGTTCGACGGCATGATATTTGCCTACGATTCCCCTCGCCATGTGCGGTTGTGGATGCAACATACTCCGCTCCCACTGGACATGTTATTCTTCGATGGTACTGGTCGACTGGTATCGCTGCATCGCAACGCTGTGCCCTTGGATCAAGCTCCAATCGACGGCGGGAGTAATGTGCAGTACGTAGTTGAACTCCAGGCCGGTGGGCACCCTGATATATTGGCGGAACCTAACATACTTGAGCTAAACGCATGCAACGAAGCGGGCCTTCCGCGCTGACGTTTGGCTTCCATGGCTGATCTGCGCCGGTAGCTTTCGACACGCGATGTCACGTTATCAGCAGCTTAACGGGTGGCGGATAATTCGGTTGAGATGACCTCATCGACCATCAGCTACAAGAACCACCGTTTTCCACCGCAGATCATCGCCCGTGCGGTCTGGCTGTATTTCCGGTTCCCGTTGAGCCTGCGGCTGGTCGAGGAAATGTTGCTGGAGCGCGGTATCGTCGTCTCTTACGAAACGATACGGCGATGGGGCCGCAAATTCGGGGCAGCCTACGTCAAGCAGCTGCCTAGAAAGAAGCCGTCGCGGAAGGATATCTGGCATCTG
>NZ_FOCV01000106.1 GCF_900110205.1 Rhizobium tibeticum | reverse complement strand
ACGACATCATCACAAATGTCGTCGAGCCAGTCATACATCACCATCCAGTTGCGGGTGGCCTCGACCACGGCATGCGAGTTCTCGCGGTAGCGTTCGAGAAACCCGCCAAGCGACTGGCGGTCGTTCTTCACCCGGCCGGATCTGAGCGTCTTGCCGCTGCTGTCCTGCACCACCAGGTGGCTGTAGGATTTGTGGTAATCCACGCCGATATGGTATTCATAAGAGGCAGTCATACTTCCAACTCCCTTGTTGAGATCTTCGAAACCCCAATAAGGTAAGCCGAAAGGCTGGAAGTGTGACTGTCCCTCGATCAGCGTCTGCATATTAGTGATCCGTTCTCTCAACGGGCGCGGCATCTTTCATGCCACCTCCCTTGTGCCGTTCCGGTATTGCAATCCAAACGGCAGCTTCGGGTCAATCCCAGACTTTGGCGGCAAGTACTTTGATGTCCGCTTTACGTGTTGAGTGTCCAAGGAGCGGACGGTCGGCCATCGGCCCCCTTTAGGTCTGCAACGCGCCTCCAACTCGGCCGTTGATCTTTGTTTAACTGCCGTTCGAAGCAGCCATTGCCGATTGAGACATGGTCCGACGCCAGTGGCCGGGCGTCATGTTTTCCCACTCACGGAACGCACGATAGAACGAGTTGGCGTCCTGGTATCCAAGGAGGAAGGCCACTTCTTCTGTGTCAATCGAGGGATCGGAGAGAAGCTGTGAACCGAGTTCCTGTCTGGCTTCGGTCAGAAGAGCACGGAATGTCGCGCCTTGCGCGGTGATACGCCGCTGCAGGGTGCGCTCGCTCAGCCCCAGCTCGCGCGCAACGGCTCCAATATCCGGGCGGCCACTGGCCATGGCGCGCTTCAATGCGCCTTTTACCAGTTCACCGAGTGTGGCCTGCGCCTCCATCTCGCGCACTGCGTTTGCCAGCGCGGGGGTCAGCATCTTGAGCAATTCGGGGTTGTGCCCGGGAAATGGCAGGTCGAGATCAGGCGCATTCAGCACCATGCGATCACGTTTCGCCCCAAAATGAATCGGGCAGTCGAAGTAGATGGCGTGCCTGTCCGTTCCCGGATTTGGCCGCCGCAGCTCCAGCGAGATTGGCCGCAGGTGACGGCCAGTGCCGCGTCGGCCGAGTTCCAGCAAAAGGGCAAAGCTTGCGTCCACCGACAGGGGCGGCTCCGGTTCGGTGCCCGCAGGCCACTCGATCGTCACCGACACTTTGCCGTCGCGCTCCTCGAAACAAAGGCGGTCAGGGCTGCACAGGCGGTTGAAGCGGGCGATCCGCGCCATGCCGTCCCGAAAGTCGGCAGCGTAGGACGCCACCAGAAATGCAAGCTTATGATTGGCGGTGCTGGTCTCGCTCACCATCCTGATGCTGAAGGCGGGGTCTTCGGAGAGCGCCTCTATGGCATTCCAGATTGCGAAAAACTGCGTCGTGCTGATGACAGCGGAATTGTCGAGATGAAGCGTTGCAGGAAGCCTGGCATGTCGCAGGACCGCTGAAGGCCGCAGTCCCAGTTGTTCTAGCGACTGCCAGAATGGCCTCGGCAATTTGCATCGGTCAGAAGGCACTTTGGTCATGACTATCTCTTTCACTCCAGTTGGAGATCGCAGATGGCGAAATGGCCACGGGCACGTCTTGTCCCGCAGAGCATGGCGCCACCACCCAGACCGCTCACCGGTAACTACGCTTTTAATGCATATCTCGGCCTAGCCCTCGGCGTACGGACGGGCAGGCTTACACTGTCTGGCGTATATGGGACTGTATTTGGCGTATTTTGCAAGTCTGTTGGCGCCGTCTGCTAGTGCATACGCGTCCTCCGTCCTTATTTTCTGCTCCTGGGGTGCCGGCGTTGAACCCTGCATCCGGCAGCAGTGAAAATCCGACCCGGCAGCCCTGCAACATCGCATGCAGGGCGGCGATTCAGACAACAACAGCCATCTATCAGGAGATTGAACATGACACTCAAATTTTACACCAATCCGAACTCGCGCGGGCGCATTGTGCGCTGGATGCTGGAGGAGGTAGGCCAGCCCTACGAGACGGTGGTCATCGATTACCAAAAGACCAGCGCATTTGACGAGTGGGGCGGGGCGGCTCTTGAACGGCCGGTGTTAAGCGATCCTAATGACGAGCGGGTCCGCTTCTTCACGCAGGTCAATCCCATGGGCAAGGTGCCAGCGATCGTGCACGACGGCCGCGCCGTGACCGAAAGCGCCGCGATCATCGCCTACCTCGCGGAAACCTTTCGGGAAGCCGGCCTTGCACCTACTCCGGAAGAGCGTGCGGATTATTATCGCTGGATGTTCTTCGCCGCCGGTCCGATCGAACAGGCCGTGACCAATCACCGCGCCAAATTCGTGCCGGCGCCGGAGCAGGAGTTTTTCTTCGGCTACGGCAGCTATGAGCGGACGCTGCATGAACTGGAGCGCGCGGTCCAGGCACATCCCTTCATTGCGGGAGACAGGTTCACCGCCGTGGATATCTACGTCGGCTCCCATATTGGTTGGGGCCTTGGTCTCCAGACGCTGGAGCCGCGCCAGGCGTTTTCTCGACTATGTCGGAAAACTGGTAAACAGAGACGCTTTCAAACGGGGCGTGACCAAGGACGAAGAATTGATAGCGCAAGCTGCGGCCCGTGCCGCATAGCTTTCGCATATGCACTCTCGGGCGCGGAGAATACCGACTCGCGCAAATCCGCGCCCAGAGGCAGGCTGAAACACCCATCAAAGCATGGTATCCGTACCATGGCTACGCCGCTCCGACGGGACCTCATGCGTGCGCTACAAATGGTCGGCTTACACCACCAAACAGCCTGGTTTTACGCCGCCATTGGCAAGCGGCCGTTGAAAGTTGCACGCGGGGTGGCGCCTCGGAGCCGGAACCTGCTGTCGGAGTTTCCCATGTCAACGTCCGCTTTCCCACAAGTTTGACCGCAAGCCGCCAGTCCCCTTTCTGCCCCGTGAATTCTTGAACTCGCGCATTTTCCTGAAGGCCAAGGATGGCCGAAAGGAGAACTCAAATGGGTATTGCACAATACGATCCTGCCGCACTGGGCCGACCGGCCTGGAACGCCGGCCGAAAAGCCGGCGTCAAGAAGCCCCTGAAGCAGCGCCAGATTTGGGCGATCCGCTTCTTCCTCGATAGGGAGGGCCGCATGAGAGATCGCGCGCTGTTTGATCTCGCGATCGACAGTAAGCTGCGAGGCTGCGATCTTGTTAGGATCAAAATCGGAACCCTCGTCACAGGTCAAGAAATTCGAACCCGTGCCATGGTCGTCCAGCAAAAGACCGGTCGTCCCGTACAATTCGAGATCACAGGCGACGTCAGGGCAAGTCTGCTTGCATGGCTTGAACGGAGAGGCGGAACAATTGACGACTACGCCTTTCTTAGTCGAGTCGATCATGCCGATCATCTCAGCACTCGACAGTATGCCCGATTAGTCGATGAGTGGGTGACTGCAATTGGGCTGAGGCGCGAAGACTACGGCACACACTCGCTTCGACGCACGAAGGCCGCGATGATCTACAAAGCGACGGGCAATCTTCGTGCGATCCAGATCCTGCTCGGGCATACGAAGATCGAGAACACGGTGAGGTACCTCGGCGTAGACATAGAGGATGCGCTGGAGCTAGCGGAGCATACAGAGATTTGAGCGAGTCCGGTCCCGCACCCAGCGGGGCCGTGCCTCTTGGGGGGATGTTTCCGATATTAGCAGCTCGATCGAGCGGCTTTGCGCCCCCATTGCGGCCATCGCGCAGATCGAACTCTGATCCCAGAAGCGGCCGCTCTGCAGAGCCGGCAACATCAGCCTTGAAGTCAAGCCGTTGCGAAGGCAGCGAACGGTGAGGCGACTTTCTCCTCGTGGTCGCGCAGCCGTTCCAAATTCTCCGTCCGCGACGTATCATTCGGAGGTGCATTGGGCGCGATGCTTAGAATCGCAACCGCCCAA
>NZ_FOCV01000107.1 GCF_900110205.1 Rhizobium tibeticum | reverse complement strand
GCGAAAGCGATGTCGACGATAGAGTGGATCACGGTCTGTCATGAACCTTCATCGCACATCGAATTCCACATTCCGTTAAGTTGACGATGCCGTCCCGATTCACTGAAATCCGCAGTCTACGCTGGCCGAGGCAATGACAGGTTGGGGGGGACGGAAACGACACGATCGATGGCAACTTCTGGTATCTCTCGTTTGCCAGTCTAGTCATCATTGTCGACATAGAACGCTAGGAAATAGTGATGTTGCTACACCGCTTCCACAAACTCGACGCAGTTAGGGGCGTTGCCGCGTTTGTTGTCGTTTTGAATCACGCCTATAATTTGATACCTGGGGACAACTGGCACAATTTCGCCTTTGACTATACGCCGGTGAGCCATCTCGTGAACGGACGTGTCGCGGTCATCATTTTCTTTGTGCTTAGCGGATTCGTGCTGACCATCCCGTACCTGAAGAGACCGGAGACTCCCTATCCGCAGTTTGTGTTCAGACGGTTTTGCCGGATCTATCTGCCCTTCGCCATGGCTTTGGCGTTTGCCACGTTGTTGGCCTCGCAGATAGCCTTTCCAAAGGCCGAATGGGCGCTCGGAGACCACGTTGGGGAACACCGGTCGATTTCCAACTCGTTGCATCCCACCTGCTCATGATCGGAGTCGATTACTCCAGCATTTCGCTGAATCCGCCGATGTGGACGCTTATTCAGGAAATGCGCATCTCATTGATGTTCCCGCTGATGGCCTTCTTGATCGTGCGCTGTTCGTGAAAGCCTTGGCTGTCGTCGTCGCCTTGGCGACCGTCAGCACCAAGACCTCGCTCATCGTCGGGGAGACCTTTGACGACAAGGTTCCTTCATCCTTGCTAACGAGTTCGATGCTGACTTTTTATTACAGCTATTTTTTCTTCATCGGGATTTTCCTAGCTTCGCACATGGCGCGTGCTGTCGAACTGCTTAGAAAAGTCCCAACGTGGTTCATCTGCTCGTGGTGGTCGGGTTTTTCCTCGCGCCTAAGGCGATCGTTGAAGGCAGCTTCCTGCTGGGCGACTTCGCATATGCACTGGCGGCGGCTTACATCATCGTCTCTTGCATTTCCTTCCCTCTGCAGACGACTTTTTTGGAGACACCGGCTTTGCGATGGAGCGGAAGGGTTTCATATTCGATGTACCTAATTCACGTTCCCATCATATTAGCATTGAATTATGTGCTGCATGATCATGTTCCGATTCTCGCTGGCATTGGCGATTTTTCTGACGCTGATTGCGGCCGAAATTTTCTATCGGTACGTTGAACAGCCTGCCATGCAATTGGGTCGAATCTATCTTAACCCCTCCATGCAACCTGGTAAGCCGCAGCCAACGCTAGACTCTTAGGAAACTCCTAGCAGGCTGCAGGCTGTTGAAAAGGCCCTGGCGCATAGGCTCTGGTCGTGATTCACTCGGTTTATGGCGATTTGAAGCTGATGGATGCGCGGCGGCGATGTGAGGACAGGCGAACTCTTCAGCTATGACGATCTTGAGGATCGTGTTCGAAAAGATCATCCTCTACGGGCCATCCGGCAGATCGTGAACGAAGCGCTCGTTTCACTGGAACGAGATTTTGCAGCGCTTTATTCACCGATCGGACGGCCGTCCATCGCGCCCGAAAAGCTTCTTCGTGCCCTGCTTTTGCAGGCCTTCTATTCGATCCGTTCTGAACGACTTCTGATGGAGCGGTTGGAATACGACCTTCTGTTCCGGTGGTTCGTCGACATCGGCATCGACGATCCCGCTTGGGACCATTCGGTGTTTTCGAAGAACCGCGACTGGTTGCTCGATGGTGACATCGCTGCGAAGTTCCTGAGTGCAATTGTTTTTCAGCCCAAGATAAAGCGGCTGCTGTCAACCGACCACTTCTCTGTCAATGGCACATTGATCGAAGCCTGGGCGTCGATGAAGAGCTTCAAGCCGAAGGACGGCTCGGACGTCGCCGCTCGTCGTTACGGCTCAAGCTGCACCGCGTCCATGAAAGGCGATGCGACCCTTTCGGGCCCATTATTCCGTTTGCGCTCTTCCATGACTATTGCGCCGACAGACGTTGGACATCATTCCCCAAACTGGGTGTCAGAAACGCGACACAGCGGTCCGAGCCGCCGCCTAGCGATTGGCGTCTCTCGCCACTGAATCATACTCGAAAATTTGGCCCCAGTGCTCCTTGATCCTAGTTGGCATGAATTTTGAAACTCCCTCGCCGTACAGCGCAGGAGCTCCCAGACAGCATAAAATTATTCGACAAGTAATGGCGGAAAACAAAGGTCCCATGGCTTGGGCTCGTAGCTCGAGAGCCTACCGCGAGGTGAGGAACAAGTCTGCAGCAAGCAACTCTGCGCGTCGATAGCAAACGACTAATCGAGGTGAATTCCATGGAGTACCGCAGGATCACAGACGTGACTTCAACGTCTAGGGCAATAGCCAGAATGTCCGATCAGTTTTCGCTTGATGCGCCAAGCTATTGCGAGGTGACGACTGATGAGGAGGTTGCCGTCGCGTTTGACATGTTTCTAAGCCAGCTCAATGGAGCTATTCGCATTGAACAGCTGTTCGACCGATTATTCCTTTTTGCGCGCAACTTCAATTGCCGGTGGATTGCCTATGGTGCTCCGGCGCAATTTCAGGATCCACATAGGCAGAACGGAGGCAAACCACCGATATCATTGAATTATCCTTCCGAGTGGCAAGAGCACTGTGTCGAAAAAGGTTATGACAAGATCGATCCCACCGTAACGACGAGCCGGTTTCATTCGGCCGCTTTTCGGTGGAGTGAAGTGTACAAAGATGCAAGCACAACTGACAGCGAAAGACGCGTCTTCGACGAGGCTGCAAAGTTCGGCCTGCGATCTGGTGTTACCATTCCTCTGCATGGGCCGTGTGGTAGCTTTTCGACCATGAACTTTGCTCAAACGGAAACGCGCGATCTAGAAAATATCGCGGTCGCCTACCTGCAACTTGCCGCGTTGCATTTTCATTTGCAGGTAGTGGGATGTTTGGACGTGAGCGGCGGCGACGTTCCCAGCCTTTCTGCCAGAGAAAAGGAGTGTATTCGGTGGGTAGCAAAAGGAAAATCATCATGGGACATCGGAGTTATTCTCGGAATTTCCCAAAATACAGTCAATTTCCATGTTAAAAATGTATTACGAAAATTAGAAACGGGAAGCAGGACGGTTGCCGCTTTGAAAGCTGCGCGATTAGGACTGATCGAACCGTAATTTGGACTGCCATACATCAATCAGACCTCTTTAGCAGGCTGTTGAAGAAGTCTCTGGTTTGGCTTTGAGGATAGCTTCGTCGCCATTGTGGTACGCGAACGTGACCTCGATCGAGCCATCGTCGAGTAACTCAGCATGACCATCGCCCGAGACTTCGTCCATTTCGTCAAATCCAGACCATGTGAATGAAACGGTGGATCGGCTATAGCCGAGATCGAGGCCCGCTTGCATCGCACCGAAAGCGATTTCGCCATGACCGTCTGGCCCGATGGCGATTGCTGCAGGCTCAACCAGGTCGAGATAATCCCGATCCCATAGGTCGGCCTCGATAATCCGCCAGCGGCCGATCAGGCGGCAGGTCGAGGCGGCGCTCAAGACAGCACCGCCATCAGTTTCGGTAAGCGCACCAGATCATAGGCAGCCGCCGCGAAGGTGAAGGCCCATCCAACGCGGTCGCGGCCGCGGAACTTCGTCTTGTCCTGCCCCGCGACGGTCTTGATCCAACGTACGCATACGCGGAAGGCCGCCTTGAGAGATGTCCGGAAACGTAGCTGACTGTGGGTATGGACATTTATACTGACAGTCAGCGTGATAACCGTC
>NZ_FOCV01000108.1 GCF_900110205.1 Rhizobium tibeticum | reverse complement strand
GCCCCACTCGAAAGCCTCGCCCGTTCCGAACGCCGCCACCATCGCCGTGGAGATTAGCGGGCCGACGCCGGGAACGCTCATCAGGCGCCGGCAATGCGGCGACCAGGTATCGACCGCGCAGACAACCGTGCTCCCGGCAAACGTCATCAACAACGCAGCATGAAACAGCGTGTCCGCACATCCACGGTTTCGTACTCGTCCCGGTCGAACGATGCTCGGCCGCGCCATTGTTGAGCATGAACGTGGAGAAGAGTATCGTTCGGGTTCGACAGGAGCACCGCTTTATGTTGCGTGCTGTCGCTGCTGCATTTGATGTTTATCAAGACCGAATACCGAACTAAGTTTTTTCAAAACGCAAAGCGCCGACGGAGGTGAATGAACCGGGCGATTAAGAAGCGATGTTAAGCGCTTCTACTATATCCCGGACAATGAAAAATCATGGTTTCGCCTTCGTCTGTACCTACAAACGCGGGCACCGCTTTTAAGACCCTTTGCGATCTCACTCCATGTAAATTCATCCGATATCGGCAATCGAGTCAGACTGAGGTTTCACCTGCTGATCATCGTACGAATTGCATACGCCATAGTTCTAGAAGAGACTGGCTTAGCCAGCGCAAGGACCGCTGCCCGGTCATCGTCCGAGAGTGGCATGTGACAGTCAAGGCCTCCCACGATGATAACGGGCACCGTCTTGAGGGGCTCGTGCACTTCGTCAGCGGGTTCTCGCGCGAGAAGGCACGAATGGTCCGCCACGATAAGATCGGCTGCTTTCCCCCTCGACATCCAGTCGCAAAGAAAGTCGAATGACTTAAAGCCCACCGGCTCATACCCCAACGCGGCAATCTTGTCTTCATACATTCCCAACGTCGTTGGATCATGCTCTACGACTGCGACGATTTCTCCATTACCAAATGGTGTATCATAACCTCTAAAAAGGCTGTCAATTCTGACGGGCTCCTTCGGGGAAGACGGTAGGTAGATGTCGAAGCGCGTACCACGGCCAACGGTTGATGTAACGTCAACATACCCTGCAAGCGCGCACACTTCGCCGTGCACTGCAGCAAGACCAAGCCCCGTTCCGCCGACACGAGAGCGTGTCGTGAAAAAAGGTTCAAAAATATGCGGTAGAGCCGCTTCAGCAATGCCTTCGCCATTGTCGCAGACAGAAAGGAGGACATAGTCGCCAGGTGGCAAAGTGCGATGAGTAAGTGCTTTAGATTCTACAACAACAGTGCGAGAGACGCTGACCTCGATACGGCCTTTATTCAAAAAAGCCTCCGAGGCATTCTTACAGAGATTCATCAGGATCTGCTGTATTCCCAATGGGCATCCTTCGATCACCTTCTGCCTTTCATCAATTTTGAAAGTCAGTTCTACGTCCGCGCGATGCGCTATGCGTAGCAACGGAGCTAAATCCAATACCACGTCGGCGACGTCGAAGGGCTTGCTCATACGTTCTCGGTTCCCGCTCAATGCAAGGATCTGGCCAATGATCAGCTTCGCTTTGTCCCCGGCCGAGATAATTTGGCCGACGCAATCCCGAGTCCGCGAGGGGCAATGCAGAAGACTGTAGGCCGTCTCGGCATAGCCGATAATTGCTCCGAGTATATTGTTGAATTCATGCGCGATTCCCCCAGCAAGCGTGCCGACCGCTTTCAAGCGTTCGGCATGTTCCAACCGCCTTTCCAGAAGATTGCGCTCCGTCTTTCTACGTCGAAGATCAAGGCATTCACAGACTCGACCTATCGCGCGTTCAAAAAACTGGTCCTCGCTAGCGGATAGTCGGAGACCATCTGGCTCATAAAGAAGGCAACAAACCGCGCTCATCTCGTCGGAAGGTTTGAATGCGAGCATGTGACACAAGCCAGAAAATCCATAAGCAAGGCGGTAAATATTTTGTGCTGAAACGGTGCTAACTATCAACCGTTCCTCCGTCTTGACGCGAGAGAGTATATCAAGCAACCGTGTATCGTTCCAGATTAGCCCAGGAGTACTTGCAGCGAAACACTCGGCCTCTCCCCCGGTAGAAACACCAAGCAGTGCCAGTGTGCACTGATTAGCATTGAAAAAGCGCTGAATAACTCGAAGCGCTGCCTCGGTCGGGAAGCTTAGCGGCACCTTAGTCGTTTCAACGCCTCTGAAACAAGTCTCGATTTCCCTAATCGCCGATTCAAACTCCAAGTGCCTAGCCAACCGATTCGTCTGCAGCCGCAACCTTGAAACTAGAACGGCCACACAGACGCAAAGTCCTATAATCACTAACGCCAGGAATAATGTTGCCCATCGCACACGCTGGTTGGCTAGGCCCAGAGCTTCCAAAAAATTTTGGTTTGCGGCTGCGTAGAAAGTGTCAGATGATCCGATGTTTTTTGCAGGACCGTCCAGCTGCGGCACGATCCATCCACTACGAAAATCAGGCGCAATGACTTCATTCCCGCCCGCTGGCGATGGCAGCCAATTGAGACTTTCCTCAATCTTTGACACCGGACTTGAACTTGGCTCATAAGAAAGCCGGCGAATCAGACTACCAAATTCGCGCCTCGCCGTCGGAAATCTTGCAAGCAAGTGAAACGAGTTGACGAAGATTGAGAGAGAATTCTGGGTGAGCACTTTTTTTTGTGCGTCGAAGGCTGCAGCAATCGCCATCGTCCTTTCAACCGGCCAGTTTTCACTAGTAGATGACTGAGAGAGATGAATAGTGCTCTCGATAGAAGCATTTTCAATCGTTTCCTGTTTACGCATCTGGCTCCTTTGCAGAGCGTGTAAGGTCCCGGCAATTGGGCCGTAATTCAAAAGTATGCCGGCCCACGCGCAAAACAGGTCGCGTCGCAATGATGCATGAGTCGTCAAACTTTTTCGCAAATCACTCGACGCAACCTGACCGGCTTGGCTTTCTTGTCCGCGGCCGATTGCAAGCACTCCGAACAAAACAGTTGCGAAAACCAACATCAGAATTGCCATGGTGCTGCGCCCCTTCTCCCAAGAAGAAGGGCACATAGGATTCGCCGTAGCCTCCCTCCCCCTTCGCTTCGTTTCGAGTTGATTGATGCACGGCCAGTGCTGAACCAGAAAGACCAACATACGCTCCGTTCAGTAGAGATCGCGTGACCATGCCAATTCGTGATCGCAAACGATCACAATGTCAGGAGCGGACGTCCAGAATGCCAACGCGATAAATTTTGTTCGACGATTTATGAATCTTGGAGGAATAGCCCCATTTAGATGAATTCATCCCCTGATAGATATTTGGGGGATTGCGACGACGCTGGCATTAGCACCTTCGGCGCCGAGCCGGGCAGCACGACAGCTTCATCGGACTGGAAATGCCCGCCAGTCGCAAACCCTGATCGGTTTAAAGCTAGCCAATGATTTTCCGCGGCTCAACTTGGAGCGCTCCCGACTTCTAAAGAATGCATTAGGTCCGCTGGCGCATAAGCGCAGACTTCGCTGCTCGACACCGCGCGAATTTTTGACGCCCTAGCACTTGATCAAAGGATGCACCAGGCGGCCTGCTATGATCAGTCATCTCAACTGGTCTACGACGAAATACCATTGAAGCTCAGTCTCCAAAACCGAAATAGCGTTACATTTGTAACTCCGCAGAAGCTTCCTCAGCCCTGATGGCTGGTGTGAATCGTCTCGTCAGCTGATGTGCGGCCGGCATTAGGAGGATGAGTTTTTGTTCGGCGAGGATCAGCCGGCCGGATCATGCGGCTCGGGCGGTCCGCGTGTTAGCCGAAAGGTTTGGCTAGCCTAGCACTACTTTGGCAGATTAATCCTCGGTTAACGATGATCGGCGATCCTTGGCACTTCAACAGGGGTGCGAAGGATG
>NZ_FOCV01000109.1 GCF_900110205.1 Rhizobium tibeticum | reverse complement strand
AGCGCGAAAGCGATGTCGACGATAGAGTGGATCACGGTCTGTCATGAACCTTCATCGCACATCGAATTCCACATTCCGTTAAGTTGACGATGCCCAACCGGGCGGAGAATTCTCACCTGCCGTTCCGAAAACGGGAACGAACGCGACAGGGTTTCCGGTCGGTCGGCTCATTGCAGCATTTCGTGTCGATCTTCTCCGCCGTCCGAAATCTCTTCGTCCCATCCCAGACCAACCGCTCCGCAGCACAAATTCGAACCCATCGACGCCAAGCCATGGCCGCGTGGGAAGCCGTGAGTGCACGGCCTGCCTGAAAAGCGCGGTATCGGCCTCACGCGGCCACATTTCAAACAACGTGACAACGCCGACCGCCGGGTCAAAGGGACAAGCACATTGCCGCAATCGCAAGCGACGGTCGGCTGAAATGGCAGGCAGCCACCGGCTATGGCAAGCGGGCACTGAGCGAAACAGCCATCGGACGATACAAGGGGCTGATCGGACGGCGCCTGCGAGCACGCTCTCTTCCGGCTCAACAGACCGAGGTTGCCATCGGTTGCATCGTTCTCAACCGCATGCTGGCGTGTGGACGCCCGGAGTCTATCCCGCGTCAAGTCACGCAGGCATAACCAACTACATCAAAGATCGAAATGCGTTCGATTTCATATCCGCGCACCAACGCCGCTCAACACCTAACCGAACTCAAGGAACGCCGCCAAATGGTAGTGCTTTGCCCCTTGAGTTCTTTCATTGGAGACCACAATGCGTTGGACAGATTTAAGCTCAGCCTGTGAATTTCATTACCTGCCATGAGCCGCTTCCGCCATCACGATTAACGAGACGCGCACCCGTGACGCTGTACTTGAAGCCGCCAGCACCTACGCCGTTGGTGTCCAAAATGCCTCCCATTTGACCAAAAGTAGCCACCAAGTATATATTATCTTTGTCGATCAGCCTTGAATCATTGGCTTTATTTGCGGTACTAATAAGGATGTACCAGGCGGGGGTAATCGAATTATCATCCAAAGTGGCGGTGGTTGCCACGGGATAACCGCTGTTACTCGCCGGATTGGCGTTGAATAATGCCAAATAACTTCCATCTTTGTAATTTTGAAGAGTAATCTGATCACCACTGTAAACGTTGTCTCCAGTGTTCCTACTGGAGCCCGCCGGCCCTATTATTGTCCATTGCGTAGCATCGTCAACGTTTTGTAGGGCCGCCCACGTTCCAACAGCGTCCACGGCACTAATTACTTTCGATGCCCCGCCAATACCGAGGTAGCCACCTTTCCCATCTCCTCCGTATGCGTTGATGATGCGCATTTTATCGCCATATCTTAGATAATGATCTGCCATTTTTACGCTCCAGTTAGCGATGTGACGATCGACGCGACCGCACCATCAAAGATTTAATAAAGCAATTCAAATTGCCTAGATTTTCTGGAATTCCATTTTACCGAAATCTCACCACAGCCCATCGCTTTGGCCTTGATGCCTTCCACGTCCTCTCGCGCGACCAACTTTGGCGGGCTCCCTGGTCCATTGCTTCACCAGCAGACTGCACCCAAGTCGTTGAGCCTTGCGCCGACTTTCAACAGCTGTGAGTCGAGCTTCGAAATTTCCAATCTGGCGGCTCGAAGTTTCTCACGACTTTCAAGTTTAAGTTCAGTCAGCTCGGCAATTTTCTTTTCACCACGATCTTTGTTCATCTTTCACTCCCATGTTAAAGCATGCACCAATACTGTTGCTAACTACGCGTGCAAACTTGCCTAAATTCCTCACCCGCGCCACCTATCAAATTTGACAGGTAGCGAGCACGAACTGCGAACTTTACGGTGAGCCAGATTTCATCGTTACCAGGGGGCCCCAAGCCGCCAGTACGCCGCAACAGGCCAGTGAGAAATCATGACAGTAATTGAACGCTGGGAGGGGTAGCGTCGCTTTAACGTTTGCGGCGGTATTTACCGGCATGAACTCGAACCCGCCGACCGATGTTACGACGCACCGCTACAAGCGTCATCGTTTTCCCGCTGAGCCTGCGTCATGTAGAAGATCTGCTGGCTGAGCGCGGCATTGAGTGGCATCGTAAACTTAACGGATGAAAGGCCAGCGAAAGGCCATGTGGAGTGGCTGCAAACTCCAAGAATTCCACTACTTCCGACTTAACACCATTTTTGCCACTGCCGCTGCTTTCGTCGCTCGCGCTGCCGTCTTTAGGCGCGTCACCGAAAAAGTACGACACCGGCACTCCGAGCGTGTCTGCGATCAGTTGGAGACGGCCCGCTCCAATCCGGTTCCTGCCTTTTTCATACTTTTGCACCTGCTGAAATGTGACCCCGATAGCTTCCCCAAGCGCCTGCTGTGCCATCTCCATCCAGATCCGCCGGATTCGAATTCGTTGGCCGACAAGAATATCTACCTGGTTCGGAGTCTTTTTTTCGAGTCTATTTAGCACGCGGTTCTCCTCGTGAATTCTTGTTTCGGACCAGTGCTTGGCCGTCGGGCGACGATCGAGCAAGCCCGAGCGCCGCGGCTTCGCTCTCTAGTTTACTCCGGCCGTCCCTCAAATTTCATATTCGGGAATGCGCTCTTATAATGGGCAGAATACACCCCTCTTTGAACGGTAGATTACGTCCAATAACCATATAAGCTGAACGGCCAGTTTGGTTACACGCTCCGTGCTGACCACTGAGCACTCCCGCGGGGAGCAGTGATGTGCGCTGTCACCGACAGCTGTGTCTGTCTGCGGATTTAACATAATGGTTCCTAGGGCGGTCGTCCTCCTCGCAAGAAGCGAAATACTAGGTTCTTTGGACAGCTCTCCGCTTGCAGCCAGCCTACCAGATGAGAAAAAGCACCCTACCAAATAAGCGAGCTGAAGAAAAAGCGAATAAGACAGTGTCGTGCGACGTGGATGCCACCGGCAGCTTCCACCACCAACCCTGGAAGCCTTTCAAAAGCCATGCCAAGGGAAAAATGAGCTGAACAAACAGTGATTGCGGTGCCGTATCAGCTACTTAGCTTAGAAAAGACAACCCCACACGAAGCAAGCCCGTGTCGAGGAGCCGACAAAATTGACGACTACTTGTCGCGTAGCGTGCTGTCACGAGTCAGGACGGCAACAAGATAATGGCAGATCGTATGCTGAGGTATGTTCGAGCCGCTAAAGCGACTTAAACATGGAGTGACATGGATCGGATCCAATTCGAATGTGCGTGCTCTCGGCGTTCATCGATCGGTTCGCCATCCGAACCCGGTTCTTTTCATGTACGCTAGTCGTCTGCCCGTCAGCAGCCCCCATCACCCCGCCACAGAGACGCCTAAACTCAAGCATGATGCTCGCGAGTCGACGAAGTCGAGGAAAGTTGGCTCGAGCTTGTCCCGGGTTATGATGCGGCGGCGCCGCTTAAGTTTGGCGCGGGGATCTCCCAACGCCCACCGCTGCCGGTAGAGATCCGCTCAAAGCTGTGCTCCCGCTTGCGAAGACGGCGGGGCGGGATGCCTTCGGGTCGTCGCCCTCATCCAATGCCGTCGTGAAGGCAACGCGGTGTATTCGCAGACTGCACGGGGAAGGTAAAGCGGCGCTCCAAGTGTTTACCGAAGTCAACCAACTCTGTCCAGGCATCGTAAACTTAACGGATGAAAGGCCAGCGAAAGACGCCATCCGCAG
>NZ_FOCV01000110.1 GCF_900110205.1 Rhizobium tibeticum | reverse complement strand
AGCCCAAAAGAGAGGCCGCATAGGGGGCTTTGCGCCATCAGCAGAGAACGGCCTGAATGATCGGTGCATCCTCATCAGCATGATCAGCGCCGACGGTGCTTCATCGCTCCTACCGATGTCATTGCCATCCTCTTGAGGTTCGGCAAGACACGCAGGCCCGGTGAGGCCAACTCGCGTGCTGAGAACGGATACGCTGCTCACCTACTGCTGGAATGGATTTGAAACCTCCGATTTGTTCGACGCGCCGGACTTCTACGGCGCCAACAAGCAAATTGAGGAAATAGAGTGACAAAGCGAAAGTACAGACATCGCCGCAGTGTCCATGCTCGGATCAACTGGCTACAGCTGCATGTCGATGGGTTCAAGGAGTGGCTTTCTCAGCAGAATTATTCGCCCGCAACGATCGTGGAGGTGGTGCGCCTGCTGGCACTATGGGGTGACTGGGTACGAGCGACCGGTTTCGAGATCGGCACGCTCGCGGTTGGCTTCGCTGCATCGGCGTCGGTGTTCCAGGGCAGCAAAAACGCGCGCGCTCCGCAGGGTGCGGCTGCGCTGTTCGTCTCTTATCTGCGCGAGAAAAACATTCTGCCTGCAGAGCTGCACCCGTCGCTGGAGGAGACCTGGCCAGCGCTTGCCGCGTTCCGATGCTGGATGAAGGAGCAGCGTGGTATCAAGGATTCCACGCTCGATACCTATCAGCCAATCTTGATCGACCTTCTGTTGTCGCTCGGCACTGATCCGGAAGTTTATACGGCGATCGCGATCCGTGGCTTCGTGCTCGACCGCGCGAAACCGCATGGCCGCGCTCGGGCTCAGGGTATCACTGTCGCAACGCGCGCCTACCTCAAATACCTTGTGGCGATCGGGCAATGCCCCGCTGGCCGGGAATATGCAGTTCCGAGCTTTGCAAGCTGGCAACTGGCAACGACACCACGCTTCCTTGGACAAAGCAATATCGACCGACTCATTGCCGCTTGTGATAGCGAAGACCGGTTACGTGATCGCGCCGTCGTGCTGCTCTTGGCTCGGCTGGGTCTCAGGGCGAGCGAGGTCGCCAATCTTACCTTTGGTGACATCGATTGGAAGAATGGTCGAATAACGCTTGTCGGCAAGGTCCGGCGCGAAGAATGGCTTCCGCTGCCCCAGGACGTCGGCGACGCCATCCTCGCCTATATTGAGCGGGCAAGGCCGCGCATTGCGACGATGCGGGTGTTCTTAACGGATCTTGCACCGATCCGCCCGCTCAGCCGCATCGCCGTAAAATGTATCGTGCGTCGCGCGCTCGACAGAGCAGGAATTGAAAGCATCCATCGCGGGGCGCATGTGCTGCGGCACTCGGCGGCGACTGCGATGCTGCGAAGCGGGGCAAGCCTTGCCGGCGTCGGAGCTGTGTTGCGTCACCGTTCTCCATCGACGACCGCGCTCTACGCCAAAGTAGACATCAGCCTCTTGTCCGAGATCGCGCAGCCTTGGGGCGGGAGGCTGCCATGCTGAGCGCCGACGTCAACCGCTATATCAGTCTGCGCCGCGCGCTAGGTTACAAGCTTGTCCGGGCCGAACGGCATCTCCTTGCGTTTGCGTGCTTTGCAGCAGAACGCGACGAGAGCCACATTCGCACCGCAACAGCTCTTACCTGGTTGCCCACGGCTGCCAAAAGCCCAAACGCCATGGCGCATCGCCTGATGGACTTGATCCAGTTTGCTCGCTTCATGCAGGCGGAAGATCCTCGGCATGAAATACCGCCCGCAGATATCAAGCGGAACACCAATCGACCGGTTCCCTACATCTATACTGCGGCCGAGATCGCCCGGATTCTCGATGCTGCCGGCAATCTAAGGTACCAAAGGCCCAATCCGCTGCGTCGCAAGCTCTATGTCATGCTTTTTGGGCTGATCGCAGCGACTGGAATGCGCGTGTCCGAGGTTGTTGCTCTCAGGCTCGACGATATCCTGCCCGACGGCGTGTTGCGCATTCGCGAAACCAAGTTCCGCAAAAGTCGGCTGGTGCCGCTGCACCCGACCGTCGTTGAGGCGCTCAAACGCTATCTTGGGGCCAGGTGCCAATTTGCGGCCGAGAGTGATTGGCTCTTCCCATCCGTAGAGCACCGACAAATGTGCTTGAGAATGGTGAATTACACATTCCGTTGCGTCACACGACGGGCGGGCATCGTGTTGGAGCGAAGTCAGCAGCCACGCATCCACGACCTCCGACATACCTTCGCAACCCGCGTCCTGGAACAATGCGGCGCTGGGCGCGGCGAAGTTGCTCGGCACTTTGTCGCCCTGTCGACCTACTTGGGCCATGTCAGTATCCACAATACCTACTGGTATCTTCAGGCGACGCCGGAAATGATGACCGACATTGCCGCGGCTGCAGAGGCCTTGGTCGGGGAGAACGCCGCATGACGAAGCTCGCCCCTCTCATCACCGGCTTCCTGCGAGATTATATGCCCCAGCAGCGAGGCTATAGCCCGCAAAGCTGCGCGACATACGCATTCAGCTTCAAGCTGCTGTTCAACTTCACAGCAAGCCGGCTAGGCACTCGCCCGTCGCTGCTTGCCATCGAAGACCTCGACGCACCGATGATCGTGGCTTTCCTTGCGCACATTGAACAGGATCGCGGCAATAGCGCGTCCACACGCAATGTGCGGCTCGCTGCCATTAAGGCGTTCATGCGCTACCTCGAGCACAAGGTGCCCTCCGCACTGGAGCAGATCGGCCGGGTCCATGCGATCCCGACCAAGCGCCATGACCAGAAGCTCATCCGTCATCTGACGATGGAAGAGGTTCACGCGGTTCTTAACGCGCCCGACCTCTCGACACGCTCTGGCATCCGTGATCGGGCGATGATGCATCTCTGCTTCGCCGGAGGCTTGCGGGTCTCCGAACTGATCGGCGTTCTGACGGAGAACCTGTCGCTTCGACACGGCGCGAGCGTGACGGTTCTAGGAAAGGGCCGCAAGGAACGCTGCCTGCCGCTCTGGAAGGATACTGCACGGGACCTTCGCGCTTGGTTGAGTGTCCGGGGCGCAGTCCGCGTCCCGGAGCTCTTCGTCAATGCTCAGGGCGATCCGATGACCCGTGCCGGCTTTGAGTATGTGCTCGACAAGCATGTCGGCAAAGCTGCCGAGAACTGCGCATCACTTCGCGATCGTCGCGTCTCACCTCACCAGCTTCGGCACAGCTGTGCAGTCGTCATGCTGCAGGCAACCCGCGACATCCGCAAGGTCGCCCTGTGGCTGGGCCATGCCGACATCCGCACGACCGAGGTCTATCTTCGCATGGACCCGTCAGAAAAGCTGGAAGCGGTCGAGGCGGTAATCCCTCCTGAACTGAGGCGCGGCCGGTTCAAGGCGCCGGATGCCCTAATCGCATCCTTGCTGTCGGACTTGGGATAACCAGCGCAATCCGAACGGCGCACGGTTGAGTGGAGTTTGGTACCCAAATACGGACTGTCCGCTCCATCTGATATCGCGCTCGGCACGGTCTCGATACCCTGTCGAGCGCGGCGTGTTTTGTTGGATCTGGTGAGATGGTGGCCGGGGCGGCGGGAGGGGTAACGCACCGGCGTCGGCGCTGATCATGCTGATGAGGATGCACCGATCATTCAGGCCGTTCTCTGCTGATGGCGCAAAGCCCCCTATGCGGCCTCTCTTTTGGGCT
>NZ_FOCV01000113.1 GCF_900110205.1 Rhizobium tibeticum | reverse complement strand
AGCCACACCGCATGGCTTCAAAGCGGCCACCAAGCGGAACCCAAACGCGCTGCAAGCACAAGAAAACCAGCCGTTTATGGACGGAAACTAGTCTATTTCATCAGTTCGAGCGGCTTAGCGCCCAGGCACCGTACCCTATCGCCGATGCTGCTGCGAGCGGCTGTCCCGTAGCCTTTCGTGCTCGGCAAGTCGAGGGGAACCCTCGACGTCTGACAAGCCGCCGATCACGAGCCCCCACTCCATAGCGTTGCGAACCGCATGAGCTACTCAAGCCAACGATACGCCGGGTAGGCGCGCCGGCATAGCCGCTAGCAGGCTGTTGAAAAAGGCCCTGATGGAAAATCGCCATGGCCTGCTGGTCGATGCCTGCCTGACTGAGGCCAGCGGATATGTGCCGAACGGGTCGCGGCGCTTACCATGATCGAACCCTTCGCCGACCGGGCACAAGCGGTCACGCTGGGTGCCGACAGGGGACTGCCGCCTGATTGGCCGCCGGCGGATCGTCGAGGCCGATCTATGGGATCGGGATTATCTCGACCTGGTTGAGCCCGCCACAATTACCATCGGGGCCAATGGACATGGCGAAATCGCCTTCGGTGCGATGCAAGCGAGCCTCGATCTCGGCTACAGCCCGTCCATGGTCTTCTTCCGATGGGCCGGATGCGACGAAATGGACGAAGTCTCGGGCGACGGTCATGCCGAGTTACTCTATGATGGCGCGATCGAGATCACTTTCGCATACGACAACGGAGACGAGGCCATCCTGAAGGCCAAACCAGAGACTTCTTCAACAGCCTGCTAGAGTTCGTATTCGAACATAGGATGTATTTGCCACCTTCACCACTATAGCCCTAACGGGCGCGCTCTTGAATCTCCTTAGGCAGAATAAGCAGCTGCGTTGACAAGTGACTCGACGGCGCTCTTCATTTTCCCGTTCACGGGTCTCCATTTCCTTTCGTAAGGCCGACAGGAGTGCGAAGCCGCGGACCGCTGTCCACGTCTGCTTTCTTGATCCGTGCCTTCGAACGAGGGTGGGCAGCGATCTCGTCGTCCCACATAAATCCGCTCCTTCGTCACGAGTTGGAGCCTCCCGCGAGCCCGGTTCAGCCATCCAGTTTGGTTGCAGACATATTTCAGTTGATTTAACCTGTAACAATAATACCTTTCTTATTTCTTGATTAGAATTGCTTTAGCGCGTAGCGGTTCTGCGCGGCTTGATATTTCCCATATGGGCAGGCCCGAAAATTTCCCTCTCTTGAGGTGCGGCCGCCATCCGGTGGCAAATCGCCTGATGTGCGTTCGATGTATTGGAGAGCTTACCATTTTAGCATCGAACGAATCTATGATGGACTGATGATGTCAAACAAAACAAAGCTCCTAAATATAGCCCTGAGCATGCTGTGTTCACTGGCCGCAGGTTTTTGTGCGGCAAGTGTGTGCTCAACATTTCGCTACGGGTTTAGCGTTCATGCTTTGATGACGTTCGACATATTCGCTTTTTGGTACAAGACGCCGTTCTATCTTGGCTACACAACCCTCTTCTTCTATCAGGGTTTGGCTGTCGTCATTTCAACGTCGGGAATCGTTCTACTAGCTCAGCAAATCTTATTTCAACGCAAGCACGACCATCACGGTACGGCGCGTTGGGCTCACGTGGGTGAGATGCGACGGGCGGGTTATTTTCAGCGGTACGATTGCATCAGTGGTCCAGTGTTTGGAAAGATTGGGGGCCCATGTTGGTCTGACTATTATCTGACCAATGCCGAGCAGCCTCATAGCCTTATCGTTGCCCCGACCCGCGCGGGAAAGGGCGTGGGCGTTGTCATCCCAACGCTACTGACGTTCAAGGGCTCAGTAATAGCCCTCGACGTCAAAGGCGAGCTGTTTGAGCTCACGTCCAGGGCGCGCAAAACCGGTGGCGACAGTGTGTTCAAATTCGCACCGCTGGACCCGGAACGACGGACGAGCTGTTATAATCCTCTATTAGATATCACAGCGTTGTCTTCAGAGCGGCAGTTCACCGAAGCGCGTCGCCTGGCGGCAAATCTCATTACGGCCAAGGGACAGGGCGCGGAAGGTTTCATCAACGGCGCACGGGATCTATTTGTCGCCGGCATTCTTACTTGTATCGAGCGCGGTACGCCAACAATTGGAGCTGTTTATGACCTCTTTGCTCAACCAGGGGAGAAATATAAGCTCTTCGCGCGCCTCGCGGAGGAGACTCAGAACAAAGAGGCTCAGCGGGTTTTCAACGATATGGCGGGCAACGATACAAAAATCCTCACCTCCTACACCTCTGTGCTAGGTGACGGCGGCCTCAACTTATGGGCGGACCCCCTGGTTAAAGCGGCGACGAGTCGTTCTGATTTCTCAATCTATGATCTCCGCCGTCGGAGGACTTGCCTTTATCTTTGCGTTAGCCCAAACGATCTAGAGGTTATCGCACCACTTATGCGCCTCCTCTTCCAGCAGATCGTTTCAATTTTGCAACGCTCACTGCCAGGTAAGGACGAGAAGCACGAGGTGCTATTCCTGCTCGATGAATTCAAGCACCTGGGCAAACTCGAGACGATTGAGACGGCAATCACGACGATCGCTGGCTACAGGGGCCGCTTTATGTTCATTATCCAAAGCCTCTCAGCGTTGTCGGGAACGTACGACGAGGCCGGCAAGCAAAACTTCCTGAGCAATACGGGCATGCAAGTTTTCATGGCAACTGCCGATGACGAGACGCCGCTCTATATTTCGAAAGCGATCGGTGAATATACATTTGTAGCGCGCTCCACTTCCTATGGCCAAGGCGGGATGTTCGATCGCAATATTCAAAATTCAGACCAAGGTGCACCCCTATTACGGCCCGAACAGGTGCGGCTGCTGGATGACAACAGCCAGATCGTTCTCATAAAGGGTCACCCACCATTGAAGCTGAGAAAAGTCCGCTATTATTCCGATCGTGCACTGAAGCGCATCTTCGAGAACCAGACGGGCGCCCTTCCCGAGCCTGCACCGTTGATGATCGCAGAAGAAGGCACGTCATCAACGTCGCCCCCTCAGCAGACGCAACGGCAGGAGTAGATGCTTTGCAAACTACCGTGGAATGAACAGTCTATTCTTCTTCATCTTGCGAAGGGCCGATCTCATCAGTTGAAGATTGAAATGTCCGCCGATGTGCCTGAGGATCGGCTTGCCTTACCGACCAATCTTCGGACACGGGCATCGATAAATTGGTGCCCGCCGCTTGATTCATGCCCACCAAGAGCTTTACACTAAGTCGTCCGATATCGATCGCTCTTCGCGCCGCGGTTTCCGCTCCATGATCTGGTGCCTTCCCGGTCGCCGTTCCGCTTCTTCAAGCCGCACCGGGCGCTCATCATCCGCCCATCTCAAAATGAATTTTCGAGAGTGAACGTCCGGCGAGCGGATTTTGCTGAACGAGCCAATTGAGCGATGTTCTGGGATTAGAACCGTGAGCGATGGGGTGGACGCTCCCACTCAACGGTCCCGGTAGGGACGATGGTTGCCCATCGCC
>NZ_FOCV01000115.1 GCF_900110205.1 Rhizobium tibeticum | reverse complement strand
GTGAGCGCGACGAACAGCCCACCTTTTCTTTGTTGGTAGAGACCGCGAGATAAGCTCCTTCATCGACAGGAGCGGAACGAATGGTTGGAGATCGCGCTGATGCCATGCTTGAAGTCATGGATGAAGGCATGCATGAAGCCAGGCATGAGGGAAAATATCGTCGGATCGAGGTGATCACCGGTCGTCGCCAGCGGCGGAATTGGACTGAAGAGGAGAAGGCGCGGATCCTTGCGGAAAGCGCAGAGCCCGACGTGAACATCTCGGCGATTGCCCGGCGCTGGGGCGTCAATCGCGGCTTGCTGAATGCCTGGCGTCGCGAAGCCGGACTGACCTCTCAACGATCCGCGAAGACCTGCGCGCAGCAGGCGATGTTCGTGCCGGTGACGGTGGTCGGCGATCGCGCGGCACTGCAGAGCTCGCCGTCGGATGTCGCTTCCGTTGCTTCCGGCCGAATTGAGATCGAGATTTCCGGAGCACGCATGACCGTGATCGGTTCGGTGGCGCCCGAGTTGGCGCGGGCGATGGTGGCGGCGTTGCGGGGGCGCCGGTGATTGGACTTTCGCCGAATGGCGTGAAGATCATGGTGGCGACGCAGCCGGTCGACTTCCGGCGCGGCATGAATGGGCTTGTGGCCTTGGTGGCGTCAGCGCTTGCGGCCGATCCCTATTGTGGCGACGTGTTCGTGTTCCGCGCCAAGCGTCTCGACCGTCTTCGCTGCATTTATTGGGACGGATCAGGGATGATCCTGGCGACGAAATGGCTGGAGGCGGGCAAGTTCGTTTGGCCGCCGATCCGCGACGGTGCGATGCAGATGAGTAGTCAGGAGTTCTCGCTTTTGCTGGCCGGCATTGACTGGACGCGCGTCAAGCGAAACGCGGTGAGGAGGCCCTCAAAAGCAGGCTGATCCTATTGGTTTTGCTTGCAGTTTCAGGCTTGTATGGTAGGGTCTGCCATGCCGCTTCGACCCACCCCCTTGCCTCAGGATGCTGCGCAATTAACCCGGATCATTCTCTCGCTCGACGAGGAGAATGCCGATCTCAAAGCGCGCGTTGCCTTCCTGGAGCAGCAGCTCTTTGGGGCGAAGTCGGAGAAAATGACGACGATCGACCCGACGCAGGCGACGCTCGACCTTGGCGATCTCAGCGACATCCCCGAGGCGGCCAATGACGATGTTGCGCCCGTCACCGAGGGGACACCGCAGGTTCGACCTGCGCCATCGCGCAATATCGGCCGTTTGCCCAAGCACCTTCCTCGGTATGAAGAGGTTATCGAGCCGGAGAGCAAGGTTTGCCCGTGCTGCTCGTTCGAGCTTCATTGCATCGGCACTGATGTCAGTGAAGCGCTCGACATCGTGCCGGCGGTCGTCCGGGTGAAGCGGACGGTCCGGCCGCGCTATGCATGCCGGGCCTGCGAAAGCGTCATTGTGCAAGCGCCCGCACCAGCACGCGTTATGGACGGCGGCATGGTGACCACGGCGTTTGCAGCCCATGTCGCCGTTTCGAAGTTTGCCTGGCATCTGCCGCTGCATCGCCAGGCGCAGATGCTTGCCTCCTGCGGCGTGATCATCGATCGCGGCACGCTTGGCGCCTGGGTGACACGGATCGCCTGGTGGCTCGAGCTCCTCTACGATGCGCTGCTTGCCTTCATCCGCTCCCAGCCAAGGGTGTTCTGTGACGAGACGCCGCTCCCGCGGCTTGATCCGGGACGTAAGCGCACCAAGGTCTGCCAACTTTGGGCGCAGGCGATCGACGATCGGCCATGGAATGGTCCGGCGCCGCCGGCGGTTGCCTATATCTTTGCCGAAAGCCGCAGCGCGCGCGAGGTCGAGGGGCAATTGTCGTCGTTTGCCGGCGTACTTCAAGTGGATGGGTACCAAGCCTATAAAACGTTGGCCAAGCGCCGGGGGAAGAGCAATGTCGCGCCCATGCGGCTGGCGTTCTGCCTTGCCCATGCGCGGCGCAAGTTCGTCGATGTCGTCAAGCTGACCGGCTCTTCGGAGGCGCTGTCGATCCTGGCCAGGATTGCCGAGATCTATCGCATCGAGGCGAAACTGCGCGGCGAGAATGACGATACCCGGCTGAGGGTGCGACGCCGCGAGGCAGCGCCCATCATGAGAGAACTGAAGGCCCAGATCACCGAACTGCGCGAAGAGGTGTCGTCAAAGTCGGCGCTTGGCAAGGCCGTCTCCTACGCGCTCAACCACTGGAGCGGACTGGCAGCCTTCCTGGAGGATGGCCGGATCGAGGTGGACTCCAATATCGTTGAGCGTTCAATGAAATCGGTGGCTCTGACGAGAAAGAACTCGTTGTTCGTGGGCAGCGAGCGGGGTGGAAAGTCCTTCGCTGTCCTCGCATCGCTCGTCAACACCTGCAAACTGAATGGTGTGGACCCTGAGGTCTGGCTTGCCGATGTGCTGGAACGCATCATCGCGGGAAAAGTGAAAGCCAACGAGATGGAAAGCCTCTTGCCGTGGAACTGGAAGGCCGAGCGCGAGGTGGTGATAGAGCAGGAGCGACGGGCAGCATGACGCACAACAGCCAGGGGACGACGGCACGACCGAAGCTCGATGATGAGGCATTCGAAGCCTTCATCAGGGGACGTCGTACGGCATCGCCGATTTGGTCCATGAGCGGTCTCGATGGCTATCTTACGGCCCTCATCATCGGCCCAAGGTTCATCGACCCGCGTCAATGGATCCCGGAGCTGACTGGCCCGGATGCCCTGAACCTGCCGATGGAAACAACAGAACACCGGGCCGTGCAGACGATCGTTGCAGAGTATAACCGCATCTCCGCAAGCCTTGCCGAAACACCGAAAGACCACCGGCCAAGGTTCACCAGGATCGATGACCAGGCCTTTGATCCATTCGATTGGGACCTCTGCTTTCTGCTGGGAACACACTACGCGCCGAGGCTTTGGCAGCCCGTCCTTCAAGGTCATGCCGTCACTGGGGATATCATCGCGCCCATCCGCAAGCTCGGCGACGCAAAACACAAAGCAACCCGCCAGGATGCTGCTGACGTCGCTGAAGCACTTGTCAATATCCGAACCTACTTCATGCCGAAGCGGGCAAAGCAGAAGTTCTGACAAAGGGTGCTATTGCGAAACCGTCAACGCCGAAAGCGGTGGGCTGTTCGTCGCGCTCACG
>NZ_FOCV01000116.1 GCF_900110205.1 Rhizobium tibeticum | reverse complement strand
CCGAAAACGGAAAAGCTGGAAATTGGACAAAACGCCGCCGTCCACGCCGAAAATCAACTACTTTCCATCATTCGAAGAGTTCTCGGACGGTCTGCAGGGCTTTGTCCACGCACCTTTTCCTCGACCGACCAAAGCGCGCCCATCTTTTCGATTGTCGCCGTTGCCACCTTGGAGCTGTCGTTTGCGTGCAGCTCGTAAAACCGACGCCGACTATGCGCCCAGCATCCCGCCAAAAGAGCGCCGTCGTTTCCACGGTCAGGTCGGGCAACACGGTTATAGGCAGTGTATCCATCGATCTGCAGGATACCGCGATAGCCTTCGAGATGACGCGCGACGCAATCGCCGGGTCGACGGTCTTCAAAGCGAAAGGCCACCATCGGCGGACCGCTCCCGCCGAACGATCGATCGTCTCGTGCGTAGGCCCAAAGATACGCTGTCATTGCCGACCCGGATCCGGGCACAAGCGTCGGCAATGTCGTCTCGTCGGCGAATAGTCGCTCGCCTCTTTTGATCTGGCTGAAGGTGTAGTCCGCGAGGATCTCGAGTTCGAAGCCGAGTTTCCCCATCCACCGCGCCATGATACCGCGGTCGACGTCGCCATGGTCGCGCAGGAAGATCGCCTCCTGCCGATAGAGCGGCAACAACCCGTCGCCATATTTGGAGACCGCGATATAGGCGAGCAACGCTTCTGTCGGAATGCCGCTTTCAACGATATGCGCCGGGCCGATGCCTGGATGACACCGTCTTCGTTCTTGAAGGCATACTTCGGGCGATGCGTGACGATCACCCGGAACTTTGGCGGAATGACATCAAGCCGCTCGGAGGCATCCTCACCGATCAGCACCTTCTGCTTGCCCGCATGCTCGGGAAGCTCGTCCGGCTCAATGACTACATGCACCCGCTCCAGATGCGGCGGGAAGCCCTTACGTGGACGCGGCGCACGCTTTGCAGCGGCTGGATTTCGACCCTTGGCAACCAGTGCCTCAATTGCAGCGATCGTGTCCCGGGGGGTGGTGTAGCTGACGGCTGATTGCCGTGCTTTCCGACGTCGGGTCGGAGGGGATATCAACGCGCCACAGCGGGCAGGCTGATTTGCGGATCATCGCTCATTTGGGCCATTGTCTCAAGCGTCAGATATCTCCCACGCTGGACAGTCCACTCGTCGTTCGCCTCCATGAGCAACGCGCCGACGAGACGGACGATGGCTTCGTCGTTTGGAAAGATGCCGACGACCTCCGTCCGGCGTTTGATTTCGCCGTTGAGACGCTCAATTGGATTCGTTGAGTGGAGCTTTGCCCGGTGCTCTTTCGGGAAGGTCATATAGGCGAGCACGTCCTCTTCGGCGTCGTCCATGATGGTGGCAAGCTTCGGCACTTTCGGTCTGATCTGATCAGCAACACTGCGCCATTGAGCGCTGGCCGCCTCCGAGGTCTCCTGGGCAAAAGCTGTGGCGATGAAGGCGGAGACCACCCGCCTTCCGCTCTTGCCAGCGTGTGCCAGCACATTCCTCATGAAGTGAACGCGGCACCGTTGCCATGTTGCATTGAGGACCTTGGAGACGGCTGCCTTGATGCCCTCATGCGCATCAGAGACAACCAACTTCACCCCGCGTAGCCCTCGGCGCGTTAGCCTGCGAAGGAATTCCGTCCAGATTGGCTCAGCTTCTGATGTCCCAACCTCCATACCCAGTACTTCGCGCCGCCCGTCGCTATTGACACCCACTGCGATGATGACGGCGACTGAGACTATGCGGCCGCCACGACGGACCTTGAGATAGGTGGCATCGACCCACACGTATGGCCACTCGCCTTCTATGGGGCGATCGAGAAACGCCTTCACCTTGACGTCGATCTCCTCGCACAGGCGGCTCACCTGGCTTTTCGAGATGCCGCTCATCCCCATGGCTTTGACCAGATCGTCCACCGAACGGGTCGAGACGCCCTGGATGTAAGCCTCCTGAATGACGGCCGTCAGTGCCTTCTCTGCCATGCGGCGTGGTTCGAGGAAGCTCGGAAAGTAGCTCCCCTTGCGCAGCTTGGGAATGCGGAGCTCAACGGTGCCAGCTCTCGTTTCCCAATCGCGGTCACGGTAGCCATTGCGCTGCGCAAGCCGCAGCGGGTTCTTCTCGCCGAATTCAGCGCCCGTGGCCGAGCCGACCTCCAGCTCCATCAGCCGTTCAGCGGCAAAGCCGATCATCTCGCGCAACAAATCTGCATCAGCGCTCTTCTCAACAAGCGATCGCACGTTCATCATGTCATTGGTCATCGGTGATCTTTCCGTCAGGTTGTGTCTTGAACAACCCGACCCTAGCGGAAAACACTGATGGCCGCCCCGCAAAGCCGATCACCCGCTACAGCGCTATGAAACGCGCGGGCGCTCGGCTTTGCTAAATCCCGTCAGTGACACCACGTATTGGGACACGATCATTGCAGCAATGCCAGTGTCAATTTCTTCGAAGACAAACGCGCCCTGTTCGTCCAGGTCTGCCTCGATGCTCGTGCCCTGCTTTTCCGAGCGGCGGCCATAGCGGTATCGATTAAAGGCCTTGAGGATCAGCTTCAACTTGGCGATCTGTTCGTCAGCGTCGGCATTGCGGGCCTTCAGATCAGCAACTTCGTCCTCCAGAACATCGGCGCGCGCAGCCTTTGCTGCCATCGCCAGGACCATGGCTTTTAGCGCATCAACGTCATTAGGAAGATCGAGATTGGCTGGTGTCATGCCCTTATGTAGAGCACATTTCCGCGAGTTTTTCCCTCAGTTTCAGCCGCCTGATTCACTCTGCCGCAGGGCCTTACCCAACAAATTCCGGCCGCTTTACGGCAACCGTGCGCACGCGCTTCCAGTCCATCCCATCGACCAGCGCCATCAGTTGCGCGTGATTGAGCTGCACGCGAGACGGCCCGATTTTCGGCCAGACGAACTGATTTTTTTCGAGCCGCTTGTACCTCATCTGAGAATGCAGCCCCGACCAGCGCAGGTCAGCAGTTAGTGCGGGTCATGCACCCGTTTCATCCCCTTTTTGGACAACAG
>NZ_FOCV01000117.1 GCF_900110205.1 Rhizobium tibeticum | reverse complement strand
AGGCGACCGACACACCGCTCTCCCTCGGCGACCAGATCCTGCTGCTGCTCGTCGCCATGCTGAGCTCCAAGGGTGCCGCAGGTATCACCGGCGCCGGCTTCATCACGCTTGCCGCGACGCTCTCGGTCGTTCCGGCGGTGCCGGTCGCCGGCATGGCGCTGATCCTCGGCATCGACCGTTTCATGTCGGAATGCCGCGCAATTACCAATATTATCGGCAATGCAATTGCGACGCTCGTCGTCGCGAAGTGGGAAGGAGAGCTCGATCGCGCGCAGCTCTCGGCCGCGCTTGCCGGCGAGGTGCCGATCGAAATCATTCCGCCGGTGACCAAGCCGGTCAAGTAATGCCTCCCAGGGCCCGCACGGCAAGTGCGGTTTGGCGCGGTCTGGTTCTCCAGATCGCGCCTTTTTTGCGCCGATGGGCGCGCTTTGCCTGCAGCATACGAAGACAACTGGAAGCCGCACCGCCAGGGAGGGACCCAGTAGCTCGCTGATTGGCTCAGATTAGTGTGTGCTGCCCCGACTTCCTGCCCTCATTCGAAATGAAACCGACACCTGTTTTTTGTTGCATCCGCGACACAAGCCAGTCGCGTCAACCTCTCGCTTTCCCGAGGCCTAAATAGCTGAAAGCGGTCATAAAAAACATTTCTTCGGCCTAATTAGTCAGATTGGCATGAGATTTGAAACCTCTCCATCACAAAGCGGCAAGCCACTACAGGCCCGCAGCTGTGTCGCGGGTAGGCGCGATGGAGGAAAGGAAGAGGAAAACTTTGGAAAAGTATTACGCTGCATGGAAGAGGAGAAGCTCATCGCTTCGCTCCATTTCGGAGTGCGTTGTGATGCCGGTTCCGATCTTTTTGAACCATGTTCCCCGTCGCCGTCGGTCAGCGCGTGATAGGGCTTCTTCATCGCGCCATTCGAGCCTGAGAAAGTACCGCCTCGCGGCGAGTCCTCTCGCTCGCCTTTCGCTTGAGAAGCCGAAGACTGCTGACGAGATTAGCGACCCTGCCCCACCTGAAAACGATCCAGCTGATGAGTGGCGAGAGAAAGTAAAAAGGATAGCGATTTCCATTCCCGATCATATCCCGCCCGATTTTGTGGGGGCCTTAATTGGTTACATCGTTTGGCATGTACCGGCGCCCCAACGGAAACCCACTACACGCATCTGTCGCGTCCGGGGAGACCCCCTGGTCGTATCCCCTTTGCACGCGCGATGGACGAGGTACCCAGCTGATCCCGCGACCGCGAGACCAGCGCAAGGCGCTGCATGACCTGCAGACCTTTTCTAGTCATCGCTGCATTTTTTCCCAGCGCTCCAGCGAACGTCGGTCAATGATCCCGCTCGAGCTACATCCATCGGCATATGGTGCACTCTTAAAATCGCTGTTCTCGCTCGGGCGAGTGTGCGGCCCGCTCCGCATGCGCAGGCAATAATGCGTGGGAGTGCTGCCAATCAAGTCGGTGCCATCTGCTTCCGGGCCAATCCTGACGGGATCCTCGAAGTACTTCTGATCACGACACGCGAAACGCACCGCTGGACCATCCCGAAGGGATGGCCGATCCACGGATTGCAGCCGCATGAAGTTGCGCAACGTGAAGCGTGGGAAGAAGCCGGCGTAAAAGGCAAAGCCAAGAAGAAGCCATACGTGTACTACACATATTTGAAGAGGGCTAAAAACAACCGCTCCATTCAGTGCGTCGTTGAAGTTCATCTCCTGCGGGTAAAGAAGGTTAGATTCACATTTCCGGAGTGTCGAGAACGCGTGCTAGCCTGGCTCCCACCGACCGAGGCATCTTCACGGGTTCCCGAACGGGAGCTGAAGAGCCTCATTTCCGGATTGGCCGCCAAATTTAGCTCCGGCGAAACCGGAAAATGAGATTGGCTCAGCAAACCTGACTGCGGATCGATACGCGCCTACAGATATGATTTTGCGATCTCCAAAACCTCTGGTCAACGCGGCAACGGTGAAGACACTCCAAAAGCGGCAAACTGGCGATAGCGGCGTCGCCTCACAGATACCTTCAGTCGGTTTTGTCGGAGTCGCGACACAGCCTTTTTTATCACATCTTGATCATCCTAAAGCTAAGTCATTGAAAGTTTGCCCTTAAATGATCAGTGAGATTGGCATGAGATTTGATTGTCTTACTTCGCGCCCGTCAAGGTGATGAGTCGGTTGGACAGAAGGAGAAAAAGAGTGCAGCGAGATTCCATTCCGGATCATGTTCCATCCGCGTTGGTGAGGGACTTCAGTCTGTTCACATCGCCCGGCATGGCACCAACAGCGAACGGAGACCCGCACGCAGCCGTTGCTCGCGTTCACGGAAAGCCCCGTATTTTTTATTCCCCCTTTAACACACGCGATGGACGGGGTACCTGGGTGATCACGCGCGCTCGAGACCAGCGCAAGGTGCTAGAGGATCTCGATACCTTTTCCAGTCATCGCAGCATCTTCTCCTCCGCACTCGGCGAAAACTGGCCAATGATCCCGCTCGAGCTCGATCCACCGGCCCATGGCATCTTTCGTGCACTCCTAAATCCGCTGTTCTCGTCTGGACGAGTGATGGCGTTGGAGCGGACTGTCCGTAAGCAAGCGAGGGCGCTGATCGACCGGATCGCCCGAATGAGGACAAGCTGTGACGTCATGAAGGATTTCGCCATTCCATTCACAGTTGACGTTTACCTCGGTCTTATGGGGCTCTCGAATAGCCGATCCAAGATTCTTATTCGATGGGTAAGCGACTTGCTCCACGGCAATGGTGTTAAGCGAACGGAGGCGGCCCAATCGATCGTGAAGTTCATTGACGAAGTTGCAGCGATGCGCCGCAAGCAACCAGCTGCCGATTTCATGACGTTCGTCGTGCGGGCGCAGGTTGAGGGTCGCTCCCTGACAAACGAGGAAGTCCGCGGTATCGGCGTGCTATTCTTGATTGCGGGA
>NZ_FOCV01000118.1 GCF_900110205.1 Rhizobium tibeticum | reverse complement strand
CCGCCGTTGAGGCGGAGCGTAGTATGGCCAGCCAACGCGACCAGGTCCAGGAGGCACTCCTGCGCGATCTTCAGGCGGCGCGCTACGCCGCCGACGATCACCACCAGATCAGGAAACCCTATTTCCATCAATGACATAGAAAGATGGGTGTTATGAAACAGGATTGTAAAAGGTTATATAACGTCCGGTGCCGCGGGCCCGAGGTGCCGTTTTCGTCAACCGGTCGAAAAGTGGCCGGGACGGCACGCGCAGGATCAAGTTGCAACAATGAACGAGTGGTCATAGCGGCTGCAGCTGTGCACGCCCAATCACGCGGGTTCGCAGCGCTTTGTCATACGCTCCTCTTGCCCTGCCGATGCCAATACGACCCTGCTGCGAACATAGGTATTCCGTCAGCCGCCCCACTCGCCGGCACGGACTGCCATCCCTTGAGACTAGAGTATACTTAGCCGCGGATTTCCGTAGCAGGCAAGAGAAATGCATGCCCGGCAAAGCCTTGAGGATGGCCGAAGCCCTGCGGAGCCCTAGTGTTGTGACTGAATGTCGGTAGCGGATTTGGTCCAAACGAAGGCTTTTGATCGGCGTTGTGATGATCGAGATAGTCTTGAATTGCACCTTCGAGCTCGGCGACACTCTCGAATACGCCACACCGGATGCGATCAAGCCGAAGAAGCGTTCCACCTGATTGAGCCGGGACGCCGAAGTGGGGACTAAATGCATATGAAAGCGAGGATGTTTGGCCAGCCAGGCTTTCGCCGGGTGTTTATGGGTGGCATAGTTGTCGGCGATCAGGTGCAGATCGAAGCCTTAGGCGTGCTGCGGTCGATGAGCCGAAGGTATTTAAGGCATTCCTGGTGACAATGACTTTTCATGGCTTATCGCGATAGACGAGATTGAGAAGCGCCATCGGCTTTTTGCGCAGAGAGTGGATGACGTGGTGATAGTTGTTGACGACCTGATCGTGCTTTCCACTCGCATAGGCGCGGCCTCTGGGCAGCGTCAGTAGATGCGTGCCGTCGATGAAGATGTCGAGCGCATTGCCTCGCCTGAACTGCTCCCTAAAATCGGTGTGTTGCCTCAGCTAATTTGTTCCCGAAGAGACGACCTCAGGAGCTGTGATGAGGAAGGTAAGCATGGCGACACGAGCGGAATTGGTGACGGCGATCAGTGGACGCTACGTTTTAAGCAGTCGAGCCGAGAAGGCGAGGATGTTGGACGAGTTCGTCGGGCTTTCATCGCAAACACGCGATGCGACTGCTGCGAGGAGACTGCGAGCCTGCGAAGGGTGGGCCCCGGGCGGCGGGTTTACGGCGATGAGGTGCGCGCTGCCCTCGTCGTCGTTTGGGAGGCATCGGATCGCATTTGCGGGAAGCGACTACACCCACTCTTGCCGACATTGATCGAAGCGATGGAAAGGCATGGACACGGCGATAGGATAGCGACACGCGTCAGCAATTTTGGCGATGAGCGCAGCGACGCGGAACTGCGCAAATTGCTGCCGTTCCCGCTGCTGGGCTTCGACACCGACAACGACAGCGTCTTCATGAACGAGAGCGTTCATGAGTACTGCTTGCGCGATAATATCGAACTCACCCGTTGCCGCCCTACCGGAAGAATGACAGGCATTTGTCGAACAGAAGAATGGCGCGATCGTGCGCAAGATCGTCGGATACCGCCGCTTCGAGGGACTGCAGGCCACACGGGAGTTAGCGAAGCTTTATTCATCAATGCGGTTGTTCATCAATTTCTTTCAGCCATCATTTAAGCGAAAGAAAAGCATCGTGACGGAGCCAGGTGATCAAGCGGTATCACCGCCCCGCCACGCCCTATCAGCGGCTGCTTGACGATGCGCGCACGCCGGAGGATACGCACCTTCGCCTCAAGGCGATGTACCTAACGCTCGATCCGGTCCGGCTGCTGCGCAACATACGCCTGGCACAAGAGAGATTGGTCGAAATCGCTGACAAGCCGGGTGGTTCCCCTACCACCGACGGCGAGGCATTGCCGCCGGAGGACTTTCTGTCGGGGTTACAGATATTGCTTGGCGTGGCGGTGAAGTGAAACCGACCGCCCGCGCCAAGCCGGCGGCCAAGCGAGAGCGGCGGAGGCCCACCCTCTACTCGCCGTCACTGCCGAGTTCGAGGAATGGTTCGAGCCTTGGCGAACGTCACGAGAGTTGCTTGAACGCCTGCAGGTCAAATACCCCGGCGTCTACCCCGACGGCCTATTCGGACCGTGCAGCGTCGAATGAAGATCTGGCGCAGTGCGCAAGCCAATGCGTTGGTGTTCGGGCCATTCGCCGATGCCGCACGGTCGGCGGAAATTGTAGAGGTCGTGCAGTGAGATCATTTCTGAGCAATACAGAATCGGCAGAGGCTGGATCTCGGGAACAAACAGTCAGGCAATCGAGAACATTCGAATGAGGCAACGGCATTGTTCTTTGGAACACTCTTGGGTGAGGCAATACGAGTCTCACCTTGTTTGCCGCTGCGCAGTCCAGTCCGGCACGCGCCTGCATCGGCAAACCGCTCGGGGACGCCGACAAGTCGTCGCCCTTAACCCAGTGCATTTATCGCCGATTCTAATCATTCCCATGATCATGAGGAAACAGCTGTGCAAATCAAGTGCTTAATCGTGTTTTAGCCGATGGACCGCCCTCTTTCAGAGAATCACGGGGGCCGCTGCCTGTCAAGTCTTTCGCCGGCGCGATAGCGATCGCGAGAGCAGTTTGGCTCCGAAAACGCCCTAGCATTTTCTCATAGTCGAGATCAGCAATCAGCTCAATTCAACACCGCGCAAGTGTCTTGGCTATTGGACGCCTGTGTAATGGCCCCATAAATATCCGGACAGGATCTCCCACTTAACAAGTGTGCGAGGTAATGTGCCCATTATGACTAGTCACAATCCGAAGATGGAA
>NZ_FOCV01000120.1 GCF_900110205.1 Rhizobium tibeticum | reverse complement strand
CCGATCTTCCAGGTTGCCGACTATGGTCTCGTCGCCGATCTGTTCGAGGCCCTGCCGGAACTGCAGAAGGCGCTTTGAACCGAGCAGATGCCTTCATTCCGCGCTTGCGAATGACTGGAAAATTATCTTTTTAAGGGCTACTACTTCTGCCGGGCGATCATTTGCCCGGCAGTTTTGTTAGAAAAATGCGGCAGCGCAGGGGCGTATGCCGAGCGGGGGTTTGGAGATGAATGCGGTGTTGAAGACGATTGGTATCATCGGCGCAGGCCAGATGGGTTGCGGCATCGCACAGGTTTCGGCAGATGCGGGTTATAAGGTCCAGCTCTACGATCTCTCCGACGAACGCGTCCAGCATGGTCTCGCCACCATCAATGGCAACCTCGCCCGCCATGTGACGAGCGGCAAGATGACGGACGACGAGCGCTCCGCCACCCTCGCCCTGATTTCCGGCTCCTCCGACATCAACGATCTCGCCGCGTCAGATCTCGTGATCGAAGCTGCGACCGAAGACGAAAGCGTCAAGCGAAAGATTTACGCCCAGGTCTGTCCAGTCCTGAAGCCGGAAGCGATCCTCGCCACCAACACATCCTCGCTGTCGATAACCCGGCTCGCTTCCGCCACCGACCGCCCCGAGCACTTCATGGGCATCCATTTCATGAACCCGGTGCCGGTGATGAAGCTGGTCGAGCTGGTGCGCGGTATCGCCACCGAAGAGGGCACCTTCGCCACCGCCAAAGAATTCGTGGCCTCGCTGGAAAAAACGGTGACGGTCGCCGAGGATTTCCCGGCCTTCATCGTCAACCGCATCCTGCTACCGATGATCAACGAAGCGATCTACACGCTCTACGAGGGCGTCGGCACCGTCGATGCGATTGACACCGCCATGAGGCTCGGCGCCAACCATCCGATGGGGCCGCTGCAGTTGGCCGATTTCATCGGTCTCGACACCTGCCTGTCGATCATGCAGGTGTTGCACGACGGCTTGGCCGACTCCAAGTACCGCCCCTGCCCGCTGCTGGTGAAATATGTCGAGGCCGGCTGGCTCGGCCGCAAGTCCGGCCGCGGCTTCTACGACTATCGCGGCGAAACGCCGGTCCCGACCCGCTAAAGGGCGAGGCGATCTCTCCGAATCGCTTTCAGATTCGCTTGTCGCGCTTTCGTTTTTGCCTTTAGGCATGCCTCAGGAGGGATTGTGGGCATGGAGCCGGCGAGAGGGGAAAATCGCGAGAGGGATTTTTCGGACGGCGGCCCACGACCTTGACATGCCAGATGCGCAAAGCGCCGCGATCAGCTTGCGATCCAAAGGATGCAAGCCAGCACCGCGAAGAATGCTGCAAGAACCAATGCAAGTCTGATGAAGATCCAGAAATCGTCTGCGCGATCGAACGCAACTTCGTGCTTCTCGATGGCGCATTAGGCCTCGGAAAAGCTGTGCGCCCGGCGGAACGAAAACCGTCGGTGATTGGCCGCGGAAACCAGACCCATGCTGGTGAAGCGGCGCCAGCACGGCCTCACCGAATTTCCATGCCTTCTGCCTCTGTTTGAACCGGCCAGCGATAATGGCGGCTTCCAGCGGCTCCTCGGCTTCCATCAGCTGGTGCAGCACGGCGGGCGTCTGGTCGTGCTCATCGGTCGGGGGGCTCGGCCTTCTCCTTTCCGAGCCGGAACGGGGGAGTCTGGTAGTCCGGCCGCAGTCAGCGCACCAGTCCGCGCTTTACCTCCTCGCCCGCTGCCCGAGCAGAAAATCGAAACAGGAATTTTTCCAATGACGGGTCCGCCTAAAAGTCCCAGTCCTCATCTTCGGTCGAGACAGCCTTGCCGATGACATAGGAGGATCCTGTTCCGGAGAAGAAGTCGTGGTTCTCGTCGGCGTTTGGCGACAGCGCCGACAGGATCGCCGGATTTACCTTGCAGGCTTCCGGCGGGAACAGCGCCTCGTAGCCGAGGTTCATCAGCGCCTTGTTGGCGTTGTAATGCAGAAACTTCTTGACGTCCTCGGTGAGCCCGACGCCATCGTAGAGCGCCTCGGTATATTTCGCCTCGTTATCGTAGAGTTCGAGCAGCAGTTCGAACGCAAAATCCTTGATCTGTTGCTGACGCGCCTCGGACAGCCGCTCCAGACCGCGCTGGAACTTGTAGCCGACATAGTAGCCGTGGACCGCCTCGTCGCGGATGATGAGGCGGATCATATCAGCCGTGTTGGTGAGCTTGGCGCGGCTCGACCAGTACATCGGCAGATAGAAGCCGGAATAGAACAGGAAACTTTCGAGAAAGACGCTGGCAACCTTCTTCTTCAGTGGGTCGTTGGAGGCGTATTCCTCCATGATCAGCTCTGACTTCTTCTGCAGGAACGCGTTCTCTTCCGACCAGCGATAGGCGTCGTCGACATCAGGCGTCAGGCAAAGCGTCGAGAAGATCGACGAGTACGAGCGTGCGTGGACTGCCTCCATGAAGGAGATGTTGGAGAGTACTGCTTCCTCATGCGGCGTTGCGGCATCTGCCATCAACTTCACCGAGCCGACGCCGTTCTGGATCGTGTCGAGAAGCGTCAGGCCGGTGAAAACCCGAATGGTGAGCTGCTGCTCGTCGGGCTTCAACGTCGCCCAGGACGCAATGTCGTTCGACAACGGCACCTTTTCCGGCAGCCAGAAGTTTCCAGTCATACCAACGTGAGCGGTCTCTGACTCGTTTTGCGGTTTCCAAATCAGTTGAATTCTGAATCTATGTCGCAAACGGAGGTTTGCGGATGACAT
>NZ_FOCV01000123.1 GCF_900110205.1 Rhizobium tibeticum | reverse complement strand
AAACTGCATCGTCGATTTTGTCCTCATCGATCTCCATGAACCGACATTACCACGCGCGAAAATCAAAATCCCGCGGACTTGCTCGGATGCATACCCGCAGCAGGTAGGTCCAAATGATCGTTTTGCTGATCTTAAGCCGTTCCGATATCGCACGAACGGAAAGGCCCTGTTCGTGCGCCAGTCGCAATATCGATCGATATGTCCTTCACACTTTGTAAGCCTCGCCTGCTTCCGTCTCGCCATTCACCGCACCCCTCTCAATCAGGGTCCAGAATGGCAAACCGGCGCGTGCGAAAGTCGATCTCTTTATCGCCGAAAGCCTGTCCGGGATTTACCGGAATCGCCGTCCGGGAATTAGCGGAAATGCAGTCCCGGACTTAGTGAAATCGCTGTCCGGGATTTAATGGAATCCCTGTCCGCGAATTATCGAAACCCGCAAGCTAGCGGAATTATCGCCCCATGCTGGTGGATATCCCATCCCTAACGGATATCCGGAACAGCTCGTTTTCTCCAGGCCATATCGAGCCAATGCGCGCGTGTAAGCCTCAAATGTCCTCGCTACAATTCCCGGCACTCCCTTCTCGAGGCCAGCCTGCATGCCGTCCAGAGCAGCCTTCTCAGCGTCCAATATCTTTGAGTTGGTTTTCCGAGATAATAGGTTCGCGACAGGGGGCAGTGATAATGCTTGTGAACACCAGCAAGCTCGAAGAAAATGCTTTTGTCGGCTCGAATTGGCCAGTCAGTCCAGGTGAGATGGGGGGTCGAAGCGTCGGCGCCGGGCGAGATTTGGTACGCACGCTGGATAGTCGCCCCAGTAACCGTCCACCCCGCGACCTAGGAGACCTCGGCAATCACGCCGGACTGCTTTACGCCCGGGCCCAGCACTTCGATGACTCGTTGATACATGGCTTCGACGATCTTAGCCGCACCGCGCATGTATTCGATCTCACGCGGCGATTTTGTAAGGCGTTGCCAGTTAATGAGTCTATCGGCCTTTTTAAACTTCCCATTCGGAAGTGACGTTGCAAGCGCTTCAAACGATGCGGCAGAGAAGCAGGAGCTATCCTTTCTCGACGCCGATCGTTGCCGAACGATGCCCCTCATCGGCGATGATATGCCCGAGAACCGACATGGCATGGAGCGTGTCGGACTGGACGTATTCATCTCTTACCACTTTGATTCGATCCTCGCCCATATATGCTGTCCTGCGGCAGCCATTGGCGTCCATGCGCCGGCCGAACCAGAGAGAATCCTTATTTGGTAACTACGACGCCCTGTGGCACGTAGTAGGAGCAACTGTCATAGCCGGTTAGCCAACCCATGTTGGCGGGGTTCGTCACGACGAATAGGTCTACACCCATTTGCTCCATCGCCTTGCGAGCCTCGATCCTTGTATTCAGAAAGACCAAACCGCAACGTTTCTTCGTTCATGATATTTCCTGCCACGATGTTCCCAATTAAAAAAGCGAGCCCGGGGTGACGCGATGTCAATTGCAACCGGCTGCATTGTCACATTGGCGGCCGGCAACTGCTACTGCGCCTCAAACTGACGGCTTCAACCAGGACGTTCGGGAGACAGACCCAAAGCAATGGCGTGCGGGTGCTTGATTGTACTTGCCGCCGTGGTCCTGTTCACGGCAAAACAGAGCTGGATATGGTGGTAAGCGTCAGCCGGCACAGGTCCGTAATGTCGAAAATCGGCAGCCCTGTCGTACGGCGTAGGGCATTTGTCACAACTGGGAAACCCGTGCATTCGAAAAGCAGCATCCCGATCTCAGGATCCATTGCGCGAAGTTGTGCGATGCACGCGGTGACCTCTCGCTCGATTTGATCGACGCTGGTTCGAACGAACGGACGTGCAAGAGTGTTGCGTATGTATTCGCCGCCTTCGATCCCGCCGATCACTACTCTCGCTCGATCTGCCGGATGGTCGAGACCGAAGAGGTCTTTACTGCAGTGTTTTGAGTCAGCCGTTAGTACCGCCAGCTTCCGAGCAGGCGATAGCTGACGCAGTAACATGGGAACAAGGAGCAAACTCGACACCGCTACAGGCACATTGACGGCTGCGGAGATAGCCGCCTGATGCCGTATGAAAAAACCACAGTCGGCTGAGATCACGTCTGCGCTACGTTCGACAAGGCGCCGAGCGGCGGCAGTGCAACTGTCCTCAAGTGTCGGGTCGCCGCGAATAACAATATCCGCGAATGCACCTTCCACCATCTCCGTGATGATTGGTCGGTCAAAGGTCGCCGGATTCAATAGGGACCCTTCCCGTGGAACGTGGCATGGGCTATCGGGCGTCAGTCCTTCATCAAGCTCAAGAATCCCGAGGACGGGGCGACGTAGCAACACCATGGATGACGCTCCTTTCCATCTGATTGCGGGTTTTCAGGCGATATCTCGGCTCAGTCGTGATAGATCTCTATGCGTCGAAGCGAGGATGCTCTACTTCAGCAGATCTACCGGCGATCCCCTAGCCGTCGTCAATTTCGCAAAATCCCTCAGTGCTTAAGGATCTGGCTGAGGAAGAGCTTTGTTCTGTCGTGCTGGGGGTTGGTGAAGAAGTCGTTCGGGGCGGCCTCTTCGACGATCC
>NZ_FOCV01000124.1 GCF_900110205.1 Rhizobium tibeticum | reverse complement strand
CTGGCGTAGTGAGCTGAAGAAGCAGGGACTTTTGTCGTCTTCTGCGAATGCGGTGTTTGTCCCGGTGGACATGAACGCCGTGCAGGCCGAGGTCTGCGGAGACCGTCAAGACCCATCTGGGATGATCGAGTTGCGGTTGAACTTCGGTCGCAGCCTTCGGTTCGACAGCGCTGTGGACGGCGCCACCCTGACGCGGCTCATCCGGGCGGTGGAGGCGGCATGATCGGACCAGGGACCGGCGTGCGGGTGTACCTGGCCTGCGGGATCACGGACATGCGCAAAGGAATAGAGGGCCTGGCTGCGCTTGCGCAGGATGTATTGCGCCAGAAGCCGACAGGCGGCGCGGTCTTCGCCTTTCGAGGCAGACGTGGCGATCGTTTGAAGCTGCTTTATTTTGATGGGCAGGGCTTCTGCCTGTACTACAAAATTTTGCAGAAGGGGCGGTTTCCATGGCCTTCAGCAGCAGATGGAACGGCCCGGCTGACAACGGCGCAAATGGCCATGCTTTGGGAAGGGATCGATTGGCGACGTCCGAACTGGGGCGCCCCGCCGGCGCGTGTCGGTTGAATTTATCTCACTGAATCTGCTTGTTTTTATGGATACTCGCCCTGACCTATGGTAGTCAGGTTCATGTCGAGCGCGCCCCAAAATCTTCCCGATGATCCGGCCTTCCTGAAGGCAATGATCGCCGTCTTGCAGGCGGAAAATGCGAAGATGTCGGCGACATTGCAGGTGCATGACCAGTTGATCCAGTCCCTGCGGCTCCGCATCGCCAAGCTGAAGAAACAGGTCTTCGGCAAGTCCTCGGAAAAGATCGAACGGGAAATCCAGCAGCTGGAATTGGCGCTCGAGGATCTTCTAATCGCCGCGGCGGAAAGCGGCACGAAGCCGCTCGATGAGGTCGATGAGGCCGTGCCTGCCGCACCTGTGGCAAGCACGCCCGAAAGGATTATGCGCCGTCGTCCGCGGGTATCGGAAAAGGCGGCTCGCGAGCGCAAAGAACTCGATCCTGGCACCTGCTGCCCCGATTGCGGTGGTGAACTGCGCCTTGTTGGCGAAGACGTAAGCGAAATCCTCGACATGATCGCGGCGCAGATGAAGGTCGTCGAGGTCGCTCGATTGAAGAAGTCCTGCCGGTGCTGCGAGAAGATGGTGCAGTTGCCGGCCCCGAGCCGTCCGATACCGGGCAGCATGGCGGGGGCTGGACTTCTGGCTTACATCCTGGTCTCGAAGTTCGACGACCATCTGCCATTGTATCGTCTGAACGAGATCTTTGCCCGCATGGGCGCCGATATCCCCGATAGCACGCTGGTCGATTGGTGTGGTCGTGCCATGCAGGTGCTTCAGCCTCTGATCGAGCGGATTGAGGCTGCGATCATGGGTAGTGACCTCCTCCATGCCGACGATACCCCGATCCGTGTGCTGGATCGCTCGCTACGCGATAGGGGTTTAGGCAAAGGCGTGAAGAAAGGCAGGATCTGGACGTATGTTCGAGATCAGCGTCCATGGGCGGGCGCAGCCCCGCCTGGTGCGGTCTACTATTTTGCTCCCGACTGGAAGGAAGAGCACGTCCACCGTCACCTCAAGCAGGCAAGTGGCATCCTTCAGGCAGACGGCTACAAAGGCTACGGAAAACTCTACGAACCCAATACGGACGGAAAACGGCGCTTCCGTGAGGCGGCCTGCTGGGCGCATTGGCGACGTGACTTCCATGATATCTGGACCTCGAACAAATCCGAGATCGCGCGCGAGGCCCTCGACCGTATCGGCGCGCTTTACGACATCGAACGCGACATCGCGGGTCAGCCTGCCGATGTCCGCCTTACCGCGCGCCAGAAGCTCAGCAAGCCAAAGGTAGAAGCATTGCGTGTCTGGGCCGAAGCGCAATTGCCCCGTATTCCGGGCAAGAGCGATTTGGCGACAGCTCTCCGGTATGGCCTGAGCCGGTGGTCCTCGCTCTGCCTGTTTCTGGACGACGGTCGTGTCGCCATGGATAACAATGCCGCCGAGCGGGCGCTGCGCCCGATTGGCGTGGGTAGACGCAATTGGCTCTTCGCAGGAGCCGACACGGGGGCGGAGACCCTGGCGCGTGCCATGACGATCATCGAAACGGCCAAGATGAATGGCCTCGATCCGCAGGCCTATCTGGCCGATCTGCTCGACCGCATCCACGATCACAAGATCAATCGCCTCGACGAACTGCTTCCCTGGAATTGGTCGCCTGTCGCCACCATCTGCGCCGAGGCAGCCTGATGGCAACAATCACTTATGTCCGCACGATCAAATATGTCGCTGAAATTCTCGGCGAGGATCCGGAGCTTCTCCGGGCAATCATCTCCAACGATGATAACCTGACCTACGGCAGCATCATCAGCGTCTATAACGGGGAGAACGAATCCATCACCGCGCTGACAGACGACGGCATGGAGGAACTGGGACAGATGCTCTCCTACGCTCGCCGTTCAACCGACGAATGAAACGACTTCCTCGATAGCTTTGTCGACGACGAGGAGCTGGTCGCCCGCTTCAAAGCGAAATCTC
>NZ_FOCV01000137.1 GCF_900110205.1 Rhizobium tibeticum | reverse complement strand
CAAAGCCCGGCGGCTTCAGGTATACTTTAGATCAAGCTACTGATTCTAAAGTCAAACCCGCAACCGCCGGAGCCGACAATGCGCCAAGAACGCACCGTCCAAGCCAGTGTATTCGATCTTTTCGCCGAACACGAGACCGGCCGCGAGGGGCTGCCGGCCGAGGCTGTGCTGCGCTGCGCGCTGCTCAAGCAGTATCGCCAATTGAGTTCATATGAGGAGCGTCAATGTGGAACTGTCGTCAGGATGACATTTTTTGCTTTCCGTCGGTTGTTGCGGCATCCACGGTCTGAGCCCGATTGCAAGACGCGGCTCGTTGCCAAGCCAGATCCAACTTATATACGGTCACTGTTCGAGACAGCGGAACCAACATCCCGCTTGCGGCGGACAAGGGCTCAGGAGAACGAGACCATTCTATCAAGCGGCGTTTGAAGCCATACTCAACTGCGGTTCGTCCCACCTGGATCCGCCAGGACTGATCGGGTCCTGGAAGATTGCGGAATTCCGTTGCGATCGGGGGATCAGGGGGTCTTCATCACGGCGCCCTCGATGACGACGCCGGCATCGACGTATTTCCACAGCGCGACGAGCAACTTGCGGGCGAGCGCCACGATCGTCTTCTTCTTCAGACGACCATCATTCTGCTTCACCCGCTGCTTGAACCACAGGCTGAGCGCTGAGTGCGGCTGATGGCGCAGCCACAGCCAGGCCACCTGGATCAGCGTCGTTCGCAGCCTTGGATTGCCGGCTTTCGATACCCCCTGGTCGTGATCGACCGAGCCGCTTTGCCAGGGTGTCGGCGCAAGGCCGGCATAGGCAGCAACTTGTCGTCGGTTGTCAAAATGACGCGACAGCCCCTCCGACCACAAGACAACGGCAAACTCCGGCCCGATGCCTTTCAAGGCGAGCAGCATCGGCAGTGCCGGCTGCTCACAATCAGCGAAATGCGCAGAGCCGACCGGCGCGGCAGCGAGCATGGCGTCGCGCTCGGCCTCGACTGCCTTGATCTGTCCGATCAGCAGCTCCAGCCGATCGAGTTCGCGGCCGACCTGCGCCTTCAGATGCGTCGGCAATGGTCGGCCATCGCCGGTCCACAGCTCCTCGAGCCGCGTGCGCCGGTCGCGGCGCAGCGGCTGGTAGTCGGAGACGCCCTGGCTGAACAGCAGGCCCTTGATGCGATTGACGTGGCGTACGCGCTCGTTCGTCAACGCCTTGCGTTCACGCGAGATGCGGCGACGGTCCTCTTCCTCGGGCGTCGGCACCCGCAGCATCGCACAGACGCGCGGCTCGCCCCTTTTATAGGCGAGCAGCGCGCGCACCAGCGTCTCACCGTCGATCTTGTCGGTCTTGGCCCGCCGCCGCCGGCGCGAGGTCGCAATCGAGGCCGGATCGACGACGTGGCTTTCGATCCCCTCGGCCTGCAGCACCCGGTGGATCCAGAAGCCGTCGAGCCCGGCCTCCTGGATCACGATGATGGGAAAGCAGCGCCCGGTCCGTGCCTGCGCCTTCCTCCTGAGCTCGGCAAACCGCGCCAGCAGGCCAGCGATCTCGTCGGCCGCCACCCGCATGTTTCGACATCTTCTCGCCGCCGCCCGGCGACAGCGAGGTGATTAACCATTTCGAACGGCTGAGTTCCAAGGAGACGAAGATTGCGCCAAGATCAATGCGGATAGCGGTCGGCGCTTCAGGTCGTTCATTCGCAGCGAGCATGTTCGGCCTCTCCAGAGTAAGGTGTTGATTGAAAGCGACCTCACTTTGTCACAGCGCGGATCGCTATCCACCCTCCTCATAGGATCTACCAGGAACTGGCCTTCCATCTCGAAGACTCCGCCTCGTTCCGCGCCTTTGCCCGGCTGCCGTGGGGGTGGAGCCCGAAGAAGTCGGCCTTGCA
>NZ_FOCV01000125.1 GCF_900110205.1 Rhizobium tibeticum | reverse complement strand
CATCCAGGGTCGCACGCCCTGTTCGAGCTCGGCGATGATCTTGTCGGTGATGCGGCTGTAGATATCGGCTCGTTGGTGGGTTTGTTGCCGGCTCATGTTGAAACCTCCGCTTTGAGGTCGCGACCATCGCGACCTGCTACGGCGGTCCGACTGCCGGGCGTCAGGCGCAGGCCCGCACCCGATAGGGCCGCAACGGACGTGGAGGACGGCAACGCCGTTGCGGGGCGGCGCGGGCCCGGCAGGACCTAAAGCCGGGGCAGGACGCAATGGTCGCTTGCAAGGCGGGGATTGTTCGACGTTGGGCAACACCCGCCAAATCCACTGGCAGGCGAAGAACGACGTCGCAAAATCGCACGGCTAGCTGCAGAAATTGCGGAAAAGCTCTCAAACAGGGTGCAGAAGACGTCGGCAACGTGACAGGCCGCAAAAGCCGAGCCAAGGCTTTCGTGCTAGAAGGAGTTCGAAACAATGACCACAACCAACGAAATCGCTGACAAGATCGCCACCAAACACAGCCTGACGAAGGCCCAAAGCAAGGCGATCGTCGCAGCGGTGTTTGCAGCGATCACAACAGCTGCGACATCTGGGACCGAAAGCTCCATCCCGGGCTTTGGCAAGTTCAAGGTGAAGGACACACCAGAGCGGGGAAGCGCGAAATCCGGGCACAGGCGCGGTGATCAAGATTGCAGCTGCAAGGAAGCTCGCATTCACACCAGCCAAGGCGCTCAAGGAGGCGTTAAATAAGTAGGCAATCCTGCTTCGTTCGCGTGTATTTATGCAACGCTGCTAGGGCACGGGGCTGGTGGGCGGATGAATAATTTCCCGGACCAGTTCCAGGCGCTTCGCCTGACGCCGGCGCCCTCTAGCCGCAGAGATGAACAGGTCCCGCTTGTGCTGCGCACACGCCCGCATGGCGCCTGTTCACGTCCATCGGCCCTACCGCACCGTGCCGGAGACTGAGGCCTCTCTATCAGGCTCATCGACGGAACTTTGATGCGGAGGGGCAGCTTCTTGACGTCACATTCCGTAAAGGAGACGTTCCATTCCCCGTAGTGACAAGTCCGCATACACTGACAAGCAGAAACGCAAAGCCGGGCATATTGAAGAAGGCTACGAGGATCGTGGTGTTTCTGAGAAGGAAGCCGAGCGCCGTGCCTGGGCCACCGTCAACAAGGAAAGTGGCGACGGCAAAAATCCGGCTCCGGCCGCGGCCATGCCGAAAGCCACGCTTCAAACGAAAAAGGTGGACGCAAGGGCGGTGCAGCGGCCGCGTCGAGAACCAAGGAAGAGCGTTCTGCTTCCGCCAAAAAAGCAGCAGCGACCCGCAAACGAAACGAGCGCCACACTCACCACTAATGGATGCGGCGCCACCGCAAATGGCGCCGCCGTTTAGAGGATATTCGAGCCGAAATCGAAGGAGTTCCGGCCTTTCGAGTGTTTATTCGTGCCCGATAGTTACAGCTGCGGCTAGCGACACCACCTTCGTCTGAAAAGATCGACGCGAAGCGCCGCCAGCCGGTCGCGTATCGCCTCGATGCCACGGTTTTTCGGTTGACCCCATCGGCACCTACCCTAGGTCAAGAATTGGGGGCGCATTGTAGACGAGGATTCCAATGCTCCAGCAAGAACGGATCGAACGAGCCAAAGAAACAGAGCGGATCGTTAAGGAAATCATCGAGCAAGAACGTCTTGAGCGCGTTGAAAAAACCGAACGCCTCCGCGCTGCTCGGATGCAAGCGCACGAGAACAATACCCACTGAAGGATCCCTTATGCCAGCCGCAAGAATCCCTGACATAACATCGCAAAGAGACCACGTCGTGACAGCGAGAGAAGCACTCGAAGGGCTTTACCTGAAGCTTGAACAAGAGGTCGAGGTTCGTCTGGTGGCGGCAGCGCTTCGTGCCGGGTGGTCAGCCGAAGAAGCGTTGGACGCGATCGACCAGCTTCGCGCCGATGCGGCATAAGGATCAACGCCCGAAAAGTCAGGCGACGCGCTGCCCTGCTTCGACTGTCAACCCGGCAGTTCTGAATGAAGCCTGGACGATCTTGGGGCTGCGGTCAGCAAGATCGATGAGATTCGAGACTCGCTCGCCGGACCCGTAACCGATGATGCCGTAGACCAATAGACGGCCAAAACCTGGATGAGCCAACCTTGGGTTTGAGGCGGCTTTGTCCCTGGCACTTTGGTCCGACTACCGTCGTTCATTTGTGGGCGTAAAATCGAATTGTATCCTCTCTCCGAGGAGGCAATCTGGAGCCGGATATGCGGATCGGACCCCAGCGTCATCCAGGCCTCCTCGGCAATCCTCGCGGGACGCCCGCGGCGATCTGTGTTGAAACCTTGAGGGCTTCTCTTAGGAGAAGGGCCTTGGCTCAACCAGCTTTCATCGCGGATGTCCCGGGAGCCAGTAAGGGCGCCATACATGGTGTAATCGCGGGCACGAGGCCCCTCTGGATCCGATCGCGATCTTGGAAGGTGGCTGCTCCCCGATATGATGAGATACGGGCTCTCGACTG
>NZ_FOCV01000127.1 GCF_900110205.1 Rhizobium tibeticum | reverse complement strand
GAACGATCTGCGTTCATATTGCATCTCTCTTTCGCATTCAGTTGAAGGTTTTGGCGTGTCTGGCATTTTCCTTACGGGCGGCGACGCGATCGACGAGCTGGTTCCATCGACTGCATTGCTTTTGCGGTAAATCTGTCTCCGGAAGCTCGTACAGATAGTAGTGCCCGTTGTAGGCATGGCTGGTGATGAGGCCGTGTTCAGCCCATCTGGCGAGGGTATGCTCATGGATATTGAGGTGTGCAGCCGCCTCTTTTTTTGTCAACATCCCACGATCCCGGAGCCGGTCATAGCGTGATATCAGCTTGTATTCGCGCACGAGATAGGTGACGCGTTTGGTTGTGAAGCGTGCATTCCGCTGATCACGGCGCGTCACCGAGCCCGGACGATATCCCTGATCGTTGAGCATCTCTGCGATCTCGGAAAAAATATGATTGTCGAGGAGTTTGTCGATCAGTTCGATGATATCGGGGTTCGTCTTGACCTGCTGGCTGGGGGATTTTGGGCTCATGGTGACGAGCGTCTGGGTTTTACCGCCCTTGAAGCGAATATGAGCCTTGGTTGTGCCTCTCTTCGGTAGCTTGAGGAGGGTGACGTCCTCGATGATGTGGGCAAGCAGGCGCTTTCGTTCGCGGTTCGGGGTCTCTGGATTGGTCCAGAGTTTTTTGAAGTCCGCCGTCATTGCGACCAACCGCTCGTGGACGGCCTTATCGAGGATGAATTGATCTTGCTCCGGGACGCGCTCGCGCTCTTCGCGGGCATTAGCCAGGATGCGGAGCTTCTCGTTCCATTCGCCTTCGAGCGTGTCGGCGACGAGGCGGTTATTGGGATCGACGAGCATGAAGCGGCGCTGGGCGAGATCGGCTTCCGTTTGCGCGCGCTCGATCGCGCGACAGCGCAGCCGATCCGCCTCTTCATGTCGCGCTTCGATCTCTTTGCGGACTTCAATTGCCAGTTCGATGGCTGCCGGCGTCATCTGCTCGGCGATCAGCATACCGATGGCTTCGTCGACGGGAGGTGCAGCGATCGCCTGGCACAAGGGTTCACCGCGATTGCTACGGGCGCGATCACAAACGTACCAGGCTTCCTGCCGGCCGCGTCGGGCAGCGTAGCGCATGCGAAAATGCCTGCCGCATTGCCCACACACGGCCCGCCCCTGCAGCAGTGCCGGGCCTTCGCGCGGACGTGATGCGACCCCCGCGTTCCATTTATGACAGATGTTCGACTTCAGAATCCTCAGGTTCTCCTGATGCTGCTCCCAACTGATGTAGCCGGGATGGGCATCTGGAATACATGCCGTCCAATCATCATTATCTTGTTCACGCACAATCCTCTTGCCATCAATGGTGCGTCGATAGCGGCGGCGGCCATAGGCATAGGCTCCGGCGTAACGTGGATTGTGCAGCACACGCATCGCCGTCGAAGTCGTCAGTGGCCGGAATACCGTCTGGCTGTCGTGCAGGCGTGAGGGAAAGAGAATGCCTTCCTGACGAAAGGCCTTGACGGTCTGGGAGGCGGATCCGACGCGAGAGAACGTCTCGAAGAAATGGACGATCGTCTCTCTGACTTGCATGTCTGGTTCAAGTGCCACATTGCCGGAATGGTCATAGACCAGCCCGGTTGGCAGGGGGCAGCGGAACTCGCCGCGCCGTGCCTTGTTGAGGATGCCGCCGCGCAGCCTTGCCTTGATCACATGCAGTTCGGCTTCACTCATCGTTCCCTTGAGGCCCAGCAAGAGGCGGTCGTTGAAGCTTGCCGGATCGTAGACGCCATCCTCGTCGAGGATCAGGGTGTCAGCAAGGGCGCAGATCTCCAGCAGCCGCTGCCAGTCGGCATTGTTGCGGGCCAGACGGGAGACCTCCAGGCCCATGACGATCCCGGCATGCCCCATGCCGACATCGCTGACCAGCCGCTGAAATCCTTCGCGCCAGACCGCCGATGCGCCGGATTCACCCTGATCGTTATCGATGACGATAATCTGCTCCTCGCGCCAACCAAGGGCGATAGCGCGCCCGCGAAGCGCATATTGCCGCATGGCGCTCTCGGTATTGTCGATGACTTGCCGCATCGAAGATTGGCGGATGTAGAGGTAGGCGCTGCGTTCGAGGTGATGAGGCTGGACTTTGAGATGTACATTCATCGTGATCTCCGATCGTTGATGCTCATGGCGATTGTCGCAAGGACGTGAACGACGGCGCTGTGTCCGCGGTGCAGCGGCCAAGCAATTGACGATGGGTAATTCTGCTCTCGCGGGGTGATTGCTGTTGCGGTCAGCGTCTGAGCCCATCCCCACATGCCCCGGCGCAAAAAGAGCATCAGGCCGCTACGGGCCATAAGCGGCAGCGCTGCGCCGAGAGCAGCCTTGCGCAAGACCTCGTACTGGGACGCGATGGTCGACGGTAGGATCGGGCATGCCGCCGTC
>NZ_FOCV01000139.1 GCF_900110205.1 Rhizobium tibeticum | reverse complement strand
TGCACCTGCGCCTCGAACAGCTGATGGATGCACACCTCTGAGGGATAGGACGCCGCCGTCCGGTTCAGATCCTCCAGCAGGTAGGTGCGCTCGGCAGAGGATAGCAGCTCAATGCGGCCCACCGGCTGCCCTGCATCGGCCATCACACCGCATATCAAATTTCCGAAATGCTGCGTCATACGGTCGATCTGCTGGAGCGCTAATCGACTTGCATCAAAGTGCCATCGAACGCTCCCATCCAGAGCGCAAATCTCAAACGTCAGCAAATCGCCGCATAGGGTTGCCCCAGCACTTGGGCTCAACACCAGATCACCTGGAACAGAACAGCTGTCCCTCGTGATTGTGATGCCAATCGGCCAGGGCCGGTGCGATCGTAGCGCCTCTACACCCCGCAATGTCGGCCAGCGCGAGATAAGATCCTGCACAAAGCTACCGCGCTCTTTCAACTGAGCGCATTCGGCCGCCACCGCCCTGCGCACTTGTGCAAAGTCAAGACTGAGATCAACGGTAATTTCCATCGGCACGACAGAAGCCACAAGCACCTCAACCGGCTTCAAGCCAGCTTGCGATCCATCAGATGCAGACGTCCACCCCAGTTGAAAATCTGCTTCGCCCGTGATGCGGGCGAGATAGATAAGCCAAGCCGCTACCAAGTATTCCGTGCGGTCAATTGGCGACAGCTTAGCCAAAGCACTTGGTATTAGCCACGAACTCGTCTGCCATCTAGGCGGCGCCTCAGCCACGGACGATGACAAGAAAGGAAGCTGCAACATTTTAAACTGCTCAAGCCGATGTCGCCAAAACTCCTCCTGAGGCGCCAGCATTTCATGTACAGCAGTTATGCTCCGCGCCTCGTCATCGCTCAACATCGGGAGGCGATCGCCAACGTCCAAATCGAAACGTCTCGCGAGTGCCCGCGCGTCGAGATCCCGACCATCTGAGCTACCAAAGCAAACATCGACATCATGCGTACCCGTCGCCACACGCCAATGGCTGTGGTGAATATCAACTAGTGAACCTGCCGGAAGGCCCGAGCGTCGAGGCAAAACCTCCAAGTGCCTGACCGGGACAACCTCATTACCTATTAGAGCCTTTGGCATGCACAATGGATTGGGATGATATGGCCCAAAGTCTAAGGCACGTGTCATCGCCGACAGATCTTGCGCGGATTGATCCCATCGCAGACAGCCCGCAGCATCTGGGCGTCGACGTTTCGGAAAATAGCTTCTATTCCCCAGCGTCTGCGAATAGGCAGTCAGCTTCCCGTTCGCTAAGCCAGTTAACAGCTCGCGAAAACCCTCGACGGCAGCCTCATAACATTTGAGGTTCAGGGCCAGTGCCGTATCGATGGGCGCAATCAGCACTTGGCGCTGAACCACGATGTCACCCGTATCAACACCATTATCGATACGATGCCACGTGATGGCATATTTGGTCTCTTGCGCCAGCAGCGCCCAGGACGTCGCGTGAACTCCCGCATATCGTGGCAATGGACCGTCGTGGTAATTGAAAGCACCTCGACGCGCTCGCCCAAACACGTCCGGTGGCAAGATGAACGGATTTGCGACGGAGAAAATCCAATCCACCGGCTCAGCCTTCAAGAAAGAGCAGAACTCTTCAACGTTCGCTACGCACGGGATATTGGTGCGAGCCGCCCACTCTGCGAATATGGGGTCGCCACACAGAGCCGCACCAATGACATGGCCCATCGCCATTGCCAGTTCAGCGC
>NZ_FOCV01000128.1 GCF_900110205.1 Rhizobium tibeticum | reverse complement strand
CTTATAGATCCTACCCCGTTTTGAAGTCAACACCACCCACCAAAGTTTTTTGACATTTTTGTAACACACTGATTCAACTCGGGGATTTTCAGGAGGCGTGGTTCACGGTGGCGGACGGCGCTCCAGCGGACTTCGAAATTCCGCTGTCAAATGGTCAAAGATGGTGCCTCCAGCCGTTTTCTGTCCTATCCGGACAGCGCAAAAGTGGGGTTTGCGGGTTGAAACTCGGCGAATGAGGATCATTTGCCCCCTTACGCGGATCAAATCGCCCGGAACCTAATGCAGCTCTTTCGTGTTCTCGTTCGTGTAGAGGAAAGGAGAAAGACATGGCTGCCACCACCGATGACATCAGAGCGTCCGTCAGCAAGGACATCGCGGCACTTCAGCAAGAGGTATCCCGCCTGCAGAAAATGATCTCGGCGCAGGGTGCGGAAGCCTATTACGAGGTGCGCGACCGTGCCGGCAGGGTCTATGAAGACGCCCTCCCCCGCGCAAAGGGCGCCGTTGCCCAGATCCGGGCCGAAGGTGCGGCCGCCGCAGGCGCCGCCCGCGAGCATCCGGCGGCGACGACGACCGCGCTGGCGCTCGCCGGTGCCATCGGCTTTCTAGCCGGCTATCTCCTGAGCGGCAGCCAGCAGCCGCCACACCACTGGTGGCGCTGATACCGCGCCAGCGCAGAACCTGCGCTTTTATGGCGGGCCGCATTGATCTGAAGGTCAATGCGGCTCGTAATACTTTGGTCTTAGAAAAACCAAGTTTCGTCGTTACTACCGCGGCTAAAATAGAGGGAGGACTATTGATGGAGAGCAAGGGAGCACATTTTATAGTCGAAGTCAGCGTTGATGGCGTCAACGGTCGCAAGGCAGTGGGCATCATGAATATGCGGCAAGCCCTTGAACTGCCCGAACTGCCTCGCCTGTCCTACACGCATCCCGACCCGATCAAAGCAGCGGCGGGTGTCGTTATCAGCCGGCAGGAACTCGCCGGCTTCATGGCCTGCCACTGAGATCTTTCTGACGTCTCCCCCAAAGACGAAATCGATGGCGCCTGCGGCGCCATCTTTGCTTTGGGCCTCTCGACACTTTGAACGTCTTATTGTTCCTCGTTGTCCCCGCGTTTTCTTCGCGACTTGCTGGCTTCCTAAACCCGTTCGTGTCAGAACCTGATCAACGGAACTGACGGGAAGAAACGGAGTGAGGCAGCGGCGCTCACCTCAAAAGTCGCGCGAACGCGCAAGACCGAACGGCGAAGAGCCCGGCAAGCGGGTGACCTTGCCGCGCGCGCTTTCCAAGCTCGGCCACTGCTCGCGGACGCAGGCTGAACGGTTGATCCTGGATGGCCGCGTATCGGTCGATGGACGTAAAGTCACCGACATCTCCGCCTGGGTGGACCTGGCATCGGCGAAGATCCGCGTCGACGGAACCGATGTGGTCGCCGAGGCGAAGATCTATCTAATGTTGAACAAACCGCGTGGACTGGTAACGACGCGCGATGATCCCGAGGGCCGGCCGACGGTCTATGACTGCCTCAACGATTTCGAAGCTCCCCATCTCTCGCCCGTCGGAAGGTTGGACAAGGCGAGCGAAGGCTTGCTGCTCTTTACCAACGATACGGTCTTCGCCCAGACGCTGCTCGATCCTCTCACCCACGTCACGAAGACCTACCATGTCCAGGTCAACCGGATCATGGACAGCGAAATGCTGGCTGCGATGACTTATGGCGTCCGCCACGACGGCGAAGTTTTGAAGGCAACGTCCGCGACGCTGTTGCGGAGCGGCGACAAGAACGCCTGGATCGAGGTCGAACTCGATGAGGGGCGCAACCGCCAGATCCGCCGCATGCTGGAAGCCCTGGACGTCGAATGCCTCCGCCTCGTGCGGGTTGCGATCGGAGGTTTAGCGCTCGGCGAGTTGCCGAGGGGTGCAGTGCGCGTGTTGACGGATGCAGAACTGAAAGAGCTGCGCAGGAGCGCAGGCATGGAAACGGCAAGACGGAATTGAGTGCATGACGGAATTGGCGGCGCACGAGTTTTGGCAGAAGATCCACAGCCCGGGCACCTTCAGGAGCGACGGCGATTTCTCCACATCCTATATCGCCACGCTGGAAGACGGGCGCCAGCTTCGGTTGCCGGTACGCGTGCTGGCAGACGGCCAACATGCGCTGGCATCCCTGATCATCAATCAGGCAAGCTTCGAAATTCTCGATGTACTGGCTCAATCGCTTGCCGAGAAGCTGCAGTCTTTTGAGGTCGACGTCGTTGCCGGCCTACCGACCCTTGGCCTGACGCTCGCAGCGGCCGTGGCGCAGAAGTTGGGCAGACCGTCTGAAAACCCCGTCGGGGATTCCTCACGTTAGACTGCCGTGGTAGCTTTTGCCATGGCGCATCTTTCAGGAACAGACCGCTCTCA
>NZ_FOCV01000164.1 GCF_900110205.1 Rhizobium tibeticum | reverse complement strand
TCCGGCAGGTAGCGCGCCAGGTCGCCGGTCCGGTACATCCGCGCTCCCGGCTCCTTACTGAACGGATCGGCCAGGAACCGCTCCGCCGTCAGATCCGGACGGTTCAGGTAGCCGCGCGCCACCCCCGCCCCACCGATGTAAAGCTCACCCACCGCCCCGAACGGCACAGGCCCACCATGGCCGTCCAGAAGATACACCCGCGTGTTCGCAATCGGTCGGCCGATCGGGAGGCGGCGGGATGTCGCATTAATCGCGGTGATCTCGCAGACTGTCGCAAAGGTCGTCGTTTCGGTCGGGCCGTAGCAGTGCAAGAGATGCTGTGGTCCGTTCTGCCTCAAAACCCGAGCTACTGCTGCCACATCAACCGCATCGCCGCCGACCAATAGCAATCGCAAGCTCGCCAGCACCGGACCTAAATCATCAGCGCTCTGGCTGAACAACCCGGCTGTCAAATGCAGGACCGTAATGCGGTGCTGCTGAACTAGATTGCCCAGAACCTCTGGCTGCAGCACATCCGTGTAGGGAATTACAATCAGGCTTGAACCGTATAGCAGCGGTGCCCACACTTCCAGTGTACTGATATCAAACGAAGGATTGCCCACCCATGCCACACGATCATTTGAGCCGAACTGCGCATAACCATTGTTGATCACGAGCCGGTTGACGGCACGATGAGGCACAACAACTCCCTTGGGAAGGCCAGTCGAGCCAGACGTGTACATCACGTAAGCGGCAGCGTCGGCGCTCAATGCCAGGCCAAGATCGGCATTGGACCCGGTTCCAGCTATCAGCGGCTCAATGGGCAAAACAGGGATCGTCGCCTCGACCAGATCCCCATCGTCACTCCCGCTAAGCACAAAGCGTGCAGCACAGTCGGCAATCAGCCATTCTTGTCGCGCAGATGGAAGAGCGCGATCGATCGGCACATACACTCCCCCCGCCTTGAGGATCGCCAAAAGCCCCACCACCATGGCCGGGCTGCGCTCCAGACAGATCGCCACCGGCTGGTCCGGCTTGACCCCGAGCCCGAT
>NZ_FOCV01000130.1 GCF_900110205.1 Rhizobium tibeticum | reverse complement strand
AGGCTTACTTCAACGCGCTGACACCGATGATGGCGGCAGCATAATCGAGGCGGAAATCCACTTAGCAAAACGCCCGAAACTGTTCAGACAAACCGGGCCAGCTCTGAGAGCCGAAACAATGAAGAACATCTCATCCATACCACACTTCTCTTCAAAGCGAGCGCAAGCCGACATCATGGCGGCGGCAGAGGCATTCGCGGACGGGCATGTACTCGCGGGGCTTCTGGTCCACGAGTTTAACAATCTTCTAACGCCGATTATCGGCTATGCAGAGTTGGCCGAAAACGCGTTGAGATCGGGATCGTCCTCGCGCATGTACGTAGAGCGAATTCGGGACGCTGGTGATCGAGCAAAACGCGCCGTTGAACGGATCCTCATGTCAGACATGGGGGATGAGGGATTCAGTAGCTTCGACGCCGCAGCGGCCATCAGAGAGATCCTACCAGACTTGGAATTATGCATTCCGTCTTCTGGTCGGATTCAAACCAATCTTCCCAATCGCGCGGTCTGGCTAGACGGGAGAGAGATTACCCTGCAACAGGTTGTGATTAATCTCTGCAAGAACGCTGGCGAAGCTATGAAGGCAGGCGGGACAGTTACAATTAACCTTGACAATTGTGAACAGATCTCTGCGCGCAACTTGTCTAGAGGGCGGCTAGAGCCCGGCGAATATGCGCGGTTGAGTGTCTCTGACACAGGTCCTGGCATCTCCCCTTCGTTCTTAGAGAGTATATTCGATCCATTTTTTACGACAAGATCGAGGGAAGGCGGCTCAGGATTGGGATTGGGATTGGCCTTGGTGCAGCGTGCCGTCAGGTCCTGGGGTGGTGCCATCGATGTTCACAGCAGTTTGGGCAAAGGGACTACTTTTGAATTGTTCTTACCTTGCAGCACCTGCCCGGTGCGCGCGGCAGAGGCCGACACTCGACGCAACAACGAAATTGAAAGGGCCCCTGCGCGGCAGGGTACGGCAACGACCGGATGGCAAGATCGCGGAAAGTCATGAAGATCCTGTCAGGCGAAATGAGAAACTGAGGGGTCAAATCTTCACTTCGCTTGACAGATCCAGCTGTCTAGCTATCGGTGACACCGCGACGGCCACTCGGACTGCAGACGCCGCTCCAATTCTGCCAACTCACCTATCCATCAGGTGATGTCATCCGAGAGTGAACTTTAGAAGGATTTGCTACGATGTCCATTCAGGCTGCGCCAACGATTGTGATTGTAGATGATGACACCGACGTGATTGCTATGGTGTCTGACTATCTTCGCGAGAAGGGTATGAAAGTCCTTTCTTCGGCGACCGGACGAGGACTGCTCCGGTTTGTCGAGGCTAGAAGACCCGATCTGATTCTCTTGGATCTTATGCTCGGTTCGGAAGACGGGCTTCAAATACTACGGGAACTTCGCGAACGATCTAACGTGCCGATAATTATTGCCAGCGGGCAGCGCAAGGAGGAGATCGATCGCATCAAAGGGCTCGATCTGGGCGCTGATGACTACGTTACAAAGCCCTTTGGGCTTCGAGAACTCCTAGCTCGGATTAACGCTGTGCTCCGGCGCCAGGAAAGCGATTATAGCCGTCGGAAGCGAGCTGGGGTTACCTACCGGTTTGGTGGCTGGGAACTTCGCGCCAAGACTCGCGAGCTCCATGATCCGAGAGGCGAGGCGGTTCGGCTGACTAAAGTCGAACACGCGTTGCTCGTGGCCCTCTTAGATAAACCTCAGATTCCGTTGGCTCGCGAGCATCTGCTACAATCAACGCGGATTCATGAGGACATTTTTGACCGGAGCATTGATGTTCAGATCCTGAGGCTCCGAAAAAAACTCGAATTAGACGCGAGCTCGCCACGCATGATATTAACCCAGCGGGGACGCGGCTATGTATTCGCACTTCCCGTGGAGAGAGATTAGCTCTTATACGGCATCTTGCTGAATTTTGATCATTTTAGCGACACGGTCTTGAATGATATCAACGCTTAAATCTTCTGGGTCAAAGCGGCCACCATACCAACGCACGAACTCTCGATGCTGCGCATGTCGTGGCTTCGCCATGACGTTCAGGAATTCCTCGAACCCCGAGGTGCTGCCAACATCTTCCGGCGGCTCTCTGCGCTCACCATCGATGAAGCGCGGATATTCGATGCTGGGGTTTCCATCCTCCACTGCCTCGACCGTGATAGTGTGCCGCCAGTTATCAGAGCTGGCTCGGTTTGTCTGAACAGTTTCGGGCGTTTTGCTAAGTGGATTTCCGCCTCGATTATGCTGCCGCCATCATCGGTGTCAGCGCGTTGAAGTAAGCCT
>NZ_FOCV01000133.1 GCF_900110205.1 Rhizobium tibeticum | reverse complement strand
ATGACATTTACATCAGGATATATCCTGCCGCCTTCGATTGAAGGTAAATTCGCATTCAATGAAGGTAAATCTTCAAGCGGCCCACATTTCGCTCTTCCGCATCGAAACCATGGGCAGGGCCTTCGCCCCTGCCCTCAAACGCAAAACGCTCTCAAGGGTTCACCTCCGGGACAGCTTTCCTCCAGGATCGCTTTGTCGGCCTTTGTGTGCCCCTCGTACTCGTCGTGAGCGCGACGAACAGCCCACCTTTTCTTTGCTGATTGAGACCGCGAGATAAGTTCCTTCATCTGCAGGAGTGGAACGGGATGGTTGGAGATCGCGCTGGCGCCATGCTTGGAGTCATGGATGAAGCCATGGATGAAGCCAGGCATGATGGAGTCTACCGGCGGATCGAGGTGATCACCGGTCGACGACAGCGGCGGAACTGGACCGACGAAGAGAAGGCGCGGATCCTTGCTGAAAGCGCAGAACCCGACGTGAACATCTCGGCCGTCGCCCGGCGCTGGGGCGTCAACCGCGGTTTGCTGAATGTCTGGCGCCGCGAAGCCGGGCTGACCGCTCGACGATCCGCGCAAGCCTGCGCGCAGCAGGCCATGTTCGTGCCGGTGACCGTCGTTGGAGAACGAGCGCCTCCCCAGAGCGCGTCGTCGGATATCGCTTCCGTTGCTTCCGGCCGAATTGAGATCGAGATTGCCGGAGCACGCATGACCGTGATCGGCTCGGTGGCGCCCGAGTTGGCGCAGGCGATCGTGGCAGCATTGCGAGCACGCCGGTGATCGGACTTTCGCCGAATGGCGTGAAGATCATGGTGGCGACGCAGCCTGTCGACTTCCGGCGCGGCATGAATGGCCTTGTTGCGCTGGTGGCGTCAGCGCTTTCGGCTGATCCCTACTGTGGTGACGTGTTTGTGTTCCGCGCCAAGCGGTGCGATCGCCTGCGCTGCATTTATTGGGACGGGTCGGGCATGATCCTAGCGACGAAGTGGCTTGAGGCGGGCAAGTTCGTTTGGCCACCGATCCGCGATGGCGCGATGCAGATGAGTAGCCAAGAGTTCTCGCTTTTGCTGGCCGGTATCGACTGGACTCGGGTTAAACGGAACGTCGTAAAGCGGCCGACGAAAGTGGGCTGATCCTATTGGATTTGCTTGTAGATTCAGGATCATGTGCTAGGGTCAGCCATGCCGCTTCGACCCGACCCTTTACCTCAGGATGCCGCCCAATTGAGCCGGATCATTCTCTCGCTCGATGCGGAGAATGCCGACCTCAAGGCGCGCGTTGCCTTCCTGGAGGGCCAGCTCTTTGGGCCGAAGTCGGAGAAAATGACGGCGATCGACGCGACGCAGGCGACGCTCGACCTTGGCGACCTCAGCGACATTCCCGCAGCTGCCAATGACGATGTTGCGCCCGTCACCGAGGGGACAACACCGGCTCGACGATCGCCAGCCCGCAATATCGGCCGTTTGCCCAAGCACCTTCCCCGGTATGAAGAGGTCATCGAGCCGGAGAGCAAGAGCTGCCCCTGCTGTTCGTTCGACCTGCATTGCATCGGCACGGATGTCAGCGAGGCGCTCGACATCGTGCCGGCTGTTGTCCGGGTCAAACGGACGATCCGGCCGCGCTACGCATGCCGGGCCTGCGAAAGCGTTGTTGTGCAAGCGCCCGCGCCGGCGCGTGTGATGGACGGCGGCATGGTGACTACGGCCTTTGCCGCCCATGTCGCCGTTTCGAAGTTTGCCTGGCATCTGCCGCTGCATCGCCAGGCGCAGATGCTTGCCTCCTGCGGCGTGGTGATCGATCGCGGCACGCTCGGCGCCTGGGTGACGCGGATCGCTTGGTGGCTCGAGCTTCTCTACGATGCGCTTACCGCCTTCATCCGCTCCCAGCCAAGGGTGTTTTGTGATGAGAGTGTGCTGCAGAGGCACGGAAGGAGTTCAGTATGAACTAACCCCGTAACGTGAAGCTGCGTGAATGATGGAGGATGGCCCTCCGGGATCGGCTTTCAGGAGCGGGTCTCAAACCAGTCCGAGCTGCTGCGGTAAAGAGCCGTGGTGGTGAGCGTCGGATGAAACGTTCGGACGAGATCCGAGCAGGTGCATGTCCAAAAGACGAACGAAAGTGAACCCTCCGAGGACGCGTCGTTATGAACTTAAGTGTCGTCGAAACCAGGACCGTTTCGTCATCCT
>NZ_FOCV01000135.1 GCF_900110205.1 Rhizobium tibeticum | reverse complement strand
GTGACGAGGAGGCTGTGGTGCTTTCTGATCCAGTCGCAGCCGGCAAGTGCCATGAACAGATTGCGGTCGAGACCGCGTGCAGCACGGAAGTCGGCATTCTCGATCTGCGCGTCATGGCGAAGTTTTGCGGCCCTGGCGCGGGCTTCGAAACGCTTCTGGCGGCGCATGGTAGCCTCGCGCGTTCGAGCAGTATGGCAAGCCATTCTCCATGCTCGAGGCCGCGCGCTTCTGATTGTGCATCGAGCTCCTGGAAGGCTGTGGCCATGCCGTAAAGGCCGAGTTCGCGCAGCATATCGATGGTGGGATTGATCAGCATTGGTGTGTTTCCTCAATGAAAGTAATCAGGGCCACGCAGATTGGCGTGATCGACAATGGCGGTTGGCTCGGTGGAATGGCGGGCGGCCTTGTGGTTGGCCAGGAGCGAAGCAATGCTTTTGCAGTTCAGTCCACCGATCTCGACGGCGCGTGCTGATACGGCTTCGGCACGATTGCGTTCGATGTCGCGAAACAGGCGCAGGACACCCAGGCATGTTCGAAAGCCCTGTTCGGGATGCGGACGACTGGCAAGGATTGCGATGACCAGACCTTCTGTCTGGGGGCCGATGGATGCGCCCCAGCGCTGAAAGCGATCCGGTGTCCACTCGGCATAGCGCCGGTGGGAACTGGGCATGTGATCCGGGTCGGTTCCATGGCGAGGACCGCCATAGCGGCGCTGATGGACGGCGACGCGCTTGCCGCGGTGGAAGATCTCGATGGTGCGTGCTGTCGCCCTCAGATCGACCTGCTGGCGAATGAGGCTGTGCGGCACGGAATAGAGGAAGGTTTTGAACTCGACGTGGTAATCCGTCGAGACACGGGCCAAACGCCATTCGGCGAATTCGTAGTCTTCGACAGGAAGGCTTGCGAGTGCGGCACGCTCGACACTCTCAAACAGTTGCCGGCGACTGACACCCAGTCGGCGCATGACGTGATCGTTGATGCGATCGAGTGCCTGGCTGATGGCGGCATTGGCCTCAGCCAGCGAGAAGAAAGTCTGATTGCGCAGCCGCCCCAAAATAGCGGACTGGGCGAAACGCACTCCATTTTCCACTTTCGATTTATCCCGCGGACGTTTTGGCCGTGCTGGAAGTACGCCGACGCCGTAATGAGAGGCCATCATGCCGTAGCTGCGGTTGATCTCGGGATCGTAAAAGCTGGCACGACTGACGCCTGACTTCAGATTGTCGGGAACGATCAGCCGGGGGAACGCCGCCGAAGAAGCGAAACATCCGGACATGCGAGCCGATCCAGTCGGGGAGCGTTTGCGTCCAGGTCGCCTCCGCATAGGTGAAGCTCGATGCACCGAGCACCGCCACGAAGATCTCTGCCTCTCGGATCTCACCGGTCTTGCGATCAACGATCGGGATCTTCTTGCCGGAATAGTCGACGAACACCTTGTCGCCGGCCGCATGCTCCTGGCGCATCGTCGGTGAAAGCCGCTGTTGGAAACCACGCAGGAGTTCACAAAAGCGGCTATAGCCGTAACCGTCGGGGTGCGACCCACGATACTCCTCCCACAGGATGAGCATGGTAACGCCGGGCTTCTTGAGCTCGATGGCAAGATCGGACCAATTGGGCTCGACCCGCCTTCTCGTGCCCTGTTTGATGCCATTCCGAGCGAAGAGTTTGCTCTCCAGCGCATCGTCAGTAAGGTCCCCAGGCAAGGGCCAGTTTAACCCAACCGCCGCTGCGCGCTGCAGATTATCCTGCACCGTGCTTCGCGCAATTCCCAACACGACGGCAATCTCACGCGAGCTCGTTCCGCTTGCCGCAAGCCGCAGCATTTGTCGCAAATGTCTCATGGTCAGCCTTCTCTTTGCCGGCATCAAAATCCCCTCGTTCATCGCGAGGTATTTGATGCCAAAGTTGCTGACCCAGGGAGTGATCTTCAGTGCCGAAAACTGGCCGGTCTTTGATCGGA
>NZ_FOCV01000142.1 GCF_900110205.1 Rhizobium tibeticum | reverse complement strand
CAGACCGTCCGAGAACTCTTCGAATGATGGAAAGTAGTTGATTTTCGGCGTGGACGGCGGCGTTTTGTCCAATTTCCAGCTTTTCCGTTTTCGGGTGCGATGGTGGCGTTCATGGGCATAGTGGCGTTTATTTTGGGTTGAGAACAACGCAAAATGGGGCGTTTTATGTCCGCAACGCGGCGATCAGGCCCGGCACACCGATGATGGAGATGGCCCTCTTGATGTTGTAGGCGAGCGCCGTCAGGCTGAACTCCCCGCGGACGTTTTCCAGCCGCCGCATCAGGAACGCGCCCTGGTTCATCCATTGCTTGATCGTGCCGAACGGATGCTCGACGCTCTCGCGCCGCCGGTCGAGAATGTCGGGCCGGGCGGCTAGCCGCGCCGCCATGCGGTCGAGCACCGCCTCGTTCTCAAGGCGCGACACGCGACGGAAGCTTTTGGTGCAGCGTTCGCGCAGATGGCACGCCTTGCAGGCGGCGCGGTTGGTGTAGTCGATCTTCACATTGTCGCGTGACTTGCCGTAATGCCGGGGCGAGAGCACCTGATCTCCGGGGCAAAGGAAAATGTCCTTGTCCGGGTCGTAGCGGAATTCCTCCTTCGAAAAGAAGCCCTCGCGCACGGCAGAGCCCCGGATCGGCTTCGGCACATAGGCGGTGATGTCCGCTTTCTCGCAGGCCTCGATATCCTCGATCTTGAAGTAGCCCCGGTCAGCAACCGCTTCGATCCGATCGACGCCGAGTGTTTCCATCGCCGCCTCGACCGTCGGTGCAAGAAGCCCCATGTCGAGAACCTGGTTGCTCACCTCCTGCTCGGCGATAAGCTTGTGCTTTACATCGACGGCGAGTTGGATGTTGTAGCCGACGCCGACCTTGGTCATACGCGCCATGGCGCGGGCATCCGGATCGGTCAGCGATATCTGGTCCTCGCCGCTGCGGTCCAACTCGTCCAGCAGCGCCTTGTGGCGATCTCGCTTGCCCTTGATCGCCGCGATCTTCTCCGCCATGCCGCCGCCCGAACCGTTACTGCCGGTTGCCTTCTCCTCGTCAGCATCGCTCTCGTCGAGGCGCTTCATATAATCGGCCAGCTTCTCATCTGCCTCCCGGATGAACTTCGAGAGCGATCCGCGCGTGAAGTTGCGATCCTTGTTGTTCACCGCCTTGATCCGGGTGCCATCGACGGCCAGAAGCTCACGACCGAACAGGTCGAGCTGACGGCACAGGATGACGAACTCCCGGAACACCTGGCGGAAAGCCGACCGGTTGACCCGTCGGAAATCGGCAATGGTGCGAAAGTCAGGCTTCAGGTGTCTGAGCAACCAGATCACCTCGATGTTGCGGCGCGTTTCCGCTTCCAGTCGCCGGCTGGAACGCACACGGTTGATATACCCGTACACGTAAAGCTTCAAAAGGTCGGCTGGGTCGTAACCCGGACGGCCGGTCTCCTTCGCCGCCACCCGCACGAACCCGGCGGCTTGGAGATCGAGGCCGTCAACGAAAGCCTCGATGAAGCGAACCGGATTGTCCGGCCCCACATAATCATCAACCGCTTCCGGCAGAAGCAGCAATTGAGAGCGGTCTGTTCCTGAAAGATGCGCCATGGCAAAAGCTACCACGGCAGTCTAACGTGAGGAATCCCCGACGGGGTTTTCAGACGGTCTG
>NZ_FOCV01000146.1 GCF_900110205.1 Rhizobium tibeticum | reverse complement strand
CGCGTCGCAGTTGCTTGCGGAAAACAATGGCGCCAGCCGCATCCGCTCCATGAGCCTGAAATACATTCTTCGCCAAGTCTAACCCGATCGTGTTAACTTCCATTGTGGACGCTCCCTCTCTTACGGTGGCTGTCAAACACCACCATTCTGGCACATCGATGCCGTCGAGGGGGGCGTCCACCCCATCACTACCCAGCGGAAGCCAATCCGGAGGCATTGAATTCGACCGGCGCCTTCCGGCGTTGATGAAGCCCGCGCGCTGAGGTGTGCTAACCCTCAGATCGTGGCCATTTGAAAGCGAATGACATGACCATTGCTGGGGTTTATCGGCACTCGCGATCAATGAAAAATCGACATACGGCTGCTCTCCGGCGGCGCTCCGTTTAGATCGCCGAGCTTCAGGGCGCATTCGACCGCCTCGGAAAGAGGCAACCCTGCCCATCTTGCTATCCTACGAAACGCAGCGAAGCACAACGAACGATGATACGTTTGAGTGATTAACTAATTATTAAAACATTTGTTGCAAATTCGGCCGTCTTGAGATAGGCATAGGTTTGGAACTAGCGCAGCCCGCTTGAGCGGTTAATCCCGGGCCCAGATCGGCCCGTGGTGCGCAGGCGTGCTCAGGTCAAGAAACACAGCGAAGGGGAACATCATGAATAAGATCATGATCACGACTGCAGCAGCGGCATCGTTCGCAGCCGCATCAGTCGCTTTCTCTCTCTCGGCTCATGCCGGAGAGGTACTTGATCGCGTGCTCGCCAAGAAGACGCTGACAGTGGCGGTCGGGACGGACTGGGGGCCGATGTCGTCGCTGAATGAAAAGCAGGAACTGGACGGCTACGACATCGATGTCGCCAAGGGCATAGCAAAATACCTCGGTGTGGAAGAAAAATTTGTCACGCCGGGCTGGGACCTTATCGCGGCAGGGAAGTGGGAAAATCGCTGGGACATTGGTATGGGGCAAATGGTGCCGACCCAGGCCCGCGCTGAAAAGTTCGACTTCTCGGCCCTTTACTTCTACGAGACCGCGGTCGCCGTCGTTCACAAGGATAGCAAAGCGACTAAGCTCTCCGACCTAAACGGCAAGGTGATCGGCGTTGCTGCAGGCAGCTCGTCTGAGTCCTATGCCAATCAAAGCTTCACGCCGAATTGGGTCGGCGCCAAGCCGATACAGTATCCGTTCAAGGCGGGTGAGGTGAAGCCTTATCAAAGCACCAATATCGCGCTTGACGATCTTCGACTCGGCGACGGTACGCGTCTCGACGGGATCGTTACCGATGGAACCATTGCCGAAAACGCGATCAAGTCCGGGTATCCATTGAAGCCGTTGGGCGAGCCGCTCTTCGTCTCACCAGCCGCTATTACAATCCTTCATGGCGACAAGGAATTCAGTGGCAAAGTTTCGGCGGCCATCAAGAGCATGAGGGATGACGGCACGCTCTCGAAGCTGTCGATCAAATGGT
>NZ_FOCV01000138.1 GCF_900110205.1 Rhizobium tibeticum | reverse complement strand
CTGAAACCGCCGGGCTTTGCCCGCGGCAATATCGCAATTCCTCCAATAATTTCAGCGGCTTACCGTTTGTGCACGGGCACTAGTTAGGCTCGCGTTGCCCGCTGAGTATTCAGGGACTAGACCGGCGGCGCGGTGGTTGCTATTTGCAGGGCATGTTGCGATGCTGAAGACGTCGCCGAAACATCACCGCAGACACATCCAAGGGCCTCTGAAAGTGAAAAAAGTCCAGCGCAGCTTTGCCGTCGAGTACAGATCTGGTCGGCGAAAAGTGAATTCTAATCCGACCTCGATCTGGGGAGACATGGATCTCAAGTCCGTTGCGCAAGATCTGCAGGACGAGGCAATGCCAGTCCTGCCGGGAGCTTCTCAGGCTAGCAGCAGCGAGATGTCCTTCGCTGGAGAAGAACAGGCCACGGCGTTGTTGACACTGCCGATTGAGCAGGAGACAAATGCATCGGCTTTACAGGAGACCATAATGGCCGACGAAAACAATGCGATGACTGATACTGACACGCCGGCCGTAGCGGCACCTGATGTACCGAAGAAGGAGCGCAAACCTCGCACTAGGAAGGCGATGCCTGAAACGGCCTCAACCGCAGTTTCGGCGCAACCGGCAGAGGCTTCGAATGCTGCAGTTGGAAAGCAGAAGAGAGGACGCAAGGCGAAGTCGGACGAAGGTGCGACAAGCGGCAAACGTGCGCCTGTCAAACGTTCTCCGAAGGTTGTAGAGGCAGCGACTGCACCGTCGGTGGCGGCAGTTGATGAGTTTGCGGATCTTCTGCAGCTCGAAGAGGAAAACCAGAGACTGCGCAAGCTTCTGGCCGAGACGCTCCGTGCTGAAAATGCGGATCTGCGAAAGCGGCTCAATCTCGGTTGATCAACAGCATTCGGCCAAGCGCTGGCCGCATTCTTATACTTATCGTGATGGACATCTTGGCGGCGATCCGTTCCGCCGCCAACGTTTTTGCTCGCAGCCTGAATGCCGAGTAGAATTCGAGGTCGAATAAAATGGCGTCTCCCTGGAAACTTCTTGCTCGGCTGGTGTCACCGCGACGGCAGCAGAGGCAGGAACACGGTCCGACCGATGACGTGCAGCCGGACATTGGCCATCGCCAAACCGACTGACACGGCCGGCGACATCGGATTTATAAATTTACGCGACCCCGCGAAACAGCAACCTCTGTTCCTATGCTGCGCCTGATGAATTCTCTCAAACGGCCATTCTTGGGGAAAGGACCGAATCGATCATCAATCTTGTCGGAAGCGGCATGGTGTCGCGCTCGTGCCGAAAGCACATTGCCGCTCAAGCCGCTTGAATGGCACATTATGTCCGGTTCGCGGCCCCGGCGTTCCGATCCGATATCAGATCGCCCGGGGACGTCGCGCACTCTCCAGAGCTTGAACACATGTCGCATCCCGTAACGCCCGCATCGGACCGCCCTCGAGGCGCGGGAAACCGTAACCATGGATGAGCACAAGATCGATGTCCGAGAAACGTCGCATAGCGCAGCGCCTTCGCGCGCCATTGCCGCAGGCACGTGCTCACGGAGGCTTGATTCCGGATGTTCTTTTCGGGCAGAATAAGCATCTGCTTTCGAACAGCCGTAATGGTGTAGCGCTGCGGCTATTTCGCGAGCCCGGGATAGGTCGCGCCGCAAATCATCTGAACAATAGTGCGGATTCCGACGCAATCCGCCCCCGCATTCCGAAATGGTGCCGCCCCCCAATTCCGAGAATTAACCGCCCCCTTGTTCCGAGATGATGCCGCC
>NZ_FOCV01000143.1 GCF_900110205.1 Rhizobium tibeticum | reverse complement strand
CGATCCCAAGACAATCGGTTTCGCTGGCTTCGACGCATCAGAGCGTGTCGCCAAGCGCGACCAACTTCCCAGCGGAACCCACCCAGTCTTCTTAGATTGCCAGGAACCGCATGGTAGTTCAAATACCCCTGTAACACTTGCCGTAACCACCGACCTACTACTGCCACCGGTTCATGGCGGCGTCGCATTAGCGTTCCCCGAATGGCCTCCAGCGTCGTGCGCATGCGCTTCTTGATCGTCAGACGGACAATCTTGAAGCCCCCATCATTGCGCCGTCTGCCACAGCAATGTGTGAATCCCAGAAAGTCGAAGGTCTCTGGCTTGCTGATACCACGCTCCCGGCAGTTTCGCGCAGCATACCGCCCAAAGCGTATTAGCCGCGTCTTTTCCGGGTGTAGCTGCAAGCCAAACTGAGCGAGACGCTCCCGCAATGCTTGCAGGAAGCGCTGCGCCTCTCCTTCGTACTGGAACCCAATCACGCTGTCGTCGGCATAACGTACAATGATCACGTCGCCTTTAGCATCTCGAGTACGCCATTGCTGGACCCATAAATCCAATGCGTAATGCAGATAGATATTCGATAGAACCGGGCTAATTACAGAGCCCTGAGGAGTTCCTCGCGTTGATGCGACGCGACGGCCATCCTCAATCGTGCCCGCTTTCAACCATTTGTGGATCAGACGTATCAGCCGGCGGTCACCAACTCGATGCGACAGGAAACGAAGCATCCACTCGTGATCGATTTCATCGTAAAACGAGCGAATGTCTGCATCCAGTATCCAGTTGATCTTCCGGTTATCGATCCCAACCCACAAGGCGTCCAGCGCGTCATGCTGTCCTCTTCCTTGTCGGAACCCATATGAGAAGCCGAGGAAGTCTTGCTCATAGATCGCGTTCAGAACCGTGGATACGGCCATCTGCACGACCTTTTCTTCCAGAGCTGCAATGCCGAGGGGACGGAGTCTTCCGTCATTCTTCGGAATGTAGACCCGTCGGGACGGTTGTGCACGATATGCACCGGATTGAATCTCCCGGTGTAGTTCGTGCAGGCGCCCTTCGAGGGTCTTCTCATAGTCGTACCACGTCACGCCATCCACTCCGCTCGCCGCCTGCTTGCGAAGCGCATGAAAGCTCTTCACCAATAGCGCGGGAGTGATGTGGTGCATCAACGCCGTGAAACGCATCTTCGGGTTCCGCTTGGCGGCTTCCCGTACACCTTCAATCCCCATCGAAGCGTGTATTATCCGGCTCTGTGTCCGGCACGCTGGAGTTTCGAAGGCGTTCCCTCCGATTACACCCCTTCCCTCCATTGCCTCCGCAGGATCATCTCCCTTGTTCGGCAACTTCTGCGGTACTATGGGCGTATCCGACTTCTCATCAGCGTCGATGACTGGCTTATGGTCAACGACCTTCCCAGTCCCGTCCAGTCCATTCGCACTGGACACTGATGAGATCTCGCTGCTTCCGTATGAAAGACTTCCCGGCATGCACAGGGTCTCCGACCGCGCGGGATCGGGGCATGGCTTGCGATTTACGCCATGCACCGTATTGCCTTCCGCTTCGCTTAACAGCGTCGGCA
>NZ_FOCV01000145.1 GCF_900110205.1 Rhizobium tibeticum | reverse complement strand
GAATGGCCAACGATGCAGCGCTTGGCGGCATGCAGGGCGAGCATTCGGCGTCGGCGCTGAGTCCGTCAGAACCAAGGTTCGACTTCCCCGAATTTCCTTTCCTCTCCTCTTCTCCTCTCTTCCTCTTCTCTCCTCCTTCCTCTCTCTCTTCCTCCCCTCCCTCCTCTTCTCCTCTCTTCCTCTTCTCTCCTCCCCAGGGGGGGGAGGGGGAGAGGAAGGGAGAAGAAAAAGAAAGGGAGAAGAGGAAGAGAGGAGAGGGGAAGGAGAGGGAAGGAGAAGAAGAGGAGGGAAGAAGGGAAGAGAAGAAAGGGAGAAGAGGAAGGAAAGGGAGAAGAGGAAGGAAAGGAGAGGAGGAAAGGAGAGAGAGAGAAGAAGGACTCCTCTCTCCCTCTCTCTCCTCCTCTCAACTCCCCGAGGACGAGCTGGCAGGAATCGATGCAACAATGGATGCGCTGACCAGATCTCGCTCCAATGCTGCACCCAATTTGCATGGGACCAGATTGAATTCAGCCACCCACACGGTTTTTGATGCTGAACATATAGGTGACAACCTGCTAGTCGGGAGCGCGCCAATCCCTCTCTGGCTCGAAGACGAGCACATCGCGGCCGATTTCGCACTGCTTGGCGAGGCGCTGCACAGGGCCAGTCCCGACATCGCCGCCCGGACCCGGCTGGTGATGCCGGTGGTGGCCCATTTCTTGCGAGTGGCTCTGGAACCGGCCGAGGCGGCCGCCGATTACCACGACATCATCGAGGGCGGCACGGCCAGCTTCGTGTTCCTTCCGATCAGCAATGCCGTGGATGACGGTGGGGGAACCCACTGGTCGCTGCTATTTGTCGATCTACGCGGGCACCAGCCGGTCGCCTATCATTACGACTCCGCGGGCACCCTGAACAGCGCCCACGCCAAAGGGCTGGCAGCACGTCTGGGCGCCCGCTTGGATCGAGTGCGGATGGCCCAGCAGGACAACGGCTACGATTGCGGGGTATTTGTCGTGGACGCCACCAGGGCGCTGGCCGCGCGATTGGCTGAAGGAGAACGGCCCGGGAGCCAGCCGCTGCACCTCGACACCCTCGTCGCCGACCGGCAGGCTTTACTGGACCGCCTCACGGCCCCCAGTAACGCACGAGTGGAACTGGCGTCTTCCTCGAGAAGCAGAGAACGCTCATACGGGGGGCGATAAGCTTCAGGGTGTGCTGCATTAATAGGCCCAACGAACGGGTAGCCCGAAAACCGCTACGAAAAATGTATTGCGCCTCGGCGTTGCCGCCGGCAACCGTAGACGGCCACGCCGGCCATTGATCGTGAGACCGGTCATTACAAGGCCGGGCGGCTGTCCGAGATCATGTCGCTGCAGCGTGGCGGTCAGATCATGGGCGCTGCCAGCACCCTGGCGGCGCGCTTCATGGCGCAACCCGACCAATTACGCGAGGCGATGGCGCGCAACATGGGGTCGGTTCCGGCTGGGGGCGGAATGACACTCTAATACCAACGAGCGCTAATCAAAACCGGTGCGCCCAATCACGCATTCC
>NZ_FOCV01000147.1 GCF_900110205.1 Rhizobium tibeticum | reverse complement strand
AGACTAGCAGGCTGCTGAAATAGCTAGGCCAAAGATAGACTACATCCGCCTTGGCGAGGCGGTTCGATGCGCGGGAGCGATGTGTTCCTGGAGCAGCTGTTCACGATGAAGCGGTTGGAGGATTTCGTTCCAGCCGATCATCCACTGCGCCCGATCCGGCTGATGGCCAACGAAGCGCTGGTGCGGCTAGATGGCTTGTTTTCTGGCATGTACGCCTGCAGTGCCAAAGGCGGTCGCCCCAGCATTGCGCCGGCAATTGATGGAGCAGGTGCTGGTTGCCGGGCGAACATTTCAGTGTGGATGGCACGTTGATCCAGGCCTGGGCCGGGCACAAGCGTTTCAAGCGCAAGGACGGCGATGACGAGGACCGCAGCGACTTCCGCGGACAATCGCGCAGCAACCACACGCACGTGCACACGAGCGATCCGGATGCGCGGCTGTATCGCAAAGGCAGCACGGCCAGCGAGCTGCGAACCGGGGCCTTCGGGTTCGTGCTTTCGACCGCCGCGCCGGTGATGTCGATATCGAAGGTGAGTGTGGCGAGATTGCCGGTCAGCGTGTTGGTTTCGTCGTCGATCTGGATGAAGTTCACGAGGTCGGACATCGCGGTATCTCCTTTGCTTGCGTTGTCGATGACACGACAGAGGACCGGCTCAGGCAGGAGCCTGCACCCGTAGGGACGCAGCGTTAGCGGAGGACGGTATTGACGGGCGATTTTGTCTCGCGAGGAAGTAACGCCAGGTGCAGGGAAAATCGTTCGGCAATGCTGTTGCTGGACGGCCGAACGGTCCTAGTGGCCCATTCGATCGACAACGCTGGCATGCAAAGGAGCTTCCATTCCCATGTCCCTCCCCTCCAACTTTTTCGGCGCCGAAACCAAAGCGCTGATCCGGCCGTGCTTGCGCTCCAACGCCGGCCATCGTCCCTGCGCCGCCGCGCGCGAAAACCGACATCCAGCCCTCGCCGCATGCGGCCAAAAAAAGCCGCCGCCCTGCCGTTCGCCGGCAGAGATTGCGATGAAGCCCGGCGGCCGCGGCTGCAGCTTGCTCTCGGTTGATGCGACCCTTTGCCGTTTTGCGACCGCTCAAAATCCGATCGCCGGCAGGTCCTCGACGGCAATCGCGGGCCACTCCTTTGAGTGCCCCTTCCTCGAGCGCAATTTTCCCCCACTCGCCGATCATCCGAAACGAAAACGAGCGATCTGACGCTAGTTCATGGCCGGTTTCTCCAAGGCTCGCGGCGTCGGCGCAAGGTGCAATTCACCCTTCGGAGAGCGGTAGAGCATCGACAGGAAGTATCGAGGCGGGCGCTTGATTTCCCAGAACCGATCGGCCGCCGGTACTGTACTGGCGCGGCAGGCGCCGAAGCGCGGCCCCACTCGAAAGCCTCGCCCGTTCCGAACGCCGCCACCATCGCCGTGGAGATTAGCGGGCCGACGCCGGGAACGCTCATCAGGCGCCGGCAAT
>NZ_FOCV01000148.1 GCF_900110205.1 Rhizobium tibeticum | reverse complement strand
GGGATATCAGCGTGCCACAGCGGGCAGACTGATTTGCGGATCATGGCTCATCGACGCCATAGTCTCAAGATGGGGTGGATGCCAGCCTTCTCCGGCGGCATAAAAGTCTTGGCGTAAACACCACTCAAGCGAAAGGCAGTCTTCATGAAGACGGTTACCATCATTGGCGTTGATCTGGCAAAGAATGTATTTCAGCTGCACGGAGCAGCGGCTGACGGTTCTGTTTTATTTCGTAAGAAGTTGGCGCGCCCATTATTCCGCAAGTTCATTGCTGCTCAGCCCTCCTGCATCGTCGCGATGGAGGCATGCGCCGGCTCGCACTATTGGGCTCGCGAGATGGTGAGATTGGGTCACGAGCCAAAACTGATCGCGCCTCGGTATGTGAAGCCATTTCTCAAACGGCACAAGAACGACGCCGCCGATGCAGAGGCCATTGTTGAGGCTGCACAGCGGCCGACGATGCGCTTTGTCGAGGCAAAGACGGAGGAGCAACAGTCTCGGGCGATTATGTTTCGCACCGCGAGCAGCTGGTCAGTCAGCGAACCGAATTGGTAAACATCCTACGCGCGCACCTTTATGAGTTCGGCCACATCGCGCCGCATGGAATAGGCTATCTGAGCAGGCTTGAAAGTATTCTGGCGGACGAGGCCGCTCACATGCCTGATCTGGTCCGCACAATATGCCGCGATCTGCTGGAGCACATCTGGCAAATAACGGATCGCGTGGACTCGCTTGGCGAGAAGATAGATGGTTTATCCAACAAGGCCGAGACAACACGACGTCTGCGCACAATGCCGGGCGTAGGCCCAATCACCGCTCTGGCGATTGAAACGTTCGCGCCTCCGATGGAGGTGTTCAAACGTGGCCGGGATTTTGCTGCTTGGCTTGGTCTGGTGCCGCTACAGAATTCGAGCGGTGGCAAGCAGCGTCTAGGAAAAATCTCGAAGATGGGCCAGCAAGATATTCGAAGGTTGCTCATCATCGGAGCCATGGCCGTGGTTCGATGGGCGTCACGAAAGGGTGCGCCAAACGATAGTTGGCTTGGCCGTATGCTGGCCAAGAAGCCACGCATACTGGTAGCGATTGCCCTGGCCAACAAGATGGCGCGTGGTATCTGGGCCATGCTGACGAAGCAGATGGATTACCGGAATCCGGCGACAGTGCCTGCATGAAGCGGAGCACTTGAAGCCGGTCTATGGGAGACGTGAGGAAGACAAGAACTGCATGGGCAAATGATCGATAAGATCGGGGTCAGCAAACCAGAATGACGCTTCGAGCTTCGAGCTCGCTTTCAAGATTCGGACCTGACTCGCGTATCACCATACCGGCCCGCGGCACTTCAAGGACCGCATATAAAGGCCTTACACAAGACCGCACTCGATCACGTGTTCAAAAGTTTTAAATCTTGCTTGCAAAACGGCTGGCATCCACA
>NZ_FOCV01000151.1 GCF_900110205.1 Rhizobium tibeticum | reverse complement strand
ACCCGCACAAGGCTTTGGGATATCGATCCCCGCGTGAGTTCTTAAACCGTCAAACAGAAATCTGATCCTGTCCGGTTTTTATGGGGCAACTCCACGATTGGAACGGATAGTCATAAGACAATGTTTGATCCCAGGCTTTGATGGGGCATTTTTGTCTTCCGAATCAAAGGATGCACTATGGGCCAGGTTCTTCATGGGAGCGCCACGACGACAGAGGCAGTCCGCCGAGCGATACAACATAGTCAAGAGAGCCTGAGGGCGCTCTCGAAGCGCTACGGGATCAATCAGAAGACCGTCGCCAAGTGGCGGAAGCGGACCTCCGTCGCAGACCTGCCGACCGGCCCGAAGGAACCGAGATCGACGGTCCTCTCTGTCGAGGAAGAAGCAGTTATTGTCGCCTTCCGGCGCTACACGCTGCTACCGCTCGATGACTGCCTCTATGCGCTGCAGCCGACAATCCCGCATCTTACGCGGTCGTCGCTGCACCGCTGTCTCGGCTGCCACTATACATTCCTTCCGTAGGTGCTACGGGATTCAGTTCACTACGCCCGGCGCCGGAGGGTCCGCTGTGCCGCTGATCAAAGAGGCGATCGTCAATGGCGAACGTTTCCGGGCCCATGCCTTCGAATACACCTGCGCCACCAGCGATATCGAGCACCGCACCACCAAGGCCAAGCATCCGTGGACCAACGGTCAGGTTGAGAGAATGAACCGAACCATCAAGGACGCCACCGTCAGACGCTTCTACTATGAAATCCACGATCAACTGCGCCAGCACCTCGCCGACTTCGTCGCCGCTTACAACTTCGGCCGCAGACTCAAGATTCTGAAGGGTCTCACACCCTACGAGTTCATTTGCAAGGCATGGGCTTCACAGCCCGAACGCTTCACCCTCGATCCGCTCTACCAAATGCCGGGACTAAACATCTAGTCTTACTGCGTCACAAGTTTGTGGATTTTAGCAGGCATTGTCCTGGTGCAGCATGGACATCGGTGAAGGCTGCTACTGAGTGCGACGGTCACGTGCCGCCTGACGGTGGCGATCGAATTTGGCGCGTGTCACCGCTGCCAGAGGCTCGACACTCTTGCGGTCCACCGGCAGCATTAGTCCGAGGCAGTAATCGTTGAGCGGCTCCGCCCGATCGGCGTGGCCGAACACATCGACCAGCCTATGGACATAATCCGCAAAGGCTGCTTCACTTCCCATGCTCACGCCATTCATCTCAGCTTTCTCCTACTGACCACGAATCGCTTACGCTAGCACATCATTGCCCAGCCCGAATCCCCGGATTTTGTGACTCAGTAAGACTAGCAGGCTGCTGAAATAGCTAGGCCAAAGATAGACTACATCCGCCTTGGCGAGGCGGTTCGATGCGCGGGAGCGATGTGTTCCTGGAGCA
>NZ_FOCV01000153.1 GCF_900110205.1 Rhizobium tibeticum | reverse complement strand
CGCCATGGCGCAGTGGAAAGCCGTGACCGCTGCAATTGCCTGAGTTTACCGACAAGCGACTTTTCGGCCGTTGATCAAACAACGTGACATCGCCGTTTTGCTGGCTTGAACTCCAGCGTCCAGCCTTCAATTTGCAGTTCAACAGCCGAATCCTGTCGAATCGGACACCGCTGCATGACCGCAGATAGAAGTTTCAATTGAAACGTTATTTTTTATAAGCCAGCGGTCATCTTTGATATTGTTGTCGCATCACTAGATTTTCGCGGAGTGAGATATATGCAGAATAATGAATCCGATTCACAGACGCAGCGTCCACCTTTAGAAAAAGAGGTGTCGCCCTTTCATCGCGTGATGAACGACGATTTGATCTCCCGAATCGTGGATGGCATAGTCACTAACGATCCTGTTGAGACCGCAAGGAATATCTCAAACCTTAAGCTTTCTAATAAATTGGTGAAAGAGAGTGTTGACCGTAGTGCTGGAGGAAGATTTCACCGACAAATCAATAGGCTTGGCGCAGCAAGCAAGGCCCTATATGAGCACGCAGTTCCCACAGAAGGATTCTCTGAATATCCTGAATTTCTTCCAGCCTTGCCAAGGGACTACGCGCTGGCGGGGGAGAGAATTGATGCAATCGGAGGATCTTTAAAGCTGCAAACAGCGCAGCGAAAATCGGCTCTCGTAGATCATATATTGAATATTGCAGAGCCGTACGATCGAGGTCACGCGCTTGACTACGTTGCGCCCCATGTCGGCGATTTCAGTTCGGATGATCGTCGACGTCTTGTCGAAAAAATGCTTGAGCACTTTTCCACCCCGTTTACCGATGGGTTGCCAAGCGATGAAAACTTCAATGGCACTTCTGCCTTGTTCAAGGCATTGCCTCACATGGAAGATAGCCTCAAGGCAAGGATGCTTGATACCGTGATCAATAATCCTGACATGGCCGGGCTCATTCAATCGATGAAGGAATACTATGACTGGTTGCGTGGGCAGGATGAGAACGAGAAGGCAACTTGGCGCTCCACTCAAAAGCCAACTGTAGATGAGCGTCTGGCAGATGTCGAAAGTTCAATACGAAGCAATATCAGCTTTAGTCAAGGCAGCGACCTTGAGAAGATGCGCTCAGCAAGGCCTTTGCAACAGACTATAAGTGATACCCTCAATATTGCGCGTGAAGAACTCAAAAGCCGCCCTCCCGAAGTCCGGGGAAGGTAACTGCACCTAAAATCGGCGATGTCACGTTGTTTGATCAACGGCCGAAAAGTCGCTTGTCGGTAAACTCAGGCAATTGCAGCGGTCACGGCTTTCCACTGCGCCATGGCG
>NZ_FOCV01000154.1 GCF_900110205.1 Rhizobium tibeticum | reverse complement strand
GTATACGAATTTGGCGATATTAGGTTATGCGTTGTGTTATGCATGAAGTAGACAATATTATGATTGTCTTGGTGCTGATTCTTTAGTGCAGATAATTGTACGTGCAGTCGTTCGTAAAAAAAGGACTAAATGCAAGAAGGAATAATATATACATGAAAACTGGCCTGGCTTTTGATTGAATTCAACGAACAGTACAACAACATGACGCCATGGGCGCAAAAAGGAGAAATAACAACAAAAAAGATAAATAACAACAACGCTAACACAAATACTATAACAAGCAAACGAGACGGACGTAAACATTGCGATGAGGACCAGGACCAGCACCCCGTGTTGGCTGCTAGACTGACGCCACTAAACCCAACCAGATGCACTCGGCCAGTCAGTGTTAGGGGGGCCGCCCCAAATCATCTCTCCATGGGCCACGATGTCGAAGTGCCCTCTTGTTATACAGCGGGTCCATACACCGTCTCCTTCTGCAGTGAAGCGGTCAGTGGGAAAGATAGCGAGGAAAGACTGCAATTCTTCACGCTCCACTAAATTGCACCGTCTCTTGTGGTACGTACTACTTACAGATTTAGAAGAGATCCACGGATCGTAGGGACAGAGGTCAAATGCCAGCACCACCCCAGGAAAATATTTACTTGAGACTGCTTCGAAGTTCCTGTTTTCAACACAGGCTTGTACTTGCTCTGTGGGCAAAAAGGCATACAAGAGGGCGGGATCTGCAGGGATGCGTTCAAGCTCGATCGATTCCCTATAGCCAAACATTGGAGTTTTGGTCATACAGGGCACCGTTTCGAGTCCGCCAAAATTTCTTGGAGGAAGTCCCGCAGCTTGTTCATGAGCCCGCGCCTCAGCCAGCCACTGGACCTGAGCCGTCATGACCCGCTTGAGGTGAGCACTATATTTTTTGACTGCCTTCTTAAGGCCATCGTGGAGCTTGTCTTTGGGCAACCCCGTCAGGCAGATGCTGTCAAAGTTGGGGCGCGTGTAGGTTGGATAGTTGTCTGCCATGGTGAAGGTATGATGGAAGATAAGAGTGTAGTTTATATAGAATGAGGAGAGTTGATTGTGTGGTGGATGCACTGACGAAATGAGGCTTATATAGGGGGGGGCTCTCTTCCTTATTGGACCGCTTTTTTTAAATCTTTTGAATGTGTCCCTTCGGTTGCATAGAGTCGCAGCTTCCGTGCAGTCCAAAGGGCACGACTTTAGCGAACTGCAAAGGGCAGCCGAATTGCTAA
>NZ_FOCV01000155.1 GCF_900110205.1 Rhizobium tibeticum | reverse complement strand
TGTGCCGACATCCAGATCTCACGTTCGCCGCTCAACTCGTCGAGCACTGGAACGAGACCGAGGTTCAGACTGCGTGCGAATTCGGGAAGGGCTACCGCTCGAGTATTTCAGCAGCAATGGCCATGCCTGAAGCTTCGCCCCGGCTCGAGAGCAGCATTTCACAGAGCGTTTGGAGATCGACTTCAGCCGCGATTTGAGTGGTGCGCGAGCCGGAAAACAGAAGTTGGCGTCCACGATCCGTGATGCTCTGTATCATGTCGGTGAAGAAGGAAGTCTCAGACATGCCGTTCTCCTCTCTTCTGGATGGTCGAGCAGGATGTGCGACCGTTTTAAGATCACTTCCCCTCGCCGGGGTTTGACCGGTAGTATGTAGACTGTCACGTTTCGTACACGACGTCAATTATCGTGTATACAAGAATAACCTTTGTGTATGACGGAAATGGAACGCATGTCCGAAAATGTCGGCCGATGGCTCCGCGATGAAATTGAAAACGCAATTCTTTCCAATGAGTTCGCACCTGGCGCACGCCTCGACGAGATGGTGCTTGCCAATCGGTTCGGAGTTTCCAGAACGCCGGTGCGCGAGGCGCTGATGCAGCTCGACGCCATTGGCCTGATCGAAATCCGTCCGCGCCGAGGTGCTGTCGTGATCGATCCGGGGCCGCATCGCATCTATGAAATGTTTGAGGTCATGGCCGAACTCGAGGGCCTAGCGGGGTCGCTCGCCGCGCGCCGGCTCGACACGGCGTCACGCGAAGCGATCATGGCCGCGCACGGTCGATGCGAGCAATCGGCCAGCGCAGGTGACACCGATGCTTACTATTACAACAATGAGGAATTCCACAACGCAATTTATGCGGCGAGTCGAAGCGACTTCCTGGAGCAGCAATGCGCGCAGTTGCACCGGCGCCTGCGCCCTTACCGGCGCCTTCAACTGCGCGTCCGCAACCGCCTCGCGACATCGTTTTCGGAACATTGCGCCATCGTCGATGCGATCTTTGCCGGAGACGGAGACGAAGCTCGCCGCCTGCTGCGCGGTCATGTCGGCATTCAGGGCGAACGGTTCAGCGATCTGGTCGCGAGCATGGCTTCCAGATGAGTCTCTGGAAGCCGATCGGTAACGCGACAAGATCGGAAGGCATGGTGACCATGACCGAGGAACGCGCCAGGTCCACTTACGATAGCTCACCAGGTGTCATACCAACGTGAGCGGTCTCTGACTCGTTTTGCGGTTTCCAAATCAGTTGAATTCTGAATCTATGTCGCAAACGGAGGTTTGCGGATGACAT
>NZ_FOCV01000157.1 GCF_900110205.1 Rhizobium tibeticum | reverse complement strand
ATCCGGATGTGGTAGAACGCGTTATGGCAGACGAGATGAAACGCGGCCTATAATATCGGCCTCTCGACCAAGCGAAAATGCCTCCGCCGGACGCTTTCGAGAGGGTGTTGTCACGTTAGTTTCTCTGGCTGGAAAGGTCAGCGGCTCGTGGATATTCAGACGACACAGGCCGCAATTTTCCATGCATCGAAGGCTTCGAGCGGATGGTAGCGAATTGTTTGCGCGGCGCGGCGACGGGACGGAACTGAACTGAAAAGCAATTGCGGGTCGCTGAGTGCATGGAGACGAACCGTTGCACGTGCCTGGTGATCGGTGGCCTTGCATGGTTCGTTCCCGTTTTCGAAATGGCAGATGGCTGTTCTCGGCCCGATTATTGAGGCCCTTGTGCGACCAATGGTCAAGACCGAGTGCCACTTCTCGGTTGATTGTCACACGAAAGCGTGGATAGTCACCGGGATGGAGAGCCGGAAATGAATCTCAACGATGACGACGAACACCTGATAGAAACGCTTTTCCGCAACGGCACGATTACCGTCGTGGGGGTGGTGCTTTCATTTTCCCTAGGCTTCCTTACGCAGTGGGCCAGCAATCCAATACCGTGGAGACTTGCCGACCTGCCGACGTTGGTCGTCATAACTATAGGTATCGTCTTTCAGCTGCGCTCCCTCGCTTTACTTTTGCAAACGTCATCACTGAGAAAAGTCGTCTACGACAAGGCAAGCCGGCTATTTCTGAATGGCGTGACCGTCACTGGGTCTGGCGTTTTTCTGGCGATCCTCATTGACACGTTCCAGTTGCTGATGGAGCGTTAACCGACACTTGGATTGAGGGGTTCCGCCGGTAAATACCGCCGAAAATGTTAAGGCGACACTACCCGACTAGGTGTTGTCACGTTAGTTTCTCTGGCTGGAAAGGTCGGCGGCTCGTGGATATTCAGGCGACACGGCCGCAATTTTCCATGCATCGAAAGCTTCGAGCCGATGGTAGCGAATTGTTTGCGCGGCGCGGCGACGGGATCTCGTGTCTGCATCGCCGAAATCTACGCCCAACCCGTCACGCAGACAACCGCAGCCAGTAACGTGACAAAACCTTCGAGAGCGACAGGCGGTCCCTATCTAATACTACAGTTGCGGTTTAGCGGAAATCATGATTCACTTCCCGCATTTGGTGGGAGGGAAGTTCAATGTCGGTTGCGGGTTGGTCCGGGTCGGTTCTGGCGTGGCATCGTGAGCTCGATGCCTTGAAGGTGCGGTTGGGGCCGGTCTTTGGTCGCCGAG
>NZ_FOCV01000160.1 GCF_900110205.1 Rhizobium tibeticum | reverse complement strand
ACCCGCACAAGGCTTTGGGATATCGATCCCCGCGTGAGTTCTTAAACCGTCAAACAGAAATCTGATCCTGTCCGGTTTTTATGGGGCAACTCCACTTTGTGACCGTCTACCATGCTGTTGATTTGCATCTCGCTAGAATGAGTTTTCAACCATACCCGGGGCGCATGATGGGATACGGACTTTGCATGGCATGGGCTGACCGGTGGGCACTAGTATGGCCATCCCTTGATCTGATTCGGAGCGATTCCATTGATGTAACAGGAAAATCGCGGAAAGAAGTCGCTGCCACGGCAGATGTTCTCACTCCGAACGTGGCGGACTGGTTGTCCGCGGCGTCCTCGTCCTCGGCCGCCGCGATCCCGCCGAAATTCGAGTGGCGCGACACCAATGACATCTGCCCGCCTGGTATGCCCAAGAGGCTGCTGACGAAGCAGGGTCCCGGAGGCCATCATCTGTCCGGAGGCAGATTCGATCCCGCGTGCCCGTAGGAACGAAGCCGACGCAAGCCCTGAAAGGCAGGGACTTTCACGGTCCTCTCGTATTTTTTCAACGACGGGCAAAGAGAAGGCCAAGCGAGGGCCTGTATGAGGCGGCGCGGACTGGCTCATCATTGATCCGCAGCTGGTGGCCGCCTGCCAGGGTTTGCCGGTGAAATTGGCGCCTAAGAAGATGCTCGCTCCCCCTACAAGCTGTGGGGAGCGAGCTGCACCACAATCCATTTCGCACGTAAAGTACGTCCTGAAGGTTATCCGTAGGCGCATGTCAGGAAACCTCGACAGAACGAACTGACGCTTGTCGGTTTCAGCGGCCTTAAGCTCGGCCAGGTCTTCGAGAGGCCGTGGGGGTTCCTTCGTCGGAGCTGTCCTGCCGTGATGCCGAGGTCTATTCGGCAAAATGTTGGCCTGAACTGATCGTTCGGATGGTGACCTTCCCTACTATGGATACATATGAAGATATGCGTTTCAAAGGCCTTGATCTAAATCTCCTCGTCGCACTCGACGCACTGATGACCAAACGAAGCGTGACCGCAGCGGCGCGCAGCATCAACCTCAGCCAGCCGGCCATGAGCGCGGCTATCGCGCGACTGCGCACCTATTTCGGCGACGAGCTGTTTTCGATGCAGGGTCGCGAACTTGTCCCAACACCGCG
>NZ_FOCV01000166.1 GCF_900110205.1 Rhizobium tibeticum | reverse complement strand
GTCAAAACCCTGAAACGGGACTACATACGCATCTCACCCATTCCGGACGCAGATACAGCACTCCGGAAGATCGACGGATGGATCGAGGATTACAATCCTGTTTCATAACACCCATCTTTCTATGTCATTGATAGAAATAGGGTTTCCTGATCTGGTGGTGATCCTGAGGGGTGCCGAGGGTTCTGCCGGGCGCGAACGAGGATCTGACGTGCTTCTGGCGTCGTAAGCTTTGACCGGCTGAAGACCCACGGACCGTTTGGCAATGGATGAATGCCTTCGATCTCGCCGGCTTCTGCGGCCAGCCTCAACGTCTTTGGCGCGACCCCGAGCAATCTCGCGGCATCTCCCAGATTAAGCCAGGGCTCAATCCCGTCTGACTGCGAGCGAAAGACCGGAATCCTGCGATATGACCGCAGCGCGGTTACCCGCTCACGTGTCCAACGATTACCATTGCCGGTCGTCAGTCCATTGCGGTTGAGGACACCGGCAATCACGTCGTCATTGGCAATAAGGACGAGTTGCCGGACCGCCTCAATGATGTCGTCGGGGGTCGCGTTTCTTTGCCCTCGGCGTCGTTTTGGTAGGCGTCGCTCGGTATGCACCCCGCCAACCCAATGGATGACAAGGACGATCTCCGAGGTCACATCATCGAGATCGGCGACCACTTCATGGATGAGCGTGCGCACGATGCGTTTCTTGAGCCTTGCATCGGTTGCGGGCGCCGTCCAGACGGCACGCAGGTTCCCCGCAAGCGCTGCCATCTGCGAAGTCGAAAGAGGAGATGGTTGTGGCGTCGCTGTCTGATGGCTGCCAATCTTATTCTCGATCTCGCCGACTCGTGTGAGCGCCTTGTTCCAGCGCGCCTCGAGCTCCGACGCCACCAGCCGGTTCTCAGGATCAGCGGCGTCGTATTGCCGGAATGCCCGGTCGGCGGCGTAGCGCGCCGCCTGAAGATCGCGCAGGAGTGCCTCCTGGACCTGGTCGCGTTGGCTGGCCATACTACGCTCCGCCTCAACGGCGG